>NZ_VFNX01000001.1:5313782-6617564 GCF_006715785.1 Streptomyces puniciscabiei
CCCTGCTCGTGCTCAACGACGGCGACCTCACCTACGCCAAGGTCCGCTTCGACCCCGGATCCTTCCAGGCCGTCCGCGCCGGGCTGTCGGGCCTGCCCGACCCGCTCACCCGCGCGGTCGTCTGGAACGCCCTCAGGGACGCCGTACGCGACGGTGAACTCCCGCCCGCCGGCTACCTGGAGACGGCCCGCGCCCACCTCCCGCGCGAGACCGACCTCGCCCTGGTCCAGGGTGTCCTCGCCTTCGCCTCCGGTCAGATCGCCGACCAGTACCTGACGCCCGAGGACCGCCCGGCCGCCCTGTCGACCCTCACCGCCCTCTGCCGCGACCTCCTGCGCCGCACCGAGGACGGCGACAATCCGGGCCTGCGCCTGATCGCCGTACGCCATCTGATCTCCGCTGCCGCCCACCCCGACACCATCGCCGCCTGGCTCGCCGACGGCACGGTGCCCGGCGGGCCGGAGCTCGACCCCGAGCTGCGCTGGCGCATTCTCGGCCGGCTCGCCGCGCTCGGCGCCACCGACGAGGCCGCCATCGCCGCCGAGCTGGAGCGCGACCCGAGCGCCACCGGCCAGGAGGGCGCCGCCCGCTGCCGTGCCGCCCTGCCCGACCCGGAGGCCAAGCGGACGGCCTGGGAGGCCATGTTCGCCGGCGACGAGCTGTCCAACTACCTCTTCACGGCCACCGCCCAGGGCTTCTGGCAGCCCGAACAGGCCGAGCTGGTACGGCAGTACGTGCCGCGCTTCTACACGGACGCCGTCGCCGTCAGTGCCCGGCGCGGCCCCGCCATAGCGGTCGCCGCCGGCCGCTGGGCCTTCCCGGCCCATGCCGTCGACACCGAGAACCTGCGGCTGGGCGAGGCCTGTCTGCAAGGCGCCGACCCCACCCCGGCCCTGCGCCGTACCCTCGCCGACCGCCTCGACGACCTGGCCCGCGCCCTGCGGGTGCGCGGCGAGCAGGCACAGGAGGCGGCCGAGGCGCAGTCGGCGGAGGCGGAGGCGGAGTAGGTCCGGCGGCCTAGGGCGCGGCTGGTCCCTGCCGACGATGCGCCGGTGCGGACGGCCTTCCTAGGCTCGGGCTGTCAGGAACGACCAGTCCGATCCTTCGGAGGCAGTTTCCGTGATCGTAGTGACCGGCGCGACCGGCAATGTCGGCCGTGCCCTCGTCGACCGTCTCCTCGCCGCGGGCAGGCCCGTGCGGGCGCTCACCCGTGACCCGCAACGGGCCGCCCTGCCCGGCGCCGCCGAGGTGGTCCGGTTCCAACCGGACGACCCCGCAGGCCTGTTCGGCGGGGCGACGGCCCTCTTCCTCTACGCCCAGGCCACCACGCCCGAGCTGCTCGCGGCGGCCCGCGCCCACGGCGTACGGCACGTCGTGCTGCTCTCCAGCGGCATCATCCAGGAGGGCGCCGACGAGACCCACCCCATCCACATCATGCACGCCACCGCCGAACGGCAGATCCGTGACAGCGGGCTCGACTGGACCTTCCTGCGCCCGAACGCCTTCGCCACCAACGCCCTGCAGTGGGTGCCGCAGATCCGCGCCGGCAACGCCGTCCGGGGCGTCTTCGCGGACGGGCTCTCCGCGCCCATCCACGAGGACGACATCGCGGCGGTCGCCGAGCGGGTCCTGCTCGACGGCGGACACGAGGGTGCCGCGCACCGGCTGACCGGCCCCGAGGCGATCAGCAACGCCGGCCAGCTCGCGGCGATCGGCGAGGCCGTCGGCAGGGAGCTGACCTTCGTCGAGACCGACCCCCGCGAGGCGGGCCCGGAACTGTTCCCGCACGTCCCGCCGCCCCTGCTGGAGCGGCTGCTGCAGACCTTCCAGGAGACGGTCGGCGTGCCGCCGGAGATCACCGACACGGTGCACAAGCTCACCGGCACCCCGGCGCGCACGTTCGCCGAGTGGGCGCGGGATCACGCCGAGGACTTCGGCGCAAAGGCCTGAACGCTCCGCTTCCGCCGTACCCCCTTTCGGGTTCCGATCGTTGAACTTTCAGGACACACGGGGCTCTTCCCGTACAACCTGGAAGCCCACGGCCCCGTGAACGCCGGAAGCGCGAGGGCCGGGTCCACGAGCGGAGGGACAGCCGATGAGCGGTGCAGAACCTCTGCGCACCCCACCCCTCGCCTCGGGCCCGCACGGCCCCGGGACCCTGCGCCCTCTGCTCGACACCGTCCTCGACGCGCTCGCGGCCGGTGCCCGGGCACGCGGCGGGCCGTTCCCCGGCGGGGGCCCGGAGGCCGTGGCCGCGCGCGTCGCCGGCGTGCTCGGCGACGCGCTGCCGGAGCAAGGCGACCCCGGTGCTCTGGGCGCCCTGGTGCACGCCCTGGCCGAGGGCGCCGCCGACCCCGCCGACCCGCTGTGCGCGGCCCATCTGCACTGCCCACCGCTCGCCGTGGCCACCGCCGCCGACCTCGCCGTCAGCACCCTCAACCCGTCCCTGGACTCCTGGGACCAGGCCCCGGCCGCCTCCGCCCTGGAGGCCGCGGTCACTCGCGCCCTCGCCCGCACCGCCCGTCTCGCCGACGCCCTCGTCACCACCGGCGGCACCGAGTCCAACCAGCTCGCCCTGCTGCTCGCCCGCGAGGCGCACGGCGGCAGTGTCCGGCTGGTCTGCGGAGCCAACGCCCACCACTCGCTGCCGCGCGCCGCCTGGCTGCTCGGCCTGCCCGACCCGGTCGTCGTCCCGGCCCCCGGCGGCACCCTCGACCTCGCCGCCCTCGACGAAGCCCTCACCACGCTCTCCGGCCCGCTGCTGGTCGCCGCCACCGCCGGCACCACCGACGCCGGCCTCATCGACCCGCTGCCCGAGATCGCCGGCCTGTGCGCCGCACACGGCGCCCGACTGCACATCGACGCCGCCTACGGCGGCGGCCTGCTGTTCAGCGACCGGCACCGCGACAAGCTCGCCGGGCTGGAAGCCGCCCTCACCGTCACCCTCGACCTGCACAAGCTCGGCTGGCAGCCGGTCCCCGCAGGCCTCCTCGCCGTCGCCCGCCCCGGCGAACTCGCCGTACTCCACCAGCACGCCGACTATCTGAACGCCGACGACGACACCGAGGCCGGACTGCCCGACCTGCTCGACCGCTCCCTGCGCACCACCCGCCGCCCCGACATCCTCAAGATCGCGGTCACCCTGAAGACCCTCGGCCGCACCGGACTCGGTGCCCTGGTCGACCAGGTCTGCGCACGGGCGGGCGAGTTCGCCGCGCTGGTCGAGGAGCACCCCGGCTTCGAGCTGTACGACCGGCCCGTCATCAGCACCGTCCTCTTCCGGCCCGCGGGCGCCGCCGACGCCACCGTCGCCGCCGTACGCCGCAGGCTGCTGCACGAGGGCCGGGCCGTCCTCGGGCGCGCCCGGCCGGACGGCCGCCTCTGGCTCAAGGCCACCCTCCTCAACCCCCACATCCGGCTGGACGACCTGGTCCAGCTCCTGAAACTCGCAGAAGAAGGCACCCTCGCATGACCAACCCCCCACGCCACGAGCCCGCCTCCCCCCGTGACCTGGTCGGCGTCGGCATCGGCCCGTGCAACCTCTCGCTGGCCGCCCTCGCCCACCCGCTCGCCGAACTCGACGCCGTCTTCTACGAACAGCGCCCCGGCTTCGACTGGCACCCCGGCCTGCTCATCGAGGGCGCCACCATCCAAGTGCCCTTCCTCGCCGACCTGGTGACCCTCGCCGACCCGACCAGC
Organism: Streptomyces puniciscabiei; assembly: GCF_006715785.1. NCBI lineage: Bacteria > Bacillati > Actinomycetota > Actinomycetes > Kitasatosporales > Streptomycetaceae > Streptomyces > Streptomyces puniciscabiei. The sequence goes on from NZ_VFNX01000001.1 coordinate 5,317,482, forward strand.
CCATGGAGCTTCCTGAACTACCTCAGGACCCGCGAGCGGCTCTTCCCCTTCTACTTCGCCGAGCGTTTCCACATCGAGCGCGCCGAATACGACGCCTACTGCCGCTGGGTCGCCCAGAGCCTGCCCGGACTGCGCTTCCGCCACCAGGTCGACGCGGTCCGCTGGAACCCCGAACGGGACGTGTTCGAGGTCGACTTCACCCAGCTCGACGCCGAGGGCGAGGCCGAGGCACTGGGCCGCACCTACAGCCGCAACGTCGTCCTGGGCATCGGCACCGTGCCCCATGTGCCCGACCCGCTCAAGCCGCTGGTGGACGCCCCGGGCGTGCCGGTCGTCCACGCCGCCGACTACCTGGACCACCGCACCGAGATCCTGGCCGCCGAGCACGTCACCGTCGTCGGCTCCGGACAGTCCGGCGCCGAGGTCTTCCTCGACCTGCTCCGGCACCGCCCCGCCGGACGGGAGAAGCTGCACTGGATCGGCCGCACCGAGGCGTTCGCCCCGATGGAGTACTCCAAGCTCGGCCTGGAGCACTTCACCCCCGACTACACCCGCTACTTCCACGCCCTCGCCGAGCCCGTCCGGGACCGGCTGGTCACCGCGCAGTGGCAGCTGCACAAGGGCATCGACGCCGGCACCCTCGCCGCCATCCACGACGAGCTGTACCGGCGCACCCTGCACGGCGGCTGGCCCGACGCCGTCCTCACCCCCGGCGTCCGGGTCCGCACCGCCGGCCGCATCGCCAACACCAAGGTCGAGCTGCACCTGGAACACCTCCAGCAGGACAGCCGCTCCCGGCTCACCACCGACGCGGTCGTCCTCGCCACCGGATACCGCGAGCGTCCGCTCGACCGCGTCCTCGCCGGGCTCGACCCGTACCTGCGCCGCGACAGCAGCGAACGCCTACGCGTCGACGAGGAGTTCAAGCTCGTCCTCGACCCGTCCGTGACCGGCTCGGTGTACGTCCAGAACGCCGAACTGCACACCCACGGCGTGGGCGCACCCGACCTCGGCCTCGCCGCCTGGCGCAGCGCCACCATTCTCAATTCGCTCACCGGAAAGGATCTTTATCCGCCTGCCCCCCGCACCGCCTTCACCACCTTCGGCCTCCAGGAGGACCGGCACCGAGTGCCACCGTCCCGGCATCCACAGCACCTCACCCCCCTGGTCGAGGAAAGGTGACCAGGGAAATTCGCTCATCGGAGCGAGTGGTCGCACAATTCAACACTTGTCAATGACGCTTCACTCAAAGGTTGTTGAGTGGTCATGTGGGGCCGATTCTCTACCCGCGGGTAAGGCCTAGGCTCGAGATATGCGCCGAGCAAAGATCGTCTGCACTCTGGGGCCCGCCACCGACTCGTACGACCAGATCAAGGCACTGGTCGACGCCGGAATGGACGTGGCCCGATTCAATCTCAGCCACGGCACCCACGCCGAACACGAGGAGCGATACCGGCGAGTGCGCAAGGCGGCCGACGAAACCGGCCGCAGCGTCGGAATTCTCGCCGACCTTCAAGGCCCGAAGATCCGCCTCGGCCGATTCACCGAAGGCCCCGTACTCCTTGAACGCGGCGACACCTTCACCATCACCGTCGAGGAGGGCGTCGAGGGCGACCGCCACCAGTGCGGCACCACCCACGCCGGCCTCGCCGCCGACGTCACCCCCGGTGAGCGCGTCCTCGTCGACGACGGCAGGGTCTGCCTGGAGGTCACCGCCGTCGACGGCCCGCGCGTGCGCACCCGCGTGATCGAGGGCGGCATGATCTCCGACCACAAGGGCCTGAACCTCCCCGGCGTCGCCGTCTCCGTCCCCGCTCTGTCCGAGAAGGACGAGGAGGACCTTCGCTGGGCGCTGCGCACCGGCTTCGACGTCATCGCGCTCTCCTTCGTCCGCAGCGGCGACGACGCCAGGGGCGTGCACCGGATCATGGCCGAGGAGGGCCGGCGCCTCCCGGTGATCGCCAAGATCGAGAAACCGCAGGCCGTGGCGAACCTGGTCGACATCGTGGCCGCCTTCGACGGGCTCATGGTCGCCCGCGGCGACCTGGGCGTGGAGATGCCTCTGGAGCAGGTGCCGATCGTGCAGAAGCGCGCGGTCAAGCTCGCCAAGCGCAATGCCAAGCCGGTCATCGTCGCCACCCAGATGCTCGACTCGATGGTCGACAACTCCCGGCCCACCCGCGCCGAGGCCTCCGACGTGGCCAACGCGGTGCTCGACGGCGCGGACGCGGTCATGCTCTCCGGCGAGACCAGCGTCGGCAAATACCCCGTCGAGACCGTACGCACCATGGCCAGGATCGTCGCGGCAGCAGAGGAGGACATGCTGGCCAAGGGCCTGCCGCCGCTGACGGAGAGCAACAAGCCCCGCACCCAGGGCGGCGCGGTCGCCAGGGCGGCGGCGGAGATGGGCGACTTCCTCGGCGCGAAGTTCCTGGTCGCCTTCACCCAGTCGGGAGACACCGCCCGCCGCCTCTCCCGCTACCGCTCCCCGATCCCCCTCCTGGCCTTCACCCCCGAGCCCGCCACCCGCTCCCAGCTCAGCCTCACCTGGGGCGCCGAGACATTCCTCGGTCCGCACGTCGACTCCACCGACGCCATGGTCGACCAGGTGGACGAACTCCTCCTGAAGTACGGCCGCTGCGAAAAGGGCGACATCGTGGTGATCACGGCGGGCTCCCCGCCCGGCGTCTCCGGCTCGACCAACATGGTCAGGGTGCATCACATCGGCGAGGACGACAGCCCGAAGTAGGCGGGGCGAGGGTCAGTACTTCGGGCCGACGTGGGCGTCCATGAGGGCTACGGAGGCTTTGCGGGCGATGGAGATGGTCACGGCCGCGCGGCTCTGGTTGAGCGGCTTCCACTCGACACCGACCTTGTCGAGGGCGTCGGTGAAGAGGCGCACGATGTCGGTCGAGGTGTTGGTGAAGAAGTAGCGCGGGTATTCGTACCGCTTGCTCTCACCGGCCACCACGCGGGTCGTCCAGTTAATGATGCGGCAGCCGTCGGAGTGGATGAGGCCGCGGATGAACTCCCAGGGGTGGGCGTCGACGATGGCTTGCTGCCAGGGTTCGAGGACGATGGGGCGGTCGTGCTTTTTGCCGGGGCCGTGTTGAGGGAAGAAGCAGGGCCAGTGTGCGTTGTAGCCGACCACGGACGTGTATCCGACAGCCTGTACTCGGTATGCCTTCTTACTGGGGCTGACAGCTTCGACTGCGGAAGCGCACGCCTCGATGAGGCCGGGCCATGAGTCGGCGCACGCGATACGGAGGTAGTAGCCCGACTTCGGGGCGGGGCTGATGCAGCCATCGCCCAGATAGAGCCCGAGGAGGTAGCTGTACGACGCCTTGTCCTCGGGCGGTTCTCCCAACGGCCCGCACAACGAGCACGGGGTCTGGCACATGCGGGGCAGCGGTTCGATCCGCGTCTGCCACGAGCGGATGGCGGCCCGAGATACGCCCATTTTCTTGCTGACGGCATTCAGGCTTCGGCCCTGCGCAACGAGCGCGAGGGCTCGCTTGCGCGTGCTGATGTCGTACATGTGGACACCATCTGAGAGTGGCCCAGGCGACACGCAGCAAAAAGCGGAGAATCACGCGAGCGTGATCCTCCGCTTGCATGGGCGACCTTAGAATCCAAGGAAAAGTGCCCCGGGTGGGACTCGAACCCACACTGAATACCTTTTGAGGGTATCGTCTCTGCCGATTGGACTACCGGAGCCCCTGCGAATCGAAGATTTCCCCCGACCCGCTGCCCGTCCACCATACCGCAGCTAGGTAGGCTCTTGTCAGCAGTACCCCTGCCTGGAACGAGGAGCCCCCGTGACCGCCGAGTCGCCCCAGCCCGTAGACGCGCCCGACGACGACAAGTCGCACGTGCCTCCGCTGACGACCCGTGTCGTCATCGCCGAGGACGAGGCCCTGATCCGGCTCGACCTCAAAGAGATGCTGGAGGAGGAGGGGTACACCGTCGTCGGCGAGGCGGGGGACGGTGAGCAGGCCGTCGAGCTGGCCCGCGAGCACCGGCCGGACCTGGTCATCCTGGACGTGAAGATGCCCAAGCTGGACGGCATCTCCGCGGCCGAGAAGATCGCCGAGGAGTCCATCGCGCCGGTCCTGATGCTCACCGCCTTCTCGCAGCGCGACCTCGTCGAGCGTGCCCGGGACGCCGGTGCCATGGCGTACCTGGTCAAGCCGTTCAGCAAGAGCGATGTCGTCCCGGCCATCGAGATGGCCGTCTCCCGCTTCACCGAGCTGAAGCAGCTGGAGAGCGAGGTCGCCGACCTCACCCAGCGCCTGGAGACCCGCAAGCTGGTGGACCGCGCGAAGTCCATCCTCCAGACCGAGTACGGCCTGACCGAGCCGGCCGCGTTCCGCTGGATCCAGAAGACGTCCATGGACCGCCGGATGTCGATGCAGCAGGTCGCGGAGGCGGTCATCGCGGACAACCAGGAGAAGAAGGCGGCCAAGAAGGGCTGACCTACGCCGGCCCGCGCCCCGGAGAAGGGGGCGCGGGCCGGCGTCGTCGTACGGGTCAGTCCTCGCCGAGGTAGGCCTTGCGGACGGACTCGTCGTGCAGCAGGTCCTGCCCCGTGCCGGAGAGGACGATGTTGCCGACCTCCATGACGTGGCCGTGGTCGGCGAGGGAGAGCGCCGCCTGGGCGTTCTGCTCGACCAGCAGGATCGTGGTGCCCTGGGACTTCAGCTCGGCGATCGTCGCCATGATCTTCTGCATCATGATCGGCGACAGGCCCATCGACGGCTCGTCCAGCATCAGCAGCTTCGGCCGGGACATCAGCGCCCTGCCCATCGCCAGCATCTGCTGCTCACCGCCGGAGAGGGTGCCCGCGGCCTGCTTGCGCCGCTCGCCCAGGATGGGGAAGAGGTCGTAGGCGCGCTGGATGTCCTTCTCGATGCCCTCCTTGTCCTTGCGGAGGAAGGCGCCGAGCTGGAGGTTCTCGGCGATGGTCAGGCGCGGGAAGATGTGCCGGCCCTCGGGGGAGTGGGCGAGTCCGAGGGCGACGATCTTGTGCGCCGGTACGCCGGTGAGCGGCTTGCCGTCGAAGGCGATCTTTCCCGACGTGGGTTTGAGCAGGCCGGACAGGGTGCGCAGCGTCGTCGTCTTGCCGGCGCCGTTGGTGCCGATGAGGGTGACGACCTGGCCGGCCTCGACGCTGAACGAGATGCCCTTGACGGCCTCGATCTTGCCGTAGGCGACCCTGAGGTCCTCGACCTCCAGCAGTGCGGTCACTGGGCCTCTCCCTTGGTGGTGCTGGTGCTCTCCGCGCTTTCGGCCGGTTCGGTGGCGGTGGCGGAGTCCGTGGCGGCTTCCGCTGCCTCGGCTTCCGCGGCGTCGACCTCGGCTGCCTCGGCTTCCGCGGCCTCGACCTCGGCAGCCTCCGCCTCGCCCGGGTCGCCCTCGAAGGGCTCACCCAGATAGGCGGCGACGACCCGCTCGTCGGCCTGTACGACGTCGGACGTGCCCTCGACGAGCTTCTCGCCCTGGACGAGCACGGCGACCCGGTCGCACAGGTTGAAGATGAAGCGCATGTCGTGCTCGATGACGAGGACGGCGATGCCCTTGTCGCGGATGGCGAAGACCAGTTCCTCGGTGGACCGGGTCTCCTGCGGGTTCATGCCGGCCGTCGGCTCGTCGAGCAGCAGCAGGCCCGGCTCGCTGGCCAGTGCCCGGGCGATCTCCAGCTTGCGCTGCTCGCCGTAGGGCAGGTTGCGCGCGAGGTGGTCGCGCTTGGCGGCGAGGCCGACGAACTCGAGGAGTTCCATGGCCTTCGCCTCGGACTCCTTTTCGGCCTTGCGGAACCCGGGGCCGCGCAGCAGCGCGGACCACAGGCCCTCCTTGGTCCGCGTGTGGCGGCCCACGAGGACGTTCTCCAGCACGGTCATGTTGGCGAACAGCCGGATGTTCTGGAAGGTGCGGGCGATGCCCGCCTGGGTCACCAGGTGCGGCTTGGGCGGCAGCACCTTGCCCTGGTAGGCGACCGTGCCCTCGGTGGGGACGTACAGGCCGGTGAGGCAGTTGAAGAAGGTCGTCTTGCCGGCGCCGTTCGGGCCGATGAGGCCGACGATCTCGCCGCTGTTGACCGTGAAGTCGACGGACCGGACGGCGGTCAGACCGCCGAAGCGCATCGTGACGTCACGGGCTTCGAGTACAGGTGTCGTCATGGTCGCTCACGCCCCTGCCTTGCTGACGGCCGCCTCGTCGGTCAGCGTCTTCTGTTCCGGTACGTCGAGTTGGCCGGTCTCGTGGAACTCCAGCTGGCGGCGGCGGTTGGCGATGATGCCCTCGGGCCGGAAGCGCATCAGCAGGATCAGCGCGAGGCCGAAGGCGAACAGCTCGTAGTTCTGCAGGAACTGGAGCTTCTCCGGGACCAGGTAGAGGACGCTGGCACCGAGCAGCGGGCCGCTGACGGTGCCCATGCCGCCGAGGACGACGGCGGCCAGGAGGAAGGCCGAGTTGGGCGGGGCGGCACCGGCGAACTGGTACGGCTGCGGGTTGACGCTGTAGTTGACGTGCGCCATCACGGTGCCGGCGAGGCCCGCGAGGGAGGCGCCGAGCGCGAAGGCGATGAGCTTGACCCGGAAGCCGTTGATCCCCATGGCGGTGGCGGCGGTCTCGTCCTCGCGGATGGCGATCCAGGAGCGGCCGATGCGGGAGTCGGCGGCGCGGGTGAAGACGAGCACGACGATCGCCGTGATGAGGAGCATCAGGAAGAGGTAGTTGGCGAAGCGGCCGAGGGTGAACCCGCCGACGTCGTGGGCGTCACCGAGGTTGAACCCGAAGATCTTGATGTCGGGGATCTGGGTGATGCCGTTGGGGCCGCGCGTGACGTTCGGTCCGGAGGTGCCGTCCAGGCTGTTGACGGTGATGCGGAAGATCTCTCCGAATCCGAGGGTGACGATGGCCAGGTAGTCGCCGCGCAGCCGCAGCGTGGGACCGCCGATCAGGACGCCGAACACCAGCGAGGCGGCCATGCCCGTGAGGGCGGCGGCCCAGAAGGGGAAGTGGACGTTGTACGGGGAGTATTCGGACCCCGAGACCAGGGCGGCCGCGTAGGCGCCGACGCCGAGGAAGGCGACGTAACCGAGGTCGAGCAGTCCGGTGAGACCGACGACGATGTTCAGGCCGAGGGCGACGGTGGCGAAGATGAGGATGTTGACGCCGATGTTGGCGTTGTGGTCGTCGCTCTGGGTGAACGGGAAGATCACGGCGGCGAGGAAGGCGAGCGTGGTGGCGAAGCCCTTGTGGCGGGCGGACATCGTCGCGAACCGGTCGAGGAGGCCGGCGTGGACCAGGCCCCAGGCGCCGAAGACGAGGACGAGCAGGAAGCCGATGAAGGTCTCGCTGTCGTCGTCGTTGATGCCGATGCCGTAGGTGAAGACCACCAGGGCGAGAGCGGTGCCGACGGTGATGGCGACACGCTCGGCGAGCGGCGAGAGGGTGCCGGGCCGGGGCTGGTCGGGCTTGGTGAGGTAGCCCCGCAGGCCCGTGCCGGGCGCCGGGTGGGGCAGCGCGAGGGCGCCGACGACGGGCAGCGCGGAGGCCGCCATCGCCACGAAGGCACCGGGTTCCAGGTTCACCAGGCCGCCGAGGTCGACGGCGATGGCGATACCCGTGAACCAGCAGACGGCGAACGCCGAGAGGGCGATGAGGAGGACCGGGCTGGTGGCCTTGCCCGGGTTCAGCGGTCCCAGCCCTCGTACGTTCCACAGGGTGAGCCCGTACAGCAGGGTGAGGGCGCCGGCCACGAGGGCGATGACCTGCAGGCCCGCCGGGTAGCCGTAGATCGTCAGATCGCCGGGGAAGTCGGGGGTCCAGGTCCAGCTGAGGAAGGTGCTGGCGATGGTGCCGACCGCGCCGGCCGCGATGAGCAGGCGGGCGGCGACCGGGGGCAGCGGGACGGGCCCGCGCGCGGCCGGTTCCGGCGTCGTGGCGGTGGTCTCGGTGGTGGTGTCGGTCATGCTGCTCACGCCCTGTCCGCGACGCGTTCGCCGAGCAGGCCCTGTGGCCTGATGAGGAGTACGAGGATGAGGAGGACGAAGGCCCACACGGCTGCCCAGCCCTGGCCGCCGAGCTGGTGCATGCCCGGGATGTCGGCGATGTAGGCGGTGGCCATGGCCTCGGCGAGGCCGAGGACGAGGCCGCCGAGCATGGCCCCGTAGATGTTGCCGATGCCGCCGAGGACGGCCGCGGTGAACGCCTTCAGACCGGCGAGGAAGCCCATGTCGTAGGAGACCGAGCCGTACTTGAGGCCGTAGGAGACACCGGCGACGGCCGCGAAGAAGCCGCCGATGGCGAAGGCGATGACGATGATGCGGTTGGTGTCGATGCCCATCAGCTGGGCGGTGTCCGGGTCCTGGGCGGTGGCCTGCATGGCGCGGCCGGTGCGGGAGAGCCGGACGAAGAAGGCGAGGACCGCCATGCACACCGGGGCGGCGATGATCAGGAAGACGTCACCGCTCTGCACGGTCACGGAGCCGAGGTGCAGGGGCCCGAACGGCAACTGCGGGAAGACCCGGGCGGACTTGGCGTCGCCGCCGACGTGGTACCAGTTGAAGACCGCCTGCTGCAGGGCGAGCGACAGGCCGATCGCGGTGATCAGCGGCGCGAGGCGTGGCGCGCCGCGCAGTGGACGGTAGGCGAAACGTTCCGCGCCGACGGCGATGAGCACGGCGACCAGTGCACCGCCGATCAGCATCGCCGGCAGGGCTATCCACATGGATATGCCGTCCGGCAGGACGAGGTAGACCGTGAGGGCGCCGAAGCCTCCGGTCATGAAGATCTCGCCGTGGGCGAAGTTGATGAGCTGGACGATGCCGTACACCATCGTGTAGCCGATGGCGATCAGCCCGTACATCGAGCCGAGGAACAGCCCGTTGGCCAGCTGCTGCGGCAGGGTGTTCACCGCATGGCCTCCATGTGGTGGGGAGAGTCAAGGGGGCGGTAGAAGGCGGGCCGCGCGGTGACGGTGGTCTGCGCCGCGCGGCCCTGGTGAGGCGGTGTGCTCCGGTGGCTTACTTCGGGCTGGCCGTTCCGCTCTTGACGGACTTCCACTCGCCGTTCTTGACCTGGTAGACGGTCAGCTGCTTGTTCGTGGTGTCGCCGTACTCGTCGAACGAGATCTTGCCGGAGATGCCGTCGAAGGAGGTCTTCTGGACGGCGTCGACGATCTGGGCGCGGGCGTCGGACGGAATCTTGCCGTCCTTCACGACCTGGCCGACGGCCTTGATGATGGCGGTGGCGGCGTCGTAGGCGTAGGAGCCGTAGGTGCCGTAGTCACCGGGGTACTTCTTGGCCTTGTAGGTGGCCACGAAGTCCTTGGCGGCCGGCAGGGTGTCGACCGGGACGCCGATGGAGGTGACCAGGTCGCCCTCGGCGGCCTTGCCGGCGGTCTTGATGTAGGTCGGGGTGAACATGCCGTCACCGCCGAACAGCGGGATCTTGGCGCCGGCGTCCTTGAGCTGCTTGGTCAGCACCTCGGACTCGTCGTACTGGCCGCCGTAGTAGAGCAGGTCCGCACCCGAGTTCTTGATCTTGGTGACCAGGGTGGAGAAGTCACGGTCGCCGGTGTTGACGTGGTCGGTGCCGATGACCTTGCCGCCCTGCTTGGTGAACTGCTGGGTGAAGATCTTGGAGAGGCCCGCGCCGTAGGTCTGCTTGTCGTCGACGACGAACGCCTTCTTCGCGTGGACGCCGTTGTAGGCGTAGTCCGCCGCGTAGGCGCCCTGCAGGGCGTCGGTGGTGGCGGTGCGGAAGTAGGTCTTGAACGGGCGGGACTTGCTGGTCTGCCAGTTCTTGCCCTGGGTGAGCTCGGGGTTGGTGTTGGACGGGGAGATCTCCACCAGGTTGGCGGTGGCGAAGACCTGCTGCATCTGCGTGGCCACACCGGAGTTGAGCGGGCCGACGACGCCGAGCACGCTCTTGTCGGAGACGAGCTGGGTGGCGTTCTGCTGGCCGGTGGCGGGAATCGCCTTGTCGTCCAGCGCTTTGATCTTGAAGGTGACGCCCGGGACCGTCTTGTTCTTGTTGGCATCGTCGACGGCGATCTGCGCGCCGTACTGAATACCCAGGCCCGTCGCGGAGTTCTGGCCGGTCAGCGGAGCGTCGACGCCGATCGTGACGGTCACGTTGCCGCTGTCGCCGCCCTTGCTGTCGTTGTTGCGGGAGCCGCAAGCGGTGAGAGTCAGAGCTCCGGTGGTCAGCACGGAGGTAAGAATCACCAGAGAACGCTGTCGCACTATCGATCCTTTCCGCAGGCACGTTCCACCCCTTGCGGGGGAAGGAGGATGCCGCGCCGGTACCGAACTCCCTATGGAGCGGTGACTGGCCGTGACTCTAAGCGTGTGTGAGGAACGTGGAGGAGTGCTTGACCAAGGCTGTGACGCTCTTGTTATGACACGAGGTAATGCAGAGCGGTACAGCGTGGGGGGAAAGCAGGAATTCGGCCCGATTCACCCCGTCCGCATTCTGAGAAGCCGCAGGCCTCGCCTCGATCGGTTCAGGCGTCTCGGGGCTTTTGGTGATTACACAATGCCGTTGCTGCAGGTAACTTCCGGGGGTTGCGTGGGTGTTGTGTATCGGCCGGCTCGGAAGTGAAAGTATGAATGCGTATTGCACGCACATTACGCAGCGTTACGCGCGGGAAAAGAAGGCGCAGCCGGAAGGCGGGGGCGGGGCTTCGGAACTTCCCCGCGTTTCCGCGCCGGCGAGGGAGCCGCGTGACGGGCGTCCGGGCGCGGTGCGCCACGGGTGTTGGGCCATGGGCGGCGCGTGTGGCTGGGCTGCGTGGCGGTCCATCGGACCGCCGACTGGGGAAAGTTGCTGCCGACGGACCGTCAATTCAGCGGGGGACCTTGGTTGTTGATCTTCCGCGTTCGAGGTCCGTGTCCTGCGGCGGGCCGCTACAGGGAGCAGCCCTCTCGCCGGGCACGACGGATCGGCGGGGGTCGGCAGGCCCCCGCCGGTCGCGGTCAGGCGCGGTCGCCCTGGACGTGCGCGGCGTCGTCCTTGTTCACGTCCCGCAGCAGGCAGGTCAGCCGGGCGCTGCACACCCGGCGGCCCTGCTCGTCGCTGATCACGATCTCGTACGTCGCGGTGGACCGGCCCCGGTGCACCGGCGTGGCCACACCGGTCACCAGGCCCGAGCGCACCCCGCGGTGGTGCGTGCAGTTCAGGTCCACGCCCACGGCGATCTTGGAACTGCCGCCGTGCAGCATGGAGCCGACCGAGCCGAGCGTCTCCGCCAGGACCGCGGAGGCGCCGCCGTGCAGCAGGCCGTACGGCTGGGTGTTGCCCTCCACCGGCATGGTCCCGACGACCTTCTCCGCAGAGGCCTCCAGGATCTGCACGCCCATGCGCGTGCCGAGATGCCCGGCCGAGAAGAGTGCGGGCAGGTCGACACCGAGCGCCGCGTACTCGTCGATGACCTCCTGCGGGAATCTCACCTGCTGCTGCTCGCCCATGGGCCCGGCTCCGTTCGTCGTACAGCTGTCCGCTGCGGCTGTCTGCTCGCTGAGCAAACGCTCAGTCGGTCGCCGATTGTTCCAGACGGTCCTCCCCGCCGCGGATGTGACCTTCGAGACGTACGACCACGGACTTGCTGGCCGGGGTGTTGCTGGTGTCGGCGGTGGCGTCGAGCGGGACCAGGACGTTGGTCTCCGGGTAGTACGCCGCCGCGCATCCCCTGGGCGTCGGGTAGTGCACGACCCGGAAACCCGGCGCCCGCCGCTCCACCCCGTCCCTCCACTCGCTCACCAGGTCGACGTACGACCCCTCGGCGAACCCGAGCGCCCGCGCGTCCTCGGGGTTCACCAGCACCACGCGGCGGCCGCCCGTGATGCCCCGGTAGCGGTCGTCCAGGCCGTAGATCGTGGTGTTGTACTGGTCGTGCGAGCGCAGGGTCTGCAGCAGCAGCCGGCCCTCGGGCAGTTCGGGGTACTCCACCGGCGCCGCCGTGAAGTTCGCCTTGCCCGTGGCGGTCGGGAAGCGGCGCTCGTCGCGCGGGGCGTGCGGCAGGGCGAAGCCGCCCGGCCGGGCCACGCGCGCGTTGAAGTCCTCGAAACCGGGGACCACGCGCGCGATGCGGTCACGGATCGCCGCGTAGTCCTTCTCGAACTCCTCCCACGGCACGACGCTGTCCGCGCCGAGCACCCGCCGCGCGAGGCCGCAGATGATCGCGGGCTCCGACTTCAGCCGCGGGCTCGCCGGGGCCAGCCGCCCGCGCGAGGCGTGCACCATGCCCATCGAGTCCTCGACGGTGACGAACTGCTCGCCGCTCGCCTGCAGATCCCGCTCGGTGCGGCCCAGCGTGGGCAGGATCAGCGCCCGCGCGCCCGTGACGACGTGCGAGCGGTTGAGCTTGGTCGACACGTGCACCGTCAGCCGCGCGCGCCGCATCGCGGCCTCGGTGACCTCGGTGTCGGGGGAGGCGGAGACGAAGTTGCCGCCCATGGCGAAGAACACCTTCGCCTCGCCGTCGCGCAGCGCACGGATGGCCCGTACGACGTCGAACCCGTGCTCGCGCGGCGGCGCGAACCCGAACTCCTTCTCCAGCGCGTCCAGGAAAGCGGGCGCGGGCCGCTCGAAGATGCCCATGGTGCGGTCGCCCTGGACGTTGCTGTGTCCGCGCACCGGGCACACGCCCGCGCCCGGCCGGCCGATGTTGCCGCGCAGCAGCAGGAAGTTGACCACCTCACGGATGGTCGGGACGGCGTGCTTGTGCTGGGTGAGGCCCATGGCCCAGCAGACGATGGTGCGTTGCGAGGCGAGCGCCATGCCGAGGGCCTGCTCGATCTCCGCGCGCGTGAGGCCCGTCGCTCTCAGCGTCTCGTCCCAGTCGGCGGCACGGGCGGCCGCGGCGAACTCCTCGAAGCCGTGCGTGTGTTCACGGATGAACTCTTCGTCGACCGCACCCTCGGTCTCGAGGATCAGCTTGTTGAGGAGGCGGAACAGTGCCTGGTCGCCGCCGATGCGGATCTGCAGGAACAGATCGGTGAGGGCGGCGCCCTTCAGCATGCCCTGCGCGGTCTGCGGGTTCTTGAACCGCTCCAGACCGGCCTCGGGCAGCGGATTGACGCTGATGATCCTCGCGCCGTTCGCCTTGGCCTTCTCCAGCGCCGAGAGCATGCGCGGATGGTTCGTCCCCGGGTTCTGCCCCGCGACGATGATCAGGTCCGCCTTGTGGAGGTCCTCCAGCAGGACGCTGCCCTTGCCGATGCCGATGGTCTCGCTCAGGGCCGAACCGGACGACTCGTGGCACATGTTGGAGCAGTCCGGCAGGTTGTTCGTGCCCAGCTCGCGGGCGAACAGCTGATACAGGAACGCGGCCTCGTTGCTGGTGCGGCCGGAGGTGTAGAAGACGGCCTCGTCGGGGGAGGAGAGCGCGGCGATCTCCTCGGCGACGATGTCGAAGGCGCGCTCCCAGCCGACCGGCTCGTAGTGCGTGCCGCCCTCCGGCAGATACATGGGGTGCGTGAGCCGCCCCTGCTGCCCCAGCCAGTAGCCGCTCCTCGTCGCCAGGTCGGCCACGGAGTGCGCGGCGAAGAACTCCGGGGTGACCCGGCGCAGGGTGGCCTCCTCGGCCACCGCCTTCGCGCCGTTCTCGCAGAACTCCGCCTTGTGCCGGTGGTCCGGCTCCGGCCAGGCGCAGCCCGGGCAGTCGAACCCGTCCTTCTGGTTCACCCGCAGCAGCGTCAGCGCCGTGCGCCGCACGCCCATCTGCTGCTGGGCGATGCGCAGCGTGTGCCCGATGGCCGGCAGCCCGGCCGCCGCGTGCTTGGGCTCCGTGACCTGCGGCGCGTCCTGAACCGGATCACCCTTGGGCGGCTTCGTCGCCATCGCACGCTCCCCTTCGACTGCGTGTGAGAAGTACGCTGCCGATCCTCCCACGGCCGACCGACAACGCCCCGGCCGCCTTCTGCGCAGCACCTCTTCATAACCGCCACCCACAGCGCGTGACCGACCAGCGACCCTCGGCAGCCGGGACCGGAGTGTCAGTGCGGCGTGGCAGGATCGGGGACGTGGCAGAGACAGCATCGAAGCAGACCGACAAGACCCCCGGCGGCACCCGTCCCCGGCTGATGCTCATGGACGGGCACTCGCTGGCCTACCGCGCGTTCTTCGCGCTGCCCGCGGAGAACTTCACGACCGCGACCGGCCAGCCGACGAACGCGATCTACGGCTTCGCGTCGATGCTGGCCAACACCCTGCGTGACGAGGCGCCCACGCACTTCGCGGTGGCCTTCGACGTCTCGCGCAAGACCTGGCGCTCCGAGAGGTTCACCGAGTACAAGGCGAACCGCTCCAAGACGCCCGACGAGTTCAAGGGCCAGGTCGAGCTGATCGGCGAGCTCCTCGACGCGATGAACGCCCCGCGCTTCGCCGTGGACGGCTTCGAGGCGGACGACGTCATCGCCACCCTCGCCACCCAGGCCGAGGCCGAGGGCTTCGAGGTGCTGATCGTCACCGGCGACCGCGACTCCTTCCAGCTGGTCACCGACAACATCACCGTGCTCTACCCGACCAAGGGCGTCTCGGAGCTGACCCGGTTCACCCCGGAGAAGGTTTTCGAGAAGTACGGCTTGACGCCCGCCCAGTACCCGGACTTCGCGGCCCTGCGCGGCGACCCGTCCGACAACCTCCCCGGCATCCCCGGCGTCGGCGAGAAGACCGCGGCGAAGTGGATCAACCAGTTCGGCTCCTTCGCCGAGCTGGTCGAGCGCGTCGACGAGGTCAAGGGCAAGGCCGGGCAGAACCTCCGCGACCACCTGGAGTCGGTCAAGCTCAACCGCGTCCTCACGGAGCTGGAGCGCCAGGTCGAGCTGCCCAGGGCGGTCGCCGACCTGGAGCGTGCCGCCTACGACCGCAAGGCCGTCACGCTGGTCCTGGACACCCTGGAGATCCGCAACCCGTCCCTGCGCGAGCGTCTCTTCGCCGTCGACCCCGGCTCCGAGGAGGCCGAGGCCACGCCGATCGCCACCGACGGGGTGGAGCTGGACGGCAAGATCCTGCGCACCGGCGAGCTGGCCCCCTGGCTCGCCGAGCACGGCGCCGGGACCCTGGGCGTCGCCACCGTCGACACCTGGGCGCTGGGCACCGGCTCGGTCGCCGAGGTGGCCCTGGCCGCGGCCGGGGGAGCGGCCGCCTGGTTCGACCCCGCCGAGCTGGACGAGGCCGACGAGAACGCGTTCGCGGCCTGGCTGGCCGACGCCGCCCGCCCCAAGGTGTTCCACAACGCCAAGGGCGCCATGCGCGTCCTCGCCGAGCACGGCTGGTCCGTCGAGGGCGTGACCATGGACACCGCGCTCGCCGCCTACCTCGTCAAGCCCGGCCGCCGCTCCTTCGAACTGGACGCGCTGTCCCTGGAGTACCTGCACCGCGAGCTCGCGCCCGCCGCCGCGGCCGACGGCCAGCTGGCCTTCGGCGCCGACGAGGGCGCCGAGGCCGAGGCCCTGATGATCCAGGCCCGCGCGGTCCTCGACCTGGGCGAGGCCTTCGGAACCCGGCTCGAGGAGGTCGGCGCGGCCGACCTCCTGCGTGACATGGAGCTGCCCACCTCCGCCCTGCTCGCCCGCATGGAGCGGCACGGCATCGCGGCCGACCGCGCGCACCTCGAAACGATGGAGCAGACCTTCGCGGGTGCCGTGCAGCAGGCCGTGAAGGAGGCCCACGCGGCCGCCGGGCACGAGTTCAACCTGGGCTCGCCCAAGCAGCTCCAGGAGGTCCTCTTCGGCGAGCTGGCCCTGCCGAAGACGAAGAAGACCAAGACCGGCTACACCACCGACGCCGACGCCCTGGCCTGGCTCGCCACCCAGACCGACAACGAACTGCCGGTGATCATGCTTCGCCACCGGGAGCAGGCGAAGCTGCGCGTCACCGTAGAGGGCCTGATCAAGACGATCGCGGGCGACGGCCGTATCCACACCACGTTCAACCAGACGGTCGCCGCGACCGGCCGCCTGTCCTCCACGGACCCGAACCTGCAGAACATCCCGGTCCGCACGGACGAGGGCCGCGCGATCCGCCGCGGCTTCGTGGTCGGCGAGGGCTTCGAGTCCCTGATGACCGCCGACTACAGCCAGATCGAGCTGCGCGTGATGGCCCACCTCTCCGAGGACGAGGGCCTGATCCAGGCCTTCACCTCCGGCGAGGACCTGCACACCACGGCCGCCTCGAAGGTGTTCGGCGTCGAGCCCGCCGCGGTGGACGCGGAGATGCGCCGCAAGATCAAGGCGATGTCGTACGGCCTGGCCTACGGCCTCTCCGCCTTCGGCCTGTCCCAGCAGCTGAACATCGAGGCGGCCGAGGCGCGCGCCCTGATGGACGCCTACTTCGAGCGCTTCGGCGGCGTCCGGGACTACCTGCGCCGCGCGGTCGACGAGGCCCGGGCGACGGGCTACACGGCGACGCTCTTCGGGCGCCGCCGCTACCTGCCGGACCTCAACAGCGACAACCGCCAGCGCCGCGAGGCCGCCGAGCGCATGGCCCTCAACGCGCCCATCCAGGGCACGGCCGCCGACATCGTCAAGATCGCCATGCTCAAGGTGGACAACGCCCTGCGGGCGGCGGACCTGAAGTCCCGCATGCTCCTGCAGGTCCACGACGAAATCGTGCTGGAGATCGCCCCCGGCGAGCGGGCGGCCGCCGAGCAGATCGTCCGCAAGGAGATGTCCGACGCGGTCCACCTCCGGGCCCCCCTGGACGTCTCGGTCGGCGTCGGCCCGGACTGGGAGTCGGCGGCGCACTAGCCTGCGGCGCCTGAGCGGGGGGGCGTTGCGACTGGCCTCGATCGCAACGCGCCTGAGCAGGGGCGCTGCGACCGGCCTCGATCGCAACGCCCCCTCCATCGCAACGCCCCCTCCGCCGGCACCCCAACCGCTGTCCATCCCCACGCCGGCACCGATCCCGCCGCACCGGCCCTCAGCCCCACGGCGCGACCCGGCGGTGCCACACTCCCCGCGCGGCCCCCCGACCAACCGCCACCCCCAATCTCCGCCAACCGAAGAGCCCGCC
Organism: Streptomyces puniciscabiei; assembly: GCF_006715785.1. Classification (NCBI taxonomy): domain Bacteria; kingdom Bacillati; phylum Actinomycetota; class Actinomycetes; order Kitasatosporales; family Streptomycetaceae; genus Streptomyces; species Streptomyces puniciscabiei. Next base: position 5,334,507 of record NZ_VFNX01000001.1, read on the forward strand.
CCCGGACACCGCCGCAACGGCGCTCAGCCCCCGACGGCGCGAACCGGCGGTGCCACACTCCCCGCGCGGCCCCCCGACCAACCGCCACCCCCAATCTCCGCCAACCGAAAAGCCCGCCCCCGGACACCGCCGCAATGGCGCTCACCCCCACGGCGCAACCCGGCGGTGCCAGACCCACCGCACCCACGCCCCCGCCCACCCCACCAGCACAAGACCCCGGCGCTCACACCGGCAAGTCGGCCGAACCCCCGGAGGGACCCGTCACTCACGTGGCCCCCGCCAAAACGCCCCCCACCCCCCACAGCCGCAACACTGCGGGCATGGGTATACGCACGCTTCACCGCCGGACGCCCGAGGCAGACCTCCGGGCCTGGGCGGACGCCGCCGCGGCGCGGGCCGTGCCCGCCTCGCCGGTCCCGGCCCTCGCGGCCGACGCAAGCACCGCCCGCATCCCCGCCGACCTGAGCGCGACCGTCCGCAGGGCCGCCAGGAACCTCCGGCACCGACTCGCCGGCCTGACCGCTCCCGTGGACCACGCCCCCGACTGGCGCCAGTGGGCCGACCTCGCCCGCGGTTACCTCGCCCTCGCGCTCACCGCGATCCCGAGACCGCGCCCCCGGCGTACCCTCACGGTCTTCGTCGCGTCGCTCACCGAGCGGCCGGCCGCCCCCGCCCCGCACCGACCACCCCACCAGGATCAGCGGGATCAGCGGGATCAGCGGAACCGCCCGGAGCCGGGCCCCGACGCCACACCCTGACCCCGACGGCGTACAGCACAAGCCCCAGGACCGGCCCGGCGCCCACCCCGAAGCACACGGCGGGCACCAGATCCCACGGCCGCTCGGGCGCCCCCACGAGCGCCCACCAGCGCGCCGCCCGCTGCACCGCCCCGGCCACCGCACACCCGCCGATCACCGCGCCGGCCCACCACCGGTCCCGCACGGACAGCACGGGCACCCCCACCGGCGCCCCGCCCGGCGTCCGCCGCAGCACACGCACGGCGAACACCGCGATCACGACCGCGCCCGTCACGGACGAGCCGTACTGCAGCAGCGAGAACAGCGGCACACCCGCCACCCGGTCCCGCCCGATGGCCGGAACCAGCCGCGTCCCCCACCGCCCCTGATGCGTGAACGCGTCCCACACCACATGGGTCAGCGCACCCAGCACCGCGGAGAGGTACCACCACACCCCCGTGACGACGCTCGCCCGCGCGCGTGCCGCACCGCAGCGCAGCAGCACGGCCGGCCGCCCCCGCCGGCCCCGGGGCAGCAGCGCGAGCAGCGGTTCGCGGACGAGCAGCCACAGTCCCACCAGTGCCCAGGACATGAGTACGTCGACCGTGAAAACCCGGCGAACGCGTGCGTGACGGCGCCGAATTCCATGCCGCCCGGCAGGACACTCGCCGCATAGAAGGGCATGTCGGGCGCGAAGGATCCCGCGACGAGCACCGCCGGCACGAGCCGGCCGCGGCCGGTCCCGTCCCGGCGGACCGCGGGCAGGACGGCCGCCGCATGGCTGAGCGTGAACGGCAACAGAGCCGCCGACAACGGTTGTCGGCCCTGGCGCCGGGCCGGTGATCAGGTCCGTCCAGTATCCGCCGATCGGGTCCGTCCGGTATGCCGGACCGCCCTCCCGGGGCCTGCGTGCCAACGAGAGTTGGCCAACGGGTGAAAAGCGGGCGGGAACGGGTCCCGACGCAAAGCAAGTTGTCGTAGGGTCACCTGCGGTGTGTCCTGCCCGGCGCGCGGCGGAACGCACGTCGCACGAAGGGAAGGACGTCACAGGGGAAACCAGAACACCGGGTCGACCGTCACACCAGTGCGAGGCGGACAGACGGAGACGGACGTACGAAGTCCACAGGAGGGGTTCACTCGATGGCGGCGCACTTCGGAAGGCGGCTGCGCAAGGGGGCGGCGACCACCGCCGTGGCCGCGGCGGCGGTCGCGGCCCTGTCCGCGTCCCAGGCTCCGGGAATGCCCGGCGGGGACCACGGCAGACAGGCGACGGCCGGCGCCTCCGCCCCCGTACCCGACGCCACCTCCGACGGCAACGCCACCGGCAACTCGCCGTACTACACGGACCTCCCGCCCCTCAACAGCCCCAACCCCAGCCCCTCGCCGAGCGCCACCGGCACCCCCGCCCCCCAGGGCGACACCGAGGCCGGCATCCCGGCGACGGTCCTCGACGCCTACAAGAAGGCCGAGGCCGAACTGCGTTCCTCCAAGCCCGGCTGCAACCTGCCCTGGCAGCTGCTCGCCGCCATCGGCAAGGTCGAGTCGGGCCAGGCGGAAGGCGGCCGGGTCGACGCCGACGGCACCACGATCGGCCGGATCCTGGGCCCCGCCCTCGACGGCAACGGCTTCGCCCTCATCAAGGACACCGACCACGGCCTCTACGACGGCAACACCGAGTACGACCAGGCCGTCGGCCCCATGCAGTTCATCCCGTCGACCTGGGCCTGGGCCGGCCGCGACGGCAACGGCGACGGCAAGAAGGACCCCAACAACGTCTACGACGCCGCCCTTGCCGCCGGCCACTACCTGTGCCGCAACGGCTGGGACCTCGCGCGCGAGGACGACCTGCACAGCGCCATCCTCAGCTACAACAACTCGCAGGACTACCTGAACACCGTCCTGTCGTGGCTGGAGTACTACCGCAAGGGCACCCACTCCGTGCCCGACGGCACCGGCAGTGTGCCGAGCCACCGCAGCGACGACGGCACCCCGCGCGCCAAGTCCCCGAAGCACACCAAGGCGCCGAAGACCAAGCCCCATCCGAAGCCGGACCCCAAGCCCAGCACGCCCGGCGGCAACGGCAGCCCCAGCCCGACCCCGCCGAAGCCGCCCGCCCCGCCGACGCCCCCGCAGACCCCCACGGACACCGTGGACCACCTGGCGGACGCGGGCACCGCCAAGCTCACGTCGATGGCCGGCCACGCCTTCAGCGAACGGATCGGCACCCGCGCCGAGACCAAGGCCGGCAAGGCCGTCGCCAAGGTCAGGATCCGGTTCACCATCACCGGGGACACCGACGCCACCTTCGCCGGCGGCGAGACCGTGGCCACGCTCGCCACCGACGCCAAGGGTGTCGCTCTCGCACCGGCGCTCCAGGCGGGCGAGAAGACCGGCGACTTCAAGATCATGGCCACCGTCGTGGGCCGCACGGTCACGGGCCTCGGCTACACGGCCACCGTCACCGAGCGCGCCGCCGACACCCTGACGCGCACCAGCGACACCCCGCTGACCTGCACCCCGGGCGGCGAGTTCGCCGACCAGGTCCAGGTGAAGGCGACGTACAAGGGCGCCGTCGCGGACAAGGTCGCGGCCACCGCCACCCTGATCAAGTCCGGCACCGACGCCACCGAGAACGACAAGGGCCCGTACTTCAAGGACGCCGACGGCAAGCCCGTCCGCACGCTCACCGGCCTCCAGACGGACGCCAAGGGCCTGCTGACCCTGCCGAAGCTGTACGCGGACGACACCACCGGCACGTTCCTGCTCCGCATCACCACCACCGGCGGCGCGACGCTCACCGTCGAGCTGCAGGTCGCCGCGGCGGACGCCTCGCCGAGCCCGTCGCCGAGCCCGTCCGCCTCCTCCTGAGAGCACGCGAGGGCGCCCTCTTCCGCACCCGCGGGGAGGGCGCCCTCGTTCGTGGGTGCACCGCTGTTCTCATCTCACCCGCCGGTTGCTACGGTGCCGAACCTGACGAACCATCAGGAACTCATGGGGACACCACCGTCCGCCGGGAGGCCCGTATGCGCGCCCTGATCGCCGCCGCGACCGGTCTCGCCCTCGCGCTCGCCCTGGTCCTGGCGATGACCGCCATGGGTGCGCCGACGGGCCGGACATCCCCCCAACCGCTGCTGACGACGGTGCCCTCGCACCCCTAGCCGCGCCCGTCCGGGAGGGAGGCCTTCCATGCGCCGCAAGGCAAGCCTGGTCCTGCTCGCCTGCGCCGTCTTCTGCGCCGCGCTCGCCCCGCTCATGCGCTGGTACGCCTTCCCGCGCCTGGCCAGGATCCCCGCGAACCAGTACCAGGACATGGTCCTGGAGGCCAGGGGCGCCACCCTGCTCGACTACGGCACCATGCGCGCGAAGAAGGTCTCCAAGGTCACCATCGTGCAGACCCTCAAGGGCGACGTGGCGGCCGCGCAGCGGATCGAGAGGACGGCGGGCCGGCCGGTCGTGGTCTGGGACGGCCTCTCCTACGTCCAGGGACCCGACGGCAAGATGGTCTCCGAGGTTCCCGAGCGCTACATCTTCGACGCCCACAGCCAGGACCCCGTGCACGCCACCGGCGAGATGGTCGACGGCGACCCCGTCACACGGCAGGGCATCGAGTTCAAGTGGCCGTTCCTGACACAGAAACGCGACTACGAGTACTTCGACGCGCAGACCCGCACCACCAGCCCCATCCACTACAAGGGCACCCAGACCTTCCGGGGCCTGAAGGTCTACTACTTCGAACAGACCATCCCCTGGACCAAGGTCCCCATGCCGAAGACCATGCCCGTCCAGGGCATCACGCCGGAATCGGTCGCCAGGACCGGAACCACCCGCTGGTACAGCACGGTCCGCAGATTCTGGGTCGAACCCGTCACCGGCGCGCCCGTCTACGGCGAGGAACTCCACAAGGAGGAACTGCGCGGCGGCACCCTGCTCGGCGGCCGGGACAGGGTCACGGCGTTCGCCGGGGACGTGAAGATGCGCGAGGACTACATCGAGCACACGGTCGCGCTGGTCGCACACAACCGCACCCTGGTGCTGATGCTCACCTCGTACGTCCCCTGGGGCTCCCTGACCGCGGGAGCCCTGCTCCTGGCCCTCTCCCTCTACCTGGAGGCCCGCGCCCGCCGCCCCCGGGACCCCGCACCCACCCGGCCGGCCGAACCCGAACCGGTCAGCGCCTGAGCCGCGCGTTGGTGTGCCGGGTGGGCTCGGCGGCCGCCGGGTCCTCGGGCCACGGATGCTTCGGATACCGCCCGCGCAGCTCGGCCCGTACCCCCTGGTAGCCGTCCTTCCAGAAGGAGGCGAGGTCGGCCGTCACGGCGGCGGGCCGCCCGGCGGGGGAGAGCAGATGCACGAGCAGCGGCACCCCCGCCACGGTCGGCGTCTCGCGCAGCCCGAACATCTCCTGCAACTTCACCGCGAGCACCGGCTGCTCCGGATCCCGATAGTCGATCCGGATTCTGGACCCACTCGGCACGGTGATCCGCTCCGGCGCAAGCTCGTCCAGCCGCCCGGCTTCCCCGCTCGCCCACGGCAGCAACCGCGCCAGCCCCTGCCCGGCGTCGATCCGGCCGAGATCGGCCCGCCGCCGGGCCCGGCTCAGCTCCGGCTGCAGCCATTCGTCCACGCGCGCGTGCAGCGCGTCGTCGGACACGTCCGGCCACGGCTCCCCGAGCCGCACCCGCAAGAACGCCAGCCGCTGCCGCAGCACCTCCGCCTCCGGCGACCACCGCAGCAACCCGAGCCCCTCCTGCCGCAGCCCCTCGAGCAGGGCACCGCGTACGAGCGCCGGATCGGCGTCCTTCAGCGGCCGTACGGCCAGCTCGATGGCGCCCAGCCGCTCGACATGCCGGGCCACGACATCCCCGTAGGCCCAGCGCACCTCGTCCCGCTCGCCGAGCAGCGCCCCGGCGGCGGCCCGCGCCACGTCCTCGCTCACGGCAGCCCCGAGCCGCACACGCGCGTGCCCCGTACCGGAGGGCCGATCGGCGACGGCGACGACGATCCACGGCGCACCCCGCAGCGCCGACGCATCACCCACCTCGGCCCGCGTGCCGGAGGCCATCAGATACGACCCACCGTCGAGCTTGGCGACCCGCTCGGGAAAGGCGAGCGCGGCGACGACCCCGGCGAGCTTGTCGTCACCGGTGCCCGGTCCGACCCGGACGGCGCCTTCTGACCGACAGGGACGGGTGGGCGAGTGGGAAAACTCCTGTGAGACGGCCCGGAGCCGCCGTACTTCCGCGGCCCACCGCCCTGCATAGGCGTCACCCCCACGCCGAGCACGACGCAACGCGCCGGCAAGATCATCCCCGTAATCCCGCGGCACCTCTTCGGACAGCAGAGCGACAACTTCCGCGCCCTCGCCGGCCGTGTCCAGGAGCGCCCGCCCCAGCCGAGGGTGCACCCCCAGCCGAGCCAGCCTCACACCGACCGACGTGGCCCGCCCGACGGAGTCCACCGCCCCCACCGCCGTCAACGCGGAGCGCGCCGCCGCCATCGCCCCACCCGGCGGCGGATCCAGCAAGGCCAGCCCGGAGGCGTCCGGATCCCCCCAGCAGGCCGCCTGCAGGGCGAACGCGGTCAGATCGGCCACCTTGATCTCCGGCGCCGGAAACGCCGGCAGACGCCCGTCCTCGGCCTCGGACCAGCACCGGTACACCGCCCCCGGCGCCTCCCGTCCGGCCCGCCCCGCCCGCTGCCGCCCGGCCGCCCGCGACGCCCGTACCGTCGTCAGCCCGCTCAGCCCGCGCGCGTGATCCACCCGCGGCTCCCGCGCCAGCCCGGAGTCCACCACCACGCGCACCCCGGGCACCGTCAGCGAGGACTCCGCCACCGAGGTCGCCAGCACCACCCGGCGCCGGGCCCCGGGCGCCAGCACCGCGTCCTGCACGGCGGCCGGCGCCCGCCCGTGCACCTGCAGCACATCGACCTCACCGAGTGCGCCGAGCTGCCCCGCCACGCGCGCGATCTCGCCCACGCCGGGCAGGAAGCACAGCACGTCCCCCTCCCGCTCGGCCAGCGCCCGCCGCACCACGGACGCCACGTGCGCCAGCAGCGCCGGATCGACCCGCATCCCGTGCGGCGGCCGTATCGGACGCACCGGGGGCGCCCAGACCACCTCCACCGGGTGCGCGACGCCCGCGGCCTCGACCACGGGCGCCCCGCCCAGCAGCCGCGCCCAGCCCTCCGCGTCGGTCGTCGCCGACGCGGCCACCAGCCGCAGCTCCGGCCGGAGCGCCTGCCGTACGTCCCACAGGAACGCGGCCGCCGTGTCGGCGTCCAGATGCCGTTCGTGGCACTCGTCGAGGACGACGGCGTCGACGCCCGGCAGCTCCTGGTCCCGTTGCAGCCGCTGCAGCAGCACGCCGGTCGTCACGACCTCCACGCGCGTGTGCCGGCCCACGGCCCGCTCGCCGCGCACCGTGAAGCCCACGCTCTCGCCGGGCTTCTCACCCAGCAGCCACGCCATGCGACGGGCCGCCGCCCGTGCCGCGATCCGGCGCGGCTCGGCCACCACGACCCGCCGCGCGGGCCCGCCCCCGGCCAGCCCCGCCAGCACGAGCGGCACCAGCGTCGTCTTGCCGGTGCCGGGCGGCGCCACGAGCACGGCGGTGCCGCCGTCCTCCAGGGCCTCGGTCAGGGCGGGCAGGGCCGAGCGCACGGGCAGCGCGTCCAGGGCGTCGTAACGGATCACGCCCCCCAGTGTCGTACGACGGCGAAACCGGCCCTCACGCGCGCGTGCACGTAGGTATAGGTACGGGACACGAGGCGGGAGGTCAGTCCCGCTCGCACACGAAGATCGCCGTGCCGGGGATGAGACGGCCCCGCAGCGGGGACCAGCCACCCCACTCCGAGGTGTTCCAGGCCGGCCATTCCGGCTCCACCAGGTCCACCAGGCGGAAGCCGGACGCCACGATGTCCCGGACCCGGTCGCCGAGCGTCCGGTGGTGCTCCACGTAGACCGCGCGGCCCTCCTCGTCCTGCTCCACGTAGGGCGTGCGGTCGAAGTAGGAGGACGACACCGACAGACCCTCGGGGCCCGGCTCGTCCGGGAACGCCCAGCGGATCGGGTGCGTCACCGAGAAGACGAACCGGCCGCCCGGCCGCAGCACCCGCCGCACCTCGCGCAGCACCAGCCCCGGGTCGGCGACGAAGGGCAGCGCGCCGTACGCCGAGCAGGCCAGGTCGAAGGAGCCGTCCGCGAAGGGCAGCGCACCGGCGTCCGCACAGACCAGCGGAAACGATCCACCGATCCGCAGGGCGTGCTGCAGCTGGCGGTGCGAGAGGTCCAGGGCCACCGGGCGGGCCCCCTGGGCGGCCAGCCAGCGCGCGCACTGCGCCGCGCCCGCGCCGATCTCCAGGACGTCCTTGCCCTTCAGCTCCTCCGGCGGGCCGAGCAGCTCGGCCTCCACCTCGTCCAGGCCCTCCGGGCCCCACACGAAGCGGTCGTCGCCGAGGAACGTGCCGTGCTCGACCTGGTATTCGTCCGCGTTGCGGTCCCACCAGCCCCGATTGGCCCGTGCGCTTTCCGCGACCCCGGCGTCACGCCGTGTCGCCTCCGGCTCGCACGCCTCGGGTCCTTCGGGCTCGTACGCTTCCGGCTCTTGGATGATCGGCTCCCTCGTCGTACTCTTCCGTCCAACCCGCCGGGTTCGTCACGGAACCGGTTCCCTCGGCCTGCGTGGCCTCAAGGGACGTTTCTTCTGCCGGTTATGGGGCGATCCGCCCCGGGTGTGCGCCTTCGCGCATTGACCATGTCCGGCTGCCCCCGTATGCTACAAGTTGCGCTGCGGGCCTGCGCACCTCAGACGTAGCAGGCTGCGCTCGCATCTGTTGTATGTCCCCTCGGTTGTCGAGGCGCCACCGGGCACCCGGTGTCCATTTGGTGGCGCTTCCTTGGCTGTCCGGCTTCTGCAGAGCGAAACGGGCTCCCGGCGTAAGCAGTACCTACGACTTCAATGTCCGTACCGGAGCCCTTTCCCACATGACGAGCAGCACCGAGACCACCGCCACCACCCCGCAGGTAGCGGTCAACGACATCGGTAACGAGGAAGCCTTCCTCGCAGCGATCGACGAGACGATCAAGTACTTCAACGACGGCGACATCGTCGACGGCGTCATCGTGAAGGTCGACCGGGACGAGGTCCTGCTCGACATCGGTTACAAGACCGAAGGTGTCATCCCGAGCCGCGAGCTCTCGATCAAGCACGACGTCGACCCGAACGAGGTCGTCGCCGTCGGCGACGAGATCGAGGCCCTGGTCCTCCAGAAGGAGGACAAGGAAGGCCGCCTGATCCTCTCGAAGAAGCGCGCCCAGTACGAGCGTGCCTGGGGCACCATCGAGAAGATCAAGGAAGAGGACGGCATCGTCACCGGTACCGTCATCGAGGTCGTCAAGGGTGGTCTCATCCTCGACATCGGCCTCCGTGGCTTCCTCCCGGCCTCCCTGGTCGAGATGCGCCGCGTCCGCGACCTCCAGCCGTACGTCGGCAAGGAGCTCGAGGCCAAGATCATCGAGCTGGACAAGAACCGCAACAACGTGGTCCTGTCCCGCCGTGCCTGGCTGGAGCAGACCCAGTCCGAGGTCCGCCAGACGTTCCTCACGACCCTGCAGAAGGGTCAGGTCCGCTCCGGTGTGGTCTCCTCGATCGTCAACTTCGGTGCCTTCGTGGACCTGGGTGGCGTCGACGGTCTGGTCCACGTCTCCGAGCTGTCCTGGAAGCACATCGACCACCCGTCCGAGGTCGTCGAGGTCGGCCAGGAGGTCACCGTCGAGGTCCTCGACGTCGACATGGACCGCGAGCGCGTCTCCCTGTCGCTGAAGGCGACCCAGGAAGACCCGTGGCAGCAGTTCGCCCGCACCCACCAGATCGGCCAGGTCGTGCCCGGTAAGGTCACGAAGCTGGTGCCGTTCGGTGCGTTCGTCCGCGTGGACGAGGGCATCGAGGGTCTGGTCCACATCTCCGAGCTGGCCGAGCGCCACGTGGAGATTCCGGAGCAGGTCGTCCAGGTCAACGACGAGATCTTCGTCAAGGTCATCGACATCGACCTCGAGCGCCGCCGCATCAGCCTCTCGCTGAAGCAGGCCAACGAGTCCTTCGGTGCCCACCCGGAGGAGGTCGAGTTCGACCCGACCCTCTACGGCATGGCCGCGTCCTACGACGACCAGGGCAACTACATCTACCCCGAGGGCTTCGACCCGGAGACCAACGACTGGCTGCCGGGCTACGAGAAGCAGCGCGAGGAGTGGGAGCGCCAGTACGCCGAGGCGCAGGCCCGCTTCGAGCAGCACCAGCAGCAGGTCATCAAGTCCCGCGAGGCGGACGCCGCCGCTGCCGCCGAGGGTGGCGGCGAGGCCGCCGCTCCGGCCGCGACCGGCGGTTCGTACTCCTCCGAGGGCGCGGACACCTCCGGTGCGCTGGCCTCGGACGAGGCGCTGGCCGCGCTGCGCGAGAAGCTGGCCGGCGGCCAGAGCTGATCGCTGTCGCTGAGGCTTAGCCGATAGCTGGTTCTGAGGGGCCGTACCTTTCGGGGTACGGCCCCTCAGGCGTGTCCGGGGACCGAGCCGCCGTCGGTTCGGCCGCGGGCGGTCTGTGGTCGCGCACGCCGCCGGGGAGTTGCGGGTGCCCACGCTTTCCTTCGTACCGCCCCCGAGAGCCTGATCAACGGCGTGTCGTGGGAATGCCCGTCGTCCAGGGCGTGTTGACGATGTCGAACACGAGGAGGAGCGGTCACAGTGCTTGATCCGCAGGGTTTGTACGCATGGGAGCCGAAGGGCCTCGCCGTGGTCGACATGGCGCTCGCCCAGGAGTCGGCCGGCCTTGTCATGCTCTACCACTTCGACGGATACATCGACGCGGGCGAGACCGGGGACCAGATCGTCGACCGGCTGCTCGACTCACTGCCCCACCAGCTCGTCGCCCGTTTCGACCACGACCGGCTCGTGGACTACCGGGCCCGGCGCCCTCTGCTGACCTTCAAGAGGGACCGCTGGACCGACTACGAGGTGCCGGCCATCGAGGTCCACCTCGTCCAGGACACCACGGGTGCCCCCTTCCTGCTGCTCTCCGGGCCCGAGCCGGACGTGGAGTGGGAGCGGTTCGCGGCCGCCGTACGCCAGATCGTGGAGCGGCTCGGCGTCCGCCTCTCGGTGAACTTCCACGGCATCCCCATGGGCGTCCCGCACACCCGCCCGGTGGGTCTCACCCCGCACGGCAACCGCACCGACCTCGTCCCGGGCCACCGCAGCCCCTTCGAGGAGGCCCAGGTGCCCGGCAGCGCGGAGTCGCTCGTGGAGTACCGCCTGATGGAGGCCGGGCACGACGTCCTGGGCGTCGCCGCGCACGTACCGCACTACATCGCCCGTTCGGCGTACCCGGACGCCGCCCTGACCGTCCTGGAGGCCATCACGGCCGCCACCGGTCTCGTCCTTCCGGGTGTGGCGCACTCGCTGCGCACGGACGCGTACCGCACCCAGACGGAGATCGACCGGCAGATCCAGGAGGGCGACGAGGAACTCACCGCGCTCGTCCAGGGCCTGGAGCACCAGTACGACGCGGCCGCGGGCGCCGAGACGCGGGGCAACATGCTGGCCGAGCCGGTGGAGATCCCGTCGGCGGACGAGATCGGGCGCGAGTTCGAGCGGTTCCTGGCGGAGCGGGAAGGCGAGAACTGACCTGCGCCGGACCCGCTGTCAGCGGCAGGGCCTAAGCTGACGCTCATGCTGAAAGTGGGCCTGACCGGTGGAATCGGTGCCGGCAAGAGCGAGGTGTCACGGCTGCTCGTGGAACACGGGGCCGTGCTGATCGACGCCGACCGGATCGCGCGCGAGGTCGTGGCGCCGGGCACCCCCGGCCTCGCGGCCGTGGTCGAGGCCTTCGGCGAGGACGTCCTCGCCGCTGACGGCAACCTGGACCGGCCCAGACTCGGCTCGATCGTCTTCGCCGACCCCGAGAAGCTCGCCGTGCTCAACTCGATCGTGCACCCCCTGGTGGGCGCCCGCTCCCGCGAACTGGAGGAGGCCGCGGCCGCCGACGCCGTCGTGGTCCACGACGTGCCCCTCCTCACCGAGAACGGCCTGGCGCCGCTGTACGACGTCGTGGTCGTCGTGGACGCGACCCCCGAGACCCAGCTCGAGCGGCTGGTCCGGCTGCGCGGCATGACCGAGGAGGACGCACGCGCGCGCATGGCCGCGCAGGCGACCCGCGAGCAGCGCAGACAGATCGCGGACATCGTGATCGACAACGACGTACCGCTGGACGCGCTGCACAAGCGTGTCACCGAGGTGTGGGAGGACCTCGTACGGCGGGCACATGAGGGCACCGCGCGGTAGCGCAGGAATAGCGGCCCCCTTCTCGCGCGTTGAAGGGGTGGAGTGAGGGAAGGACTCAGCCGTGCCCGAGACCAGCGGTTCCACCGGACGTACTCCGGAGACGCATGTCATCGACTTCCGTGCAGCCGAGCATCTGCTCAACTCACGGGACCCGCGGGGTGCGGTGAAGCTCCTCGATCCAGTCATCGCCGCGCACCCGGAGAACACCGCCGCCCGGCTGCTCCGCGCGCGTGCGTTCTTCGCCGCAGCCCAACTGCGGCCCGCCGAGCTGGAGTTCACGATCGTGCTGGAGCGCGAGCCGGACAACGCTTTCGCGCACTTCGCGCTGGCCCGGACCTATGAGCGCCAGGGCCGCCCCGACCAGGCCAAACGCCATTTCCGTCTCGCCGCCGCGCTGGACCCGAACCCGCAGTACGTGAGAGCGGCACGCTTCGACGACTGAGCGGCGGGCGTGCCGGGGCCCCACGGATGCGGATGCCGGTGTGGGGTCATGGACACCGGGCGTTGGCCATGCGCGCCGGGCGTTGGTCAGGGACGCCGGTGCCTCGACGGCCCCGGGAGTGGCGGTCCGTTGTCCGGGGGCCGGTACGGCGGTACGTCACGGCCCGGCTGATAGTGCGGACCCTGCCGGATGTGCCGGAGGATCATGATCATGTCCACGGTGACCACCAGCCACAGCGCCCCGCAGGCCGCCGCCCAGCCGGGGCGACCGACGAGCGCGAACGCCACCGTGCCGAAGACCGACCAGGCCAGTCCCCACACGCACAGCCAGAACCGCGCCCGCAGAGCACTGCGCGCGGTCACCGGTTCACTGCCCGTACGCATCGGACCACCACTCCTGCTTGCAACGTACTCTTCGCGGACGACGTTCATCAACGGCGCTCGTCCGCCGCTCGTCGAAGGGGGATCTCTTGCTGCCGGACGCCGACGACCTGCCCGAACTGCTCCTCGACCTGGCCGTGCCGCACGAGGACATCAACGAGCTGGTGGCCGGGTCGCGCCGGGTGACCGGTGACCCGGGGGCGCTGAGACTCCTGGAGGAGTGCGTCGAGGAGCTGTTCCGCGATCCGGTGGAGACCGGCCGCACACCCGAGCTCGCCGAACTCCTCGACGCGGCGCCGGCCGGGCTGGCCGGCACCTTCGCCGCGTACGTCTTCGTCGCCGCGCTCCCGCACACGCTCGCCCGGCACCGGAAACGCGGCATTCCGCCCGAAGTTTCCCGGCGCACCCTGGCCGACCTGGGCCGTCAGATGGCCGTTCACCGCCGACGGCACGGAACGACCGGGGTGAACGCCCGGCGCTGGCTCGTGCGGCACTTCCGCGGTGAGCTGTACCAGTTGGGCCGGCTGCAGTTCGAGCGGGCGCGGCACGGACAGCGCACGTCCGCGGTGATCGCGGCGGCCGGCCTGGACGTGGCGCCCGGCACCGCCTGTCTGAACCTGCACATCCCCGACTTCCTGGGCCCGCTGACCCCGTCCGCCTGCGACCGCTCGCTGGCCTGGGCCCGTGAGTTCTTCCCCCGGCACTTCCCGGAGGAGCGGCCGGTGGCCGTGCTGTGCCACTCCTGGCTGCTCGACCCGCAGTTGAAGCGGTACCTGCCGGCCGACTCCAACATCATTCGCTTCCAGGACCGGTTCCGCACCGCCCGCGAGGACACCGAGCCGTCCGACACCGAACCCGTCCAGTTCGTCTTCGGCGACCCCGGCCTCGCGATCGCGGACCTGCCGCGCCGCACGTCCGTGGAGCGGGCGGTGGGGGACCACCTGCGGGCGGGCGGCCACTGGTACATCGGACACGGCTGGTTCCCGTTCCGGTCGGACGGTGGACGCTGAGGGCTGAGCCGGACGGTGCGGACTGAGCCGGACGGTCCGGGCTGAGTCGGACGGTGCGGGGTGAGCCGGACGGCGGGGACTGAGTCGGACGGTGCGGGCAGAGTCGACGGTGCGGACTGAGCCGGGCAGCGCGGGCTCACTCGGACGGGTGAACCGCGGTCGGAGGGGAACGGCCGTGCGAGGGCGGGCCGTTGTTCGGGCATGACGGTCGAAATGCGTGAGGGATACGAGGGCACGGGGCCCGGCGCGATCACCCCGGACGGCTGCGCGGTCGAGCTGTACGAGCGGCTGCCGGTCGGAGACGAGCCGGACATCATCGCCGCGGCGGTACCGGCCGGGGCGCACATCCTGGAGCTGGGCAGCGGGGTGGGCCGGATGACCCACCCCCTGCTCGAGCGGGGCTTCACGGTCACGGCGGTGGACGAGTCCGCCGAGATGCTGAGCCGGATCCGCGGGGCGCGCACGATATGCGGGCCCATCGAGCAACTCGACCTGTGCGGTGAGAAGTTCGACGTGGTGATGCTCGCGTCGTTCCTCGTGCACGCCGGTGACGAGGAGGTGCGCCGGGGCATGCTGCGCACCTGCGTCCGGCATGTGGCGAACAACGGCTGCGTGCTCATCCAGCGGGAGGGCGAGGACTACCACACGAACGTGCCCAGGGAGCGGGTCGACCCGAGCGGCTTCACCGTACGGATCGTCTCCGCGGAGCCGGTCGGCAACGGAGCGAACTCGGTCCATGTCGAGTACGACTTCCCGGACGCACGCTGGACCCAGACATTCCTGGCCCGGCCGCTGACCAAGGAGCAGTTCGAGTCGGCACTGGAGGAAGCGGGGCTGGAGGTGGACGCGTATCTGACACCGGACCGGACATGGGTGCGTGCGGTGCCGAAGGGATAGCGGGCACTCGGTCGCCCGGCGCGGCCGGGAGAGCGATGACTTTCCGGATGCCGCGGGGTCTACCCCGGTGAAAGCAATCGGCACCGCTTCCCCAGGAGATCCCACATGTCCGAGACGACCGCTCCCGCCGCCCGCACCTCCTCCGTCGCCTCCGCCGGCTCCCTCAGTGGCCGCAGGCGTGTGGCCCGGGTCACGCTGCGGACCGTGCAGGTGCTGCTCGCGTTGTTCTACGGCGTCGCGAGCGCGCTGCCCAAGCTCATCGCGCACCCCTCGGCCGTCGAGGCCTTCGACAAGATCGGCTGGGGCAGCGGGGCCATGTACACGATCGGTGCGCTCGAACTCGCCGGAGCGATCGCGCTGTTGATCCCCGTGCTGCAGTCCCTGGCGGCGATCGCGCTCAGCGCGCTGATGGTGGGCGCGTTCATCGTCCAGCTCACGGCCTTCGACGGCCAGAACGCGGCGACCCCGCTGATCCTGATCGTGCCGCTCGCCCTGATCGCCTGGGCCCGGCGCGAGCACAACGGTGAGCTGCTGCGGCTGGTGCGGCGACGGTGACCCGGGTGCGCGGCGCCGGCGCGGCCGGCCGGGCGCGGGGGCCCGGCCGACGGCGCCGGCGTGTGCGTGCGTGGGGAGGCCGGCGCCTCCGGTCACCGTCCGCGGGGGCGCCCCCCGCTGCCGCCGGATCCGGATGCGCCGCGCCTGCCGGACGCGCGGGATGCGCCGCGTCCACCGGATCCGCCGCGTTCACGGGTTCCACCGGATCCACGGCGTTCACCGGACCCGACGGGGCCGCCCGGCCCGGACCCGCCCTGGCCCTCGGACCGATCCCGGCCCTCGGAGCCGCCGAGGCCGGCGGGCCCGGCGAGGCCTCCGGCGCCGCCGAAGGCGCCGAAACCGCCCGGGAGGCCCGGGCCCGCGAGGCCGCGGAGGCGTTCCATTTCGCGGCGGTCGCGCTTGGTGGGGCGGCCGGTGCCGCGGTCGCGAAGGCCCGCGGGTGCGACGGCTTCGCGGGGCGGAGGCGGAGGGGAGTTGTCGATGTAGCACTGGGCGGCCACGGGGGCGCCGACCCGCTTGCGGATCAAGCGCTTGACGATCACGATTCGCTCCCGGCCCTCGTGCCGCAGGCGGACCTCGTCGCCGACGCGCACGGAGTAGGCGGGCTTCACCCGCTCGCCGTTCACATGGACGTGGCCGCCCCGGCAGGCGGTGGCGCCGAGGGAACGCGTCTTGATCAGACGCACGGCCCAGATCCAGCTGTCGATCCGTACCGTCTCGCCCTTGCCCGGCCCCGCGGCCTCGGCGGCGGCCACCGCGGCGGCGGTCTTCGGATCAACGGGCTGCTCGACGGAGGCACCGGAGCTGGGGGTGTCCTGGGTGTTCCGGGCGTCCTGGGCGGGGTCGGGACCGTCCGGTCCGGCGGTCCCACGGTTCACGTTCTCGTCCGCATCCTCGGAAGCCATGCCCCGACCTTAACTCCCCGGGCGGGGTGAGCCGGAGGCGATTTTCCCGGGCGGTGGGGGCCGGTTTCCCAGGGCGCCGGGTGCCGGGTGCCGGGTATCGGCACGGATCACTGACGGCCGCAGCCGCCTGGCACACCCCGGATGTGCACACCGCGGCGGCGCCCTGTCGTCGTGCGCTCACCGGCGAGACGGACACCACGCCCTGCGGCCTCGACGGCCTCGACGACCTCGACCCACCCCTCCCGCAGCGGCCCGCGCCGTCTCCGTCGCACCTGTGCCGGCCGGGCCCGCCGGGGCATACGGTGGCCGTATGGACGACAGCTGCGCCCTTGCCCGGCTCGATCGGCGGGTCGCGGACTGCCGGGCCTGTCCTCGGCTGGTCGAGTGGCGCGAGGAGGTGGCCCGCACGAAGCGGGCCGCGTTCGCCGACTGGACGTACTGGGGGCGGCCGGTGCCCGGCTTCGGCCCCGCCGACGCACGCCTGGTGATCATCGGGCTGGCCCCGGCCGCGCACGGCGGCAACCGCACCGGCCGGATGTTCACCGGAGACCGTTCAGGAGACGTGCTCTATCAGGCGCTGTACGACGAGGGGCTCGCCTCGCAGCCCACATCCGTCAGCGCCGACGACGGGCTGGAGCTGTACGGCGTCCGGGTGACCGCGCCGGTGCACTGCGCCCCGCCCGCCAACAAGCCGACCCCGGGCGAGCGGGACACCTGCCGCCCCTGGCTGGTCCAGGAGCTGAAGCTGCTGCGCCCGACGCTGAGGGCCGCGGTCGTGCTGGGCGCCTTCGGCTGGCAGGCCGCGCTGCCCGCGTTCAGCGAGGCGGGCTGGACCGTGCCCCGGCCGCGCCCGGCCTTCGCCCATGGCACCCGGGTCGCGCTCGACGGCCTCGACCTGTTCGGCTGCTTCCACGTCAGCCAGCGCAACACCTTCACCGGCCGGCTCACCACCGAGATGCTCCGCGAGGTGCTGCGCACCGCGGCGAGGACGGCCGGACTGCGGTAACCGGCCGTCGGCAACCGACCTCGGCCGACCCTCGCCCGTCAGCGGCACGCAGCGGCCGATCCGCCGGCCCCTCGCCACCGGACTGGAGCTTCTCGGACTCCCGCGGCCGGTCCGTCAGGAGTCGATAGCCGCCTGTCAGCCGCCCTGGGGGCGCCCTGGGCAGCCGCCGGCAGCTGACCGGGGCACCCAGGGACCGGTCATCCGCAAGCCACTGGCCACCGATCCGGATGCTCCGGCGCCCACTCGGGGGATCCCGTAGCCGCCTGCAGGACCCGGCACCGGGCCACAAGGAGCCGATAGCCGCCCGTCAGCAGCCCACGACGAACCCTCGGGAACCGAACGTCGCAGGTCAGCAGCTCGCAGCGGTTCCTTGGGAGTGGGCAGCCGTCGGTCGGGGTCGCGCGGTGGCCCGTGGGGGAGCCGGTGCCGCTGGTCAGCACCTCTCGGCGGTCTCCCGTGAGTGGACAGCCGTCCGCTTCTCGCGGTGGCCCATCGGGAACCGACACCGCCGGTCAGCGCCTCGCCGGTCTCTCGTGAGTGGTCAGCCGTCGGTCGGGCCGCGCGGTGGCCCGTGGGGAGCCGGTGTCGCCGGTCAGCGGCTCGTGGCGGTCCATCGGGAGCCGGCCGGCGCCCTCCGCAGCCTGCGGCAGCGCTCGCCGGGGAGCGACAGCCGCCCGCCAGGAGCGCGCAGCGGTTCCCCTGCCGCCGGCCGTGGTTCTTCAGTCGGCGTCAGCGGTTCTCCAGTCGACGTCAGCGGGATCGGTGCCGAACAGGTGCCGTACCGTCGAGCGGTAGTTGGCGCGGACGTGGTCCAGGGCGTGGGCGCGGGCGCGGTCGGGGTCTCCGGAGGCGATGGCCTCGTACAAATCGCGGTGCTCGGTGAGGAGTTGGGGCCATTCCTCGTTCCGCCGGGTGAGCCAGCGCAGGCGGCCGTCGACCGGCTCCATGACCGAGATCAGCAGGCTGTTGCCGGCCAGGGCGCGGATGCCGTCGTGGAACCGGGTGTTGATGTCCGTGATCGCCTCGGCGTCGCCCTCCTTCGTCGCCCGCGCCGCCTGGTCGAGCAGTTCCCGCAGCTCCGCCAGAGCCTCGGGGGTCCCCCGGGACGCCGCCAGCCCCGCCGCGTACACCTCCAACGCCTCGCGCAGTTCGAAGAGTTCCCGGACGTCGGTCGGGGTCAGCCGGCGTACGACCGTGCGGCGGGCCGACTCGAAGAGGACGAAACCCTCGGCGACCAGCGCGCGGATCGCCTCCCGCACCGGCACCCGGGAGACGCCGAACCGCTCGGCCAGTTCCCGTTCGACGAGCCGGTCACCGGGTGCCAGACGCCCGGCGATGATGTCCTCCCGCAGACTCGCCAGGACCCGCTCGCGCACCGCGCCCAGGGGTTCGATCTTCGTCATGGGCCCATCTTCGCCGACGCGAGGCGACTTTTACGGGGCCGTAACGGCAGCGACATCGGTCCGAACGCTTGACGACGGCACCATGTCAGCAGTTTGGTATACCAAACGCGGCCCCGCTGTGGGCTTCCGGTCGCCCCGGCGCGCCACAGCCCGTCCGAGTTCCTGCGGTATGGCCCCTTCGTCCCCCCGTCCAGGAGGCCCCGTGTCCCTCGCCGACCGCGCCGAAACCACCGGCGCCCCCGCGTTCGTCCCCGACCCCCGCCTCGTCAACGAGGACCTCGCTCCCGCCAGGCAACGGAACTGGAAGGTCTTCGACCTCTTCGCCATGTGGATGTCCGACGTCCACAACCTCGGCAACTACACCTTCGCCGCCGGTCTGCTGGTCCTCGGCATGAACGTCTGGCAGGTCTTCACCGCCCTGCTCGTCGGCTTCGTGCTCATCTACGCCGGCATGAACCGGATGGGCAGGATCGGCCAGCGCCACGGCGTGCCCTTCCCGGTGGTCAGCCGCATCGGGTTCGGCGTCTGGGGCGCGAACATCCCCGCGCTGATCAGAGCCGTGATCGCCATCATGTGGTACGGCATCCAGACCTATCTGGCCTCGGTCGCCGTCAATGTGATGCTGCTGGCGGCCTGGCCGGGCCTCGCCTCCCTCACCCACCACTCCTTCCTCGGCCTGAACGCGCTCGGCTGGATCTCCTTCGTCTCGCTCTGGCTGCTCCAGGCGCTGATCATCAGCCGGGGCATGGAGTCGGTGCGCAAGTTCCAGGACTTCTGCGGTCCGGCGATCTGGCTGGTGATGATCGCGCTGGCGATCTGGGTCCTGGCCAAGGCCCACTGGAGCATCTCGCTCACCTCCACCCCGCACCCGGTGTCCGCGGGTGAGCAGTGGCGCCAGTGGTTCGGCGCGATCGGCCTGATCCTCGCCACCTACGGCACGCTGATGCTCAACTTCTGCGACTTCTCCCGCTTCGCACCCGACTACCGGACCGTGCGGCGCGGCAACTTCTGGGGACTGCCCGTCAACTCCACCGCGTTCGTGGTCGTGTCGGTGATCGTCACGGCCGGCTCGCTGAAGGCGTTCGGGCAGGCCATCACGGATCCGGCGGAACTGGTCGCCAAGGTCGGCAACACCTGGGTGCTCGTGATCGCCGCGTTCACCTTCGCGGTCGCCACCATGGGCGTCAACATCGTGGCCAACTTCGTCTCGCCGGCGTACGACCTCGCCAACGTCTGGCCGCAGAAGATCACTTTCAAGATCGGTGGCCTGATCAGCACCGTCGCCGCGCTGCTCGTCACCCCCTGGAACCTCTTCTCCAACCCGACCGTCGTCAACTACTTCCTCGGCGGCCTCGGCGCCTTCCTGGGCCCACTGTTCGGTGTGATCATGGTCGACTACTACTGGGTCAAGCGCGGCAAGGTCGACGTCGACGCGCTGTTCGACGCCCGGCCGGGCTCCCCGTACCACTACCGCAAGGGCGTCAACCCGAAGGCGCTGTGGGCGTTCCTGCCCTCCGCCGCCGTGGCAGCCGTGGTGGCGCTGGTCAAGAGCTTCAGCGACGTGGCGCCGTACTCCTGGTTCATCGGCACGGCACTCGCCGCCGCCCTGTACGCGCTGCTGGGCCGCGGGGAGCGCGCCGCGACGGCGAAGGAGGCCTGACCGGCGTGCGGATCGTCGTCACCAACTGCAACACCACGCAGGAGATGACCGAGGAGATCGTCCGCGGCGCCCGGGCCGCGGCGGCCCCCGGCACCACGGTGACCGGCCTGACCCCCGGCTGGGGCCCCGCATCGGCCGAGGGCTGGCTGGACAGCTACCTCTCCGCCGCCGCCGTACTCGACACCCTGCGGACGTACGACGGGCCCGCGTACGACGCCGTCGTCCTGGCCGGCTTCGGCGAGCACGGCCGGGAAGGCGTACGGGAGTTGGTGGACGTCCCGGTCGTGGACATCACCGAGGCCGCCGCCCACCTCGCCTGCCTCCTCGGCCGCCGTTACGGCGTCGTCACCACTCTCGACCGCTCCTGCGGGCAGATCGAGGACAGCCTGGAGACGGCCGGCGTGGCCCGGAACTGCGCCGCCGTCGTCGGCACCGGCCTCGGCGTCCTCGACCTCGCCGGTGATCCCGGCCGCACCGAGGCCGCGTTCCTGACGGCGGCCGAGCGGGCCCGGGACGCGGGCGCCGAGGTCCTGGTCCTGGGCTGCGCCGGGATGACGGGACTGCAGCAGGCGGTGGGGGAGAAGCTGGGGATGCCCGTGGTCGACGGCGTGGCGGCGGCGGTCAAGCTCGCCGAGTCCCTGGTCACCCTGGGCCTGACCACCAGCCGAGCGGGCGGCTACCAGCAGCCGCTGCCCAAGGAGAGGAGGTGGGGGCGGCCGGCGCGGGGAGCCGATGGGGCGTGACCCCGACCGCCACGGCGGGGCCGGAACGGCAGGGCTCACGGACGCCAGACGTACCGCACGTCCGGCTCCCGCTCCTCGTTCCCGCTTCCGTCCGTGAACTCGACCGCGGCGAAGCCGTGCCGCTCGTAGAAGCGGTGGGCGGACTTGTTCACCTGGAAGGTCCACAGGGTCAGCCCGCCCGGGCTGCGCTCCTTGGCCAGCGCGACGAACCGGTCACCGATACCGCGCCCGCGCCACTCCGGGGCCAGGTACAGCTGCGACAGCAACTCCCCGTCCAGCACCATCAGTCCGACGATCCCGCCACCGTCGGCCTCCGCCACCCAGGTCTCCCGCAGCGGCACCACCACATCCCGGATGTACGCGCGCACCTCGTCGTCGGTGTGCGGCCGGACGACGCTGGGCAGGGCGGCATCGAAGGACCGCAGATACACCTCCGCCGCGGCACGGGCGTCCGCCGCCAGCGCCCGGCGCAGTACGACCTCGCCAGTCATCGGTGGCCCTCCCGGTCCGGCACCACGGCCGTGGCCGTGATCTCCACCAGCTGCCCGGTGTAGCCGAGGCAGGCGACCCCGAGCAGCGTGGACGAGTGCGGACCCGCGCTCAGCCCGGAGGCCGCCACGACCTCCCACACCGCGGACAGCACCGAGGGCTCGCTGCTCACCACGTACACGTCCGTCGCGACGACATGCGCCAAGTCGCTCCCGACCGCGCCCAGTTGCTCTCGGAGATTGGCGATCACCTGCTCGGCCTGCCGCACCGGATCACCCGGCCCGACGATCTCCCCCTTCTCGTCGAGCGGCACCGCCCCGGCGAGGAAGGCCAGCTTCGTCCCGGCCTCGACGACGGAAGCGTGGGAATAGCGGGGTGGCGGAAAAAGGACCGGGACGGTTACGCGCTGGATCACGAGGGCTGCTCTCCTGGAAACGGCGGCGGACGACTTACTGACGCCCCCCGATAATCGTTCCCCTCGCCCCTGCCCGCATCCGAATTCTGCAGGCCGGGCCGACGCCCATCGCCTCGCGTCTGTGCCGGCGATGAGCAGTGGTTCGTTCGCGTGCTTCCAGCAGGTCACCCACAGTCCGCGGTCGAGGTGGTGGCGGACGGCTCCTGCCAGGTCCAGTACGCGTCCAGACGGAATCCCTGCAGCCCTTCGGCGCGGCAGGCCTCGTAGAACCGTGTTCAGCACCGCCCCGGCAATACCCCTGCGCCGGGCCGCCTGACGGACGTGGCGAGAGGAGACGCGGAGCGCGTCCGCGTCTGACGGCCAGGTGTCGACGGCGACGGTGCCGACGACTCCACGCCCGCCCTCCTCGGAACGATCGACCGGCCGCGCGGTCGCTGGGCTCTGGCACCCCCGGCCGCGGCCGCGGCGCGGCAGCGAAGTGCGGGTCGCTCCGCGGTGGATCGGGCTCGGCGAGCAGTCGCCGGACCATGCCCGGCGTGCATCCCCGCCCGTGCACGCCCGCCATCGACAGATGGGCGCGCGCATGAGCCGCGTCCCGACGGCCCCCTGCTGTTCCGGGACTTCCCCCCTCCCTCTCGTGCGCGCCCGCGTCCCTGTCCTGGATCGTCACGACTGCCTCCCCCGTCGTCACCCTGCGTTACGATTCCTTGATAACGCATGCCACTGACAACGGCCCGTGACCAGGGAGGCCGGACGCGGAGCGGACCTCAGACGGCGGCGGAGGACATGTGGCGGCAACCGGCCGGACCACGGGCGCCAGGGAGTGGACTGCGGCGGACTGCGGGGTGGCCGCGGCAGGCTGAGCACATGCATCGATCTCCCGACCCGCTCTTCCTCGACGCCGTCGCCGACCGCCTCGCCGCCCTGCCCACCGTCCGGGCCGTCGCCCTCGGCGGTTCCCGTGCCCAGGGCACCCACCGGGACGACAGCGACTGGGACCTGGCCCTCTACTACCGCGGCCCCTTCGACCCCGACGACCTGCGCGCCCTCGGCTGGGAGGGCGAGGTCTCCGAGATCGGCGGCTGGGGCGGCGGGGTCTTCAACGGCGGCGCCTGGCTGACGATCGACGGACGCCGGGTCGATGTGCACTACCGGGACCTCGACGTGGTCGAGCACGAGCTGGCGGAGGCGGAGGAGGGGCGGTTCCGGGTGGAGCCGCTGCTCTTCCATCTCGCCGGCATCCCCAGCTATCTGGTCGTGGCCGAACTCGCCGTCAACCAGGTGCTCCGCGGCTCCCTGCCCCGCCCGGCGGACTACCCGGCCAGGCTGCGCGACACCGCCGCCGCGCGCTGGCACGGCACCGCCCGCGCCACCCTCGCCTACGCGAAGGCCAACCACGCCCCCCACGGCCGGCTCACGGAGACCGCCGGCGCCATCGCGACGGCCGCCGCCCAGGCCGCGCACGGAGTGCTCGCCGCACGCGGTGAATGGGTCACGAACGAGAAGCGGCTGCTGGAGCGGGCCGGGCTGCGCGGGATCGACTCGGTGGTCGCTGAGCTGCGGGCCGGACCGGAGACCCTGGTGGCCGCCGTGACCGAGGCCGAGGAGATCGTCGCCGACGCATCGCGTCCCTAGAGGAGCCGGCGCATTGCGTTCATAAAGAAACCGGCCGCCCGGGCACCTTTCACATGCCCGAAACCTGATCGCCCGGTCCGCACCGGGAACGCCCCCTACCGTGAAGCGCAGCCCACCACCCGGCCACCGTCGTCCGAAGGCAAGGCACATCCCGCCCGCGTACGACAGGAGGCCCGTGTCCCGGCCCGCCGCACCCCTCTGGCTCGCCCACGCCCTGCGCGCCCAGCGCGGACCCGTCCCCTGGAGCGCGATGACCCGGGGCGCCCTCGCCGCCGGGCCGCTGCTGCTGGCCGGAGTCGGCACGGGACACACCGCCCCCGGCGTCCTCGCCGCCATCGCCGCGATGCTCGCCGGCATCAACGACCGGCCCGGCAGCCGGCGGGCCTCCGTCCGACGGCTCGGGGTGCCCGCGCTGGCCGGGGCACTCGGGCTGCTCGCGGGGACGTACGCGGGGCAGGGGCTGGCCGCCGTACCGCTGACCCTGGTGCTCACCCTGCTCGGGCTGTTCGCCGGCGGCATCAGCGCGGTCGGGCCCGTCGCCTCCGCCGCCGGAACGCACCTGCTCGTCGGCGCCGCGATCGGCGCCGGGATGCCGGCGGCCGCGAGCGGCTGGCAGCGGGCGCTCGCCTTCCTCGCCGGGGCCGGCTGGCTGCTCCTGCTGCGGCTCGCCCTGCCCACGCCCGGTTCGCTCGCCGGGGACTTCCGGTTCGACGGGGAACGGGCCGCGGTCGCCGAGGTGTACGACGCCGTCGCCGCGCTCCTCGACGCCGTGGGCGGTGAACACGCCACCGCCCGGCGGGCCGCGCTCACCGCCGCCCTCGACCACGCCCAGGACGCCCTCGCCGGACCCCGGCTGCGCCGGCGGGCCGGCTCCGCCGCCGAGCGCCGGCTGCACGCGCAGTACGTGGCCGCCCTCCCGCTCGCCGAGGCCGCCACCGCCTTGTTCTGGGCGGGGGAGCCCGTCTCCGTGCGGGCGGCGGAAGGGCCCCGGCGGCTCGCCGCCGCCGTCCGCGGCAACACCGGCACCGGCCCGCTGCCCGCCCCCCACCGGTCCGCCCCCGCCCTGCGGGCCCTCGACGACGCCCTGTTGCGCGCCGCCGAGGCCTTCGACCGGGCCGAGGACGCACAGCAGCGGCCACCCGCCAGGCGCCGGGGCGTGCGGCACGCCGTCCGCGCCGCGGTCGGCACCGGTGGACGCGAATACGGGCTGCGGGTCGCCCTGTGTTTCGGAGCCAGCGCCGCGATCGCCCAGGCCCTGCACCACACCCGCTGGTACGGCCAGCACCAGCACTGGTACTGGCTGCCCGCCACCGCCGTCTTCCTCGTCAAGCCCGACCTCGGGCCGCTCGCCTCCCGCGTGCTGTGCCGGGCCGCCGGAACGGTGCTGGGCGCCCTGGTGTTCGCCGGGCTCGCCGCGCTGCTGCCCCGGCCCGCCGGGCTGATCGTGCTGGTCGCGGTCTGCGGGGCGCTCGTGCCGGTCGCGACGAGGCACTTCGCCGCGCTGACCGCCGTCGTCACCGTCCTCGTCCTCGCCCTGGTCATGGCGGGCGGCGAGCCGCAGGCCTCCGTCAGCCGGATCGGCGAGACCCTGATGGCCTGCGCGCTCGTGCTGGTTGTCGGGCATCTGCCGATGCCGGGGGAGCGCGGCGGCGGGGTCCGGGCGCGGCTCGCCACGGCCGGGAGCGCCGCGCACGCCTATCTTGTGCACGTCCTCGGCGAGTCCGGTGACCGCGCCCAGCGGTGGGCGCTGCGGCGGGAGGCCTACCGCACCCTCGCCGAGGCCCGTACCGCCATCGCACTGGCCGCCGCCGAACTGCCCGCCCTCGCCCGGCACACCGCGGGCACGGACACCGTCGCTGTCGTCCTGGAGCGACTTGTCGACACGACCACGGCCTGTGCCGTCCACCTCGACGAGACGGGCCGGCTCACGCCCCGGCACGTCCGTCAACTGCGCAGCGCCTTGGATGAGTTGAGGCTGCAGGGGTTGGAGGTGCCCCTGCCCGCCGCCGCTCAGCCGTACCACGGGGCCCATGCCTGACACTCCCGCCGACCTCGTCGTCACCGGCCCCACCGGCCTCGTCCATGACGAGGACGAGGACATCGGGTTCCGCGAGGACGCGCCGATCGTCGTACGCGACGGCGCCATCGAGTCCGTCACCGCCGCCGCGTCCGTGCGGGACCTGCCCGCCGCGGAGCGGATCGAGGCGCACGGGCAGGTCGCCGACGTCGTCTGACCTGTCGAGTCCAACCTCACCGCCATCGGTACCGACTTCCTGACCCCCTGCCAAAAAATCTTCGCGCTCGGCGATGAGTTCCGCTCCCGGCAACGGTCACCATCCCGGACCGGCCGTTGGACAGGAGGGCTCATGTCGCTTCCGGAGATCGTCTCGCCCGAGCGGTGGCGCGCGGCGCGCGAGGAACTGCTGCGCAAGGAGGAGGCGGTCAGACGGGCCCGCGAGGTACTCGGGGAGGAGCGGCGGCGGCTGCCCATGGTCGAGGTCGAGGCGGAGTACGTCTTCGAGGGCGGCGACGGCAAGGCCACCCTTCTGGACCTCTTCGAGGGCCGGGCCCAGCTGATCGTCCATCACTTCATGTTCGCCCCGGAGTGGGAGACCGGCTGCCCGTGCTGCGCGGCCTTCCTGGACCAGGTCGGCCCCCTCGCCCATCTGCGGGCCCGCAATACCTCCTTCGCGGCCGTCTCCCGCGCGCCGTTCACCCGGATCCTGCCGTTCAAGGCGCGCATGGGCTGGACGGTGCCCTGGTACTCCTCCTCGTGCGCGTCGTCCCAGGGCGACTTCAACCTCGACTTCGAGGCCACCGTGGAGTCGGACCGGGGCCCGGTCGAGCGGCCCGGCATCAGCTGCTTCCTGCGCGACCACGACCGGGTCTTCCACACCTATTCGGCGTACGACGACGGGCTGGACGGAATCGGCACGCTCGCCGGCCTGCTCGACCTGACCCCGTTCGGCCGCGACCCGGCCGGCAGCGACCGGCTGCGCCTTCACGACGCGTACGACTACTGACACGCAAGGTGCGGAGCACGTCACAAAGTGAACGGTTTCTCACGCTCCGCGCCGAACGAGTGTAGGTAATGTCTCAGTCCCGTCACCGAGCGAGGCGTTTCCCTTCTCCAGGGCGTTAACTCCTACAAGTACGACGCTTTCTGGAGGTGCGAGATGGTGAACGGGCGAACGGTGCTCGAACGCTTTCCCGCCGGTGGGCCGCGGGGATCCTGGCCCGCGGAGGAGTTCGCGCACGCCCGGCGTCAGGAAGGCCTGCCGGCGGAGGTCGTCATGGACCTGGCCACGGACACCTTCCTGGTGATCGTGCGCGGCGGTGACAACACCGAGTGACCCCGCTCGGGCCGGCTTCGGCGCCGGTCCACGCGCCATGAACCGGTGTGCCCCCGGCGCGTGAGCTCGGCGCAGAGGGCGCCCCGCCGGCAGTTCCCTCCGGCGTCACAGCCAGTCCGGAGTCGTCCCGGTCACCCGGCACAGCGCCAGGTACAGCGGGATCGGCGGGGTGTACGGCACCGTGCCCTCCGGGCGGTGGATGAGCCGGGCGGTGCCGGTCACCAGGGCGCCGGGGGCGTAGTGGGCCGGGGACGGCCAGGGGAGGGCGTAGTCGGAATCCGACGGAACGATCCACCACCAGCGGGCGCCGTCGGTGTACACACAGCCCAGCCTTGGCAGTCGGGGTACGACGAGCGGGCCGAGGCGGTCGGGCACGGCCACGGCGTCGCAGCCGAGCGGTGCGGTCATGCCGTCCGGCACGGCTAGCCGGCGGGGCGCGTCCGGGACGGACCTGCGCCGCTGCAGCCGCACCAGGGTGTCCAGACCGAGGGCCCCCTCGGGACCCCGGCCGACGGCACCGGCGGCGCCGGGCGGGAAGGAGCTGCGCTGCGGCTCGTGGCCGTAGCCGCCGGAGTCGTGGGCGCGGAAGTCGCCCCTGCCGGTGCCGTCGTCGCCGAAGTCGCACCTGCTGGTGCCGTAGGCGCCGGAGTCGTACCCGTCGGAGCCATGGCCGGTGGGGTTGCGGCCGCCGGAGCCGTGCCGTGAGGTCACGGACGCTCCCCGGCACGGCGCTGCTCGGGGGGCCGGTGCGCCGGCTGGTGCGGGGGCCGGTCCGGAGTGCGGTGCCGGTGCGGATCCGGTGCGGCGTGGCGGTGCTGGTGCTCGGGAGCGTGAGGGGGGCGGGGGAGACGCGGGTGCCCGGCGGCCCGTTGCCGGCCCTCCGGCGTCTCGTCCTCGCCGGAGTCGTCGGGGCGGTCCGGCTTGGGGCGGGCGCCCCAGCCCAGGTCGCCCCGCGGAGCGGTGGTGTCGTGGGCCGCCTCGGCCCGGCGGGCCAGCTCGGCCCAGACCAGTAGTCCCGGCCCGTGTTCCTGCACGCCCCAGGCCCGGCACAGCGCGCCGACGAGGAGCAACCCCCTCCCGTGCTCCTCGTCGGCGCGCTGCGGGCACGGGTGGGGTTCGCCGGGGGCACAGCCCTCGTCCCGTACGGCTATGCGCACGGTGTCGTCCTGGTCATGCAGCTCGCACACCACACGGCTGCTCGCGGTGTGCACGATCGCGTTCGTGACCAGCTCGGATATGACCAGGACCGCGCTGTCGCAGGTGTCCGCGCACACCGACCAGCCGGTCAGCCGGGCATGCGCGAGGCGTCTCGCCTGGGCGACGGAACCCGGATGGGCGGCCAGCTCGAAGCGGAACCGGCGCCCGGCAGCGGCATCGTCGGGGGCTGCTTCCGTGGCTGCACCGCGACCGGGACGGTCTGCGGCGGCGGCTGTTCCTAAGGGCGCGGACGGAATCACGCTTGCCACTATCTCCCCGCCGTGAACACTTGGCAAGTGTCACTCTGAAAATTGCAGAGTGCCGTGTGACTCGGTCGAAGGCCGTGGCACACTGCTCGCAACAGCACGTCGCGCGGCGCCAATTGGAGTCATCGAAGAGCCGGCCCGGACTTCGAATGAACCTTCGAACGGCGCCGCAGGGCTGTCGGGAACATCTGTCAGGAAACGTTCGGTGGAGGCGGCGTCCGGTGGAGGTCAGAGCGTGAGCGAACCGCGGTCCGCACCGACGGTGGGCCAGGTGGTCCTCGGCCGACGCCTGTTGGACCTGCGGGAACGCGCCGGACTCAAGCGCGAGGAGGCCGCCCGCGTCCTGCGCGTCGCGCCCGCCACCGTCCGCCGCATGGAGATGGCCGAGGTCGCCCTCAAGATCCCGTACCTGCAACTGCTGCTGAAGGCCTACGGTGTACCCGACGACGAGACCGAGCTCTTCGTCCAGCTGGCCGAGGAGGCCAACAAGCCCGGCTGGTGGCAGCGCTTCCACGACATCCTGCCCGGCTGGTTCTCGATGTACGTCAGCCTGGAGGGCGCGGCCAGTCTCATCCGCTCCTACGAGCCGCACTTCGTCCCCGGTCTGCTGCAGACCGAGGACTATGCGCGTGGCGTGCTCAAGTCCGGTGCCATCGGCCAGACCAGCCCGGACGACATCGAGCGGCATGTCGCCCTGCGCATGCAACGCCAGCACCTGCTCACCCGCCCCGACGCCCCCCGCTTCTGGGCGGTGATGGACGAGACCGCCCTGCGCCGCCCGGTCGGCCCTCCGGAGGTGATGCGCGCGCAGATCGACAAGTTGCTCGAGGCCACGAAGCTGCCCCATGTGACGCTCCAGGTCGCCCCGTTCGCGAGCGGGCCGCACCCGGGGACGTACGGGCCCTTCGTGCTGTTCCGATTCGCCGTGCCGGAGCTGCCGGACATGGTCTACAGCGAGTACCTGACCGGCGCCGTCTACCTGGACGCGCGCACGGAGGTGGCGACCCACCTCGAGGTCATGGACCGCATGGCGGCGCAGGCCGCTACGGCACAACGCACGAAGGAGATCCTCCGGGATCTCCACAAGGAGCTGTGAATGGATCGCATCACGCCGCGCGGACACGTCTACAACGGCATGCCCGCACGGGAGTTGGGCAGCGAGGGCTGGCACAAGCCCTGGAGCGGTGGCAACGGCGGGAACTGTCTGGAGGCGATGAAGCTGGCCGACGGCCGGATCGCCGTACGCCAGTCCACCGACCCGGACGGGCCGGCGCTGATCTACACCACGGCCGAGATCAGTGCGTTCATCGAGGGCGCCAAGGCGGGGGAGGCCGACTTCCTGCTGTCCTGACCTCGACCATGTGTTGTCTTACGCTCAACTTCCTTATCCTGGCTACGACTTGATCATTCACTGCGCCAGACGTTCACGACACTGATGACGCCGATGACGCCGATGACGCTTATGGAGCGCCGCATGACAGGGCAGGACCCGACGGCCGTCGAGATCGACACGAGCAAGCCGCATCCCGCGCGGATGTACGACTGGTATCTGGGCGGCAAGGACAACTACCCCGTCGACGAGGCGATGGGCCGGCAGATGCTGGCCCTGGAGCCCCGGGTGCCGGTGATGGCCCGGGTCAACCGCGCGTTCATGCACCGCGCCACCCGCTGGCTGGCGCGCCAGGGCGTACGGCAGTTCCTGGACATCGGCACCGGCATACCCACCGAGCCGAACCTGCACCAGATCGCCCAGCGGATCGCGCCCGAGGCCCGGGTCGTCTACTGCGACAACGACCCGATCGTGCTGGCCCACGCCGCGGCCCTGCTGCGCAGCACACCGGAGGGCGCCACCGAGTACCTGCAGGCCGACGTGCGCGATCCGGACGCGATCATCGCGGGTGCCAGGGAGCTCCTGGACCTCGGCCGGCCGGTCGCCCTCTCCCTCGTCGCCCTGCTGCACTTCATCCCCGACGAGGACGGCGCACACGAGCTCGTCGCCCGCCTGCTCGCCGAACTGCCCTCCGGCAGTTTCCTGATGATGACCCACGCCACGGCCGACTTCACCCCGGAGGAGTCGGCGGCCGCCACCGAGAAACTCAAGGCGGCCGGCGTCACCCTCGCCCTGCGCTCCCGAGAGGAGTTCACCCGCTTCTTCACCGGTCTCGACCTGGTCGAACCCGGCGTGGAGATCGTCCACAAGTGGCATCCCGAACTGGGCGAGCCGGTCCCCGGCCAGGACGACGGGGTCATCCCGGGGTACGGGGCGGTGGCGCGGAAGCGGTAGCCCTGGCGCCGTAATCCTGGTGCACGTAGGTCCGCACGGCGCTTATGGTGACCGTGGTTCAGGTGCGCAGGCAGCGGATACTTCTGTCGCGAGTCATCGCTACCCCCCGGTGGGCCGGACCCGTTCCGGCCGACCGGTCATGCCGGCCGTCGAAGCCTCGATGCCTCGAAGCCTAGTTGTCCGACGACCGGCATCGCGAAGGTTTACGTCACCGCCGCCGACCCCGATCTCTGAACCACCGCCCCTCACCCGGCGGGCTCGGCGGGCTCGGCCGTCTCGGCCGTCTCCGGCGGCAGCACCCCGCACAGCGCCTCCAACGCCGCGCCGTAGGCATGCTCGGCGGCGGCCGCGTAGCCCACGACCAGTCCGTCACCCACCGTCGCCCGCGCCGCCTCCGGATGCCGGAACGCGGCGAGTCCGTCCAGGGCGACCCCCTGCCACGCGGCGGCCTTCACCGTGGACCGCTCGGTGCCCGGCGGCAGCCGCAGCACCGCGTGCAGCCCGGCCGCGATGCCCGTCACCTCGACATGCGGAGCGTGTTCGGCGAGCGCGGCGACGAGCCGGTCACGCCGGTGCCGGTAGCGCTGCCGCATGCTCCGCACATGACGGTCGTACGCCCCGGAGACGATGAACTCCGCCAACGCCAGCTGGTCCAGGACGCTCGCCCAGCCCTCCCGCTCGTCCTTCGCCGCCAGCACGGGCCCGACATACCGCTCCGGAAGCACCATCCAGCCCAGCCGCAGCGCCGGCGACAGGCTCTTGCTGACCGACCCGAGGTGGATCACCCGCTCCGGATCGAGGCCCTGGAGCGCGCCGACCGGCTTGCGGTCGTACCGGAACTCGCCGTCGTAGTCGTCCTCCAGCACGACCGTCCCACGCGCGCGTGCCCAGTCGATCACCGCCGCCCGGCGCTCCGGGTGCAGGGGGCCACCGGTCGGGAACTGGTGCGCCGGCGTGAGCAGCACGGCCCGCTCCCGCCTCAGTACGTCCACCCGCGCGCCGTGCTCGTCCAGCGGCAGCGGCACCGTCCGCACCCGGGCCGTCGTGAGCAGCCTCCGATGGAAGTCCAGCCCGTACGCCTCCACGCCCAGCGGGCCGCGCAGCACCCCGCCCGCGCCCTGGCCGAACAGCAGCCGCAGCGCGTGCGCGAAGCCCGAGCAGATCACGATCCGGTCCGGCTCTGTCCGCACGCCACGCGCGCGTGCCAGATATGCGGCCAGCGCCTCCCGCAGCTCCCGGCGCCCGGCGGGATCCCCCGGCCCGAAGGCCTCGTTCGGCGCCGCCTGCAGCGCCCGCCGATAGCAGGCCGACCAGGCCGCCCGCGGGAACGCCGACGCGTCCGGCCCGCCCTGCCGCAGATCGTGCCGCGGGCCACGCGCGCGTGGAGGTGTTCTCACCGGCGTCCGTACGGCGTGCCGCAGCGGCTCCGCCCGGTCGGCGACCCGGGTGCCCGAACCCTGGCGGGCGGTCAGCCAGCCCTCCGCGACCAGTTCCGCATAGGCGTCGGCCACCGTGTTGCGGGCCACGCCCAGATCGGCGGCGAGCGACCGGTACGGCGGCAACCGGGTGCCAGGCGCCAGCCGCCCGCTGCGCACGGCCTCCCGCAGCGCCCCGGTCAGCGCCGCCCGCCGCCCGCCCGGACCCGACAGCTCCAGATGCAGATCCGCGCCGATCCGCTCAGCGGAATTGACCCACGATTCCGTCATGGAAATGCACCCCATAACCGGTCTATCGGGCCCGTAGGTTGAAGCCATGCCGACGAACACGACAGCCACCGCAGCCGACCTCACCACAGCGATCGCCCAGGCCGAGGACGCCCGCAGCCGACTGGACTTCGCGAAGTCCGCCCCGAAGGCCTTCCGCGCCGTCATCGGCCTCGACGCCGCCGCCCGCGCCGGCCTCGACCCGGTGCTGGCGGAGCTGATCCAGATCCGCTCCTCCCTCCTCAACCACTGCGCCTACTGCCTGCACATGCACACGAACGACGCCCGCACGGCCGGCGAGACCGAGGACCGGCTGCACATGGTCGCCGTCTGGCGGGAGGCCCGGCACTTCTTCACCCCCAGGGAGCAGGCCGCCCTCGCCCTCACGGAGGCCCTGACCCTCGTCGCCGACGCGGGCGTCCCCGACCCCGTCTACGCCGAGGCCGCGGCCCACTTCGACGAGGCGGAACTGGCCCACGTCATCGCCCTGATCTGCACGATCAACACGTGGAACAGAGTGGCCCTGGCGACGGGGAGGGTGGCGGGGACGGACGAGCGGAAGGGATGACCGAGTCCCTGCGCGACCGCTGACCCGACCGCCGCGCTGCGCCACCGGTATGCCGCGACCACCAGGGCCACCAGCCGCCCAGGAGCCACAAAGAAGCCGTCGGCCACATTCATACCGTCATCGGCCGATCCCTCGGAGAGACCGGCGCCGGCAGCCGCGAGCGGCCGGTCAGATAACGGTCGACGGCCGCCGCCACCGCCCGCCCCTCCGCGATCGCCCAGACGATGAGCGACTGCCCGCGCGCCGCGTCACCGGCGGCGAACACCCCGGGGACGTTGGTCGCGAAACCGTCGTCCCGGGCGATCGTGCCGCGGGGTTGCAGCGCCAGCCCCAACTGCCCGATCAGTCCGTCCTCCTGGTCCGGTCCGGAGAACCCGAGGGCGAGCAGCACGAGATCGGCGGGAAGCGTCCGCCCGGTGCCCGCCACCGGGCGGCGCGACTCGTCGACCTCCACCAGGTGCAGCGAGCGCACCCGCCCGCCGTCGTCCCCGGAGAAGTGGAGGGTGGACGCCGCGAACAGCCGGGCGTCCGCGTCCGCCGCCGGTGCCGTACGCAGGTCCCGGGCCTCCTCGTGCGCGGCCGACAGCCGGTAGATCTTCGGGTACGTCGGCCATGGCTCGGTGTCCTCGTCGCGCTCGGCGCCCGGCTGCGCGTAGATGTCCAGCTGGGTCACGGACGCGGCCCCCTCGCGCACCGCGGTTCCCAGACAGTCCGCCCCGGTGTCCCCGCCGCCGACGATCACCACATGCTTGCCGGCCGCGGACAGCGGTGAAACCTCCAGATCCCCCTCACACACCCGGTTCGCCAGCGGCAGATACTCCATCGCCTGGTGTATCCCGTTCAACTCCCGGCCGGGCACCGGAAGTTCCCGCCACGCCGTGGCCCCGGTGGCGATGACGACGGCGTCGTACCGTCCCCGCAGGTCTGCCGCCCCGATGTCCCGCCCGACGGCCGTCGACGTACGGAACCTCGTCCCCTCGGACCGCATCTGCTCGATCCGCCGCTCCAAGTGGTGCTTCTCCATCTTGAACTCGGGGATCCCGTACCGCATCAGCCCGCCGATCCGGTCGTCCTTCTCGTACACGGCGACCGTGTGCCCGGCCCGCGTCAGCTGCTGTGCCGCGGCGAGCCCGGTGGGCCCCGAGCCGATGACGGCGACCGTCTTCCCGGACAGCCGCTCGGGCGGCCGCGCCTGGGTGAAACCTTCCTCCCAGGCCCGGTCGGCGATCGCGCACTCGACGTTCTTGATGGTGACGGCCGGCTGGTTGATCGCGAGCACGCACCCCGCCTCACACGGCGCCGGACACAACCGGCCGGTGAACTCCGGGAAGTTGTTCGTCGCGTGCAGCCGGTCGCTGGCCGCCCGCCAGTCCTCCCGCGAGACCAGGTCGTTCCACTCCGGGATCAGGTTGCCCAGCGGACAGGCCTGGTGGCAGAACGGGATGCCGCAGTCCATGCACCGGTCGGCCTGCTTGCTGATGATGGGCAGCAGCGCTCCTGGGACGTACACCTCGTCCCAGTCCCGCACCCGCTCCTCGACGGGCCGCCGCGGCCACTCCTGGCGCGGCGTGGTCATGAACCCCTTGGGATCGGCCATGGTCGTCTTCCTCGCGTACGGATACCGCGCGGGTATCGGGTGTACGACGGGCCGTACGCCATCGGGCGGCATCCTCCGGCACTCTTTCGGCCACGATACGTCCGCACCGACCACCGCGCAGAGTGGCGGACAGCGCTTTCTGACAGGGCGGTCCCGGCCTGGCGACGGACACCTTTCGACTCCCTGGCGGGGGGCCCTGAGAAGAGGGTCAGGGAGTGATCAGGGAGGGGGGTGCCGCTTGCGGAGTGGTCAGGGAGAGGTCGAGGCGCCGTCAGGGAGCGGTCCGCAGGATCAGGGAGCAGCTGCCGGGGGCTGGTCAGTGGCCGGTCAGGGGTCGATCAGTGGCTGGTCAGGGGCCGATCAGGGAGCGGTCATGGATCGGTCAGGGGGCTGTCGGAGGTGGGTCGGGGGGCGCTCGGGCATGAACGGATCAGGGGGCGCAGCGATTGTCAGGACCTTGTCAGGCAACGGTTGTCAGGACTGGTCGAACAAGGACCCGCCTGCAGGTCAGCCGAGCGCCAGCACGTAGACAAGGGTGGCCGCTGCAGAGGCGGCGGCGCGGATGTGGTTCCAGAACGTCCACTCGCGCACATACGCCGGCCAGTACACGGCAGCCTCCGGGGCGCCCGGGGTCATGCGGGCCAGCCTGTCGTTGCGCGGGACGTTGGCGACGATCGTCAGCCCGAACGAGCCCAAGAGGTACAGCGTGCTGCCCAGCAGCAGTTCGAGCCTCCCCTCGTCCGGCCAGACCACGAACGTCACCACTGCGATCATCGCGCTCAGTACCGCCGAGCCGGTGAACACCGCCATGAAGGCGGGCCTGACCGCGGCGGCGTTGATCGCGTTCATCGCCGCGACGCCCTGCGCCGGCGGCAGCGCGGCGAGCCCCCGCATCACAAAGGTCGAGAACGCGCAGAAGACCCCCGCCATCAGGCCGGTGCCGACAATCGCCACCACGACCAGGACGAAGAACGGTCCGTCGATCATCCCCACGCCCCATCTCGTCCTGTTCCGCCCAGTACGCCCCCGGTCGCTCCGCCCGTACGCGCCCGGCATGCACCGTCCCCCGGTGCCCAGGAACGGTCCTCGACCATGGCCGAGGAACGCGACGACCTGGCGAACGTCTGCCCCTCCCGCTCAGCCTGCTTCCGCCCCCGCGTCCTGCCAGGCCCGCAGCACGCTCTCCACAGCCGGGGCGATCCGACGACGTGCCTCGTACCGTGACACCCCGCTCATCAGTAGTTGGTCGTACGGCGTGTCGACGTGCCGTACGGCCGCCACCACCGCCGAGAGCACCGCTCCCTCCGACAGCGCCCGTCCGGCCGCACTGCGTCCGACCCGCCCACTGCCGCGCGCGGACGCGTGTGCCGCGATGGCTCGCGCGCGATCGGGAGGACAGCCGGGAAAGAGTCGCAGGATCTCGGCCGCGAACGCCGCCGCGAACCGCTCGTCCTCCACCGTCCGGCGCCGTGCGTCCCGCGCCCGCCGCCTGCGCCGCGCCTCCGCGTCCGCCAGGCAGCGTGCCTCGGCGCGGGCCAGCGCCGCCTCCTCCACGAGCACACCCTGCCGCTCGTAACGGCTCTTGCGCCGGTTGAACCGCACCACGACGACCGACAGCCCGCTCTCCTCCCTCGACCTGCGGGTCAGCGCGGTGTCCCCGCGCGGCAGGAACACCAGGTGTCCGAGGTCCGCGCACTCCAGGCAGCGCGGTGCCCCGTCCTCCAGCACGAGCAGCGACAGCGGCCCACGCCGGCAGGCGGCGCACCGCTTGGGCTTCTGCGCCTGGATGACGACAAGCCGACCGGGGGAGTGGGCAGTTGAGGGAAGCGCCATACGCGGTACTTTCCCCGCCGCCGCCCACGCCTCCCACGCGTGGGGCTACTCCTTCTTCGTCCTCGTCTCCCCTCCCCCTCCCCCTTCTCCGTTGCCTCGTCCCGGATGCGCTGCTCCTTCCCGCTCCGGAAGTTGAACACCGACACCCGCGTGCGGTGCCGTGCCGGAGCCCGGGTCTCGTCCACCACCGCCTCCGCGAGATCGGCGTACGACAGCCACGGTTCACCCCCGCCCTCGCCACCCTCGGTCCCGGGCAGCCGTTCCCTGCCGGCGCAGTACCGTCCCGTCCGCGGCCGCCGTTCGAAGTGTCCGGCGGGCGTGACCCGCCCCTCCGCCGCCGATCAGGCCCTTCCCGGACCCAGCGCGCGGCTCGCCCGGCAGCCTTCAGCACCTCGCTCTCTCCGCGGCCGAGCCCGCCCCCGGCGGCCAATGTCACCTCACCTTCCGTCACCCGGCATCATGGCCCTGTGCGACTCGAAGCGATCACGTGGGACCGGCTCGCCGGGCTGCTGGCCGATCGGCTGGCCGGGCTGGAGCCGGCCGACGGAAGCGCCTGGCTGCGTGTCTGTTTCGACGGAGCCCCGGCCGCCCGGCCCGGTGACCTCGCCGAATGGGTCGGTGATGCGTTGCGGGTGCGGGGCCGGCCCTCACTCGTCGTCGGCGCAGAGGGCTTCCTGCGCCCCGCCTCGCTGCGTCTGGAACACGGGCGGGGCGACGCGGAGTCGTACTACGGCGGTTGGTTCGACACCGGCGCGCTGTGGCGCGAGGTCTTCGGCCCGCTCGACCCCGGCGGCAGCGGGCGCGTCCTGCCCGACCTGTGGGATCCGGCCACCGACCGGGCCACCCGCAGCCCCTATGTCCAACTCCCGCCCGGCGGAGTCCTGTTGCTCCACGGACCCCTCCTGCTGCGGCACTGGTTCCCCTTCGACCTGACCGTGCACCTCCTCCTCTCCCCGGCGGCCCTGCGCCGCCGCACCCCCGAGACCGAGCACTGGACGCTGCCCGCCTTCGAGCGCTACGAGTCCGAGACCGACCCGGCCGGCACGGCGGACGTCCTGGTACGTGTCGACGACCCGCGCCATCCCGCCTGGAGCGGCTGATCCCGAACGGCCCGGCAGGGCGCCCCCCGCGGCTCAGAGCCAGCCGTTGCGCCGGAAGCCCCGGTACAGCACCAGACATGCCGCCGCCATGACGGCCATGACCAGCGGGTAGCCGAACCGCCAGTGCAGCTCCGGCATGTGGTCGAAGTTCATGCCGTACACCCCGCACACCATCGTCGGCACGGCGATCACCGCGGCCCAGGCCGTGATCTTCCGCATGTCCTCGTTCTGCGCGACGGTCACCTGTGCGAGGTGGGCCTGCAGGATCGAGTTGAGCAGTTCGTCGAAGGCGGCGATCTGTTCCTTGGCCCGTATCAGGTGGTCGAGCACGTCCCGGAAGTAGGCCTGTATTTCGGGGGCCACGACCCGTATGGGCCGGGTGGCAAGGTCCTCCACCGGTCGGCCGAGCGGCACCACCGCCCGCTTCAGCTCCAGCAGTTCACGCTTCATCTGGTAGATACGGCCGGGGTCGACCCGTGCGCCGTTCTCCGAGAACACCTCCGTTTCGACCTGGTCGATGTCGGCCTGCACCGCGTCCGTGACGTTCAGATAGTCGTCGACGACATGGTCGGCGATCGCGTGCAGCACCGCCGCCGGCCCTTTGGCGAGCTGATGCGGATGTGCCTCCAGCTCCTCGCGCAGCGGTCCCAGAGAGCCGTGCCGGCCGTGCCGCACCGTGATGACGAAGTCCTCGCCGACGAACACCATGATCTCGCCGGTGTTGACCACTTCGCTGGTCGCCGTCAGCTGTTCGTGCTCCACGTAGCAGACCGTCTTGAACACCGCGAAGAGCGTGTTGCCGTAGTGCTCGAGCTTGGGACGCTGATGAGCCTCGACCGCGTCCTCCACGGCCAGGGGGTGCAGGTCGAACAGCTCGGCGATGCCCGCGAACTCACGGTCCGTCGGCTCGTGCAGCCCGAGCCAGACGAACCCCTCGCCCGTCTTGCGCACCATCCGCACGGCATCCACCAGGTCCGTGCACTGCGGCACGCGCACGCCGTCCTGGTACGTCACACAGTTGACCACCGAGGAACCCAGCGGTGACCGGGCGGGATGACTCAGGTCCACGCGCGGCCGCCGCCGGGCCAGCCGCGCCACCTTGCGCAGGCCGCCGACCCTGCCCAGCTCTGTGACCTTCCGCAGATTCCCCGCCATGGACATCTGGATCTCCTCGCCTGGATCTCCTCACGCGACGCTTTCGCGCCTTGGTCGGCAAGTCTGCCAGCCGCGGGCAAAGTGCGGGTAAGCCTGTGGGAACAGGATGTTCCGCTTCGTTCCCGGCTGTGGACGAAGGCGACTGGGAAGATCGAGGCATGACCTCATCCGACGGCTATCTCCTGGACAACCGGCAGAACGAGGCCGCAGAGCGCTTCGACGCCTTCGCCGCCCTCTTCGATCCCACGACCTTCCGGCACATTGAGGCGTTCGGCATCGGGCCCGGCTGGCGCTGCTGGGAAGTCGGCGCCGGCGGCGCCTCGGTGGTGTCCTGGCTCGCCGGGAAGGTGGGTCTCACCGGACAGGTCGTCGCCACCGACATCGACACCTCGCGGATCGCCGCCGCTGCCCGTCCGCCGGTGGAGGTCCGCGTTCACGACGTGGGTGCCGAGGAACCGCCGGGTGAGGGCTTCGACCTCGTCCATGCCCGGCTCGTCCTCGTCCATGTGCCGGACCGGGAAAGGGCGTTGCGGTCCATGATCCAAGCTCTGCGGCCCGGCGGGCGGCTGCTGATCGAGGATGCCGATCCCGCTCTCCAGCCCCTGATCTGCCCCGACGAGTACGGTCCCGAGCAGCGGCTCGCCAATCGCCTGCGTCAGGGGTTCCGCAAGCTGCTCGCCGAACGTGGCGCCGATCTGTCCTACGGCCGCAAACTCCCGCGTCTGCTCCGCGAGGCCGGTCTGAGCGAGGTGGAGGCCGATGCGTTCTTCCCGGTGACATCACCTGCCTGCACCGCTCTGGAGGCCGCGACGGTCCGCCAGATCCGGGACCGGCTCGTCGGCGCGGGGCTCGCCACCGATGAGGACATCGACCAGCACTTGGCCAACGTCGAGGCCGGCGGCATGGATCTGGCCACCGCGCCGATGATCTCGGCGTGGGGGAGGAAGGACTAAAAGGACCAATAGGGGCGAATGGTAAACGGGGACGAAGGGATAACGGGGGCGAAGGGATAACGGGGGCGAAGGGATAACGGGGAGGAAGGGCTGACGGGGAGGAGGACCCGGGCGCCCGCGCCTCGGTGCGGCACCGATCCCAGCCGCCCCCGCCACGGCGTCAGCGGTGCGCCGAGGGTCGAGTCTCCGCTTCCCCTGCCCTCGCGCCGTCGGCCGCCGGCTAGCCGTCGCTTCCCGGACGCGGCGGTCTGGCGCCCACGCGTTCGACCGCTTCCGCACCCGCCCGGCAGCCGTGTGCCGCCGCCTCCTCCGGGTCCGCGCCTGCGAGCAGGCCGGCGAGGAACGCGCCGGTGAAGGCGTCACCGGCGCCCGTGGTGTCCCGGGAGACCGCGGGTGTGGCCGGGATCCTGGCCGGTGCGCTGCCGGAGCGGGCCACCAGCGCACCGTCCGCACCGGCCTTGGCGACCACCAGCGGGACGAGACGGCTCAGCTTGGCGGCCGCGTCCGCCGGATCCGGCAGCCCCGTCAGCAGACATGCCTCGTCCCGGCTGGGCAGCAACACGTCCAGCCCTTCCGCGAAGGCCAGGAAGCGGTCCAGCCCCAGCCGCACCAGGAAGCCGGCCGACGCCGGATCGAGGCTGACCGGCACGCCACGCGCGCGTGCCGCCGCGAGCGCGGTCCGCGCGAGCTCCCGGCTCGGCTCCGTGAACAGCAGATAGCCCGACAGGTGCAGCCTGCCGACGCCGTCGAGCAACGCGTCCGACCAGTCGGCGGGTTCGAGCCGCAAAGAAGCCCCGCTGTCCGTGAGGAACGTGCGCTCAGCCGCCGCACCCGTGTCGACGAGGCAGATCACCGTGCCGGTCGCCGCTGTCGGATCGAGGACCAGCCGGGGCCGCACCCCGGCCGCGACCAGCTCACGCTCGTGCCACGTGGCCGCGTCCTTGCCGACCCGCGCGAGCAGCCGCACGTCCGCACATCCCGTGTACGCGGCCCAGCAGGCCACGTTCGCGCCCGCGCCGCCCGGCAGGGTGCGGATCGCCGCGGCGGTGTCGGTGCCGGCCGCCAGCGGCCCCCGGTGCCGGGCGACCACATCCGTGACCACGTCACCGACGACCAGCAGGGCCCGGCCCCGGTCCGT
Organism: Streptomyces puniciscabiei; assembly: GCF_006715785.1. NCBI lineage: Bacteria > Bacillati > Actinomycetota > Actinomycetes > Kitasatosporales > Streptomycetaceae > Streptomyces > Streptomyces puniciscabiei. Next base: position 5,375,263 of record NZ_VFNX01000001.1, read on the forward strand.
GATCACCCCCTGGTCCACGCCGTGGCGATCCGCGCCGCCAGCCGTACATTGCCGCGCACTGCCGCCAGATTGGCGCTCAAGGAGGCCCCGTCGGTGTGCTGCACCAGGTAGTCCAGCAGGAACGGGGTCACCGCCTGACCGGAGACGCCCTGGTCCGCGCAGGCGCGCAGGCCGTCGGCCAGCACGCGCGCGTGCAGCTCGGGATCGAGCTGCTCCGCCTCGGGGACGGGCTGGGCGACGATCAGCGCCGACGGCGGCGCGTCGAGCGCATCCTGGGCCCGCATGACGTCCGCGACCTGCTCCGGGGTGTCCAGCGTCCAGTCCACCGGATGCCCCGAGTCGGACAGATAGAAGCCGGGGAACCGGTCCGTGCCGTATCCGGCGACGGCCACGCCCAGCGTCTCCAGCCGCTGCAGGGTCGCCGGCACGTCCAGGATCGACTTCACGCCCGCGCAGACCACCGTGATCCGGGTGCGGGCCAGCAGCCCCAGATCGGCCGACTCGTCCTGGGTCACCGTCCACTCCCGGTGCACACCGCCCAGCCCGCCGGTCGCGAACACCCTGAGGCCCGCGAGCGCTGCCAGTTGTGCCGTCGCCGACACCGTGGTCGCCCCGCTGGCACCTGCCGCCACGGCGAGCGGCAGATCGCGGTGGCCCAGCTTGCGGATGCCGTCCTCGTTCGCAACCCGCTCCAGTTGCTCCTTGTCCAGACCGACACAGGGGCGACCGTCCAGCACGGCGATGGTCGCCGGTACGGCGCCCTCCCGCCGCACCGCGTCCTCCAGCTCCAGGGCCACCTGCAGGTTGCGCGGGCGGGGCAGACCGTGCGCGATGATCGTGGACTCCAGGGCCACCACCGGCCGCCCTGCGCCGATCGCTTCCCGGACTTCTTCCGACACCACCAGCACCACGAGCACCGCCTCCTGTACGTCGGCCCTTCCTCATCTCTGGCGGGCGCGGGCCGCCGTTAAACGCCTGCGGCCGGTCCGCTTGCGGACTGTGGGGCATGCCACCAGCCTGGGGCCCATGACCAGGAACAGCACGCGTCTCGACCACGTCGTCCTGTGGGTGGCCGATCCCGTGGCCGCGGCCGCCTTCTACCGCGAGGCCGTCGGTCTGGAGCCGATCAGGGTCGCCGAGTTCGCCGGGGGAGAGGTGGCCTTCCCCTCGGTGCGCGTCAACGAGGAGGCCATCCTCGACCTCGCCCCGCTCACCATGGCCGCACGCATGAGGATGCTGCCCGGTGCGGCCGAGAGCGCGGGCCATCCCGTCAACCACATCTGCCTGTCCCTGCCGGCCGACGAGTTCGACGCCCTGCGCGCCCGCCTGGAGGAACGCGGCGTCGCCGTGTCGGGCATCGACCACGACCTCTCCGGCGCCCGCGGCAACGCCAAGCGCAGCTTCTACTTCCGCGACCCTGACGGCAACGTCTTCGAAGCCCGGCACTACGACGCATAGCCGGTGCCGGTCGGACACCGGTGGCCGGGACCGATCAAGACGCAGGTGGCCGGCGACGGCCGGACACGAGCAGCCGGGCCCGGTCAGAACAGCGGCTCGGGCAGCACCCCCTCCAGGGCCAGCAGTTTCCGCTTGGTCTCCAGCCCGCCCCCGAAGCCGCCTATCCCGCCGTCGCTCTCCACCACCCGGTGACACGGAACGACGACCGGCAGCGGATTGGCCCCCATGGCCGCGCCGACCGCCTGCGCCCCTCCGGGCTGTCCGACGCGCCCGGCGAGATCGCCGTACCCCACCACCGTGCCGTACGGCACACCGGTCGCCAGCTCGCGCAGCACCTGACGATTGAAGCCGGAGATCAGCGACCAGTCCAGCGGAAGGTCGAAGTCGTGCCGCTCGCCCGCGAAGTAGGCTCGCAGCTGGTGCGTCGCCTCCGCCAGCAGCGGCGAGTGCGGGTCCTCCACCGCAGCGGTGCCCAGCCGGGCCGCCAGCCGCTCCAGGGCGGCCTCGCGCACCGCGTCCGTGGCGTGGAAGACGACGTTGACCAGGCCGTCACGGGTCGCCGCCAGCATCAGCGGCCCGATGTCCGTGCCCACCACGGTCCACACGACCCGCTGCTCATCCTGCCCATGGCTGTCCATGCGCCCACGGTACGGCCCGCCACTGACAACGCCCTGCGCGGTCAGTGCGAGTCGAGTGCCGCCCGCACCACGTCGGGCTTGTTGGTGATGATCCCGTCGACGCCGTAGCCCGCGACCTTGCACGCGGTGGACGCGTCGTTCACCGTCCAGGCGAACACCCTGAGCGGCCTGCCGTGCGGCCCGTCCATGGAGTGCACCGCCGCGACGTACCCCTTGGAGAGCGAGGCGTACGAGGGGTTGACGAGATCGGTGAAGCGCGCGTACTGGTGCAGCTGCGTCGCGGTGGGCGATCCGAGATAGCCGGTGGTGATCGCGGGTTTCAGCTGGTGCACGGTCCGGATGCTGTCGGCGCTGAAGCTCTGCACGACCAGCCGGTTCAGGTGTTTGTGGTCCAGCCAGCCCTCGTTGCCGAGGAGCTTGAGGGTCTGCTGCTCGATGCCCGGATACAGCTCGGGGTTCTTGATCTCCAGGAGCAGCTTCTCGTGGTTGTGCTCGATCCGGCGCATGTACTGCTTCAGCGTCGGCACGCGCGTGCCCGCGTAGGCGGGGGAGTACCAGCTGCCCGCGTCCAGCCGGCCGATCTCGGCCGCGGTGAAGTCCTTCACCTTCCACGGCGCCCGGCCGGGGAAGACCTGCTCGACGTTGGTGGTGCGTTGCAGACTGTCGTCGTGGATGACGACCAGCTCGCCGTCCTTGGTGCGCTGGACGTCGTTCTCGACCCAGGAGAAGCCCAGCCGCGCCGCCTTGTCGATCGAGGCCAGCGTGTTCTCGGGGGCGTAGGCGGAGGCGCCCCGGTGGGCGATCACCACCGGCTCGCGGAAATCGCCGGCCCGGGCATCGGAGCCGGGGCTCAGCGGGACCGCCGTGCCCAGGAGGGCGGCGGCCGTGGCGGCAACTACGCGCGCGTGCATGCAGACTCCTCGCCTCTGGCGAACACGGACAGCAACTAGAGTGACAGCAGAAAGTCAATGGCACTCGGGCGCACGACGGCCACAGGCTGAATGGATCCGTCCCGAGTCCGCTCACCGATGCCCCACAACTGCGGCAAGGCCGTGTTTCTTTGCCGGAAAATCGTTCGACCATTCCGGTGGGGGTCATACTCTCTGCGACAACCCTGACCGCCCCGGCGGTCCTGGGCGGGGGGACATTTCGAGGGATTCCAGGGCGCAAGAGGGCGGAAGGGCAGCCGCGGATGCAAGGCACGGTCGACGGATTCAGCTACGGGGCCGTCACCCCGGTGGTGGCCTACCTGATGGCCTGCCTCGGCGGCGCCCTCGGCCTGCGCTGCACCACCCGGTCCCTGCTGGTCACGCACTCCCGGCGGCCCGCGTGGCTGGCCCTCGGCTCGGCCGCGATCGGCTCCGGCATCTGGACCATGCACTTCGTCGCCATGATGGGCTTCGCCGTCAAGGAGACGCCGATCCATTACGACAAGCCGATCACCTATGCGAGCCTCGCCCTCGCCATCGTCATGGTCGGTGTCGGGATCTTCATCGTCGGATACCGGGGCGCCACCGGCACCGCGCTGTACACCGGCGGCACGATCACCGGTCTGGGCGTCGCCTCGATGCACTACCTCGGCATGGCCGGCGTGCGCTTCCACGGGCGGTTCACCTACAACACGCTCACCGTCGCCGCCTCCGTCGTCATAGCGGTCGTGGCCGCCACCGCAGCGCTGTGGGCCGCCGGACGTGTCCGGGGCTTCATGTGGAGCGTGGGAGCGAGCCTCGTCATGGGACTCGCGGTCAGCGGCATGCACTACACGGGTATGGCGGCCCTCAACGTCCACCTCGACGGCACTGCCCACACCGCCGGAGGCGCGCCGGAGCCGTCGGTGCTCGCGCCCATGCTGATCGGCCCGCTCGCCTTCCTGCTCCTCGCGGGAGTCGTGGTGGTCTTCGATCCGCTGATGATCATGGGTCGGCCGGTTTCCAGGCCCGTCGAGCACAAACCCGGTGTCCCGGCCTCGGCCGTCGCCTCCCACCCGCACCGGCGTCCCGCCCTCCACCCTGGGCACCGGCCCGAACGCCCCGTCTCCCGGACCCCGCAGAACCGCTGATCGGGGCCCGTTGTCAGTGCGGGGTCGTACGGTGGATGACATGCGGCCCGTTTCCCACATCGAACGCACGGTGGCGCCCTTCGAGGTCGTCAGTTCCTACCAGCCCAGCGGCGACCAGCCGACGGCCATCGCCGACCTGGCCAAGCGCATCCGGACCGGCGAGAAGGACGTCGTCCTGCTGGGCGCGACCGGCACCGGCAAGTCCGCCACCACGGCGTGGATGATCGAGAAGCTCCAGCGCCCCACCCTGGTGATGGCGCCGAACAAGACGCTGGCCGCCCAGCTGGCCAACGAGTTCCGCGAGCTCCTGCCCAACAACGCGGTCGAATACTTCGTCTCGTACTACGACTACTACCAGCCCGAGGCCTACGTCCCGCAGTCGGACACCTACATCGAGAAGGACTCCTCGATCAACGAGGAGGTCGAGCGGCTGCGCCACTCGGCCACGAACTCGCTGCTCACCCGCCGTGACGTCGTCGTGGTCGCCTCGGTGTCGTGCATCTACGGCCTCGGTACTCCGCAGGAGTACGTGGATCGGATGGTCCCCCTCAGGGTCGGTGACGAGATCGACCGGGACGAGCTGTTGCGCCGCTTCGTCGACATCCAGTACACGCGCAACGACATGGCCTTCACACGCGGCACCTTCCGGGTCCGCGGCGACACCATCGAGATCTTCCCGGTCTACGAGGAGCTGGCCGTCCGCATCGAGATGTTCGGCGATGAGATCGAGGCGCTGTCCACGCTGCACCCGCTCACCGGCGAGATCATCAGCGACGACCAGCAGATGTACGTCTTCCCCGCCTCCCACTACGTCGCCGGCCCCGAGCGCATGGAGCGGGCCATCAACGACATCGAGAAGGAGCTGGGGGAGCGCCTGGCCGAGCTGGAGAAGCAGGGCAAGCTCCTGGAGGCCCAGCGCCTGCGGATGCGCACCACGTACGACATCGAGATGCTCCGCCAGATCGGCACCTGCTCCGGCGTGGAGAACTACTCGATGCACTTCGACGGCCGCTCGCCCGGCTCCCCGCCCAACACCCTGCTGGACTACTTCCCGGACGACTTCCTGCTCGTCATCGACGAGTCGCATGTCACCGTCCCGCAGATCGGCGCGATGTACGAGGGCGACGCCTCCCGCAAGCGCACCCTCGTGGAGCACGGCTTCCGCCTGCCCTCCGCGCTGGACAACCGTCCCCTGAAGTGGGAGGAGTTCCAGGAGCGCATCGGCCAGACCGTGTATCTGTCGGCGACCCCGGGCACCTACGAGCTGTCGCGCTCCGACGGCGTCGTCGAGCAGATCATCCGCCCCACCGGCCTGGTCGACCCGGAGGTGGTGGTCAAGCCCACCGAGGGCCAGATCGACGACCTGGTGCACGAGATCCGCAAGCGCACCGAGAAGGACGAGCGCGTCCTTGTCACCACGCTCACCAAGAAGATGGCCGAGGACCTCACCGACTACTTCCTGGAACTCGGCATCCAGGTGCGCTATCTGCACAGCGACGTCGACACCCTGCGCCGCGTCGAGCTGCTGCGCGAGCTGCGCTCCGGTGAGTACGACGTCCTGGTCGGCATCAACCTCCTCCGTGAGGGCCTCGACCTGCCCGAGGTGTCCCTGGTGGCGATCCTCGACGCCGACAAGGAGGGCTTCCTGCGCTCTGGCACCTCGCTGATCCAGACCATCGGCCGCGCTGCGCGCAATGTCTCCGGTCAGGTCCACATGTACGCCGACAAGATCACCCCGGCGATGGAGAAGGCCATCGAGGAGACCAACCGCCGCCGGGAGAAGCAGATCGCCTACAACAAGGCCCACGGCATCGACCCGCAGCCGCTGCGCAAGAAGATCAACGACATCGTCGCGCAGATCGCCCGCGAGGAGGTCGACACCGAGCAGCTGCTCGGGACCGGCTACCGCAAGTCCAAGGACGGCAAGGGCGCCAAGGCACCCGTCCCGACGCTGGGCGACAAGGCGGCCAAGGCCGGGAAGGCCGCCAAGGGCAAGGCGGCGGCCACCGTGCCCACGGACCGCCCGGCGGCCGAACTGGCCGAGCAGATCGAGGAGATGACCGAGCGCATGCGCGCCGCCGCAGCGGAGCTGCAGTTCGAGATCGCGGCCCGGCTGCGTGACGAGGTCTCGGAGATGAAGAAGGAGCTGCGCCAGATGCGGGAAGCCGGCCTCGCCTGAGCCCCCCGCCACCGTGCCGGACCTCGGAATATGCGCCAAGTGTTGCAACACCGACACAAAGCGCGGGCCGGGGTTCGGCACTGTCGGTGCCCCTGCGTAGGGTTCTGGACAACCGCGCGCTGCGCGGCAACAGGGGACCTTCGAGAGGGGATTCAGCGGTGTCCGTCAACTTGAGCAAGGGTCAGGCCATCAGCCTGGAGAAGAAGGACGGGGGCACCCTGACCGCGGTCCGTATGGGGCTCGGATGGCAGGCGGCGAAGCGGCGCGGTCTGTTCGGCTCCCGCACGCGCGAGATCGACCTGGACGCGTCGGCCGTTCTCTTCGCCGAGAACCAGCCGGTCGATGTCGTCTTCTTCCGCCACCTGGTGAGCGACGACGGTTCCGTCCGCCACACCGGTGACAACCTCGTCGGCGGCGCCGGACAGGGCGGTGACGACGAGGCGATCCTCGTGGACCTGCAGCGCGTTCCGGTCCACGTCGACCAGATCGTCTTCACCGTGAACTCCTTCACGGGCCAGACCTTCCAGGAGGTGCAGAACGCGTTCTGCCGTCTGGTGGACGAGACCAACGGCCAGGAACTGGCTCGCTACACGCTGGACGGCGGCGGCGACTACACCGCCCAGATCATGGCGAAGGTGCACCGCGCGGGCTCCGGCTGGACGCTGACCGCGCTGGGCGCCCCTGCCCGCGGCCGTACGTTCCAGGACCTGATGCCGGCGATCCAGCAGCACCTGTAGGACCGCCTGCTCGACCGGCGGGGCGTACGAGAGAACGACAACGACACAGGGGGGCGACGGCGATGACGGCCGAGCTGGTGCGGGGGCAGAACCACCCGCTGTCCCAGGTCCGGCTGACGATCCGGATCTCGGCCGGGGTGCCGGTCCTGGCCGGAGCCACGCTCGGCGACGAGAACGGCACCGTGCACGGCCCGCAGTGGGTGGCCCACCCCGGCGCGCCCGCCCTGCCCGGTGTTCAGGTGCCCCGGAAGGCCGCCACCGGACACCGGGTCGCCGTCGATCTGGATGCCCTGCCCGAGGCCGTCCACCGCGTCGACGTCTTCCTCGCCCTGCCCACCGGGCCCGGCACACCGCTCCGGTTCGGTGCCGTCGCCGCCCCGCAGGCGACGGTCGAAGGCCTCGACGGCACCGAACTCGCCTGCTACACCCTCACCGGCCTGGACCGTGAGACGGCCGTGCTCGCACTGGAGCTGTACCGCAGACAGGGCGTCTGGAAAGTGCGTGCCGTGGGCCAGGGCTACGCGGCCGGGCTGACCGCGCTCCTCGCCGACCAGGGCCTGCGCGAGGCCGCCGATGTCGCGACCGCCGCCCACGCGGCGGCGCACGGCGAGGCGGCGACCGCTGGCGGGGCGGTGGCGGATGGCGACGCGGTGGCCGCTGGTGAGGCGGCGGCGCATGACGACGTGGTGGCCGCCGGCGAGGCGGTGGCGCACAGTGAGGCGGTCGCCCACGGTCCGTCCCGCCCGCTGCCGACGCCGTCCTCCGCTCCGCCGGCGCACGAGACTCCGGCCCGCGCGCCGCAGGACACCTTCACGGCCCCGCAACCCGAGCCGTCTGCCTCCGCCGCCCGCGTCACTCCGACGGCAGGGCCGTACGACACCGACGCACCCGAGCCCCAGGACACCCCTGCGAGCGGGACGCCCGGGCCGACGCCCTCCCGCGCCCCGCGGCAGCCGGAGCCGACGCCGCCGTACGAAGCGGAGAACCCGCACGACACCCAGACGTCCGGCGCAGCCTCGCGAGACCGCGGCACCCGGGTCGACTACACGCACCCCGGCCGTCGCCCGCACGGGACACCTCCCCCGGCGGCCCCCGCTGCCGGCGACGACCGGCCCGCGCAGCCCGTCGCGGGCGACGCCGTGGGCTGGTCGATGGAGGAGCGGCTGTACAACCAGGTCTGGGGCATGTTCGAGGACCTGGCCCGCACGACCGCCGCGTACCGCAGCGCCGTCGACTTCGCCGACTCCCGCCTGGAGAAAGAGCTCGACCAGGTACTCACCGACCCCCGCGGCAGACTCGGCACCGCGGGCGACGCGGCGCGTGAGGCGGCCCATGCCCGCCGGACACAGCTGGTGGACCAGGCGCGTGCGGTCCTCGACCGTGACATCGCCCAGCTCACCGCCGAGTGCGAGGTGGTCGAGCCCGCGCTTCCGCCGGCCTGTGCCCGCTGGGACAACCCCGTCTGGCACGGCTATCGCGTGCCGACCGAGCCGCCGATGGCCCTGCGGCTCGGTGACCTCCATCTGCCCGAGAGCCTGTCGCTGCGCATCCCTCTGCTGGTCAGAATGCCGCTGGAACGCGGCCTGTGGCTCGACAGCGGCCCGGCGGCGTCCGGCGGCTTCCCGGACTCCGCCGAGCTGCGGCGCCTGGCCATGGAGGCGGCGGTGGCGCTCGCTGCGCGGCTGCTCGCCGTGCATCCGGCGGGGGACTTCACCGTGCAGGTCATCGACCCGGCCGCCACCGGGGCGGCGGTGTTCGCCCCGCTCACGCGGACCGGCGTGCTCGCCGCGCCTCCCGCGACCGGTGCGGCCGGTGTGACGGAGCTGCTGGAGCGGCTCACCCGGCGGGTCGACCTGGTGCAGATGGCGCTGCGCGGCGGCGCGCCCGAAGCGCTGCCGGCCGATGTCGACCCCGCACGTCAGCTGCTGATCGTCAACGACTTCCCGCACGGCTTCGACGACCGGGCGGTGACCCGGCTGCGCTATCTCGCCGACGAGGGGCCCGGCGTCGGTGTCCACCTCCTGCTGGTGGCCGACCGCGAGGACGCCGCCGCCTACGGCCCCCTGCTCGATCCGCTGTGGCGTTCGCTGATGCGACTCACCCCTGTACCCGACGATCACTTCGCCGATCCCTGGGTGGGTCATGCCTGGACCTACGAACCGTCGCTGGTGCCGACCGGGAGCCGGATCGTGCACCAGGTACTCACCGAGGTGGCGCGAGCTCTGACCAAGCGCAGTTAAAGTGCGCTGAACAGGCATCTTGGTCCTTATTTTACTTTTCTCTTTACCTTTCCTTGGTGATTGGGGTACTGTCTTCCGTACGGAGGGGAGTACTCCCTGACTGCGGCGCACCCGTCAGTACGGACCGGTTCCGGTCCCGGGGCGCCGGCCCGGCGCGGGTGGAAGAGACCTCCGGCAGCGACGATGCTGACGTGTTTGCCGTTACCTGATGCCGGAGGTGCAGTGGAAGTCTCCATGACCCTGTGGGTCCTCACCATCGTGGGTCTCGCCGGCCTGATCGCGGTCGATTTCTTCATCGGGCGCAAGCCCCATGAAGTGTCGATCAAGGAAGCCGGTATCTGGACCGTCGTCTGGATCGCCCTGGCTGGGCTGTTCGGCCTCGGTCTTCTCCTCCTCGGCGGTGGAGAGCCGGCCGGCGAGTTCTTCGCCGGGTTCATCACCGAGAAGTCGCTGAGCGTCGACAACCTCTTCGTCTTCGTCCTGATCATGGCGAAGTTCGCGGTGCCCACGCGGTACCAGCAGCGCGTCCTGCTCGTCGGCGTGCTCATAGCGCTGGTCCTGCGGGCCGTCTTCATCGCCGCGGGAGCCGCGATCATCGCCAGCTTCTCCTGGGTCTTCTATCTCTTCGGTGCCTTCCTGATCTGGACCGCCTGGAAGCTCATCCAGGAAGCCCGCGCGGACGAGGAGGACGAGGAGTACGAAGAGAACAAGCTGCTGAAGGCCGCGGAGCGCAAGTTCGGTGTCGCGGACCGGTACCACGGCACCAAACTGTGGATACGGCAGAACGGCAAGCGGGTCATGACGCCGATGCTGGTCGTGATGCTCGCCATCGGCACCACGGACGTCCTGTTCGCCCTGGACTCCATTCCCGCGATCTTCGGTCTGACCCAGGACCCGTACATCGTCTTCACCGCCAACGCCTTCGCCCTCATGGGGCTGCGGCAGCTGTACTTCCTCATCGGCGGCCTGCTGAAGAAGCTGGTCCACCTCTCGTACGGCCTGTCGATCATTCTCGGCTTCATCGGCGTCAAGCTGGTGCTGCACGCCCTGCACGAGTCCGGCGTCCATGTCCCCGAGATCGGCATCCCTGTCTCGCTCGGCGTGATCTGCGCGGTCCTGGTCGTCACGACCGTCACCAGTCTGATGGCCACCAGGAAGCAGGCCGCCGTCGAGGCGGCGCAGGCCGGCGGCGAAGCCGCTGCGAAGGACAGCGTCGACGCCTGACCGGACCTGCGGCAGCCACGCCCGGTGCGGGAGCGGATTGTGCTAAGCGGGTGGGCGCTCCCGCCGCGGTCGGCCTCGCGACGGAAACGGAAAGAAGCATCAGAAAGGGGACGAGGAATTCCGGAAATGAACGAAATGCGGATCCTGTACGTCTCTGCGACCATCGCGGCATGATCACTCGGCTCGGGGCGCTCACCTGGCAATGGACGATTTTCGTGCCCGTCCTCGCTGTCGTCCTCCTGGTCTTCACCTGGGGCCGTCACCTGCCGGGCGCGGTGGTCGCCCTGATCACCCTGGTGCTTGCGGCCTCCGTCCTGGCAGCAGTCCACCACGCCGAGGTCGTGGCCCACCGCGTCGGCGAGCCCTTCGGCTCCCTGGTGCTCGCCATCGCCGTCACGATCATCGAGGTGGCCCTGATCGTCACCCTCATGGCCGACGGCGGCGCCAAGAGTTCCACCCTGGCGAGGGACACCGTCTTCGCCGCCGTGATGATCACCTGCAACGGCATCGTCGGGCTCTGTCTGCTCGTCGCCTCCCTGCGGCACGGCACCGCGGTCTTCAACCCGGAGGGCAGCGGCGCGGCGCTGGCGACCGTCGCGACGCTCGCCACCCTCAGCCTGGTGCTGCCGACCTTCACGACCAGCAAGCCCGGACCCGAGTTCTCCTCGGTGCAGCTGACCTTCGCCGCGCTGTCCTCACTGATCCTGTACGGGCTGTTCGTGGCCACCCAGACCGTGCGCCACCGCGACTACTTCCTGCCGATCACCCGGCAGGGCGAGGTCATCGCCGCCGACCATCACGCCCCGCCCCCGTCCGCGCGCACCGCCTGGATCAGCCTCGGTCTGCTCGGCCTGGCCCTGATCGGTGTGGTCGGCCTGGCCAAGGGGGTGTCGCCCACCATCGAGTCGGGTGTGAAGGCGGCCGGGCTGCACCAAGCCGTCGTCGGTGTGATCATCGCCCTGCTGGTCCTGCTGCCGGAGACGATCTCCGCGCTGCGCGCCGCACGCCGTGACCGGGTGCAGACCAGCCTCAACCTCGCACTCGGCTCGGCCATGGCCAGCATCGGCCTGACCATCCCGGCCGTCGCCCTCGCCTCCATCTGGCTGTCCGGACCGCTCGTCCTCGGCCTCGGCTCCACGCACATGCTGCTGCTCGCGCTGACCATCGTGGTCAGCTCCCTGACAGTGGTGCCGGGACGGGCCACACCCCTGCAGGGCGGTGTCCACCTGGTGCTCTTCGCGGCCTACCTGGAGTTGGCCATCAACCCGTAGCCCACACGCCCGTCCCCTCTCCTTCCGAGGGAGGCTGGCGGCGCCCTCGCTGTCGTCAGGTTCCCGGCCGGTCAGCCCGTCGCCGGCTCCACGGCCGGCACGGGCACCGGCCGTGTCTCCGGAAGCAGTGCGAAGCACACCAGGCTGACCAGTCCGATGCCCGTCAGATACACACCCACGGCCCAGGGCACACGCCCGCTCTGCTCCGCGAGCGCCGTGGCCACGATCGGGGTGAGCGCGCCGCCGAGGACCCCGCCGAGGTTGTAGCCCACCGCGGCCCCCGTGCAGCGCACCCGCGCCTCGTACAGTTCCGGCAGGTAGGCGGCGATGACCGCGAACATGGTGACGAAGGCGATCAGCGCGCCAAGGATCCCGAGGAACATCAGCAGAGGTCGGCCGGTGGCCAACAGCGCAACCATGGGGAGCATCCACAGAACGCAGGCCGCACACCCGGTCAGACACATCGGCCGCCGACCGTAGCGGTCGCCGAGCAGCGCCACCAAGGGCGTGAGGGCCCCCTTCACCGCCACCGCGGCCATGACGCAGCTCAGCATCACCGTCCGGCTCACCCCGAGCCGTTCCGTCGCGTACGCCAGCGACCAGGTCGTCACCGCGTAGAACACCGCGTACCCGATGGCCAGCGCACCGGCCGTCAGCAGCACCAGCCGCCCGTGATGCCGTACGACCTCGACGAGCGGCACGCGCGCGTGGTCGTCGATTTCCAGGAACCGGGGGCTCTCGGCGAGCGACGAGCGCAGCCACAGCCCGGCGAGCGCCGGCACACCCGCGACCCAGAACGGCACGCGCCAGCCCCACCGCGCGAACTCCGTGTCGGAGAGTGCCGCCGACAGTGCGAGCATCACCCCGTTGGCGAGCACGAAGCCCACGGCGGGCCCCACTTGAGGGAAGCTCGACCACAGGGCACGTCGCGCGGCCGGGGCATGCTCGGCGGTCAGCAGCACCGCCCCGCCCCACTCCCCACCGAGCCCGAGACCCTGCAGGAAGCGCAGCAGGAGCAGCAACAGGGGCGCGGCCATGCCGATCGTTCCGTACGACGGCACACAGCCCACCGCGACGGTCGAGGCGCCCGTGAGCAGCAGGGAGGCGACGAGCACGGGCCGCCGTCCACGACGGTCACCGAGATGCCCGAACACCACCGAGCCCAGCGGCCGGGCCACGAATCCCACCCCGAACGTCACGAACGCCGCCAGCGTCCCCGCGACCGGCGAGAACGTCGGGAAGAACAGCGGTCCCAGGACCAGGGCCGCCGCGGTCCCGTAGACGAAGAAGTCGTAGAACTCGATCGCGGTACCCGCCAGGGACGCGGCGGCGAGTCTCGGCATCGAAGGGGCGCTCACGGCACGTACAGGCTGCATGCCGCGTCAACCACCTGCCGTGATCAAGAGTTACGGGGCGCGCGGAGGTGACCGAAGCGACCGTGGTGTGCGCCGAGACCCCCGGCGCAGATGGCCCGTCGTGCACTCCGGCCGCCGTGATAGACCGGGTGCGAGCGGCGGTCGCCGACGTACCGCCCCGAACGGACCGGAGGAAACGTGCCCCGCACCCTGGCCAACGCCCCGATCATGATCCTCAACGGGCCCAACCTGAACCTGCTCGGCCAGCGCCAGCCCGAGATCTACGGCAGGGACACCCTGGCCGACATCGAGGCGCTGTGCGCCAAGGCCGCGGCCGCGCACGGCGGCACGGTGGACCTGCGGCAGTCCAACCACGAGGGTCAGTTGGTCGACTGGATCCACGAGGCGCGCCTGAACCACTGCGGGATCGTCATCAACCCCGGCGCCTACTCCCACACGTCGGTTGCGATTCTGGACGCACTCAACACCTGTGACGGCATGCCCGTGCTGGAGGTCCACATCTCCAACATCCACCAGCGCGAGTCGTTCCGGCACCACTCCTATGTCTCGCTGCGCGCCGACGGTGTGATCGCCGGGTGCGGCGTGCAGGGCTACGTGTTCGGAGTGGAGCGGGTCGCCGCCCTGGTGGGCGCGGCCCAGGCCGAGGCCTAGGCCGGGGGGCTTCACAGCCGGCCCGCCTCCACGAGCCGCCGCAGGAAGCGCCGCGTGCGCTCCTGCTGCGGGTCGCCGAAAACCTGCTCGGCGGTACCGCGCTCCAGCACGACGCCACCGTCCAGAAAACAAACCTGGTCGGCGACGTCCCGGGCGAAGCCCATCTCGTGTGTCGCCAGCACCATGGTCATGCCGTCGTCCTTCAGGTCCCGGACCACCTCCAGCACCTCGCCCACGAGTTCGGGATCGAGCGCCGCCGTGATCTCGTCCAGCAGCAACAGCCGGGGCCGCACGGCGAGCGCCCGTGCGATGGCCACACGCTGCTGCTGGCCGCCGCTGAGCCGGTCGGGGTAGGCATCCGCCTTGGCGGCCAGTCCGAGGCGCTCCAGCAGCTCCCTGGCCTGTGCCTCGGCCTCCGCGCGGGGGACGCCGTGCACCCTGCGGGGCGCCAGCGTGATGTTGTCCACCACCGTCATGTGCGGGAAGAGGTTGTACGCCTGGAAGACCACGCCGATCCGGCGCCGCACCGCGTCCTGGTCGACGCGCGGACCGGTGATCTCCTCGCCGTCCAGCCAGATCGCGCCGTCGTCGATCTCCTCCAGCAGGTTGGCGCAGCGCAGCAGCGTGGACTTGCCCGAACCCGAGGCGCCGATCAGCGCGGTCACCGTGTGCGGGGCGACCTCCAGACCGACGTCCCGCAGCACGACGGAGCCGCCGAAGGTCTTGCGGACGGACTCCATGCGCAGCACGGGCGCGACTGCGTCGCTCATAGCGATCCTCCCTGGGCCCGCTGCCGGTCCATGCGGGCCGTCACCCAGTCCGTGAAGCGGGTCATCGGAATGGTCAGTGCGACGAAGACCAGGCCCGCGACGATGTACGGCGTGTAGTTGAGGCTGCGCTGGGCGATGATGTCGGCCGCCCGTACGGCGTCGACCGCGCCGCCGATCGACACGAGCCCGGTGTCCTTCTGCAGGGACACCAGGTCGTTCAGCAGGGGCGGCACCTGCCGGCGTACGGCCTGGGGAAGCACCACGTACCGCAGCGCCTGGCGGTTGGTCAGGCCCAGCGAGCGGGCCGCGGCGCGCTGCGAGGGGTGCACGGACTCGATGCCGGCGCGGAACACCTCGGCGACGTAGGCGGAGTACGTCAGCGTCAGTGCCGTACCGCCGAGCAGCACGGGATCGACGGTCACGCCCTGGAGGCGCAGCGCGGGCACCCCGAAGACCACGATCATCAGGTTGATGATCAGTGGCAGTCCGCGGAAGAAGTCCGTGTACGCGGCCGCAAGTACCCGCAGGGGGAAGAACACTGGGCCGGGAAGGGTGCGCGCGATGGCGATGAGCATGCCCAGGACGAGCACCAGCACGCCGCAGATCAGCAGCAGCCGGACATTGAGCCACAGCCCTTGGAGCACCTTGGGGAAGGCCTCGCGCGCGTACTGCCCGTCGAAGAACGTCTCCTCGGTGCGGGGCCAGCCGGGCGCGTTGACGACGACCAGGTAGAGAACGACGCCGGTGACCAGGGTCGAGAGTGCGGCGATCGCGGTCGCGCGGCGGGCACGCGCGCGCTTGTGGCGCTCGCGCTCCAGCCGCCGCTCGGACGGGACGTACCCGTCGTGCGGCACGTCCTCGCCGGAGGACTCCCCGGACTCCTCCTTCGTGACCGTCACTTGAGCACCGGAGCGTCGACGGCGTAGGAGAGCCACTGCTTCTCCAGCTTCGCCAGCGTGCCGTCCTTGCGCAGGGCGTCCACGGCCGACGTCACGCAGGACGTGAGGCCGCTGCCCTTGTCGAGGACGAGCCCGAACTGCTCGGGCGTGCCGCCCTGGTTCTCGAACTGGCCGACGATCCTGGCGTTGGTCACCTGGGCCGAGGTGACGTAGAAGGCGGTCGGCAGATCGGTCACGATCGCGTCCACCTGGCCGTTCCTGAGCGCGGAGATGGCCTGGTCGTTCTTGGAGTACGCGGCCGCCTCCTGCGACGGCTTCACCACGTCGCTGATGTAGTCGAGGCTCGTGGTGCCCACCTGGGCGCCCAACTTGAGTCCCTTCAGGTCCGCGACGCTCGTCGCCTTGGCGGCCTTGCTGCCCTTCAGCGCGATGACGGCCTGGCGCACGTCGTAGTAGCCGGAGGAGAAATCGACGGCCTTCTTGCGCTCGGCGCTGATCGACACCTGGTTGATGTCGAAGTCGAAGGTCTTCTCGCCGGGCGCGAACGCCTTGTTGAACGGCACGCTCTGCCAGACCACGGCGCTCTTGCCGTAGCCGAGCCGATCGGCCACGGCGTACGCGACGGCCGACTCGAAACCCTTGCCGTTGGCGGGCGTGTCGTCCTTGAACCAGGGCTCGTACGCCGGTTCGTCCGTCGCGATCGTCAGCTTTCCGGACGTCCTGGTGGCCAACTTTCCCTTGGCGCAGGTCTGCGCCGCCGAGCCGGAGGAGGCGGCCGACGCCTTCTTCTCGGGCTGCGGAGCACAGCCGACGGCGGTGGTGAGCAGGGCTACGGTGGCGGCGGCGGCTGCCGCACGGCGCAGGAGGCGAGGGGCTGGGTACATGGCGGGAGATTGGCAGCGAACTCCGCGTCTGTCCAGGTCACGACCACAACTGTCCGCATAGTGGGAGCGGGTGTTGCGGGAATGTGAACATCTCTCAGGGTTGCGAGTCGCCGGCCTGGGCCGCCGGTCGAGGGCGGGGTGGGAGACCGGCGGCCCTGCCGCAGAGGAGCCGTCATCCTCTGCGGGGTTGCCATCAGTTGACCGCGCGACAGGGCGTGCGGGGAGTGCGCACGCGCCCCCGTCGTGTGTGAATCGTTCACACGGGGCGCGCGGCGAGAAAAGCGTCCCGCGCTCAGGAGTGGACAGCGCCCGGCGCTCACCACCCGCGCGCGTGCCACTCCGGAAGATGCGGCCGCTCCGCACCCAGGGTCGTGTCGTTGCCGTGCCCGGGGTAGACCCAGGTCTCATCGGGCAGCACGTCGAAGATCTTCGTCTCCACGTCGTGGATCAGGCTGGCGAAGGCCTTCGCGTTCTTGTGCGTGTTGCCGACGCCGCCCGGGAAGAGGCAGTCACCGGTGAAGACGTGCGGGTGGCCGTGCGGGTCGTCGTAGACCAGCGCGATCGAACCCGGAGTGTGCCCGACGAGGTGCCGTGCGGTGAGCTCCACCTGGCCCACCCTGATCACGTCGCCGTCATCCACCAGGACGTCGGTGTGCACGGGGATGCCGGGGGCGTCCTCGCGGCCGGCGTACGTACGCGCGCGCGTGGCCGCGACGACCTCGGCGAGCGCCTGCCAGTGGTCGCCGTGCTGATGCGTGGTGACGACGGACGCGATGCCGTCGTCACCGATCATGCCGAGAAGCGTCTGCGCCTCGTTGGCGGCGTCGATCAGAAGCTGCTCGTCGGTGGCCCGGCAGCGCAGCAGATAGGCGTTGTTGTCCATCGGGCCGACCGCGATCTTCGTGATCATCAGGTCTTTCAGCTCGTGCACATCCGCAGGTCCGCCGACCCTGACCTCTCCGGTGTACGTCATGCTGATCAGCCTATAGCGGGGGAGGGCCCGCGGACCGTAGCGGACTACAGCGGAGGCAGCTCGGGCAGCGTGCCCTTCGTGGACAGGCCGGAGCCGTCGCGCCGCCCGGCGAGCCAGCCCAGCAGGTCGGCGGCCGCGCCCTCGACCTCGACGGGTCCGCCCTCCGCGCCGCCGCCGGTCGTCCAGGTCCGGCCGTTGCCGCTGGTCAGACTGGTCGACGGCACCTCCTTGTGGCCGGCGAAGCGCTGCGCCAGGAAGTCGATCTCCCGGTCCGTGAACTCGGCCGGAAGGTCCTCCAGCTCGTATCCGATGCCGAGGTCGACATGGTGCAGCTCCACCTCGGTCCAGCGCCGGAACGGCACCCGGGCTGCCGAGTCGGTCACTCCGTTGCGCAGCTCCACCGTGCGTGACCAGTCCGCCTGCGCGTCCCCCGCCGCCTGGAAACGGGCCGCGCTCTCACGCAGGTCGGTGAGCTGTTCGCCGAGGGGGCGCGGCGCGTCACGCTCGATGTCGGCGTCCCGCGCTTCGGCGCTGGCGTACATGGGGCGGCCTTCGAGAACGTTCACGAGGGCGTCCGCGTTGCGGGCGAGGTGGGCGAGGACGTGCCCGCGGGTCCATCCCGGAAGCCGTGACGGCTCGGCGAGCGATGCGTTGTCCAGTTCGGCGACGGCGCTGAGGAGCCGTTCGGTCGCGTCGCGTACACAGGCCAGGTCATGAGCGTGATCAATCATGGGCCTGACATTAGCCCCGCCACACCTTTGGGTGAAGGTGGTGAACCCCGACCGCAAATCGAAAGCACGTGCTATATCGTCGAAGGCGGCGTCGGGCATGCTGGATGGCCGGAGGTTGTTATGCAACCGGGCAATCCGACCGGCGTTGTCAGTGGCTCCCCCTAGTCTGAAGAAGCACGGGGGCCCCGCCCCTGTCACTTCTCTCAAGAAAGGTGCGGACCGGCGTGGCCGACCGTCTCATCGTCCGTGGCGCGCGCGAGCACAACCTGAAGAATGTCTCGCTCGACCTGCCTCGTGACTCGCTCATCGTCTTCACGGGCCTGTCCGGGTCGGGCAAGTCCTCCCTGGCCTTCGACACGATCTTCGCAGAGGGCCAGCGGCGCTACGTGGAGTCGCTCTCCTCGTACGCCCGGCAGTTCCTCGGCCAGATGGACAAGCCGGACGTCGACTTCATCGAGGGCCTGTCCCCGGCGGTCTCCATCGACCAGAAGTCGACGTCGCGCAACCCGCGCTCGACGGTCGGCACCATCACCGAGGTCTACGACTACCTGCGTCTGCTCTTCGCGCGTATCGGCAAGCCGCACTGCCCCGAGTGCGGCCGCCCGATCTCCCGCCAGTCGCCGCAGGCCATCGTCGACAAGGTCCTGGAGCTTCCGGAGGGCAGCCGCTTCCAGGTGCTGTCGCCGCTGGTGCGCGAGCGCAAGGGCGAGTTCGTCGATCTCTTCGCCGACCTGCAGACCAAGGGCTACTCCCGCGCGCGCGTGGACGGGCAGACCATCCAGCTGTCCGACCCGCCGGTGCTGAAGAAGCAGGAGAAGCACACCATCGAGGTGGTCGTGGACCGCCTCACGGTGAAGGAGTCCGCCAAGCGCCGCCTGACCGACTCCGTGGAGACCGCCCTCGGCCTGTCCGGCGGTATGGTCGTGCTCGACTTCGTCGACCTCCCCGAGGACGACCCGGAGCGCGAGCGCATGTACTCCGAGCACCTGTACTGCCCGTACGACGACCTGTCCTTCGAGGAGCTGGAGCCCCGCTCCTTCTCCTTCAACTCGCCCTTCGGTGCCTGCCCCGACTGCACCGGCATCGGCACGCGCATGGAGGTCGACCCCGAGCTGATCGTCCCGGACGAGGAGAAGTCCCTGGACGAGGGCGCCATCCACCCCTGGTCGCACGGGCACACCAAGGACTACTTCGGCCGCCTGATCGGTGCCCTCGCCGACGCGCTCGGCTTCCGCACGGACATCCCGTTCGCGGGCCTGCCGCAGCGCGCCAGGAAGGCCCTGCTCTACGGCCACAAGACCCAGATCGAGGTCCGGTACCGCAACCGGTACGGCCGCGAGCGCGTGTACACCACGCCGTTCGAGGGCGCGGTGCCGTTCGTGAAGCGCCGTCACAGCGAGGCCGAGAGCGACGCCAGCCGTGAGCGCTTCGAGGGCTACATGCGCGAGGTGCCCTGCCCCTCCTGCGAGGGCACGCGCCTGAAGCCGATCGTCCTCGCGGTCACGATCATGGAGAAGTCGATCGCCGAGGTCTCCGCGATGTCGATCAGCGACTGCGCGGAATTCCTGGGCCAGCTCAAGCTGAGCGCCCGTGACAAGAAGATCGCCGAGCGGGTACTGAAGGAGGTCAACGAGCGACTGCGCTTCCTGGTCGACGTCGGCCTGGACTACCTCTCGCTGAACCGCGCGGCCGGCACGCTCTCCGGCGGCGAGGCCCAGCGCATCCGCCTGGCCACCCAGATCGGCTCCGGCCTCGTCGGCGTCCTGTACGTCCTGGACGAGCCGTCCATCGGTCTGCACCAGCGGGACAACCACCGGCTGATCGAGACCCTGGTCCGGCTGCGCGACATGGGCAACACGCTCATCGTCGTGGAGCACGACGAGGACACCATCAAGGTCGCCGACTGGGTCGTGGACATCGGCCCCGGTGCCGGCGAGCACGGCGGCAAGGTCGTGCACAGCGGCTCCCTGCAGGACCTGCTCGCCAACACCGAGTCGCAGACCGGCGCGTACCTCTCGGGCCGCAAGGCGATCCCGCTGCCGGACATCCGGCGGCCTCGTGACCCGTCCCGTCAGCTGACCGTGCACGGCGCCCGTGAGAACAACCTGCAGGACATCGACGTGTCCTTCCCGCTGGGCGTGTTCACGGCCGTCACGGGCGTCTCCGGATCCGGCAAGTCCACACTGGTCAACGACATCCTCTACACCCACCTGGCCCGCGAGCTGAACGGCGCGAGGAACGTCCCCGGACGGCACACGCGCGTGGACGGCGACGACCTGGTCGACAAGGTCGTGCACGTCGACCAGTCGCCGATCGGCCGCACCCCGCGGTCCAACCCGGCGACGTACACCGGTGTCTTCGACCACATCCGCAAGCTGTTCGCCGAGACCACCGAGGCGAAGGTCCGCGGCTACCAGCCCGGCCGCTTCTCCTTCAACGTCAAGGGCGGCCGCTGCGAGAACTGCGCGGGCGACGGCACGATCAAGATCGAGATGAACTTCCTCCCGGACGTCTACGTCCCGTGCGAGGTCTGCCACGGCGCCCGGTACAACCGGGAGACCCTGGAGGTCCACTACAAGGGCAAGTCCATCGCCGACGTGCTGAACATGCCGATCGAGGAGGCCACCGACTTCTTCGAGGCCGTCCCGGCCATCTCGCGGCACCTGAGGACGCTGAAGGACGTCGGCCTCGGCTATGTCCGCCTGGGCCAGTCCGCCACCACGCTCTCCGGCGGTGAGGCTCAGCGCGTGAAGCTCGCCAGCGAGCTGCAGAAGCGCTCCACCGGACGCACGGTCTACGTGCTGGACGAGCCGACCACCGGCCTGCACTTCGAGGACATCAGCAAGTTGCTGACGGTCCTCGGCGGCCTGGTCGACAAGGGCAACACGGTCATCGTCATCGAGCACAACCTCGACGTGATCAAGACCGCCGACTGGATCGTCGACATGGGCCCGGAGGGCGGCGCCGGCGGTGGCCTCGTGGTCGCCGAGGGCACCCCCGAGGAGATCGCCGGGGTTCCGGCCAGCCACACCGGCAAGTTCCTGCGCGAGATCCTCGGCGCCGACCGCGTCAGCGACGCCGAACCGGTGAAGGCGCCGCGGAACGGTACGGCCAAGAGAACGGCCGCGGCGAAGACGGCGGCGAAGAAGACGGTGACGGCCAAGGCCAACAGCACGGCCACCAAGAAGGCCGATGCGGCCACGAAGAGGGTGGCGACCGCGAAGAAGACGACGCGGACACGCAAGGCCTGACACAGCACCAGAAAAACGGCGCCCCGCGGGAACTTCCCGCGGGGCGCCGCTCGTTCCACCATCAGCCACCCCGGCCGCGAGGTCCGCCAGGTCCCCGCACCACGCGTCGGGTCGCACCTTGACAACAGCAGAGTCGAGCACAGCAGACAGAACAGGCAGAGAGAACAGGCAGAGAAGAAGGCCGCTCAGAGATCACCGAGCTCGGCCGCGAACGGCGGCTCGGCCCCCGCCCGCGAGCAGGTGATCGCAGCCGCACGTGCCGCGAAGCGCAGCAGCCGCGTCCAGCCCTCCGTCCCGAGGGCGGCGAGCGCTTCCTCCGACAGCGCGTCCAGGGCGGAAAGCCCGTGCAGCAAGGCGGCGTTCACCGTGTCACCGGCGCCGATGGTGTCCACCACGGCGACCTTCTCACCGGGTACGAAGTGCTCCGCGCCGTCCCGGGTGAACGCGGTCAGCCCGTCCCCGCCCCGGGTCACCACCACGGCCGCAGGTCCCGCGGCCAGCCACTCCCGCGGGGTGCCGCCCAGCCACTCGGCGTCCTCCGCTGACAGCTTCAGCAGCGTGACCGAGGGCAGCCAGCTCTTGAAGCGCGCCCGGTAGGCGTCCGCGTCCGGGATCAGCCCCGCCCGGATGTTGGGGTCGAGGGCGGTGAACAGCCCCTGCCCGGCCGCCGTGCGCATCAGTTCCTCGTAGGCGCTCGCCCCCGGTTCCAGGACGAGCGAGCAGGTGCCGAAGGACACGGCGCGCGCAGCGGCGGGCAGCGTGGCGGGGGCGGTGAACAGACGGTCGGCGGTGCCGTCGACATAGAAGGAATAGGCGGCAGAGCCGCTGTCGTCGATCGTGGCCACCGCCAGCGTCGTCGGCTCCGTCCCGCGCTGCACGCCCGACAGGTCCACCCCCGCGCGCCGCAGCCCGTCCAGCAGGGCCTCGCCGAAGGCGTCGTGCGAGGTCCGGGAGCAGAAAGCGGTGCGGGAACCGAGCCGGCCAAGGGCCACGGCGGTGTTGTACGGGCCGCCGCCGAGCGCCGGCTTCAGTGCCGCAAGGGCACCGGAGCCCTGCGGTACCAGGTCGATCAGTGCCTCACCGGCGACGACGATCACGAAGCGGTTCCCTTCTCCAACGGCGTGGACGATTCGGTGTGCCCGGGCTCCTCGGGCCCTCCCGGCTCCTCCGGGCACCCGCAGGACGTGCGATGGACGAACGCGCACGGCAGCCGCACGGTCCGGGTCGGCCGACGCGGCACGTCGAGACGCTCCAGGAGCACCTCGACGGCCTGCGCGCCCAACTCCCTGCTCGGCTGGGCGATGGCGGTGAGCCGGGGGGAGAACAGATCGGCCCAGGCGAAGTCGTCGAAGCAGCACAGGGCGATGTCGTCCGGGACGGACAGGCCGTGTCGGCGCAGAGCGCGCAAGGCGCCGATGGTCATGGCGTTGTTGGCGGTGACGAGTGCCGTCGGCGGTTCGGGGAGTGCGAGCAGGGCGGCCGTGGCCTGCTCGGCACCCGAGGACTCGGAGTTGCCGGACACGAGGAGCCGTTCATCGACATTCAGGCCGGCGGCGCTCAGGCCGTCCCGGTAACCGGAGACACGCTCACTGGTGGTGCTGAGCCCGGGCAGGCCCGCGACCAGGGCGATCCTGGAGTGGCCCAGACCGGCGAGATGAGTGACCAGCCGGGCGGTCGGCTCGGCGCTGTCGGCACAGACCTGGTCGTACCAGGGCGTGTCCTCGTCGCGGGCCGCTCCTGCTCCGGCGTCCACCGCGGAGCCGTCCGTCGCGCCCGTGTCGATCATCCGGTCCAGGAACACGGTCGGCACGGCATGGCGGCGGAGATAGCGGACCAGTTCGTGAGGACGCGCGGAGGGAGCGACGATCAGGCCGTCCACCCTGCGTTCATGCAGCAGCTGCACGACCTTGCGTTCATGCCCGGGGTCGTCGTGCGGGTCCGCGATGAGCAGGCTGTAACCCGCCTTCAGGGCGGCGGCCTCGACGCCCTGGAGGATCTCCGTGAAGTACGGGTTGCTGATCGCCGACACCGCCAGCCCGATCGAGCGGGTGCGCGAGGTCACCAGGGACCGCGCCAGGGTGTTGGGCGTGTAGCCGAGGGCGTCGATGGCGTCGAGCACGGCCTGGCGGGTGTGGGGCAGCACCGGGCGCGTGCCGTTCAGCACATGGGAGACGGTCGCCACGGAGACCCCGGCGCTCCTCGCGACGTCTGCCATCGTGGGCATCGCCTCTCCCTCCTGAACCGGCCGAACGCAGTCCTTCCGGCCGGGACGCTATCTCATCGAGCAGGCCCGCGTAAACGCTTGCGCAAGCGTTTACGCGCCCTCCCTCGCCGTGGTCCTCTCCAGGCGGCCCTTGCGCTCCGCACCGCCACTGCCGGCACCGCTTCCTCCCAGCTGCCGCCCCCGCCCCAGGGCCGGCCGTTGTGCCCGGGTATCGTCGCCCCGCATACCCCTTGAGCAGTGGAGTCCCAGATGCCCTCCCGACCGTCCGCGAGCCGTCGTACCGTCCTTCGAGGGGCCGCCGTGGCCCCGGTCGCCGGGCTCGGCCTGACTGCGTGCTCCGCGCCGGGGGGAGGCGACTCGGTCGCGGCCACGCCTACCGCGTCGGTGGACCTCGGCGCCGAGAGCGAGGTCTCGAAGGGCGGCGCCAAGCTCTACCGGGACCACAACGTGGTCGTCAGCCGGGACGGGAGCGGCGCTCTGAAGGCCTACAGCACGATCTGCACGCACGCGGGGTGCCCGATCAACAAGCTCCAGGGGACGACTCTGATCTGCCCCTGTCACGGCAGCCAGTTCGACGCCGTGACGGGCAAGGTGGTCCAGTCGCCGGCCACCGAGCCCCTGGCCGAGCTGCCCGTGAAGACCACGAACGGCAGGATCATCGCAGGCCCGGGCGCCTGAACGAACAGCCGCGGTGTCGCCCCGGGCGCGTCAGCAGGGTGCACGCCCGCCCACCGTCGGCGTAGCCCCGCGCGATGTCGGGCCCAGAGGCCGGAGGAGTACTGCCACGCCACTGCACTGATGCACCGAGCAACCGCGTTCCTGCGGGCCCTCGGCCCTGGTGCGCATTTCACGGCCTCAGGGTCGAGCCTCCGGACCGACCCGGCCCGGCCCGGCCCACGGCCCCAGCCCGCAGCGCCCGGCCTCCGGCCGGCAGTGCCACCATGCCCAACCACTCAGCCGCCGCACCGCACCTCACGCCCGGCGCAACACCCCCGTGGCCCACGACCGGGTGATCTCACCTCCGCGCAGCCCCCGCCGGACCGCCCCCTCCCGGCACTTCACGCCGCAGCCGCACCTTCCGCGCCCGGGCGCATGCCTCGCGCTCCAACGCGAGCGCCCCAGGGCCCCATGGCCCCGTCCACGCCCAGCCCGCCCCGCGCCCCACACGCACCCTCAATCCCGCCACCACCCCGGCGTCCCACCCACCACCATGGCGCCCGCATGCCCGCATGCCCGCATGCCCGCACGCCCGCGTGCCCGACGCCATACCTCCGCCCCGCACGCCCGACGCCATACCTCCGCCCCGCACCCCGGCTCCGTCGCCCCCGCCCCGTACCCGAATCGCCTCAACGTCCGCCATCCCGTGCGGAGTTCACTCCCACTCCCACGCGATGCCGACGATGCCCGGGCGGATCCGTGGTTCGACCACGTGGACGTAGTGGTGGGGGCCGGTGAGCCGCAGTTCGTGGCGGCCGCTGCGGGGGGCCGCCGTCGAGTGCTGGGTGAAGCGGTGGCAGCGGGCGGGCAGCTCGGCCGCGTCGAACCGCACCTGGAGGGCGTACTGGCCGCCGGGGGAGCCGAAGCGGTGGAGGTACTCGCGGCAGGGTCCGGCCGTGCCGTCCTCGATGCCGTAACGGAAGAGGAAGGTGTCGCCCGCGCGCAGCCGGGTCCCGAAGAGCAGTTCCGCGACCAGCACACCGGTGTCCTGGTCCCAGCGGACGCGGCCGGTGCGGCAGTTCTCCAGTGCCCGCACCCTGATGTCGTACGGGCGGCAGCCGGGGTCGCCGTGGTGCACGGCGAGGAAGCGGTCGACGCCGTCGCGGTGGGCGCGCACGATGTGGTGGGCCTCGCGGCCGGCCAGCTCGCGCCGGGCGCCGATGCGGACGCATTCGTGGTGGCCCAGGGTGTGCAGCCCGCCGTCGAGGGACCAGCCGAGTTCGGCCCGGAGCCGGTCCAGGACGTCCGAGGCCTCGATCAGCGAGCGGTAGGAGCGCCCCGCCGGGCGGCCGGCCGTCGCGCGGCCGTCGGCCTCGGCGAGCAGCCGGATCAGTGACTCGTCCGGCAGCTGAAGGATCTCCTCCAGGGCCCGTACGGCCCGCAGGGACTCCGGGCGCTGGGGGCGGCGGGCGCCCTGCTGCCAGTAACTCAGGCTGGTGACGCCCACCTTGACCCCGTGGCGGGACAGGTGGTGCTGGACGCGCTGGAGCGGCAGCCCGCGTGCGGCGATCGCGGCGCGCAGCGCCACGTGGAAGGGGCCGCCCCGCAGGGCCGTGTCCAGCTCCGCGGTGGGGAGATGCGCGTGCTCTGTGGCATGCCGCATGCCGGGGCGCCTTTCTGTGAGGTCTCGCTACGGCTGGTCAGGCCGTCTGCGCTGGTCTGCGGGGCCACCCCCGTGGGCGTCGCGGACGCCCCTGGCTGCGCACGCGGTGCCTGTTCGGGTGCGTGCACGGCCCCGAGTTCCCCCGCATTGAAGCGTGTTGACCAGACCCCGACAACACCTCGAACCCGCCATGGCCACCCTGCGCGGGTCGTGGCTCCGCGCCGGGCCTTCCGGCCATGAGCGCCACGCCCTCCCCCACCGGCCGGTGCGAAGATCGACGTGTGACGGAGACCTGGACCTTCGGCGCTGATCGCACGGCTGTGACAGCGGAGGAAGCGGTCGACGTGCTGCTGCGGCGGATCGCCGAGGGCCGTCTCGAAACGTGGCCGACCAGCTCCGCCGGACGCCTGCTGTCCGTGGTGAGCAACGCCGAGCGCGCCCTGGTGATGTTCCTCGACGGAGAGGACGATCCGGGCGCCCACGCCGTTGCCGCGGGATCCGGAGGGCTGAGCGGGGGTTTCCGGACGGCGAACGGGCGGTGCGGCGCGTACCCCGGCCAGGACGCCGCACCGCTCGACGAGGCGTTCCGGATCGTCCGGCATCTGATCGGCACGGGCGGCCGCCGACGGACACCGGATGGGCTGTGGACAGGTGAGCGGCACGGGCGTGGGCGTTGTCCACAGGCCCGACGCGGTGTCGGTGCTCGCCAGTAGGGTGTGAGACATGGCCGACCCCTCCAGCTACCGCCCCAGGCCGGGTGAGATCCCGGACTCCCCCGGGGTGTACAGGTTCCGTGACGAGCACCGCCGGGTGATCTACGTCGGAAAGGCGAAAAGCCTGCGCCAGCGCCTGGCGAACTACTTCCAGGACCTGGCGAACCTGCACCCGCGCACCCGGACGATGGTGACCACCGCCGCGTCCGTGGAGTGGACCGTGGTGTCCACGGAGGTCGAGGCCCTCCAGCTGGAGTACTCCTGGATCAAGGAGTACGACCCCCGGTTCAACGTCAAGTACCGAGACGACAAGAGCTACCCGTACCTCGCGGTGACCATGAACGAGGAGTTTCCGCGTGTGCAGGTGATGCGCGGTCACAAGAAGAAGGGCGTCCGGTACTTCGGGCCGTACGCGCACGCGTGGGCCATCCGGGACACCGTCGACCTGCTGCTGCGCGTGTTCCCGGTGCGCACCTGCTCGGCCGGCGTGTTCAAGAACGCCGCCCGCACCGGCCGCCCCTGCCTGCTCGGCTACATCGGCAAGTGCTCCGCCCCCTGCGTCGGCCGGATCAGCCCCGAGGACCACCGGGAGCTGGCCGAGGAGTTCTGCGACTTCATGGCCGGCCGCACCGGCACCTACCTCCGCCGTCTGGAGAAGCAGATGACGGAGGCGGCCGAGGAGATGGAGTACGAGCGGGCGGCGCGGCTGCGCGACGACATCGAGGCCCTGAAGAAGGCCATGGAGAAGAACGCCGTCGTGCTCGCCGACGCGACGGACGCCGACCTCATCGCCGTCGCCGAGGACGAGCTGGAGGCGGCCGTGCAGATCTTCCACGTGCGCGGTGGCCGGGTGCGCGGCCAGCGCGGCTGGGTGACCGACAAGGTGGAGGAGATCACCACCGGCGCCCTCGTCGAGCACGCCCTGCAGCAGCTCTACGGCGAGGAGAGCGGGGACGCCGTGCCCAAGGAGGTCCTGGTCCCGGCGCTGCCCGAGCCCGTCGAGCCCGTCCAGGAGTGGCTGACCGGCCGCCGCGGGGCGAACGTGTCGCTGCGCATCCCGCAGCGGGGCGACAAGAAGGCGCTCATGGAGACCGTGCAGCGCAACGCCCAGCAGGCCCTCGCGCTGCACAAGACCAAGCGCGCCTCCGACCTGACCACGCGCTCGCGCGCCCTGGAGGAGATCGCCGAGGCCCTCGACCTGGACAGCGCCCCGCTGCGCATCGAGTGCTACGACATCTCGCATCTCCAGGGGGACGACGTGGTCGCCTCCATGGTCGTCTTCGAGGACGGCCTGCAGCGCAAGAGCGAGTACCGCCGCTTCCAGATCAAGGGCTTCGCGGGCCAGGACGACGTCCGCTCCATGCACGAGGTGATCACCCGCCGCTTCAAGCGGTACCTCGCCGAGAAGGAGAGGACGGGGGAGTGGGCCGAGGGCTCCGATGATTCCCTCTCCGACGGCGACGGTGCGCTCACCGGCACGGAAGGGGTCACCGACTCCCTCAAGGACGACGACGGCCGCCCCAAGAAGTTCGCGTACCCGCCCCAGCTGGTCGTCGTCGACGGCGGGCAACCCCAGGTCGCCGCCGCCCGGCGCGCCCTGGACGAGCTGGGCATCGACGACATCGCCGTCTGCGGCCTCGCCAAGCGCCTGGAGGAGGTCTGGCTGCCCGGCGACGACGACCCGGTGGTACTGCCCCGCACCAGTGAAGGGCTGTATCTGCTCCAGCGTGTGCGGGACGAGGCCCACCGGTTCGCGATCACCTATCAGCGCACCAAGCGCGCCAAGCGCTTCCGGGCCGGCCCCCTGGACGACGTCCCCGGCCTCGGCGAGACCCGCAAACAGGCGCTCATCAAGCATTTCGGCTCGGTGAAAAGGCTGCGGTCCGCCACAATCGAGCAGATCCAGGAGGTCCCGGGGATAGGCCGGAAGACGGCCGAGACCATCGCTGCGGCCCTCGCCCAGGCGGCTCCGGCCGCCCCCGCCGTGAACACGGCGACTGGAGAGATCATTGATGACGGGGAACCCGAGACGACGGCGGGTACCCCGGGGGAGCCCGTGACCGCGGGCCTCCCGGACGAACGACGGGGGCAGGAGAGATGACGGAGCACGACGCACAACCCACAGCGGCGCGAGATCGGGCCCACGAGGAAGCGGGGCAGGATCAGCGGCACCCCGCGGCCGGCGAGCAGCCCGCCGCCCAGGAAAACGGAGCACAGGTGAGCACGGACGGTACGCCGGCCTCGGGCCCGGAAGCGGCCATCCCCGAGCTGGTGATCATCTCCGGCATGTCCGGAGCGGGACGGTCGACGGCGGCGAAGTGTCTGGAGGACCTCGGCTGGTTCGTCGTGGACAACCTCCCGCCCGCCCTCATCCCCACCATGGTGGAGCTGGGCGCCCGCTCGCAGGGCAACGTGGCCCGGATCGCGGTCGTCGTGGACGTCCGCGGCCGGCGCTTCTTCGACAATCTGCGTGAATCCCTCGCCGACCTCGACACCCGGGGCGTCACGAGGCGGATCGTCTTCCTCGAGTCCTCCGACGAGGCCCTGGTGCGCCGCTTCGAGTCGGTGCGCCGCCCGCACCCGCTGCAGGGCGACGGCCGCATCGTGGACGGCATCGCCGCCGAGCGCGAGCTGCTGCGCGAGCTGCGCGGAGACGCCGACCTGGTGATCGACACCTCCAGCCTGAACGTGCACGAGCTGCGCGCCAAGATGGACGCCCAGTTCGCCGGCGAGGAGGAGCCCGAGCTGCGGGCCACCGTGATGTCGTTCGGCTTCAAGTACGGCCTCCCGGTCGACGCCGACCTGGTCGCGGACATGCGGTTCCTGCCGAACCCGCACTGGGTCCCGGAGCTGCGCCCGTTCACCGGCCTGAACGAGGAGGTGTCGGCGTACGTCTTCAACCAGCCCGGCGCGAAGGAGTTCCTCGACCGCTACGCCGAACTGCTGCGGCTCATCGCCGCGGGCTACCGGCGTGAGGGCAAGCGGTATGTGACCATCGCCATCGGCTGCACCGGTGGTAAGCACCGTTCGGTCGCGGTGTCGGAGAAGCTCGCCGCGCGCCTCGCGGCCGAGGGTGTGGAGACGGTGGTCGTACACCGGGACATGGGACGGGAATGACGGAACGTACACGGCGGCTCGGCAGGCTGCGCCGGATGGTGCCGGAGGGGCGCTCCAGCCGCGCCACGGCCGAGGGGACGGCCCGCCCCGCCGAGGCCCGCGGCGGCCGGCCACGCCGCCGGGGTGCTCAGCCCAAGGTGGTCGCGCTCGGCGGCGGCATGGGCCTGTCCGCCTCGCTCGCCGCGCTGCGCCGGATCACCGGCGACCTCACCGCCGTCGTCACCGTGGCCGATGACGGCGGCTCCAGCGGCCGGCTGCGCGACGAGCTGGGTGTGCTGCCGCCCGGCGACCTGCGCAAGGCGCTGGCCGCGCTGTGCGGCGACGACGAGTGGGGCCAGACCTGGGCCCGGGTCATCCAGCACCGCTTCCAGTCCAAGGGCGATCTGCACGAGCACGCTGTCGGCAATCTGCTGATCGTCGCCCTGTGGGAGCAGCTCGGCGACCACGTGCAGGCCCTGGACCTGGTCGGCAAGCTGCTCGGCGCGCACGGCCGGGTGCTGCCGATGTCCGCCGTGCCGCTGGAGCTGCAGGCTCTGGTCAAGGGCCACGACCCGGAGCGCCCGGACGAGGTGGACACCGTGCGCGGGCAGGCGAACGTCGCGCTCACGCCCGGTGAGGTCCAGTCGGTGCACCTGGTGCCGCACGACCCGCCGGCCGTGCCCGAGGCCGTGGCGGCGGTGCTGGACGCGGACTGGGTGGTGCTCGGTCCCGGCTCCTGGTTCTCCTCGGTGATCCCGCACCTGCTCGTCCCCGAGCTGCTGGACGCCCTCACCGAGACCAAAGCACGCAAGGTGCTGTCCCTGAACCTCGCGCCGCAGCCCGGAGAAACCGAGGGCTTCTCCCCGCAGCGTCATTTGGAGGTTTTGGGCCGACACGCCCCTAAACTCGCCCTGGACGTGGTGCTGGCCGACGAGGCCGCCGTGCCCGACCGCGACTCGCTCACCGAGGCCGCCAAACGGCTGGGAGCCGCGATCGAGCTGGCGCCGGTGGCCTGGACCGACGGAACACCCCGGCACGACCCGGAGCTGTTGGCCGCCGCGTACGACCGTATTTTTCGGATGCATGGAAGGATCGGCCCATGGCGATGACGGCAGCGGTGAAGGACGAGATCTCCCGGCTCCCCGTCACCCGGACCTGCTGCAGGAAGGCGGAGGTCTCCGCCATTCTGCGGTTCGCCGGCGGCCTTCACCTGGTGAGCGGGCGCATCGTGATCGAGGCGGAGCTGGACACCGCGATGGCGGCCCGCCGTCTCAAGCGGGACATCCTGGAGATCTTCGGCCACAGTTCCGAGCTGATCGTGATGGCGCCCGGCGGGCTGCGCCGGGGCTCGCGGTATGTCGTGCGGGTCGTCGCGGGCGGTGACCAGCTGGCCCGCCAGACGGGTCTCGTGGACGGCCGGGGCCGCCCGATCCGCGGACTGCCCCCGCAGGTGGTCTCCGGGGCCACCTGCGACGCGGAGGCGGCCTGGCGCGGGGCCTTCCTGGCACACGGCTCGCTGACCGAGCCCGGCCGTTCCTCCTCCCTGGAGGTGACCTGCCCGGGCCCGGAGGCCGCGCTCGCGCTGGTCGGCGCCGCCCGCCGGCTGTCGATCGCCGCGAAGGCCCGCGAGGTGCGCGGCGTGGACCGGGTGGTCGTCCGTGACGGCGACGCGATCGGCGCGCTGCTGACCCGGCTCGGCGCGCACGAGTCGGTGCTGGCCTGGGAGGAGCGCCGGATGCGCCGTGAGGTGCGGGCCACGGCCAACCGGCTCGCCAACTTCGACGACGCCAACCTGCGCCGCTCGGCCCGGGCCGCCGTGGCCGCCGGTGCGCGGGTGCAGCGGGCGCTGGAGATCCTGGGCGACGAGGTTCCCGAGCACCTCGCCGCCGCCGGTCGCCTGCGCATGGAGCACAAGCAGGCCTCGCTGGAGGAGCTGGGCGCGCTCGCCGACCCGCCGCTGACGAAGGACGCGGTCGCGGGCCGTATCCGCCGCCTGCTGGCCATGGCCGACAAGCGCGCCGCCGACCTCGGCATCCCGGGCACGGAGGCCAACCTCACCGAGGAGCTTGCGGACAACCTGGCCGGCTGACCGGTCTCCTCGCCAAGAGGCCGGTGCCGAGGCCCAGTCGGGACTCGGGCGCCGGCCTTCGCGCTCCTGGCAGCCGCTCATTTGCATGGCTATGAGGCGCTCTTGACTCGATCAAGGGGTGGCATGAACCTGGCAACCGTTCGCCGCTGTGGCGGACCACCGCTAGGGGGGTTCATGAGACACAGAGCGAGATCGATCCTCGCTGTCGGCGCGCTCCTGATCGGCGGAGCGAGCCTCGCACCCGTGGCCCAGGCGCGGAGCGGAAGTCCGGCGACGTCCGATCCTGACGCGGTCAAGGTCTTCCGCGCCGACGTCACCAAGCAGCAGGTACCCCTGCTTCTCAAGGCCGGCCAGGACGGTGAGGAACTCGCCGAGCAGGTCACCGGCGGCGGGAAGGCCCAGGTCGAGGTCTACCTCACCGAGCGACAGGCCGCGAAGCTCCGTGAACAGGGCGTGGCCCTGACCGAGCACACCGTTGCGGCCAAGGCCGAGGCGCTCATCGAGAAGGCGTCCCAGGGCGTGTTCCGCCCGTACGGCGGACGGAGCGGACTCAAGGAGGAGATTCTGCGGACCGCCCGGGCCAACTCCGGCCTGACCAAGGTCGAGTCCATCGGAAAGACCGTCAACGGCCAGGACATCCTCGCCCTGAAACTGACCGGGAACGCCCGCAGGACGAAGGACGGCTCCAAGCCGTCCGTGCTGTATCTGTCCAACCAGCACGCGCGCGAGTGGATCACACCGGAGATGACCCGGCGTCTGATGCACTACTACCTGGACCACTACACGACCGACAAGCGCGTCCGGAAGATCGTCGACACCACCGAACTGTGGTTCGTCATCTCGGCCAACCCCGATGGCTACGACTACACGTTCAAGAACTCCACGACCCGCCTGTGGCGCAAGAACCTGCGGGACGTCAACGGCGACGGCGTGATCGGCACCGGCGACGGCGTCGACCTCAACCGCAACTTCCCCTACAAGTGGGGCTACGACGACGAGGGCTCGTCGCCCAACCCCACCAGCGAGACCTACCGCGGCGCGAGTCCCGAGTCCGAGCCCGAGACCAAGGCGCTGGACGGCTTCGAGAAGCGCATCGGGTTCCGGTACGCCGTCAACTACCACTCCGCCGCCGAACTCCTCCTCTACGGCGTCGGCTGGCAGGTCGCCACCCCCACCCCGGACGACGTCCTCTACAAGGCGCTCGCCGGCACCCCGGACCACCCGGCCATCCCCGGCTACCGTTCGCAGGTCTCCTCGGAGCTGTACACCACCAACGGCGAGGCGGACGGGCACGCGTCGAACGTCAACGGCATCGCGATGTTCACCCCGGAGATGTCGACCTGCCAGACCGCGTCGGAGATCGACCCGAACGACGCCTGGAAACCCGAGGACTGCCAGTCGGTCTTCAACTTCCCCGACGACGAGAAGCTGATCCAGCAGGAGTTCGCCAAGAACATCCCGTTCGCGCTCTCCGTCGCCGAGACCGCCGTACACCCGGACCGCCCGGTCTCCTCGGTCGGGCTGAGCGCCGCCGACTTCACCCCGGCCGCGTTCCCCACGTCGTACGCGCGGGGCGCGGACCAGGAGGTCTCCGTCGTCGTCCGCAAGGCGATCCGCGACAAGCGGCTGAAGTACCGCGTGGACGGCGGCCGTACGCACGACGGGGCGCTGCGGCACTGGAAGGGCGGCAGGACCTACGGCGGCCACGACGACCTGTACTTCGACGAGTACCGGGCCACGGTGCGGGGCGGCGAGCCGGGAGACAGGGTGGAGGTGTGGTTCACCGGCGAGACGAAGAGCGGCAGGAAGGTCTCCAGCCCGCACTTCACCTACACCGTCGCCGAGCGGCCGAAGGCCGACACGCTCGTCGTCGCCGAGGAGGGCGCGGCCGCCACGCAGGCGCAGAAGTACGCGGACGCGGTCCGGGCTGCCGGGCACCGGGCGATCGTCTGGGACGTCGCCACGCAGGGCGCCCCGGACGCGCTCGGCGTGCTGAAGCACTTCCGCACGGTCGTGCACTACTCCGGCGTGCACGGCCCCGGCAACGCCACCCAGCTCCAGCTGCGCGCCTACCTCAACGAGGGCGGCAGGCTGATCGAGGCCGGTGAGCTGGCCGGCGGCAGCGTCGACCTGGGCGGCGGCACCCTCTCGGACGACTTCAGCCAGTACTACCTGGGCGCCTACAGCCGTACGTCGACCAAGGGAGCCACCGGCTTCACCGGTACCGGCGCCCTGGAGGGCTACTCCGGTGCCCTCGGCGACGCGCCCGGCGATCCGCTGGACGCGGCCGGCACCTACGGCGTCACCTCCGACGAGCTTCCGGTGTCTGCGTATCCGCAGTTCAAGAGCGCGGGCGCGGGACGGTTCGCCGGGGCGGCCAGCCCCTACGGGCCGTACTCCGGCTCCTACATGGCCGCCGCCGTGCACACCGACGACGCCTACAAGCGCCTCACCCGCACCATCGACCTCACCGGTGTCAGCGCTGCCGACAAGCCGGCCCTGCGTACCCGGCTGCTGTGGGACACCGAACCGGGCTACGACCACGCGGTGATCGAGGCGCACACCGTCGGCGCCGACGACTGGACCACGCTGCCGGAGACCGGAGGCGCCACGAGGACGGACGTGCCGGCGGACTGCGGACAGGGGTTCCTGATCGCCGAGCACCCCTGGCTGAAGCACTACCTCACGCTCGCGGACAACGCCTGCACCGCGACCGGGTCGACGGGCTCCTGGAACAGCCTCAGCGGCAGCTCCGGCGGCTGGCGGCAGGTCGGCTTCGACCTGAGCGCCTACGCCGGGGAGTCCGTCGAGATCTCGATCAGCTACATCACCGACCCGGGCACCGGCGGACACGGAGTCCTCGCCGACGACACCTCGCTCGTCGTGGGCGGGACGGCGAAGGAGACCGAGGGATTCGAGTCGTCCCTGGGCGCCTGGCACGTCGCCGGACCGCCCACGGGCAGCCCGCCGGCCCTGAAGGACTGGGCACGCTCCGGGGCGTTGTTCCAGACGTACGGAGCGGTCACCACGGACGACACGGTGCTGCTCGGTTTCGGCCTGGAACAGGTGTCGTCGGCGGCCGACCGGGCAGCCCTGTTGAGGAAGGCCTTCGCGGCCCTCGGCGGGTGAGGGCCGCCACGCCCGACGCGTGAGGGCCGCCACGTTGACAGATCCCGCTCGCCTTGTTCCAACAGGTGAGCGGGAGGCGTCTCAGCGGTGCGCGAAAGGGGTCCTGATCAAGTGAGCCGACCCGCTCACGAACGAGTGAAGACGGCGCGAAAATCGCCCGGCATTCCGTACTAAATACGAGTGAATCCACTGCCGATCCGGGAGGGTCCGTACCCCTACTGGCGGGTACGGAATACCTGCCCGTGTATGCG
The DNA here is from genome assembly GCF_006715785.1 of Streptomyces puniciscabiei. Lineage (NCBI taxonomy): Bacteria > Bacillati > Actinomycetota > Actinomycetes > Kitasatosporales > Streptomycetaceae > Streptomyces > Streptomyces puniciscabiei. The sequence continues at coordinate 5,410,426 of NZ_VFNX01000001.1, forward strand.
CCGTCTCGATGTCACTCCGGGGCCCTCCGGGAGGTAGGGTCGGTGGTGGTCGGGGACATCCCAAACAGAGCTCGCCGGCTCCGCATGGCCGGCGTACCAACGAGGAGATCGGTTCGTGACGATCCGCGTAGGCATCAACGGCTTCGGCCGCATCGGTCGTAACTACTTCCGCGCGCTGCTGGAGCAGGGGGCGGACATCGAGGTTGTGGCTGTCAACGACCTGGGTGACACCGCGACCACGGCTCACCTGCTCAAGTACGACACGATCCTGGGTCGCCTCAAGCAGGAGGTCTCCCACACCGCCGACACCATCACCGTGGACGGCCACACCATCAAGGTGCTCTCCGAGCGCAACCCGGCCGACATCCCCTGGGGCGAGCTGGGCGTCGACATCGTCATCGAGTCGACCGGCATCTTCACCAAGAAGGAAGACGCCGCCAAGCACCTCGCCGGTGGTGCCAAGAAGGTCCTCATCTCGGCCCCGGCCAAGGACGAGGACATCACCATCGTGATGGGCGTCAACCAGGACAAGTACGACCCGGCGAACCACCACGTCATCTCCAACGCCTCCTGCACCACCAACTGTGTGGCGCCGATGGCGAAGGTCCTCGACGAGAACTTCGGCATCGTCAAGGGCCTGATGACGACGGTGCACGCGTACACGAACGACCAGCGCATCCTGGACTTCCCGCACAAGGACCTGCGCCGCGCCCGTGCCGCCGCCGAGAACATCATCCCGACCACCACCGGTGCCGCCAAGGCCACCGCCCTGGTCCTGCCGCAGCTCAAGGGCAAGCTGGACGGCATCGCCATGCGCGTCCCGGTCCCGACCGGCTCGGTCACCGACCTGGTCGTGGAGCTCTCCCGCGAGGTCACCAAGGAAGAGGTCAACGCCGCCTTCCAGAAGGCCGCCGAGGGCGAGCTCAAGGGTCTCCTCGACTACACCGAGGACCAGATCGTCTCCTCCGACATCGTCAACGCCCCGGCCTCCTGCACCTTCGACTCCTCCCTGACCATGGTCCAGGAGGGCAAGAACGTGAAGGTCATCGGCTGGTACGACAACGAGTGGGGCTACTCCAACCGCCTCGTCGACCTCACGGTCTTCGTCGGCAACCAGCTCTGATCGCCGCAGATCGCGGCAGCAGGACCTTGAAGTGAGAACAGGGCCCGGGCAGCGCACCGCCGCGCTGTCCGGGCCCTGTCTCGCGTACAGACCACGTCCTTTTACGATCAGGTGCACCACGAGCCCTCCTTTGGAGTCCACTCAATGAAGACGATCGACGAACTTCTCGCCGCCGGCCTGAGCGGCAAGCGGGTCTTCGTCCGCGCCGACCTCAACGTGCCGCTGGAGAGCGGCACCATCACCGACGACGGCCGCATCCGCGCCGTGCTGCCCACCGTCAAGGCCCTCGCGGACGCGGGCGCCAAGGTGGTCGTCGCCTCGCACCTGGGCCGCCCCAAGGGCGCCCCCGACCCCGCCTTCTCCCTCGCGCCGGCCGCCTCCCGCCTGGGTGAACTCCTCGGCTCCGCCGTGGCCTTCGCGACCGACACCGTCGGCCGGTCCGCCCAGGACACGGTCGCCGGACTCACCGACGGCCATGTCGCCGTCCTGGAGAACCTCCGCTTCAACCCCGGCGAGACGTCCAAGGACGACGCCGAGCGCGGTGCCTTCGCCGACCAGCTCGCCGCCCTCGCCGACGTCTACGTCGGTGACGGCTTCGGCGCGGTCCACCGGGGGCACGCCTCCGTCTACGACCTGCCGAAGAGGCTGCCGCACTACGCCGGCTACCTCATCGCCACCGAGGTCGGCGTCCTGAAGCAGCTCACCGAGGACGTCAAGCGCCCCTACGTCGTCGCGCTCGGCGGCGCCAAGGTCTCCGACAAGCTCGCCGTCATCGACCAGCTGCTCGGCAAGGCCGACCGCCTGCTCATCGGCGGCGGCATGGCCTACACCTTCCTCAAGGCCAAGGGCTACGAGGTCGGCATCTCCCTCCTGCAGGAGGACCAGATCCCGGCCGTCACGGAGTACATGGAGCGCGCCGAGAAGCTGGGCGTCGAGCTGGTGCTCCCCGTCGACGTCCTGGTCTCCCGGGAGTTCCCGGACCTGAAGACCAAGGCGCCGGCCGACTACACCGTGGTCGACGCGGACAAGATCCCCGCCGACCAGGAGGGCCTGGACATCGGCCCGAAGACCCGAGAGCTGTACGCCTCGAAGCTCGCCGACGCCGCGACCGTCTTCTGGAACGGTCCCATGGGCGTCTTCGAGCACCCCGACTACGCCCAGGGCACCGCCGCGGTCGCCCAGGCCCTCGTCGACTCGAACGGCTTCTCCGTCGTCGGCGGCGGTGACTCCGCCGCTGCCGTGCGCACGCTCGGCTTCGACGAGAACGCATTCGGCCACATCTCGACCGGTGGCGGCGCCTCCCTCGAATACCTCGAGGGCAAGACGCTCCCCGGCCTCGCCGCACTGGAGGACTGACCTCAATGAGCACGCGCACGCCGCTGATGGCGGGCAACTGGAAGATGAACCTCAACCACCTCGAGGCCATCGCGCACGTCCAGAAGCTCGCCTTCGCCCTGGCCGACAAGGACTACGAGGCCGTCGAGGTCGCCGTCCTGCCGCCCTTCACCGACCTGCGCTCCGTGCAGACCCTGGTCGACGGCGACAAGCTCAGGATCAAGTACGGCGCCCAGGACATCTCGCAGCACGACTCCGGCGCCTACACCGGCGAGATCTCCGGCCCGATGCTGGCCAAGCTGAAGTGCACCTACGTGGTCATCGGCCACTCCGAGCGCCGCCAGTACCACAACGAGACCGACGAGCTGGTGAACGCCAAGGTCAAGACCGCCTACAAGCACGGCCTGACCCCGATCCTGTGCGTCGGCGAGGAGCTGGACGTCCGCGAGGCGGGCAACCACGTCACCCACACCCTCGCCCAGGTCGAGGGCGGTCTGAAGGACCTCCCGGCCGAGCAGGCCGAGACGATCGTGATCGCCTACGAGCCCGTGTGGGCCATCGGCACCGGCAAGGTCTGCGGTGCCGAGGACGCCCAGGAGGTCTGCGCCGCCATCCGCGGCAAGATCGCCGAGCTGTACTCGCAGGACGTGGCCGACAAGGTCCGCATCCAGTACGGCGGCTCCGTGAAGGCCGGCAACGTCGCCGAGATCATGGCCAAGGCCGACATCGACGGCGCCCTGGTCGGCGGCGCCTCGCTGGACGCCGACGAGTTCGTCAAGATCGTGCGTTTCCGCGATCAGTGACGCACGCTGTGAGTAGGCGCTAGCGGCGATACGTCGTACTCTTGCGGGGGCACCGCCGACGTGTTGTGCCCCCGTCGTCCATCCGAATCCGAGGAAGTTGGTCCAGCCGTGGTTTTGGGGTTCTCGATCGCCCTGATCGTCTTCAGCCTGCTGCTGATGCTGCTGGTGCTGATGCACAAGGGGAAGGGCGGCGGCCTCTCCGACATGTTCGGTGGTGGCATGGCGTCGTCCGTCGGCGGCTCCTCGGTCGCCGAGCGCAACCTCGACCGGATCACCATCGTGGTCGGTCTGCTGTGGTTCGCGTGCATCATCGTCCTCGGCATCGTGATGAAGACGAACAGCTGAGACGAACAGCTGAGAGGTGCGGCTGACAACCCGCACAGCACACACATCACGCATATTCGGTACGTAAGGCCCCATGTTCGGTACGCGCTCCTGGGTGCGGCCTATCATGGGGCTTGCGTCTGGATGTGGGGCTGGTAACTCCAATCACTGGACGCGCGTTGGGCCTTACGTAGACTGAGGCGCTCGCAGCGAAGCGAAACGCCGACTCGCTTCGCGGCACCATCACGCAGGGAGTTACACCGTGGCAAGTGGCAACGCGATCCGAGGAAGCCGGGTCGGGGCGGGGCCGATGGGCGAGGCCGAGCGCGGCGAGTCCGCGCCGCGTCTGCGCATCTCCTTCTGGTGCTCCAACGGGCACGAGACGCAGCCGAGCTTCGCCAGCGACGCGCAGGTTCCCGACACCTGGGACTGCCCGCGCTGCGGCTTCCCGGCCGGACAGGACCGGGACAACCCGCCGGACCCGCCGCGCACCGAGCCGTACAAGACGCACCTGGCGTACGTGCGGGAGCGGCGCAGCGACGCGGACGGCGAGGCGATCCTCGCCGAGGCGCTCGCCAAACTGCGGGGCGAGATCTAGTACTTGACACCAGCCGGGCGCCTCGAGGTGCCTGGCCGGAGCCGTGTCCGCCCGCTCGCGGCCGACCGATTGTCAGTGGCGCCCTCTACGGTTTTTCCTGAGCCGTTCTTCGACGGCACGGATCGTGAGGGGGAGCTGTGTCGGGGGTCGGGAAGGTGCAGGCGGGGGCGCCGGCGTGGCGCGGGGGATTCGCGCGGCTGTGGACGGCCGCCGTGGTGTCCCGGTTCGGGGACGCGTTACGGAACTCGGCGCTGCCCCTGCTCGCGGTGCGGCTCAGCGACGAGCCGCTGGTCATCGCCTCGGTGACAGCCTGTGGGTATGTGCCGTGGCTGCTGTTCGGGCTGCTCGGCGGGGCCGTGGCCGACCGGGTCGACGGGCGGCGGGCGATGTGGGCCGTGGACACGGTCCGCTGCCTGCTGGTGGCCGCGTTCGCCGTCGCCGTGGGACTGGGCCATGCCTCGATCCCCCTGCTGCTCGCCCTCGCATTCGCGTTGACCACGCTCCAGACCCTCTTCGACAACGCCGCCACGGCCCTGCTGCCCGCGCTCGTGGACCGAGCGGCCCTGGGCGGCGCCAACGCCCGGCTGATGACCGGCCAGCAGATCGCCGGCGGTCTGCTCGCCGCCCCACTGGTGCCGCTGCTGCTGACGGCGGGCGCGTTCATGCCGTTCGCGGCCGACGCGTGCACCTTCCTGGCGGCCGCCGCCCTCGTGGCGTCCCTGCGGACACGCCCGCCCAAGCGCGCGCCACGCCCCGCGGGCAGCACCCTGCGGACGGAGATCGGGGCGGGCCTGCGCGCCCTGTGGGGCGACCGAGCCCTGCGCGCGACCTGTGTGGCCACGCTGCTGTGCAACATCGGCATGGGCGGCCTGATCGCCACCCTGGCGCTGCACGTGACGCGCTGGCTGGACGCGGGCAACGCCGGATATGCCGCCGCGATGACGGCGTTCTCGGTGGGCAGCATCACGGGCGGATTCGTCGCCCAGCGTCTCGCGCGCCGCACCGGCCGGGTGCGGGCGCTGCTCGTCGCCGGCGGCATCCAGACGTCGTCACTGCTGCTCATCGGATCCGTCCGGCACCTGGCCGCGCTCGTCACCGGCATGCTGCTGCTCGGCGCCATGAACATGGTGTGGAACGTCAACCAGGTCACCCTGATGCAGCAGCGCAGTCCCGAGGCGATGGTGGGCCGTATCGCCTCCGCGTTCCGTACGTCCTCGACGTCCGGCGCCCCGCTCGGCGCGCTCCTCGGTGGAGTGGCGGCCCGGACATACGGGCTGAACGGCCCGGCCCTGTTCGCCGCCGTCCTGTTCGCCCTCGCCGTCACTTCGCTGATACCGGCCCGCAAGCCGGACGTACCTGTTGTTGCGCCGCACGACGACGTCATGACGGCTCGTGCCGCGCAGTGATCAATTAGGTTGGAACAGCTGGGACAGGCACGAAAGAAGGCGGAAGTCGGAAATGAACGCAGACGGCCGTACCAGGCTCCATCAGACGCCCGAGTGGACCGCTCTCGCCAAGCACCGGGAGGAGCTGGCCGACACCCATCTCAGGGAGCTGTTCGCCGCCGATCCCGGGCGCGGTGAGGGATACACGCTCCAGGTCGGCGATCTGTACCTCGACTACTCGAAGCACCTGGTCACCGACGAGACCCTGCGGTTGCTGCGCGAGCTGGCCGCCGCCACGGACGTGTTCGGCCTCAGGGACGCCATGTTCCGCGGCGAGAGGATCAACGTCACCGAGAACCGTGCGGTCCTGCACACCGCGCTCCGCGCCCCGCGCGACGCGGTGATCGAGGTCGACGGGGAGAACGTCGTCCCGAAGGTGCACGCCGTCCTCGACAGGATGAGCGACTTCGCCGACCGCGTCCGCTCCGGGGCCTGGACCGGCCACACCGGCAGGCGCATCAAGAACGTCGTCAACGTCGGCATCGGCGGCTCCGACCTGGGCCCCGCGATGGCCTATGAGGTGCTGCGCAGCTTCACCGACCGCGCCCTGACGGTCCGCTTCGTCTCCAACGTGGACGGCGCCGACCTGCACGAGGCCACGCGGGACCTGGACCCGGCCGAGACCCTGTTCATCATCGCCTCCAAGACCTTCACCACCATCGAGACCATCACCAACGCGACGAGCGCGCGGACGTGGCTGGTGGAGGCGCTCGGTGACGAGTCGGCGGTGGCCAAGCACTTCGTGGCGCTGTCCACGAACGCGGAGAAGGTCGCCGAGTTCGGCATCGACACGGACAACATGTTCGAGTTCTGGGACTGGGTCGGCGGCCGCTACTCGTACGACTCCGCGATCGGCCTGTCCCTGATGATCGCCATCGGCCCGGACCGGTTCCGGGAGATGCTCGACGGCTTCCGGCTGGTCGACGACCACTTCCGCACCGCGCCCGCCGAGGCCAACGCCCCCTTGCTGCTGGGCCTGCTGGGCATCTGGTACGGCAACTTCCACGACGCCCAGTCGCACGCGGTGCTGCCGTACAGCCACTACCTGTCGAAGTTCACCGCCTACCTCCAGCAGCTGGACATGGAGTCCAACGGCAAGTCGGTGCAGCGGGACGGCCGGCCGGTGGAGTGGCAGACCGGGCCGGTGGTGTGGGGCACCCCGGGCACCAACGGGCAGCACGCCTACTACCAGTTGATCCACCAGGGCACCAAGCTGATCCCGGCGGACTTCATCGGCTTCGCCCGGCCCGTCGGTGAGCTGAGCGTGGAACTCAAGGCCCAGCACGACCTGTTGATGGCCAACTTCTTCGCCCAGACCCAGGCGCTGGCCTTCGGCAAGAGCGCCGAGGAGGTCCGCGCGGAGGGGGTGCCTGAGGAGCTGGTCCCGCACAAGACCTTCCGGGGCAACCGGCCGACGACGACCATCCTGGCGAAGGAGCTGACCCCGTCGGTCCTCGGCCAGCTGATCGCCCTCTACGAACACAAGGTGTTCGTGCAGGGCGCCGTGTGGAACATCGACTCCTTCGACCAGTGGGGCGTGGAACTGGGCAAGGTCCTCGCCAAGCGCGTCGAGCCCGCCCTGACCGAGGGCGCCGAGGTCGAGGGCCTCGACGCGTCGACGCGGACACTGGTCGCCAAGTACCGGGAGCTGCGCGGCCGTAGCTGATCGGCGGGCAGCTGAGCGGTGGCACGCGGGAGCCGGACGCGGCGGTGGCCCTCCGAGGGGCCGGCCGGCCCGGCTCCCGTAGACTCCCCGATGATCATGTGAGTCACGACTCGGGGGAGTACGCAGTGGCCGCTGGGCGGGGAAGCCGCACCGGATCCGCGGAGCGCGGGCGAAACTTTCTGAAGGCCCATCACGCCGCCTGGGCGGTGTTCCACCCCGCGTGGATACCCGAACCGCTCGATCCGGCGGTGGAGGAGCTCAAGCGGATCCGCGTCGCCGCCGGCACCGTCGCGGCGGTCGGTGTCTACACCTTCGTCGAGGGCGGCTTCGCTCCCGAGGAGATGCTCCAGAACCTGCTGATCGCCTCGGTCGTCCTGCTGTTCGTCACCCCGCTCACCGTCGGTGTGATGCTCTGGATCTGGCGGCGCACCGGCAGCCTGCGCCCGCTGCGTCCCGCCCTGCTGAAGGCCCTGGGGCTGTTGCTGACCTTCGTGGGCTCGGTCGTCGCGACGGTCCTGATGCTGCAGCACGCCAATGCGCTGGCCGGCGGGCTGCTGATCATACCGGTGAGCGTGCTGACGCTGTGGATGGTCTGGTTCGTCGGGGCGGGCGCCCTCCGGATCAACGGGAACTTCTTCGGCACGGCAGCCGTGCACCGCTGTCTCCCGCCGCTGCTGGCCATGGTCACCAGCTGGCTGATGGCCCTGCCCGATCTCCTCACCGGAGACCTGCACGGCCTCGGCCTGCTGCTGGGCGTCGTGTTCATCCTCGGCGCCCCCGTGACGGTCTCGGCCATCGCGCTGTACGAGCTGGCCCTGCTCAAGCGCAGGCACGGCATCCGGCTGGCCGCCCATCCGGCGCTGCACACACCCCAGGGCCCGTACAACAACCGCACCCACAACAGCCGGTTCTCTTACGGGAGTTGAGTTCCCGACAGGCCTCGGTCAGGCCACCGCGCTCAGCGTGTCCGCGAGGCGGCTGCGTGCCGCGCGGGCCGCGGGCAGTGCCGCCAGCGCCGCCGCCCCGAGCACGGCGGCCGCGCCCAGCGCGAGCAGCAGCGCGGGCGACGGGGACTGGGCGATCCCTGCGCCGATACCGCTGGAGCTGCCCTGGGCGTCGATCAGCCGGCGGCCCAGCGGCAGCCCCAGCGCCATGGCGGCGACCACCGCGGCCAGGGCCGTACAGCTCGTCGCCGTGACGGTGATCGCGGTGATCTGCCGCGGGGACATGCCGATCGCCTTCAGTGCCAGCACGTCCCGCTCGCCCTCGCGGACGCTGCCGCCGATGGCGGTGAGCAGCTCGACCAGCCCGATCAGGGCCAGTACGGCGATCAGCCCGGCGACGACTCCGCGCAGCGGGGAGAGCCCGTCGGCGGGGTTCTCCACCGGGTGCACGTCCAGGTGGCCCCGGCCGGCCGCGGACAGCGCGGCGGCCACCTGCTGCGGGTCGGTGCCGGGGCGCAGCCGCAGTTCGTAGAAGGCGGGGGCCAGCGCGGGGTCGTTCTCGCGGAGGGTGTCCAGGGAGGTGGTCACCACCCGGCCGGCGTTCTGCGGTTCGATGCTGCGGCCCACGATGTGCAGGATCTGCGGCCGGTCGCCCACCGTCATCCGCACCCAGTCACCGACCCGGGCGTGCAGCAGGTCCAGCAGGCCCTGGCCGGCCACCGCCTCGTCCGGTCCGCGTGCGGCCCGGCCCTCGGCGAGGGCGTAGGGGTAGGGCTCGGCGCGGGTGCCGACACCGCGCAGCGCGATGGTGCCGGTCTGGCCGGGGACCAGCGCGGCGACCTCGACTCCGGGGTAGGCGGCGGCGACCCGGTGATCGCCGGTGAGCAGGTCCCGTACGGCGGACGTGTCCATGGCACCGTCGGAGCGGACGGTGAGGGACGTCGGCAGACCCATGTGGTCCGGGCTGCTGTGGAAGCGGTCGATCGTGGTCCAGGCGCTGAGCGCCACCACGATCAGCAGCAGCGGCAGGGTCAGCCGGGCCACGGTGGCCAGCGACCGGCCGCGCCCCGAGAACGCCTTGTGGCAGCCGAGGACCAGCGCGGCCGGCAGCCGCAGCCCGAGCGCCCGCCGGGCCGCTCCGGTCAGCCGCCCGCCGGCCGGTGCGGTCCGGCGCGGCACCGGAACCGGCGGCACCCGCCCGGCCCGCCACGCCGCGAGACCCGTCGTCAGGCCGATGAACAGCACCGCGCCCACGGGCACCACGAACAGCGCCACGGTGTGCCCCGGCAGCCCCTGCCACACGCCCACGGCGTCGCCGAGCCGGCCGGGGATCCGGTGCCCCAGGGCCTCGGTGAGTGCCGCGGCGGCCACCGAGCCGAGCAGCGCGTACGCCAGGTGCTGGAGCAGGAAGATCCGGACGACCTGGCCGGGGGTGAAGCCGATCGCCTTCAGCACCGAAATGTCCCGCAGGTGCCCGCGGATGCGGGTGGCGATGGCCCCGTGCACGGCGAACCCGGCGGCGATCAGGGCGCCGAGACCGAACAGGCCGAGCACCTGCCCGAGCAGCCGGTTGTCGCCCTGGGCGGCGGAGCGCGCCTGCTGCCAGGTGGAGACCTCGCCGACCGCGCCCGCGCCCAGCACCGTGACGGCACGCTGCACGGCGTAGTCCGTGTCGCCCGGGTCGGCCAGGCGCAGCCCGATCACCTGGCCGCCGGGAGCGCGTACGGCGGAGGGCAGGGCCCACACCAGCCCCGGCTGCTCGCCCGGGCTGTAGCGCGGCTCGGCACTGTCCGCGATGCCCTCGACGGTCAGGGTGCGGGCGGTGCCGGGCAGCGTGAGGGTGTCCCCGGGCTCGGCCAGCAGCGCCCGGGCCAGGCCGGTCTCCAGCACCACGCCGTCCGGTTCGGCCGGATCAAGCCAGTGCCCGGCGGTGAGCAGCGGCCGGCCGACGGACGGCAGCCCCGGCGTGCCGCGCAGCTCCACGGAGGCGCGGGTGCCGCCGCGTACGGCGACGGTGGCGGACTCGGTGCGGTAGGGGCCGGCCACGGACTCGACACCGTCCAGCCGGGCCAGCCCGCGGGCGTCGGCCGACGGCACGGTGTGGATCCACACATGCGCGCCACGGGCCTGGGTGAACACGCGCTGCCAGGGGTTGGTGGCGTACCCGAACAGGGCGGTGGCCAGCAGCAACGAGACGACGATCCCGGCGGTGGCCAGCACCAGGAACAGCGCCTCGCCCCGGTGGGTGCGCACGTCGGAGTGCGCCCAGCGCAGGGTGGCTCGCACGTCCCGGAGATCCAGCACCGTCAGTCCCTCAGCTCCAGCACACCCGAGATCCCCGACTTCCGGGACGCGGTGGTGCCGTCCAGCTGCGCGTCGTCGGCTATCCGGCCGTCGAAGAAGCTGATCACCCGGTCGGCGGCGCTCGCCAGCCGGGCGTCATGCGTGACCAGCACGATCGTCTGGCCGCGCCCGTGGAAGCGGGACAGCAGCCGCATGACCTCGCGCGTGCCCTTGCTGTCCAGGCTGCCGGCGGGCTCGTCGGCCAGCAGCAGCGGCGGATGGTTGACCAGGGCCCGGGCGAGCGCGACCCGCTGCTGTTCGCCGCCGGACAGCTCGCCCGGCATGCTGCGCTCCTTGCCCGTGAGCCCCAGCTCCGCCAGCAGCTCCTCACGCTCGGCGCGCGCCTTCTTCGGCGGGACGCCGGCGAGCAGGGCGGGCAGCTCGACGTTGTCGGCGACGGACAGGTTCGACACCAGGTTGAAGAACTGGAACACGATCCCGATGGCCTTGCGGCGCTCCACCGCCCAGCGGGCCTCGCCGAAGGAGTCCGTGCAGCGCCCGTCCAGCCAGATGCTGCCCGCGTCCGGACGCTGCAGCCCGCCGAGCAGGTGCAACAGCGTGGACTTGCCCGCGCCCGACGGGCCGGTGATCGCCACGAACTCGCCCCGCGCCACGGACAGGTCGACCCCGCGCACGGCATGCGCGGGCGCGCCCTCGCCGTGGTGCGTCTTCACCAGCCCCTCGGCCCGAAGCACCGGAACAGTGTCCTCGCTCGCCCCAGTGCTCATTCCAGTTCCTCCTGGCACCGCTCGAGCCAGTCGAGGTCGGCCTGCAGATGCAGCATCGCGCCCTCGATGAGCAGCTGGGCGATGCGGTTGTCCCGGTTCTCGGCCGTGGCCAGTTTCGACAGGTTGCGCATGGTGTTCAGGTACTGGCGCCGCTGCTTGTTGATGAGGGCGATCTGGTCGGCGAGACCGGTCTGCGGGGCGAGGGCGAGCTTCATGAAGAACTCGTCCCGCACCCGCGGCTCGTCCTCGGTCTCCTCGAACCAGGCGTGCAGCGCCTCCCGCCCGGCGTCGGTGAGGTGGTAGACCTTCTTGTTGGGCCGGCTGGACTGCTCGACGTCCTCGCCCTCGATCAGTCCCGACTTCTCGAGGCGGCCGAGGGTGACGTAGATCTGGCCGACGTTCGGCTGAGGGTACGCGGAGCCCAGCAGTTGCTCAAGGTCCTGCTTCAGCTCGTAGCCATGGGCCGGACCACGGGCGAGGAGTGCCAGGAGGGGCAGGCGCACTCGTGCTGTCCTCCTGTCTGCTCACAATGTGCTCCAGGCCCTAGTATCGCCCATACCTAACAGGTATACATGGCCTCTGACTCCCGGGCGAGGGTGCCCGGAGCCGTGTGTACGTGTTCAGGGAGGAACCTATGCGGTGGATACGCGCCGCCGGTAGGGGCCTCCTCGTTCTCGCCGTGATCCTCACCGGGTACGTCGCCTCCGGCGCGCAGGCCGACGAGGGCGCGGGCGAGAGCCGCGGCCCGCTCACCCTGGCCACCGCCGGCGACCTCACCGGATATCTCGCCCCGCTGCTGCAGGGCTGGAACCGCACCCACCCCGGCGAGAAGGTGACCCTCGTCGAGCTGCCGGACTCCGCCGACGAGACCCATGCGCAGATGACCACCGACCTGCGCGGTGGTGACCGGGGCCGCTTCGACGTCCTCAACATCGACGTCAACTGGACCTCGGAGTTCGCGGCGGCCGGCTGGATCCGCCCGCTGCCCCGTGATCGCTTCCCGCTGAAGAGCTTCCTGCCGCCGGTCGTGGACACGGCCACCTACGACGGCCGGCTGTACGCGGTCCCGTACGTCACGAATGCCGGACTTCTCCTGTATCGCAAGGACATCCTCGCCAAGGAGGGCGTCCCCCCGCCGCGCACCTGGGCCGAGCTGGAGCACGACGCGAAGACCATCGCGCCCAAGTACCACCTCGGCGGCTACGCGGGCCAGTTCCTGCCCTACGAGGGCCTCACGGTCAACGCGGCCGAGGCCGTCTACTCGGCGGGCGGCACGATCCTCGGCGGCGAGGGCACCCGGGTCACCGTCGACTCCTCCGCCGCCCGCGAGGGCATCGGCTTCCTCGCCCGCGGCGTCCGCGAGGGCTGGATACCGAAGGCGGCGCTGACGTACAAGGAGGAGGAGTCCAAGCAGGCCTTCCAGGACGGCGGGCTGCTCTTCCTGCGCAACTGGCCCTATGCGTACGCCGTGGCCTCGGCCAAGGGCTCCAAGGTGGCCGGGAGGATCGGCGCCGTACCGCTGCCCGGCCCCGACGGACCGGGGACCAGTGTGCTCGGCGGCTCCAACCTGGCCGTCAACTCCCATGCGGCGCATCCCGATTCGGCCGCCCGGCTGATCGCCTACCTCACCAGCGCGCCCGTCCAGCGCCAGGTGCTCACCCGGGGTGCCCTGCCGCCCGTGCGCGCCGCGCTCTACGAGGATCCCCAGCTGGTGCGGCGCTTCCCCTATCTGCCGACCCTGCGCACCGCCGTGCTCACTGCCCGGCCGCGCCCCAAGAGCCCGCACTACGACCAGGTCAGCCTGGTGGTGCAGGCCGTGATGCAGGACGCGCTCAGCGGGCGGGAGACGCCCGAACAGGCCGTGCGCAGGCTCGCGCGCGAGCTCGACGCGATCGCCCGCCGATAGTTACTTGTTAAGTAACGCGCAGATCTCATCTCGGCGCATGATGCCCGGTTAAGTCCGATTTTGCGCCCTCAACTCACCAGTAGCTTCCGTTCTTTTCGTTGACACCCTCACGACACGCCTACCTAACATGCATGCATGCTGAGTAAGTACCACTGGTGGCGTGACGCGGTGATCTACCAGGTCTACGTCCGCAGCTTTCTCGACAGCACCGGCGACGGCATCGGCGATCTGGCCGGCGTCCGGGCCGGGCTGCCGTATCTGAAGAAGCTGGGCGTCGACGGGATCTGGCTGAGCCCGTTCTACCCCTCGCCCCAGCACGACCACGGCTACGACGTGGCCGACTACTGCGGGGTCGACCCGCTCTTCGGCGACCTCGCCGAGTTCGACCTGCTGATGGCGGCCGCGCACCGGCTCGGCATCAAGGTGCTCCTGGACATCGTGCCCAACCACTGCTCCAGCGAGCACCCGTGGTTCCGCGAGGCGCTCGACAGCGCGCCCGGCAGCCCGGCCCGCGCCCGCTTCCACTTCGCCGACGGCCGCGGCCCGGACGGTGCCGAGCCGCCCAACAACTGGCACGCGATGTTCGGCGGCCCGGCCTGGACCCGGGTCGGCGACGGCCAGTGGTACCTGCACATGTTCACGCCCGAGCAGCCCGACTGGAACTGGCGCACCCCCGAGGTCGCCGCCGAGTTCGACCGCGTCCTGCGCTTCTGGCTCGACCGTGGCGTCGACGGCTTCCGCATCGACGTCGCCGCCGGCCTCTACAAGCACCCCGAACTGCCCGACTCCGACGACCCGGAGGCCGACGCCCGCACCCGCGACTCGGTCAACCCGCTCGCCTGGAACCAGCCCGAGGTGCACGAGGTGTGGCGGCAGTGGCGCGCGACCTGCGAGGAGTACACGGCCCGCGACGGCCGTGAACGCCTCCTCGTCGGCGAGGTCTCCGTCCCCACCGCCCGCGAACACGCCCTGTACGTCCGCCCGGACGAACTCCACCAGGCCTTCTTCTTCGACCTGCTCGGCGCCCCCTGGGACGCCGACGCCTTCCGCAAGGTCATCTCCGAGGCCATGCAGGACATCGCCGGCACCGGCTCCACGGTCACCTGGGTGCTCAACAACCACGACCAGGTCCGCACCGTCACCCGCTACGGCGAACCCGCCCCCGAGGGCAGCGGACTCGGCGCCGCCCGCGCCCGCGCCGCGGCCCTGCTGATGCTGGCGCTGCCCGGAGCCGCGTACATCTACCAGGGCGAGGAGCTGGGTCTGCCCGAGGTCGTCGACCTGCCCGACGACGTCCTCACCGACCCGATATTCCGCCGCACCGGCAGCCGCGCCCGCATCCGCGACGGCTGCCGGGTGCCGCTGCCCTGGTCCGGACAGGCCTCCCCGTTCGGCTTCACCTCCGGCGTGGAGGGCGCCAAGCCCTGGCTCCCGCAGCCCGACTACTTCGCCGAGTACGCCACCGACCGCGCCCTCGCCGACACCCGCTCCTTCTGGCACCTGTACCGCGACGGCCTCCAACTCCGGCACTCTCTGCCCCAGTTGGGCGAGGGAACGCTGCACTGGCTGGAGTCCCCGCCCGGCGTCCTCGCCTTCACCCGCGGCGACGGCCTGGTCTGCGCCGTCAACTTCGGTACGGCCCCCACGCCCGCCCCGGTCTCCGGCACCCCCCTGCTGTCCAGCGGCCCCTGCCCGGCCGGCGTCCTGCCCGGCGCCACGGCCGCCTGGTGGCTCAGCGATCTCTGACCCCCGACACCGTCACCTCACCTCCCCGAAGGGACATCAACGATGATGCGACGACGTACCACCCTGCTCACCAGCTGCACCGCCCTCGCCCTGGCGCTCGGCGCGACCGCCTGCGGCGGCGGGCCCGTCTCGGCCGGCGGCGGTGACAAGGCGCTCAGCGGCCAGACGGTCACCGTGGCCGGTGTCTGGACCGGCAGCGAACAGAAGAACTTCCAGAAGGTGCTGGACGCCTTCACCGCGAAGACCGGCGCCAAGACGCAGTTCATCTCCACCGGCGACAACGTCTCCACCGTCGTCGGCAGCAAGATCGAGGGCGGCAACGCGCCCGACGTCGTGATGGTCCCGCAGGTCGGCGTGCTCGACCAGTTCGCGAAGAAGGGCTGGCTCAAGCCGCTGTCCCCGACGGCGCAGGCGACGATCACCGCCGACTACGCGCCCGTGTGGAAGAAGTACGGCAGCGTCGACGGCACCCTGTACGGCCTGTACTTCAAGGCCGCCCACAAGTCCACCGTCTGGTACAGCCCCGGCGCGCTCTCCCAGGCCGGGGTCAAGCCGCCGAAGACGTACGACGAGATGCTGAAGGCCGGCCACACCGTCTCCGACTCCGGGCTCGCGGCCTTCGCCGTCGGCGGAGAGGACGGCTGGACCCTCACCGACTGGTTCGAGAACATCTACCTCTCCCAGGCCGGACCCGAGAAGTACGACGCCCTCGCCGCGCACAAGCTGAAGTGGACCGACGCGAGCGTGGTCAAGGCGCTGGGGACGCTCGGCAAGCTGTTCAAGGACAAGCAGCTGATCGCTGGCGGCCAGAAGGAGGCCCTGAACACCGACTTCCCCAGCTCGGTGGAGAAGGTGTTCGGACCCAAGCCCGAGGCCGGCATGGTCTACGAGGGCGACTTCGTGGGCGGAGTCGCGCACGACCAGTTCGGCAAGACCATCGGCAAGGACGCCGACTTCTTCCCGTTCCCGGCGGTCGACGGCGGCACGGCACCCGTCGTCAGCGGCGGCGACGCGGCGGTCGTCCTCAAGGACGGCAAGAACGCCAAGGCCGGCATGAAACTCCTGGAGTACCTGGCCACCCCGGAGGCCGCGGCCGTGTGGGCGAAGGCGGGCGGCTTCCTGTCCCCGAACAAGAAGCTCGACCCGGCCTCCTACGGCGACGACGTCACCCGCGCCACCGCCAAGTCCCTGATCGACGCGGGCGACTCGGTCCGCTTCGACATGTCCGACCAGGCCCCGGCGGCCTTCGGCGGCACCAAGGGCGCCGGCGAGTGGAAGCTGCTCCAGGACTTCCTGCGCGACCCGTCGGACCCGAAGGGCACCGCGGCGAAGCTGGAAGCCGCCGCGGCCAAGGCCTACCAGGGCTGAGCGGCAGCCATCATGACCGCCACCGCTCTCGTGAAACAGCAGGCGGGCCCGCGGGCCGCCGGCGCGGCGCGCGGGCGCCGCAGCCGGCGGCGCGCCCGGCTGATCGCCCTGCTCTTCGTCTTCCCCGCGCTGCTCCTGCTCGGCGCGCTCGTCGTCTACCCGGTGCTGTTCTCCGTCGGCCGCAGCTTCTTCGACGCCTCCGGCACCCGGTTCGTCGGCGGCGGCAACTACGCCGAGATGTTCCGCGACCCGGCGACCCTGAAGGCCATCCGCAACACCGCCATCTGGGTGGTGGTCGCCCCGGCCCTGCTGACCGGCCTCGGCCTGATCCTGGCCGTGCTGGTCGAGAAGGTCCGCTGGGCCACCGCCTTCAAGCTGCTGCTGTTCATGCCGATGGCGGTGTCCTTCCTGGCCGCCGGCATCATCTTCCGGCTGGCCTACGACGAGGACCCGAACAAGGGCGTCCTGAACGCGGCCGTGGTCTCCGTGCACGATGCCTTCGAGGGCACGTCGTCGTACCCGACGGCGCGCGGCCGCCAGGGCCTGCTGACCCAGGACCGGGACGGCTCGTACCGTACGACCGCCTCCGCCGGCCACTCGGTGGCCCTTCCGATGGTCGGCGTGCTGCCCAAGGACCTGCCCAAGGGCGCCGAGCCCGCTGCCGCGGCGGCCGCGCGCAAGGCGGCGCCCGGCGAGCTGCGCGGGGTCGTCTACCTCGACTTCACCCCCGGCGGCGGAGGCAGGCAGGGCAAGGTCGACCCGAAGGAGAGCGGCCTGCCCGGCATGAAGGTCCAGGCGGTGCGCGACGGCAGCACGGTCGCGAGCGCGACCACCGCGGCCGACGGCTCCTTCCGCTTCTCCGGGCTGCGCGCGGGCTCGTACACGGTGAGACTTCCCGGGTCCAACTTCGCCCCGCCGTACCAGGGCGTCTCCTGGCTCGGCCCGGCCCTCGTCACCCCGGCGATCATCGGCGCGTACCTGTGGATCTGGACCGGCTTCGCGATGGTGCTGATCGGCGCGGGTCTCGCGGCCCTGCCCCGGGACGCCCTGGAGGCGGCCCGGATGGACGGCGCGAACGAGTGGCAGATCTTCCGCAGGATCACCGTGCCGCTGCTGGCCCCCGTGCTGACGGTCGTCTTCGTGACCCTCGTCATCAACGTGATGAAGGTCTTCGACCTCGTCTACATCATCGCGCCCGGACCGGTGCAGGAGGACGCCACCGTGCTCGCCACCCAGATGTGGCTCGTGTCCTTCGGCGGCGGCAACAACCAGGGCCTCGGCAGCGCCCTCGGCGTGCTGCTCCTGCTGCTGGTGATTCCCGCGATGGTCTTCAACGTCCGCCGCTTCCGCAACAGTCAACGATGAGGAGTCAGCGATGAACGCGATCAGGCGGGGCCTGGGCAACGGCCTGGTGCAGGCCTTCCTGGTGGTGATCGGCCTGGTCTGGCTGACCCCGCTCGCAGGCCTCTTCGTGTCCTCCCTGCGCTCGGCGCAGGACACCGCGAAGGGCGGCTGGTGGACGGCGCTCACCAGCCCCGGCCAGCTGTCCTTCGACAACTACTCGGCGCTGCTGAAGAACTCCGGCATGACGCAGGCCTTCTGGAACACGGTGCTGATCTCGGTGCCGGCCACGACGCTCGTCGTGGTCATCGCCGCCCTCGCCGGATACGCCTTCGCCTGGCTGGACTTCCCGCTGCGGGAGCCCCTCTTCCTGCTGGTGGTGGCCCTGTTGGTGGTGCCGGTCCAGATCGGCCTGCTGCCGGTGGCCAAACTCTTCGGCGCGCTGGGCCTGTTCGGCACGATCCCCGGCGTGGTCCTCTTCCACGTGGCCTACGGCCTGCCCTTCGCCGTGTTCCTGCTGCGCAACTACTTCGCGGAGATGCCGAAGGAGATGCTGGAGGCGGCCCGGATGGACGGCGGCAGCGAGTGGCGCATCTTCACGCGCCTGGTCCTGCCGGTGGGGCGTCCCGCGATCGCCTCGCTCGCGATCTTCCAGTTCCTGTGGGTCTGGAACGACATGCTGGTCGCCCTGCTGTTCGCCGACAGTTCCTCCCAGCCGCTGACCGTGGAACTCCAGTCCCAGATCCGCCAGTTCGGCAGCAATATCGACGTCCTGGCCCCGGGCGCGTTCCTGTCCCTGATCGTGCCGGTGGTGGTGTTCTTCGCCTTCCAGCGGCACTTCGTCCAGGGCGTGATGGCGGGCTCGGTCAAGTGACCGAGCCCGCTGGGCTCACGCGTACGTCCAGCGCCAGGCGCTGCCGCTGTACGAGCACGTGATCGTCGTGCCGGCCGCGTCGGTGGTCGTCGCCCCGTGGTCGCCGCTGCGGCAGAACTGGCCCGCCCGGTAGCAGTTGCCCGCGTTGGAGACGATGGAACAGGTGCCGGTGCCGGTGCCGTCACTGCGCACCGTGCCGGAGGCGGCCTTGGTGACGGTGACGGTCGGTCCGGGCGTTCTGACGGTCTTCGTCCTGGTGACCGTCGGCCCGGGCTCCGGCCGGGCGGTCACGGTGGTCGTGGCCGTGACGGTCACGGTGGGCCGCGGCGGCGGTGCCGACGCCTTGGCCGCGCTGTCGTGCGTGGACTGGCCACAGCCGGCCGCGCCGGCGGCCAGCAGCGCGACGCAGGCGGCCCACAGCCGCACCCTCCTGGTTCGGCGGGGCATCAGCCGTGGAAGGTGATGTAGCCGTTGCCGTCCCGGTCGTCACGGGACCTGGTGTAGGCGTGGGTGTCCGCGTGGGCGCCGGACGGCTTGTACAGGTAGATGGTGTCCCCGTCGTTGTTCCACATGAAGTTGCAGTTCTGGCGGTAGACGACGTTGTTCGCGTCCGAGTCGGTGCCGTGGCCGCCGCGCAGCTTCACGTAGTCGCCGGGCTCGAGGTAGTGGTTCGAGGGGAACGTGAACCGGTTCCCGGCGGCGTCCTTGACGACGTAGCCCTTGAGGTTGACGGTCGTGCTGCGCGAGTAGTTCTTGATCGTCAGGTACTCGTCGCGGGTGTTGCCGGTACGGCAGTTGTTGGAGTCCCGCCCCGGGGCGTCGTACTGGACGCCCTTGATCTTCAGGGCGGAGGAGTACTCGGTGGCCTGGGCCGGCGCGGCGACGACGACGGCGAGCGTGCCGGCCGTGACAGCGGTGGCCAGCGCGAAACGTATACGCATGATGAGGTCCCCCCTCGGTGGTGCGATTCAGCGGCAGGAGCCTACACAAAAGTTGACGGTTGCACGGATATTCCGTGCAGAAAATGTGAAGCTCCGTTGAGGGGGGACCTCAGTGGTTCAGCGGTTCACGGCGAAGCCGGCGGATACAGCGACCTCGGCAACTGCGAAGCCGCGGCCGAGTCCAGCAGCCACAGGGTGCGGGAGCGGCCGTACGCACCCGCCGCCGGGGCCTGGATCTCGCCCGCGCCCGACAGGGCGATGGCCGTGGCCTCCGCCTTGTCCGCCCCGGCCGCGAGCAGCCAGACCTCCCGGGCCGAACGGATCGCCGGGAGGGTGAGGGAGATCCGGGTCGGCGGGGGCTTGGGCGCGCCGTGCACGCCGATCACCGTGCGTTCCGTCTCCCGGACCCCCGGATGCTCCGGGAACAGGGAGGCCACGTGGGTGTCCGGGCCGACGCCCAGCATCAGGACGTCGAAGGTCGGCACCGAGCCGTGGTTCTCCGGCCCGGCCGCCTTCGCCAGCTCCGCCGCGTACGCCTCCGCCGCCGCGCCGACGTCCGTGCCGTACGGGCCGTCGGAGGCGGGCATGGCGTGCACGCGCTCCGGATCCAGCGGGACGGAGTCGAGCAGGGCCTCGCGGGCCTGCGTCACATTGCGCTCGGGGTCGCCCTCGGGCAGGTAGCGCTCGTCGCCCCACCACAGGTCGAGCCGGCCCCAGTCGATGGCGTCCCGGGCCGGGGCCGCCGCCAGCGCGGCCAGCAGGCCGTTGCCGTTGCGGCCGCCCGTGAGGACCACGGACGCGGTGCCCCGGGAGGCCTGCGCGTCCACGATCTTCGTGATCAGGCGGGCCGCGGCGGCCTGCGCCATCAGGTCCTTGTCGCGGTGGACGACCAGCTGCGGAGTGCTCACTTCGCCGCCGCCTTCCTCGCCGGTGCCTTCTTCGCGGTCCTGGCCGCCGCCTTCTTGCCCGGCGCCTTGACCGCCTCCTCCACGGGCTCCGGCTCGGCGACCGGCTCCTGGCCTGCCTGCTCCGGAACCGTGTTCAGCCGCTCCACGCCGTAGCGCAGCGCCGACGCGTAGGTGTCGTCCGGGTCGAGCCGGCGCAGCTCCTCCGCGATCAGCTCGGCGGTCTCCCGCCGTTTCAGCGCCACCGCGCGGGCCGGCTGGCCCTCGATGGACAGCGTGGCCAGCGTGCCGTCCGCGCGGTCCAGGACGATCGGGCCGCAGCTCGTGTCCATGCGGACCGCGGTGAGCCCCGGGCCGCCCGACAGCGAGCGCTTCACCGGTACGTCCAGCCGGTCCGCGAGCCACATCGCCAGCAGCTCACAGCTCGGGTTGAACTCCTCGCCCTCCACCTCGACGGCCGTCACCTCGCAGGTGACCTGGTCCAGGGCGGCCGCCAGCATCGAACGCCACGGCGTGATCCGGGTCCAGGACAGGTCGGTGTCGCCCGGCGTGTAGGCCTCGGCGCGCGCGGACAGCTCCCGCACCGGCTGCTCGGCGGTGTAGGTGTCGGTGACCCGGCGCTGGGCGAGCGCGCCCAGCGGGTCCTTCGCCGGATCCAGCGGGGCGTTCACCGGCCACCACACGACCACCGGCGCGTCCGGCAGCAGCAGCGGCAGCACGACCGAGTCGGCGTGGCCCACGACCTCGCCGTACAGCCGGAGCACGACCGTCTCGCCGGTGCCCGCGTCCGCGCCCACCCGCACCTCGGCGTCGAGACGCGAGGAGGTGCGGTCGCGCGGGGTGCGGGAGACCCGCTTGATGACCACCAGCGTGCGCGAGGGGTGCTCGCGCGAGGCGTCGTTGGCGGCCTTCAGCGCGTCGTAGGCGTTCTCCTCGTCGGTGACGATGACGAGGGTCAGGACCATGCCCACGGCGGGGGTGCCGATGGCCCGGCGGCCCTGCACGAGCGCCTTGTTGATGTCGCCGGCGGTGGTGTCGGTCAGGTCTATCTTCATGGCCGGCGCCAGCTCCGTCCGTCTCGTGCGAGCATCTCGTCCGCCTCGGCGGGACCCCAGGTGCCCGACGGGTACTGCGCGGGCCTGCCGTGCTTGTCCCAGTACTCCTCGATCGGGTCGAGGATCTTCCAGGACAGCTCGACCTCCTCCGTGCGCGGGAACAGGTTGGCGTCGCCCAGCAGCACGTCCAGGATCAGGCGTTCGTACGCCTCCGGGCTGGACTCGGTGAAGGACTCGCCGTAGGCGAAGTCCATGGAGACGTCCCGGATCTCCATCGAGGTGCCCGGCACCTTCGAACCGAACCGCACGGTCACGCCCTCGTCCGGCTGGACGCGGATCACGATCGCGTTCTGGCCCAGTTCCTCCGTCGCCGTGGTGTCGAAGGGGGAGTGCGGGGCCCGCTGGAAGACCACGGCGATCTCCGTCACCCGGCGGCCGAGGCGCTTGCCCGTGCGCAGGTAGAACGGCACACCCGCCCAGCGGCGATTGTCCACCTCCAGCTTGATCGCCGCGTAGGTGTCGGTCTTCGACTTCGGGTCGATGCCGTCCTCTTCGAGGTAGCCGATGACCTTCTCGCCGCCCTGCCAGCCGGCCGCGTACTGCCCGCGCACCGTGCTGCGGCCCAGGTCCTTGGGCAGCCGTACGGCGCCCAGCACCTTCTCCTTCTCCGCGGCCAGCGCGGACGCGTCGAAGGAGGCGGGCTCCTCCATGGCCGTCAGGGCCATGAGCTGCAGCAGGTGGTTCTGGATGACGTCACGGGCGGCGCCGATGCCGTCGTAGTAGCCGGCCCGGCCGCCGATGCCGATGTCCTCGGCCATGGTGATCTGCACATGGTCCACGAAGGACCGGTTCCAGATCGGCTCGAACATGGTGTTGGCGAACCGCAGCGCCAGGATGTTCTGGACGGTCTCCTTGCCGAGGTAGTGGTCGATCCGGAACACCTGGTCCGGCTCGAACACCTCGTGCACGACCTTGTTCAGTTCCTCGGCCGACTTCAGGTCGTGCCCGAACGGCTTCTCGATGACCGCGCGCCGCCAGGAACCGCCCGACTGCTCGGCGAGACCGTGCTTCTTCAGCTGCTGGATGACGACCGGGAAGGAGCGCGGCGGCACCGACAGGTAGAAGGCGAAGTTGCCGCCCGTGCCCTGGGCCTTGTCCAGCTCCTCGATGGTGGAGCGCAGCCGCTCGAACGCGTCGTCGTCGTCGAAGGTGCCCTGGACGAAGCGCATCCCCTGGATGAGCTGCTGCCAGACCTCCTCGCGGAACGGCGTACGGGCGTGCGCCTTGACGGCGTCGTGGACCTCCTGCGCGAAGTCCTCGTTCGCCCACTCGCGGCGGGCGAAGCCCACCAGCGAGAAGCCCGGCGGCAGCAGACCCCGGTTGGCGAGGTCGTACACCGCGGGCATCAGCTTCTTGCGGGACAGGTCGCCCGTGACACCGAAGATGACCAGACCGGACGGCCCCGCGATGCGCGGGAGCCGTCGGTCGGCCGGGTCACGAAGCGGGTTCGCTCCGGAACCGGAAACGGGTGACAAGTCAGCCCTCCGTAGGGGCGAGGCGCTCGAGCTCCGCCTGGGTGGACTTCAGCAGGTCGTTCCAGGACGCCTCGAACTTCTCGACGCCCTCGTCCTCCAGCACCTGCACGACGTCGTCGTACGAGATGCCGAGCTTCTCCAGCGCGTCGAGGTCGGCACGCGCCTGCTCGTAGGTGCCGGCGATGGTGTCGCCGCTGATCTCGCCGTGGTCCTCGGTGGCCTCCAGCGTGGCCTCCGGCATGGTGTTGACCGTGTTCGGCGCGACCAGCTCGGTGACGTACAGCGTGTCCGGGTACGCCGGGTCCTTCACACCGGTCGACGCCCACAGCGGACGCTGCTTGTTGGCGCCCGCGTTCTCCAGCGCGCTCCAGCGGTCCGAGGAGAAGACCTCCTCGTACGCCTGGTAGGCGAGGCGCGCGTTGGCGACGGCGGCCTTGCCGCGCAGTGCCTTGGCCTCGTCGGTGCCGATGCCGTCCAGGCGCTTGTCGATCTCGGTGTCCACGCGGGACACGAAGAAGGACGCCACGGAGTGGATCAGCGAGATGTCCAGGCCGCGCTCCCTGGCCTTCTCCAGGCCGGAGAGGTAGGCGTCCATGACGGCCCGGTACCGCTCCAGGGAGAAGATCAGGGTCACGTTGACGCTGATGCCGAGGCCGATCGTCTCGGTGATCGCCGGCAGGCCCGCCTCGGTGGCCGGGATCTTGATCAGGGTGTTGGGCCGGTCCACCAGCCAGGCCAGCTGCTTGGCCTCGGCGACGGTGGCCCTGGTGTTGTGCGCCAGGCGCGGGTCCACCTCGATGGAGACCCGGCCGTCCTTGCCGCCGGTGGCGTCGAAGACGGGGCGCAGGATGTCGGCGGCGTCACGGACGTCCGCCGTGGTGATCATGCGGATGGCCTCTTCGACGGTGACCTTGCGGGCGGCGAGGTCCGCGACCTGCTGCTCGTAGCCGTCGCCGCCGCTGATCGCCTTCTGGAAGATCGTCGGGTTGGTGGTGACGCCCACGACGTGCTGCTGGTCGATCAGCTCGGCGAGGTTGCCGGACGTGATCCGCTTGCGCGACAGGTCGTCCAGCCAGATCGCGACGCCTTCCTCGGAGAGGCGCTTGAGTGCGTCTGTCATGGAATTACATCTCCTACGTGTCGTATATGAGCGTCAGCGCTGGGCGGCGGCGAGGGATTCCCGCGCCTTGGCGGCCACGTTCTCGGCAGTGAAGCCGAACTCGCGGAAGAGCACCTTGCCATCGGCGGAAGCACCGAAGTGCTCCAGGGAAACGATGCGGCCGGCGTCCCCGACGTAGCGGTACCAGGTCAGCCCGATGCCCGCCTCCACGGCCACACGGGCCCGGACGGACGGCGGGAGCACGGAGTCCCGGTACCCCTGGTCCTGCTCCTCGAACCACTCGACGGACGGCATCGACACGACCCGCGTCGGAACGCCGTCGGCCTGCAGCTGCTCACGCGCCTCGACGGCCACGTGCACCTCGGAACCGGTGGCGATCAGGATCACCTGCGGCTCGCCGCCGTCGGCCTCGAACAGGACATAGCCACCCCTGGCCGCGTCCTCGTCGGGCTCGTACACCGGCACGCCCTGGCGGGTGAGCGCCAGACCGTGCGGCTGACCCTTGCCGAACTCCTTGGTGTACCGCTTGAGGATCTCGCGCCAGGCGATCGCGGTCTCGTTGGCGTCCGCCGGGCGGACGACGTTCAGGCCGGGGATCGCGCGCAGCGAGGCCAGGTGCTCGACCGGCTGGTGGGTGGGGCCGTCCTCGCCGAGGCCGATGGAGTCGTGCGTCCACACGTACGTCACCGGCAGGTGCATGAGGGCCGACAGGCGCACCGCGTTGCGCATGTAGTCGGAGAAGACGAGGAACGTACCGCCGTAGACACGGGTGTTGCCGTGCAGCGCGATGCCGTTCATCTCGGCGCCCATCGAGTGCTCGCGGATGCCGAAGTGGATGGTGCGGCCGTACGGGTTGGCCTCGGGGAGCGGGTTGCCCGCGGGCAGGAACGAGCTCTCCTTGTCGATGGTGGTGTTGTTCGACCCGGCGAGGTCGGCGGAGCCGCCCCACAGCTCGGGGATCACCGCGCCGAGCGCCTGCAGCACCTTGCCGGAGGCGGCACGGGTCGCGACACCCTTGCCCGGCTCGAAGACCGGGATCTTCTCCTCCCAGCCGGTGGGCAGCTCGCCCTTGCTGATGCGGTCGAACTCGGCGGCACGCTCGGGGTTGTCGTCCCGCCACACCTGCAGCGCCTTCTCCCACTCGGCGCGCGCCTGCGCACCGCGCTCCAGGGCCTTGCGGGTGTGGGTGATCACCTCGTCCTCGACCTGGAAGTGCTTCTCGGGGTCGAAGCCCAGGACGCGCTTGGTGGCCGCGACCTCCTCCTCGCCCAGGGCCGAGCCGTGCGCGGCCTCGGTGTTCTGGGCGTTCGGGGCCGGCCAAGCGATGATCGAGCGCATCGCGATGAAGGACGGCTTGTCCGTGACCGCCTTGGCCTTCTGGATGGCCTCGTAGATGGCGGCCGGGTCCAGGTCGCCGTTGTCCTGGGCCTCCACGCGCTGCACGTGCCAGCCGTAGGCCTCGTAGCGCTTGACGGTGTCCTCGGAGACGGCCGTCTCGGTGTCGCCCTCGATCGAGATGTGGTTGTCGTCCCACAGCAGGATCAGGTTGCCGAGCTTCTGGTGACCGGCCAGCGAGGAGGCCTCGGCGGAGATGCCCTCCTGCAGGCAGCCGTCACCGGCGATGCAGTAGACGAAGTGGTCGAAGGGCGACTCGCCGACCGGGGCCGCCGGGTCGAACAGACCGCGCTCGTAGCGGGCGGCCATCGCCATGCCCACCGCGTTGGCGACACCCTGGCCGAGCGGGCCGGTGGTGGTCTCGACGCCCTTGGTGTGCCCGTACTCCGGGTGACCCGGGGTCTTCGAACCCCAGGTGCGGAAGGACTCCAGGTCCTCGAGCTCCAGGCCGAAACCGGCCAGGTAGAGCTGCGTGTAGAGGGTCAGGGACGAGTGGCCGGCGGACAGCACGAAACGGTCGCGCCCGACCCACTGCGGGTCGGCCGGGTCGTGCCGCATCACCTTCTGGAAGAGGGTGTAGGCGGCCGGGGCCAGGCTCATCGCCGTACCGGGATGGC
The DNA here is from genome assembly GCF_006715785.1 of Streptomyces puniciscabiei. Classification (NCBI taxonomy): domain Bacteria; kingdom Bacillati; phylum Actinomycetota; class Actinomycetes; order Kitasatosporales; family Streptomycetaceae; genus Streptomyces; species Streptomyces puniciscabiei. The sequence goes on from NZ_VFNX01000001.1 coordinate 5,436,538, forward strand.
CGTTGCCGACCTTCTGTACGGCGTCGGCGGCCAGGACACGGGCGGTGTCCACGGCCCGCTGGTCCAGGTCGGTCCACTCAAGGTCTGTGGTGGTCGGCTTGGTGCTCACCCTGGGTCAGGGCTCCTCTCCACATGTCGGTCGCCGGTCTTCGGGGCATACGCCCACCCGGCCGCCGGCGTGCTTGTCGCCCGCCGGCCGTTGCCGAGCCTACCCCTGTGAGGACGTGCATTTTTTCGAGTGATTCCAGACTGCCGGGACTCCGCACGATCCGCCTCCCGACTGGCCGAGAGGCCATTTGGCACATGAATACGGAGCCGGTCATCTGAGCGCTCAATCGAGTGCCGTGTCCCCTCTTATGGGGCTCCTCCGGGGCTCCTGTCATGGGGGGCCGCCAACACGACCCACCCCCGCGAAGGCCGGGGTATGGGCAACGTCTAAAGTGGCGTGGTACGCGCGAGCCCTTTACCCCGACTTCACACGGGGAGGCTCGCTGGGATGTCTCTGTCAGGGGTGTGCGTGACGGCCGTCGAATCACGTCCAGCGGGCGTGCTGGGTGGTGCGAGCCAGGGCCCGGTTCACCGGCCGTTCGGGGCCCGTGTCAAGGCGTTCGTGGCTCTGACCAAGCCGCGGATCATCGAGCTGCTGCTCATCACCACCGTTCCGGTGATGTTCCTGGCACAGCAGGGCGTGCCCGACCTCGGGCTGGTCCTCCTGACCTGCGTCGGCGGCTATCTGTCGGCGGGCGGCGCCAACGCGCTGAACATGTACATCGACCGGGACATCGACGCCCTGATGGACCGCACCTCGCAGCGGCCGCTGGTGACCGGCATGGTCAGCCCGCGCGAGTGCCTCGCCTTCGGCATCACCCTCGCGGTCGTCTCGACTCTCCTCTTCGGCCTCACCGTCAACTGGCTGTCCGCCTGGCTGTCCCTCGGCGCGCTCCTCTTCTACGTCGTCGTCTACACGATGATCCTCAAGCGGCGCACGTCGCAGAACATCGTGTGGGGCGGCATCGCGGGCTGCATGCCGGTGCTCATCGGCTGGTCGGCCGTGACGGACTCGCTCTCCTGGGCGCCGGTCGTCCTGTTCATGGTGATCTTCTTCTGGACCCCGCCGCACTACTGGCCGCTGTCCATGAAGGTGAAGGACGACTACGCGCGCGTGGGCGTGCCGATGCTCCCGGTGATCGCCTCCAACAAGGTCGTCGCCCGGCAGATCGTCGTCTACAGCTGGGTGATGGTCGCCGTCTCCCTGCTCCTCACCCCGCTCGGCTACACCGGCTGGTTCTACACGGCCGTCGCGCTGGCCGCCGGCGGCTGGTGGCTGTGGGAGGCCCACGGGCTGCAGAACCGGGCCAAGGCCGAGGTCACGGGCGCGAAGCTGAAGGAGATGCGGCTGTTCCACTGGTCGATCACCTATGTGTCGCTGCTGTTCGTGGCGATCGCGGTGGACCCGTTCCTGCGCTGACACCCCTTTCTTCCCGGTCGGGAGGGGTGCGTGGTCAAGGCCACGCACCCCTCCCGTCGCCCTTTGATCTACCCGCGAGTAGCATCCTGGCCATGGCAGACACGCAGCAGGTTGACCCCAAGGCCGAGCGCAAGGCGGCCAGGCTCGCCCACCGGATCAGCGCCTTCGCCAAGGCCCACGGCGGCGCCGAGGGCCAGGTGGCCTACATCGGCGAACGCGGCGCCCGCATCGTCCTCGTCGGCGAGGACGGCGGCTGGGGCGACCTGGTGGCCCCCAGCACGGAGATCGCCGAGAAGGCCGTGGAGAAGTCCGGCATCACCGTCCACGAGTCCTTCGACGGCGAGTTCGCGGCGAAGGTGAAGACGGGCTCGTACGAGTGGAAGCGGATGGCCGGCATTCAGGTGGGCGGCTGACGGTCGGGCAGCCAACCCCGACCGCGACCTCCGGCCCGTTCACCCGTTAGGACGTGTGAGGCAGCACGCGTCCAACGGGGAGTCCGGATGATCGAAACGCCGTCCCTCGTGGACCAGTACTGCCACGGAGTGCTCCGCACCGAGCTGGGCCTCGGCACCTTCGAGGCCCAGCTGGCCCGCACCGAGGGCCCGCCCGCTGCCGGCACCACCCTCTTCGACACCCAGACGGGGTTCGCCGTACGGCGCTGGTGCCCGCCCCTGCTCGGCCTGGAGCCGCACTGCCCGCCCGCCCGCTATCTGGCCCGGCGCCGGGAACTGGGCGTCCTGGAAGCGGGCCGCAGGCTGCTGCGCGGCAGCGGCATCACCACCTACCTCGTCGACACCGGCCTGCCCGGCGACCTCACCGGCCCCACCGAGCTGGCCTCCGCGGGCGGCGCCGACGCCCATGAGATCGTGCGGCTGGAGCAGCTCGCGGAGCAGGTCGCCGACACCTCCGGCACCGTCGAGTCCTTCCTCGCCAACCTCGCCGAGTCGGTGCACGCCGCCGCCGCGCACGCGGTCGCCTTCACCTCCGTCGCGGGACTGGGACACGGCCTGGCGTTCGCTCCTGAGCCGCCGGAACCGGGGGAGGTGCGCGGCGCGGCGGGCCGCTGGCTGGCCGGGCGGCGCGTCGGCGGGCCGCTCACCGACCCGGTGCTGATCCGGCACCTGCTGTGGATCGCCGTGGCCTCCGGCCGCCCGCTCCAGCTGCACGCCGGGCTCGGCGAGCCGGGCACCCGCATCGACCGTACCGACCCGGTGCTGCTCACCGACTTCGTGCGGGCCACGGCCGGCCTGGGTACCGACCTGATCCTGCTGCACGGCTACCCGTACCACCGCCACGCCGCCCATCTGGCCGGTGTCTTCCCGCACGTCTACGCCGACTCCGGCGCGGCGCTCGTCCGTACCGGCGCCCGTGCGGCCACCGTCCTCGCCGAGATCCTGGAGCTCGCCCCGTTCGGCAAGATCCTCTTCTCCACCGGCGCCCACGCCCTGCCCGAGCTGCACGTCGTGGGCGCCCGGCTGTTCCGCGAGGCCCTGGGCCGGGTCCTGGGCACCTGGGTCGCCGAGGGCGCCTGGTCCCTGGAGGACGCCCAGCGGGTGGCCCGGATGGTGGCGGCGGACAACGCGCGCCGGGTTTACGGACTCGGATGAGCTGTCCAGACTGGGCGGATGCCGACCGCACCGCTGCTCGACCGGTTCCTGGAGGAAGTGCTGCCCCTGCGACCGCGCGCGTTGTGGGCGCACGGCTCACTCGCCGGCGGTGACTATCAGGAGGGCCGGAGCGACCTCGACCTGATCGCCGTGCTGCCGGGCCCGGTGCGCCTGGCGACCGTACGACGGGTGGTGGCCCTGCACCGCAGGCTGCGCGCCCTGCCGCTCGCCGCGAAACTCCACTGCAGCTATCTCGCCCCGGCCGGCCTGGAGGACCCGGACCGCTCGCACCTCACCTGGGCACACGGACGCGTGCTGCGCCGCCCGGTCACCCCCGTCACCCGGCGCGAGCTGCACGACTTCGGGCGGGTGCTGCACGGCGAGCCGCCGGCCGGGCTGCTGCCGCCGGTGCCGGAGCGGCAGCTGCGCACCTTCGTCGTACGGGACCAGCGGGACTTCTGGCGGCCCCACGTCGACAGGGCCCGGCTCTGGACGCAGGACATCTGGGTCGACGCGGGCCTGCTGACCTTCGCCCGGGCCACCGTGACCCTGCGGGACGGGCGGCTGATCTCGAAGCGACAGGCGCTGGCCGAGCTGCCCTCGCTCGGCGCGCCCGCCGAACTCGTCGCGGACATCACCCGCCGGCGCTACGACGACGATCCCGCCCCGGCCACCGCCGACTGGCTCGGCCGCCGCGCCGGGCTGACCCGCGCCTACCTCGCCCCGGCGATCGACACCCTGGTCAGCACCTACGGGTGACTCACGCGCGCGTGCCCACCGAAACCTCGGCCGAGGGGCCGGGCAGGTCGAGGGCGGCCCCGGGGCGTTCGCGGAGCGCCAGCAGGATGCGCAGGACGCCGATCCACACCAGGCAGGAGCCGAACATGTGGAGGCCCACCAGCAGCCCGGGCAGGTGCGTGAAGTACTGCACGTAACCGATCACGCCCTGGCCGAGCAGGATCAGGAAGAGATCGCGGGTGCGGGCGAGCGGCCCCTTCGGCGCGTCCACCGCCTTCAGCACGAACCACAGTGCGAACGTCAGCGTCACCACGATCCAGGCGAGCACCGCGTGCAGCTTGGCCACCGTCTCCCAGTCGACGGGGATCCGCTTGACCTCGCTGGAGTCACCCGCGTGCGGTCCGGCTCCGGTCACCACCGTGCCGGCGACGATGAGCAGCAGGGACGCGGCCACCAGGAACCACACCAGCTGCTGCACGGCCTTGCCGACCAGCGGCCGGGGCGCTTCGTCGCCCTCGCGGGTGCGCTGCCACATCACCGCGGCGACCGTGGTCAGGGCCGTGGCCAGCAGGAAGTGGGCCGCGACGGTGTACGGGTTGAGGCCCACGAGCACGACGATGCCGCCGAGGATCGCGTTGCCCATGACCAGCCAGAACTGCGCCCAGCCCAGCCGGGTCAGGCTGCGCCGGTACGGCTTCTCGGAGCGCGCGGCGATGATCGCCCAGCCGACCGCGGCGCACAGCACGTACGTCAGCATCCGGTTGCCGAACTCGATCGCGCTGTGGTAGCTCAGCGCGGTCGTCGGCGTCAGCGAGCCGTCGGTGCACTCCGGCCAGGTCGGGCAGCCGAGGCCGGAGCCGGTCAGCCGGACGGCGCCGCCGGTGACGACGATGACCACCGACATCACGAGCGCGGCGAGGGCCGCCCGCTGGACGGTCCGGGGCTGCGGGGTCCAGCGGTCGGCGATGAAGGCGAGCGGGTTGCGCACGGCCGCTACGGCGTCGGCGGGGTTCAGCTTGGGCACGCCCACCATCGTAGGCCGCGGCTTGTGCACGCTTTCACGAGGGTCGTCGTGGCGGCTCACTCCCAGCGGAAGAACTTCCCGGCCGCGGTCAGCCCCACGACCGCCCACACGGCGAGGATCCCCAGGTCGCCCCACGGCGTCCCGGCGCCGTGCTGGAGCACGTCCCGCAGGCCGTCCGACAGCGCGGAAATGGGCAGCAGGCCGAGGACGTGCTGCCCGGCCGGGCCGAACCTGTCCAGCGGCACGACGACCCCGCCGCCGACGAGGAGCAGCAGGAAGACCAGGTTGGCGGCGGCCAGGGTCGCCTCCGCCTTCAGCGTGCCCGCCATCAGCAGTCCCAGACCGGAGAAGGCGGCCGTACCGAGGACGAGGAGGAGCAGCACGGCGGCGGGGTTTCCGTGCGGGGACCAGCCCAGCGCGAACGCGATCACCGTCAGCAGGATCACCTGCAGGACCTCCGTGACCAGCACGGACGCCGTCTTGGCGGTCATCAGGCCCCAGCGCGGCAGCGGCGAGGAGGCGAGCCGCTTGAGCACGCCGTAGCGGCGCTCGAAGCCGGTCGCGATGGCCTGCCCGGTGAACGCCGTCGACATCACGGCGAGCGCCAGGATGCCGGGGGCGAGGAAGTCCACCGCCCTGCCCTTGCCGGTGTCCACGATGTCCACCGAGCTGAACAGCACCAGCAGCAGGGTCGGGATCACCACGGTCAGCAGCAGCTGCTCGCCGTTGCGCAGCAGCATCTTCGTCTCCAGGGCCGCCTGGGCCGCGATCATGCGGGGGAGCGGCGCCGCACCCGGCTTCGGGGCGTACGTACCAACAGTCACGACCGCAACTCCTTGCCCGTGAGCTCCAGAAAAACGTCCTCCAGCGTGTGCCGCTCCACCGAGATCCGGTCTGGCATCACTCCGTGCTGGGCGCACCAGGAGGTCACCGTGGCCAGCAGCTGCGGGTCGACCTTGCCGACGACCCGGTAGGCGCCCGGGGTGAGCTCGGCGGCCGTGCAGTCGGCCGGGAGGGCCTTCAGCAGGGAACCCACGTCGAGACCGGGGCGGCCGGTGAAGCGCAGGGTGTTCTCGGCGCCCCCCTTGCACAGCTCCTCCGGGGAGCCCTGGGCGATGACCCGGCCGCCGTCGATGATCGCCACGGCGTCGGCGAGCTGCTCCGCCTCTTCCATGTAGTGCGTGGTGAGGATCACCGAGACACCGTCGGCGCGCAGGTCCTTCACCAGGTCCCAGGTGGCCCGGCGGGCCTGCGGGTCCAGGCCGGCCGTCGGCTCGTCCAGGAACACCAGTTCCGGCCGCCCGACGACGGCCATGGCGAGCGCGAGCCGCTGCTGCTGGCCGCCGGACAACCGCCGGTAGCTCGTCCGCCCGCAGGAGCCGAGCCCCAGCCGCTCGATCAGCGCGTCCACGTCCAGCGGGTGCGCGTGCAGCTTCGCGACATGCCGCAGCATCTCGTCCGCCCGGGCGCCGGAGTACACGCCGCCGGACTGGAGCATCACGCCGATGCGGGGGCGCAGCTCGGCGGACTGCCGCACCGGGTCGAGGCCCAGGACGCGCACCGTGCCGGAATCCGGCTTCCGGTACCCCTCGCAGGTCTCGACCGTGGTCGTCTTCCCCGCCCCGTTGGGACCGAGGACGGCGGTCACGCCCGCTTCGGCCACCAGGTCGAGGCCGTCCACCGCGGTCTTCGTGCCGTACCGCTTCACCAGGGCCCGGACCTGGACGACAGGCTCACTTCGCATGGGTCCAGAGTCTAGGGAGACCGCTTGCCGCTCAGGCGCGGGGGTGGTGGAAGTCCTCCTCACGGGGACGGTGGAGCGGCAGCCACCGCTCGGCGTAGGCCACGGCGTCCGCCACCGGGAACAGCCGTGCGCCGGCCGCGCCCACCGTCCCGCGCACGACGGGCCGGTCCCGTTCGAAGTCGTGGCCCAGCTCGGCGAACCGGTCGGAGGTGATCGACACCTCCCTCACCGTCTCCCAGCCGCCGCCCGGCGCGGGCCGTCCGACGTCGACCAGGGGCGCGGGGATCCGGTACTCGGCGAGGTGGAAGGCGGTGCAGGCGTCGTAGCCCGCGCCGAGCAGCAGGACCCGGGCGCCCAGCTTCTCCAGCCGGGCCAGCGGGCTGCGCTCGCCGAGCCGGCAGTCGGGGGCGTGGCCGTCGGTGATCTCCCGCGCCCGTGGACCGAGCGCCGCGAACGAGGTGTGCGGATGCGCGCTGCGCAGGGCGCCCGGCCAGGTCCGTACCGTCTCGGGGATGACGCCGACGCCCCGGGTGGGGGTGATCAGCGGATCGTACGGCGGCATGGTGGCCCGGATCCGGTCCCACCACTCCCGGGGCACGGGCGGCCTGCTCCACAGCGCGGGGTCCGACAGGTCGGCCGACTGGGCGGGGACGACGAGCGTGCCCGAGGGCCCGAGGGCGTCGAGGAGTCCCTGGACGACCGCGACCGCGCCGCCGTTGACCCAGCCGAGCGAGCTGAGCGAGGAGTGGACGAGCAGGGTCTCGCCGGTCTCGACACCCAGAAGGCGGAGCTGTGTGGCAATGGTGTCCCGCGTGACGAGAGGGCCGGTCGGAGGGGGTGTCGGCATGGTGGGGGAGTCTGCCGGACGGGGTCGCCGCGCGCCACCGAATTGCCTGCTCAGGGCCGCTCCGAATGATCGATCAAAGATCGTTTCCGCAGGTCGGATTAGGTAGGCCTAAGTGACGCAGGGCACCGCCCGGTGATCCGGACGGCGCTTGTCAGGCTCTGAAGAATTACGCAACAATGGCGTTGTGAAAAACGTCGGCGAGGCTCGGGAGGCCCCTCTGGGGGCCCCGCAGGAGGAACTCGCGACCGGTGAGCGCTCCACGCGCAACCGCGTCGCGCGCTCCATCCTGGACCACGGCCCGTCGACCGTCGCCGAACTCGCCGGCCGGCTGGGGCTGACCCAGGCGGCCGTCCGGCGCCACCTGGACGCCCTGGTCGCCGAGAACGTGGTGGAGGCCCGCGAGCAGCGCGTGTACGGCGCGCGCACCCGCGGCCGCCCCGCCAAGGTCTTCGCGCTGACCGACTGCGGCCGGGACGCCTTCGACCAGTCGTACGACAAGCTCGCCGCGGACGCCCTCCGCTGGATCGCCGAGCAGGGGGGCGGCCCCGAGGCGGTCGCCGCCTTCGCCCGCGCCCGGATCGCCGCCCAGGCGAGCGCGTACCGCAAGGCGATCGAGGCGGTCACGCCGGACAAGCGGGCCGAAGCGCTGGCCAGGGCCTTGAGCGTGGACGGGTACGCTGCTACGGCGCGCAGCGCACCGGTCGGCGAGCAGCTGTGCCAGCACCACTGCCCGGTCGCCCATGTCGCGGAACAGTTCCCCCAGCTGTGCGAGGCGGAGACGGAGGTCTTCGCCGAGCTGCTGGGTACCCACGTCCAGCGACTGGCGACCATCGCGCACGGCGACGGCGTCTGCACGACGTTCATCCCCAAGATTTCCAAGACCAGCGACAACGCACCTGCAAGCACGGCCGGGAGGAACCCCGCATGACTCTCCCCACGGAGACTGCCCACCCTGAGCTCGAGGGCCTGGGCAAGTACGAATACGGCTGGGCCGACTCCGACGTGGCCGGTGCCTCCGCCAGGCGCGGCCTCAGCGAGGAGGTCGTCCGCGACATCTCCGGCAAGAAGTCGGAGCCGGAGTGGATGACCAAGCTGCGCCTGAAGGGCCTGAAGCTCTTCGAGAAGAAGCCGATGCCGAACTGGGGCTCCGACCTCTCGGGCATCGACTTCGACAACATCAAGTACTTCGTGCGCTCCACGGAGAAGCAGGCGGAGTCCTGGGAGGACCTGCCCGAGGACATCAAGAACACCTACGACAAGCTGGGCATCCCGGAGGCCGAGAAGCAGCGCCTGGTCGCCGGTGTCGCCGCGCAGTACGAGTCGGAGGTCGTCTACCACCAGATCCGCGAGGACCTGGAGGAGCAGGGCGTCATCTTCCTCGACACCGACACCGCCCTGAAGGAGCACCCGGAGCTCTTCAAGGAGTACTTCGGGACCGTCATCCCCGCCGGTGACAACAAGTTCGCCGCGCTGAACACCGCCGTGTGGTCGGGTGGCTCCTTCATCTACGTCCCGAAGGGCGTCCACGTCGAGATCCCGCTCCAGGCCTACTTCCGCATCAACACGGAGAACATGGGCCAGTTCGAGCGCACCCTGATCATCGTCGACGAGGGTGCCTACGTGCACTACGTCGAGGGTTGTACGGCGCCGATCTACAAGTCGGACTCGCTGCACTCCGCGGTCGTCGAGATCATCGTCAAGAAGAACGCCCGCTGCCGCTACACGACCATCCAGAACTGGTCGAACAACGTCTACAACCTGGTCACCAAGCGCGCCGTGGCCTACGAGGGCGCGACCATGGAGTGGATCGACGGCAACATCGGCTCCAAGGTGACGATGAAGTACCCGGCCGTCTACCTGATGGGCGAGCACGCCAAGGGCGAGACCCTGTCCATCGCCTTCGCGGGCGAGGGGCAGCACCAGGACGCGGGCGCCAAGATGGTCCACATGGCGCCGAACACCTCGTCCAACATCGTCTCCAAGTCGGTCGCGCGCGGTGGCGGTCGTACGTCCTACCGCGGTCTGATCGAGATCGGCGAGGGCGCCGCCGGGTCGAAGTCCAACGTGCTGTGCGACGCGCTGCTGGTCGACACGATCTCCCGCTCGGACACGTACCCGTACGTCGACGTCCGCGAGGACGACGTGTCCATGGGCCACGAGGCCACCGTCTCCAAGGTCTCCGAGGACCAGCTCTTCTACCTGATGAGCCGCGGCCTGTCCGAGGACGAGGCCATGGCGATGATCGTGCGCGGCTTCGTCGAGCCGATCGCCAAGGAACTGCCCATGGAGTACGCGCTGGAGCTCAACCGGCTGATCGAGCTGCAGATGGAGGGCGCGGTCGGTTAATCACCGGTCCGCACTCCCCGTCAAGCCCACCCGTAAGAAAGCGAGCATTACGACAGCCATGGCTGAGGCCCAGAACATCCCGGTCGGTTCCACGACCGCCGGCTCGATCGCGGTCGCCGCGGAATCGACCGTCGTCTCGCGCATGAGCGCGCCCCCGTCCTTCGACGTCGCGGACTTCCCCGTCCCGCACGGCCGTGAGGAGGAGTGGCGGTTCACCCCGCTGGAGCGCCTGCGCGGGCTGCACGACGGCACCGCCGTAGCGAACGGCGACGGCGTGAAGGTCGACGTCCAGGCCCCCGAGGGCGTCACCGTCGAGACCGTCGGCCGTGACGACGCGCGCCTCGGCAAGGCGGGCACCCCGGTGGACCGGGTCGCCGCGCAGGCGTACTCCGCCTTCGAGAAGGCCTCGGTCGTGACCGTCCCGAAGGAGACCGTCCTCGCCGAGCCGATCCGTATCGCCGTGCACGGCCAGGGCGGCACCCGCTTCGGCCACCAGGTGATCGAGCTGGGCGCCTTCGCCGAGGCCGTCGTGGTCATCGACCACACCGGTGACGCGGTGCTCGCCGCCAACGTCGACTACGTCCTGGGTGACGGCGCCAAGCTGACCGTCGTCTCCATCCAGGACTGGGACGACAAGGCCGTCCATGTCGCCCAGCACAACGCGCTGGTCGGCCGCGACGCCTCCTTCAAGTCCGTGGTCGTGACCTTCGGCGGCGACGTGGTCCGCCTGCACCCGCGCGTGCAGTACGCCGGCCCCGGCGGCGAGGCCGAGCTGTTCGGCCTGTACTTCACCGATGCCGGGCAGCACCAGGAGCACCGCCTGCTGGTCACCCACAACACCCCGCACTGCAAGTCCAACGTCGTCTACAAGGGCGCGCTCCAGGGCGACGACGCGCACGCGGTCTGGATCGGCGACGTGCTCATCGAGGCCAAGGCCGAGGGCACCGACACCTACGAGATGAACCGCAACCTGGTCCTCACGGACGGCGCACGCGTCGACTCGGTGCCGAACCTGGAGATCGAGACCGGCGAGATCGTCGGCGCCGGACACGCCTCCGCGACCGGCCGCTTCGACGACGAGCAGCTCTTCTACCTGATGGCCCGCGGCATTCCGGAGCACGAGGCCCGCCGCCTGGTGGTCCGCGGCTTCTTCGCCGAGCTGGTCCAGCAGATCGGTGTCGCCGACATCGAGGAGCGCCTGCTCGCCAAGATCGAGGAGGAGCTGGAGGCTTCGGTCGCATGACCTTCGTACGCGCCTGCGGGCTGAGCGAGCTGGAGGAGGACACCCCGAAGCGGGTGGAACTCGACGGCACGCCGGTCTCGGTCGTCAAGACCGAGGGCGAGGTGTTCGCGATCTACGACATCTGCTCCCACGCGAACGTCTCGCTCTCCGAGGGCGAGGTGGAGGACTGCCAGATCGAGTGCTGGCTGCACGGCTCCTCCTTCGACCTCCGCACCGGCAAGCCGTCCGGCCTCCCGGCCACGCGCCCCGTCCCCGTATACCCCGTAAAGATCGAAGGGGACGACGTTCTCGTCTCCCTCACCCAGGAGTCCTGAGGCACCCATGGCAACGCTTGAAATCCGAGACCTGCACGTCACCGTCGAGGCCGACAACGCCACGAAGGAGATCCTCAAGGGCGTCGACCTCACCGTGAAGCAGGGCGAGACGCACGCCATCATGGGCCCCAACGGCTCCGGCAAGTCGACCCTCGCCTACTCCCTCGCGGGTCACCCGAAGTACACGATCACCGAGGGCACCGTGCTGCTCGACGGCGAGGACGTCCTTCAGATGTCCGTCGACGAGCGCGCCCGCGCGGGCCTGTTCCTGGCGATGCAGTACCCGGTCGAGGTCCCCGGCGTCTCGGTCTCCAACTTCCTGCGCACCTCCGCCACCGCCATCCGCGGCGAGGCCCCCAAGCTGCGCACCTGGGTGAAGGAGGTCAAGGAGGCCATGGAGCGCCTCAACATGGACCCCTCCTTCGCCGAGCGCAACGTCAACGAGGGCTTCTCCGGCGGTGAGAAGAAGCGCCACGAGATCCTCCAGCTCGAGCTGCTCAAGCCGAAGGTCGCGATCCTGGACGAGACCGACTCCGGCCTGGACGTCGACGCGCTCCGCATCGTCTCCGAGGGCGTCAACCGCGTCCGCGGGACCGGCGAGGTCGGCACCCTGCTGATCACGCACTACACGCGCATCCTGCGCTACATCAAGCCCGACTTCGTCCACGTCTTCTCCGGCGGCCGGATCGTCGAGTCCGGTGGCGCCGAGCTCGCCGACAAGCTGGAGGACGAGGGCTACGAGGCATACACGAAGGGTGGCGCATCCGCGTGACACAGCTGCCGGGCCTCCTCGACACCGAGGCGCTGCGCAAGGACTTCCCCATCCTGGACCGGGTGCTCCACGACGGCAGGAAGTTGGTGTACCTGGACAACGCGGCGACCTCGCAGACGCCGCGCCAGGTGCTCGACGTGCTCTCCGAGTACTACGAGCAGCACAACGCCAACGTCCACCGCGGTGTGCATGTGCTCGCCGAGGAGGCCACGGCGCTGTACGAGGGCGCGCGCGACAAGGTCGCCGAGTTCATCAACGCCCCCAGCCGCGACGAGGTGATCTTCACCAAGAACGCCTCCGAGTCGCTGAACCTCGTGGCGAACATGCTGGGCTGGGCCGACGAGCCCTACCGCGTGGACCACGAGACCGAGATCGTCATCACGGAGATGGAGCACCACTCCAACATCGTGCCGTGGCAGCTGCTGGCGCAGCGCACGGGCGCGAAGCTGAAGTGGTTCGGCCTCACCGACGACGGCCGGCTGGACCTCTCCAACATCGACGAGATCATCACGGAGAAGACGAAGATCGTCTCCTTCGTGCTGGTGTCGAACATCCTGGGCACGGTCAACCCGGTCGAGGCGATAGTGCGCCGCGCCCAGGAGGTCGGCGCGCTGGTCTGCGTCGACGCCTCCCAGGCCGCCCCGCACATGCCGCTGGACGTGCAGGCCCTGCAGGCCGACTTCGTGGCCTTCACCGGTCACAAGATGTGCGGCCCGACCGGCATCGGCGTTTTGTGGGGCCGCCAGGAGCTCCTGGAGGACCTTCCCCCCTTCCTGGGCGGCGGCGAGATGATCGAGACCGTCTCGATGCACTCGTCCACCTACGCCCCGGCGCCGCACAAGTTCGAGGCGGGCACGCCCCCGATCGCGCAGGCGGTCGGCCTCGGCGCGGCGATCGACTACCTCCAGTCGATCGGCATGGAGAAGATCCTCGCCCACGAGCACGCGCTGACCGAGTACGCGGTCCAGCGTCTGCAGAAGGTCCCGGACCTGAGGATCATCGGCCCGACCACGGCCGAGGACCGCGGCGCCGCGATCTCCTTCACCCTGGGCGACATCCACCCGCACGACGTGGGCCAGGTCCTCGACGAGCAGGGCATCGCGGTCCGCGTCGGCCACCACTGCGCGCGGCCCGTCTGCCTCCGGTACGGAATTCCTGCGACCACGCGAGCGTCGTTCTATCTGTACTCCACGCCGGCCGAGATCGACGCACTGGTCGAGGGGCTGGAGCACGTACGGAACTTCTTCGGCTGAGAGGCGTGAGCTGAAACCGTGAAGCTGGATTCGATGTACCAGGAAGTCATCCTGGACCACTACAAGAACCCCCACGGGCGTGGTCTGCGGGATGGCGACGCCGAGGTGCACCACGTGAACCCGACGTGCGGCGACGAGATCACCCTTCGCGTGAAGTACGACGGCACGAAGATCGCGGACGTCAGTTACGAGGGCCAGGGCTGCTCCATCAGCCAGGCGAGCGCGTCGGTCCTCAACGAACTGCTGGTCGGCAAGGATCTGACCCAGGCGCAGAAGATCCAGGAGACCTTCCTGGAGCTGATGCAGTCCAAGGGCCGGATCGAGCCGGACGACGCGATGGAGGACGTCCTGGAGGACGCGGTCGCGTTCGCCGGTGTCTCCAAGTACCCCGCGCGGGTCAAGTGCGCCCTCCTGAGCTGGATGGCGTGGAAGGACGCGACGGCCCAGGCGCTGGGTGCCGACGCCGAAAGGAAGACCGCATGACCGACACCGCAGAGATGAAGCCGGTCTCGGAGGAGGAACTCCGCGAGGCCCTGATGGACGTGGTCGACCCCGAGCTGGGCATCGACGTCGTCAACCTCGGCCTGATCTACGGCATCCACATCGACGAGTCCAACATCGCGACCGTCGACATGACCCTGACCTCGGCGGCCTGTCCGCTGACGGACGTCATCGAGGACCAGGCCAAGTCCGCCACGGACGGCCTCGTCAACGAACTCCGCATCAACTGGGTCTGGATGCCCCCGTGGGGCCCCGACAAGATCACGGACGACGGCCGCGAGCAGCTTCGGGCGCTCGGGTTCAACGTCTGAGCACACCGCGTGCGTGAAGCGGCGGCACCCACCGGGTGCCGCCGCTTTTTTCGTTCTCAGTCCAGTCCGTCCACCAGCCGGAACGCCGAGTCCGCGCGGTACAGGTCGGTGTTCTGGTACGGGTCCAGTTTCAGCTGGAAGTTCTGGTGGCGCAGGAAACGGCCGGGGTAGTCGACCGACTCCAGCATGGTCGCCCCGGTGAAGGACGACCGGCGCGGGCAGAAGGTGGCGTCCTGACGGAACAGGGCGGTGCCGTCGTCGGGTTCGGCGCGGAGCAGGAAGTTCCGGTGCCGGAGGTAGCCGCCGCCGGCCGTGGCGAAGGAGTAACAGCGGGCGTCGGCAAGGCCCTTGACCAGGGTGAAGGTGGCGGCGCGGCGGGCGTCGGGCGAATTGACCGGGTCGAGCTTCACGTAGTCGCCGCTGACGTGCCAATAGCGGTCCGGGTAGTTCACGGAACGCACCGACCGCCGCGTCGTGGTCGGGGCCGGCGAAACCCCGTGTCCCGGGGCCGACTTGGAGGGACTGGGCGTCGGAGTCGGCTCCGCGGGGCGTGCGGCGGTGGTACGAGACGTCGCCGACGTCATCGCGGTTCCGCCCGCGGGCGGCGCGGCCGTACTCGCCGACGGTGAGGCGAAGGAGAGCAGTCCGGGGCCGTTGTCCGTGGGGGCTCCGGACGTCCGCGGCGTGGCTGCGGTCCGCGGGGTCCCGTCCGTCGCCAAGGCGGCGACACAGGCGGTGACGACCGCGAGCGCCAGCGCGCCGGCCAGCCAGAGTCTTCGGGTGCCGGGGGGCCGGGAGGTGTCGGCGGTCATGCCGGTCTCCCAGGGATGGGGGGTGTGGTCGGGCATGAGCCCGCACATTAGTGGCCGGAGGGTGCCCGGTGAGCGGCTTCTGTGAAAGTGAAACTTTCTTGTGGCCCGGGCGTGTGTACGACCGTACGCATCCGTTGTGTACGCTCGTACACATGGGATACCTGACGCTCGCCGGCGCCATCGCCGCCGAGGTCGCCGCGACGACGGCGATGAAGTACAGCGAGGGTTTCAGCCGGCTCTGGCCCTCGCTCGTGACGGCTCTGGGCTACGTCGTCTCCTTCGCGCTGCTCGCCCAGACGCTGAAGAGCGTGCAGATCGGCACGGCGTATGCGATCTGGTCCGGCGTGGGCACCGCGACCATCGCCGTCCTCGGTCTGCTTCTGTTCGGCGAGGGGCTGAGCCTGCCCAAGGTCGCCGGAATTCTGCTGATCATCGGCGGAGTGGTGGTGCTGAACCTCGGCGGGGCGAGTCACTGATGCCCAGGCGCTATGACCCGGAGCGACGCCAGCGGATCATCGACGCGGCGCTCCGTGTGGCCGGCCGGGACGGCATCGCCGGACTGAGCCACCGTACGGTCGCCGCCGAGGCGGACGTCCCACTCGGCTCCACGACCTACCACTTCGCCACCCTCGACGACCTGCTGGTGGCCGCCCTCTGCCAGGCCAACGAGGGATTCGCGCAGGTCCTCGACGCGAGCGGGGTCCTGGCGGACGCCGACGGCGACCTCGCGGCCGGTCTCGCCCGTGTCCTCGGCGAATGGCTGGGACGCGAGCGGCCGGGCGTGGAGCTGGAGTACGAGCTGTATCTCGCGGCCCTGCGCCGCCCCGCCCTGCGTCCGGTGGCCGCCCAGTGGGCCGAGGAGACGGCCCAGCGGCTGGCCGCACGGGTGGACCCGGTGACGGCGCGGGCGCTGGTGGCCCTGCTGGACGGAATCTGTCTCCAGGTACTGCTGACGGGCGGTTCCTACGACGAGGGGTACGCCCGTGCCGTGCTGGCTCGGGTGATCCCCTGAAGCGGCGCCCGGCACGTGAGACGCGGTTCGCCCTGACCACCCCGCCCACGTTAGGTTTTCTTCCATGACCGACTCTGCTTCCCGCACCACCGGCGCCGTCGCCGCCGGCCTCGCCACCATCGCCTCCGACGGCACCGTTCTCGACACCTGGTTCCCGGCCCCCGAGCTGGTCGAGGCGCCGGGCCCGGCCGGCACCGAGCGGCTCTCCGCCGAGCAGGCGGCCGAGCTGCTGGGCGGCGGCGCCACCGCGGCGACCGGCCCGGACGCCCGCCGGGGTGTCGAGGTGGTCGCGGTCCGTACGGTCATCGCCTCGCTGGACGAGAAGCCGATCGACGCGCACGACGTCTACCTGCGCCTGCACCTGCTCTCGCACCGCCTGGTCAAGCCGCACGGCCAGAGCCTGGACGGCATCTTCGGCCACCTCGCGAACGTCGCCTGGACCTCGCTCGGCCCGGTCGCCGTGGACGACATCGAGAAGGTGCGCCTCAACGCCCGCGCGGAGGGCCTGCACCTCCAGGTCACCTCGATCGACAAGTTCCCGCGCATGACGGACTACGTGGCCCCGAAGGGCGTCCGCATCGCCGACGCCGACCGGGTCCGCCTCGGCGCCCACCTCGCCGAGGGCACCACGGTCATGCACGAGGGCTTCGTCAACTTCAACGCCGGCACGCTCGGGACCTCCATGGTCGAGGGCCGGATCTCCGCGGGCGTCGTGGTCGGCAACGGCTCCGACATCGGCGGCGGCGCCTCCACCATGGGCACCCTGTCCGGCGGCGGCAACGTGGTCATCTCCATCGGCGAGCGGTGCCTGATCGGCGCCGAGGCGGGCGTCGGCATCGCCCTCGGCGACGAGTGCGTGGTCGAGGCCGGCCTCTACATCACCGCGGGCACCCGGATCACCATGCCCGACGGCCAGATCGTCAAGGCCCGCGAGCTGAACGGCGCCTCCAACATCCTCTTCCGCCGCAACTCGGTCACCGGCACGGTCGAGGCCCGCCCGAACAACGCGGTCTGGGGCGGCCTGAACGACATCCTGCACAGCCACAACTGACCCACCGTGGCGCGTCGGCGCCCTCCGCCGTGCCTGGCGGAGGGCGCTGTGTCATGCGGACCGGGCCCCGGCGAACTCCCGCAGCGCCGCGAAGTCCGGCTCGCGCAGGCCGATCCTCGGGTTCACGTGCTGGAGCAGGGCCGGGGCGGGATGGCGGGCGGCCACGTACGCGGTGTCCTGCGCGCTCTGCTCGTCGTCCACCCATGCGAACGGGCGGCCCCCGGCGTAGGCCACGACCGCCTCGGTCTTCCAGTGCACGCCGTCCGGCCGCTCGGCGAACAGGCCGGCGCCGAAGTCGACGTACGGCAGCTCGGGCAACCCGACGGCCGGGGCGATCCAGACGTTGGCCTCGGCCATCCAGCTCGTCGCCCAGACCAGCTCGTAGCCGAGCCCGAGCAGAACCAGGCCGTGCTCCGGGTTGAGCCACACCCGCAGCGGACGCCGGGAGAACTCGGGCACCCGGATCGTCGTATAGCCCGCGGGCCGGCGTTCCGGCTGGGCCGCATACGGATTGAGGGGACCGTCGACGTCCAGGAACAGCAGGGGGCGGCTCACGGGGACACCGTACGGCAGGGGAGGCAGGCCGGTCCTCGGAGTTCTGCTCCGGGTGGGAGCGCCGGAGGACACCTTGCGGGCGCGAGCCGCCGGCCGCCGAAGTGGCCGCGGCAGCGTGCGTGGCTGACGGGATCACCACGAGTGATCAGGGCGCCATGAGCTCCTCGTAGCGCGCCAGCAGGCCGTCGGCCGTCTCCCGGGAGGTGGGCAGCAGCGGCGCGCGGACCGGGCCCGCGGGCAGGCCGAGCCGGGCGAGCAGGGCCTTGGCGGTGACCGTGCCGGGCAGGCCCGCGTCCATCATCGCCTCGATCAACGGCGTGGCCCGCAGCTGGAGTTCGGTCGCCAGAGCGGTGTCGCCGGCGTCGAAGGCGTCGAGGATCGCGGCGATCGGGCCGGGAGCGGCGTTCGCGACGGTGCTCACACAGCCCGCCGCGCCGACCGCGTACAGCGCCAGTACGTGCTCGTCGCAGCCCGCGTAGTACGCCAGGTCCGTACGGGCCAGCACCTTCTGGGTGCCGAGGAAGTCGTAGGAGCAGTCCTTGACGGCCACGATCCGCGGGTGTGCGGCGAGGCGGATCATCGTCTCCGGCCGGATCCTGGTGCCGGTGCGGCCCGGGATGTCGTAGAGCATCACGGGCAGCCCGCTCGCGTCGGCGACCGCGCGGAAGTGCGCCTCCACGGCCTCCTGCGGGGGCCGGCTGTAGTACGGCGTCACCACCAGCACGCCGTCGGCACCCGCCTTCTCGGCCGCCAGGGCCAGCTCGACGGTGTGGCCGGTGTCGGGCGTGCCCACCCCCGCGACCAGGGACACCCGGTCGCCGACCGCCTCCCGTACGGCCGTGACCAGCCGCGCCTTCTCCGTGTCCGTGGTGGTGGGCGACTCGCCCGTGGTGCCGTTCAGCACCAGGCCGTCGCAGCCCTCGGCCACCAGCCGCGCGGCCAGCTCGCGGGCGCCGTGCAGGTCGAGGGCGCCCTCCCCGGTGAACGGCGTGATCATCGCGCAGAGGGTGCGGCCGAAGGGGCGGGAGGTGGTGCGGGGGCGGGAGGTGGTGCGTGTGGGCGTCATACGAGTAGTCTCGGCAGGCCGGTGGTGAAGCTCTACTTAATTCTCCTAAGTGGCATCGCTAAGCGTTGCTGATGTGTGTGGGTGGCGGCCGCAGGCCCTGTGTCCAACTCGGCCCCTCATGGGTCACTATGGCCGGAGGGTCACCGACGTCCGTCATGGGAGGCACCATGAAGCTCGGCAAGGCACTGGCTACCGGAGTCGCCGAGGAGCGGCCGCTCGTCGGCGAAGAGGCCGTCCGCGAGGAGCGGGCCACGGTTCCCGAGGAGACCGCCCGCGTCGAACCGGCCGAGCCGGCCCGCGAAGAGGTTCCGGCCGCCCGATGAGACTGCGGCTCCCGGCGGAACGCCCTGCGGAGCCGCCGACCGGATACAAGATCGCCCACCCGGTGCTGTCCCAGGACGGCACCCGGGCGGGGTTCACCGGAGTGTCGCTCGGCGGCGCGCTGCCGTATGCCGTGCTCGACGACGCCGCGTGTGTCTACGGGCGGCGGCACCGGCCGCCGGCGCGGCTGTGTGACTGCGGGTTCCACTGCGTGCACGAGCGCAGTGCCGCCGAGGCCCTGTTGTGCACCACCGAGCATCGGACCGCCCTGCTGCTGGAGGTCTCCGTGCTCGGCGCCTACATCAGGTTCGAGCGGGGTTTCCGTTATGCCCGGCAGCGGGTGCGTGCGGCCACCGCCGGGCCGTGTGCCTGCGGCGCCGCCGCCGTCGCGCTCGCCGACGCCGGCTGGGGCAGGCCGGGCTGGCGGGTTCTCGGCCCCGTCTGCGCCGGCTGTGTGCGCGGCCGTACGTCCGTCTCGCTCGCCGGCTTCGCCCGGCTGGCCGGGGAGGGGCTGCGGGTCGTGGCGGGGGGTGGTGGTACGGCGGTGCCGTCCGCCGGGTTGGCGCACGACGGGGAGTTGGGCGTGCCCGAACTCGTTGCCGAGGCGGCGCTGTTGCAGGCGCGCCTCGACTGGTTCCAGAGCCAACTCGCGCGGCTGGGCGAGCGGGGGAGCGGGGGAGCGCAGCAGGGCTGACGGAATGGCCGTCTTCGGGCCGGGTACCCGTGGCTTCGGCGGCCGGCGGGTGGGTCGTGGGCGCGGATGCCCGCGGCGGCCCTCGCGTGGGTCCGGGTGCACGGGTGCCCGTCGCGGGTCGTGCGCTCCGTGTGGGTGCCTGTGGGTGCCTGTGGGTGCCTGCGACGGGTTCCGCGCGATGCCTGCGGCAGCCCGTGCGGGTGCGTTGTGGCTGGTGTCGCGCCTACGGTGGTGTGTGAGTCGGTGCCGCGCCGGGTGGTGCCCGTCCTCGGTCCGGCAAGCACTGTCTTGTGCGGGGCACTGCGTGTTGTCGCCGGCCGCTGCGGCGGACACCATCCGCCACGCCCCTCGCCGCCGTGCGCGGCCTCCCTTCGGGGCAGGCGCTCGGTGGTCGACGCGATCAGGGAAAGGGCATATCGATGAGGCACAGGATCCCGCACGGTTCGGGCGCCAAGGGGCCCGACGAGCTGCGGCAGCAGATCGAGCACGCCAGGCACCAACTCGGCGACACGGTCGCCCAGTTGGTCGGCAAGGCGGACGTCAAGGGGCGGGCCCGGGTGCGGGCCGCCGACCTGAGGGACAAGGCCGGTGCCATGTCCGTACAGCTGCGCGTGAGCGCCGCCCAGGCCGGCCACGGCATGCAGCACCGGGCCGCCAAGGCCGGGCACGTCATGCAGGGCAGGGCGGCCCAGGCGGGGCACATGGTGCAGGGGAAGGCCGCGCAGGCGGGGCACATGGTGCAGGGCAAGGCCGCGCAGGCGGGGCACGCGGTGCAGGGGCGGGTCGCGCGGGCCGGCCATATGGCGCAGGGCCGGGCCGGGCGTGCGGGCCACGGCGCTCAGGGCAGTGTTCCGCAGCCTCTGCGCGCTGCGCTGCGCCATCCGGGGCCGGTCATCGCCGTGGGTCTGCTGGGGGCGGCCGCGGTCGCCGCCGGCATCGCCTGGCGTCGGCAGCATCAGGGCTGAGCGGCCCGGCAGCATCAGGGCCGAGCGGCCTGGTGGTCCCGCCCTCGCACCGAAAACTATGTCCGTCTGGACAAAAAAAGTTTTCGGTGCGAGGGTGGACGCATGCTGGACGTGACCGTGATCGAGGACCCCGAGGCGGCGGCCGTGTCGCTGGACCCCATCCGGGCCCGGCTGCTCGCCGAGCTGGCCGCCGAGCCCGCGTCGGCGGCGATGCTGGCCGGCAAGGTCGGACTGCCCCGGCAGAAGGTGAACTACCACCTCAAGGCGCTGGAGCGGCACGGCCTGGTCGAGCTGGCCGGAGAGCGCCGCAAGGGCAATGTCACCGAGCGGCTGATGCGGGCCACGGCGGCGTCGTACGTCATCTCGCCGCTCGCGCTGGCCGCCGTGCAGCCGGACCCGGACCGCTTCCGCGACCAGCTCTCGGCGCGTTGGCTGCTCGCGCTCGGCGCCCGCCTGGTGCGGGACGTCGGTGCGCTGATCAGCGGTGCCGCGAGGGCAAGGAAACGGCTGGCGACCTATGCCCTGGACGGCCAGGTGCGCTTCGCCTCCGCCGCCGATCGCGCGGCCTTCGTGCAGGAGCTGACGGCGGGCGTGAGCGCGCTGATCCGCAAGTACGACGCCCCCGGCGCCGAGGACGGCCGCGACCACCGGATCGTCGTGGCCCTCCACCCCACGGTCAAGGACCAGCAGCCCACCCCCGCACTGGAACAGTGAGCAGGAGCCCCGCCATGTCCAAGGAATTCGAGATCGTCCGCGAGTTCGAGGTCGACGTCCCGCCCGAGAAGGTGTGGGAGGCGATCACCACGGGTACCGGGGGCTTTCTGTGGCCGATGGATCCGCCCGAGCCCCGGGAGGGGGGAAAGGGGCCCTTCGGGTCCACCGTCACCGCCTGGGATCCGCCCCACCGCTACACCAACCGCAGCGAGGACGTCGGCTTCCCGGTGCAGTCGGCCAACCAGCTCGACTACACCATCGAGCCCCGTGACGAGGGCCGCCGCGCCTGGGTGCGGTACGTGCACAGCGGCATCTTCACCGACGACTGGAACAACCAGTACGACGGGGCCAGCAAGCACACCAACTTCTATCTGCACACCCTGTGCGAGTACTTGACGCACTTCGCACCCCGCCCGGTCACCTTCGCCCAGCTGGACGGGCCCGCGGCCTCGCGGACCACGGAGGGGCTCGCCACCGTCGGCCGCGCCCTCGGACTCGCCGACGACGCGGCCGCGGGTACCAAGGTCGCCGTGCGGGGCCCCGGCGGGCGGACCCTGGACGCCGTGCTCGACTACCGCAACCCGTACTTCATCGGGCTGCGCACCGACGACGCCCTCATCCGCTTCTTCGGGCGCGGCCACTGGGGCGCCCCGCTCGGCATCAGCATCCACGACTTCGCGCCGGACGCCGACGCCGAGGCGAACGAGAGCGCCTGGCAGGACTGGCTGAACGGGGTGTTCAGCCGGTCCTGAGCAGGCGGTCACGGGCGGAAGCGCAGCACCTGCGGGTCGTGGTCGCTGATCTGGTCGTTGAACTCCGCGTTGATGTGCACGCTGTCGTACTCGAAGTCGCAGCCGCGCCGGATCGCCGGGCTGATCAGGATCTGGTCCAGGACCTGCTCGTTGCCCTGGTAGTCGTAGGTGTAACGCTCGCTCCTCGGCAGCGACTTGATCGCCGACCACAGCTCGCCGTCACCCTCGAGGATCTTCGCGGTGTCGGAGAACTCGAAGTCGTTCATGTCGCCGAGCGCGATGACGTCCGCGTTCCTCTGGACCTTCAGGATGTCCTTGACGAACGCGTTCACCGCGGTGGCCTGCGCGTGGCGCTGGATCTCCGAGCTGCGGGTCGGCGGCTGGTACTGCGAGGTCAGGCCCTGGTCGCCGCCCTTGGAGACCAGGTGGTTGGCGATCACGAAGACGGTCTTGCCGCGGAAGACGAACTGGCCGGCCAGCGGCTTGCGGCTGTCCTTCCAGGCGGCGTTCGCCGGGTCGATCCGGCCGGGGGAGACCGTCAGTTCGGCCTTGCCGTCCTCCTTGGTGACGCCGACCGCGGTGGTGGAGTCGCCGCCCGCGCGGTCCACGAAGGACACCCGCTCGGGGTTGAACAGGAACACCTGGCGGATGTTGCCGCCCGGCTCGCCGCCGTCCTGGTCGTTGACCGGGTTGATCGAGCGCCAGTCGTACTTCGGGCCGCCCGCCGCGACGATCGCGTCGATCAGTTTGCCGACGGTCTCGCTCGCGTCGACCGTTCCGTCGTCCTTGGCGCCGTTGTTGTCCTGGATCTCCTCCAGGGACACGATGTCCGGCGACTGGAGGTTGTTCACGATCGCGGCGGCGTGCTCGTCGAAGGTGGCGTCGGAGGGGTCGAGGTTCTCGACGTTGTACGTCGCCACCGCCAGCTCGCGGCTCGACTGCTTCCGCGTGGTCTCGCGCTCCAGGCCACCGCCCTGCAGTGTGCCGAGCTTGCTCGCGACGAGGGTGTAGCCGCCGAACTGGTTGAAGTCCAGGGGGCCGGTCGTCGTGCCGGAGAGGGTGTCGCCGACGTTCGCCTTCGGGAAGTCGGCGGTCGCGCCCAGCGACTGGATCTGCAGCCGGCCGGTGTTCTGCGAGTCGTAGGAGCCGTAGACCGTGCCGCCGCGGCGGTTCGCGTGTTCCCACGGCTTCACCGTGACCCACAGTTCGCTGTAGGGGTCGGTGCGGCCGACCACGCGGGTGTCCTCGACCTGGACGTTCATGCCCTCCAGGGACTCGTAGTAGTCCAGGGCGTACGTCGACGGGTCCAGGGTCAGGCCGTTGATCGAGCCCGCGGCCGCGGTGTCGCCCGCCGGTGCGTACGCGTCCGGCACCGAGTCCTCGTCGATCACGACCGGCGCCGGGACCGGGTTGCCGGTGGAGACGGAGGTGACCGTCGGTTTGGTGATCTCCGTGACCGACTGGTTGCCGGAGGAGGCGCCGCCGGGGACGTACTCGGAGACCGTGCCGGTCACCGTCACCGAGTCGCCGACCGCGACCTTCGGGGCGGAGCTGGTGAAGACGAAGACGCCCTCGCTGGTGGCCGGGTTGTCGTCCGGGTTCGGATCCTGGATCCAGAAGCCTCTGGAGGAGCCGTACGTGCGCGTGGCCGTGACGATGCCGGGCACGTCCGTCACCTTCTGGCCCGCGAACGGCGATATTCGGGTGGTGCCCTGAATGTCGTGGATGCGCACCGAGTCGGCGTGCGCGGGAGAGGTGAGGACGACGGCGGACGCCGCGCTGCAGACGGCGGCGACGGTGAGCGCGGCGAGGCGCGCGGAAGACCTGCTCGGCAAGGGTTCCCTCCGGGGACGTGACGATGCGCCGGGACGAGGGTGGTACGGGAGCGTGGAGGACTCGTAGCCCTCTGTGACACGCGTAGAGCCGAGTGAACAGTTGTCCCCCCAACTTCTACGCGCGTCAATCTCCTGCCTGACGACGGGAGTTGTCAAGGTTTCGGCCATGTACGGCGGCCGACGGGGAGATGAACCGGGCGGCATGGGTGGAAATCCGTCTAGGCTGAGCGGTTGAGCCCGTTCACGGTCCGAGGAGAACCAGCCGATGTCAGACAGCTCGCCCCTGCCGCCCGTACGGCTGCGCCCCGAAGCGGAGCTGGCACACGCCGCGCTGTCCACTCCGCTGCTCTCCCGCGCCGCCCGCCTCGCCCGCTGGGCCGGGCCCGACACCCGCGTGGACGCCGGCGGCGGACTGGTCGAGGAGCAGCTTCCCGCCGCCGCCGAACTACTCGGACTGAGCGGCGAGGACGCCGCCGCGTACGCGAGCGAGGCCTGGCGGGTCGCCGTGGACGCCGGACTGGTCGAGATCGTGGACGAGGAGGCCGGGACGGTCCGGGCCGGCGAGGAGCTGAACCTGCTCACCGGGGGTGCCCCGGCCGATGTGCTGGCCGTGTGGCTCGCCGCGCTGGAGACCGTCATCGCCGACGCGAGCGTCCCCGACCTGGACGATCTGGTCGACGCCCTGGACGAGGGCGGCGAGATCGATTTCTCGTCACTCGACTGGGACCCCGAGGCCGAGGCGGAGTTCCTGGACGGCGTCCTCGGCAACCTCTACCTGCTGACGGTGAGTGAGGACGGCCCGGGCGGGGGCCCGGTCCCGCTGCCCGCCCTCGCCGCCTCGATGATCGTCCCCGACGGCATGGGCGAGCCCACCAACGACGTCCTGGAGCAGGTCTCCGACGCGATGATGCGGCTCGACGACCAGTTCCGGGTACTGGAGCCGGTCGGGCTCGTGGAGTACCAGCCGGTCGACGAGGCGTTGATGGCCGACGCCGAGGAGGAGCCCGCGGCGGCGCCGGACGACACCGACGTCACCCGGTACGGCATGGTCCGGCTCACCCCGCTCGGCGCGTACGGGCTGCGGGCGCGGCTGCTGGAGGCCGGGCTCCAGGCGCCGGCCGTCGGTGAACTCGCCGACAAGGGCGCGGACGCGCTGCTGGACGGCACGGCCGCGTTCGGGCAGGCGGCGGCGCAGGCCGAGACCGAGCAGTGGCTCGCCCGACGCGAACCGCTCGCCGCGGCACGGGAGTTGCTCGCGGCGGCCCGGGGCGCGGACGCGGGCGCCCCGCTGCGCCGGCTGCGCTGCCAGCAGGCCCTGTCCCTGATCGGCGCGGAGGCCGAGCCGGCGCTGCGGGAGGTGCTGGACGATCCGGAACTGGGCGGTCTGGCCCGGGTGTGGCTCAGCGAACGGGGCGCGGTGGGGGTGCCGGCGCCGTCCGAGGAGCTGGTGTTCTGGCTGACCGTCGACACGGTGGCCGCGCAGCTGGCGGCCGAGGGCAACTCCGAGGAGCTGCAGGCGCTGGTGGAGGGGCTGGCCGCGCAGCACAGCGGGTTCTTCTCCGCGGCCTGGCGGGTGGAGCATCCGGCCACCGCCGACGTACTGGAGGCGATGGGGCGGCTGCATCCGGACAAGAAGGTGGCGAAGGAGGCGCGCAAGGCCGCGTTCAAGGCGCGCTCGCAGCACGGGGCCTGACCCGACTCCTTGAGACGGTCATGGGCCGGAGCATACGGATTCTTGAACAAGGGCTCCCGAAGTAGCCCGGCGTTCAACTCGCGTTCAGGGTGTGGCGGGAGCGTGTGCGCCGAACCGAGGTCCGCCACCCTCCACGGCACTCCCACCGTCTCAGGAGACACACCATGTCGCTCACTCGCAGGGACTTCGCCGGAAAATCCGCGATCACCGGCGCCGGGGTCGCCCTGACGGGCAGCGTCGGCGCGCTCGCCACCGCGCCGAACGCTCTGGCCGCGACCGACATCGACAGCGGCGAGGCGGAGCCGGCGCACGGTGGCCACCACGGCGTGGGCTACGGCCCGTTGGTCCCCGATCCGAACGGCATCCTGGCCCTGCCCGCGGGCTTCAGCTACCGGATCGTCACCCACAGCGGCAGGACCAGGCTGGAGTCCGGCGAGTTCACCCCGTCCAACCACGACGGCACCGCCGCCTTCGAGGGCCCCCGCGGCGCCACGCTCCTGGTCAACAACCACGAGCTGAAGGGCCCCCGCGCCAACTGGACGTATCCCGTGCCGCTCACCGAGGGCCTGGTCTACGACCCCGCCGCCTCCGGTGGCTGCACGGTGGTCGAGGTGCGCCGCGACCAGGTCGCCGAGTGGGTCGGCATCGCCGGCACCTCCACCAACTGCGCGGGCGGCAGCACGCCCTGGGGTACCTGGCTGACCTGCGAGGAGACCGAGGACAAGGCCGGCCAGAACGGCATGACCAAGGACCACGGCTATGTCTTCGAGGTCGACCCCGAGGACCGTCGGGCCAACCGCGACCCCCGGCCCGTCAAGGCCCTCGGCCGTTACGCCCACGAGGCCGTCGTCGTC
Source organism: Streptomyces puniciscabiei (assembly GCF_006715785.1). NCBI lineage: Bacteria > Bacillati > Actinomycetota > Actinomycetes > Kitasatosporales > Streptomycetaceae > Streptomyces > Streptomyces puniciscabiei. The sequence goes on from NZ_VFNX01000001.1 coordinate 5,463,030, forward strand.
GATCCCGGGCGCGGCCACCTCTACCTGACCGAGGACGCGGCCGGCCCCAACGGCCTGCTCTACCGCTGGACCCCGCCGGAGGGCTTCCGCCACGGCCGCGGCCGACTGCGCACCCTCGCCGAGGACGCCGGGGTGCTCCAGGCCTTCAAGTGCTTCGACTCCGGTGGAAGGTTCGTGGACGACCTGTCCCGCGCCACGAGGATCGGCACGGTCTACGGCGTCGACTGGATCGACGTCCCCGACCGCGACGCCCGGACGGTCCCGGTCCGCAAGCAGTTCACCGACGGCCAGGTCACCCGCGCCCGCAAGCTGGAGGGCATGTGGTGGGGCGACGGCGGGGCCTACATCGTCTCCTCCTACGCCCGCGAGGAGAGCCCGGGCCGGCACGACGGCCAGGTCTGGTTCTACGACCCGCGGCGGCGCACGCTGACGCTGAAGGTCGTGCTCGGCGTGAACCCGGACCCGGGCACGGACGGCGCCTTCGACGGCCCGGACAACATCACCGTCTCCCCGTACGGCGGCCTGGTCATCGCCGAGGACGGCGAGGGCGTCCAGCACCTGTTCGGCGCCACCGAGAGCGGCCGCACCTACCCCATCGCCCGCAACGAACTGAACATCGGTACCGAAGCGGAGCCGGGGTACAGCGAGTTCACCGGCGTCACCTTCTCCCCCGACGGCCGGACCCTGTTCGCCAACATCCAGACGCCCGGCATCATGCTGGCGATCACGGGGCCGTGGAAGCGGCAGCGGCGATAGAAGAAGCTGCGTGCCCTGCCGGCCCCGGAATTAATTCGCTCGCCCGTCCCGCGGCTCCCCTCCTAGAGTGATCCTCGTCCAGGTGCGACAGGCAGGACCTACTTCCGCTGATAACGGGGAGGCCGCGGGTTCGAGTCCCGCCACCGGTACCACAGGCCGGTGTAGCTCAGGGGTGAGAGCACCACACGTCGGTTCCGCCGACCTCGATCTCTGGACACGTAAGACCTCACGCACCTCCCGGTGCGAAGGCAGCGGCTACTTCCCTTTCATGGAATGAAAAACAGCCGCAGCCGATCTGATCTCGGGAGGCGCAGCTCATGGTGGGTGTCCGGTGCGCAGGCAGCGGTTACTTCATCGGACCGGACGGGTACGGGTTCGACTCCCGTCATCGACCCCAGGTCGATGTAGCTCAAGCGGAAGAGCATCTGGCTAAAGTCCGTCGCCGACCCCTGTCCTCGGACACCCTCCATTTGCTGCGCCTCCCTCCGAAACCGCAATGAATTCGGGGGAATTCACCATGGCGCGATTCAACACGCGTGCCGCCAAGGCACAGCCGGTCTCGCCGGTCACCACCACCGGCCGCACCCTGCTCACCCACGAGGGCGGCCGGGGCCACGAGCGGGACGCGCGCTCCGAGCTCTTCCTGCTCGCCGTCTCCAACCTCGTCACGCAGAACACCTTCTACGAGTCCGGCACCGACCGCGACGACCGGTTCGCCCGGCTCGTGCGCGACCTCGCCGTCAGCGACCCGGAGTGGACGGCCGGCCTGCTCGGCTGGCTGCGCGGTGAGGGACACATGCGGACGGCGTCGCTCGTGGGCGCCGCGGAGTACGTGCAGGCGCGTCTCACGGCCGGCGCGACCGGCGGCCCGTCGAACCGGCAGGTCGTGGACCGTGTACTCCAGCGCCCGGACGAGCCGGGCGAGTTGCTGGCGTACTGGACGTCGACGTACGGCCGTGCCCTGCCCAAGCCCGTCAAGCGCGGGGTCGCCGACGCCATACGACGGCTGTACCACGTCAAGTCGCTGCTGAAGTACGACACCGCGTCCAAGGGCTACCGCTTCGGCGACATCCTGAACCTGGTGCACGCGGCACCGGACCCGGACAAGCCGTGGCAGGGCGAGCTGTTCCGGTACGCGCTCGACCGCCGGCACCGCCCGGACACCGCCGTGCCGCCCGCGTCCCTGCCCGTGCTCACCGCGCACCGCGAGCTGATGGCACTGCCGGTGCCGGAGCGGCGGGCGGTCGTCGCCTCGCCCGGCGGCGCCGAGCGGCTCGCGGCGGCCGGCCTCACCTGGGAGGCGCTGGCCGGCTGGCTCCAGGGCCCCATGGACAAGGCGGCCTGGGAGGCCGTGATCCCGTCCATGGGCGCCATGGCGCTGGTGCGCAACCTGCGCAACTTCGACGAGGCCGGGGTGTCCGACGAGGTCGCGGCCCGGGTGGCGGCGAAGATCAGCGACCCGGAGCAGGTCGCGCGCTCGCGGCAGTTCCCCTTCCGCTACCTCGCCGCCTACCGGCACGCGCCGTCGCTGCGCTGGTCGTACCCGCTGGAGCAGGCGCTCGGTCACTCGCTGGCCAACGTGCCCGCGCTGCCGGGCCGGACGCTGGTCCTGGTCGACCGGTCGGGCTCGATGTTCTGGGCGCAGTCCCGGGACCGCTCGGAGCTCACCCGGGCCGACGCGGCGGCGATCTTCGGCACCGCACTCGCGCTGCGGGCGGCCGACGCCGACCTCGTGGAGTTCGGTACGACCAGCAACAAGATCACGTTCCGCAAGGGCGAGTCGGTGCTGAGGATCCTGGAGCGCTTCGGCAACCTGGGCGGCACCGACACCACCGACGCGGTGCGCCGGCACTACAGGAAGCACGACCGGGTGCTGATCGTCACCGACGAGCAGTACGCCCCGAACCGGCACGGCGACCCGACCGCCCAGATCCCGGCCCATGTGCCGGTCTACACCTGGAACCTGGAGGGCTACCGGGCGGGCCACGGCCCGTCGGGAAGCGGGAACCGGCATGTATTCGCCGGCCTTTCGGATGCCGCCTTTCGCATGGTTCCCCTGCTGGAGAGTGGTCGCGACAGCCGTTGGCCGTGGCTTGCCTGAGTTGCCGGAGCGGTGTCGGTACGGCGCTGGGCAATCCCGGCTGGGGCCGGCGCGGGCCGGGTTCGGGATCGGCGTCAGGGAGAGCTGGGAGCAGGCGCTGCGAGACGTCGAGGCGGCGGGCGGCAAGCCGTACGCCATCCCGGCCGGCGCCTCCGACCACTCGCTCGGCGGCCTCGGCTTCGCGCGCCGGGCCCACGAGGTCGCCCAGCGGGATGAGGAGTTGGGCGTCTTCGTCGACAAGGTGATCATCTGCTCGGTGACGGGTCCGCGCAGGCGGGCCTGGTCGCCGGATTACGGGCGATCGAGGAGACGGGCGGACGGCGGCGCCGGGTGATCGGCATCGGCGCGTCGGCCAAGCCCGCCGCCACGGGGACGTACGGCATCCGGACGAGGGAAAGTCGATGGCCGGGCTCATCGGTCTTGTCGGGCGCGGTGGGACCGGCGCGGTCTCCACCGTGCTCCACGCCCGCCTGGGCGGCCGGCCGGCGCTGAACGCCCGCCGTGCCTGCTCCGACGGCAACGGCGGTCCGCAGCAGGTGTCCGCGGTGGCTTCCGCGCAGGCCGTGAGAGGCCTGCTCGGTCATGCGCCGGAGTTCCGGGGCGGCGGCCGTCGGCGGGCGGAGCCATGATGGCGGTGTGCCCCGCCCCTCGACGCCCTCGGCCCCGGCGCCCCGCCCCCCGGCGTCCCCCGCCGCGTCCCGCCCGGCCGAGGAACCCCGTCCGGCGGCCGCCTCCGGCCGCGCCGAGTCGGCCCCCACCCCCCGGACCGCGGTGGCCTGGCTGCCCCCGGCCGAGCTGTGGCCCGCCATCCAAGGCATCCGTGCAGAGCACGACCCGCAGATCCGCCGCTGGCCGCCCCATGTGAACCTGATCTTCGGCTTCGTACCGGAGGAGGACTTCCCGGCGGCGCTCCCGCCGCTGGCCGCCGCGGCCGCCGAGTGCGCGCCCTTCGACATCCGCCTCCACGGCGTCCGTTTCTTCCGCCACCGGTCCTACTCCACCGTGTGGCTCGACCCCGCCGCGGCCGGCGCCGCGCCCTGGACGCGGCTCCGGAGCGTGCTGGCGGAGCCCTTCCCGTCCTGCACGGACCGCTTCCCCACCTTCACCCCGCACCTCTCGCTCGGCCGCACCCGTGCCCCGCGCGTCCTCGCGGCCGAATGCGCCGCCCGGCTCGGCGTGCTGCACGCACGCGTCGCCGAGATCGTGGTGCTCTCCCGCCGCGGCGACGGCCCCATGCGGACGCGCGCCACGATCGGCCTGGGCACCGGCGCCGTACGCCACCACCTCGGGCCGGATCCGGCTACCGGCGGGTACGAGCCACCGGAACGGCACTGAGCGGGCGGGCCGGGTCCCGATAGGATTCGGGGAGAATCCCCGGTTGGCGAGGAGTTCCTGGATGCCGCAGGTCAGGCCCATGCGCGCGGACGCTCGCCGCAACTACGAGCGACTGCTGAAGGTCGCGGCGGAGGCCTTCGCCGAGCATGGGGAGAACGCCTCGCTGGACGACATCGCCAAGCGGGCGGGCGTCGGCTCCGGCACGCTCTACCGCCACTTCCCGACCCGTCAGGCGCTGCTGGAGGCCGCGTACGTGGACCGGATCGAGGCCATGTCGGCCCGGGCCGGCGAGTTCGCCGCACAACTGCCGCCGGGCGAGGCGCTGATGGAGTGGCTGGGCGCGGTGTGTGCCGGGGCGATCCAGGTGCGCGGCCTGAAGGCCCTCCTGGGGTCGGCCGTCACCGACGGCGGCTCGGTCGCGGACACGGCCTGCGGCACCCATATGAAGGACGCGGCACGGCGGCTGGTGGAGGCGGCCCAGCGGGAGGGCAGCCTGCGGGAGGACGTCGAGCCGATCGAGGTCCTGCGCCTCGCCCATGGCGTGGCCTCGGCGTCGGAGCTCGCGGACGGGCAGGGGAGGCAGATCCGCCGCTATCTGTCGCTGCTGATGGACGGACTGCGGCCGGGCGGGGAGGCCTGAGAGCCGGGCGCCCCTGACGGACGGGGGCGCCGCCGGCTGTCGTACGGCCGTCTACAGAGCCCGCGCCCCCGGCTCCACCATGTTGCGCACCGTCCGGGCCTTCACGAAGTCGCCCAGCGCCGTCATGTCCCACTCGCCGGAGAACTGGCGGATGAGCTTGGCCATCATCACGCCCGTCTGGGGCTCGGCGTGGGTGAGGTCGAAGCGGACCAGTTCCTCGCCGGTGGTGCCGTCCAGCAGACGGCAGTAGGCCTTGGCGACCTCGGTGAACTTCTGGCCGGAGAAGGAGTTGACCGTGAAGACCAGGCCGGTGACCTCCTGGGGGAGACGGCCGAGGTCGACCGTGATCACCTCGTCGTCGCCCGCGCCCTCGCCGGTGAGGTTGTCGCCGGAGTGCCTGATCGCGCCGTTCAGGATCGTCAGCTTGCCGAAGTAGCAGCTGTCGAGGTGGTTGCGCTGCGGGCCGTAGGCGATGACCGAGGCGTCCAGGTCGATGTCCGCACCGCGGAACGCCGGCTCCCAGCCGAGCCCCATCCTGACCTGGGAGAGCAGCGGGCGGCCGCCCTTGATCAGGGAGACGGTCTGGTTCTTCTGGAGGCTGACCCGGCCCTTGTCGAGGTTGATCTTCCCGGCGCCCGGGGCGGGAGCGGGCGGGGCCGGCGGGGTGACCGGTGTCTGCACGGTGGGCCCCGGCGGAGCCACCGGCTGCGGCGGCGCGGCCGGCTGCGGCGGGGCCGCCGGGGCTGCCGCCGGCTCCTCCACCGTCACCCCGAAGTCCGTGGCGATGCCGGCCAGCCCGTTGGCGTACCCCTGGCCGACCGCGCGGGCCTTCCAGACGCCGCCCCGGCGGTAGATCTCCACGACGACCAGCGCCGTCTCCGCACCGAGCTGCGGCGGGGTGAACGTGGCCAGCACCGAGCCGCCGTCCGCGTCGCGGATCGTGGCCGTCGGCTCGATGCCGTGGAAGGTCTGGCCGGCCGCGTCCGGGCTGGCCGTGACCACGATCTTCTCGATGTCCGGCGGGACGGCGGCGGTGTCGACCGTGATCGCGTCGGGGGCCGTACCCCCGCCGGACGCGTGGTTCACACCCGGGCCCGTGGGCTGGTTGTAGAAGATGAAGTCGTCGTCCGAGCGCACCTTGCCGTCGGCGGTGAGCAGCAGGCCCGACACGTCGAGCCGCACCGGAGCGGCGACGTCCACCGTCACGCGCGCGGCGGAGAGAGGGATGTTCGAGCCAGGGGTCATAGCTGTCATGCCGGATGAACGAACGACACCGCTTTACCGTTCCCTTACCCGACCCCCATTCGGCTCAGGGTCCCACCCCGAGGCGGCTCAGGGTACGACCACGATCTTCCGCCCCACGCCCGCCGCGAACTGCTCCAGGGCCTGCGGGTACCGCGCCAGCGGGATCCGGTCGCTGATGAACACCTCTGGGTCCAGCACCCCGTTCGCGAACAGCTCGGCCGCCCGCTCGAAGCTGTGCAGCACCGCCATGGAGCCGGTGATGGTGATCTCCTGGTTGTAGATGCGGTACGGGTCGATCGTCACCCGGGTCGCGTAGTCGGCGACCCCGAACTGCAGGAACGTGCCCGCCTTCGCCACCCGGTCCAGGCCGTCCTGGATGGCCGCCGCGTTGCCGGTCGCGTCCACGACGACGTCCCAGCCCTGCGGCCGGTCCAGCTCGTCCGCGTTCCCCGCCGACGCCGAGACGCCCAGTCGTCGCGCGGTCTCCAGCCGCGCCGGGTTCACGTCGACCACGTCCACGCTCGCCGCGCCCGTCCGCTTGGCCAGCTCCAGCATCATCAGACCCATGGTGCCGGAGCCGTAGATCAGGACGTGGGCGCCGAGGCGGGACTGCAGGACGTCGTACCCGCGCACCGCGCAGGACAGCGGCTCCACCAGCGCCGCGTCCTCGGTGCGCACGTGCTCGGGCAGCTTCACGCAGTTCGCCACCGGCGCGACGGCGTACTGCGCCGCTCCGCCGGCCGTGGTCACACCGATCGCGGCCCAGCGTTCGCACAGGTTGTTGTGGCCGGTACGGCAGTAGCGGCACTCGTAGCAGTACAGGGAGGGGTCCACGGCCACCCGGTCGCCGACCGCGACCTCGGTGACCTGGCCGCCGACGCCGACCACCTCGCCCGCGAACTCGTGGCCGGGGACGATCGGCAGCTTGGGCGCGAACTCGCCCTGGAGGATGTGCAGATCGGTGCCGCACAGCCCGCAGGCGGCCACTTCCACGACGACCTCCCGGGGGCCCGGAGCCGGGTCCGGCACCTCGGTGACCACGGCGCGGCCCACGGACTCGATGACGGCGGCCTTCATTTCACGGCTCCCAACGACAGGCCCTGGACCAGCTTGTCCTGGGCGGCGAACCCCGCGGCGAGCACCGGCAGGGAGACGACGAGCGACGCGGCGCACACCTTGGCCAGGAACAGGCCCTGGCTGGTGATGAAGCCGGTCAGGAAGACGGGGGCGGTCTCGGCGACCACGCCCGTCAGGACTCGGGCGAACAGCAGCTCGTTCCAGCTGAAGATGAAGCAGATCAGCGCCGTGGCGGCGATGCCGGGCAGGGCGATCGGGGCGACCACGCGCGCGAGGATGGTCGGCAGCCGGGCGCCGTCGATCTGCGCCGCCTCGATCACCGCCACTGGGACCTCGGCGAGGAAGGACTGCATCATCCACACCGCGATCGGCAGGTTCATGGAGGTGTAGAGGATGACCAGGAGCCAGATGTTGTCGAGCATCCCGGTGTTCTTCGCGAAGAGGTAGATCGGCAGCAGGCCGGCCACCACCGGCAGCATCTTCGTGGACAGGAAGAAGAACAGGACGTCCGTCCACTTGCGGACCCGCCGGACGGACAGCGCGTACGCCGCCGGGAGGGCGAGGAGCAGCACGCAGACCGTCGACACCACCGAGGCCACGGTGGAGTTGACCAGCGCGGGCCAGGGGCTCGCGCCGCCGCCCGCCCCGAAGAACTCGCGGTAGCCGTCGAGGGTCAGCGAGGCGGCGAAGGACGGCGGGTTGGTCGCCGCGTCCGCCTCCGAGTGGAAGGACGTCAGCGCCATCCAGGCGATGGGCAGGAAGAACACGATCCCGACCAGCCAGGCCACGAGACCCAGCCCGTTTCTGCGGATCACGGCGTTCATGCGCGGGACACCTCCTCGCGGAACAGGGACGACACCACGCGCAGGGCGAAGGTCGCGATGACGATCGAGCCGATGACCACCAGGACGCCGGCGGCCGAGGCGAGGCCGTTCTCGTGGGCCTGGTAGAAGCTCTGGTAGACGGTGTAGGGCAGGTTGGCGGTGCCGAGCCCGCCGGACGTGATCGTGAAGACCGCGTCGAAGTTCTGGACGATGTAGATCGAGCCCAGCAGGGCGCCGAGTTCGAGATAGCGGCGCAGGTGCGGGAGCGTCAGATGGCGGAAGACCTGCCAGTCGTTCGCGCCGTCCACCCGGGCGGCCTCGATCTGCTCGGGGTCACGGCTCTGCAGCCCGGCGAGCAGGATCAGCATCATGAACGGCGTCCACTGCCACACCAGGGAGGCCTCGACCGCGAGCAGCGGGGTGTTGGAGATCCAGTCGGGCTGTGGGCCGCCCACATAGTGCAACAACCCATTGAGCAGTCCGTATTCGGGGTTGTACAGCACATGCTTCCAGAGCAGGGCCGCGGCCACCGGGACGACGAGGAACGGGGCGATCAGCAGCGTGCGGACGACGCCCCGGCCGCGGAACTTGCGGTCCAGGAGCAGGGCCAGCGCCAGCCCGAGGACCAGGCTGACCAGCACCACCGTCACCGTGAGCAGCACGGTCGTCCAGACCGAGTGGCGCAGGTCCGCGTCGGTCAGCACCTGACGGTAGTTGTCCAGCCCGGTGAAGTGGCGGGCCTTGGGGTAGAGGGCGTTCCAGTCGAAGAAGGAGATCACCAGCGTGGCCACGAACGGCAGCTGGGTCACGACGATCATGAAGACGAGGGCGGGCAGGAGGGGGGCCCGGGTGGCCCAGGCGCGCAGGCGGGCGGAGGGCTGCCGCGCGGCGCGTACCGGTGTGGCGGCGAGGGGTGCTGTCGTCGCGGTCATCGTCCCTCGTACTCCTTGGATATCTTCTCGGCGAGCGCCTGCGAGTTCTTCAGGGCCGTCTCGACGGACTGGCGTCCGGCGATGGCCGCGCTGATCTCCTGGGAGACCTTGGTGCCGAGGTCGGTGAACTCGGGGATGTCGACGAACTGGATGCCGGGCGCGGGGCGCGGCTGTACGCCGGGGTCGTTCGGGCGGGCGCTCTCGATGGCCTGCTTCGTCATGTCCTGGAAGGCGGCGGCCGACCTGCGGTAGTCGGCGTTGGTGTACGTCGAAGCCCGCTTGCCCGCCGGGACGTTCGGCCAGCCGCTGGTCTCGCCGACCAGCTGCTCGTACTCCTTACTGGACGCCCAGGACACGAACTTCCAGGCCTTGTCCGGGTTGCGGGAGGCCTGCTGGATGCCCCAGGCCCAGGTGTAGAGCCAGCCGGAGGACGGGGTCTTCTCCACGGGGGCGGGGGCGTAGCCGAGCTTGCCCTTGACGGGGGAGCCCTTCGCCTCCAGCAGGCCGGCCGCGGAGGTGGCGTCGTACCACATGGCGACCTTGCCCTGGGTCATGTCGTTGAGGCACTCGGCGAAGCCGGACTGGGCGGCGCCGGACTCGCCGTGCGCGCGGACCAGGTCGACATAGAACTTCGTCGCCTTCTCGAACTCGGGGGAGTCGAGGTGGGCCTTCCAGTTCCTGTCGAACCAGGTGCCGCCGAAGGTGTTCACCACGGTGGTCAGCGGCGCGATCATCTCGCCCCAGCCGGGCAGGCCGCGCAGACAGATGCCCTTCATGCCGGACCGCGCGCCGTCCACCTGTGCGGCGAGGTCGGCGACCTGCGTCCACGTGGGGTGCGCCGGCATGGTCAGGCCCTTCGCCGCGAACACGTCCTTGCGGTACATCAGGAAGGACGACTCGCCGTAGAAGGGCTGGCCGTAGAGCTTGCCGTCGGAGGCGGTCAGGGACTGGCGCATGGGGCCCAGGACGTCCTGTTCGTCGTACGACGGGTCCTTGGCGACGTAGGAGTTCATCTCGTGCAGCCAGCCGTTGCGGGCGTAGATGGGTATCTCGTAGTTGCTCAGGGTCGCCACGTCGTACTGCCCGGCCTGGTTGGCGAAGTCCTGGCTGATCTTGTCGCGGACGTCGTTCTCGGGCAGGACCGTGAAGTTGACCTTGATGCCGGTCTCCTTGGTGAAGCGGGGGGCGAGCTTCTGGAGTTCGGTCATCTGGGGGTTGTTGACCATCAGCACGTTGATGGAGTCGCCGCCGGAACCGGTCCCGCCCGCACCGACCCAGCAGCCGGAGAGCAGCGGGGCGAGCAGCGTCCCTGCGGCGGCCATGGCGAGCGTGGCTCGCGGCCTCCGTCGGCTCTGGGTTCGCATGGATCGCTCCTGGAGATATCTGGATATAAGGGGCACTTGGAGGTGCGGAGCGCCCCCAAGGGGAGTGGGTTGTACTTTCGGACTCGGACTTCTCAGACCCTGATGACCTGCGGGCCCAGCAGGGAGTAGCGGTGGGCCTCGGCGGCCGGGAGCTGGGTGCTCGTCACGATCGCCTCCAGCGCGCCGATCTCGGCGAACCGGCAGAAGCTGACCGCGCCGAACTTGGTGTGCACGCCCGCGAAGACGGTCCGGCGCGCGGCCCGTATCGCCTGCGCCTTGACCTCGCTGACCGCCGGGTCGGGCGTGGTCAGGCCGTGCTCGCGGGAGATGCCGTTGGCGCCGATGTAGGCGAGGTCGAGGACGAAACCGGCCAGCATCTTCGTCGTCCAGTGGTCGACCGTGGCCAGCGTGCCGGCCCGCACCCGGCCACCGAGCAGCAGCACCGAGATCTGCTCGGCCTCCGCCAGGGCGCCCGCGACCGGCAGGGACGCGGTGACCACGGTCAGCGGCCGGTCCGCCGGCAGGGCCTCGGCGATGAGCTGCGGGGTGAAGCCCTCGTCGACGAAGACCGTCTCCGCGTCCCCGAGCAGCTCGGCCGCCGCGGCCGCGATCCGGCGCTTCTCGGGCACGTGGCTGGTGGCGCGGAAGGCGAGCGTCGTCTCGAAGCCGGCGCTCTCCACCGGGTAGGCGCCGCCGTGCGTACGGCGGACCAGGCCGTGGTCCTCCAGGGCGCGCAGATCGCGCCGGATGGTCTCCTTGGCCACGCCCAGCTCCAAGGCGAGTGCGGTGACGTCGACCGAGCCGGTGGCGCGTGCGGCCCGCACGATCTCGCGCTGGCGTTCCTCCGCCGTCCTGATGGTCATGTCGTCACCCACTTCCCTGTGGAGCTGCCCGTTCGGGCCCATGGGGGAAGTTCTACCGTCGGTCTCCGGTGCTGACCAGGCCTGTTGCGGGCCCGATACTGCCCGTTCGTGCCCGTTCACCGAGGGCGGTGCCCGGCTCGGACCTGCGCGGCCGTGCCCCGCGGGGTGGGAGCGGGCGTACCGGATGCCCGAATACGGCGGCGGGCGGGCCCGTTCGGTGCCCGCCCGCGCGCGTGAGCGATCGTTTTGCGCCGCCCGGGCGCCTTGGACGGTTGCCCGAGGCGCCCGGGAAGCTCAGTACGGCCAGATCGGCGGGTCGTTCACGAAGTGCCCACCGAGGTGGCTGTGCGCCGGGTTCTGCGGGTCCAGCTCGCCCTGCTCGGCGATCAGCTTCTCGGCGTACGGCTCGGAGTCGTCCTGCGGCTCGTAACCGAGGGCCCGCGCGGTGGTCAGGTCCCACCACAGCCGGGTGTTGGCGGAGGAGCCGTAGACGACGGTGTGGCCGACCCCCTCGGCGGTCAGGGCCGCGTGGAAGAGGCGGGCGCCGTCGGCCGGGCTCATCCACACCGAGAGCATGCGCACGCTGGTCGGCTCCGGGAAGCAGGAGCCGATGCGCACGGAAACGGTCTCCAGGCCGTGCTTGTCCCAGTACAGCTGGGCGAGGTCCTCGCCGAAGGCCTTGGACAGGCCGTAGAAGGTGTCCGGGCGGCGCGGGGTGTCGATCGGGATCAGGGGCTCGCCCGCGCGCGGGGCCGGGGTGAAGCCGACGGCGTGGTTGGAGGAGGCGAAGACGATCCGGGGCACGCCCTCCTGGCGGGCGGCCTCGTAGAGGTGGTAGGTGCCCTCGATGTTGGACTTCAGGATCTTCTCGAAGGGGGCCTCCAGGGAGATGCCCGCGAGGTGCAGGATCGCGTCCACGCCCCGGACGGCCTCGCGCAGGGCGGCCGTGTCGCTGAGGTCGGCGGTGATCGCGTCCGGCGCGTCCTCGATGGGGCGCACGTCGAACAGGCGCAGCGTGTAGCCGTACTCCGGCAGCAGGGACCGCATCAGGGTGCCGAGTCCGCCGGCGGCGCCGGTGAGCAGAACGGTGCGGGGAGCGGGCATCCTCGGTTCTCCTTGCGGCCGGCATTCACATACGTGGACACGCTAGAGAGGTTCGCCGTGCACCGTCAAGTCTCGCGTGAGGTCGGTGAATTCGCTTCAGGTGGTGCGGGTTTGCCTGCTTGACCTGCCACAGGAAGGCCCCGTAGCGTGGTCGCGTTCAGAAATATGGACGAGGATCAGAGGCATGCACCGACGTGTGCGACGCCGGCGTGTCCCAAGGGAGAGCCCGTTGACGCCAGCCCCTCTCACCGAACGGCTCCGTGCACCGGGCGGGCCGCTCTTCTTCCCTGTCACGGCCTTCGGCCCCGACGGCTCGCTCGACCTCGACGTCTACCGCACACACGTCCGCCGGGGCGTCGCCGCCGGTGCCGCCGCCGTGTTCGCCTGCTGCGGCACCGGGGAGTTCCACGCCCTGCTGCCGGAGGAGTTCGAGGCCTGCGTCCGGGTGGCCGTGGAGGCGGCCGAGGGGCGTGTCCCGGTGGTAGCCGGCGCCGGCTACGGCACCGCGCTCGCCGCGCGCTACGCCCGGCTCGCCGAGCGGGCCGGCGCGGACGGTCTCCTCGCCATGCCGCCGTACCTCGTCCTCGCCGGTCAGGAGGGCCTGCTGCGGCACTACCGGGAGCTCGCCGCGGCCACCGGCCTGCCGGTCGTCGTCTACCAGCGCGACAACGCCGTCTTCACCCCGCGCACGGTGGTGGAACTCGCCCGCACCGACGGGATCGTCGGCCTCAAGGACGGCCTCGGCGACCTCGACCTGATGCAGCGGATCATCAGCGCCGTCCGTACCGAGGTCCCCGGCGACTTCCTGTACTTCAACGGCCTGCCCACCGCCGAGCAGACCCAGCTCGCCTACCACGCCCTCGGCGTCCCCCTGTACTCCTCGGCCGTCTTCTGCTTCGCCCCCGAGATCGCCCTCGCCTACCACCGGGCCCTGACCGCGGGCCGCACCGCGACCCTGCGGCGCCTCCTGGACGGGTTCTACCGCCCGTTCGTGGAACTGCGCGCCCAGGGCCGCGGCTACGCCGTCTCGCTCGTCAAGGCGGGCGTACGGCTGCGCGGCCTGGACGTCGGCGAGGTCCGGCCCCCGCTGCACGAGCCGGCGGAGGACCATGTGAAACAACTCGCCCAGCTGATCGAGCGGGGCTGCGCGCTGCTGGAGGAGGACGCGTGAGCGAGCGGGCTGCGGCCGCGAGACGGACGCGTGGGCGAACGGCGACACGGCCCGCAGGACGACGCGTGTGCGTGCGTGGGTGTGGCTCGGGGGAGGGCGTGGGCGTGCGTCTTCCCGGCTCGGGCGAGGGCGTGGGCGTGCGTCGGCACCGCTCGGGCGAGTACATGAGCGCGCGTCGGTACCGCTCGGAGGAGGCTGCGTGAAGGCGTCGGCGTTCGTCTACCCCTGGGACGTCAACGGGGACCCGGAGGCGCCCGCGCGCATCGCCGGGCTCGGCGTGCGGCAGGTCACCCTCGCCGCCGCCTACCACTCCACCCGCGCCCTGACCCCCCGCCACCCCCGCCACCGCGTCGTCACCGCCGAGTACGCGGCCGTCCTCTACCCGCCGGACCACCGCTGGGCGGGCCGCGGCATCAGGCCGTACCCCGCCGGCCGCTGGGCCCCCGGCGACGCCTACGGAGAGGCGGCGGCGGCCCTGGCCGCGGCGGGCCTTCAGGTGCACACCTGGGTCGTCCTCGCCCACAACTCCCGCCTGGGCGCCGAGCACCCGGACACCTCGGTGGTCAACGCCTACGGCGACCGCTACCCCTGGGCGCCCTGCATCGCCCAGCCCGCCACGCGCGCGTACCTGGTCGACCTGGCCGCCGAGGCCGCCGTACGCCCCGGCGCGCACGGCACCGAACTGGAGTCCCTCGGCTGGTACGGGCTCCAGCACCTGCACGCCCACGACAAGACCGGCGGTGTCGCCCTCGGGGAGGCCGGGCAGTACCTGATGTCCCTGTGCTTCTGCCCGTCCTGCCGCGCCGGGTACGCCGGGCAGGGCCTGGATCCCGATGAGCTGGCCGCGTCCGTGCGGGCCGCGCTGGAGCCGCTGTGGCGGGGCGCGGCGGACGACGAGGGCTGGCCGACGGTCGGGAAGCTGCTCGGCGAGGAGAACGCGGCCCGCACACGCGCGTGGCGCGAGGAAACCGCAGGCACCCTCCAGGAGGAGGCCGTCGCCGCCGTACGCGCCGCCGCACCGGCCGGCTTCCAGGTCCTGCTGCACGCCGACCCGGTCTCCTACCACTGCGGCGCCAACGCCGGCGTCGACCCCGCCCGCGTCCTCGCCGTCGCCGACGGCGTGGTGGTGCCCTGCACGGGCGGTACGGCCCTGCTGGCGCCCTTCGCCGAAGCGGCCGGGGAGCGGACGGTGCTGGCCGCCAACCTCACCGTCGTCTCCGGGATGGGCGGCAGCCCCGGCACCCTCGCGGCGGACGCGGCACGCGCGCGTGCCCAGGGCGCGACCGAACTGCGGCTCTATCACGCCGGGTTGGCGTCGGACGGCGACCTCACCTCGGTGCGCGAGGCGCTGTCCGCGCGCTGAGCCAGGGACGCCGCCGTACCGAGCAGCGCGAGGCCGTAGACCGGCAACAGCACTGCGGGCGGGGCGAGTTCGACCAGACCCGCGCCCACGGCGAGCCCGACGACATTGGGCGTGAAGACCAGGGTGCTCGCGGTGGCCGTCGCCCGGCCGAGCAGGGGGCCGGGCGTCTCCCGCTGGACGGCGGTGAACGTGGCGACGAGCACACAGGGCAGCCCGAGACCGCCCGCCGCGGACGACGCGAGGGCCACCGCGTCCGACGGCACGGCGCGCGCGGCCACCGCGAGCGCCGTCAGCGCGATCCCGGCCGCCGCGAACCGGCGCGCGCCCAGCCGCCGCAGCGCTGCGCCCGAGACGAGCCCCGCCGTCACCGAACCGGCACCCTGGACGGCGTACAGCACGCCGGTGTACGCGGGGGAGTGACCGAGACGATCGACGACGGCGTACAGCGTCGTGCTGCACAGGGCGGTCAGGAGCATCGTCGCACCGCCGGCCCGGACCAGCGGGCGCAGGCCGGGGTGCCCCCACAGGTGCCGGACCCCTGCCACGGTGTCCTCGCGTCGGCTGCCGCCGGACCGGGCGGGCCGCTCCTCGCGCACCCGCAGCAGCGCGTACAGCCCGGCGGCGACCGCGAAGGTGCCCGCGTCCAGGCAGGCGACGGCCGGACCGCCGAAGGCCGTGTACAGGCCCGCCCCGGTCAGCGGGGCGACGAGCTTCATGCCCTCGGTGACGGCCATGCGCAGCCCGTTGAAGTCGCCGAGGCGCTCCGCGCCGATCGCCGCGGTCACCAGGGCCGACTCCGCCGCGTCATGGACGACCTCGGCGGCGCCGTAGACCAGCAGGACGGTGAAGAGCAGCCACAGGCCGCCCGGGGAGCCCACGGTGCACAGGGTGGGCAGCAGGGCCGCCAGGCCCGCGTTCAGGGCAACCAGCAGGGGCTTGCGGCGGACGCGGTCGGCGATCGTGCCCAGTGCCGGGCCCGCCAGGGTGGGCGCCCACATGGCGAGCATGCACAGCGCGGCCGGGCCGTCGGACCCGGTGAGGTCCTTCACCCACACGCCCGACGCCAGGAACAGCGCGGAGTTGCCGAAGCCCGACACCACCACCGCCGCCAGATACAGCCCCGCGTCGCGGTCCCGCAGCACGCGGAGCAGGGTCCAGGAAGTCGTCATGCCTGCTCATCGTGGGTCTAAGGCGGGCGGGCGCGGATCGGTCAGGTGCCTTATCCCGGAGGGCCGGCCGGCGGCAGTCCGTGCCTGGGCGGCGGGAACCGTGGCGGCGGCCGCGCGCCACCGATGAGTTCTCGCGCCCCGGGCGGTCTGCCCTTCGTACGAGGAGTGCGACCGCGAAGGAGTAACGGCATGACCATGATCGACTTCGGCTCCCAGACAAGAATGGTGGCGGGGCTGGTCGAAACGGTGACCGACGAACAGCTCACGGCCGCCACGCCGTGTCCGGACCTCGCGGTGCGGAATCTGCTCGGCCACATCCACCTGCTCTCCGTGGCCTTCCGCGACGCCGCCCGCAAGGACCTCGGGCCGACGACCGACACCAGCCCGGCCGCGGCCGTCCCGGACATCGGCCCCGGCTGGCGCGAGGAACTGCCCAAGGCCCTGGACGAACTCGCCGACGCCTGGCGTGATCCGGCGGCCTGGACCGGTATGACCCGCGCGGGCGGGGTGGACCTGCCGGGCGAGGTCGCCGGTGCCGTCGTCGCCGACGAACTGGTCATCCACGGCTGGGACCTGGCCCAGGCCGTCGGACGCCTCTACGCCCCCGACCCCGCCGCCCTGGACGCGGCCCACGGCTTCCTGCTCAGGGCGGCCGAGGACCCGAACCGCGGCGGCGGCCTCTTCGGGCCGGTCGTCCCGGTGGCGGAGGACGCGCCGCTGCTGGAGCGGGCGGTGGGGCTGAGTGGCCGGGACCCGATGTGGCGTCCATGACTGAGTAGGAGGGCAGCCACGAGCTGAGTACGTGCACCGGTGCGGCGGCCCCCGGGACACCGGTGCACTGATCGCATGACGACACAGCACATCGCACCGCTTCCGGCACCGGCCGACCGGGCCGAGCGGGACCCCCGGGCCTGGGTGGCGCCGGCGATCGCGACGGTCCTGCTGGGCGTGCTCGGTCCGGCCGCCGTCCTGTTCGCCGGGTTCTCCGTGATGGCGACGGACAGCTGCGGCCCCGACGACTGCTCGGCCGCGTTGACCACCTCCCTGTCCTGGATCTTCGGCCTGCTCCACTACGGCGGCCCGCTGTGTGCCGTCGCCCTGCTCACGGCCTGGCTGCTGCCCTGGAAGCGCCGCTGGTCCGTCATGCGTGCCTGGACGGCGGTCCTCGCCGTGCTGCCGCCCCTGGCGGTGCTGTTCCTGGTGTTCACGCTGCCCGCGCCGTGACGGGGGACGATCACCGAAAGCACTGGTTCCGCTTGTCCGGGTGGACCACGGCGGCACCACCGGGGGCCGTACTCTCCCCCCATGCCCCTCAGTGCTGTCCGGCGGGGGTGCCGAGGTGTGGGTGGACGCGGGACCGGGGACGCTCGCCGCGTTGCAGCGGCACACGGATCCCGCGCGGCTCACCGCGATCTGGATCTCCCATCTGCACGCCGACCTCCCCCAGTCTCGGCTTCGCTCGACCGGGCGGTGCCCCCACCGCCGATCTGCTGTCGGCCGCGTACGCCTTCGCCTTCGGCGGGATGACCCCGGCCGCGCCGATCCCGGTGTACGCCCCGCAGGACTGTGCCCGCCGGCTGGCCGGCTTCCTCGGGCGGGCGGACGTCGGCTTCCTCAAGGGCGTTTTCGACTTCCGGGCCCTGTACGAGGGCCATGACGTCCGGCACTGGAACCTCCGCCTCACCGCCCGCGCCGTCGCCCACGACACCGAGGCGTACGGGCTGCGCGCCGAACGCCAGGGCAGCGTGCTCGCCTACTCGGGGGACAGCGGGCCCTGTGCCGCGCTCGGTGAACTCGCCTTGCGCGCCGACCTGTTCCTGTGCGAGGCGGACATCACCGAACATCGCGACGGCGAACAGGTCCATCTGACGCCGGAGGACGCCGGACGTATCGCCCGCGAGGCCCGCGTACGCGAACTGGCCGTCACCCATGTGGGTCCCAGGCTCACCCGCGAGGAAGCCACCGCACGCGCCGCCGCCGTCTTCGGCCGGCCCACGCACACCGCCGTGGAGGGCGCCACCCGCACCGTCTGAGGGCCCCACCTTCTTTGTCAGAAGCATTGACGAAACACGGGCCCCCTCCTACCTTCAACGCGTCATACTTCGTACGTCATATATGAGACGCGATATATGAGATCCGAGAGGGCCGCATGACCTCTGTGCCCACCCCGATCCCGTCCCGCACGCAGTACGTGCTGGACGCGATCAAACACCGCATCCTGACCGGGCGGCTGACGCCCGGTCAGGCCCTGGTCGAGACGGAGCTGGCCGCGCAGTTCGGGGTGTCCAAGACCCCGGTGCGGGAAGCGCTGAAGACCCTTGCCGGGACCGGACTCGTCGTGATGAGCCAGTACAAGGGCGTCACGGTGCGCATGGTGGACGCGGACATGGCACGCGAGGTCTACGACGTGCGGCTGCTGCTGGAACCGGAGGCACTGAGAAGAGCCGTCGGGCGAGGCGCCTCCCTCGATGCCGCGCGCGACGCGCTGAACCGGGCCGACCACGCCACCGACAGCGCCGAACGGTCGCTCGCCAACCGCGAGTTCCACCGCGCCCTGTACCTGCCGTGCGGCAACCCGCTGCTCGGCCGGATGCTGGACGAGGTCCGCGACCAGGCCGCGCTGGTCTCCGCCGTCGCCTGGGCCGCCGACCCCTCCTGGGAGCGGGAGGCCGCCGAGCACCGGGAGATCCTCCGGCTCGCGCTCGACGGCGACGCCGACGGCGCGGCGAGCGCCCTGCACGCCCACATCGCCTCCTTCGTGCAGCGCGCCTTCCCCTCGGACACCGAGGAGACCGCGGCCGCCGGCCCCCACGCAGAGGAAGGCCATTCATGAGCAGCGTGACGTTCGAGACCGGGCGGGCGGCCCTGGCCGACGTGGTGGCCATCCCGGTGACCCCCTTCGCCGCGGACGGCTCCGTAGACCCCGCCACCCACCGGGCCCTGCTGCGTCGCCTGCTCGACGGCGGGATCCGCACCCTCACCCCGAACGGCAACACCGGCGAGTTCTACGCCCTCACCCCCGAAGAACGCCGCCTGGTCACCGAGTTGACCATCGAGGAGGCGGGTGACCGTGCCGCGATCCTCGTCGGCGTCGGCCACGACCTGCCCACCGCCATCGCCTCCGCCCGGCACGCCCGCGACCTCGGCGCCGGGATGGTCATGGTCCACCAGCCCGTCCACCCGTACGTCTCGGCGGCCGGCTGGGTCGACTACCACCGCGCCATCGCCGAGTCCGTGCCCGAGCTGGGCGTGGTGCCGTACATCCGCAACGCGCAGCTCACCGGCGCCCGGCTCGCCGAACTCGCCGACCACTGCCCGAACGTCATCGGCGTGAAGTACGCCGTCCCGGACGCCGCCCGCTTCGCCGCCTTCGCCCGCGACGCCGGCCTCGACCGCTTCGTCTGGGTCGCGGGCCTCGCCGAGCCCTACGCCCCCTCCTACTTCTCCGCGGGCGCCACCGGCTTCACCTCCGGGCTCGTGAACGTCGCCCCGGCCGTCTCGCTGAACATGATTGAAGCGCTTCGATCCGGGGACTACCCGGGCGCCATGAAGGTCTGGGAGCGGATCCGCCGCTTCGAGGAACTCCGCGCCGCCCACGGCTCCGCCAACAACGTCACCGTCGTCAAGGAAGCCCTCGCCGCCCTCGGCCTGTGCCGCCGGGACGTGCGCCCGCCGGGCAAGCCGCTGCCCGAGGACGAGCGTGCCGAGGTCGCCGCCATCGCCGCCG
Source organism: Streptomyces puniciscabiei (assembly GCF_006715785.1). Taxonomy (NCBI): domain Bacteria; kingdom Bacillati; phylum Actinomycetota; class Actinomycetes; order Kitasatosporales; family Streptomycetaceae; genus Streptomyces; species Streptomyces puniciscabiei. The sequence goes on from NZ_VFNX01000001.1 coordinate 5,482,701, forward strand.
GATGGTCCATATGAACGCGCCCCGCAAGAAGCCCCAGGAGCTGAGAAGCCACCAGTGGTACGGCACCGACGGGCTGCGGTCCTTCAGCCACCGGGCCCGGACCCGGCAGCTCGGCTACCTCCCCGAGGAGCACCTCGGCAAGCCGGTCATCGCGATCCTCAACACCTGGTCCGACATCAACCCCTGCCACGTCCACCTGCGCGACCGCGCCCAGGCCGTGAAGCGGGGGGTGTGGCAGGCCGGCGGGTTTCCGCTGGAGTTCCCGGTCTCGACCCTGAGCGAGACCTTCCAGAAGCCGACGCCGATGCTCTACCGGAACCTGCTGGCGATGGAGACCGAGGAGCTGCTGCGGTCCTATCCGGTCGACGGGACCGTGCTGATGGGCGGGTGCGACAAGTCCACGCCCGCGCTGCTGATGGGCGCGGCCAGCGCCGACCTGCCCGCCGTGTTCGTGCCCGCCGGTCCCATGCTGCCGGGGCACTGGCGGGGCGAGGTGCTCGGGTCCGGTACGGACATGTGGAAGTACTGGGACGACAGGCGCGCCGGGCTCATCGGCGACTGTGAGATGACCGAGCTGGAGAGCGGCCTCGCGCGCTCCCCGGGGCACTGCATGACCATGGGCACGGCGTCCACGCTGACCGCCGCCGCCGAGGCCCTCGGTGTGACCGTGCCGGGCGCCTCGAGCATTCCCGCGGTCGACTCCGGGCACGACCGGATGGCCGCCAGGGCCGGGATGACGGCCGTGGAGCTGGTGCGCGGCGATCGCAGGCTGTCGCGGATCCTCACCCGTGACGCCTTCGAGGACGCGGTCACCACGGTCCTCGGCCTCGGCGGCTCCACCAACGCCGTGATCCACCTGATCGCCATGGCCGGCCGCGCCGGGGTGAAGCTCACCCTCGACGACTTCGACCGCATCGCGCGGACCGTGCCCGTCCTCGCCAACGTCCGCCCCGGCGGACAGAAGTACCTGATGGAGGACTTCCACTTCGCGGGCGGCCTGCCCGGCTTCCTGTCCCGGATCACCGACCTGCTCCACCTGGACCGGCCGACGGTGTCGTACGACACCCTGCGGGAGCAGCTGCAGGGCGCCCAGGTGCACGACGACGACGTCATCCGCCCGCGCGACAACCCGGTCGCGAGCGGGGGCGGGGTCGCCGTGCTGCGCGGCAACCTCTGCCCGGACGGCGCGGTCGTCAAGCACATTGCCGCCGAGCCGCACCTGCTCAAGCACACCGGCCCCGCCGTGGTCTTCGACGACTACAGGACCATGCAGCGCACCATCAACGACCCCGCGCTCGGCATCACCGCCGACAGCGTGCTGGTGCTGCGCAACGCCGGTCCCAAGGGCGGCCCGGGCATGCCCGAGTACGGCATGCTCCCCATCCCCGAGCACCTGCTCAAGCAGGGCGTGCGGGACATGGTCCGCATCTCCGACGCCCGGATGAGCGGCACGAGTTACGGCACCTGCGTGCTGCACGTGGCCCCGGAGTCGTACATCGGCGGCCCCCTGGCCCTCGTGCGCACCGGGGACCTCATCACCCTCGACGTCGAGGCCCGCAGCCTCCGTCTCCACGTGGACGACGCGGAGCTGGAGCGCCGGCGCACCGCCTGGACCCCGCCGCCCGCCCGGTTCGAGCGCGGCTACGGCGTCCTCTACAACAGCCAGGTCACGCAGGCCGACACCGGCTGCGACTTCGAGTTCCTGGCCCGGCCGGGCCACGTGCCGGACCCCTACGCCGGCTGACCCACGCATCGAGGGAGGTGAAGCGCTTCACCCATGTGTATGTAGCAAGCGCTTCCTGTGCCGACACGACGTTCCACCGAGTGGATCAGCTCCCGCTGCCCCACTCGGCCCGGAGGTCCTGGCACCGGACGGTGATCGAGGCGTCGGTGAGTGCGATCTCGTGCACACAGCCGCCGGCCTCGGCACCGTCCTCGGCCGGGAGGGACTCGTCATCCGGGAGGATCTCGTCGAGCAGCACGGTGTCCACGCGCAACCAGTCGATCGCCCGGTGGTGGTCGATGGAGAAGTGGCGCACGCCCGAGTAGGTGATGCGCAGCCCGGAGTCGTGCTTGAACCGGTTCGGCGCGAACTCCAGCACGAGCTGCCCGCTCTTGTCGGTCGCCGGACGGATGTGGGCCAGCTCCAGGTCCTTCACACAGCGGACGGCGCCGGGAATGTCGTAGTGCCCCGGGTCCGAGGCGAACTCCCAGGCCCCGGGCGGCAGAACACCGTACAGCCGGGGCAGTTCGGCCAGGTAGGCACGGGGGTCGACGTAGAACCCGTGGCCGTGCCAGTGCGTCTTGACGAACCTCATGGCCACGATCCTCCCTTTCTCGCCCGCCCGTCACGGCAACCAGCCCGGGTCCTCCTCCCGGTGGCCCTCCTGCTGCTCAGTGATCACGGAGAAAAGTGTATCGATCGGATAACAGGCCTCGCAGTGCCCGGTGTTATGCGCGTAGACAGTCCCCGACCTGGTACATCACTCTCATCCACCAGATCCGGAGAATCCATGCGGAAGTCCCACAGAGTCGTCGCCGCCGGTGCCGCCTGTGCTCTCGCCGGCGTCGCGCTGTACGGCGCGGGCGCGGCCACCGCCGGTCAGTCGACGGCGAACTCCACCCACGAGCCCTACAACATAGGGCAGTTGGTGAAGGACATCGACACCTACTACGGCACCCACGCCGACGGCAACGGCGTCTACCAGGCGTCCCCGGACAGCCCCTACGCCCAGGACCTGGCCGACATCGACGCCGCCGCCGAGCGCTACATCGACAAGGCGGCCCGCAAGGCGCACCGCCACGGCGAGAAGCCGGCCGTGGTCTTCGACATCGACGACACGCTGCTGCTCAGCCTCGACTACGAGAAGCGCTACAACTACACGTTCAACCCCACCACGTGGAACGACTACGTGAACAAGGCCGACCGCCCGGCCGTCTTCGGCAGCCCCGAGCTGGTCCAGTACGCCGAGTCCAAGGGCGTCGAGGTCTTCTACAACTCCGGTCTGAGCGAGGCCCAGCGTGCCGCCGCCGTCGAGAACCTGAAGAAGGTCGGCGCCGATGTGAACCTCGACGCCGACCACATGTTCCTCAAGGACAAGGCCAACCCGCCGGCCTACCTGAGCGACTGCGCCACCCCGGGCACCTGGACCTGCACGACCGTGCAGTACAAGTCCGGGACCCGCAAGCACATCGAGGACGACCTGGGTTACGAGATCATCGCCAACTTCGGCGACCAGTACTCGGACCTGGACGGCGGTTACGCCGACCGCACGTACAAGCTGCCGAACCCGACCTACTTCGTCAGCTGAGCCCGTCCCCGCAGGTGGCGAGCAGCCGCTCGCACCCGGCCCCCGTCACCGGCAGCACCGTGCCGTGGCGGGGGCCGGCAACCGCGACTCAGGAGGTACCGCCCGAGCCCCCGTGCGCGGCGAAGTCACCGGTCACCGTGTAAGCACGCCCCCCGGCGGTAGCGCTGATCCGGTAGCTGTCGTCCTTCGCGTCGCGCCCGCCCCGCGCATGGTCGTACTGCCCCGCGAACACCCACTGCCCCGCGGGCACCGTACGGCCCTCCTTGAGCCGCCATGTGTAGACGACGAACCCGGCCCGCTCCTCGACCGTATGGGTGAAGTCACCCTCCGGCAGCGAACGCCACGCGCCCGTCGAGGACACCCCTCCGGTCTGCGCGACCTTCAACACCACCGTGAGCGAGGAGAGTTGCTTCGACGTCTTCAGGGTCAGATCGCTCTGCGCCCAGAATTCGTTGCTGTGCGGGTCCACCGAGCCGTCCGACCACAGGGGGCCGTCCTGGTCGCCGTGTGCCACGGGCGGCCGCTGGGGGGCTGTCGGTGTCCGGGACGGAGTGGTACCCGGGGTGCGGGACGGGCGCGAGGTGCCGGGGCCGGGCACCGGATGGGCGGAATGCTCCCGTGGACGCCCGGTCCCCGGCGGCGAGGAGCCGGGCGCAGGGGAGACCGCGACGTCCTGCCGGGCCGGCTGGTCGCCGCGGACCGCGGAGGCCACCGCGTAGCCGCCGACCGCCAGCACCCCGGCGACCGCCGCCGTGGCGCCGGCCACCCGGAGCCAGCCGAACACCGGCGGAGGTGTGGCCCGGCGCTCCGAGGGACGGGACGGCACGGCCATGCCGCGCTCCATCCGGGCCAGGATGCGCGCGCGGTCGGGTTCGTGGGCCTCGGCCGCCTCGTGCAGCCGGGCGCGCAGCTCGTCGTGCACGTCCTGCCGCCTCATCGGTTCCTTCCTCCGCTCCCGCCGCCCCGGGCCGCCATCGCCGCGTGCACCCGCCGCGGATCGCCCTGGGGTCCCAGCAGGCGCGCCAGTTCGGCCATGCCCTTGGAGGTCTGGCTCTTCACGGTACCGACCGAGACCCCGAGCGCGAGCGCGGTGTCCTTCTCCGAGAGGTCGAACGCGTGCCGGAGCACCACACACGCCCGTTTGCGGAACGGCAGTCTGCGCAGCGCCTCCTGCACGTCCACCACCCCGGGCACGTCCGGGTTCTCGGTCCGCTCCTCGCGGTGCGACCGGAACAGCGCGATCCTGCGGCGTTCGCGCACCGCGCTGCGGATCCGGGTGCGGGCCAGGTTGGCGACCACGCCCCGCGCGTACGCCACCGGGTGGTCGGCCGCGCGCACCCGGTCCCAGCGGTGCCACAGCGCCAGCAGCGCGTCCGCCGCCAGGTCGTCGGCGGCGTCCGCCTCACCGGTCAACAGGGCGGCCAGACGGGAGAGCTCGGCGTAGTGCCGTTCGAAGAAGGCATGGAACTCCACGGAGGCGGCGTCGTCTACGACTGTGCCCACGGGTGCCCCCTTCTCGGTGCGGCTCGGCGAGTGAACTGTACGGGTGGCCGGACAACGTATGGTCCACCGAACCAGATTCCGTAACACGGGGAAAACCTGAAACAGGTTGAACAGGGGAACAATCCAGCCAGCATCCGCAAGCCGATCATCAGATTGACGAGGAGTGGGACCATGTCAGTGGACCGGTACTTCAGGATCTCCGAGCGGGGATCCACGTTCGGCCGGGAGATACGCGGCGGCTTCGCCACGTTCTTCACCATGGCCTACATCCTGGTCCTGAATCCGATCATCCTGGGCAGCGCCAAGGACAAGTTCGGACACACGCTGGACACCGGCCAACTCGTCACCGCCACCGCGCTGGTGGCGTGCGTGATGACGATCGTGATGGGCGTCGGCGGCAACCTCCCGCTCGCCATCGCCGCCGGCCTCGGCCTCAACGCGGTCGTCGCCTTCCAGCTGGCGCCCCTGATGAGCTGGCCCGACGCGATGGGCCTGGTGGTCCTGGAGGGCCTGGTCATCTGCCTGCTGGTCCTCACCGGCCTGCGGAAGGCCATCATGAACGCCATCCCGCAGCAGCTGAAGCAGGCCATCGGCGTCGGTATCGGCCTGTTCATCGCCTTCATCGGCTTCGTGGACGCCGGGTTCGTCAGCCGCATCCCCGATGCCGCGCACACCACCGTGCCGGTGCAGCTCGGCGCCGTCGGGCGCCTCACCGGCTGGCCCGTGCTCGTCTTCTGTCTCGGCGTGCTGCTGACCGTCGCGCTGCTCGCGCGGAAGGTGAAGGGCGCGATCCTCATCAGCATCGTGACGATGACCGTCGTCGCGATCGTCATCAACGCCGTCGCCGACATCAAGAGCTGGGGCCTGACCACGCCCAAGGTCCCCGACAAGCTCGTGGCCGCACCGGACTTCGGGCTCATCGGTCACTTCAGCCTGTTCGGCGGTTTCGCCAAGGCCGGCGTCCTCACCGCCGTCCTGCTGGTCTTCACCCTCATCCTGTCCGACTTCTTCGACGCCATGGGCACGATCGTCGGCATCAGCGCCGAGGCCGGACTGCTGGACGACAGGGGGCAGGTGCCCGGCATCGGACGGGTGCTGTTCATCGACGGCGCCGCGGCCGTCGCCGGCGGTCTCGGCTCGGCCTCCTCCAACACCGCCTACATCGAGTCCGCGGCCGGCGTCGGCGAGGGCGCCCGCACCGGCCTCGCCAACCTCGTCACCGGCGGCCTGTTCGGCCTCGCCCTCTTCCTCACCCCGCTGCTCACCATCGTCCCGCTCCAGGCCGCGGCCCCCGCGCTGATCGCGGTGGGCTTCCTGATGATGACCCACGTCAAGCACATCGACTGGGACCGGTACGAGATCGCCATCCCCGCGTTCCTGACCATCGCGGCGATGCCCTTCACCTACTCCATCACCGACGGGATCGGGGCCGGTTTCCTGTCCTACGTCGTCATCAAGTCGGTGCTGGGCAAGGCGCGGGAGGTCAACTGGCTGCTGTGGGGGGTCTCGGCGCTGTTCCTGGTGTACTTCGCGATCGACCCCGTCGAGCAGATCCTCGGGGTGAAGTAAGGCACGCGCCTTACGGGCGCCCTACTTCAGCGCCGCCTGCATCATCGCCTTGGCCACCGGCGCCGCCAGACCGTTGCCGCTGACCTCCGACCGAGCCGCGTCCGACTGCTCGATCATCACAGCGACAGCCACCTCCTTGCCGTTGGTGTCGGACTTGGCGAAGGACGTGAACCAGGCGTACGGCGTCTTGCTGTTGTTCTCGCCGTGCTGGGCGGTGCCGGTCTTGCCGCCGACGGTGGCGCCGTCGATCAGGGCGTTCGTGCCGGTGCCGTCCTTGACCACCGTCTCCATCGCCGACTGCAGCTGGCCGGCGGTGGAGGAACTGACGATCTCCTTGCTGTCCGCGCTGTCGTCGTAGTTCTGCAACACATCACCGCCGCTGTCGGTGATCTGCGACACCATGTGCGGCGAGACCAGCTTGCCGCCGTTGGCAATGGCCGCGGACACCATGGCCATCTGCAGCGGGGTCGCGGTGACGTCGAACTGGCCGATGCCGGAATACGCGGTCTGCGGCTGGTCCATGCCGGAGGGGTACACGCTGGCGTAGGCCCGCACCGGCACGTCCTGCGCGTCGTCGTTGAAACCGAACTTCTCGGCCATGGCCCTCACCTTGTCCTGGCCGAGCTGGACGGCCATGTGCCCGAAGACGTTGTTGCAGGAGTACTGCAGGGCCTTGCGGATCGAGGCGTTCTTGCACGGCGCCGACTTGTTCTCGTTCACCAGCACGTGCGTCGTGCCCGGCGGGGTGTAGGGGTCCGGGCTGTCGGTCGGGTCGTCCACGTTCTTGTACAGCCCGTCCTCCAGCGCGGCCGCCGCCACGACCAGCTTGAAGGTCGAGCCCGGCGGCAGCGGCTGGCGCAGCGCGCGGTTGGTGAGCGGCTTGTCCTTGTCGGCATTGAGCTGCTTCCAGGCGGACCCGGCCGTATTGGCATCGGTCAGCGCGGAGGGGTCGTACGACGGTGTGGAAACCACGGCGAGGATCTTGCCGGTCTTCGGGTCGATCGCGACGGCCCCGCCCTTCTTGCCGCCGAGCGCGCGGTAGGCCGCCTTCTGCACGTCCGGGTCGATGGTGGTGAGCACGTTGCCCGGGTCGGCGCGCTTGCCGGTGAGCGTGTCCAGCACGGTCTTCAGCCGGTTGTCCGTGCCGTTGAGCACGTCCTTGTAGATGCCCTCGAGCTGGGTGGGGGCGTAGGCCTGCGAGGCGTAGCCCGTCAGCGCGGCGTAGAGCCTGCCGTCCGTGTACGTCCGCTTGTACGCGAGGTCGCTCCCCTTCGTCCGGGTGGAGCCGGTGATCGCGTTCCCGGCCACGATGATGTTCCCCAGCGGCCGCGAGTACGTCTGGATCGCGTTGCGCCGGTTGCTGTTGTCGTCCGCGAGGGCCTTGCCGTCGTAGAACTGCACCCACGTCGCCCTGACCAGCAGAGCGAGCACGAGCAGCAGCGTGAAGACGGACACCCGCCTGATCGTCTTGTTCATCCCGCTCCGAAGACGAGCGGGACGGGGCCGATCGTTCCCGTACGCCCCGTTTTCTCATCGTGCGCTCAGCAAACGCCTCACCGCGCGCTCAGGAAACCGGCCTCGTAGGCGGCGATCACCGCCTGGGTGCGGTCCCGGGTGCCCGTCTTGGCCAGCACCGCCGCGACGTGCGACTTCACGGTGGCGGGACCCACGTCCAGCCGCCGGGCGATCTCGGCGTTGGTCAGTCCCTCGGCCATGTGCCGCAGCACATCGCGCTCGCGTCCGGTGAGTTTGCTCACCCACGGCGCGGACGGGGCGGCCCCGCGCCCGTGTTCGGCCGCGAGGGCGCGGACGGCCGACGGGAACAGCAGGCTGTCGGTGCGCGCGACCAGCCGTACCGTCTGTACGAGGGTGTCGGCGTCCGCCCGCTTGAGCAGGAACCCGGAGGCTCCGGCGCGCAGCGCGTCGTACACGTAGGAGTCGTTCTCGAAGGTGGTCACGACCACGATCCGGGGCGGCTCGTCAAGGCCGGCGAGGATCTGCTCGGTGGCCCGGATGCCGTCGATCTCCGGCATGCGGACGTCCATGAGGACGACATCGGGCCGCAGCTCCCGCACGACGGACACGGCCTCGGCACCGGTCGCCGCCTCACCGACCACCTCCACGTCGGGCTCGACGGAGAGGATGGCACGCAGGGCGGTGCGGACCATGCGTTCGTCCTCGGCGAGGACGGTCCGGATCGCGGGCTGGGGCATACGAGTCCTTTCGGCGGTCACGCTGCGGTGTCAGGCAGCCTTCAACGGAAGTCGTACGCACAGGCGCCAGGTGTCTCCCGCCGGCCCCGCCTGTGCCGTGCCGCCGAGCAGCCGCACCCGGTCGGCGATGCCCCGCAGACCGTGGCCGCCGCCGGGCCGGGGAGCCGGGGCCGCGCCCAGGGGGTTCTCGACGGTGAGCTCCAGATGCCCGGCGGCGGAGGCGATGCGGACGGTGACGGGCGTACCGGCATGCTTCAGGGCGTTGCTCAGCCCCTCCTGCACGATCCGGTACGCCTCCCGGGAGACCAGCGGCGGCAGCGCGGCGGGGTCGGCGGCGACGGTGGCCGTCACGGGCTGCCCGGCGGCCCGGGTCCGGCGCAGCAGACCCTCCAGGTCGCTCTCCAGGGTCGGCGCGGGCGCGGTGCCGGGCGCGTCCCCGTCCCGCAACACGCCCAGCACGGAGTCGAGTTCGCCGACCGTGCGCCGGGTGGTCTCCTCGATGGCGGCGAGCGCCTCGCGCACGAACTCCGGGTCGGTGTCGAGGAGCCGGCGGGCCGCGCCCGCCTGGAGGGTGACGGCGCTCAGCGCGTGGCCGACGGAGTCGTGCAGCTCGCGGGCGAGCCGGTTGCGCACGGCGAGGTCGGCGGCGCGGGCCTCGGCGGCGGCCAGCCGGTCCTCGCGGGTGGGTCCGAGCAGCGCGGGCGCCCAGCGGGCCAGCAGCGCCCCGCAGCCGGCGGCGCACGCGGCGAGCGCGAACAGCATGGCCAGGCCCGCGAGCGGGGACAGCGCGGCCGCCCAGCCGTGGTCGAGGGCATGGGGCAGGGCGAGCGGGGAGCGGCGCAGTCCCGCGAACAGGGGCAGCACGATCAGCACCACCGCGAACGGCGGCACGGCCAGCGACATTCCGGCGATGATCCCGCCGAGGCCGAGGTGCAGCGTGAACCAGGCCGCCGTACGGGCCCGTTCGGCCCGCGTCCGGGCCGGGCCGTGGGCGAGCAGGTCCGCGTCGATCCCGCACAGGGCCCGTACCGCCGCCGACTCCAGCGGCCGGGTCAGCGGGAACAGCGCGGTGACGGCGGCGATCGGCAACCCGACCGCGAACGAACCCAGTTGGAGCGGCAGCGACTGGAAGACGTCGTCCACACCGGTGAGCGGCCCGACGATCACCGAGCCGACGAGGACGTACGGCATGGCGAGCGCGCCGCCGAGGATCAGATGGATCCACCGGCGCCGCGCCCGCCCGCCCAGCAGCGTCCCCAACGCCCTTGTCACTGGGCCACCTTGGCGGGCCGGTCCATGAGGAAGCGGGCGATGACGCTCGCCACGAGGATGCCGGTGATCACCTGCCCAGCGTAGGCGAGGCCGGTCAGCGGTGCCGGCACGTCGCCCGTCACCAGCACCGCCAGCGACATCCAGCCGCCCCAGCAGGCCACCGCCCCGGAGCCGGTCCAGGCCAGGGCGAGCGGCACGGCGACCGGCAGCCCGGCGCCCCGGCGGAAGGCGAGCTGCCAGGCACCGGTGACGGCCCCGGCGAGAAAGAGGACGTAGACGAACTCCATGGACCGGTCCCCGCCGCCGTCGGGCCCGATCGCCCCAGAGCCCCTCAGCAGCCGCACAGCGCACGGGACCAGCGCGACCAGCGCCGCCGCCACGGCCGTCCGCCGGCGTGCCCTCCCCGCGCTCCCGGTGCCCGGCAGCTCCCGCACCCGCCCCCGCCACAGATGCCCCCAGCGCTCGCGGGCGTACCCGGTGAACAACGCGCCGAGCGCCAGCCCCTGCACGATGAACCCGCCGTACACCATCCCGAAGACCCAGTCGGCCAGGAAGGGCCTGTCACCCGCGCCGCCGCCCCCGCCCTGGCCGGTGTGCAGGAGGAGTTGCAACGGGAAGCCCACCATGATCGGCGCGAGGAGTCCCGCGGCGAGCCACATCGGCACCGCGAGCAGCCAGGCGGGCGCCCGGCGCCCCCACGGGCGGGTCAGCAGCAGCGCCAGCACCACGACGGCCGCGTCCATCAGCACGGTGAGGCCGTTGGCGAGCGCCATGGTCAGCCGGTGCTCCAGGAGCGGGCTGCCGTCCGGGATGCCGAGGTGGCTGCCGGCGATCCAGGCGAGCTTGAGGGACAGATAGGGCAGGCAGGCGGCGACGGCGACGAGCCGGAGCGAGCGCCGGACGGCGCCGACACCGGCGGGAGCAGGGGCGGTTGAGTTCGTCATGGCCCAACGCTCCCGTGTGGGCGAGGGTGTTCACCTCCTGCGGCCCGACGATCCGTCTCCGCCGCACGGGGGAGGAACTCAGGCGTCCAGGACGAGCACGACCTCCTCGATCTGCCGGCCCCGCCCGCTCGCGTACCCCCGGGCCCTGGCCGTCTCGCGGAACCCGCACTTGTGCAGCACCCGCAGCGACGCGGCGTTGTCGGCCGCCGCCCGCGCGTACAGCGGCCGTTCGGGTACCTCGGCCAGCAGGGCCCGCAGCGCCGCCGTGGCGACGCCCCGGCCCCAGTAGGCGCGGTCGATCCAGTAGGTCACCTCGCGCTCGCCGGCCGCCCCGTAGACCGCCGCGCTGCCCACCACGTGGCCGTCGGCCAGGACCGTGCGCTGTATGTCGGAGGAGTTGCGCAGCCGCTCCCAGTGGGCCGCGAAGGACTCCCGGTCGTAGGGCTTCTCCGGGCCGAACGCGGCCATCCGGACGGCTTCCGGGTCGGTCATCTGCCGGAAGAACACCGGCAGGTCACCGTCCTCGACGACACGCAGCGCGATCTCCATGGGGATCGACCCTACGACGGCCGGGCGCCGGGCGCACGACCGCCCGCGCTCAGAGCCTGCGCGTCGCGAGCGTCAGCCGGTCGCGGGCGTCGAACAGCGCGTCCTTGATCATCTGCTCGTGGGCGGGGGTCAGCCGGGCCACCGGCACCGAGCAGCTGATCGCGTCCCGGGCGGGGGTGCGGTAGGGGATCGCCACGCCGAAGCAGCGCAGGCCGAGGGTGTTCTCCTCGCGGTCGACCGCGAAGCCCTGCTCCCGCACCTGGTGCAGCTCCTCGATGAGCTTCTCCCGGTCGGTGAGGGTGTTCTCGGTGAGCGCGGGCAGCGTCTCCGGCAGCAGCTTGCGCACCTGTTCGTCGGTGTAGGTGGCGAGGATCGCCTTGCCGAGGGAGGTGGAGTGGGCCGGGAGCCGGCGCCCGACCCGGGTGAAGGGGCGCAGGTAGTGCTGGGACTGCCGGGTGGCGAGGTAGACGACGTTGGTGCCGTCGAGCCGGGCCAGGTGGATGGTCTCCGTGGTGTCGTCGGAGAGGCGGTCGAGCGTCGGCCGGGCGGCGGCCACCACCTCGTCGCCGTCGATGTACGAGGTGCCGACCAGCAGCGCCCGCACCCCGATGCCGTACCGGGTGCCCGTCGCGTCGGTCTCCACCCAGCCCAGCTCCACGAGCGTGCGCAGCAGCATGTACAGGCTGGACTTGGGGTATCCGACGGCCTCCTGCACGGCCGCGAGGGAGTGCATGCCGGGCTTGCCGGCGAAGTACTCGAGCAATTCAACGGTCCGTACCGCGGACTTGACCTGCGCCCCGCCTGTCTCGCCAGCCGACATCGCCCTTGACCCCTTCAATCGCCGGGAAATAGTCTCCGAGCAGCATATTCATCATCAGAGACAGCGTTCAGTATATCGAACGCGGCTGATCGGTGACCCTACTTCGTGCGGCCTTACTGGAGGGACCCGCGGTGGCAGCAGCACCAGTCTGGAGTGTCGACCCGCGTACCGGGAAGCAGCGTGAGCAGGTTGCGGTGGAGGCTACCGCCCAGGAGGTGGACGCGGCGGTCCGGGCGGCCCACGCCGCACGCGGCGCCCTCGCCGACCGTGCGGTGCGCTCCGCCTTCCTGCGCTCGGCCGCCGCGGGCCTGGACGCGGCCAGGGACGGCCTGGTCGAGACCGCCGACGCCGAGACCGCCCTCGGCCCGGTCCGGCTGACCGGTGAACTCGCCCGCACCAGCTACCAGCTGCGGGCCTTCGCCGGCATCGTCGACGAGGGCGCCTTCCTCGACGTCGTCATCAACCACCCCGACGACACCGCGACCCCGCCCATCCCGGACCTGCGCCGCTACAAGGTGCCGCTCGGCGTCGTCGCCGTCTACTCCGCCTCCAACTTCCCCTTCGCCTTCTCCGTCGCCGGCGGCGACACCGCGAGCGCGCTCGCCGCGGGCTGCCCGGTCGTCGTCAAGGCCCACCCCGACCACCCGGCCCTGTCCGAGCTGGTCGCCAAGGTGCTGCGCCGGGCCGCCGCCGAGCACGGCATCCCGGAGGGCGTCGTCGGCCTCGTGCACGGCTTCGAGGCGGGCGTCGAGCTGATCAAGCACCCGCTGGTCTCCGCCGCGGGCTTCACCGGTTCCGTACGGGGCGGACGCGCCCTCTTCGACGCGGCCGCCGCCCGGCCCGTGCCGATCCCGTTCCACGGTGAGCTGGGCTCGCTGAACCCGGTCCTGGTGACCGAGGCCGCCGCCGTCGAGCGGGCCGAGGAGATCGGCACCGGGCTCGCCGGGTCGATGACGCTGGGGGTCGGGCAGTTCTGCGTGAAGCCCGGTCTGGTGCTGGTGCCGTCCGGCGCGGCGGGCGACGGCCTGGTCAAGGCCCTGACGGCCGCGGTGAGCGACACCGGGGCGGGGGTGCTGCTCGACCACCGGATGCGGGACAACTTCATCGCCGGGGTGGCCGAGCGGGCGCAGCTCCCCGAGGTGGACTCCCCGGTCACCCCGGGGGCGGGCGGCGAGCACACGGTCAGCGCCGGGTTCCTCACGGTGCCGGCGAGCAGGCTGGCCGAGGAGGGGGACCACGACCGGCTCCTGGAGGAGTGCTTCGGACCGGTCACCGTGGTGGTCCGCTACGAGAACGAGAGTGAGGCGGCGGCGGTTCTCTCCCGTCTGCCGGGCAACCTGACGGCGACGGTGCAGCTGTCCGCCGAGGAGGCGGCCGGCCAGGGGCGCGGCGCGGAGATCCTCGCCGAGCTGACCCCGCTGGCCGGGCGCGTGGTGGTCAACGCGTGGCCGACGGGGGTCGCGGTGGCGCCGGCCCAGCACCACGGGGGGCCCTACCCGGCTACGACCTCCACGTCCACGTCCGTGGGCGGTACGGCCATCGAGCGGTGGCTGAGGCCGGTCGCCTACCAGAACGCGCCGTCGGCCCTGCTGCCGGCCGAGCTGAGGGACGACAACCCGCTGGGACTTCCCCGGAGGTTCAACGGGGTTCTGGAGCGATAGCCCGGACTCGAACCTTCCGCCGAGACACGCTGGGACAATCGGACCATGGACGTGGAACTCCCCGAACTCCCCTTCCCGCTCCGCACCTACGGGCCCGACGGGCACTGGTCGTACGAGGACGGTGTGCTCACCGGGTGGGCCGGCCCCCGGCAGGACCGGTTCGTCACGCCCACCGGGGAGGCCCTGGACCCCGCCTCCGACGCGCCCCGGCTGCTGGGTGCGCCGGACGGGGACTTCCAGCTGATCGCCCGGGTCACCGTCGGGTTCAGCGCGTCCTTCGACGCCGGCGTGCTGTACGTCCACGTCGGTGACCGGGCCTGGGCCAAGCTCTGTCTGGAGTACTCCCCGGACGTGCCCACCGTCTGCACGGTGGTCACCCGGGGACACTCCGACGACGCCAACTCCTTCACCGTGCAGGGGAGTTCGGTGTGGCTGCGGATCAGCCGGACCGGCCGGGCCTTCGCCTTCCACGCCTCCCGGGACGGCGAGCGCTGGACCTTCGTCCGGCTGTTCACCCTCGGCGACGAGAAGGAGACCGGGGACGCGCTGGTCGGCTTCATGACCCAGTCGCCACTGGGGGAGGGGTGCGTGGTCACGTACGACCACCTCGAGTTCAGGACGTCCTGGCCGAGCGACCTGCGAGACGGAAGCTGAGGGCGAAGGTCACCGTGAGCAGGGCCGCGCCGACGGCCAGGCTCCAGCGCAGGCCGGCCTCGAAGCCATGGCCGAGCAGCGCCCCGAACACCGCGATGCCCAGGCCGCCGGCCACCTGCCGGGCCGAGTTGAGCACCCCGGCCGCGAGGCCCGCCCGCTCGGCGGGTACGGCCTCCATCATCGCGGCGGTCAGCGGCGGCACCGTCAGCGCACAGCCCAGGGCCAGCGGCACCAGCAGCACGGACACCAGGGCCGGGGGCGTGCCGGCGTCGACGTACAGCAGCAGGAGCAGGCCGGCGACGGCGAGCGGCTGGCCCACCAGCATCGGCAGCCGGGGGCCGTGACGCCCCGCGAGCTTGCCCGCCACCACGTTCGTCACCGCGATCAGGCCCGTCATCGGCAGGAACATCAGCCCGGCGTACAGCGCGGAGTGGCCCTGCACCTGCTGGAAGAACAGCGAGAAGACGAACACCATGCCGAAGAAGGCCACGCTGCACGCGGAGCCGGCCGCCACCGCCGTGGCCACGGTCCGGTCGCGGAACAGGCCGAGGGGCACCACCGGGTGGGGTTGGCGCGCCTCGATGCGCAGGAACGCCGCGCCCGCGAGGACCGCCACCGTCAGTGCCGCCCAGCCCGCCGTCCCGCCCTCGATGACCGCGAAGGTCAGGCAGACCAGGGCCACCACCGCCGTCAGCTGGCCCGGCAGGTCCAGCGGTGCCGGGCGGGGCCGCGAGCGCGGGGCGCGGACCAGCAGGGCCAGGATCGCGGCGCCCACCGGCAGGTTGACGAAGAAGATGCCGCGCCAGTCCCAGGCGGTGGTCAGCGCACCGCCCGCCACCGGACCGAGCGCCACGGCCAGCGAACCGCCCGCCGCCCAGGTCGCCACCGCGCGGGCCCGCCGCGCCGGCTCCCGGTACGCCTGCCGCACCAGCGCCAGCGTGGCCGGGAGCACCACGGCCGCCGCGACGCCCTGGACCACCCGCGCGCCGATCAGGGCCGGCAGGTTCGGCGCCAGTCCGCAGGCCGCCGAGGCGAGCGTGAACACGCTGGTGCCGAGGGCGAACGCCCGGCTCGCCCCGGTCCGGTCGGAGAAGGCCCCGGTGGACAGCATCAGCGCGGCGAAGGCCAGCGTGTAGGCGTCCACCACCCACTGCAGGCCGGACATCCCGCCGCCCAGGGAGGAGCCGATCGCGGGCAGCGCCACATTGACCACGGACGCGTCGAGGCAGATCAGCGCGAAGCCGAGCAGGGCGGCGGTGAGGGTGAGCGCGGCGGAGGACCGTGTGGGTCCCAAGTCTCCTTCCGCAGGGGCGAGTTGTGCGGCCCTGGGCATCTGGTTCGTTGACATGTCCCCATGGTGCGGAGCTCCGCCGCCGTACAGTAGTGGCCTGAATGCCATACGCCCGGAGGTTCTGGCCATGCCGCACCGTGTCGCCGTCATCGCACCCTCGCCGGTCTCGATGTTCAACCTCGCGATTCCCGAGATGCTGTTCGGCAAGGTGGAGGTGGACGGCCGGCCGTGCTACGAGGTGATCGTCTGCACCGCGGACCCGGGCCCGGTCCCCACCACCGGCGGACTCGACCTGTACGTACGCCACGGGCTCGACGCGGTGCGGGATGCGGACACGGTGGTCGTCGCGGGCACCGGCGCCCCGTTCGAGCCGGAGCCCCGGATCGTGGCCGCCGTCCGTGCGGCCGCCGCCGACGGCAAGCGGATCGCCTCCATCTGCACCGGCGCCTTCCAGCTCGCCGAGGCGGGCCTGCTGCACGGCCGCAGGGCCACCACGTACTGGGCGCACGCCGACGAACTGCGCAAGCGGTACCCCCAGGTCCAGCTGCAGGGTGACGTCCTCTACGTCCAGGACGGGCCGTACGTCACCTCCTCCGGCTACGCCGCCGGCATCGACCTGTGCCTGCACCTCATCCGCACCGACTACGGCGCCGCCGTCGCCAACGAGGTCGCCCGCCTCGCCCTGGTCGCCCCGGTCCGCCCCGGCGGCCAGACCCAGTTCGCCCACACCCCGCTGCCGCCCGAGCGCGGCACCGCCTGCGCCGACACCCGCGGCTGGGCCATGCGCCACCTCGACAAGCCGCTCACCCTCACCGACCTGGCCCGGCACGCCGGGGTCTCGGTGCGCACACTCACCCGCCGCTTCCACGCGGAGAGCGGGGTCAGCCCCCTGCAGTGGCTCCTCCACCAGCGCATCGAGCGCGCCAAGGAACTCCTGGAGACCACCACGCTGCCCATGGACCAGGTGGCCACCGCCTGCGGCCTCGGCACGGCCGACTCCCTGCGCGCCCACCTGGTCCGCCGCACCGGCCTCACCCCGAGTGCGTACCGGGCCCAGTTCAGCCGCCTCGGAACCGGGTCCGGAACCACGTCCGGTGCGGTCACGTCCTCCGTTGCATGATCAGTCAACGTGTCACGAGCGGCCCGGTGATCCGTACCGCCCTGCCCGCCGAGGCCGAGGTCATCGCCGAGCTTCACCTCCGGGCCCGTTCGACGTACTACCCGGACGGTGTCCCGCAGGCCGATTTCGACTGGACCGAGGCCTGGCGGGCCTCCATCGGGCGTCCCGACGGCCAGGTGCTGTGCGCCGTCGAGCAGGGCCGGATCGTCGGCATCGCCTCCTTCCGCCCCCCGGAGGGCGCCTGCGCCGACACCGTCAAGCTCTTCCAGTTCCACGTCGACCCCGACCACTGGCGCTCCGGGATCGGTACGGCCCTGCACGCGGCCTGTGTGGAGGAGTGGCGGGTGGGTGGCAAGCGCACGGCGGTCCTCGACGTCCACGTGGACAACCGACGGGCCCAGGCCTTCTACGACCGCCAGGGCTGGGCGCCGGACCCGGAGAACCCGCCGGCCGAGGGCGACCACCACCTCTTCCTGAGGTACGCCGTGCCACCCCGGGAATGAAACGCGCTGCTTGAACGTTCACGTACCAGCCGGAGAGAGCCTCCGCGCCCGTACGACCCGAAGAGAGCCGAAGACATGCGCGTCGAGATCTGGAGCGACATCGCCTGCCCCTGGTGCTATGTGGGCAAGGCCCGCTTCGAGAAGGCGCTGGCTGCCTTCCCGCACCGCGAGGACGTCGAGGTCGTGCACCGCTCCTTCGAGCTGGACCCGGGCCGCGCCAAGGGCGACGTCCAGCCGGTGATCACCATGCTGACCAGGAAGTACGGCATGAGCGAGGCCCAGGCCGAGGCCGGCGAGGACAACCTCGGTGCCCAGGCCGCCGCCGAGGGCCTGGACTACCGCACCCGGGGCCGCGACCACGGCAACACCTTCGACATGCACCGCCTGCTGCACTTCGCCAAGGAGCAGGGCAGGCAGGACGAGCTGATCCAGATCCTGTACCGGGCCAACTTCGCCGAGGAGCGGTCCGTCTTCACCGAGGGCGACGAGCGGCTCGTCGAACTCGCCGTGGAGGCCGGTCTCGACGCCGAGGCCGCCCGCGCGGTGCTCGCCGACCCCTCCCGCTACGCCGAGGAGGTCCGCGCCGACGAGCGCGAGGCCGCCCAGCTCGGCGCGAACGGCGTGCCCTTCTTCGTCCTCGACCGCACGTACGGCGTCTCCGGCGCCCAGCCCGCCGAGGTCTTCACCCGGGCGCTGACCCAGGCCTGGGGCGAGCGCTCCCCGCTGAAGCTGGTCGAGCAGACCGGTGCCGACGCCTGCGGCCCGGACGGGTGCGCGGTGCCGCAGCACTGAGAAACCGCAGGTCGGCCCGGACGTATAAGGCTTCCTAAGCGGATCCACGTAAAAATCCGCAATGGACTACGACTTCACGGGGCCGCACAGTGGTCCCATGGAGACCACGGAGACGTTCGACAGCCGCGTCCGCGCCGAGTTCGCCCCCAAGAGCACCTATCTCAACACCGCCAGCAACAGCCTGCTGCCCGCCCGCACCGTCGCCGCCCTGCACGAGGCGGCGCTGCTGCGGGCCGAGGGCCGGCCGCTGATCCCGCTGCACGAGGACGTGGAGGCCTGCCGGGCCGGATACGGCCGGCTCGCCGGCGTCCCCGCCACCCGGGTGGCCGCGGGCGCCTCGGTCGCGGCGCACACCGGGGTGATCGCCGCCTCGCTGCCCGCCGGCGCGGAGGTCCTCACCGCCGAGGACGACTTCACCTCCGTACTGAACCCGTTCCACGTCCGCGGTGACCTCAAGGTCCGCACGGTCCCGCTGGAGCGGATCGCCGAGTCGGTCCGCCCCGGCACCGCGCTGGTCGCGGTCAGCGCCGCCCAGTCCGCCGACGGGCGCCTCGCCGGCCTGGCCGCCCTCAGGGAGGCCGCCCGCGCGCACGGGGCACGCACCTACGTCGACTTCTCCCAGGCCGCCGGCTGGCTGCCGATGGACGCGGACGCCTACGACTTCACCGCCACGGTCTCCTTCAAGTGGCTGCTCGGCCCGCACGGCGCGGCCTTCCTCACGGTCCCCGAGGACTTCGGCGGGCTGAGCCCGGTGCTCGCCGGCTGGGTCGCGGCCGAGCAGCCGTGGGACAGCTGTTACGGCCCGGTCGCCGAACTCGCCCACTCCGCACGGCGATTCGATCTCACCCACGCCCTGTTCACCTTCGCGGGCCTGCGTCGCTCGCTGGAGCTGATCGAGGAACTGGGCGTCGCCGCCGTGCACGCCCACGACGTCGCCCTCGCCGACCGGTTCCGGGCGGGGCTGGCCGCCCTCGGCCACGAGCCGGTGCCCGCCCCGGGCTCGGCGATCGTCTCGGTGCCGGAACTCGGCTCCCGGCAGCCCGAGTTGAGCGAGGCGGGCATCGAGGTCTCCAACCGCGCGGGCAACCTCCGCGCGTCCTTCCACCTCTTCAACACCCCCGCCGACGTCGACCGTCTGCTGGACGCGCTGGCCGGCTGACCCGACCGGGCCGGGGCGTCCCGTCCCACACAGGAGGCCCCGGCCCGGTTGCTTTCGAGCGGTTACCGCACCGGAGTGAAGTCCCGGGCGCCGATGAACTCAGGTCGCCGCACGGGCGCCGCGAACGGCTCCACCGCAGCGTTCTCCACGCTGTTGAACACGATGAAGACGTTGCTGCGCGGGAACGGCGTGATGTTGTCGCCCGAGCCGTGCATGCAGTTGCAGTCGAACCAGGTCGCCGAGCCGGCCCTGCCGGTGAACAGCCGGATGCCGTGCTCGCCCGCCAGCGCGGTCAGCGCCTCGTCCGAGGGCGTGCCCGCGTCCTGCATCTGCAGCGACTTCTTGTAGTTGTCCTTGGGCGTGGCGCCGGCGCAGCCCAGGAACGTCCGGTGCGAACCCGGCATGATCATCAGGCCGCCGTTGGTGTCGAAGTTCTCGGTCAGCGCGATCGAGACGGACACCGTGCGCATGTTCGGCAGACCGTCCTCGGCGTGCCAGGTCTCGAAGTCCGAGTGCCAGTAGAAGCCGCTCGCGCCGAAGCCGGGCTTGACGTTGATCCGGGACTGGTGGACGTACACGTCCGAGCCGAGGATCTGCCGGGCGCGCCCGACGACCCGCGGATCGCGCACCAGGTTCGCGAACACCTCGCTGATCCGGTGCACCTCGAAGACCGAGCGGATCTCCTTGGACTTCGGCTCGACGATGGAGCGCTCGTCGGCGCGGATCGCCGGGTCGGTGACCAGCCGGTCCAGCTCGCGCTTGTAGACCTCGACCTCGTCCGGGGTGATCAGCTCGTCGATGGCGAGGAAGCCGTCATGCTCGTACGCCTGCAGGTCGGCCGTGGTGATCGGGCCCGGGGTGTCCGGGGAGCCCCAGACGACCGGGTCCTGGCGCGGGACGGTCACCTCGGTGGTGCCGCGGGTCGGGTAGAGATCCTTCACGGGGGCGGTGTTCGTGGCAGTGGTCATGGTTCTCACACCTCCTCGGGCTCGGTGAGCAGCGGGTAGACGCCGTTCTCGTCGTGGTCCTCCCGTCCGGTCACCGGCGGGTTGAACACGCAGATGCAGTGGAAGTCCTCCTTGACGCGCAGCGTGTGCCGCTCGTGCCCGTCGAGGAGGTACATGGTGCCGGGCGTGATGGTGTACGTCGTCCCGGCCTCGTGGTCGGTCAGTTCGGCCTCGCCCTTGGTGCAGACGACGGCCTCGATGTGGTTGGCGTACCACATCGACGTCTCGGTCCCGGCGTACAGGACGGTCTCGTGCAGGGAGAAGCCGACCCGCTCCTTGGCGAGGACGATCCGCTTGCTCTCCCAGGTACCGGACTTCGCCCTGACGTGCCGGTCGGTGCCTTCGATCTCCTTGAAGGATCGGACGATCACAGTGGTGCAACTCCTAGTCGGATCAGGCGGTTTCGCGGACGGCACGGGCGAGCACGCTCAGGCCCTCGTCCAGCTCGTCGGGGGTGACGGTGAGGGCGGGCAGCAGCTTGACGACCTCGCCCTCGGGGCCGGACGTCTCGATGAGCAGCCCGAGCTCGAAGGCCCGCCGCGCGATGCGGGACGCCCGGCCCTTGTCGTGGAACTCCATGCCCCACACCAGGCCGCGCCCGCGGTACTCCTTCACGTCGGCGAGGTTCTCCTCGGTGATGGCGATCAGCGCCTGCTCGACCTGCTCACCACGGGCCCGGGTCTGCTTCTCCATCGCCGAGCCGTCGGTCCAGTACGTCTCCAGCGCCGCGGTGGCGGTGACGAACGCGGGGTTGTTGCCGCGGAAGGTGCCGTTGTGTTCACCCGGCTCCCAGACGTCCAGTTCCGGCTTGAACAGGCACAGCGACATCGGCAGCCCGTAGCCGCTGATGGACTTGGAGACGGTGACGATGTCGGGCGTGATCCCGGCCTCCTCGAACGAGAAGAAGGCACCCGTCCGCCCGCACCCCATCTGGATGTCGTCGACGATCAGCAGCATGTCCTGCCGCTCGCACAGCTCCTTCAGCGCGCGCAGCCACTCGGGCCGGGCCACGTTGATGCCGCCCTCGCCCTGCACGGTCTCCACGATCACCGCGGCGGGCTTGTTGAGGCCGGAACCCTGGTCCTCCAGCAGCCGCTCGAACCACAGGAAGTCCGGCACGGTGCCGTCGAAGTAGTTGTCGAACGGCATCGGCGTGCCGTGCACCAGCGGGATCCCGGCGCCGGCCCGCTTGAAGGCGTTGCCGGTGACGGCGAGCGAGCCGAGCGACATACCGTGGAAGGCGTTCGTGAAGGACACGATGGCCTCGCGCCCCTTCACCTTCCGCGCCAGTTTCAGCGCCGACTCCACGGCGTTGGTGCCGGTCGGCCCCGGGAACATGACCTTGTACGGCAGATCGCGCGGGCGCAGCACCAGATCCTGGAAGGTCTGCAGGAAGGACCGCTTGGCCGTGGTCGACATGTCGAGCCCGTGGGTCACCCCGTCACGCGCCAGATAGTCGATCAACGCCCGTTTGAGTACGGGATTGTTGTGGCCGTAGTTGAGTGAGCCGGCCCCGGCGAAGAAGTCGAGGTAGACATGACCGTCCTCGTCGAACATCCGGCTGCCCTGCGCGCGGTCGAAGACCGTGGGCCAGCCGCGGCAGTAGCTGCGCACCTCGGACTCGAGTGTCTCGAAGACGCTGAGGTCGGGCTGGGTGATGGTCACGGTGAATCGCTCCTCAGTGGGCTTTCAGTGGGGGGTGGCGTCGGTCAACGGGCCGATGCGGTAGAGGACTTCGGGGTCGTGCGGGCCGTCCGGGAACAGCTCGGCGGGGAACAGCACCTCGCGCTCCAGGCGGGCGCCGTGGCGGGCGGCGAACGAGGTGAACAGCCGCTCGGAGGCGGTGTTGCCGGGCGTGATGGTGGTCTCCACGTCGGTGATGCCGCGCTCGGCGGCGAGCCGTGCGGTCAGCCCGTCCAGCAGCCGGGCGGCGATGCCGTGCCCCCGGTACGCCGCGTCGACGGCGACCTGCCACACGAGCAGCGTGCGGGGGCGCTCCGGCCGCACATAGCCGGTGACGAAGCCGACCGGCTCCCCGTCCGCACCGCGCGCCACCGCCGAGGTGCCGGCGAAGTCCCGGCACCACAGCAGATAGCTGTACGAGGAGTTCAGGTCGAGGGTTTTCGAGTCCTTGGCGAGACGCCAGAGCGAGGCTCCGTCCGTCACCGCCGGCTGGTCGACGATCAGGTCTGCGGGTGCGGCAGTCATGCGGCACGAATTTAGCGAGGCGAATTAGGAAATGCACGGGCGTCGTCGCTGTGCCGCACAGAGGGCATGCCGAAATGCCAGGATTGACCCGCATGAAATCGGGACAAAGCCACCGCGCTGTGGAGTGTGTCACACCACGGAAACCGTCAGAAAACCGCTAGGAAACTTCCCTGTTTAGCCTTGCAAAAAGCGGGCAGAAGAAGATGGGAAGCTGCCGCCCGGGAAATTCGCGGGAATTGTGAAACTAAATTGAATTCATGCTCCGGTGACCCCGTCGATTCGTTCACGCAGAATGTCGGCATGTCCGTTGTGCCGGGCGTACTCCTCGATGAGGTGGATCAGCACCCAGCGCACGCTGACCTCGGTGCCGGCCAGCGGCTCGTCGACGATCCGTCCGGTGTCCTCCAGGGACCGCCCGGCGAGCAGCTCCCGCCCGCGCGCGACCTCCCACCGCCAGGCGTCCAGCGCCTCCTCCAGCCCCCGCTCCGGATCGAGGGCGTACCCCGTCCCCTCCTCGAACACCGGCGGCACGTCCAGCCCGGCCAGCACCCGCTGGAACCAGTTCCGCTCGACCTCGGCCAGGTGCTGCACCAGTCCGAGCAGCGTCAACTCCGACGGCTCCGCCGAGGCCTGCCGCACCTGTGCGTCGTCCAGCCCCCGGCACTTGAGCTCCAGCGTGGCGCGATGGAAGTCCAGCCAGCCCTCCAGCATGGGGCGCTCCGGCCCGGTCAGCGAGGGGATGGGCCGGCCGTCGGGGAGGGTGTGCGGGGCCTGGGGCGTCTGGTCCGTGGTCATGCGGGCAGGGTGACACGGGCCACTGACATCGAAACCCGGCCGAGCCGGAGGGACGGCCCTTTCCGGCCGACCGGGCCGGCGTCACACGCCGAGTGCCGCCCCCAGTGCCGTCAGGCACCTCTCCACCGTCTCCGGCGAGGCGTCCGCCCCGTAGTGGTTGACCCGGATCATCTCCTTGGCCAGCGCACCCCCGCCCGCGGCCAGCGGCACCGCGGGGTCGCTCTCCAGCGCCCGGGCCACCACCTCCGACGCCACCACCCCCGGGGGCACCCGAAGCGTCGTAGCCACCGGCGCCGCGTCCTTCTCGTCGTACACGTACGGCTCGAGTCCCCCGCCCAGGGCGACCGCCCCCGACCGCGTCGCCAGCGCAGCGCGCCGGTGCCGCGCCATCACCTCGTCGAGCCCCACCGACTCGATCCGCTCCAGACACGCCTGGAGCGCCAGCATCTCCAGCTGCGCCGGAGCATGCGGCAGCGCGGCGCGGCCGGCGTCGATCCAGCGCTCCTTCCAGTCCAGCAGGGACAGATAGGAGCGGCGCGGCGCGTTCGGGTTGGCCGCCATCCGGGCCCAGGCCCGCTCGCTCACCGAGATCGCCGACACCCCCGCCGGACCGCCCATCGCCTTCTGCGCACCGATCACGCACAGGTCCACGCCCCACGCGTCCGGCAGCACGGGCTCCGCGCCCACGGAGGCGACCGCGTCCAGGTAGAAGAGCGCGCCCTGTTCCCGTACCGCCTCGCCGATCTCCGCGACCGGGTTGGTGTTGCCGGTCGCCGCCTCCGCGTGCACCAGCGACACGAAGTCGATCTCCGGGTGCTCGGCGAACGCCTCCCGGACCTGGTCGGCGGTCACCGCCGTGTGGAAGGGCACGGAGAGGTCGTGCACGGTCGCCCCCGCGTCCCGGAGCCAGTTGCCGAAGGTCTGCCCGTACGGGCCCGTGATCACGTTCAGGGCCACCGTGCCCGGACCGGCCGCCGCACGGATCGCGCCCTCCAGCGGCAGCAACGCCTCGCCCTGGGTGATCAGCACGTCCTGGCGGGTGTCCAGCAGCCTGGCGACCCCGTCCTCGATGGCGGCGAAGCGCTCGGCACTCAGCGGGGGCAGGTCGAGGAAGGGGTGGGTCACGGCGGCGCTCTCTTCGTTCTCTGGGTCGGTGTCCGGGGTCAACTCCACCGATCTTAGGTCCAAAGGCCTCGTAACCATCGGTTTGATTTGAGAGACTCAAACTCTTCCTTATAATCGGAACCCACAGTTCCCCCACAGAGAAGATCCCCCCATGAAAACGCTCCTCGGACGCCGGAACCGCCTCCTGGCTGCCACCACCGCGACCGCCGGGCTGGCCCTCGTCGTGGCCGGCTGCTCCTCGAACGGCAACGGGGGGAGCGGCGGTGCCACCGTCAAGGGGGTCCACGTCGTCAAGGCCGGTCAGCTGACCACCTGCACCCACCTGCCGTACCCGCCCTTCCAGTCGGAGATCAACGGCGAGGTGCAGGGCTTCGACGTCTCCCTCATCGACCTCGTCGCCAAGAACCTCGGCGTCAAACAGAGAATCGTCGACACGCCCTTCGAGAACTTCAAGACCGGCGCCTTCCTGAACTCCGGCCAGTGCGACCTGGCCGCCGCCGGCATGACGATCACGCCCGAGCGCAAGAAGAACGTCGACTTCTCCGACCCGTACTTCGAGGCCACCCAGGCCGTGCTCGTCGCCAAGAACAGCGGCATCAACTCCCTCGCCGACGTCAAGGCCAAGGGCAAGAAGCTCGGCGCCCAGGCGCAGACCACCGGCGAGGACTACGTCAAGGGCAAGGGCTACGACCCGATCTCCTTCGAGTCCTCCGACGCGGTCCTCAACGGCCTGCGCACCGGCCAGGTGCAGGCCGTCGTCATCGACTACCCGGTGGTCCAGGGCTGGCTGAAGGACAAGGCCAACGCGGACAAGTTCAAGGTCGTCGACAACCTCAAGACCGGCGAGCAGTACGGCTTCACGGTCAAGAAGGGCAACACGGCGCTGCGCGAGGCCATCAACAAGGCTCTGAAGGACGCCAAGGCCGACGGCACCTACAAGAAGCTCTACGAGCAGTGGATCGGCCCGTACAACCCCTCCGTGGCCTCTCCCGCCGCCTCATGACCGACACGGACACAGAACTCCGGCCGAGGAAGAAGGGGCTGACGCGGCGTCAGAGGCGTCGGCTGTCCCGCGGCGTGCAGTACGTCGTCTTCGTCGCCGCCGTGATCGCGATCGCGGTCACGGCGGACTGGGGCCGGCTGCAGAACCAGTTCGCGCAGGGCGGCATCGCCAAGCAGATGTGGCCGGACGTCATCACGCTGGCGCTGAAGAACACCGTGCTGTACACGGTGTCCGGCTTTGTCCTCGGACTGGTGCTCGGCCTGGTCATCGCGCTGATGCGGCTGTCCTCCGTCGGGCCGTACCGCTGGGTGGCCGGCATCTACATCGAGGTCTTCCGCGGGCTGCCCGCCCTGCTGATCTTCGTCTTCATCGCCGTGGCCGTACCGCTGGCCTTCCCCGGCACCGAGATTCCGGGCGGCACCTACGGCAAGGGCGCCCTCGGCCTGGGCCTCATCGGCGCCGCCTACATGGCGGAGACCTTCCGCGCCGGTATCCAGGCGGTGCCCAGGGGGCAGATGGAGGCGGCCCGTTCCCTGGGCTTCTCGCCCGCCAGGGCCATGATCTCCATCATCATCCCGCAGGCCTTCCGGATCATCCTGCCGCCGCTCACCAACGAGCTGATCATGCTCTTCAAGGACTCCTCGCTGGTGCTGCTGCTCGGCGTGACCCTGGAGGAGCGGGAACTGTCCAAGTACGGCCGGGACCTGGCCAGTACGACCGCCAACTCCACGCCGATCCTGGTCGCGGGCCTGTGCTACCTGCTGGTCACCATCCCGCTCGGCTTCGTCGCCCGCCGGCTCGAGGCCAGGGCCCAGGAGGAGATCAAGTGAGCCGCCCCGAGATCCGCGTCCGGGACCTGCACAAGTCCTTCGGCGACAACCACGTCCTGCGCGGCATCGACCTGGAGATCGGCCAGGGCGAGGTCGTCTGTGTCATCGGCCCCTCCGGCTCCGGCAAGTCCACGCTGCTGCGCTGCGTGAACCTGCTGGAGGAGCCCACCGAGGGCCAGGTCTTCGTCGGCGGCACCGAGATCACCGACCCGGACGTCGACATCGACGCCGTGCGCCGCCGGATCGGCATGGTCTTCCAGCAGTTCAACCTCTTCCCGCACCTGAGCGTCACCGAGAACCTCACGCTGCCGCAGCGCAGGGTCCTCGGGCGCGACAAGGCGAAGGCGGCACGGATCGCCGCCGAGAACCTGGCCCGCGTCGGTCTCTCGGAGAAGGCGGCGGCCTACCCGTCCTCCCTCTCCGGCGGCCAGCAGCAGCGCGTGGCCATCGCCCGCGCGCTCGCGATGGGCCCCGAGGTGATGCTCTTCGACGAGCCGACCTCCGCGCTCGACCCGGAGCTGGTCGGCGACGTCCTCGCGGTGATGCGCAGGCTGGCGCGGGAGGGCATGACCATGATGGTCGTCACCCATGAGATGACCTTCGCCCGCGAGGTCGCCGACCGGGTCGTCTTCATGGACGGCGGCGTGATCGTCGAGGACGGCAGCCCCGAGCAGGTCATCGGTGACCCGCAGCACGAGCGCACCCGCCACTTCCTCTCCCGCCTGCTCGATCCGGCGATGGCCGAGGTCGAGGAGGAGACCTCCGACCAGGTGGGCAAGGACCGGCCTTAGGTCGTCCGGCCGTGGGCCGTTAGGGTGCGAGGCATGAGCGATGGCGCCGTGCTGCACGTGAAGGGGCGGGTCCTCGTCGGGCCCGAGGACGTCCGCGACGAGCTGTGGGTGGTCGGCGGCAGGGTGTCGTACGACCGCCCCGCCGGGGCCCGTGACGTCCGCACCGTCGAGGGCTGGGCGCTGCCCGGACTGGTCGACGCCCACTGCCACGTCGGCCTGGGCCCGCACGGCCCGGTCGAGAAGGACGTGGCCGAGAAGCAGGCCCTCACCGACCGGGAGGCGGGCACCCTGCTGATCCGCGACGCCGGGTCCCCCTCCGACACCCGCTGGATCGACGACCGCGAGGACCTGCCGAAGATCATCCGGGCCGGCCGGCACATCGCCCGCACCCGCCGCTACATCCGCGACTTCGCCTGGGAGATCGAACCGGAGGACCTCGTCGCCTACGTCGCCCAGGAGGCCCGGCGCGGCGACGGCTGGGTCAAGCTGGTCGGCGACTGGATCGACCGCGACCTCGGCGACCTCGCCCCCTGCTGGCCGCGCGAGGCGATCGAGGCGGCCATCGCCGAGGCCCACCGGCTCGGCGCCCGCGTCACCGCGCACTGCTTCGCCGAGAGCTCCCTGCGCGACCTGGTCGAGGCGGGCATCGACTGCATCGAGCACGCGACGGGGCTGACCGACGACCTGATCCCGCTCTTCGCCGAGCGCGGGGTCGCGATCGTCCCCACCCTCGTCAACATCGCCACCTTCCCGCGGCTCGCGGCCGGCGGTGACGCCAGGTTCCCGCGCTGGTCGGCGCACATGCGCAGGCTCCACGGGCGCCGCTACGACACCGTGCGCGGCGCCTACGACGCCGGGATCCCGGTGTTCGTCGGCACGGACGCCGGCGGCTCGCTGGCCCACGGCCTGGTCGCGGCCGAGGTGGCCGAGCTGGTCACCGCGGGCATCCCCGCCGTGGCCGCCGTGTCCGCGACGAGCTGGGGCGCCCGTGCCTGGCTCGGCCGCCCCGGCCTTGAGGAGGGCGCGCCGGCCGACCTGGTGGTGTACGAGGGCGACCCGCGCGCCGACGTACGGGTGCTGGCGGCACCGCGCCGGGTGGTGCTGAACGGGCTCGTGGTCGAGTAGCAGCGCAGAGGCGCAGGGAGCGCACGGGAACGGCTGTGCCCGGTGATCCGAATCGGTGTGCGAGAAATCCACGTTTGAGTGAAGTGACCCTGGATAGCTGACCGTTCACCCACAGTGGGTACAAGGTTGACGGGTCCCAAGCATGTTCCCACTGGGGGTCCCACCGCCTTGAACAGCAACAACTTCCGCATGCCCGCACGCCGTCTCGCCACCGTCGCGACGGTCACCGCCCTGGCCGCCGGTCCCGCGGCCCTGGGCGCGGGCGCCGCGCACGCGACCACCGACCACGGTCGCGCCACCGCCGTCGTCCTGCGCACCGGCCTCGACGTCTCCCTCCTGAACAAGACCGTCGACGTCCCGCTCGCGGTCTCCCTCAACGAGGTCCAGGCACCGAGCAGCGCCGACAGGACCGCGTTGTCCGCCCGGCTCGACGGCGTGGCGGGCGGCAAGCCGTTCGCGGTCCTCGGCGCCGACGTCGCCTCGGCGAAGGCCACGGTGACCGCCGGGCGCGCCGAGGGCTCGGTCCGGCTCGTCGACGCCAGGCTGCACGTCCCCGGCCTGCCCCTGCTGTCCCTCATCGAGGTCGGCACGGTCACCGCCAGGGCGACCTGCGAGGCGGGCAGGGCGCCCGTGGCCGACGCGAACGTCCTCGGCGCCGTCACGGTCCTCGGCAAGCGCGTCACCCTCACCGCCGGCGGCCCGACCGAGGTCAGGGTGCCCGGCGTCGGCGAGGTCCGTCTCGACCTCGCCCAGCGGCGCACCACGACCCGTACGGCCGCCGCCACCGCCCTCGAACTCAAGGTCTCCGTCAACCCTCCCCCAGACTCCGTCCGGGGGTACCCCCAGCTCAACGTCGCCGACGTGGAGGGCACGGTCACCCTGGCGAAGGCCACCTGCGAGTCCCCGGCGGCCGCGCCCACCGGCCACCCGGTGCCGAGCCACGACCCAGCCGCCGGCGTGAAGCCGCAGGGCGCCCGGAACGACCTCGCGGAGACCGGCGGCAGCTCCGCGACCCCGTACATCGCGGGCGGCGCGCTGGCGCTGGTGCTGCTCGGCGGGGGAGCGGTGACGGTGGCCCGGCGCCGCAAGGGCTGACTCCACCCGGTGTCGCAAGGGCTGACTCCACCCGGTGTCGCTCCTCGCCCGGCCGTCGGACGGGCCCGCCGTCACGCCGGGTAGGGAGCGGCCTCCCGGCCCGACCGGAGCGTGGCCGCCCACCAGGACAGCTGGTCCAACAGGATCTTGGCGTAGCCGGGGGCCTGCTCGTCCAGCGGGCGGCCGTCCTGCCAGGAGGTGAAGTAGTTCGGGAAGGCGAGACCCTCCCGGATGGTCACCGCGTGCAGCTCGGTCAGCACGTTCTCCAGGTGCAGCACGGCATGCCGTCCGCCCGCCGCCCCGCCGTAGCTGACGAACGCGACCGGCTTGGCCGTCCACTGCGTGAAGTGCCAGTCGATCGCGGCCTTCAGCGAGGCGGGATAGCTGTGGTTGTACTCGGGCGTGACGACGACGAACGCGTCGGCCTCCTCCAGCGCCGAGGTCAGCCGGGCCATCCCCGCCGGACGCGGATAGGCGTCCCCGGCGAACCTGGGCGACTCGGCGGGCAGCGCCAACGGGATCTCGATGTCCGCCAGATCGACGACGTCGACCTCGAACCCGCCGTGCTGCCGGGCCTGTTCGGCCACCCACGACCCGACGACCGGTCCGAACCGGCCCTCCCGCACGCTTCCGACGACGACCAGCAACCTGTGTGTGTTCGTGTTCTCCATGCCCACCACGATCGGACGCCCGGCACCGCACAGCCAGGCCGGGCGCAGGCTGGCCCCCGCAGGGCCACCCTGAGCACTCGGCGACCGTCGGCCCGCCGACCTACCCTTCCCCCCATGGGCACACCACTGGGGGACTTCGTCCGGGCCAAGCGTGACAGCATCCAGCCGGAGACACTGGGCCTGCCGGAACGCGGCCGCCGCCGGTCACCGGGCCTGCGCCGGCTGGACCTCGCCGCACGGGCCGGCATCAGCGTCGAGTATCTGACCCGCATCGAACAGGGCCGCGACCGCAACCCCTCGGTGTCCGTGGTCAACGCCCTCGCCGACGCGCTCAGCCTCGACCCCGCCGAGCGCAACCACCTGCGCTACCTCGCGAAGATCACCGGCGGCGCCCGCACCGCCCACCGCCGCCCGGCCCCGCCCCGCCGGGACGTCCGCCCCGCGCTGCGCCGGACGCTGGGCCTGCTGGAACCGGGCATCGCCGTCGTGACCAACCGCCTCGGCGACATCCTCGCCCGCACCAGCGGCTACGAGCTGGTGACCGCCGGCACCGGGCTGCTCGACGGCGACACCCCCAACCTCACCCGGTACGTCTTCACCGACCCCCGCGCACGCGCCTTCTTCGCCGACTGGGACGAGGTCGCCGACGAGCAGGCCTTCGACCTGTGGCTCGGTCCGACCGCCGAGACCTCCGAATGGCTCAGCGCGGAACTGGCCCCCGTCGCGGGCCCGGAGTTCACCCGCCGCATGAACCGCCACGTGGTGCCACAGCGCGGCGCCCTCCGCCTCAACCACCCCACGGGGCCCGAACTCCGGTTCACCCGAGAGACCCTGGACGCCTCCGCCGACGCCCAGCAGCTGGTGGTGTACCTGCCGGCGGACGAGGAGACGACGGAGGCGCTGGCCGGACTCCGGGCACATACGAGGGTCAGGCTGAGGGCGATCTCGTAACAGCGCCTCTCAGCCGACCGAGTCGAGGCTCGTGGGTGCCTTTCCACCGCGTCGGGCGGTGGGTGGGCGAGGACGGGGGGCCAGGGGGCGGAGCCCCCTGGCGGGGTCTGGGGCGGAGCCCCGGTTACGGAAGCACAGCCGACAGCGCCTTCAGGAACCCGTTCACTGTCCCACGGTCCCGCACAGCCACCCGCACCCACTCCTCGCCGAGCCCCGGAAACGTGTCCCCCCGCCGCACCGCATAGCCAAGGTCACGCAACCGGTGTCGTACACCGGCGGCCCCCGGCATACGGACCAGCACGAACGGCCCCTCCGCGGGCTGCACCACCCGAACGCCCCGCGAGGCGAACACCGACAACCCCTCCACGAGATGCGCCCGGTCCGCCGCGACGCGATGCGCCGCATGCCCCGCCTCGGCCAACGCCCTCGGCGCCACACACGCCTGGGCCGCGGCGAGGGCCGGCGTCGAGACCGGCCACAGCGGCTGCGCCCGCTCCAGTTCGGCGACGAGCTCCGCCGGAGCCAGCACGTACCCGATCCGCAGCCCGGCCAGCCCCCACGTCTTGGTGAGACTGCGCAGCACGACCAGCCCCGGCACATCGGTCCGCCCGGCCAGCGCCTCCCGCTCACCCGGCACCGCGTCCATGAACGCCTCGTCGACCACCAACACCCGCCCGGGCCGGGCGAGTCGAGCGATCGCTCCCGCCGGATGCAGCACCGACGTCGGATTGGTCGGATTGCCGATCACCACCAGGTCGGCGTCCTCCGGCACCGCCACCGGATCCAGCCGGAACCCGTCCTCCTCCCGCAGCAGCACCCGCTCCACGGTGTGCCCCGCGTCCCTGAGCGCCGCCTCCGGCTCGGTGAACTGCGGGTGGACGACGACCGGCCGCCGTACCTTCAGCGCGCGGGCGAGCAGCACGAACGCCTCCGCCGCCCCCGCCGTCAGCAGTACCCGCTCCACCGGCAGCCCGTGCCGCGCCGCCACCGCCGCCCGCGCGAGCCGCCCGTCCGGGTAGGCCGCCAGGGACGACAGCGAGCCGGCGATCTCCTCCCGCAGCCACGAAGGGGGCGTGTCGGCGCGGACGTTGACGGCGAGGTCGACCAGTGCCGCCCCGTCGTCCCGCACCTCGGCGTCCCCGTGATGACGCAGATCCGGTCCCGTGCCCTCAGTGCGCATGGCTGTGCGAGTGCCCCCCGTGATGGTGATGCCCGTGCCCGTGTCCATGGCCGTGGTGGCCCTCGTCGTCGGGGTGGAAGTGCGGCTGCTGAGGCAGCCCCACCTTGTCCTCGAAGCCCGGCAGCGCGATCCGGTACACGCACGAGTCGCAGTTCATGCGCAGGTCGCCCTCGACGGCCTCCTGGTACCGCTCCATCACCAGGTCCAGCAGCTCCGGCTCGGGCCCGATGACATCGGCCGACCGCACCTCGATCTCCGGGTGCGCGGCCGCCCACCCCTCGGTCTGCTGCCGCACCCGGTCCGGCAGGAGCCCGGTGAACAGGAAGTAGGGGAGTACGACGATCCTGCGCGCCCCCAGCGCCTTGCACCGGTCGAGCCCGCTCGGCACGTCCGGCGCCGCCAGCGACACGAACGCCGTCTCCACCCCGGCGTACCCGCGGCCCTCCCACAGCAGCCGGGCGGCCTTGTACACCTCGGCGTTGGCGTCGGGGTCCGTCGAGCCACGGCCCACCAGCAGCACCGTCACATCGGCCCGGTCCCGAGGCGTCCGGGCGGTCCCGTCGAGCGCGTCGTCCAGCCGCCGCTCCAGCACGCTCAGCAGTGCCGGGTGCGGGCCCAGCGGACGGCCGTAGGTGTACGAGATGCCCGGGTGCCGTTCCTTCTCGCGGGCCAGCGCGGCCGGGATGTCGCCCTTGGCGTGCCCGGCGGACACCAGCATCAGCGGCACGGCCGCGAACCGCCGTACCCCCCGCTCCACCAGCTCGGTGACGGCCTCGCCCAGCGGCGGCGGGGACAGCTCGATGAAGCCGCCCGCGACGGGCAGCTCGGGGTGGCGGCGCCCCAGCTCCCGGACGAAGTCGCGGAACGCCTCGGCTCCGGCGTCGTCACGGGTGCCGTGGCCGGCGATGAGCAGGGCGGGCGGGGTGGTCACAGGGTCTCCTCAGGTGAAACGGGGTGGTACAGCAGGGCGTTGAGCGCGGCGGCGGCGACCGCCGACCCGCCCTTCTCGGACACGTTGCTCACGGCGGGCAGCCCGCTCGTCCGCAACGCGGCCTTGGACTCGGCCGCGCCGACGAAACCGACGGGCAGGCCGATGACGAGTGCGGGGGAGGCGTCCAGGGTGAGCAGCTCCTCCAGGGCGGTCGGCGCACAGCCGATCACCCACAGGGCCCCCGGACCGACCTCCTCGTACGCGAGCCGCACGGCACGGGCCGAACGGGTCAGTCCCGGGCCGGACTTGGCGTCCCTGAGCCGGCAGACGGTCTCCCGCCGGGTGATGCCGGCCGCGACCATCTCCACGTCCACGACGACGGGCGCCCCGGCGTGCAGCGCCGCGTGCGCCTTCACCAGGTCGTCCTCGGCCATGACGAGATCGGTCGCGTACTCCAGGTCGGCGGCCGAGTGGATGACCCGCTCCACCACTGCCCGGGTCAGCGGCGGGAAGTGCGAGGTGTCCAGACGTGCGCGCAGCCGCCGGAAGGACTCCTGCTCGATGGGGTGGACCACGCGATTCACTTCGGCTCCTCCTGCCAGCGGTAGCCGCGCGGGGTCACCATCCGCCCGGCGATGATCCGGGTGGCGGTGTTGCCCACGGTCACGACCGTCATCATGTCGACCGTCGCCGGGTCGAGTTCGGCCAGCACCGTGACGCGGCTCGACTCGTCCGGCCGGGACGCGTTGCGGACGACACCCACCGGCGTCGTCGGCTCCCGGTGCTCGGCGAGGATGCCGAGCGCCTTCGGCAGCTGCCAGTCCCGGCCCCGGGAGCGCGGGTTGTAGAAGGTCACGACGATGTCCGCCTCCGCCGCCGCCCGCACCCGCCGCTCGATGACCTCCCACGGCGTGTGCAGGTCGGACAGGCTGATGGACACGTGGTCGTGGCCCAGCGGCGCGCCCAGGACCGCACCGGCGGCCAGCGCGGCCGTCACCCCGGGCACCCCGATGACGTCGATGTCGTCCGAGGCCTCGGCGAGCGCGGGGGAGGCCATGGCGTACACGCCCGCGTCCCCGCTGCCGATCAGCGCGACCGCATGCCCCTTGCGGGCCTCGGCGACCGCCGTACGCGCCCGCTCCTCCTCGGCGCCGAGCCCCGACTCCAGCACCCGGGTGCCGGGCCGCAGCAGATCGCGGATCTGGTCCACGTACTGGTCGAGCCCGACGAGCACCGAGGCCCGGCGCAGCTCGGCGGCCGCGCGCGGGGTCAGCAGGTCCCGGGCACCCGGTCCGAGCCCGACCACCGCGAGCCGCCCGCGCCCCGGCCGGCGTACGACGGCACAGGTCGCCATCGCGGGCCGAGCGCTCGACTTCCGCTTGGGTACGAGCAGTTCACCGCCGCGCACCAGGGCCGCCGCCTCGGCGACCGACGGGGTGCCGACGGCGGCGAGCGGCGCGTCGGACGGGTTGGGCACCTCCACGGCGGCCAGTTCCTCGGCGGAGTACGTCACCAGCGGCACCCCCAGCCGCTCGGCGGCGGCCACGATGCCCGGTTCCCCCGCCTTGGCGTCCACGGTGGCGAGTTCGGCCACGGATTTCGGCGAGAGCCCCGCCTCGCGCAGCGCCCCCTCGACCAGCCCGAGGACCTCCTCCACCGGGGCACCCTTGGACGCGCCGACCCCGACCACCAGCGACGGCGGCCTCAGCAGCACCTCGCGCTCGCCCGGTGCGACGTCCCGGTCGGTGAGCCGGATGGTGTACGCCCCGTGCGGCACGGTCGGCAGCGGCGGCAGCGGCCACGTCGACTCGGCCTCCAACGCGACCGGTTCGCCGTCCAGCAGGGCGCGGGACACGGTCGCGACCGAGCCCTCGTACGGCAGCCCCAGCGTGTCCAGGCCCGCCAGCCCGACCGAGTCCGTCGCGGTCGTCACCACCGGCTCGGCACCCAGCAACTCGCCGACCTCCCGGGCGAGTTCGTTGGCGCCGCCGCCGTGCCCCCCGAGCAGCGACACCGCGAACCGGCCGCCCTCGTCCACGCACACCACACCGGGGTCGGCCGTCTTGTCGCCGAGCAGCGGCGCGAGCAGCCGTACCACCGCACCCGTCGCCAGGAAGCACACCAGCTGCTCGCACTCGGCGAACGCGGCCCGCACCGCCTCCCCGACGGGACCCTCGTACACCCGCGTCCGGTCCGGCCAGGCCGCCGCCAGCCGGTCCCGCGCCGCCGCCCCCGCCGCGGTGGCGGAAATCAGGCCGATCACTGAGCAACTCCTTCACTGGATGCCGGGGTTCTGACACCCCAGAGCAGAAACACGGGATTGGTCGCCGCGAGCCGGGTCACGTCCCCGGGGAGCGGCGCCAGGCGCGAGGACTGCAGCAGCACCCCGTCGCAGGTGAACCCGGCGGCCGTGAGCGCCTCGCGCACGGCCGGCACCCGGTCCAGCGCGGCCATGGAGACCACGACCGTCCGCCGGGCGCGCCGCGCGCACGCGGCGACGATGCCGGGCAGCTCGCGCCCGCCGCCCCCGACGAACACGGCGTCCGGATCGTCGGCCAGCCCGTCCAGGGCGTCCGGTGCCGAGCCGTGCACCACGGCCACGTCCACACCGTGGGCGTGCGCGTTGGCGCGGATCCGCTCCACCCCGTCCGCCGCCTTCTCCACGGCGACGACGGCCGCGCCGAGCCGCGCGCACTCCACCGCCACCGAGCCCGAGCCGGCGCCGACGTCCCACACCAGGTCGCCGAGACCAGGCCCCAGCCGGGCCAGCGCCAGCGCCCGTACCTCGAACTTGGTGATCATCGAGTCGCGGTGGGCGAACTCGCCCTCGGCCAGGGCCCACCGATCGGGCCGCGCGGGAACCCCGGCGACCGTACGCACCCCGCCCAGCGCCCGTGCCTCGTCCAGACACAGCACCACGCTCACCGCCGCACCCCAGTCACGGGCGGCGGCCTCGGCGGGCGTGACCCGTTCGACGCGCTCGTCCGCGGAGCCGAGGGCGGTGACGACGACGAGGACCCGCCCCGGCACGCACGCGTCGCCCTGCAGCGCCGCACCCAGCTCCGCCGGACCCGCGCCCGGCCCCGTCAGCACCGCCACCTTCGGCCGTGCCCGGCACACGTTGACCGCCGTACGCAGCTCCCTGCCGTGCGCGCTGACGACCACGGCGTCGTCCCACGGCAGCCCCACGCGCGCGAACGCGGCCGCGACGGACGAGACCCCGGGCCGCACGTCCAGCCGGTGCGCGCCGAACCGCTCGGCCAGCGCCCGCACGATCCCGAAGAACCCCGGGTCGCCGGAGGCCAGCACCAGCACCGGAAGCTCTTTGCCGACGTACTCGGCGATCGTGTCCAGGGCCGGTGCCAGCGGCCCGAGCACGACCCGCTCGGCACCCCCGGGCAGCCGTACCGCGTCCAGGTGCCGACGACCGCCGACCACCAGCGCGGCCCCCGCGAGGACGTCCTCGGCGACCGGCGCGCCCGTACCCGTCCCCGTGCCGACGACCGTGATCAACTCTTCGCCCGCTGCTCGCGCAGGGCCCGCCGGGCCTCCGGGTCGGCCTTGCGGTAGCCGTGGAAGTGCCCCGGGTGGTACAGGTGCGAGCGGGTGCCGTGCGCATCCAGTGCCGGGCCGACCAGGAACAGCGTGTGCTTCCAGAGCTTGTGCTCCTTGACCGTCTCCTCCAGCGTGCCGACCGTGCACCTCACGACCAGCTCTTCCGGCCAGGTCGCCTGGTAGGCGACGACCACGGGGGTGTCCGTCGGGTAGCCGCCCTCCAGCAGCTCGCGCACCAGCTGCCCGCTGCGCGCCGCCGACAGGAAGATCGCCATGGTGGTGCCGTGCCGGGCGAACTCGCGGACCTCCTCGCCGGGCGGCATCGGCGTCTTGCCGCCGCCCAGCCGGGTGAGGACGACGGACTGCGCGACCTCGGGGATGGTCAGCTCCCGCTGGGCGAGAGCCGCGACGGCCGAGAAGGCGGAGACCCCCGGTACGACCTCGGTCGCGATCCCGATCTCCGCGCACCGGTCCAGCTGCTCCTGGGTGCCGCCCCACAGCGCGGGGTCGCCGGAGTGGATCCGGGCCACCTTCAGCCCCTCGGCGTGGGCGCGCCGGTAGACGGCGACGACCTCCTCCAGGGGCATGGTCGCCGAGTCCAGGACCTCCGCGTCCGCGCGCGCGTGCTCCAGGACCTCCGCCTGGACCAGGCTCGCCGCCCAGATCACCACGTCCGCCTCCGCGATGGCGCGCGCGGCGCGGAACGTCAGCAGGTCGGCGGCGCCGGGGCCGGCACCGACGAACGTCACCTTGCCGGTGGGGGCATCGGCCATGGGAGGGGTCCTCTCGTACGGGATCACGAAGTGAAAAGCGGGGGAAATATCAGGTTCTGCGCCGATGTGGGCGTGGCCGGATGTGCGCGAGGGCACCTCCATCGGATAGCAAGGGCCTATGGCGGTCTTCGTCGCGCTCGGCGCGTTCCTGATGACGCTGGCCGGCGGCTGGACGGCACAGCGCGTGACCGACCGTCGGCACCTGGTCCTGGGCCTGGCCGGCGGTCTGATGCTCGGCGTGGTCGGCCTGGATCTGCTGCCGGAGGCGCTGCACGCCGCCGACCGCGAGATCTTCGGCGTACCCGCCGCACTGCTGCTGTTCGTGGCCGGATTCCTGCTGGCCCATCTGGTGGAGCGCACGCTGGCCGCACGGCAGGCGGCCCACGGCGGTGCAGAAGGGCACGACCACCGGGCGCCCGAGGTGGGCCTGACGGCCGCCGCCGCGATGGTCGGCCACAGCGCCATGGACGGCGTGGCCATCGGCGCGGCCTTCCAGGTGGGCGGCGGCATGGGCACGGCCGTGGCGCTCGCCGTGATCGCGCACGACTTCGCCGACGGCTTCAACACCTTCACCATCACGAGCCTGTACGGCAACGCCCGCCGCCGGGCGATCGGCATGCTGGTCGCCGACGCCTGCGCGCCCCTGCTCGGCGCCCTGTCGACCGCCTTCTTCCACATCCCCGAGCCGGTGCTCGGCGGCTACCTGGGCCTCTTCGGCGGCGTCCTGCTCTACCTCGCCGCCGCCGAGATCCTGCCCGAGGCCCACCACGAGCACCCCGCGCGGTCCACCCTGCTGTGCACGGTGGCGGGCGCGGCCTTCATCTGGCTGGTGGTGGGTCTGTCCGGCGGCTGACCGTGCGGCGGGACAGCGGGTGCTCACAGCTTCCCGCCCCGTCCGCCGTCCCGCCGCGGGGGTGCGATCAGCGTCGACAGATACGGCAGCGGCGTCCCGTCCAGCTCGGCGGCCGGCCGCACCGACTCCTCCGGCAGGCCCAGCGCCGATCCCCACACCGCGTCCGCCAGCCGCCCGTTCTCCTTCAGCGCCTCGGCGACCTCGGCGGCCTGCCGCCCGAACTTGTACGCGACGACGGTCCCCGGCCCGGCCAGCGCCTCCTTGAGCACGGCGGACCCGGCGGTCACCGGCACCAGCGTCAGCGGCTCGGTGCCCTCGGTCAGCACCGCGCCGGACCGGGCCGCCAGATCCTGCATGGCGGTGATCCCGGGCACGGTCTCCACGACCACGTCCGGCATCAGCTCCGTGATGGTCTGGGCGAGATAGGTGAACGTGGAGTACACGTTGGGATCGCCGATGGTGGCGAAGGCGACGGATCCGTGCGCTGCGAGAAGCGCGGCGACCCGCCCGCCCGCCGCGTCCCAGGCGGCCTCGCGGCGCGCCCGGTCGGTCCGCTCGTTCAGCGCGAACACCACCCGGACGACCTTGTCCTCGGGCACGTAGTGCAACACGGTCGCCTCGGCCCGCCCGCGCTCCCCGGTGTCCATCACGGGTACGACGACGACATCGGCGGCCCGCAGGGCGTTGACCCCCTTGACGGTCACCAGCTCCGGGTCACCGGGACCGACCCCGACTCCGACCAGCCTGCTGCTCATGACGTCCGGCACCTCTCCACGAACCGACGGGCGACACCGGGCTCGGACGCCCAGTGCGTGTGCAGATAACTCGCGTGCACGCCCCGCTGCACGAAACCTTCGACCCGCCGGACGGGCGCCCGCACGCCCCAGGCGGGAGCCTCACCGACGCCGGGCTCGACGACCGTGCGATGGAACTCGTGCCCCCGCATCCGGGTCCCGGCGACGGCCAGCACACTGTCCCCGACGGCCACGGCGTCCCGGTAGCCGAGGGTCAGCCGTTCCGTCATGCGCGCGGTGGCGTCCAGGACGCCGCACATCGGCTGCCCGTCCAGCTGGCGGCACAGGTAGAGCAGCCCGGCGCATTCGGCGGCGACGGGAGCACCGGCGAGGGCCAGTTCGGCGACGGCCTTCCGCAGCGGCTCGTTGGCGGACAGCTCGGCGGCGTACACCTCGGGGAAACCGCCGCCGATGACCAACCCGGCGGCGCCGTCGGGCAGTTGCTCGTCCCGGAGCGGATCGAAGGTGACGACCTCGGCACCGGCGGCGGTGAGCAGCTCGGTGTGCTCGGCGTAGGAGAAGGTGAACGCGGAACCACCGGCGACGGCGACCACCTCACGCTTCCGCGTTGGGGTGACGGGCGGTTCCCACGGGGCGCAGGACAGGTCTCCCGCACTGCGCGCCAGTCCCAGCAGGGCCTGGAGATCGCAACCGCGCTCCACCTGGGCGGCCATCGCCGCCACCGCGTCCGTCGCGCCGGACCGTCGCTCGGCCACCGGTACCAGTCCCAGATGGCGGGACGGCGTGTCCGCCTGAGGAACCCGCCGCAGCACCCCCAGCACGGGCACCCCTGACTGATCCAGCGCCTCCCGCAGCAACTCCTCATGCCGGTCGGACGCGACCTTGTTCAGGATCACGCCCCCGACCCGCACCTCCGGATCCCAGGAAGCGAACCCGTGCACCAGCGCCGCCACCGACCGCGACTGCGACGACGCGTCGACGACGAGCACCACCGGCGCCCGCAGCAGCTTGGCGACATGGGCGGTGGACGCCAGTTCACCCTCCCCGGCCGCCCCGTCGTACAGCCCCATCACGCCCTCGACCACGGCCAGGTCACAGCCCCGCGCCCCGTGCAGGAACAGCGGAGCGACCAGCTCCGGCCCGCACAGGTACGCGTCGAGGTTGCGCCCCACCCGCCCGGTCGCGAGGGCGTGGTACCCGGGGTCGATGTAGTCCGGCCCGACCTTGTGCGGGGACACGGCGAGCCCCCGCGCGGTGAACGCGGCCATCAGCCCCGTGGCGACGGTGGTCTTGCCGCTGCCCGACGAAGGCGCGGCGATGACCAGCCGAGGCACCGACGACGTCACCACTCGATGCCCTTCTGGCCCTTCTGCCCCACGTCCATGGGGTGCTTGACCTTGGACATGTCGGTGACGAGGTCGGCGAAGTCCACCAGCTTCTCCGGCGCGTTCCGCCCGGTGATCACCACATGCTGGGTACCGGGCCGGTTCCGCAGCACGTCCACGACCTCGTCGGTGTCCACCCACCCCCAGTGCATGGGGTAGGCGAACTCGTCCAGCACGTACAGCCGGTAGGTCTCGGCGGCCAGGTCCCGCTTGACCTGCTCCCAGCCCTCCCGGGCCTTCTCCTCGTTGGTCGCGTTGTCACCCTGGATGTCCCGCTGGACCCACGACCAGCCCTCGCCCATCTTGTGCCAGTCGACGGTGCCGCCCTCGCCGGAGGCGCCGAGCACCCGCAGGGCGTTCTCCTCGCCGACCTTCCACTTCGCGGACTTGACGAACTGGAACACCCCGATCGGCCACCCCTGGTTCCAGGCCCGCAGCGCGAGCCCGAACGCGGCGGTGGACTTGCCCTTGCCGACACCGGTGTGCACGACGACCAGCGGACGGTTGCGCCGCTGACGAGTCGTCAAGCCGTCATCGGGTACGACACTCGGCTGCCCCTGAGGCATTACGCGGCCCTCCTGCTGCTGTTGCCCTGCACATCTCTGACGAGACCGGCGATCGAGTCGGCCCGCAGCTCGTCCAGCGTGACGGCCGTACCGCCCAGCTCACCCGCGAGCTGCCCGGCGAGCCCGAGCCGCACCGGACCCGACTCGCAGTCCACGACCACCGACGCGACCCCCTCGGCCGCGAACAGCCGCGCCGCACGTCCGGCCAGCGCCACCGGCTCCGGACCACCCGTGGCCCGCCCGTCGGTCACCACCACGACCAGCGCCCGCCGCGCCGGATCCCGCAGCCGCTCCACCCGCAGCACCTCGTGCGCCCTGAGCAGCCCCGCCGCGAGCGGGGTACGGCCCCCGGTCGGCAGCGACCGGAGCCGGGCCGCCGCCGCGTCCACGGAGGAGGTCGGCGGCAGCGCGACCTCCGCCGAGGCACCCCGGAAGGTCACCAGACCCACCTTGTCCCGCCGCTGATAGGCGTCCAGCAGCAGCGACAGCACAGCACCCTTGACCGCGCTCATCCGCTGCCGCGCCGCCATCGACCCGGAGGCGTCCACGACGAACAGCACGAGGTTGCCCTCGCGTCCCTCCCGCGTCGCCTGCCGCAGATCGTCCCGGCGGATCACCAGTCCCGGCCCGGACCGGCCGCGCGCCCGCTGGTGCGGGGCCGCGGCCTGCACGGTGGCGGCCAGATGCAGCTTGGTCAGCGCCCCCTGGGGACGGCGGGACCCGGTCGTCCGCCCGTGCTCGGTCCGCGCGCGCGAGCGCCGCCCGGCGGCACCCTCCCCGATCCCGGGCACGCTCAGCACCTTGGTCCGGAACGGCTCGGAGGCTTGTGCGGGAGCCTGCTCA
Organism: Streptomyces puniciscabiei; assembly: GCF_006715785.1. Taxonomy (NCBI): domain Bacteria; kingdom Bacillati; phylum Actinomycetota; class Actinomycetes; order Kitasatosporales; family Streptomycetaceae; genus Streptomyces; species Streptomyces puniciscabiei. Next base: position 5,524,504 of record NZ_VFNX01000001.1, read on the forward strand.
CCGGCACCGGCAGCCTGCGGTTCCCCGCCCTCACCGGCCTCGGGCCGCGCGGCGCCGTCCCCGCCGCCCTGTGGCCCCGAGTCGGGCCGCGGCCGACCGCCGCCGGGACCGTCCGGGTCCGGATCGTCCTCACCGCTCCCGTCGTCCCCGGAGAACTGCTCCAGCGTCTCGTCCAGCTTGTCCTCGTCCAGCCCCGGCGCGTCGAAGGGGTTACGCCGCCTGCGGTGCGGCAGCGCCAGCAGCGCCGCCTGCCGCACGTCCTCGGCGAGGACGTCGGTCCGCCCGGCCCACGCGGCCAGCGCGGTCGCCGTACGCGCCATCACGATGTCGGCGCGCATGCCGTCCACCTCGAAGGCCGCGCAGGTCGCCGCGATCTGCCGCAGCGCACCGTCGCCCAGCCGCACCTGCGGCAGCAACTGCCGTGCCGCGACGATCCGTTGGCGTACGGAGGCCTCCTCCTCGGCCCACCGCGCGGCGAAACCGGCCGGGTCGTCGTCGTACGCCAGCCGGCGCCGTACCACCTCGACCCGCTGCTCCGGCTCCCGCGAGGCCGCGACCTCCACGGTCAGCCCGAACCGGTCCAGCAGCTGCGGGCGCAGCTCGCCCTCTTCGGGGTTCATGGTGCCGACCAGCAGGAAGCGGGCCGCGTGCCGCACGGAGACGCCCTCGCGCTCCACGTACGAGGCACCCATCGCCGCCGCGTCGAGCAGCAGGTCCACCAGGTGGTCGTGGAGGAGGTTGACCTCGTCGACGTAGAGGATCCCGCGGTGCGCGTCGGCCAGCAGGCCCGGCTGATACGCCTTCACGCCCTCGGCGAGCGCCCGCTCGATGTCCAGGGCCCCGACCAGCCGGTCCTCGGAGGCGCCGACCGGCAGTTCGACCATCCGCGCGGGCCGCCGGGCACCGCCGCCCGGCTCGTGGGGGCCGTCCGGGCAGGACGGGTCCGGTGCCGCCGGGTCGCAGGAGAAGCGGCAGCCGGGCACCACGGCCACCTCCGGCAGCAGCACGGAAAGGGCCCGTACCGCCGTCGACTTGGCCGTGCCCTTCTCGCCGCGCACCAGCACACCGCCGACCGCCGGGGAGACGGCGTTCAGCAGCAGCGCGAGCCGCAGGTCGTCCTGACCGACAACGGCCGTGAAGGGGAAGGGGGTGGTCACTGGTCGTCGCCCTCCAAGTCGCCTTCGAGCTCCAGGTAGGTGGCCCGCAGCCGCTCCAGCGTGTCCGCGTCCGGCTCGGCCCACAGGCCCCGGTCCGCCGCCTCCAGCAGCCGCTCGGTGATGCCGCGCAGCGCCCACGGGTTGGACTTCCTCATGAAGTCCCGGTTCTCCGGGTCGAAGACGTACTCCGCGCTGAGCTTCTCGTACATCCAGTCGTCGACCACGCCGGCGGTGGCGTCGTAGCCGAACAGGTAGTCCACCGTCGCCGCCATCTCGAAGGCGCCCTTGTAGCCGTGCCGGCGCATGGCCGCCATCCAGCGCGGGTTGACCACCCGGGCCCGGAAGACCCGGTGGGTCTCCTCGCCGAGCGTGCGGGTCCTCACCTGGTCGGGTACGGCGGAATCGCCCACGTACGCCTCGGGGTTGGCGCCGGTCAGGTGCCGCACCATGGCCACCATGCCGCCGTGGTACTGGAAGTAGTCGTCGGCGTCGACCAGGTCGTGCTCGCGCGTGTCGACGTTCTTGGCCGCCACCGCGATCCGCCTGAACGCCGTCTCCATGTCCCCGCGCGCCGCCCGCCCGTCGAGCCCGCGCCCGTAGGCGTAGCCGCCCCAGACGGCGTACACCTCGGCGAGGTCGGCGTCCGAGCGCCAGTTCCGGGCGTCGATCAGCGGCAGCAGACCCGCGCCGTACGCCCCCGGCTTGGAGCCGAAGATCCGGGCCGTCGCGCGCCGCCGGTCGCCGTGCCCGGCGGCGTCCTCGTCGGCGTGGGCCTTCACGAAGTTGCTCCCGGCGGGCTCGTCCAGCTCGGCCACGGCCCGTACGGCGTCGTCGATCAGGCCGACGACGTGCGGGAACGCGTCCCGGAAGAACCCGGAGATACGGACCGTGACGTCGATGCGCGGCCGGCCCAGCTCCTGGAGCGGGACCACCTCGAAGCCCGTGACCCGGCGCGAGGCGTCGTCCCACACCGGACGGCAGCCCAGCAGCGCCAGGATCTCGGCGATGTCGTCGCCCTGGGTGCGCATCGCCGACGTGCCCCAGACGGTCAGGCCCACCGACTTCGGGTACTCGCCCGTGTCCTGCAGGTACCTCTGCACCAGGGAGTCGGCCAGCGACTGACCGACCTCCCAGCTCAGCCGTGACGGAATGGCCTTGGGGTCCACCGAGTAGAAGTTCCGGCCGGTCGGCAGCACGTTCACCAGGCCACGGGTCGGCGAACCCGACGGGCCGGCCGGGACGTAGCCGCCGTCCAGGGCCCGCAGGATGTGCCCGATCTCGTCGGTGGTGCGCGCGAGGCGGGGGACGACCTCGTCGCAGGCGAACTCCAGCACCGCGACGGCGTCCGGGAGTTCGGTGCGGAGCACGTCACCGAGGACGGCGGGTACGGCCGCGCGGTCCCAGGCCCGCTCCTCCATGCCCTCCGCGATCCGCCGGCACAGCTGCTCCAGCAGGTCGATCGCGTCGGAGGCGGTACGCGCCGGCCCCTCCACCAGGTCGGTCAGCTCCACCGGCACCTTCACCGGGGCACCGGGCTCGGCCAGCAGCTCCTTCTCCACCAGCCCGAAGTGGGCGGCGAGGGATGCCCTGAGCCCCGGCAGCGCGTTCGCCTGCCCGCCCCACACCTGCGAGGCGCGCAGCACGGCCAGCACCAGGTTCACCCGGGGCTCACCGACCGGGCCGCCGCCCAGGATGTGCAGGCCGTCGCGGATCTGCACGTCCTTGATCTCGCACAGATAGCCGTCGATGTGCATGACGAACTCGTCGAACTCGGCGTCGTCCGGCTGCTCGTCCACATGCAGGTCGTGGTGCAGCTCGGCCGCCTTGACCAGCGTCCAGATCTGGGCGCGGACGGCCGGGGCCTTCGCCGGGTCCAGGTCGGAGACGAGCGCGTACTCGTCCAGCAGCTGCTCCAGCTTGGCCAGGTCGCCGTAGGTGTCGGCCCGGGCCATCGGCGGCACGAGGTGGTCCACCACCGTGGCGTGCCCGCGCCGCTTGGCCTGGGTGCCCTCACCGGGGTCGTTGACGATGAACGGGTAGATCAGCGGCAGGTCGCCGAGGACGGCGTCCGGAGCGCACCCCCGCGACAGACCCAGCCCCTTGCCGGGCAGCCACTCCATCGTGCCGTGCTTGCCCATGTGCACGATCGCGTCGGCACCGAACGAGTTCTCCAGCCACCGGTACGCCGCCATGTAGTGGTGCGAGGGCGGCATGTCCGGGTCGTGGTAGATCGCGATCGGGTTCTCGCCGAAGCCGCGCGGCGGCTGGATCGTGACCACGACGTTCCCGAACTGGAGGGACGCCAGCACGATGTCGTCGCCGTCGACGTACAGGCTGCCCGGCGGCTCGCCCCACGCCTCGGTCATGGCTTCCTTGAGGTCCGGGTCGAGCCTGTCGAACCACGCCCGGTAGTCCGCCAGCGGCACCCGCGCGGGCGCCGCCGCCAGCTGCTCCTCGGTCAGCCACTCGACGTCGTGGCCGCCGGCCTCGATCAGCCGGTGGATCAACTCGTCGCCCCCGGAGGGGTATTCGGTCAGCGAGTAACCGGCGTCCCGGAGCGCGTCCAGCACCCGCACCGCCGAGGCGGGCGTGTCCAGACCGACCGCGTTGCCGACCCGGGAGTGCTTGGTCGGGTACGCGGTGAAGACCAGCGCGACCTTCTTCTCGGCGTTCGGCTTGTGCTTCAACCGCGCGTGCCGCAGGGCGATTCCCGCCACCCGCGCGGCCCGCTCGGGATCGGCGACGTACACCGGGACCTCGTCGGGACCCTGCTCCTTGAAGGAGAACGGCACGGTGATCAGCCGGCCGTCGAACTCCGGGATCGCGACCTGCATCGCCGCGTCCATGGGGGAGAGGGCGGCGTCCGACTCCTCCCACGCGGACCGCGAGGAGGTGAGGCAGAGTCCTTGCAGCACAGGGATGTCGAGATCGGCGAGCGCGCCGATGTCCCAGGCCTCCTCGTCACCGCCCGCCGAGGCCTGCGAGGCGTGCGTGCCGCCTGCCGCCAGCACGGTCGCGATCAGCGCGTCCGCCTTCCCCAGCAGCTCGTACAGCCCGGCGTCCGCGCCGCGCAGCGAACCGCAGTAGAGGGGCAGCGCGTTGGCGCCCGCCGCCTCGATCGCCTCGCACAGGGTGTCCACGAAGGCGGTGTTGCCGCTGAGCTCGTGCGCCCGGTAGAAGAGCACGCCCACGGTCGGACGGCCCTCCCGCAGCTCGTAGCAGCCGTGGACGCCGTACTCCGGCATCTTCCGCGGTTCCTCGAAGCCCTCACCGGTCAGCAGCACGGTGTCCGACAGGAACCGGGACAGCTCCAGCAGGTTCGCGGGACCGCCCTCGACCAGGTACTTCAGGGCCTCCGCCACCACACCGGCCGGCACGCTCGACTCGGCCATCAGCTCCGCGTCCGGCACGGCCTCGCCGCCCAGCAGCACGGTCGGGATCCCTGCCGCCCTCAGCGCCGCGAGCCCGTCCTCCCAGGCCCGCTTGCCGCCCAGCAGCCGTACGACGGCGAGGTCCGCGCCCGCCAGCAGCCCCGGCAGCTCCTGCTCGACGTCCACCCGCGTCGGGTTGCCGATCCGGTAGTCCGCGCCCGAGGCCCGGGCCGCCAGCAGATCCGTGTCGGCGGTCGACAACAACAACACTGTGCTCATGCAGGCGCTCCCGGTGGGATGAAAGGCAGTCCTTGCGGCGCGCCCGACTCGATGAGCCGCCACAGCGCGTCCGTGTCCGCGTGCTGTTCGATCAGGTCGCCGAGCCGGTCGAGCTGCTCCTCGCGCAGCGCGGCGAAGGAGGTGTCCGGCGCGGGCACGAAGCGGCGGCCCGCGGCGGCGGCCACCTCGCGCAGGAAGGCCCGCCGGAAGCCGTCCGACTCCAGGGAACCGTGCCAGTGGGTGCCCCAGGCCTGGCCGACCCGGCAGCCGTCCAGGAAGGGCTCCCCGCCCAGGACTTCGGCCACTCCGTGGTGGATCTCGTACCCCTCGACCCGCTCGCCGAGGGCCTCTCCGGACGGCCGGGTGAGGGTCTTCTCGCGGGCGAACCGCACCCGCACGGGCAGCACGCCGAGCCCGTCGACCGCGCCGGCCCGCGACTCGACCTCGTCCTCGATGTGCTCGCCGAGGATCTGGAAGCCGCCGCAGACGCCGAGGACCGGGCGCCCTTCGGCGGCCCTTCGGACGAGGGCGTCCGCGAGCCCGCGCTCGCGCAGCCACTCCAGCGCCCGCACGGTTCCGCGCGTGCCCGGGATGACGACCAGGTCCGCGTCCGCCAGCTCCTCCGGCCGGTCCACGAACCGCACCACCACACCCGGTTCGGCGGCCAGCGCGTCCACGTCGGTGAAGTTGGACATGAGCGGAATCGCGCACACGGCGACCCGCAGCACGTCCTCCCCGACGGGGGGAGCCACGGTGGACTCCCGGACGGTTCCGCGCAGGGAGACCCTCAGCCCGTCCTCCTCGTCGATGCCGAGCCCGTGCCGGAACGGCAGCACGCCGTACTTGCGCCGCCCGGTGAGGCCGTACAGCATCTCCAGTCCGGGCTCCAGCAGGGAGACATCCCCCCGGAACTTGTTCACCAGGAACCCGGCGACCAGCTCCTGGTCCTCCGGCGACAGCAGGGCCACGGTCCCGAAGAAGGACGCGAAGACGCCCCCGCGGTCGATGTCGCCGACGATGAGCACGGGCAGCCGCGCACCCCGGGCGATCCCCATGTTCACGATGTCCGTCCGGCGCAGATTGATCTCCGCCGGGGAGCCCGCGCCCTCACAGATCACCGCGTCATACGTGCCCCGCAACTCGGCCAGGCAGTCCAGCACGGTGCCGAGGAGCTTCTGCTGCCGCCCGCCGTGGTACCCGCGCGCGCTCAGCTCGCCCACCGGCTTGCCCAGCAGCACCACCTGGCTGCTCTGTTCGCCGCCCGGCTTGAGCAGCACCGGGTTCATCAGCGCGGTCGGCTCGATCCGGCACGCCTGCGCCTGCATCGCCTGTGCCCGCCCGATCTCGGCGCCCTCGCGGGTCACGAAGGAGTTGAGCGACATGTTCTGCGCCTTGAACGGCGCGACCTTCACACCCTGACGCACCAGCCACCGGCAGATCCCGGCCGTCACGACGCTCTTGCCGGCGTCGGAGGTGGTGCCGGCGACGAGGAGTCCCCCGTTCACTTCCCACGTCCCTTCGGGCTCTTGAGGCTCTTGACGCCGCTGACGAGGAGGCGCGCGGCGACCGTGGTGCCGAGCGCGAGCAGGCCGACGCGGCGGGAGAGCCGTACGGCCCGGTCGATGTCGGTGACCCGAACGGCCCGGCCGGTGTCCCCGTTGAGCACGGGCCGGTGCTCGACGCGGCCGCCGTAGGAGAGGGTGCCGCCGAGCCGCACACCGAGCGCGCCCGCGAAGGAGGCTTCCACGGGCCCGGCGTTGGGGCTCGGGTGCTTGGGGGCGTCGGCCTTCCAGGCGCGCAGGGCACCGAGCGGGTCGGGTCCGGCCGCGGCGGCGAGTACGGCGGTCAGCCGGGCCCCCGGCCAGCCGGCCAGGTCGTCCAGCCGGGCCGAGGCCCAGCCGTAGCGGCGGTAGCGGGGGGACTTGTGACCGACCATCGCGTCCAGGGTGTTGACGGCCCGGAAGCCCAGCAGTCCCGGCACCCCGGCGACGGCCCCCCACACCAGGGCGCCCACGACGGCGTCCGAGGTGTTCTCCGCGACCGACTCGACGACGGCCCGGGCGATCCCGTCGGCGTCCAGCGCCTGCGGGTCCCGGCCGCACAGATGCGGCAGCCGCGCCCGCGCCGCATCGACGTCCCCGGACTCCAGGGCGCGCCCGATCGTGCGGGCCTCCCGGGCGAGCGACGTACCGCCCACCACTGCCCAGGTGGCCGCGGCGGTCAGCGCGACGGAGGCGGCGGGGGAGGGGCGCACGGCGCGTGCGGCCAGCGTGCCGAGTGCGACGGCGCCACCGGCGCACACGGCGGTGTGCGCGGCGCCCCAGCCGCGGTGGTCGTGCCACAACGCGCGGTCCACGGCAGCGGCCGCACGCCCGAACGCGGCGACCGGATGTCCCCGGCGCGGGTCGCCGAGAAGCAGGTCACCGAGAAGGCCGGCGGCGGCGCCGTACGCGTACGTGCGATCGGCACCCATCGGCTCAGTCGGCCGCGGGGTGAAGAGCGGGCCTGGTAGCGGTCCTTGTCCTTCGGCAGCCGGGCATGGCGATCGATGTCCTCACTCAGGGTGTCCGCGCCCTGGTTCGACGAGATTCGGCGGTGAGAGTTCCTGGCTCCCGAGGGGTTCTTCCCCGGTGACAGTGGCGGGACCGCGCCGGATTCGCACCGGCTTCCTCTCCTTGCCGCCGTACATGGCCTGGGCAGTCCACCACGCCCCCGGAACGGCCGTCAACTTGCCGTTGACCTGCGAGGGGAGAGTGTGCCGATCCCCACATCGCGGGACACCCGTGACCTCCGGGCATGGCGAAGGCTCCCCTCCGTCCTGGACGGAGAGGAGCCTTCGTGACGCCCGATTCGTGTGGCTCGGTCAGGACTTGGACACGATGAGGAAGATGCCGTACGCCACCGCCGCCGCGCACGCGGCGAAGCAGACGTACGCGCCGGTCACCGCGAGGGGGGCGGAACCGCCCTGCGCCGCGGCCTTCTCGCGCCGCGCCAGACCGCCCACGCCGAGGGTGAACAGGGCCACCAGGCCCACGGTGAACACGAGGCTGGCGCCGAAGACGGAGCCGAGGGCCGACCAGTCGATCTTCATGGGGTTGCTTCCTTGGGTACCGGTGTGCCGGGGTCAGACGGTCGCGGCCGGCGGGGCGGCCTCGGGCGCGGGCTCGGTGGCGGCCGGCGAGGGGATCGTGGCCGTCAGGTTCTCGCTGATCGTGCCCGCCGGGGGCGGGGTCACCGCGGCGATGGCGGCGGTCACCACACCGGCCGGCTCCTCGGGCCCGTCGACGACGTTGGTGTGGTCGACGACCTCGCGGCGGGAGATCTTCCAGATCGCGGCGCTCGCGGCGACCAGGAAGACGGCGACCAGCGCGGTGCCCCAGCCACCGAGACCCGTGACGGACTCGGCGCCCGCGCCGACCAGCGCGGCGGCCGGGAGGGTGAGCACCCAGGCGATCGCCATGCGGCTGGCGGTGGACCAGCGGACCACCCCGCCCTTGCGGCCGAGGCCCGCGCCCATCACCGAGCCGGAGACGACGTGCGTGGTGGAGAGGGAGAAGCCCAGGTGCGAGGAGGCCAGGATGGCGGTCGCGGCGCTGGTCTGGGCGGCGAAGCCCTGGCGCGGCTCCAGGTCGGTCAGGCCCTTGCCCATGGTGCGGATGATCCGCCAGCCGCCGATGTAGGTGCCGAGCGCGATGGCCAGGCCGGCGGAGAGGATGACCCAGGTGGGAGGGTTCGAGCCCGGGGCGATGGCACCGCCCGCGATCAGCGCGAGGGTGATGATGCCCATCGTCTTCTGGGCGTCGTTGGTGCCGTGGGCGAGGGAGACCAGGCCGGCGGAGGCGATCTGGCCGGCGCGGTAGCCCTTGCGGGTGGCCTCGCCCTCGGCCTTGCCGCCGATGCCGTAGGAGAACCGGGTGGCCAGCATCGAGGCGACGCCCGCCACGATCGGCGCGGCGACCGCGGGGAGCAGCACCTTGGTGACCAGGACGTCACCGTGCACGGCGCCGAAGCCGGCGGAGGCGACGGTGGCACCGATCAGGCCGCCCATCAGGGCGTGCGAGGAGCTCGAGGGGAGGCCCACCAGCCAGGTCAGCAGGTTCCAGAGGATCGCGCCGACCAGGGCGGCGAAGATGACCTCGGGACGGATGCCGGTCTCGTCGACGAGACCCTTGGAGATCGTGTTGGCGACCTCCACGGAGAGGAAGGCGCCCACCAGGTTGAGCGCGGCGGACATGGTCACCGCGATCTTGGGCTTCAGCGCGCCTGTGGAGATGGTGGTGGCCATCGCGTTGGCGGTGTCGTGGAAACCGTTCGTGAAATCGAACGCGAGCGCGGTTACCACCACTATCGCGAGGATCAGCGAGAAGCTTTCCATTTACCCAGGCAATCGTTCGAGGTCATTGGCTGGACGACCGTAGGCAACCTGGGTGAACGGAAGATGAACTGGGACAGGCGTCGGGGTGTCGGTAGAGGGGTGTTGGGGTTCCGCTTGACCTCGGCGGCCCAGGCGCCCCTTGGCTACCGGCCCCGCGCGAAGGCCCGCAGCCGGCTCGGGGAGCCGTTGAAGAGATTCTGGTCACCCGGCAGCCGCCCCCTGCTGCCGTACTGCCAGAACGTCCAGTACCGCCACCCGCCTGGGAGCTTCCCCGGCCGCGAGGTGCCGTGCCGGGCGATCCACAGGGCGTGGCTCCTGGCGAAGGCGCGGCTGTTGCCGGTGCACGTCCGCCACCACTGGGCCGTCGTGTAGATGACCGGGCGGCGGCCGGTCTCCCGCTTGACCTCGTTGCTGAAGGACCGGATCCAGCGGACCATCCGCTTCCAGCCCAGCCCGTAGCACTTGTGCTTCTTGTTGTACGGGTTGTATTCGATGTCGAGCGCGGGCGGCAGCGTCCGGCCGTCCGCCCGCCAGTCCCCGCCGTGCCGCACGAAGTACGAGGCCTGCCGGGCGCCGGAGGACCTGTCCGGCCGGGCGAAGTGGTACGCGCCCCGGTACAGGCCCGCCTCGCGCGCACCGTTGTACTGCTGCGAGAAGTAGGGGTTGCGGTAGTCCGTGGACTCGGTCGCCTTGACGTAGACGAACCGCGCGCCCCGGGACCGGGCGGCCGCCCAGTCGACGCGCTTCTGGTGGGACGAGACGTCGTGCCCCCGGGGCAGGCCCGAGGCGCGTGCCTCGGGCGCGGCGGCCACGGCCGAGGTGCCCATGAGGGCGAGCACCGCGGTGGCCGCTGCGAGGACACCGGCGCGGTGACGGAGAGGGGTGCGTTCGCTGGCCATGTGTCTCCCCGGGTCGGCGGACGAGGGATCGCCCGGCGGGCAAGAGTGACCATTGAAGGTCCGGTGATCACCGCAGCAGCGGCTTTTTGCGGCGATTCACCCCGACTTTCGCCCATTCGGGGGTGCGTGCTTGCGGCCGGAAGCGACCGTCCACCCCCTCCCCCCGGGCGCGGCTGGCAGGATCGCGGCATGGCTGAGCAGCGGCGGGACGCGGAACGGGACCGGATCTGGGCGGAGCTGGTCGGGACGGCACGGCGGACCGTAGCGGACGGGCTGGTGGTCGGCACCTCGGGGAACGTCTCGGCCCGCGTCGGCGACCTGGTGCTCGTCACCCCGTCCGGCGTGCCGTACGACCGGCTCGGCCCGGACGACATCACCGGCGTCGACCTCACCGGACACCAGGTGCTCGGCACGCTGGTGCCGACCAGCGAGCTGCCCATGCACCTCGCCGTCTACCGCACCACCGACGCCCGGGCGGTCGTCCACACCCACGCCGTGCACGCGACGGCGGTCTCCACGCTCGTGCCCGAGCTGCCGCTGGTCCACTACATGGCCGCCGCCCTCGGCGGCCCGGTGCGCGTCGCCCCCTACGCCACGTACGGCACCGACGAGCTCGCCGAGCACATGCTCCGCGCCCTGGCCGGCCGCTCCGGCTGCCTCCTGCAGAACCACGGCACGATCACCTACGGCGCCGGCCTCGACCAGGCCTACGACCGCACCGCCCAGCTGGAGTGGATGTGCCGTCTCTGGCTGACGGCGTCCTCGGTACCGGGCCTGACCCCGTCCCTGTTGACAGAGGCACAACTGGCCGAGGTCGGGGAACGCTTGAAGGGGTACGGCCAACGGAGGTGACCCCGTGCTGCCCAGCCCTTCGCCCCGACGCCTTCTCGACCGCCTCGCCCACCTTGCCGCGCCCGCTCCTCGCCGATCGGTTCCGGCGGCTTCACCTGGTCCCGTCCTTCGGCTGGCCGGTGACGACGGCCCCCACGACACTGGACCCGTGCGCACCGTCAAAGCCGCCGCCCTCACCACGGCCATAGCCGCCGGCATGGCAGTGGCGTCCGTCGCCGCCGGCCGCATCGCCAGCGACGCCGCGCTGAAGGCGCCCGCGGGCCGCCCCCTGCCCACCGAACCCCGCCTCACCGTGCACGGCACCGCCGCCGGCCAGATCACCCTCACCCGCGACCTGGCCTCGCTGCGCCCCGGCACCTACGGTCTCGCCGGCGACGGCTCCCACGCGGTCGTCGGCCCGGTCCTGGACGCGGCCCCGCACGCGGCCGACACCGTCGTACGCCGCCTGGAGGGCGTCACCCACGGCACCCTCGCCCCCGGCGACCCGGTGTGGCTCACCCCGAACCTGTACGTCGGCAACCCCGGCACCGCCCTCGGCCTCGACCACGCCGACATCGACGTGCCCGGCGAACTCGGCGAGCTGCCCGCCTGGTTCGTGCCCGGGGCCCGGGGCACCTGGGTCATCGCCGTGCACGGCCTCGGCACCACCCGGGAACAGGCCATGAACCTCATGGCCCCCCTGCACGGCCGCCGGGTGCCGGTCCTCGCGCTCGCCTACCGCGGCGACCTCGGCGCCCCGCGCCCTGCGGACGGCCTGAACCACCTCGGCGAGACCGAGTGGCGCGACCTGGACGCGGCGATCCGCTACGCCGTGCGCCACGGCGCCCGCCGGGTCGTCCTGCTCGGCTGGTCCACCGGCGCCACCATGGCCCTGCGCGCCGCCGAGCACTCCGCGGTGCGCGAGCGCATCGCCGGACTGGTCCTCGACTCCCCGGTGCTCAGCTGGGAGGCCACGCTGCGGGCCCTCGCCCGGGCCCGCCGCACCCCGCAGCCGCTGCTGCCGCTCGCGGTGCGCGCCGCCCAGGGCCGGACCGGCCTGTACGCCGACCGGATCCCCGAGCTCACCGACCCGGACCTGCTGACCGTGCCGACCCTGATCTTCCACGGGCCCGGGGACCAGGTGGCCCCCTGGGAGTTCTCCCGCCGGCTCGCCCGCCGCCGCCCGGACCTGGTCGCCCTGCACACCGTCCCCGAGGCCCCGCACGCGGCGATGTGGAACGCCGACCCCAAGGAGTACGAGGAGCGGCTGCGCCGCTTCCTGACCCCGCTGCTCTGAGGACCCTCCCAGCCCTCCGGCGGGCGCCGAGGGCCCGGTGCCGAGCATTCCGTTTAAGGCCGTACGACTGGCCTGATCACCCCTCCTCGCCCCGCCCCCGACACCGTGCCTTGGCCAGTCCCGTCGCCCGCCGTGACATTCCGTTTGGGTTTTCGGACCGTCAACCGGAAGACTGCACCCGTGACGTCCCGTATCCCGCGCGACTCCAGGCTCCGACTCGTCCGACCGCGACCCCTGGCCGCCGCCCCCAGAGCTGTGAACCAGCGGCGTCCGCGCCGCCTCGCACCCCGGCCGCCGGAGGGCACCCCGGCCCCCGCGGAACTGGCCGGAATGGCCCGCAAGGGGCTGGCCGGCCCGGTGCGCGTGGCTCGCTGGGCCGACGCCGCTCTCGGCCCCGGCAGCGACGGCGCCACCGCCGACGGAAAGGCCACCCTCTCCGACGCCACCGCCCGGCGCGCCGCCGCCGATCTCGGCCTGAGCGTCGCTCAGGTCCGCACCGACTGGGACACCGCCCGCCTCGCCGGACTCGTCGAGGTGCACGGCGACAGCGCGCGCCCCGGCTGGCGGCTGCGCGCCTGGGACCGCGACGACAGCGCCGTACTGCGCGGCTGGGTCGCCCTCTTCGACGCCTGGTCGCTCGCCTCCCCGGAACCCGAGGAGCACGAGCCGGCCGCCGTCGCCGAGGTCGTCTCGGCCATGCCCCAGGTGCTCTCCTTCCTCCAGCTGTCCGCCGGGCCCGTCCCGGTCGAGCAGCTCCTGGACCTGCTCCAGCAGCGGGTCACCGAACTGCGCACCGAGCGCTGTGAGGTGCCCTACGAGCCCGGCACCGCCCAGCCCGCCGAGTCCCCGAGCCCGGCCGATCTCACGGTCGCCGTGCCGGAAGACCCCGCGCCCACCGGCGACACCGCGCTCGGACCCCTCCTCGACTGGGCGCTGCGGGCCCTCGCCACGGTCGGCGCGCTGACCTACGGCGACGGCCAGGCCACGCTCACCCCGCTGGGCAGCTGGGCGGTGTGGGTCAAGCTGGAGCAGATCTGCGTGGCCGCGCAGAGCCCGGCCGGCAACATCGAGCAGTCCGCCGAGGACATGCTCCGCGGCTGCGCCCAGCTCCGCCCGAACGCCGCCCGCGCCGAATACCGCGCCTGGCTCGCCGCCCGCACCGTCGGCGACGCCGTCACCGAGCTGATCCACGCCGCGCGCGGCGAGGACGCCCTGCTGCGCGGCCTGGCCTTCGAGGCGCTGCGCGTCGTCGGCGCCCCCGCCGAGCCGGACGTGCGCGCCGTCGTCGACGAGCCCGCCCTGCGGCCGTACGCCCTGCTGTGGCTCGCCGAGCACGACGGGATCGACCCCGAGGACGCCCACGAGGTCCTCACCCGCCAGGAGGCCACCTGGCTGTGGGTGGACACCGCCGCCGCCGTCGCCGACCACGGCGAGTCGCCGATGCTGGTCCGGCATCTGGAGTCCGCGGTGCAGTCCACGGTCCCCCAGCTGCTCGACGAGGTCCGCGCCGTCGGGCACCCGCGCACCGTGCAGGTCCTGGTCGCGCTCGCCGCCGCACATCCCGACCCGGCCCTGGCCAAGGCCGTGCGCCGGGCCGCCTTCCAGGTGCACACCGGAGGATGAGCGGCGCGGGGGCCGCTCAGGCGCCGATCTCGGGGGCGTACGTCCCGAAGCTCCAGATGTTGCCCTCGGCGTCCCGGGCCATGTAGTCGCGCGAGCCGTAGTCCTGGTCCGTCGGGGGCATCAGGATCTCCACGCCGTGCTCCAGGGCCCGCTGGTGGTGGGCGTCCACGTCGTCCACGACGATGTACACCCCGGCGGGCCCGGCGTCCTTCATCGCCGTGTCGAACAGGCCGCCCCGGCCCTTGGAACCGATCATCACCGCGCCGTTGCCCTGGACCAGCTCGGCGTGCATCACCTTGCCGTCCTCCGTCTCGTACACCGACAGCTCGGTGAAGCCCAGGGCCTCCGTGAGCTGCTTGATCGCCGCCTGCGCGTCCGCGTACAGCAGCGTGGGGTAGAGACTCGGCCGTCCGCCGCCCGTGCCTGCCATGCCGATCACTCCTTCGTGCGTCGGTCCTCCGGCGTCCCGTTCAGTCTGGCAGCCGCCACTGACAACGCCTCACGCGACGAGCAGAGCCCGGCGCCCTCAGGGCAGTGGGGGACGTCACGGACCGAACGCGGGGACGCGGAAAACCGCTTGCATGCCCCCGTTAGACTTCTCCCCATGGCCATTCTCCTCGCGCATTAGACGGCGGGAACGTCCTCAGCCGCCCACCCGTCAATTTCCTGTACGCCCTGGAGTCTGTCCGTGATCTCCGCCTCCGGTATCGAGCTGCGCGCCGGTGCGCGCGTCCTCATCGAGAACGCCACCTTCCGTGTCGCCAAGGGCGACCGCATCGGCCTCGTCGGCCGCAACGGCGCCGGAAAGACCACCCTCACCAAGTGCCTGGCCGGCGAGGGCATCCCGGCCGCCGGGCAGATCACCCGCTCCGGCGAGGTCGGCTACCTCCCGCAGGACCCCCGCACCGGCGACCTCGACGTCCTCGCCCGCGACCGCATCCTCTCCGCGCGCGGCCTCGACGTACTGATCCGCAAGATGCGCGAGAACGAGCAGCGCATCGCGAACGGCAAGGGCGCCACCCGCGATAAGGCGATGAAGCAGTACGAGCGCCAGGAGACCGAGTTCCTCACCAAGGGCGGGTACGCCGCCGAGGCCGAGGCCGCCACCATCGCCGCCGCGCTGAACCTGCCCGACCGCGTCCTCGGGCAGCCGCTGCACACCCTCTCCGGCGGTCAGCGCCGCCGTATCGAGCTGGCCCGCATCCTGTTCTCCGACGCGGACACCCTCCTGCTCGACGAGCCGACCAACCACCTCGACGCGGACTCGATCATCTGGCTGCGGGACTACCTGAAGACCTACCGCGGCGGATTCATCGTCATCAGCCACGACGTCGACCTCGTCGACACCGTGGTCAACAAGGTGTTCTACCTGGACGCCAACCGGTCCGCGATCGACATCTACAACATGGGCTGGAAGCTCTACCAGCAGCAGCGCGAGGCCGACGAGAAGCGCCGCAAGCGGGAGCGGGCCAACGCCGAGAAGAAGGCCGCCGCCCTCAACGCCCAGGCCGACAAGATGCGCGCCAAGGCCACCAAGACGGTCGCCGCGCAGAACATGGCCCGCCGCGCCGAGAAGCTGCTCTCCGGCCTCGAAGCGGTCCGGATGTCCGACAAGGTCGCCAAGCTGCGCTTCCCGGAGCCCGCGCCCTGCGGCAAGACCCCGCTGATGGCCGAGGGCCTGTCGAAGTCGTACGGCTCGCTGGAGATCTTCACCGACGTCGACCTCGCCATCGACAAGGGCTCCAGGGTCGTCATCCTCGGGCTCAACGGCGCGGGCAAGACCACGCTGCTGCGCCTGCTCGCCGGCGTCGAGCAGCCGGACACGGGCCAGGTCGTCCCCGGCCACGGCCTCAAGCTCGGCTACTACGCCCAGGAGCACGAGACCCTGGACGCCGACCGCACGGTCCTGGAGAACATGCGCTCGGCCGCCCCCGACATGGACCTGGTCGAGGTCCGCAAGGTGCTGGGCTCGTTCCTGTTCTCCGGCGACGACGTCGACAAGCCGGCGGGTGTCCTGTCCGGCGGTGAGAAGACCCGGCTCGCCCTGGCGACCCTGGTCGTCTCCTCGGCCAACGTGCTCCTGCTCGACGAGCCGACCAACAACCTCGACCCCGCCAGCCGCGAGGAGATCCTCGGCGCCCTGCGCACCTACAAGGGCGCGGTCGTCCTCGTCACGCACGACGAGGGCGCCGTCGAGGCGCTCCAGCCGGAGCGGATCATCCTGCTGCCGGACGGCGTCGAGGACCTGTGGGGCTCCGACTACGCGGATCTCGTCGCCCTGGCGTGATCCACTGCGTATGGATCATTCGGCTCATCGGTGATCCATCATCTGTGTGAGATCTCCTCGTATCGAGGTGTGTCGTACACGGATTTCGTGGCCGATCCCTTTATTGCCAAGGGATCGGCCACCTCGCGTCTCTGACCTGGTACTTCGCGAATCCACCCGTTCGGCCCCGTGGGCGGGATCCCTTGGAACCTCGTCTTCCGCTTGTGCGGATCCACTCCTGTCGTCACAACGATGTCTCACGGACCTTGCCGAATGGGTGGCCATCACGCCCAGGAGGGGTGATCATGAGGAGACCAGAGCGCACTTCCCATGAGGAGGCACGGGTGGCCGAGACTCTGAAGAAGGGCAGCCGGGTGACCGGCGCCGCGCGCGACAAGCTCGCGGCAGACCTGAAGAAGAAGTACGACTCCGGTGCGAGCATCCGGGCGCTGGCCGAGGAGACCGGCCGCTCGTATGGCTTCGTACACCGGATGCTCAGTGAGTCGGGCGTCACGCTTCGTGGGCGTGGCGGAGCGACCCGGGGCAAGAAGGCCGCATCGTCCTGACTCCGGGCGGCCATCGGCTTCGATGGGTGGCCACCCGGTCGGCGGTCTGACCGGCCGGGTGGTTACTGTGCAGTCACTTAGCATGCCGTAACGGCACTGCGTGATGACCGCACCCATCGGAGGCGCCCCATGGCTACGCCCGAACAGGACCTCGCTCCTGTACTCGACAAGGACGGCGTACGGCTCACCGTCGACGACGCGCTCGCCACGGTGACGCTGACCAACCCGGCCAAGCGCAACGCGCAGAGCCCCGCCCTGTGGCGGGCGCTCACCGAGGCCGGCCGGCTGCTGCCGGGCTCCGTCCGTGTCGTCGTGCTGCGCGGCGAGGGCAGGTCCTTCTCCGCCGGTCTCGACCGGCAGATGTTCACGCCGGAGGGGATCCCGGGCGAGCCGAACTTCATCGAACTCGCGCGCCGTGACGACGCCGGGCTCGACGCGACCATCGCCGAGTTCCAGGAGGCGTTCACCTGGTGGCGGCGCAGTGACATCGTGTCCATCGCCGCCGTCCAGGGGCATGCCATCGGGGCCGGCTTCCAGCTCGCGCTCGCGTGCGATCTGCGGGTGGTCGCGGACGACGTGCAGTTCGCCATGCGCGAGACCAGCCTGGGCCTCGTCCCCGACCTGACCGGCACACACCCGCTGGTCGGTCTCGTGGGCTACGCCCGCGCGCTCGAGATCTGCGCGACCGGACGGTTCGTCGGCGCGGCGGAGTCGGTGGCGTCCGGGCTGGCCAACGTCAGCGTGCCGGAGGCGGAACTCGACGCGGCCGTACGGGACTTGGCCGCGGCGCTGCTGGCTGCGCCCCGGGACGCGGTCGTGGAGACCAAGGCGTTGCTGCGGGGTGCGGTGGATCGGACGTACGACGAGCAGCGGGCGGCCGAGCGGGCTGCCCAGGCACGCCGGCTCCGGGACCTGGCAGGCCTCGGCGAGTGAACGCGGCGGCGGAGCCGCACCTTGCTCCACCGCGCCCCTAGAGGGACGCGTCACCGACGGCCGTGATCAACACCGCCACCGTCGGCCGGTCCTCCAGCGCGGCCCGCACCGCCGTACGCACCCGCCGGGCCACCTCGACCGCCCGGTGGTCCGCGCCGGTCGTCAGCTCCACGCGCACGTGCCGGTGCGGCAGGGCGGCGCCGGCCGTGCGCTCCTCCAGGTGCGCCGCCCGGCCGAGGCCGCCGAGGGACCCCGTCAACCCGGTCACTCCGGGGACGGACAGCGCGGCCGCGGCCACCCGGGACTCGTCGGGACCGGTGGGCTCGCGCGCGGGCACCGGCCGCGGCGCCCGCACCCGCGCGCCCGGCTCCGTCGCGTCCAGCAGGCCGGTGACCCGCAGGTCCGCCTCCGCCACCGCGAGTCCGAGCCGCTCCGTCGCGGCCGTCACCAGGGTCAGCCGCAGCCGGGACGCCACCGTCGGCAGCGGCTCGGCGGCCGTCGCGGCGAAGTCCGCCGTCAGCCGCAGCGGCCCTGGCGGCAGCGCGCTCGGTGGAGCCGGTACGACGGGCTCGGGCGCCTCGTCCGGATCGGCGAGTGCGAGCCGCAGCGCGCCGAGCCGCACCTCGGGCATCGCGTCCGCCACCGCGCGTTCGAGTACAGCAGTGGCCGCGCTCTCCGCGATCCAGGCGCCGTCGCGTGGTCCGCCGAGCGGCAGCAGCCTGCCCAGCCCCACCTGGCGCCGCACTACCTCGGTCCACCTGTCCGCCGTCATTCCTCCAGCCTGCCGTATCGGCGGCGCGCGACCGGGGAACCATGCTTACGGTGGACGCAGGACGATCGAAGCCACCGAAAGGGACGTACGGCGATGACCGACATGACGACGACCCCCGAGGGCGACCAGGAGCCACAGGTTTCGACCCACAGGACGACCCGGCGCGGCGGCGGCGATCCGGCCACCCGCGGACGGACGACCATCGCCGACGGTGTCGTGGTGAAGATCGCCGGTCTCGCGGCTCGGGACGTGGTCGGCGTGCACGCCCTGGGCGGCGGCCTGGCCCGCACCTTCGGCGCCGTGCGCGACCGGGTGCCCGGCGGCTCCAAGTCCATCACCCGAGGGGTTAAAGCCGAGGTCGGCGAGGTGCAGACCGCGCTCGACCTGGAGATCGTCGTGGACTACGGCGTCTCGATCACCGATGTCGCCCGTGCGGTGCGGGAGAACGTGATCGCCGCCGTGGAACGCATGACCGGACTCGAGGTGGTCGAGGTCAACATCGCCGTCGGCGACGTCAAGTTGCCCGAGGAGGAGGAAGAGGAGCCCGAGCCGCCCCGGATCCAGTGAGGCACCGGCGGCCCGAGACCGTACACCCGAGGAGTGGAGGAGCGAGGCATGAGCATGGCCATGGTCGGCATGATCGCCGGAATGGCGCTGGGCTTCGCCGGGTACTTCGGCGGCTTCGGTGCGTTTCTGCTGGTGGCGGCCCTGGGTGCGGTCGGGTTCGTCGTCGGCCGGTTGGCGGAGGGCGACCTGGAACCGGGTGACTTCTTCCGCATCCGCGGCGACCGGCGCGAACGGCGGCGGTGACGGCGGGGTGAGCGCCGAGACCGGCGTGGCGCGCCCGCCGTCGGCCCTCGTGCCACCGGGGGAGCGCGGCGCCACCCGGATCGCCGACCGGGTCGTGGCGAAGATCGCCGCGCAGGCGGCCCGCGAGGCGCTGCCCTCGCCGCCCGCCGACGCGACCGCCCCGCACGCCACGGTCGTCGTGCACCAGCAGGCGGCCCGCGTCCGCGTCCACCTCGAACTCGGCTACCCCTGCGACATCGGCGCCCACTGCGCCGCCGTGCGTCGCCATGTCGCCGAGCGGGTAGGCGCGTTGGTGGACATGGCGGTGCCCGAGGTCGCCGTCCACGTCGAACGGCTGCACCCGGAACCGCACGGGAGGGCGTGATGAGCGAGCCACAGCTGGCCACCCCGACCCTCGACAAGGACCCCGGCAGCACCCCGTCGGAGGCGGCCCCCGCCGAGGGCAGCGGCCGCTTCTGGTCGCCGCGCCGCGTCCCGGCCGCCGTCGTCGCGCTCCTGCTGCTGGCCGGCGCCGGCCTGCTGCTGTACGACATCGCCGCCGTACGCGCCCACCATCCCGCGATGCGCTGGCGCCGCGCCCTCGCCCGGCAACTGGCGCAGCGGCCCCTGGACGACACCTGGGTGCTGACCGGCGCCGCCGTCGCCGTCGCCGTCGGCCTGTGGCTGATCGCCCTCGCGGTCACGCCCGGCCTGCGCGCACTGCTGCCCATGGTGCGCCCGCACCCCGATGTCCGCGCCGCACTCCGGCGCGACGCGGCGGCGCTCCTGCTGCGCGACCGGGCCATGGACATCTCCGGGGTCCGGTCGGTCCGGGTGCGGATGCGCCGCACGAAGGCCGACGTCCGGGCCCTCGCGCACTTCCGTGACCTGGACGACGTACGCGCCGACCTGGACGCGGTGCTCACGGACGCGATCCGGGGCCTCGGCCTGGCCCGGCCGCTCACGCTGTCGCTGCGTGTGTCCCGGCCCGGACGGAAGGGGTGAGGACGATGCGTACCGGCGGCCTCAACCGGGTCCTGCTGGCCCTGGCCGGCCTGCTCCTGCTCGCGCTCGGCGGTGCGGTGCTGGCCGTCGGTCTGGGCGCGCCGCCGCCGTCCTGGTGGATCCACGGCGGCCCGCACGACGTGCTGCTCACGAGGGCGGAGCGGACCCACTGGCGGGCCGCCGGCTGGTGGTGGCCGGCGGTCATCGCCGGGCTCGTCCTCGTCGTCGTGCTCAGCCTGTGGTGGCTCACGTCGGTCCTGCGCCGCCGCCGGCTGACCGAGATCCTGATCGACACCGGCGACGACGAGTCCGCCCTGTTGCGCGCCAGGGCCCTGGAGTCGGCCCTGGCCGAGGACGCCGTGCGACAGCAGGGCGTGGCGCACGCGGAGATCCTCCTGCGGGGCCGCCGTACGGCACCCACGGCGAGGGCGTGGCTCCAACTCGAACCGCACGTGGACCCGGCGACGGCCCTGAACGAGTTCACGGCCGAGGCCCTGGCCCACGCCCGCCGTTCGGCCCGCCTGCCCTCTCTTCCGGCAGAGGTACGCCTGCGGACGGTCAGGCACCGTGCGGAAAGGGTCACTTGACCCCGGCCCGCACTCTAGAACCCGTGGCGCATGCCCCCGTCCACCGGCAACATGATCCCACTCAGATAGGAGGCCGCCGGAGACAGCAGGAACGCCGCGACCCGGCCGAACTCCTCCGGCGTCCCGTACCTCCGCAACGGAATCCGGGACTCGTTCGCGGCCCGGGTGGCCTCGGGATCGGCGGACAGCGCGTCCAGCTCGCGCACGCGATCCGTGTCGATGCGCGACGGCAACAGCCCCAGTACCCGGATCCCGCGCGGACCGAGCTCGTCGGCGAGCGACTTGGCGAACCCGGCGAGGCCGGGCCGCAGCCCGTTGGAGATGGTCAGGCCAGGAATCGGCTCGTGCACCGACGCGGACAGCACGAACCCGATGACGCCGCCCTCCGCCAGTTCGGCGGCCGCCGCCCGCGCGAGCCGCACCGCACCGAGGAACACCGACTCGAACGCGTCGCGCCACTGCTCGTCGGTGTTGTCCGCCACGAAACCCGGCGCCGGCCCGCCCACGCTCACCAGCACGCCGTGGAACGCGCCGAACGTGTCACGGGCGGCCGCGATCAGCCGCGCCGGCGCCTCCGGGTCGGCGTTGTCCACGCCCACGCCCACCGCGTTCGGGCCCAGTTCGGCGGCGGCGTCGGCCACCCGCTTCTCGTCCCGGCCGCTGATCACGACCTTCGCCCCGTCGGCGACGAGTTCCCGCGCGGCGGCGTTGCCCAGTCCGCGGGTCGCCCCGGTGACGACGTACACCCGGTCCTTCAGTCCAAGATCCATGGCCCCTATCCTGCCTGGTCGTCCCCGAACAGTGTGAGGGCGGTGTTCACCAGCCCGATGTGACTGAAGGCCTGCGGGAAGTTGCCCAGGTGGCGGCCGTCGACGGGGTCGTACTCCTCGGCCAGCAGCCCCACGTCGTTGGCCAGGCCCACCAGCCGGTCGAACAGCTCCCGTGCCTCGTCCTTCCGGCCGGTCAGGTACAGGGCGTCGGCCAGCCAGAACGAGCAGGCCAGGAAGGCGCCCTCGCCGCTCGGCAGCCCGTCGACCACCGAGTCCTCGGTGTCGTAGCGGCGCAGGAAGCCGCCGTGCCCGAGGTCGTCGCGGATCGCGTCGACCGTGCCGACCACCCGCGGGTCGTCGGGCGGAAGGAAGCCGACGCGCGGGATGAGCAGCAGCGCCGCGTCGAGTTCACGGGAGCCGTAGTACTGGGTGAAGGTGTTGCGCTCGGGGTCGTAGCCCTTCTCGCACACCTCCTGGTGGACCTCGTCGCGGAGTCTGCGCCAGCCCTCCAGGTCGCCCTCGAGGTCCTTGTACCGCTCCAGCGTCCGCACGGCCCGGTCGGCGGCCACCCACACCATCACCTTGGAGTGCACGAACTGCTGCCGGCCGCCGCGCACCTCCCACAGGCCTTCGTCCGGCTGCCGCCACGCCGACTCCAGGAAGCCCATCAGGGCGCGCTGCATCGCCCACATGTGCGGCCGCGGGGACAGGCCCGAGCTACGGGCCAGGGCGAGCGAGTCCATCACCTCGCCGTACACGTCGAGCTGGAGCTGCTCGACCGCGCCGTTGCCGATGCGCACGGGGGCGGAGTCGGCGAAGCCGGGCAGCCAGGACAGCTCCATCTCCGGCAGCCGCCGCTCGCCCGCGACGCCGTACATGATCTGCAGGTCGGCCGGGTCGCCGGCGACCGCGCGCAGCAGCCAGTCGCGCCAGGCCGAGGCCTCGTCGTGATAGCCGGCCTGGAGCAGCGCGCCGAGGGTGAGGGTGGAGTCGCGCAGCCAGCAGTAGCGGTAGTCCCAGTTGCGCACCCCGCCCGGCTGCTCCGGCAGCGAGGTGGTCGCCGCGGCGACGATCCCGCCGGTCGGGATGTAGGTGAGGGCCTTGAGGGTGATCAGGGAGCGCACGACCATGTCCCGGTAGGGGCCCCGGTAACGGCACTGCCGGGCCCAGCGCTGCCAGTCGGCGACGCTGGACTCCAGGGCCTCGCAGGGGTCGTTGAGCGGTGGGCGGCGTTCGTGCGAGGGGTGCCAGGTGAGAACGAACGCGACCCGCTCGCCCCCGGCGACGGTGAACGCGGAGTGGGTGCCGAAGTCCTCGCCCCAGGTGTGCACGGCCGGCTCGGAGCGCAGCCAGGCCGAGTCCGGTCCCGCGACGGCCACCCGGTGCCCGTCCGCGCGGCGCACCCACGGCATGATCGACCCGTAGTCGAAGCGCAGGCGGAGGGTGCTGCGGACGGTGACCCGGCCGCTGAGCCCCTCGACGATCCGTACGACGTCGGGGGCGCGGTCGCGCTGCGGCATCAGGTCGGTGACCCGGACCGTGCCGTCCGGGGTCTCCCACTCGGTGTCGAGGACGAGCGTGTCGGGCCGGTAGGCGCGGCGCGTGCAGGCGTCCGCGCCCTCGGGGGCGATCCGCCAGTAGCCGTGGTCCTCGCCGCCCAGCAGCCGGGCGAAGCACGCGCCGGAGTCGAAGCGGGGCAGGCACAGCCAGTCGATCGAGCCGTCCTTGCCGACCAGCGCCGCGGTCTGCTCGTCACCGATGAGTGCGTAGTCCTCGATGCGCGCGTTCACGGCATCCGGTTTCCCGGCGGACCAGAGGGCCAATCAGGTGGTGCGCCGGGGGAGTGACGTCACCGCGCGGGAGCACGCGCGGGGCTCACACGGCGGCCGGTGCGCTCTCCGCCGGCTGCGCCTGCGCCGCCTCCTCCTCCTGGTCCCGGATCTCCCGGCGGACCAGGAACCACCAGCCGACCGGGACGCCCGCGGCGAACAGCCACCACTGGATCATGTAGGCGTAGTTGAGCGGGGCGTCCTCGCTGCCGGGGTCGGAGATCTGCTCCGGGCCGTCCTTGGGTGTGGGCGCCGTCTGCTCGACATAGCCGCCGAGCACCCGGGCGCCGAGCCGGTGCGCCTCCTCGGTGCTGTTGATCAGCATGATCTGGCGGTCGGGGAGGCCCTTGACGTTCTTGATGCCGCTCGCCGCGGTCGTCTCGTCGGCCATCAGCCGCCCGGTGACGGTGGTGCGGCCGGACGGCGGGGCGGGGATCTTCGGGAAGGCGGTCTGGACGCCGTTCGCGGGGATCCAGCCGCGGTTGACGAGGAGGATCCTGCCGTCGTCCAGGACGAAGGGGGTGAGCACGTGGAAGCCCACCTCGCCGTCGGAGTTGGTCCGGCGCCGGACCACGACCTCCCTGGCGGTGTCGAAGGTGCCGGTCGCGGTGACCGTGCGGTACTTCTCGGTGCGGGTCACGGCATGCCCGGGGGAGGTCAGCCGCTCGACCGGGACCGGCTTGGCGTGCAGTGCCGAGGAGACCAGGTTGTTGCGCGCGGTGCGCTCCTGGTAGCGGTGCTGCTGCCAGAAGCCCAGCCTGATCATCGTCGGGATCAGCGCGATCGCGACGATGGTGAGGATCACCCACTGGCGGGACAACAGGAAGCGGTAGCGGTGCACCCCACGACGGTACCTCCGAGCCGTGGGGTGCATTCAGGCGGGTACCGGGTCACACCCGGTCGACGATGCCCACCTTTCCCTCCGCGCGGGCGCAGTGGGCCCCACAGTAGAACCGGCCGTCGGCCTCCACGCCCTGGCCGATGATCTGCACCCGGCAGTGCTCGCAGATGGGGGCCATCCGGTGGATCGCGCAGGAGAAGCAGTCGAAGACGTGCACCGCGCCCTGTGCGTGGACCTCGAAGGTCATCCCGTAGTCATTGCCGCAAACTTCGCATTTCGCCATGCGCCACAGGGTGGGCCGTCACCCGGCGCACGGGCGAGCGGGCGCCGGGTGAGTCGTACGGCAACCACCCGTTCGTACGATTTCCTGCTGGTTCGTCATGTCGTTCCGTGCCGTCACGCGTCGGCGGGCTCGACATCCCGCAGCAGTTGCCCGAATGCGGCCTCGTCGACGATCGGCGTGCCGAACTGCCGCGCCCTGGCCACCTTGGACGTGCCCGAGTCGGGGTCGTTGGTCACCAGCAGGCTGGTCAGCCGGGAGATGCTGGACGCCACATGCAGACCGGCCTCGGTGGCCCGGTCCTCCAGCAGTTCGCGGTCGACGGAGGTGTCCCCGGAGAACGCCACCCTCATGCCCTGTTTGAGTGGTTTGCCGTCTTCATAGCGGCCGGGGTTGGGATAGGGGCATGCGGGCCTTTTGCGGGAGGGGCGCCATGTGGTCTGCCGGTAGCCGCCGTAGTCCCCGTACCCACCGCCGGACGACTGCCGGGGCACCGGGCGGTCCGACCACTCCGTCAGTGGCCGGCACTCCAGCAGCGGCAGCCGCACGCCGCCCGCCGCCGCGGCCCGAAGGCTCGGCCGGAACGCCTCCGCCAGCACACGCGCGTCGTCCAGCGCGTGGTGCGCCCGCTGCTGTACGACGCCGTAGTGCGCCGCCAGCGACTCCAGTTTGAAGTTCGGCAGCGGCAGCCCCAGCTCCTTCGACAGCGCGATGGTGCACAGCCGCTGACGGACCGGCGCCTCGCGCTTCGCGCGCGCGTACTCCCGCGCGATCATCTGCCAGTCGAAGACGGCGTTGTGCGCGACCAGCACCCTGCCGTCCAGGCGGGCCGCGAACTCCTCGGCGATGTCCGCGAAGAGCGGCGCCCCTTCGAGCACCTCGCTCGTCAGACCGTGTATCCACACCGGTCCGGGGTCGCGCTCCGGGTTGACCAGCGTGTACCAGTGGTCCTCGACCTCGCCGCGCCCGTCCAGCCGGTAGACGGCCGCCGAGATGATCCGGTCGTCCCGGGCCAGGCCGGTGGTCTCCACGTCAACGACCGCGTATCCCTTCGGATACGCGGCCGGCCACTGGGTGGGGGAGGACACTGCGGTCGCACGGTCTTCGAGCATGGTCATTGAGGATACGGGCCACGACTGACAGCGGGGTCCGGCAGGTGCGCTCGGCTCCGCCGGTTCGCCGCTCGCCCGCTCGACCGCCGCACAGGTGTGCGCTGTCCTCTGCCCGCCCACCGGTCCCGGTCAGCCGGCAGGCGCAGGGCGAGGGCTCGGCCGAACCAAGTGGGCAAGGCCTCGGCCGGCCTGCGAGCCCGCCCGCCGGGTGCGTGACGAGCGGCGGCATGCGTCGCACGCGCGGGTGGAGCGGTGGCACGCCGGTGCGTGCCGGGAAAACGCTGCCACGCGTGCGTGCTCGTTCTGCGCCTCTCAGCCGGCCGAGTCGGATGGGCGGGTGGGCAGGGTCGGGGTCAACAGCGACCGCACCAGCGCACGTACGGCCGTCACGAACAGCCGCTCGGTGTCCACCGGCCGGGCCAGCGCACGCGCCAGTGCGGGGTCGTCTTCGGCGTTCTGGGAACTCCACAGCTCCCGCTCGCCGGGGTGCTGCACCGGGGCGCGCTCGCGGTTGCGCTCCACCAGCACATGCCCGACGACCTGGAACTGCACGGCCCGCACGAACTCGGCCGCCCGCGCGCCGCGCAGCCCGGCGGCGTGCGCCTCGCGCACCAGGACCCGCTGGGCGGGCAGGAACATCCGCTCGGTCAGCCCGCGCTCGTGCACCAGGGCCACCAGATGCGGATGGTCGCGCAGTTGCCGGCGCAGGTCGCGGGCGACCCCGACCACGCGCTGCTCGGGTGTCCGCCCGGAGGGCCGGATCTCGCCGAGCTCGGCCACGGTCCGCTCCACGAGGGCGTCGAGCAGGGCCTCGCGGCCGCCGACGTGCCAGTAGATCGACGTCACGGCGGTGCCCAGATCTGCGGCCAGCGCCCGCATGGTGAGCGCGTCCGGCCCGTGCCGCCGCACCAGGGCGGCGGCGGCCTCCAGCACCGCCTCCCGGGTCAGCGCACTCCTCGTCCCGCCGGCCATGATCCCCCAACTTCCGTCCGTACGCGTGTCTTTACCCGGCGCGGAGTCTGCTGTAACTGTGTTACAGGTGACGATCCGTCAGAAGCTTCCGTCGGAAGAAGGGCGGTACGGCCCATGGCACGCGCACGCGTACGGTACGGCGCACGGACCGGGCGGGAGATCGCCGCGACGCGCACCGCGAGCGCGCGGCTTCCCGATATCTGGTCCACCGGTGTGGTGGCCGTCTGGGAGACCGACCCGGACGCGCTCGCCGCGGTCCTGCCCCCACCGCTGAAACCCACCGGCAGCCCGCTCGTCCGGGTGAACATCAGCGAGGTCGACCTGCCCGGGTACCCGCTCGGCGCGGGCTCCGTCGCGGTCGCCGCCGCGCACGGCACGGTGGACGGCTGGTACCCGCTGGTCATGCCGATGACCCAGGAGCGCGCCCTGACCGGCGGGCGCGAGGTCTTCGGCGAGCCCAAGAAGCTCGGCGAGGTGACGGTCGAGCGCGACGGTTCCGCCGTGCGCGCGTCGATGAGCCGGCACGGCATCGCGTTCGTCGAGGTGCATGGCACGGCCGGCGCCGGGCTGCCGGTGCCGGAGCCGAGCCGCAGGACCGACTTCTACTTCAAGTTCCTTCCCGCCGTGGACGGTTCCGGCTTCGACGCCGATCCGGTCCTGGTGCACTGCGTGCGTCACGAGCGCGTGCGCAGGCTGGAGCGGGTCACCGGCGAGGTCGTGCTGCGCGAGTCGGCGTACGACCCCGTGGCCGACCTTCCGGTGCTGCGCCTGCGCGAGATCACCGTCGGCGAGAAGACCAGCGACCAGAGCGGCCGGGTCGTCGAACGGGTCGACGCCCAGGCCCTGTTGCCGTACATCCACCAACGCTACGACGACCCGCTGCAGATCCTCGACGGACCACCGGAGTCCGCCTCGTCCGGGGGGAGCGCCTGATGGACCTCGAAGCCGGGCAGGTCGCCGTCGTCACCGGGGCGGCGAGCGGGATCGGGCTCGCCCTGGCCCGGCGGTTCGCCGCCGAGGGCCTGAAGGTGGTCCTCGCCGACGTGGAGGAGGCCGCCCTGGACAAGGCCGCCGCGGACCTGCGGGCCGAGGGCGCCGAGGTGCACGCGCGCGTGGCAGACGTCGGCGAGCGCGCCCAGGTCATGGAGCTGGCGGAGGCGGCGTACGACACCTATGGCGCCGTGCACGTCCTGTGCAACAACGCGGGCGTCGGCTCGGGTGCCGAGGGCCGGATGTGGGAGCACGACCCCAACGACTGGCGGTGGGCCTTCGCCGTCAATGTGTGGGGTGTCTTCCATGGCGTCCAGGCGTTCGTACCCAGGATGATCAAGTCGGGTCAACCCGGTCATGTGGTCAATACATCCTCAGGCGACGGCGGCATCGCACCCCTCCCGACCGCCTCCGTCTACGCGGTCACCAAGGCTGCCGTCGTCACCCTGACGGAGTCCCTGTACGCGCACCTGAAGGCCGAGCACGCGCGCGTGGGCGCCTCGGTGCTCTTCCCGGGCCCGCACATGCTGCGCACCGGCCTGTGGGAGTCGCACCGCAACCGCCCCGCACGCTACGCCAAACAGCGCCCGCGCAGGACCCCGTACCGCAGCCTCGACCAGTGGGAGGCGGCGATGCGCGCGGCCGGCAAGGAGGTCCGCTTCACGCCCGTCGAGGAGGTCGCCGGCCTCGTCGTGGCCGGCATCCGCGAGGACCGCTTCTGGCTGCTGCCGGCGAGCGAGCACAGCGACGCGCAGATCCGCGCCCGGGCCCGGTCGATGCTGGACCGGACGAACCCGTCGTACCTCGAAAGCTTCGTCCTGGACTGAACCGAGAGGAGGCTCTGGTGAGCGCATACGACGACCCGTACCTGATCATCTCCTCCGACTGCCACGCCGGACTGCCCACCGAGGAGTACCGGCCGTACCTGGAGTCCCGTTTCCACCGGGACTTCGACGAGTTCCTCGCGGGCCAGGGCCGGCGCCGCGAGGAGATGACCCGGCTCGGCATCCGCAACGAGACCTTCGCCGACCGGTGGTTCCGGGACAACGAGGAAGGCCTGCGCGGCGGCTGGGACACCGCGCAGCGCCTGAAGGAGCTCGACGGGGACGGCGTGGCCGCCGAGGTCGTCTTCCCGGACGCCGACGCCGTCGACAGCCGCACCGCCGCCCCCTTCGGCGTGGGCCTCGGCCTGTCCGGCGACCACGACCCCGAACTGGGCATGGCGGGCGCCCGGGCCCACAACCGATGGCTCGCGGACTTCGTCTCCGAGCACCCCGAACGGCACTGCGGGGTCGCCCTGTTGCCCGTCACGGCCCCCGTGGACCAGGTCGTCGCCGAGATCCACCGGGCCCGGGAGTCCGGCCTCGGCGCCCTGATGATCCCGGCCATGTGGGCGGACAGGGAGCCGTACCACGACCGCCGTTACGACCCCGTGTGGGCGGCCGCCGCCGAGTGCGGCATGCCGGTGCTCACCCACTCCGGCGCCGCCCCCCGCGAGGAGTACGGCGACCACCTCGGCATCTATGTGAGCGAGGTGACCTGGTGGCCGGCCCGGCCGCTGTGGTTCCTGCTCTGGTCCGGCGTCTTCGAACGCCACCCTGGGCTGCGTTTCGGCGTCGCCGAGTCCGGCTGCTGGTGGCTGCCGAACCTGCTGTGGTTCATGGACCGCCTCTACCTCGGCGCGCACGGCGGCAAGAAGCTCTCCCCGTTCGAGGAGCTGAAGCGCCCGCCGCACGAGTACCTGGACCGGCAGGTCTTCGTCTGCGCCACCAACACCAAGCGGCGTGAGCTGGCCCAGCGCTACGAGATCGGCGTCGACAACATCCTCTGGGGCAGCGACTTCCCGCACCCCGAGGGCACCTGGCCGGACACGCGCGCGTGGCTGCGCCGTACCTTCCACGACATCCCGGTGAGCGAGACCCGCCGGATGCTCGGACTGGCGGCGGCGGAGGTCTTCGGCTTCGACATCGGGAAGCTGACCCCGCTCGCCCGCCGCATCGGCCCGGCCCCCGCCGACCTCGGCCAGCCGGCCGACCAGGCGGCCGTGGAGGCGTCCTGGGCGCGCTCGCGCGAGACGGGCCGGCACTGGCTGACCGGCCAGGACTTCCCGGCGCTGGGGGTGACACGGTGAACGACCGGTACACGGTGATCTCCGCCGACTGCCATGCGGGAGCCGATCTCCTGGACTACAGGCCGTACCTGGAGAAGCGCTACCACGACGACTTCGACGTGTGGGCCGCCACCTACGTCAACCCCTACGAGGACCTGCTCGCCGACTCGGCCGACCGCAACTGGAACTCCGAACGGCGCCTCGCGGAGCTGGAGGCGGACGGGATCGTCGCGGAGGTGATCTTCCCGAACACCATCCCGCCGTTCTTCCCGTCCGGCTCGCTCATGGCCCCGCCGCCGACCGCTGCGGACTTCGAGCGGCGCTGGGCGGGCCTGCGCGCCCACAACCGCTGGCTCGCGGACTTCTGCGCCGCCGCGCCGGGCCGCCGGGCGGGTGTCTTCCAGATCCTGCTCGGGGACGTCGAGGAGGCCGTCAAGGAGATCCGGTGGGCCGCCTCGGCGGGCCTGAAGGGCGGCCTCATGCTGCCCGGCACCCCGCCCGGCTCCGGCCTGCCCGAGCTGTACTCGCGGACGTACGACCCGATCTGGGCCACGTGCGAGGAGCTCGGCGTCCCCGTCAACCACCACGCCGGCTCGGCCTCCCCGCCGCTCGGCGAGGAACCGGCCGCCCGCGCGGTGTTCATGGTGGAGACGACCTGGTTCTCCCACCGCGCCCTGTGGCACCTGGTGTTCGGCGGCGCCTTCCGCCGGCATCCCGAGCTGAGGCTGGTCCTGACCGAACAGGGCTCCGGCTGGATCCCCGGGGTGCTCGGCATGCTGGACTACTACCACGCCCGCCTGGTCGCGGCGGCCACGAAGGCCGGCACCGCCGAGGCCAAGTTCGGTGCCGGACTGGCCGACGGCATGGGTGCGGCGCCCTCGCAGGTGTGGCGGGACAACTGCTTCGTCGGCGCCAGCTTCATGCGCCCGCACGAGGTGCCGCTGCGGGACCGCATCGGCGTCGACAAGATCATGTGGGGCAGCGACTACCCGCACGACGAGGGCACCCATCCCTACACCCGCGAGGCCCTGCGGTTCGCCTACGCGGGCGTGCCGCGCGCGGAGGTCGCGGCGATGCTGGGCGGCAACGCGGCCCGCGTCTACGGCTTCGACCTCGCGCTCCTCGACCCCCTCGCGGCGAAGGTGGGCCCCACGGTGGCCGAGGTGGCCGAGCCCCTGACGGACCCTCCGGCGGACGCGACCAGCCCGGTGTTCGCCCGCGGGGCGTCGGTCCGGGTGTGGTGAGGAACGAGGTGCGTCGTACGGGTCCGGCGGCCCGGAAGGTGCCATCCTCGGTCCTGTGACCGAGCCAACCCACGAAGAGGCCCACGGGGGCGCGCTCGGCTCGCGGCTGAACTGGCTGCGGGCCGCCGTGCTCGGCGCGAACGACGGCATCGTCTCCACCGCGGGCATCGTCGTCGGCGTGGCCGGCGCGACCCAGAGCCGGGCCGCCCTGCTCACCGCCGGACTGGCCGGCCTGCTCGCCGGGTCGATGTCCATGGCGGCCGGCGAGTACGTCTCCGTGTCCACCCAGCGCGACTCCGAGAGGGCCGCGCTGGCCATGGAGAAACGGGAACTGCGGGAGCAGCCGGAGGCCGAGCTGCAGGAGCTGACCACGCTGCTGGAGGAACGCGGGCTGTCCCGGGACGTGGCCCGGGAGGCCGCCGAACAGCTCACCGCGCGGGACCCGCTCAAGGCGCACGCACGCGTGGAGCTCGGCATCGACCCGGACGAACTGACCAACCCGTGGAACGCGGCCTGGGCGAGCTTTCTGTCGTTCACCGTGGGCGCGCTGCTGCCGCTGCTGGCCATCGTGCTGCCGCCGGCCGGCTGGCGGCTCCCGGTGACCGTGCTCTCCGTGCTGGCCGCGCTCGTGCTGACCGGGTGGAGCAGCGCCCGTCTGGGCGCGGCCGACCCGAAGCCCGCGGTCCTGCGAAACGTGGCGGGCGGGGCGCTGGCGATGGGAGTCACCTACGCGGCGGGCCGTCTGCTGGGCGCGGCGGGGGTCTGACGTGCGGGCTGGGGCTGTGGGTGCGGTGGGGGTCTGACGTGCGGGCTGGGGGCTGTGGGTGCGGTGGGGGTCTGGCATGCGGGCTGGGGGTCCTGGGTGCGGCGGGGGTCTGGCATGCGGGCCTTGGGCCGTGGGTGCGGCGGGGGTCTGACACGCGGGCCGGGGGCCCTGGGCGCGCGGGCCCGGCCGGCGACGGCGTACCGTGAGGTGCGCTCGACCACCCCCTGAGCACCCGCACCGATCCGCACGAGAAGGACCCTCGCCATGCGCGCCACCACCATCCACGCCCCGTACGACATGCGCGTGGAGGACGTCCCCGAGCCCGTGGTGCAGCTGCCCACCGACGCCGTGGTGCGGGTGCTGCGCGCCTGCATCTGCGGCAGCGACCTGTGGGCCTACCGGGGCGAGGCGGCCCGGCAGCCGGGCCAGCGCATCGGGCACGAGTTCCTCGGTGTCGTGGAGGAGACCGGCTCCGAGGTGAGCACGGTCCGGCGCGGTGACCTGGTGGTCGCGCCGTTCATGTGGTCCGACGGCGTCTGCGACTACTGCCGCGAGGGCCTGACGACGTCCTGCGAGCACGGCGGCTTCTGGGGCTCCGTCGGCTACGACGGCGGCCAGGGCGAGGCCGTGCGCGTGCCGTTCGCCGACGGCACCCTCGTCCAGCTCCCCAAGGACGCGGCCTCCGACGACCACCTGCTGTCCGCCCTGCTGACCCTCTCCGACGTCCTCGGCACCGGCCACCACGCCGCCCTCGGCGCGGGCGCCCGCCCCGGCGCCACGGTCGCCGTCGTCGGGGACGGCGCGGTCGGCCTGTGCGCGGTACTGGCCGCCAAGCGGCTGGGCGCCGAGCGGATCATCGCGCTCGGCCGGCACGAGGTCCGCACCGACATCGCGCGCCGCTTCGGCGCCACCGACGTCGTCGCCGAGCGCGGGGACGCGGCCGTCGAGGCCGTCCGCGAGCTCACCCGCGGCCAGGGCGCGCACGCCGTCGTCGAGGCCGTCGGCACCGAGCAGTCCATGCGGACGGCCGTCAACATCACCCGCGACGGCGGCGCCATCGGCTTCGTCGGCGTGCCGCACGGCAGCGGCACCGGCCTCGACCTCGGCGTCATGTTCGACCGGAACATCGCCCTGCGCGGCGGCGTGGCCCCGGTCCGCGCCTACATCCCGGACCTCCTCCCCGACGTCCTCGACGGCACGATCGACCCCTCGCCGGTGTTCGACATGACCGTGGACATCGAGGGCGTGCCCGGGGGCTACAAGGCGATGGACGAGCGCACCGCCCTCAAGGTCCTGGTCACGGGCGACCGGTGACCAGCTAGCTCCAGCGGATCGGCAGCGGCAGTGCGGTGAGCAGACCCGAGACCGCGACGACCGCGCCCAGGGCGATAACCTCGGCCCGCGCGGGCGCGTACGCGGTCAGCGGGTCGCGGGCGCGGCGCAGCCGGATCCGCGCCCACAGGGCGAGCAGGGCGACGGCGGCGACCAGGATCACCTTGGCCAGCAGGGTGCGTCCGTAGGCCGTCGCCGTCAGCTGGTCCACGATCGTGCCCGACGGCATGCGGCGCAGCGAACTGCACACGCCCGTCGCGGTGATGGCGGCGAGCAGGAGGGCCGCCACGCGCGCGTAGCGGCCGAGCAGCGCGGCCCCGGCCGGATCGCCGTGCCACCGCCCGATCAGCCGCAGGGCGTGCAGGAGGCCACCGGCCCACAGCGCCGCGCACGTCAGGTGCACCAGCGTCAGGCCCGAGCCCACCAGCGGGCTCTGCTCGGTCGTGGGGTGGGCGCGCAGCGCCTCCGCGACCACCACCGCGGTCAGCGGCCACACCTGGGACGCCGGGCGGCGCAGATACGCGCACAGGGCCGCCAGCAGAAAGGCGTTGACCTCCAGCAGGGCCAGCCGGCCGTCGCGGGAGCCGTACAGGCCGCCGACGTCGATCTGGCCGGGGGAGTGCGGGATCAGATTGCCGGCGGACACCACCGAGGCGAGCGCCAGCGCGGCGACGAAACCGGCGGTGGTGGCGGGCGGAGCCCAGCTGCGCGGCCGTTCGGGCGGAGCACCCGGAAGGCGCCGGGCGAGCCGGTGCACGAACAGCTCGCCCAGCGGCACGCTCAGGGCGGCGAACAGCACCGCGCGCAGCAGCCCGATGCCGCCCACCCCCGGTGCGGCGGCCTCCCCGGTGCCGTGCAGCGCCGCCGACGGGCCGAGCAGGGGGATCAGGGCGCCCAGCACCCCCAGGGCCAGGACGGCGACGGCCCGGCCGGTGCCGGAGCGCCGGGGGCGGACCGCCGCGTCGGTCGCCTCGCCGGTCGGTCGTATCGAGCTCACCCCATGATCTTCGCCAGTCGTCGCAGAACCGGGCAAGTCCCGGAAAACAACGGGCAGTACGGCATTCCCTGCATACGTACATTTCCGGCCGCCCGCGCGCTCACCGCCAGCGGGCGCCGTCCGACCCCCACGGCACCGGAGGCCGCGCCCAGTCGGCGGGACCGCCCGCCAAGGACACCGGCGGCAGGGCGTGCCGCAGCCGGCCGAGCGGGCTGTCCGTCTCGGCCAGCCAGGTGTCCGGGCCCTGGTATGGCGCACCCGTGGCCGCGGCCGGCCGGATCCCGTCGGTCAGCCAGTGCGCGGTCCGGGCCAGCGCCAGCCGCACCAGTCGGCCGCCCCCGTCGTACGACTGCTCGGTCAGCGCCCGCAGTACGGCCGCCGCCAGCAGGTAGCCGGTGCCGTGGTCCAGTGCCTGCGCCGGCAGCGCGCCGGGCTCCGTCCCCGAGCCCTCGGTCACGGCGATGCCCGTCGCGACCTGCACCAGGCTGTCGAAGCCGCGCCGCCCGCCCCAGGGGCCGTACGCGCCCCATGCCGAGACCTGCGCCACCACCAGGCCGGGCCGGCGTGCGCACAGCGCCTTCGGCGAGAGCCCGAACCGGTCGAGGGCGCCCGGCCGGTAGCCGGTGACGACCACGTCGGCCGTGGCCAGCAGCTCCTCGAGGGTGTCGCCGCCGGTGGCGAGGTCGAGCGTCGCCGACCGCTTCCCAAAGCCCGTGTCGGCGTGCTGGTCGGGGAGCTCGGGCAGCCAGGGGGCGTCCACGCGGAGCACGTCCGCGCCGAGCAGGGCGAGGGTGCGGGTGGCGACCGGGCCGGCCAGCACCCGGGTCAGGTCCAGCACGCGCACTCCAGCGGCGGGGAGCAGGGGAGTGGTGGCGGGATCGAGCGGGGCGAGCACGCGTGCGGGCGCGGAGTCGAGGCGCTCGAGCTCGACCAGCGGGCGTGCGGTCACCTCGGCGGCCTGCTCGGTGACCGCCCACTCCTTCGGGGTGCGCAGGGCCACGGCGAGGCCGCCGGCGCCGCACACCGCCTCCTCGACCTCCACCGCGGACCGCTCGGCGAGCAGACCGGCCACCGCCTCCGGCGAGGCGTCCGCCGGCAGGCCCAGCGCGCCGAGCAACCGGGTTCGGTGGTGCGGGTAGTTGGCGTGGGTGCGCACCCAGCCGTCGGCCGTCCGCCAGAACCGCGACAGCGGCGCAAAGGAGACCGGTGCGCGCCCGTCGACCAGCAGGTTCCGTTCACTGTGGAAGGCGGCCGCCACGGCGCCGTCGTCGACCCGGACGCCGGGCACCTCGGTGAGCCCGGCGCGCCGGGCCGCCAGTTCCGCGGCTGCCAGCGCGCAGACGCCGACGCACGCGCGCGCCAGCTGCCGTACGGGAAGCCGCGCCGGAAGAGCGCCGGGGCGCTCTTCCGGCGTCACGCGGGAGACGAGGGCGGGGTCGCCGCCCAGTGCGGTCCATGCCACCTCGATGTCAGCAGTCATGACTACACTATGCATCATTGATTGATCAATATTGATTGAATCAACCTCGATGCTGGACGGGTGCCGAGTGCCCCTACTCGGTCATTGACTTGACCGGCCTACTCGACGGCGCGCAGCGCGTTGACGACGCCGAAGCCGTAGAAACCGTTGACGCGCTTGCCGCCGACGCACGTCGCGTCCACGACCCCGTCGCCGTCGCCGTCGTAAGGACCGCTCGGGCAGCCCGGGTTGTCCGCCTCGGCCTTCAGCAGGGCCTGCAGCTGGGCGGGAGTGGCGTGCGGATGGGCGGACTTCAGCAGCGCGGCCACCGCGGCCACGTGCGGGGAGGCCATCGAGGTGCCCTGGAGGAAGCCGTACTGGCCGTTCGGCAGCGTGGACAGGATGCGGCCGTTCTTCGACGGCGTGTCCGGGATCTGGTACTTGTCGCCGCCCGGCCCCGCCACGTCGATCACGCCCTGGCCGTAGCTGGAGTAGTACGACTTGGCGCCCTTCACGCCCACCGCGCTCACGGTCACCACACCGGGCAGCTGGGTCGGCACGTCGAAGCACTCATGAGGGTCGACCGTGCGGGTCGTGGCCGTCGAGTCGTCGGGACTGGAGTCGTCCACGAGCGCGTGCGCGTCCAGGTCGTCGTTGGAGTTGCCCGCGGATGCCACATTGAGCGTGCCCTTGCGCTGTGCATACAGCTGGGCCCTGTTGACCGCGTCAACGATGGCGCGTTGATCCGGATCGTCCATGCAGTTGTACAGCCACGGATCAACGTAGTAGCTGTTGTTGGTGATCTGTATGCCGTGGTCGGCGGCGAAGACGAAGGCGCAGACCACGCTCTCCGGGTAGAACAGCTGCGTCGAGTCGGGCTGGGCCACCGTGATGCTCGCGACCTTCACGCCCGGCGCCACACCGGCCACGCCCATGCCGTTGCGAGCCGCGGCTATCTCGCCGGCCACATGGGTGCCGTGGTAGTGGCCTGCGTCCGCCGGGCGCCAGGCGCCGTACGTCGTGTCCGCCCTGCCGCTCACACAGTTCGCCGACTGCGAGGCGGAGAAGTTCGGGGCGATGTCCGGGTGGGTGTCGTCCACGCCCGTGTCGATGACACCGACGGTCACACTGCGGCTGCCCGGGTCGATCCGTGCGGCCCGGTCGGCGCCGATCGCCCGCAGGTCCCACTGGTCCGCCTCGAGCGGCTCCTCGCCCGGCGCGGCGCTCCTGGCGAGCTGCGCGGCCTCCGCCTTCGACAGGACCTGCACCGCGCCCTCGTCGGTCGTCCCCGCGGCACTCAGCGGCGCCGTGCGCGTGGCGCCCGCCGAGTCCACCCCGCGCACCGCGCGCATCCGCGCGGCGAAGTCCGCCTGCGCCGAGTGGACGACGATCACACCGATCGTGTCGTAACTGGCCACGATCGAGCCGCCGTTGCGGACGATCTCCCGCTGCACGGACTCGATCGTGCGGTGATCCGTACGGGTGTTGACCACGTACGCGAGGTTCGGTCCGTCCGCCGCCCGCACCGCGCCGGCCGCAGCGGGGGCGGCCGTGGCAGCCGTCGGCAGGAAGCCGAGCGAGGCGGTCAGGGAGAGCACGACGGGCACGGCGAGCGCGAGCCGGCGTCTGGAACGCAGATGAACCATGGGGTCTCCACTTCATCCGGATACGAAACCGCCCGAGACACAGATGGTGCCCGGGCAGGTACATGACGCGTGGTGCAGGCAGAAGCTAACCCCATGGCCCCACCTCTCAGCAATGACTTGGCAATGGCTTGCCAAGACCGCTTGCGAAACAACTCATAGGACTTGAACCGGTCCTCGCGTGGCGCCGT
The DNA here is from genome assembly GCF_006715785.1 of Streptomyces puniciscabiei. NCBI lineage: Bacteria > Bacillati > Actinomycetota > Actinomycetes > Kitasatosporales > Streptomycetaceae > Streptomyces > Streptomyces puniciscabiei. Next base: position 5,561,790 of record NZ_VFNX01000001.1, read on the forward strand.
GGACCTTGGGCAGGGAGCGCCAGCACGATCGAGCTCCCCCTTCGTCATCGCATCCGCAACGCGAGGAGACTCCGTGGCCACCGAGACACCGCCCCCCGCCACACCGGGGGCCCCACTTCCCTCCACCGAGGAGTTCGCCGAGGTGCAGCAGAGCGCGGAGTTCGGTGAACTGCGCCGCGCCCACCGATCGTTCGCCTTCCCGCTGGCCGTCGCCTTCACCTCCTGGTACCTGCTGTACGTGCTGCTCTCCAACTACGCGGGCGGCTTCATGGGCACCAAGGTGGCCGGCAACATCAATGTGGCCCTCGTCATGGGCCTCGCCCAGTTCCTCACCACGTTCCTCATCGCGTGGTGGTACGCCCGGCACGCCGCCGCCGAGCTCGACCCCAAGGCGGAGGCCATCAAGTCCCGGATGGAGGGCGGCGCATGAGCCCTGCGATCACCCTGGCCGCCGGCGAGGCGAGCCGGCACCGGCCGCTGATCATCACCCTGTTCGCGGTGTTCGTCGCCGCGACCCTCGTCATCACCGTCTGGGCGGGCCGCCAGACCAAGGACGCCGCCGACTTCTACGCCGGCGGACGCCAGTTCACCGGCTTCCAGAACGGCCTCGCCGTCTCCGGCGACTACATGTCCGCCGCGTCCTTCCTCGGCATCGCCGGCGCCATCGCCCTGTTCGGCTACGACGGCTTCCTGTACTCCATCGGCTTCCTCGTCGCCTGGCTCGTCGCCCTGCTCCTGGTCGCCGAGCCGTTGCGCAACTCCGGCCGCTACACCATGGGCGACGTGCTGGCCTACCGGCTGCGCCAGCGCCCGGTGCGCACGGCCGCCGGCACCTCCACGATCGTGGTCTCGATCTTCTACCTGCTCGCCCAGATGGCCGGCGCCGGTGTTCTCGTCTCGCTGCTGCTCGGCATCACCAGCGACGGCGGCAAGATCGGCATCGTCGCCCTGGTCGGCGTCCTGATGATCGTCTACGTCACCATCGGCGGCATGAAGGGCACCACCTGGGTCCAGATGGTCAAGGCGGTCCTGCTGATCGCCGGTGCCCTGCTGCTGACGTTCCTGGTCCTGCTGAAGTTCCACTTCAACGTCTCCGACCTGCTCGGCAAGGCCGCCGACAACAGCGGCAAGGGCGCGGCGTTCCTGGAACCGGGGCTGAAGTACGGCGCCACCGGCACCACCAAGCTGGACTTCATCTCGCTCGGCCTCGCCCTGGTCCTGGGCACCGCGGGCCTGCCGCACATCCTGATCCGTTTCTACACCGTGCCCACGGCCAAGGCCGCCCGTAAGTCGGTCATCTGGGCGATCGGCCTGATCGGCGCCTTCTACCTGATGACCCTCGCCCTCGGCTTCGGCGCCGCCGCGCTGATCAAACCCGACGAGATCATCGCCTCCAACAAGGCGGGCAACACCGCGGCACCCCTCCTGGCGCTGCATCTGGGCGGCGTCGACTCCGACTGGGGCGCGATCCTGCTCGCCACCATCTCGGCCGTCGCCTTCGCCACGATCCTGGCCGTCGTCGCGGGCCTCACCCTGGCCTCGTCGTCCTCCTTCGCCCACGACATCTACGCCAACGTCATCAAGAAGGGCCAGGCCACCGAGAAGCAGGAGGTCGGCGCGGCCCGCTGGGCAACGGTCGGCATCGGCGCGGTGTCGGTCGTCCTCGGCGCCCTGGCCCGCGACCTCAACGTGGCCGGCCTGGTCGCCCTCGCCTTCGCGGTCGCGGCCTCCGCCAACCTGCCGACCATCCTGTACAGCCTGTTCTGGAAGCGGTTCACCACTTCCGGCGCCCTGTGGTCGATCTACGGCGGTCTGGTCACCGCGGTCGGCCTGGTGCTCTTCTCCCCGGTCGTCTCCGGCAGCCCGGCCTCGATGTTCCCCGAGGCCGACTTCCACTGGTTCCCGCTGGAGAACCCCGGCATCATCTCCATCCCGGTCGGGTTCCTGCTCGGTGTCGTGGGCACCCTGCTGTCCAAGGAGGTACCGGACGCCGGCAAGTACGCCGAACTGGAGGTGCGGTCCCTGACGGGCACCGGAGCGCACTGACCTTCGTACGACGGCCGCGTCGTGGCGGGACTGTAAGGTCCTACGACGCGGCCGTGCCGTACCTCGTCGGATCGGGCCGCTGTCGTTGTCAGTGGGGTCACGTAGGCTCGCAGGTGACGGTAGACAATCGTTCCGGGATTCGAGGGAGGGGGCCCACGTGCTCATCGACACCTACGGCCGGGTGGCCACCGACCTGAGGGTCTCGCTGACCGACCGCTGCAATCTGCGCTGCACGTACTGCATGCCCGAGGAGGGCCTGCAGTGGCTGGCCAAGCCCGACCTGCTCACCGACGACGAGATCGTCCGCCTCGTCGACATCGCCGTGCGCCTGCTCGGCATCGAGGAGGTCCGCTTCACCGGCGGCGAGCCCCTGCTGCGCCCCGGCCTGGTCGGCATCGTCGAGCGCGTGGCGGCCCTCGACCCCCGTCCGCAGATGTCCCTCACCACCAACGGCATCGGCCTCAGGCGCACCGCGACCGCGCTGAAGGCCGCCGGCCTGGACCGGGTCAACGTCTCCCTGGACACCCTCCGCCCCGATGTCTTCAAGACCCTGACCCGCCGCGACCGCCACAAGGACGTCCTCGAAGGCCTCGAGGCCGCCCGCGAGGCCGGCCTGACCCCGGTCAAGGTCAACTCGGTCCTGATGCCGGGCCTGAACGCCGACGAGGCCCCCGACCTGCTGGCCTGGGCCGTGGCGCACGACTACGAACTGCGCTTCATCGAGCAGATGCCGCTGGACGCCCAGCACGGCTGGAAGCGCGAGGGCATGGTCACCGCCGGGGACATCCTGGCCTCCCTGCGCACCCGCTTCGACCTCACCCCCGAGGGCGCCGACGCGCGCGGCTCGGCCCCGGCGGAGCGCTGGCTGGTGAACGGCGGCCCGCACCGGGTCGGCGTCATCGCCTCGGTCACCCGCCCGTTCTGCGCGGCCTGCGACCGCACCCGTCTCACGGCCGACGGCCAGATACGCACCTGTCTCTTCGCGACGGAGGAGACGGACCTGCGCGCAGCCCTCCGCAGCGGCGCCGCCGACGAGGAGATCGCCCGCATCTGGAAGCTGGCGATTTGGGGGAAGAAGGCGGGGGCGGGCCTGGACGACCCGTCGTTCGTGCAGCCGGACCGGCCGATGTCGGCGATCGGCGGCTAGGCCCCTTCGGGGTCCTGCCAGTCGGTGAACTTCACGACGTCCTTCAGGAAACCCCGCACCCCGAGGAACTGCGAGAGATGCTCGCGATGCTCCTCGCAGGCCAGCCACGTCTTGCGCCGCTCCGGCGTGTGGATCTTCGGGTTGTTCCACGCCAGCACCCACACGGCGTCGGCACGGCAGCCCTTGGCGGAGCAGATGGGGGTCTCGTCACTCACAGGTTCGTCTCGGGTTCGTCGTACAGAAGGGGCCCGAACAAGGCGACGCCGAGCAGCCACGGGGGGAGCTGCCCGGCGTCGGTCCGTCGCTCCGACGGGGGATGCGGAGCGCGTACGCAGTATGTCACGGTTACCCCGCCGCCCGGCACTGGAACTACACGATTGATCTGAGCTTTTCTTGAGCTTGACGGGCGGCGGCGTTCCGCTTCCTGCGTACCCGTGGTGGTCATGCGGGGTCGGTCCGCTCCCCATGCGCGCCCGTAGGCTGAGCCGCCGCGTCCTCCGGTACGGATTCCGCCTGTGCCTCCTCCGCCCGCGGCGTGATCATCGGCCGCATCGGCGCGGTGATGAACGTCGAGGGAAGGGACGGCGGCCGCTCCCGGCCGGCGTTCGCGATCACCACGGCGATATAGGGCAGGAGCGCTCCGGCGACGAGCGCCACGGTGGCGACGTACCGCTCGACGTTCCACAGGGAGACCGCGAGGATCACCGACACCGTGCGGATCGTCATCGAGATGACGTACCGCCGCTGCCGGCCGCGCACGTCCTCGGCGAGTCCCGTCCGGGCTCCGGTGATCCGGAACACCTGGCCGCTGCCGCCGTGCTGTTTCCGCATCACATTCCACCATCCGCCCGCATCGGCTCTGCCCGACCTCCTTACGTTACGCCGCGGCTGCGCGGCCCACGAGACCGGGTCGCCCGCTGCCTGCGGCAACGCCTCGGCCCTGCCGCGTACGGGGGAACCCGACATGCGCCGTACGGCCCACCGACCCACACTGGCCGTAATGCTCACGTCGAGGCCGTACGAGGAGGCAGCATGGGCTGGTTGTGGGCGATCATCGTGGGATTCGTGCTCGGCGTGATCGCCAAGGCGGTCATCCCGGGCAAGCAGCACAGCCCCCTCTGGCTGACCACCATCTGCGGCATGCTCGGCGCCATCGTCGGCAACGCGGTCGCCCGCGCCGTGGGCGTCGCCTCGACCCGGGGCATCGACTGGAGCCGCCACATCTTCCAGCTGGTGGCCGCGATCATCATCGTCGCGGCCGTGGACGCTCTTTACATGGCGACGCTGGGCAAGAGGAAGCAGGAGAGAGTGGGAGTTTGAAAGCAAGCCGGGGTGAAGCGCCCCTGTAGGGGCGCGGGTCCACCCACGCCCCTACGGCGCTCAGGCGCCCACGAGCTCCACCGCGGCCAGGTTCTTCTTCCCCCGCCGCAGCACCAGCCACCGCCCGTCCAGCAGATCCTCGGACGAGGGCACCGCGTCCTCGGCGACGACCTTCACGTTGTTCACGTAGGCCCCGCCCTCCTTCACCGTCCGCCGGGCAGCGGACTTGCTGGCGACGAGCCCGACCTCGGCGAACAGGTCCACCACCGGACCCAGCTCCGTGACCTGGATGTGCGGCACCTCCGACAGCGCCGCCGCCAGCGTCCGACCGTCCAGGTCCGCCAGCTCGCCCTGCCCGAACAGGGCACGGCTCGCGGCGATCACCGCGGCCGTCTGGTCGGCGCCGTGCACCAGCGTCGTCAGCTCCTCGGCGAGCGCGCGCTGCGCGGCCCGGGCCTGGGGCCGCTCCTCAGTCTGCCGCTCCAGCTCCTCGATCTCCTCGCGGGAGCGGAAGCTGAAGATGCGCAGGAACTTCGAGACGTCACGGTCGTCCGCGTTGACCCAGAACTGGTAGAAGGCGTACGGCGTCGTCATCTCGGGGTCGAGCCACACCGTGCCGGACTCGGTCTTGCCGAACTTGGTCCCGTCCGCCTTGGTGATCAGCGGGGTGCCGAGCGCGTGCACCACGGCGTGCGGCTCGACCCGGTGGATCAGGTCCGTGCCCGACGTGAGGTTGCCCCACTGGTCGCTGCCGCCGGTCTGCAGGGTGCAGCCGTGTCGCCGGTACAGCTGCAGGAAGTCCATGCCCTGCAGGATCTGGTAGCTGAACTCGGTGTAGCTGATGCCCGCGTCGGAGTTCAGCCGCCGGGAGACGGCTTCCTTGGCGATCATCTTGTTGACGCGGAAGTGCTTGCCGATGTCCCGCAGGAACTCGATGGCCGACAGGCCCTGGGTCCAGTCCAGGTTGTTGACCATGACGGCGGCGTGGGGCCCGTCGAAGTGCAGCAGCGGCTCGATCTGGGCGCGCAGCCGGTCCACCCAGCCCGCCACGACCTCCGGCGCGTTCAGCGTGCGCTCGGCCGTCGGCTTCGGGTCGCCGATGAGACCCGTGGCCCCGCCGACCAGCGCCAGCGGCCGGTTCCCGGCCTCCTGGATGCGGCGCATCGTGAGGATCTGCACCAGGTTGCCGAGGTGCAGGCTGGGCGCGGTCGGGTCGAAGCCGCAATAGAACGTGACGGGGCCGTCCGCGAACGCCTTGCGCAGTGCGTCCTCGTCCGTGGAGAGGGCGATGAGCCCACGCCACTTCAGCTCGTCGACGATGTCCGTCACGGTTCTCGTGTCTCCTCGATGGTCTTCCGGCAGTCGGGCGACCGGGATGGTCGGCCCGACCACGAACGCCTACGAGGTTATACGCCCTGACTGACAGAGCTCATGTTGAAATCCGGGATCCGCAGCGTGGGCATCGCGGCCCGGGTGAACCAGTCGCTCCACTCGCGCGGGAGCGTCTTCTCCGTGCGGCCCGCCTCCGTGGCTCGCCGCAGCAGGTCCACCGGCGACTCGTTGAACCGGAAGTTGTTCACCTGCCCCGTCACCTCGCCGTTCTCCACGAGGTAGACGCCGTCCCGGGTCAGGCCCGTCAGCAGCAGCGTGGCCGGGTCGACCTCGCGGATGTACCACAGGCAGGTCAGCAGCAGCCCGCGCCCGGTGCCGGCGACCATCTCCTCCAGGGAGCGGTCGTCGCCGCCGTCGAGGATCAGGTTCCCGAGCACCGGGGCGACGGGCAGCCCGGTCAGGCCCGCGCTGTGCCGGGTGGTGGTCAGGTGCTTGAGCACACCCACGCTGATCCACTCCGTCGCGTGGGTCGGCAGCCCGTTGTCGAACACGGACTGGTCCCCGCCGGAGGAGTGGGCGACCACGAAGGGCGGGCACTCCAGGCCGGGCTCGTTCGGGTCGCTGCGCAGGCTGAGCGGCAGCTCGGCGAGCTTCTCGCCGACGCGCGTGCCGCCGCCCGGCCTGGAGAACACCGTCCGGCCCTCGGCCGCGTCCCGGCCCGACGCCGACCACAGCTGGTAGATCAGCAGGTCCGCCACGGCGGAGGGCGGCAGCAGCGTCTCGTAGCGGCCGGCGGGCAGCTCGACGCGCCGTTCGGCCCAGCCGAGCCGTACGGCCAGCTCCGCGTCGAGCGTGCCGGGGTCGATGTCCTTGAAGTCCCGCGTGGAGCGGCCGGCCCAGGCCGAGCGCGTGCGGTCGGGCGACTTGGCGTTCAGCTCCAGCGTTCCGGTGGGCTGGTCGTGCCTCAGGCGCAGCCCGGTGGACGTCCCCAGATACGTCGACACCAGCTCGTGGTTGGCGAAGCCGTACAGCTCACGGCCGCCCGCACGCGCGCGTGCGAACGCCTCGCCGAGCGCCGGGGCGAAGTCGGCGAACACCGCGGAGGAGGTCTCGGCGGGCGCGTCCGTGAAATCGGGCGACTGCGGCACACCGCCGACCAGCGGCTGCGCGTCCTCGGCGGGCCCGGCACCCCGCGCGGCGGTCTCGGCGGCCCGCACCAGCGGCTCCAGCTCCTCGGCCGTGACCGCCGACCGCGACACGACACCCGAGGCGGTGCCCTCCTTGCCGTCCACGGTCGCGATCACGGTGAGCGTACGGCCGCGCGTCACACCGTTCGTGGTCAGCGCGTTGCCCGCCCAGCGCAGGTTCGCCGTGGAGTGCTCGTCGGCGATGACGACACAGCCGTCGGCCCGGGACAGCGCGAGCGCCTGCTCGACGATCTCGTGCGGCTTGTTCGTACGGGCGCTCATCGACCGGCCTCCTGCGTGGTGTTGAGGATGTTCACTGCCCTGAACAGGGCTGACGGGCATCCGTGCGACACGGAGGCCACCTGTCCTGGCTGTGCCTTGCCGCAGTTGAAGGCGCCGCCCAGGACGTACGTCTGGGGCCCGCCCACGGCGGTCATCGAGCCCCAGAAGTCGGTCGTGTTCGCCTGGTAGGCCACGTCCTTCAGCTGCCCGGTGATCCGCCCGTTCTCGATCCTGAAGAAGCGCTGTCCGGTGAACTGGAAGTTGTAGCGCTGCATGTCGATCGACCAGGACCGGTCGCCGACCACGTAGATGCCCCGGTCGACGCCGCCGATGAGATCCTCGGTGGACAGCCCCGCCGGATCCGGCCGCAGGGACACGTTGGCCATGCGCTGCACCGGCACATGCGCGGGGGAGTCGGCGTACGCGCACCCGTTGGACCGGTCGAACCCGGTGAGCCGCGCGATCCGCCGGTCCAGCTGGTAGCCGACCAGGGTGCCGTCCTTCACCAGGTCCCAGGACTGCGCCTCGACGCCCTCGTCGTCGTACCCGATGGTCGCGAGGCCGTGCTCGGCGGTGCGGTCCCCGGTGACGTTCATCAGCTCGGAGCCGTACCGCAGCTTGCCCAGCTGGTCGAAGGTGGCGAAGGAGGTGCCGGCGTAGGCGGCCTCGTAGCCGAGCGCGCGGTCCAGTTCCGTCGCGTGCCCGATGGACTCGTGGATGGTCAGCCACAGGTTGGACGGGTCGACCACCAGGTCGTACAGGCCCGGCTCCACGCTCGGCGCCCGCATCTTCTCGGCGAGCAGCTCCGGGATCCGCTCCAGCTCGTCGTCCCAGTCCCAGCCGGTGCCGGTCAGATACTCCCAGCCCCGGCCGACCGGCGGCGCGAGGGTGCGCATCGAGTCGAACTCGCCGCTGGACTCGTCCACCGACACCGCGGTGAGCTGCGGATGCAGCCGCACCCGCTGCTGGGTGGTCACGGTCCCGGCGGTGTCCGCGTAGAACTTGTTCTCGTGCACGGTGAGCAGCGAGGCGTCCACGTGCTGGACGCCGTTCGCGGCCAGCAGCCGCGCGCTCCACTCCGCCAGCAGCCCCGCCTTCTCCTCGTCGGGCACCGAGAAGGGGTCGATCTCGTACGACGAGACCCACGTCCTGTCGGCGTGCACCGGCTCGTCGGCCAGCTCCACCCGCTCGTCGGCGCCCGCGGCCCTGATGACCTGCGCGGACAGCTTGGCCATGGCCACCGCCTGTGAAGCCACCCTGGCTGCCGCGTCCATGGTCAGGTCCACCCCGGAGGCGAAGCCCCACGAGCCGCCGTGCACGACCCGCACCGCGTACCCGAGGTCGGTGGTGTCCGACGATCCGGCGGGCCTGGCGTCGCGCAGCCGCCAGGACGCGCTGCGCACCCGCTCGAACCGGAAGTCCGCGTGCTCCGCCCCGAGCGCACGCGCGCGTGCCAGCGCGGCGTCGGCGAGGGACCGTAGCGGAAGCGCCGTGAAGGCTTCATCGATGGAATGAGGCACGGAGGTCTCCCTGCTGTCGTGGCCTGTCGGCTCCGATCATGTCGTGGGAGCGGCCCGTCGGACCACACGTTTCGAGCCCGGACCGGGGTGGTTCTGTAGGGACCCGACAGTGACTCCCGCCCGCCACTGTCGGTGCCCGAATGCCCACGGGCCCGGCCGTACCGATAGGTTTTCGATGAAGCCGCCTGTCATCCAGGTGTCCGGGCGGGTTGTCCGACATCTGCAGACCGCTATCGAAAGGGTGATCCGTTGAGCCGCTCGGTTCTCGTCACCGGAGGAAACCGGGGCATCGGCCTCGCCATCGCCCGCGCGTTCGCCGACGCCGGCGACAAGGTCGCGATCACATACCGCTCGGGTGAGCCGCCGGCCGGCTTCCTGGCGGTCAAGTGCGACATCACCGACCCGGAGCAGGTGGAGCAGGCCTACAAGGAGATCGAGGAGCAGCACGGTCCGGTCGAGATACTGATCGCCAACGCCGGTGTGACCAAGGACCAGCTCCTGCTGCGCATGACCGAGGAGGACTTCACCTCGGTCATCGACACCAACCTCACCGGCACCTTCCGTGTCGTCAAGCGCGCCAACCGCGGCATGCTCCGCGCCAAGAAGGGCCGCGTCATCCTGATCTCGTCCGTGGTCGGCCTGCTCGGCTCCGCGGGCCAGGCGAACTACGCCGCCTCCAAGGCCGCCCTGGTCGGCTTCGCGCGCTCCCTCGCCCGTGAGCTGGGCTCGCGCAACATCACCTTCAACGTCGTCGCGCCCGGTTTCGTCGACACCGACATGACCAAGGTGCTCACCGACGAGCAGCGCCAGAACATCGTCTCGCAGGTGCCGCTCGGCCGTTACGCGCAGCCGGAGGAGATCGCCGCGACGGTGCGGTTCCTCGCCTCGGACGACGCCTCGTACATCACTGGAGCCGTCATTCCCGTTGACGGCGGACTGGGAATGGGTCACTGATCACCATGAGCGGAATTCTCGAGGGCAAGCGCGTCCTGATCACCGGTGTGCTGACGGAGGCCTCCATCGCCTTCCACGCCGCCAAGCTGGCCCAGGAGCAGGGTGCCGAGGTCATCCTGACCGCGTTCCCGCGGCCCACCCTGACCGAGCGCATCGCCAAGAAGCTGCCGAAGCCCACCAAGGTCATCGAGCTGGACGTCACCAACGACGAGCACCTGGGCCGGCTGGCCGACATCGTCGGCGAGGAGCTGGGCGGCCTCGACGGCGTCGTGCACTCCATCGGCTTCGCGCCGCAGGACGCGCTCGGCGGCAACTTCCTGAACACCCCGTTCGAGTCGGTGGCCACCGCCATGCACGTCTCGGCGTACTCCCTGAAGTCGCTGACCATGGCCTGCCTGCCGCTGATGCAGAACGGCGGCTCGGTCGTCGGCCTCACCTTCGACGCGCAGTTCGCCTGGCCGCAGTACGACTGGATGGGCCCGGCCAAGGCCGCCCTGGAGGCCACCAACCGGTACATGGCGCGCGACCTCGGGAAGCAGAACATCCGCTGCAACCTGATCTCCGCGGGCCCGCTCGGCTCCATGGCCGCCAAGTCCATCCCGGGCTTCAGCGAACTGGCCGCCGTGTGGGACAGCCGCTCCCCGCTGGAGTGGGACCTGAAGGACCCGGAGCCGGCCGGCCGCGGCGTCGTCGCCCTGCTGAGCGACTGGTTCCCGAAGACCACCGGTGAGATCATCCACGTCGACGGCGGTCTGCACGCGATCGGCGCCTGAACCTCGCAGGTGACGCCCCGCTTCCCGCAGCGCGCGGGGAGCGGGGCGTCACCCGTTCGGCCCACCTGCCGGGCGGCACCCGGCCCGGGCGGCGCACCCTGGACTGAGCGTTCACCTCGCGCGTCCCTCCCCAGCCCTGCCGAGGAGGTCCCCTTGTGCGCCTGTCCAGAAGCCTGGCCCCGGTGACCGTGGCCGTGGCCCTCGTGCTCTCCCTGCCGTACGACGCGATGCCCTACGCGCGTGTGCACGACGGAAAGCCTCCCGCGCCGAGCCTCTTCGGGGCCGCCTGCCGTACGACCGTCCACAGCTCCCATGTGGTGGCCTACTGCCACAATCCCTATGTCGACACCGATCGCGTACGGCTGCACATCAAGTGCGCCCGCTGGTGGGACATCGCCACCGACAGCGCACCGGTGGACACCCTTCCGGCCATGACCGTACGGCTCAACGGCCGGTGCTGGAAGGAAGTCCGCTCGGTCTGGATCAGCCACCAGAAGGTGCGCTGAACCGGCCCGGCCGGCACAGGAACGGATAGCTCGCGGCCTCGGCGGCCGCCGCCTCCGCGTCCCCGGCGCGGATCGCGTCCAGCAGGCGCGTGTGGTCCATGTACGTCTCCGGAGTCAGCTTCGCTCCCACGTCCGCGCGCAGCCAGTCCCGCAGCACCTCGCCCAGATCGGCGTACATCGCGGTGATGACGTCGTTGTGCGAGGCGGCCACGACGGCCAGGTGGAAGGTGGCGTCGGCGGCCACGAAGGCCTCCGCCTCGCCGGTCTCCCAGGCGACCTCGCGCCGGTCCAGCAGCGCGTCCAGCTGCTTGAGGTCCTTCTCGGTGCGCCGCTCGGCGGCCAGCTTCGCCGCGGCCGACTCCAGCGCGGCGCGCAGCTCGGCGATGTGCCGGGGATCGGCGTCGGCGAACCGGCGGTGCATCACACCGGCCAGCTCGCTCGTCGCGACCACATAGGTGCCGGAGCCCTGCCGGATGTCCAGCAGTCCGTTGTGGGCGAGCGCGCGTACGGCCTCGCGGACCGTGTTGCGGGCCACGCCGAGCTGCTCGACCAGCTCCGGCTCGGTCGGGATGCGCGAGCCGACCGGCCACTCGCCGGAGGTGATCTGGTTGCGCAGTTCGGCGATGACCTGCTCGGACAGCGCCGAACGGCGCGGGTGGCTCAGGGGCATGGCACACCTTCGCACGCGAGGCCCGGGCGGAGACGCCACGGGGATGGACAACCAATCATCCCATGATTCTATGATGGCCTCATGGCACGTGAAACCAGGACAGCTCAGACCCGTACGGCGACATCACCGACCGAACGCGGTACGGCCGCCCCGACGAGCACCCCCGAGACGAACACCGGCGCGGGCCGCACGCGCGCGTGGGCGACCCGCCTGGTGGTCGTCGGCATCGTCCTGTCCGCGCTGAACCTCCGTCCGGCCATCACGAGCCTCGGCGCGCTCCTGGAGGAGGTCCGCGACGGGCTCGGCATGAGCGGCAGCGTGGCCGGCCTGCTCACCTCCGTGCCCCCGCTCTGCTTCGCGGTCTTCGGCATCACCGCGCCCCGGCTGGCCCGCCGCTTCGGTCCGGCCGCCGTGGTGTGCGCCGGCATGGTCGCCATCACCGCCGGCCTGCTGATACGGCCGTATCTCGGCAACACCGCCGGCTTCCTGGCCGCCAGCGCGCTCGCCCTGATGGGCATCGCCGTCAGCAACGTGCTCATGCCGGTCATCGTCAAGCGCTGGTTCCCCGACCGGGTCGGCTCCATGACCGGCCTGTACTCCATGGCCCTCGCCCTCGGCACCTCCGCCGCCGCAGCGGTGACCGTTCCCCTGACCGACGCCCTCGGCGGCAGCTGGCGGTCCGGCCTCGCCGTGTGGGCCGCGCTCGCGGGCGCCGCCGTCCTGCCCTGGCTGCCGCTGCTCAAGGAGCGCGGCGCCGGCACCACACCCGCACAGCCGGGGCAGCAGCGCGCGGCGGAGGAACCGCACGCCGGGGAACAGCGCGTCGCAGAACAGCCACTGCGCATCGCCCGCAGCCGCACCGCCTGGGCGCTCGCCGTCTTCTTCGGCCTCCAGGCCACCGCCGCCTACATCACCATGGGCTGGATGCCGCAGATCTTCCGCGACGCGGGCGTCCCGGCCGGCACCGCGGGCGTGCTGCTCGCCGTCACCATGGTCATGGGTGTCCCGCTGGCCTTCGTCATCCCGCGGGTCGCCACCCGGCTGCCCCATCAGGGGCCGATCGTGCTGGTCCTGGGCATGTGCGGGCTCGCCGGATACGCCGGGCTGTACCTCGCCCCGGCCGTCGGCGCCTGGGCCTGGGCGGTACTGCTAGGCGTCTCCAACTGCGCCTTCCCGCTGGCCCTGACCATGGTCGGCATGCGAGCCCGCAGCGGGCCGGGCGTCGCCCAGCTGTCCGCGTTCGCGCAGAGCACCGGCTATCTGATCTCCATCCCCGGCCCGCTGCTGGTCGGCGTGCTCTACCAGCAGAGCGGCGGCTGGGGCCTGCCGATCGCCCTCATGACGGGCCTGATGCTGCCGCAGATGGCGGTGGGCTTCCTGGCGGGCCGCGACCGCACGGTGGAGGACGAGGCGACGCGCTAGGAGGCACTTTCCATGCCCCGGAGGGCGGTTAGGAGGCACTTTCCGTGCCCCGGAGGGCGGTGGGGAAGCCCGGACGCCCTGCGGGGCTGTGGGGAGACCGCAGCTGATGGGACCTGGGGACAGAGGCCGGCACGCGCCCGGCGGGACGGCCGGCCGTCGCACGCGGGGCCGTACTGCACGGTTCGGCCGGCTTCTTGGACCGAGGGGGCGCCAGTGCAGGTTCGTGCCGGCGGCCGGACGGCTCCGGGCGCCTGCGCGCGCGACGGCCGCATCGCCCACGGGGCCCGTCGACAGACTCGCCCCGCCGGGTCCGCGTGCCGTCGGCCGCATCGCCGACCGATCCGTGCGCGACACCGGAGCCGGCCCACCAGGCCGGGGCGGCGCCGATCCGGCCCCGCCGGCGCGCGGCGTGACTGGCGCCCCCGGTCCACCCCGGCGGAACGCGGGGTGCGAGACTGGGCGCATGCAGCCTGTGCTCGACCCGAACCCGCAGAACGGCCAGAAGAAGATGCTGCTCGTCTTCGGCTCGTTCTTCGCCATCTTCGTGATCATCGCCGTCATCGCGACCCTCGCATCCCCCTGACGGCCGCGTCCCGGCCCCGCCTCCCGGCGGATGGTGGGGTTGACCCCACCATCCCCTAGGGGGAAAGGGTCAGGGTCAACTGGGTGGAAGTCCGGATGGGTTGGCGGCCCCGGATTCCGTAGCTTCGAGATGTGACCGCACGACCCGGTCACGGACCCGCTCGAAGACCCACGGAGGCGATCATGTCGGCCCGCACCCACTCCCGGCCCCACCCGGCGACCACGGGCGGCGTCGACATCCGGCTGCCCTGGTGGGCCCTCGCCCTCCCCGCGCTCGCCTTCATCGCACTGCTGGCGCTGATACTGAACCCGTCGGACGCCCACGCGGCGAGCGGCGATCCGGCCATCACGCACCTCTTCGAGCGCGCCCACCAACTCCTCACGCGCTGACCACAAGCCTCCGTACGCGGTGAATCCGCATGTCAACTCCCTGCGCCGCATGGCCTGTTTCATGCGAAGCTGGATCTCATGAGCGCCGCAGAACCTCGCACGATCGTCCTCCTCCGGCATGCGAAAGCCGACTGGCCCCAGGTGTCCGACCATGAGCGCCCGCTCGCCGAGCGGGGCCGCAAGGACGCCGCGGTCGCCGGACGCAAGCTGGCCGACACCGGCATCACCTTCGATCTCGCCCTGTGCTCCACCGCCGTCCGGACCCGCGAGACATGGAAACTCGCCGTCCACGAGCTGGCGCACCGGCCGAAGACCAACTACGAGGAGCGGGTCTACGAGGCCTCGCCCGGCGAACTGATCGCCGTGCTGAACGAGACCCCGGACGACGTGCGGAACGTGATCCTGATCGGCCACAACCCGGGCGTCCACGGCCTGGCCGAGATCCTGTCCGGCACCGCCGAGGGCGACGCCCGCGACCGGATGAACCGCCGCGGATTCCCGGCCGCCGCCTTCGTGCGGCTGTCCTTCGACGGCCCCTGGAAGAGTCTGGAGCCGGGCGTGGCCACGCTCGAGGACTACTGGGCGCCCGCCGAGTGACCTCGCCCGTGCGCAAGGGCCCGGCACCGCCGCGGTGCCGGGCCCTCACGCATCCGGGCCGGTTCAGCCCTCGTCGTGCGTGTCCGCCGCCTCGACCTCTTCGCGGGTGACGCCCAGCAGATACAGGACCGTGTCGAGGAAGGGGAAGTTCACCGCCGTGTGCGCCGCCTCGCGGACCACCGGCTTGGCGTTGAAGGCGACGCCCAGACCGGCCGCGTTCAGCATGTCCAGGTCGTTGGCGCCGTCACCGATCGCCACCGTCTGCGACAGCGGCACCCCGGCCTCCGCGGCGAACCGGCGCAGCAGCCGCGCCTTGCCCGCGCGGTCCACGATCTCACCGGTGACCCGGCCGGTGAGCCTGCCATCGACGATCTCCAGCGTGTTGGCCTGCGCGAAGTCCAGGCCCAACCGTTCCTTCAGGTCGTCCGTCACCTGGGTGAAGCCCCCGGAGACGACCCCGACCTGGTAACCGAGCCGCTTCAGTGTGCGGATCAGGGTGCGGGCGCCCGGCGTCAGCCGGACCTCCTCGCGCACCTTCTCCACCACGGAGGCGTCCAGCCCCTTCAGCAGCGCCACGCGCGCGTGCAGTGACTGCTCGAAGTCCAGTTCCCCGCGCATCGCCGCCGCCGTCACCTCGGCGACCTTGTCCTCGCAGCCCGCGTGCGCCGCGAACAGCTCGATGACCTCGTCCTGGATCAGCGTCGAGTCCACGTCCATGACCACCAGGCGCTGAGCGCGCCGGTGCAGCCCCGCCGCGACGACCGCGACATCGACACCCAGTGCCGCCGCGTCCGTGACCAGGGCCGTGCGCAGCGGCTCGGTCTCCACGCCGGAGACCGCGAACTCCACTGCCGTCACCGGGTACTTGGCGAGCCGGAAGATACGGTCGATGTTGCCGCCGGCCTTCGCGATCCGGTCGGCGATGGCGGCCGTGGACTCGGCGGTCAGCGGGTGGCCGAGGACCGTCACCAGCGAACGCCCGAGGCCGCGCGGCCGGTTGTCGCCGTGCCCCGAGATGATCTCCGCCTGCATCTTCATCGACTCGGCCCAGCTGTGCACGGTGGCCCTCAGGTCGCCCTCCAGGCCGGCCGGCGGCTGCGTCACCAGCGCGCACAGCACCAGGCGGCCCCGGGTGACGACCTGCTCGATGTCGACCACGTCGACGAGGTAGGCGGCGAGGGTGTCGAAGAGGCCCGCCGTGATGCCCGGCCGGTCCTTGCCGAAGATCTTGACGAGGAGGGTGGGGACCTCGGGGGTCTGTGAAGCGGAGGTCTGCGAAGCGCTCATGGTGTCACCACCGTATCCGGCACCCAGTGCCGTCCGCCGCCGAGGTCCGACTGACGGACACGGAACAATGGATGTCCCACCGGTGTCAGGGATCTTGCCGCCGGAAGACGCCGCCCGCCCGCACACGGCGTTCCCCGGCTCCACCACGACTGTGCCACGAGATGCGCTCACGGGCATGGACAGAGGGAAGGGACGGGGCCAGGCAAGGGCGGCATGGTTCCCGCCCCCCGCGCCCAACCCCTCCGCGTCACCCCCGGCGCTTCGGTTCCCCCGGTTCCCGCGGTGGCGCCGGTGGTGGAGGCGGTGGCGGTGGGGGCCATTCGGTGCCGTCCCGCCGCTGCGAGCGGTCGCCGGGCCGCGCTGGGGGACGGCGCCGGGCCGGAGGGGGAGCGGCGTCGAGCGGCCGGGCGACGGTCGGGGCGCCGTACATGTCGTCCCCGGCGCCCGGCGCTCCGTCACCCGGTGGATCCTCGTCCAGGGCAGGCGGCCCCTGGACATCCTCCGGCACCCGGAGGTACGGATTCGTGTCCGGGTTCGGCGGCCGGTACGGCGTGCTCGGCGCATACGGCCCGACACCGCTGCCCGGTCCCGGGTCACCGGCGCCCGGGCCGGCGCCGGGGCCGGGGTGCGGAGCCGACCCGGCCGCACGCCTGTACCCCGAGCCGTCGGCCTCACCACCGCCGACACCCCCGTACCCGGCCTCCCGGGCCTCCCCGGCCTCACCACCGCCGGCACCCCCGTGCACCGGACTCCCGCCGGCCCCGCCGTACCTCCCGCCGGCACCGTCACCCCCACCCGCAGCGTTCCCCGGCGCCCCCCGCGCCGCCCAAGTCGCTCGTGCCCCCGCCGCCCCGGTCGCCCAGGCCGTCAGGGCGCCGATCGCACCGGCGCCCGCGCCCCACACGGCGCCGAGCAGCAGGGCCGGGCCGAGGTGGCCGTGCAGGTCGAGGCCCGCGCCGAAGGCGTCGAAGCCGAGGACGGAGAGGGAGGCGGTGAGGGACACGGCCGTCAGCCGGGCGAGCAGGGGGAGGGCGAGCGCGGTGGTGATCGCGAGGCGCAGCCCGCACCGGACGGCGAACGCGGGGGCGCTGTCGGCGTGCCGTACGACCGGTGTGCGGACGGCCGTCAGGACACCGGTCAGCAGCATCGCCAGTGCCGCGGCCACCGCCAGCAGCCACACCCGGCCGTCGAGGCCGGCCAGCCGGCCCAGCGTCACGGGCTGATCGGTGTGCGCATTGAGGAGCTGGTTCAGCGGATGGGGGAGGGACCGCCCGAGGATCCCGGAGGCGTGGCCGTCCCAGGGGACGAAGAGACCGAGCGGGAGGCCCAGCCAGACGCCGTTCGGCGCGCCGAGCAGGGCCGCGCCGGCGATCCGCCCGGGACGGTCGTCGCCGAGCGCCGCGTACGCCGCCGCCGCGAGCCCCGCCGCCACGGTCACCAGCAGCACGGTGACGAGGGCCGAGACCGCCGGCCGTACCACCCGGTGCACGGCGGACCAGCCCGGTGGCAGGGGAGCGCGCCGGGAGGCGAGCAGGGCGATCAGCAGAACGCCGGCACACCACAGCGCGCCGCCGGGCAGTGTGGCCGCCGGGTCCACGGTGAAGCCGACCGCGGCCTTGGCATGGACGAGGCCGCCGATCCGGTCCGGCAGCAGTCCGCCCACGTCGCCGAGGCCGGGGATGCTCAGTCCGCCGCCTCCCCTGCCGCCCGCGCCCGGCAGTTTGTCCAGCCCGAGCGAGCCGCCGTCGATGGTGACGACGTCGTGGCCGGCCCAGGCGAGACCACCGAGCAGCGCGACGAAGAGCGCGACCACCGTGCCCGCGCGGGCGAGGAGTTCGGCGGGGGCGATCACAACTCCGGCCGTGCGCAAGGACCGTAGGAAGAACCACGACAGCAGCAGGGCACCAGCGAGGCTCACCCCGAGTGGCGTGATGTCGATGGCGGTGTGGGCCTCGGCGCCTTTCAGTCCGAACACGGACACATCGCCCGAGGGCTGGACCGAACCACCCGCCCCGAGTGCCACAACGGCCGCCGTCATGGGGCCCAGTGCGCCCGCCGAGTCCGCCTTCAGAAGGTGCAGGCCGAGCGCGGCCGTGCCCGCCATCCCGATCAACGCCCAGCTCACCGTGGCGATCGCGGACAGCACAACGTCCTTCCAGGGCACGGTCGTGACGTGCCGCGCGGCCTCGGCACTCGTGGCAGACCTCATGGCAGACCCCCCGATCCGCGGCGCGGCACCGGTGCCGCACCTGTCCCCCTCGCCGGGATTACCACTCTCCGGCCCGGTTTCAACCCCGTCAACGGGGTGAGTTGAAGCGCGCGCGGGCGCCCGTTGACAAGGCCCGGGTTTCGGTCAGCCGGCCGGGCCTGAAATAGTTCCCCCCGATGTTCGACATCCCTAGACTCCCTGTGATGGGGGTAATTCGGGGGACAACTCAGTGGGGCATGGAGTGCCGGAACTCGTACTGCAATCAAACGGACGGACCTGGACGCTGGACCCGTCCAGGCCCTACACCCTCGGCCGCGATCCGCAGGGTGACATCGTCTTCGACGACGCCAGGGTGTCCTGGCGGCACGCCACGGTCAGCTTCAACGGCCGCAGTTGGGTCATCGAGGACCACGGCAGCACCAACGGCACATTCGTGCAGGGCCGGCGGATCCAGCAGCTGGAGATCGGGCCGGGGGCGTCGCTGCACCTGGGCAACGCGACCGACGGACCGCGGCTGGACCTGTCGGGCGCCGCGGCCGGCCAGCAGCAGCCGGCACCGTACGCGGCGCAGGGCGCCGGGGCGCCGGGCTGGGCCCAGCAGGCCCCGCAGCAGGCACCCGCCGCGGGGCAGGCCGCCGCACAGCCGCAGGCCCAGCAGGCACCGGCCGCGCAGCAGGCCGTACCGCACCAGGCGGTCGCGCAGCAGCAGGCCCCCCAGCCGGGCTGGCAGCAGCAGGCGCCCGCGTTCCCGCAGCAGGCGGGGTCCGCGGACCCGTACGCGCAGAAGACGCCCGGTGGTGGCGCGGGGGCGCCGCCGGTCTACGGCGACCGCAGCCCGACCACGTTCCACCAGTTCGCCGTCGGCCGGGTGATGCGCATCGGCCGTGCCCTGGAGAACGACCTGGTCGTCTCGGACCTCCAGGTCTCCCGGAACCACGCCGAGTTCCACGCCACGCCGGACGGCCGGCTGGAGATCCGCGACCTGGGCTCGCACAACGGCACCTACGTCAACGGCCAGCCGATCCCCAAGGGCGGCTCGGTGCAGCTGGGCCCGGCCGACATCGTCGGCGTCGGCCACTCCACGTTCCGGATCGTCGGCGACCGGCTCGAGGAGTTCGTCGACACCGGTGAGGTCTCCTTCTCCGCGCGCCATCTGACCGTCACGGTCGACGGCGGCAAGCAGATCCTGAAGGACGTCTCCTTCGGCGTCCCGGAGAAGTCCCTGATCGCGGTCATCGGCCCCTCCGGCTCCGGCAAGTCGACCCTGCTCAAGGCGCTCACCGGCTACCGGCCCGCCAACCAGGGCGAGGTGCTGTACGACAACCGCAACCTGTACAAGCAGTTCGCCGAGCTGCGCCAGCGCATCGGTCTGGTCCCGCAGGACGACATCCTGCACAAGGAGCTGACCGTCAAGAAGGCCCTGAAGTACGCGGCCAAGCTGCGCTTCCCGTCCGACACCACCGCGCAGGAACGTGACGCCCGCATCGACGAGGTGCTGCGCGAGCTCAAGCTGGACATCCACAAGGACAAGAAGGTCACCTCGCTGTCCGGCGGCCAGCGCAAGCGTGTCTCGGTGGCCCTGGAGCTGCTGACCAAGCCCTCGCTGATCTTCCTGGACGAGCCGACCTCGGGCCTCGACCCGGGCATGGACCGCGACGTCATGCAGCTGCTGCGCGGCCTCGCCGACGACGGCCGTACCGTCCTCGTGGTCACCCACTCGGTGGCCGAGCTGGCGCTGTGCGACAAGCTGCTGGTGATGGCGCCGGGCGGCGCGGTCGCCTACTTCGGCCCGCCGGAGGAGGCGCTGAACTTCTTCGGCTACGACAGCTGGGCCGACGTCTTCTCCGCCTTCGAGAACTACCGCGACTACGACTGGGCGGGCCGCTGGAAGGGCTCGCAGCACTACCAGATGTACGCCGCGGACATCGACGCCGTTGCGCCGCAGTCCGTACCGATGCATCCCATGCAGCCGATCAAGCCGCCCAAGCCGCAGGGCTGGGGTTCGCAGCTGGTCACCCTGATCCGCCGCTACGCCTCGGTGATCGCCTCCGACCGCGGCTTCATCGCCCTGATGTTCCTGCTGCCGGCCGTGCTCGGCGTGGTGAGCACGCTGATCCCGGCCGAGTACGGTCTCGGCCTCGGCCCCGCGCGGACCCACTTCACCAACCGGGACGGCAGCACGATCCTGCTCATCCTCGCCGTGGGCGCCTGCTTCGCCGGCGCCGCGAACTCCGTGCGTGAGCTGATCAAGGAACGGGTCATCTACGAACGGGAGCGGGCGACCGGCCTGTCCCGCTCGGCGTACCTGATGTCCAAGGTGATCGTGCTCGGCGCGATCACGATGCTGCAGGGCGGCATCATCGGCGCGATCGGCCTGCTCTTCCGCGGTGACAAGGTGCCGCAGGAGGGCCTGCTGCTGAAGAACTCGCCGGTCCTGGAGCTCACCCTGCCGATCATGGCGCTCGGCTTCACCTCGATGATGATCGGCCTGATCATCTCCTCGCTGGTGAAGACCGCCGAGAAGACCATGCCGCTGCTGGTGATGTTCGCGATCGTCCAGGTCGTCTTCACCGGCTGCCTCTTCCAGCTGCACGGCAAGGTCGGCGTCGATCAGATCTCCTGGCTGATGCCCGCCCGCTGGGCGGTGTCCGCGGCGGGCGCCACGGCCCAGCTGAACGTGCTGCTGCCCTGGGACCCCGCCAACCCGGACCCGCTGTGGGACCACACGCTCGGCCACTGGCTCGCCGACATGGGCGTGCTCCTGGGGCTCGGCGTGCTCTGCGGCTTCGTCGTGGCCCGCTTCCTGCGCCGCCACGAGCCGGAGGTCATGCGCAAGTAGCCGCGCCGGTACGACGCGAAGGGCGGCACCCCGCAATGGGGTGCCGCGCTTCGGCGTCACGTCGCTGAGGTCCGCGCCAGGCCTCAGTACGCGCTGTTGACGTTGTCCATGGAGCCGTACCGGTGGGCCGCGTAGTTGGCGGCGGCGGTGATGTTGGCGACCGGGTCGTAGATGTTCCACGACGTACCGGGCACGTGGTAGGCGTTGAAGGTGGGCTGGATCACCTGCAGCAGACCCTTGGACGGAATGCCGTTGATCGCGTTGATGTCCCAGTTGTTGATGGCCATCGGGTTGCCCGAGGACTCCCGCATGATGTTGCGGTAGAGGCCGTTGTAGCTGCCCGGGATGCCCTTGGAGCGCATGATGTCCAGCGACTGCCGGATCCAGCCGTCCAGGTTGTTCGCGTACGTCTTCGCGGCGACCGGCTGCATGTCGATCCGCTGGGTGGAGCGGCTCGCGGCCTCCTTGGCGGCGCGGTCCTGCGCGGCCTTCTTGGCTGCGGCCTCGGCTGCGGCCTTCTTCGCGGCCTCGGCGCGCTGCTTGGCGGCGGCGGCCTCGGCGGCGGCCTTCTTCTGCGCGGCGAAGGTGTCGAGCTTGACCGTCTCGGTGGCGAGCTGGTCGGTGACCGTGCCCTTGACGTTCTTCAGCGTCTTGCCGCCGGCGACCTGAGCGGCCGTGGCCGGGGAGCCGGTGGTGACCGTGTCGGCGCTGCTGGGAACGGCCGAGACGGCGATGGCGGCGGTGCCGAGGCAGGCGATGCCGGCGATGGCGATCTTGTGCTGCTTGGTCAGGGCACTATGAGCACGGTTGAGGATGTTCTTGGGCATGGCTGATGGACCTCTTCGATAGCGCGGAGGTCGCTCCTGCGTCCGCCGGGGGAATCGGCTCCTCCCACACGAACGCCGCGGGCCGGGACCCACGGCGCTGAGCGACGGGAGCAATTCTTAGCTGGCGCAAAATTCCCAGGCAAAGGTGTGACGTACGATCCTCGATAGTGGATCACAGAAGTGCAAAACGGGACAGACTGGACCGTCTGCCCCGTTCATGTGGGATGGTTTATCTCCTATGCCTGTTCGTACGTGATGTGGGCCCTATGCGCGGGCTCACATCGGCGACGTAACAGTCTCACCATGAGTTGCCATCGCAACGCTCTGCGTGAGTGCCCTCCTCCGGCAGGATGAGATGGACGTCGCCGAACTCGTGCCACAGGTAGAGCCCCCGGAGCGCCTCCTCATAGGCACGGTCGACCGCGGCCGGCCCCGCCACCGCCCGCAGCATCAGCAGATGCGAGGCCTCCGGCTCGTGCAGCCCGGTCAGCAGCCCCTCCACCACCCGCACCCCGCGCCCGGGCGTCACGACCAGGTCCGTCCACCCCTCGGCCGCCCGTACCACCCCGTCCGGCCCGGCCGCCGACTCCACCGCCCGCACGGCAGTCGTACCGACGGCGATCACCCGCCCGTCACCCGCCCTCGCGGCGTTGACCAGCCGCGCCGACGTCTCCGGCACCGAGAACCGCTCCGGATACGGCGGCTCGTGCGCCTCCGCCGACGCCACCCCCGTGTGCAGCGTGACCGGCGCGAACTGCACACCCCGGCTCACCAGCTCCGCCACCAGGGACGCGGTGAAGGGGCGCGCCGCACTCGGCATCTCCGCGCTGCCCGCCCCGTCCGGCGACGGCAGCGCGAAGACCGTCTGGTACACCGACAGCGGCTGGTCGCTCTCCGTATAGGAGTAGCGAATGGGCCGCCCGTGCGCGCGCAGCATCGCGAGGACGTCCCCTTCCGCCCGGGCCCACCGGAGCCGCTCCCCGCGCGGACTCAGCGGCTCCTGCAGTACCAGCCGCCCCGCCCCCGGCAGCACCACCTCCGTACTCGCGCGCGTGCCCGTACGCGCGCGCGTGGTACCTCGCCCATCCGGTTCGCGCAGCTCCACCGCCCACCGGCCGTCGTCCCCGCGCGTGGAGAAATGCACCACCACGCGCGCGTGCCCGGTCCGCCCGTCCACCGCGGCGGCCAGCGTGGGGGAGGTGTTGACCACCAACAGGTCCCCGGCCCGCAGCAGCCGCGGCAGCTCCCGGAACCCGTGGTGCGTCACCTCCGTGCCCCGCGACACCAGCAGCCGTACGGCGTCCCGGTCCAGCCCCGGACCCCGCTGCTCGACGGGCACGCGCGCGGACAGCTCCGGAGGGACCCGCACGAGGACGGTCACAGCGCCTCCAGCAGCGCCTGAGCCGTGTACCGGCCGCTCGGCGGGCGGCGGTCCAGCAGCCGCACGAAAGCGGGAGCGATCTCCTCCGGCGCTGGCGTCCCCGACAGATCCTCCCCGGGTTCGGCGGCGGCCAGCATGTCCGTGCGCATCCCGCCCGGATCGACCCACCAGACCCGCAGCTCCGGCTCCTCCACCGCCAGCACCGCCGAGAGCTGGTCCACCGCCGCCTTCGTCGCCCCGTACGCGCCCCATGCGCGGTAGGCCTCCACCGCCGCGTCCGAGCTCACGTTGATCACCGCACCCGCCGGGGCCTCCCGCAGCAGCGGCAGCGCCTCGCGCAGCAGGCCCAGCGGAGCCACCACATTGGTCTCCAGCGCCGCCCGGAAGCCGTTCAGCGACTGGGCACCGAGCGGCACCAGGGGCTCGGCCCCCAGGATCCCCGCGTTGTTCACCACCAGATCGACACCGCCGAGCGTGCGGGCCGCGGCCACCAGCTCCGCCCGGTGCCCTGCGTCCGTCACGTCCCCGGCGTGCGCCGCCACGCGCGTGCCGTGCCCCGCGACGCTCTCCGCGGCCTCCTTGAGGGCCCCTGCGCCCCGGGCGTCCAGCACCAGGTCCCAGCCCCGCTTGGCGAGTGCCTCCGCGAGTGCCCGCCCCAGGCCCTTCGAGGCCCCCGTGATGATCGCCACCGGCATGACTACCGTCCCCTCGTCGACTCCCGCCCCCGTCGGGCGGTGACCACACCGTAGGAACGGACCCGTCCCGGCCGCCTCGGACGCGGGCCGCAAACCGGAGGGGGCCTTCGGCGTAGACCGCACGCCCGGGCCCCGGGCCCTACACCGATCGCCCGGCGCCCGGGGTCCTACACCGGCCGCCCTAGGACCAGCGGACCGGGCCCCGCCGTCACAGGTCCGATCCGCTTGTCATACCCCGCCGGTACCGTGAGGGCATGAGTCAAGGCCCCCGGTCCGGCCTCGCAGCGGTCAGTTCCGCGCTGCTGGCCATGAGCAGGCATCTGGAGGTGCGCGACGTCCTGAAGACGATCGTCGCCTCCGCCCGCGAGCTGCTGGACGCGCAGTACGCCGCCCTCGGCGTCCCCGACGACCACGGCGGCTTCGCCCAGTTCGTCGTCGACGGCGTCAGCGACGCCCAGTGGAAGGCCATCGGCCCGCTGCCCCGCCAGCACGGCATCCTCGCCGCGATGCTGCACGAGGCCCGCCCCGAGCGGCTCGCCGACGTGCGCAAGGACCCCCGCTTCGAGGGCTGGCCGTCCGCACACCCCGAGCTGGCCGACTTCCTGGGCCTGCCCATCCGCGACGGCGACGAGGTCATCGGCGCACTGTTCCTCGCGAACAAGAACTGCGCGAAACGCGAGGGGAGTTGCGGCTTCACCGAGGAGGACCAGGACCTGCTGGGCATCCTCGCCCAGCACGCCGCGATCGCCCTCACCAACGCCCGCCTGTACGAGCGCAGCCGCGAACTGACCATCGCCGAGGAACGCTCCCGCCTCGCCCACGAACTGCACGACGCGGTCAGCCAGAAGCTCTTCTCCCTGCGCCTGACCGCCCAGGCGGCGGCGGCGCTCGTCGACCGCGACCCCGCCCGCGCCAAGGGCGAACTGCACCAGGTCGCCGCCCTCGCCGCCGAGGCCGCCGACGAACTGCGCGCCGCCGTGGTGGAGTTGCGCCCCGCCGCGCTGGACGAGGACGGCCTGATCGCCACCCTGCGCACCCAGACCCAGGTCCTCGACCGCGCCCACACCGCGCGCGTGACCTTCACCAGCAACGGCTTCCGCGCCCTGCCCGCCGCCCAGGAGGAGGCCCTGCTCAGGGTCGCCCAGGAAGCCCTGCACAACGCGCTGCGCCACTCCGGCGCCGACCACGTCGAGGTGAGCGTGGGGCGGCGCGGCTGCGGAGCCGTGCTGCGCGTCACCGACGACGGCAGCGGCTTCGACCCGAAGGCGGTCCGCCGCGCCGGTCGGCATCTGGGCCTGGTCTCGATGCGGGACCGCGCGAGCGGGGTCGGCGGCACGCTGACCGTGGAGTCGGTGCCCGGCGAGGGCACCACGATCGAGATGGAGGTCCCCGGTGGCTGACGCGATCAGGGTGCTGCTCGTCGACGACCACCAGGTCGTCCGCCGGGGCCTGCGCACCTTCCTGGAGGTGCAGAACGACATCGAGGTGGTCGGCGAGGCCGCCGACGGCGCCGAGGGCGTCGCCCGTGCCGAGGAACTGCGCCCGGACGTCGTCCTGATGGACGTCAAGATGCCGGGCATGGACGGCGTCGAGGCCCTGCGCCGGCTGCGCGAACTCGACAATCCCGCGCGCGTGCTCATCGTCACCAGCTTCACCGAGCAGCGCACGGTCGTACCGGCCCTGCGCGCGGGCGCCGCCGGATACGTCTACAAGGACGTGGACCCCGACGCCCTCGCCGGCGCCATCCGCTCCGTGCACGCCGGCCACATCCTGCTCCAGCCCGAGGTCGCCGGCGCCCTGCTCTCCCAGGATGAGGTCAACTCCGGCCAGAGCAGAGGAGGTTCGCTCACCGACCGGGAGCGCGAGGTGCTCGGCCTGATCGCGGACGGCCGCTCCAACCGCGAGATCGCCCGCGCCCTCGTGCTGTCCGAGAAGACCGTCAAGACGCATGTCTCCAACATCCTGATGAAACTCGACCTCGCCGACCGCACCCAGGCCGCGCTGTGGGCCGTACGCCATGGCGTGACCGGCTGAAACGCCCTCCCCAAGGCCTCACCCACGGCAACACCCCAGGATGAGATTCATACCGTCGTGGGAATGTCACCCGGACGGCGCATCCTCCGGCGATCTCCGCCGTTCTCCAGTGCGTGCTGCGGCGAACCGCCGCGGTGAACGTCTAGGAGGGGTTGGAAAGTGAAGAACCTGAAGAAGGCCGCGGCCGTGACGATGGTGGCCGGTGGCCTGCTGGCGGCCGGCGCGGGGATGGCCTCCGCCACGGAGGGCGCCCACGCCTGCGGCGAGGCCCAGGGCTCCCCGGGCGTCATCTCGGGCAACGTCATCCAGGCCCCGGTGCACATCCCGGTGAACGCGGTCGGCAACAGCGTGAGCGTCGTCGGCGTGCTGAACCCGGCCTTCGGCAACCTCGGCGTCAACCACTGAGGTCCGGCCGACAGTGACCACCAGGCCTCCCGGTGCCCACCGGGGGGCCCAGGCCCTGTCGTCGAACTCCCCCCAGCCTTCAGGCCGGGAGGTGCCCCCAGCCCCGCGACGCCATGCACGCTCCCCCACTGCCTCAAGGGCGGGGGAAGTGCCCCCACTCGCACCGGACGCCGCAGGGCCCGCCCTCCGGGCGGACGGGCGGGGTTCGACGACAGGGCCCGGTCACGTTGCCGTACGACCGCGGTCGTCCCGGCACACCGGCTACCGGGCTCCGCGCTCCCGCTCCTCCACGATGGAGTTGTACGCCGCCACCTGCGCCCGCCGGGCCGTGCGCTCCACGGGCCGCAGCGCCTCCGCCCGTGCGGCCATCTCCGAGGAGCTGACCGCACCTCCGTGCCCGTTGCCGTACGCCAGCGACACCAGCAGCGCGACCCGCTGCGCCAGTTCCAGCACCCGCACCGCACGCGACGGATACCCGGGCGCCAGCACCTCCCGCCCCCGCTCGGCCCGCGCCCGGTACGCGTCGATCGCCGCCTCCGCCACCGGACCCGACCCGGCGACGTCCAGCTTCGACAGCACCTCGGTCGCCTCGCGCAGCGCCTCCGCGAGCTCCCGCTCGGCCTCGCCCAGCGAGGGCACATCGGCGGGCGGCGCCTCCCGCACCGGCAGTACCTGCCAGACGACCTCGGCATGTACATCACCCTCGGGCCCGGCCTCGTACACCTGAGGCACCAGCCCGAACGCGGCGCCGTAGCAGACCACCGCCTCCTCGGCCTCCAGCGCCCGCGCATTGAACTCGGGCGGACCGCTCAGCCCCAGCGGATGCCCCGGCGTCGGCAGCGCGACCCGCAGCCCGGTCGCCCCCAGCGTCCGCAGCCGCCCCAGCGCGAGCGTGAGCCCGACCTGCGCGGACTCCCCGGGCAGCCCCTCCACCCGGTGCACGGTGTCCTCGCCCACGATGGCGAGCGCGGCGTCATCCGGAGAGACAAGTCCGGCCAAAAGGGCATTTCCCCAAGCGGCGAGGCGTCCTGAACGCGGTTCCGTGAGCATGCCCCCACCCTAAGGACCGGACCGATGGAATGGAGCGGGGCACTCGTGGCGTAGATTTCATAAGGGCTGCGCCCACAGGCGCGGCGGACCGAGCCACAGGCGTACGCGACAGCCGAGACCGGCCACACTGCAAGGGGAGACAACGCGCTCATGAGCGATGTTCTGGAGCTTCAGGACGTATCCGTGGTCCGCGAGGGCCGGGCTCTGGTGGACCAGGTCTCCTGGTCGGTGAAGGAGGGCGAGCGCTGGGTCATCCTCGGCCCCAACGGCGCCGGCAAGACCACCCTCCTGAACGTCGCCTCCAGCTACCTCTTCCCCAGCAAGGGCACCGCCACCATCCTCGGCGACACCCTCGGCAAGGTCGACGTCTTCGAGCTGCGCCCCCGCATCGGCGTGGCCGGCATCGCCATGGCCGAGAAGCTCCCGAAGCGCCAGACGGTCCTGGAGACGGTCCTCACGGCCGCCTACGGCATGACCGCCCACTGGCAGGAGGAGTACGACGAGGTCGACGAGCAGCGAGCCCGCGCCTTCCTCGACCGCCTCGGCATGAGCGACTACCTCGACCGCCGCTTCGGCACCCTCTCCGAGGGCGAGCGCAAGCGCACCCTCATCGCCCGCGCCCTGATGACCGACCCCGAGCTGCTCCTGCTCGACGAGCCCGCCGCCGGCCTCGACCTCGGTGGCCGCGAGGACCTGGTCCGCCGCCTCGGCCGGCTCGCGCGCGACCCCATCGCCCCCTCGATGATCATGGTGACGCACCACGTCGAGGAGATCGCCCCCGGCTTCACCCACGTCCTGATGATCCGCCAGGGCAAGGTCCTCGCCGCCGGCCCGATCGAGCTGGAACTGACCTCCCGCAACCTCTCCCTCTGCTTCGGCCTCCCGCTCGTCGTCGAGCAGGTCGGCGACCGCTGGACGGCCCAGGGCCTGCCCCTGTCCTGATCCTTCGCCCGAGGCGGTCCCGAGCCCGGCCGCACTCCCTTTCGCGCCCTGTCCGCCGCCCGACCCCGGCCCTAACATGACCGTGTGAACGACATCGACGCATGGGTGTGGTGGCTCGTCGGCGCGGCGGCGCTCGGAATCCCGCTCGTGGTCACCGCCATGCCGGAGTTCGGCATGCTCGCGGTGGGAGCCGTCGCGGCCGCCGTGGTCGCCGCCCTCGGCTTCGACGGCGTGATCCAGGTCCTCGCGTTCGTCGTCGTCTCCGTCGCGCTCATCGCCGTCGTCCGCCCCATCGCGGCCCGGCACGGCAGACAACGCCCCCAACTCGCCACCGGAATCGACGCCTTGAAGGGCAAACAGGCCGTCGTCCTGGAGCGCGTCGACGGCTCCGGCGGCCGCATCAAGCTGGCCGGAGAGATCTGGTCGGCCCGCGCCCTCGACACCGGACGCGCCTACGAGGTGGGCCAGGAGGTGGACGTCGTGGACATCGAAGGGGCCACCGCCATCGTCATCTGAGGCATCGGGCCTCCTTCATCTGAGGCATCCGGCCCACGAGTTGGGCGACGGTCTGTCAGACTCGACCAGCAAGATCTTCTGCAACCACGAGATCTGCCGAAGGCGCCGAGGCGGAGAGGGGTACGGGGAACACGATGGAACCGGTCATCATCGTCCTGGTCATTCTGGTGGTGTTGGTCTTCATCGCCCTGATCAAGACCATCCAGGTCATCCCACAGGCCAGCGCCGCCATCGTCGAGCGCTTCGGCCGCTACACACGCACCCTGAACGCGGGCCTGAACATCGTGGTCCCGTTCATCGACACCATCCGCAACCGCATCGACCTGCGCGAACAGGTCGTACCGTTCCCGCCGCAGCCGGTGATCACCCAGGACAACCTGGTGGTCAACATCGACACGGTCATCTACTACCAGGTCACGGACGCCCGTGCGGCCACCTACGAGGTCGCCAGCTACATCCAGGCCATCGAGCAGCTCACCGTCACCACGCTCCGCAACATCATCGGCGGCATGGACCTCGAACGCACCCTGACCTCCCGCGAGGAGATCAACGCCGCCCTGCGCGGCGTCCTCGACGAGGCAACGGGCAAATGGGGCATCCGAGTCAACCGAGTCGAGCTGAAGGCGATCGAACCGCCCACCTCCATCCAGGACTCGATGGAGAAGCAGATGCGCGCCGACCGTGACAAGCGCGCCGCGATCCTCACCGCCGAAGGTACGCGCCAGGCCGCCATCCTCACCGCCGAGGGCGAGAAGCAGTCCCAGATCCTGCGCGCGGAAGGTGAGGCCAAGGCCGCCGCCCTGCGCGCCGAGGGCGAGGCCCAGGCGGTCCGTACGGTCTTCGAGGCCATCCACGCCGGCGACCCCGACCAGAAGCTCCTGTCCTACCAGTACCTGCAGATGCTCCCGAAGATCGCCGAGGGCGACGCCAACAAGCTCTGGATCGTCCCCAGCGAAATCGGCGACGCCCTCAAGGGCCTCTCCGGCGCCATGGGCAACTTCGGCCCCCTCGGCGGCGGAGGCCAGGGCAACGGCGGAGCCAACGTCCCCGCCCAGAACAACGGCCCGGGCACCGAACGCCGCGAGAAGCCGAGCATCGACTGAAGTGCCTCGTACGTCAAAGGGGCCCACCTTCCCCAGGAAGGTGAGCCCCTTTCGCACAGCCTATGCGGCGCTCTGCCCCAGCCATGCCGGCAACGCCTCGAAGTCCTCGTGCCCCAGAGCCAAGAGCATCGCATCCGCCGGCGTCGGCTCAAAAGGCTCCCGCAGCAAGGTCATCCCGGCCTCCTCCGGAGTCCGGTCGGCCTTCCGGTGATTGTCCTCCGCACACGCGGCCACGGTGTTCAGCCACGTGTCCTGCCCACCCTGCGCCCGCGGCACCACATGGTCCACGGTCGTCGCCCTGCGCCCGCAGTACGCGCACCGGTGCCGGTCCCGGACCAGCACCCCCCGCCTCGACCACGGAGCCTGTCTTCGGAACGGCACCCGTACGTACCTGCACAGCCTGATCACCCGGGGCGCGGGTATGTCCACATCGGCGCCGCGCATCCGCAGTTCGGGATGGGCCTGCTCGACGACGGCCTTGTCCTGGAGCACCAGAACGACGGCTCGATTCAGCGTCACCGTCGACAGCGGCTCGAAGCTCGCGTTCAGCACCAGCGTGTCCCGCATCCAGCCCACCTCCCGTGTGCACCTGCCCACCCCCCGGCGGGCTTGGATCAACTCTGGACGGGCGCGCCGAGATGGACAACGCAATAAAAAATGCCCGCCTCCGATCACTTCCAAGACCGGAGGCGGGCAAACGTTCAATGAACGCTCGGCTGAGTTACGGCAGCGCTCTCAGCCCTGCGCGGGGTTCTCGTACTCACCGATGAGCTGGGCACGCGCGATCGTGTGGAACCGCAGGTTGAAACCGACGACGGCCGGCGAGACATCGGCATCCGGACCGAGCTTCTCCTGGTCGACCGCGTACACCGTGAAGACGTACCGGTGCGGCCCGTCCCCGGGCGGCGGCGCGGCACCACCGAAGTCCTTCGTCCCGTAGTCGTTGCGCACATGCACCGCGCCCTCGGGCAGGCCCTCGAACTTGCCGCTGCCCGCACCCGCCGGCAGCTCCGTCACGGAGGCCGGGATGTCGAACAGGACCCAGTGCCAGAACCCGCTGCCGGTCGGCGCGTCGGGGTCGTAGCAGGTCACGGCGAAGCTCTTGGTCTCCGGCGGGAAGCCCTCCCACCGCAGATGCGGCGAGGTGTTCCCCTCCGCATGGATCTGAGCGCTCTTCAGCGTCGCGCCCTCCGCGACATCGTCGCTCGTCACCGTGAACGACGGCACCGGCGGATGGAAGTCGTGGGGGAGCGGCCGCCGCTTGAGCTCGGTCACCTCGGTACCTCCTGATCGATGATCTGGAACCAGCAGGTCCCGAGCCTAGAACCAGTTGCGCTTGCTGCCGACCTCGGACAGCCACTGGTTCAGATAAGCCGCCCAGTCGGTCCCCTGCCAGTCGTTCAGACCCACCTGGAAGGACCGGTAGGTGTCCGAACCCTCGCTGAACAGACCCGGCTTCTTGTCCATCTCCAGTACGACGTCCATCGCGTGCTCGTCGGCCACGAAGCTCAGCTCGACCTGGTTCAGGCCCCGGTACTGCGACGGCGGGTGGAACTCGATCTCCTGGTAGAACGGCAGCCTCTGCCGCGTCCCCCGGATGTGACCGCGCTCCATGTCCGCGTTCTTGAAGCGGAAGCCCAGCTGGATGAAGGCGTCCAGGATGGCCCTCTGCGCCGGCAGCGGATGCACGTTGATCGGATCGAGGTCGGTGGAGTCGATGGCCCGCGCGATCGCCAGCTCGGTCGTCACCCCGATGTGCATCCCGCGCAGCGCCTGGCCGTCGATCATCGTGACCGGTGTCTCCCAGGGGATCTCAAGACCGAACGGCACCGCGTGCACCGCACCGGCCTGCAGCTCGAAGGCACCACCGAGACGCACCTTGGTGAACTCGATGTCCTGCTTGTACTCCTGGTCGTCCCGCTCCACCTCGACCTTGGCCTGGAGGCCGACCGACAGCCCCTCGATGTCCTGGTTCACCGACCCGCCCTGGATCCGCACCTCACCCTGGACGACACCGCCCGGCACGACATTGACCTCGGTCAGCACCGTCTCGACCGAGGCCCCGCCGGCCCCGAGGCTCGCGAGCAGCTTCTTGAACGCCATTGACTCTCCCTTTACGAACGACCCTCGACCCCTACAAACGCGATCCGCACCCCGACCGGTTCCGCCGACGCACCGTCCCGTCTGCATTACCCTCGGAGGGCATGATCGCGCCCCCGGACCGTACGCCACTGCCCAGAGAGTTCTTCGACCGCCCGGTCCTGGAGGTGGCGCCGGACCTCCTCGGCCGCATCCTGGTGCGTACGACCCCCGACGGCCCGATCGCCGTCCGCCTCACGGAGGTCGAGGCGTACGACGGCCCGAACGACCCCGGCTCACACGCCTACCGTGGTCCCACCGCCCGCAACGCGGTGATGTTCGGTCCGCCCGGACACGTGTACGTCTACTTCACCTACGGCATGTGGCACTGCATGAACCTCGTCTGCGGCCCCGAGGGCCGGGCGAGCGCCGTGCTGCTCCGGGCCGGCGAGGTGGTCGAGGGCACCGAACTCGCCCGCAAACGGCGACTTTCGGCCCGGAACGACATGGAACTGGCCAAGGGTCCGGCCCGCCTGGCGACGGCCCTGGAAGTCGACCGGGCCCTGGACGGCACGGACGCGTGCGCCTCCGGCGAGACCCCGCTGAGGATGCTCAGCGGTACGCCGGTAGCCGCTGACCAGGTACGAAGCGGCCCCCGCACCGGAGTCGCCGGCGAAGGCGGGAATGGCGACATCCACCCCTGGCGCTACTGGGTGAAGGGCGACCCGACGGTGAGCCCCTATCGGGCACACGTGCCGCGGCGGCGCCGAAGTTGACGCGCTTGCCAAAGGTGCGTAACGTATCCCGAGCCGCTGAACCGGGTACGGCGATCGCCTGCAGCCGGAGCGGCCAACCCACTACTAGCTACAACCCCTCAGCGGGGTCGTTTCGGGCGCGCCCGCGCGCCCGAATTCGAACTCGCGAGACTCGATTATGAGTCGCCGAGAGAATGAGCTAACGTAGTGAATGTCGAAAGGGCCGACGGTGAAAGCCGAAAACCCCGAAGACATCCCGCCGACAGGGAATCGGATCGAGAAAAGATCTGATAGAGTCGGAAACACCGAAGGGAAGCGCCCGGAGGAAAGCCCGAGAGGGTGAGTACGAAGGAAGCGACCGTTCCTTGAGAACTCAACAGCGTGCCAAAAGTCAACGCCAGATATGTTGATACCCCGTCCGTCGGAACATTCCGATGGTCGAGGTTCCTTTGAAATAACACAGCGAGGACGCTGTGAACCACTGGATTATTCCTCCGGTGGTTCCGCTCTCGTGGTGTCAACCGGATTACCGGTAAACATTCACGGAGAGTTTGATCCTGGCTCAGGACGAACGCTGGCGGCGTGCTTAACACATGCAAGTCGAACGATGAACCACTTCGGTGGGGATTAGTGGCGAACGGGTGAGTAACACGTGGGCAATCTGCCCTTCACTCTGGGACAAGCCCTGGAAACGGGGTCTAATACCGGATACGAGGTTCGCAGGCATCTGTGAACTTGGAAAGCTCCGGCGGTGAAGGATGAGCCCGCGGCCTATCAGCTTGTTGGTGAGGTAATGGCTCACCAAGGCGACGACGGGTAGCCGGCCTGAGAGGGCGACCGGCCACACTGGGACTGAGACACGGCCCAGACTCCTACGGGAGGCAGCAGTGGGGAATATTGCACAATGGGCGAAAGCCTGATGCAGCGACGCCGCGTGAGGGATGACGGCCTTCGGGTTGTAAACCTCTTTCAGCAGGGAAGAAGCGCAAGTGACGGTACCTGCAGAAGAAGCGCCGGCTAACTACGTGCCAGCAGCCGCGGTAATACGTAGGGCGCAAGCGTTGTCCGGAATTATTGGGCGTAAAGAGCTCGTAGGCGGCTTGTCACGTCGATTGTGAAAGCCCGAGGCTTAACCTCGGGTCTGCAGTCGATACGGGCTAGCTAGAGTGTGGTAGGGGAGATCGGAATTCCTGGTGTAGCGGTGAAATGCGCAGATATCAGGAGGAACACCGGTGGCGAAGGCGGATCTCTGGGCCATTACTGACGCTGAGGAGCGAAAGCGTGGGGAGCGAACAGGATTAGATACCCTGGTAGTCCACGCCGTAAACGGTGGGAACTAGGTGTTGGCGACATTCCACGTCGTCGGTGCCGCAGCTAACGCATTAAGTTCCCCGCCTGGGGAGTACGGCCGCAAGGCTAAAACTCAAAGGAATTGACGGGGGCCCGCACAAGCGGCGGAGCATGTGGCTTAATTCGACGCAACGCGAAGAACCTTACCAAGGCTTGACATACACCGGAAACGTCTGGAGACAGGTGCCCCCTTGTGGTCGGTGTACAGGTGGTGCATGGCTGTCGTCAGCTCGTGTCGTGAGATGTTGGGTTAAGTCCCGCAACGAGCGCAACCCTTGTCCCGTGTTGCCAGCAGGCCCTTGTGGTGCTGGGGACTCACGGGAGACCGCCGGGGTCAACTCGGAGGAAGGTGGGGACGACGTCAAGTCATCATGCCCCTTATGTCTTGGGCTGCACACGTGCTACAATGGCCGGTACAAAGAGCTGCGATACCGTGAGGTGGAGCGAATCTCAAAAAGCCGGTCTCAGTTCGGATTGGGGTCTGCAACTCGACCCCATGAAGTCGGAGTCGCTAGTAATCGCAGATCAGCATTGCTGCGGTGAATACGTTCCCGGGCCTTGTACACACCGCCCGTCACGTCACGAAAGTCGGTAACACCCGAAGCCGGTGGCCCAACCCCTTGTGGGAGGGAGCTGTCGAAGGTGGGACTGGCGATTGGGACGAAGTCGTAACAAGGTAGCCGTACCGGAAGGTGCGGCTGGATCACCTCCTTTCTAAGGAGCATCTAGCTGCCGCAAGGCAGCCAGAGCCACTACGTCGGCGAACGATCGACGGTGGTCAGCTCATGGGTGGAACGTTGACTACTCGGCACACTCGGTCGGCTTCTCTTCCTAGTACTGCTTCGGCGTGGAACGGAACGGAGAAGAGGCGAGGGTGTCGGGCACGCTGTTGGGTGTCTGAGGGAATGGTTTTCCTCAGTCGCCGGCCCCAGTGAACTCACCGGATCTTCTGGTGGGGTGATGGGTGGCTGGTCGTTGTTTGAGAACTGCACAGTGGACGCGAGCATCTGTGGCCAAGTTTTTAAGGGCGCACGGTGGATGCCTTGGCACCAGGAACCGATGAAGGACGTGGGAGGCCGCGATAGTCCCCGGGGAGTCGTCAACCAGGCTTTGATCCGGGGGTTTCCGAATGGGGAAACCCGGCAGTCGTCATGGGCTGTCACCCACTGCTGAACACATAGGCAGTGTGGAGGGAACGCGGGGAAGTGAAACATCTCAGTACCCGCAGGAAGAGAAAACAACCGTGATTCCGGGAGTAGTGGCGAGCGAAACCGGATGAGGCCAAACCGTATGCGTGTGAGACCCGGCAGGGGTTGCGTATACGGGGTTGTGGGATCTCTCTTGATCAGTCTGCCGGCTGGTCGGTGAGTCAGAAACCGTTGATGTAGGCGAAGGACATGCGAAAGGTCCGGCGTAGAGGGTAAGACCCCCGTAGTCGAAACGTCAGCGGCTTGCTTGAGAGACACCCAAGTAGCACGGGGCCCGAGAAATCCCGTGTGAATCTGGCGGGACCACCCGCTAAGCCTAAATATTCCCTGGTGACCGATAGCGGATAGTACCGTGAGGGAATGGTGAAAAGTACCCCGGGAGGGGAGTGAAATAGTACCTGAAACCGTGTGCCTACAAGCCGTGGGAGCGTCGGATGCAGCTTGCTGCATCTCGTGACTGCGTGCCTTTTGAAGAATGAGCCTGCGAGTTTGCGGTGTGTTGCGAGGTTAACCCGGGTGGGGAAGCCGTAGCGAAAGCGAGTCCGAATAGGGCGCTGTAGTAGCACGCTCAAGACCCGAAGCGGAGTGATCTAGCCATGGGCAGGTTGAAGCGGAGGTAAGACTTCGTGGAGGACCGAACCCACCAGGGTTGAAAACCTGGGGGATGACCTGTGGTTAGGGGTGAAAGGCCAATCAAACTCCGTGATAGCTGGTTCTCCCCGAAATGCATTTAGGTGCAGCGTCGTGTGTTTCTTGCCGGAGGTAGAGCACTGGATAGGCGATGGGCCCTACCGGGTTACTGACCTTAGCCAAACTCCGAATGCCGGTAAGTGAGAGCGCGGCAGTGAGACTGTGGGGGATAAGCTCCATGGTCGAGAGGGAAACAGCCCAGAGCATCGACTAAGGCCCCTAAGCGTACGCTAAGTGGGAAAGGATGTGGAGTCGCACAGACAACCAGGAGGTTGGCTTAGAAGCAGCCACCCTTGAAAGAGTGCGTAATAGCTCACTGGTCTAGTGATTCCGCGCCGACAATGTAGCGGGGCTCAAGCGTACCGCCGAAGTCGTGTCATTGCAGCTTTAGCCCCAACGGGTGCTGTGATGGGTAGGGGAGCGTCGTCTGCCGGGTGAAGCGGCACTGGAAGGTAGTCGTGGACGGTTGACGAGTGAGAATGCAGGCATGAGTAGCGATTCACACGTGAGAAACGTGTGCGCCGATTGACTAAGGGTTCCTGGGTCAAGCTGATCTGCCCAGGGTAAGTCGGGACCTAAGGCGAGGCCGACAGGCGTAGTCGATGGATAACCGGTTGATATTCCGGTACCCGCTGTGAAGCGTCAAACATCGAGCATCGTGATGCTAAGGCCGTGAAGCCGCCCCGGAGCCTTCGGGCAAAGGGGAGTGGTGGAGCCGCCGAACCAAGCGGTTAGTAGGTGAGTGATGGGGTGACGCAGGAAGGTAGTCCATCCCGGGCGGTGGTTGTCCCGGGGTAAGGGTGTAGGACGCAGGGTAGGCAAATCCGCCCTGCATGTGTCTGAGACCTGATGCCGAGCCGATTGTGGTGAAGTGGATGATCCTATGCTGTCGAGAAAAGCCTCTAGCGAGTTTCATGGCGGCCCGTACCCTAAACCGACTCAGGTGGTCAGGTAGAGAATACCGAGGCGTTCGGGTGAACTATGGTTAAGGAACTCGGCAAAATGCCCCCGTAACTTCGGGAGAAGGGGGGCCAGTCCTGGTGATGAGCTTCGCGCTCTGAGCTGGGGGTGGCCGCAGAGACCAGCGAGAAGCGACTGTTTACTAAAAACACAGGTCCGTGCGAAGCCGTAAGGCGATGTATACGGACTGACGCCTGCCCGGTGCTGGAACGTTAAGGGGACCGGTTAGCTCCATTTCGGTGGGGCGAAGCTGAGAA
The DNA here is from genome assembly GCF_006715785.1 of Streptomyces puniciscabiei. Taxonomy (NCBI): domain Bacteria; kingdom Bacillati; phylum Actinomycetota; class Actinomycetes; order Kitasatosporales; family Streptomycetaceae; genus Streptomyces; species Streptomyces puniciscabiei. The sequence continues at coordinate 5,599,105 of NZ_VFNX01000001.1, forward strand.
CTTAAGCGCCAGTAAACGGCGGTGGTAACTATAACCATCCTAAGGTAGCGAAATTCCTTGTCGGGTAAGTTCCGACCTGCACGAATGGCGTAACGACTTCTCGACTGTCTCAACCATAGGCCCGGTGAAATTGCACTACGAGTAAAGATGCTCGTTTCGCGCAGCAGGACGGAAAGACCCCGGGACCTTTACTACAGTTTGATATTGGTGTTCGGTTCGGCTTGTGTAGGATAGCTGGGAGACTGTGAAGCATGCACGCCAGTGTGTGTGGAGTCGTCGTTGAAATACCAGTCTGGTCGTGCTGGATGTCTAACCTGGGTCCGTGATCCGGATCAGGGACAGTGTCTGATGGGTAGTTTAACTGGGGCGGTTGCCTCCTAAAGGGTAACGGAGGCGCCCAAAGGTTCCCTCAGCCTGGTTGGCAATCAGGTGTTGAGTGTAAGTGCACAAGGGAGCTTGACTGTGAGACCGACGGGTCGAGCAGGGACGAAAGTCGGGACTAGTGATCCGGCGGTGGCTTGTGGAAGCGCCGTCGCTCAACGGATAAAAGGTACCCCGGGGATAACAGGCTGATCTTCCCCAAGAGTCCATATCGACGGGATGGTTTGGCACCTCGATGTCGGCTCGTCGCATCCTGGGGCTGGAGTCGGTCCCAAGGGTTGGGCTGTTCGCCCATTAAAGCGGTACGCGAGCTGGGTTTAGAACGTCGTGAGACAGTTCGGTCCCTATCCGCTGTGCGCGTAGGAGTCTTGAGAAGGGCTGTCCCTAGTACGAGAGGACCGGGACGGACGAACCTCTGGTGTGCCAGTTGTTCTGCCAAGGGCATGGCTGGTTGGCTACGTTCGGGAGGGATAACCGCTGAAAGCATCTAAGCGGGAAGCCTGCTTCGAGATGAGGACTCCCACCCACTTGATGGGGTAAGGCTCCCAGTAGACGACTGGGTTGATAGGCCGGATCTGGAAGCCAGGTAACTGGTGGAGGTGACCGGTACTAATAGGCCGAGGGCTTGTCCTCAGTTGCTCGCGTCCACTGTGTTAGTTCTGAGGCAACGACCGTTGCCGGCTTTGAGTAGAACGCATAACTACAGAGTGTGCTTGTTCGCTCGAAACCATTAGGGTTTCGGTGGTCATAGCGTGAGGGAAACGCCCGGTTACATTCCGAACCCGGAAGCTAAGCCTCACAGCGCCGATGGTACTGCAGGGGGGACCCTGTGGGAGAGTAGGACGCCGCCGAACAATCTTTGGAGGACCCCTGGTCACCAGCGTTCAGCTGGGACCAGGGGTCCTTTCGTTTTTACAATGCTTGCGGTACCGAAGACAGGAGTCACCATGTCCACCAACTCTCCCGACGAGCGACCGGAGCGCGACCAGCGGCGACGGGACAGTGGTGACCGTGGTGACCGCGGCGGCTACCGAGGCGACCGTGGCGGCTACCGCCGCGACAACGACCGTGGCGGTTACGCCGGTCGGCGCGAGGACCACCGTGGCGACCGTGGTGGCTTCCGTCGTGACGACAGGCGTGATGACCGTCGTGACGACAGGCGTGACGATCGCCGTGATGACCGGCGTGATGAGCGTCGTGATGACCGGGGTGGGTTCCGTCGTGACGATCGTGGCGGTTATGGCCGTAGGGACGATCGTCGTGAGGGTGACCGGGGTTCGCGTCCGGCGTTCCAGCGGGACGACCGTGACCGTGGCCCGCGCAGGGACGACCGCCGTGACGACCGCGGCTACCGCCGCGACGACCGGGGCGGCGACCGCCCCTCCTACCGCCGTGACGACGACCGTGGCGGTTACGCCGGTCGGCGCGAGGACCACCGTGGCGACCGTGGTGGCTTCCGTCGTGACGACAGGCGTGATGACCGTCGTGACGACAGGCGTGACGATCGCCGTGATGACCGGCGTGATGAGCGTCGTGATGACCGGGGTGGGTTCCGTCGTGACGATCGTGGCGGTTATGGCCGTAGGGACGATCGTCGTGAGGGTGACCGGGGTTCGCGTCCGGCGTTCCAGCGGGACGACCGTGACCGTGGCCCGCGCAGGGACGACCGCCGTGACGACCGCGGCTACCGCCGCGACGACCGAGGCGGCGACCGCCCCTCCTACCGCCGTGACGACGACCGTGGCGGTTACGCCGGCCGGCGCGAGGAACACCGCGGCGACCGCGGTGGCGACCGTGGTGGCTTCCGTCGTGACGACAGGCGGGACGACAGCCGGGGCGAGCGCGGTGGGTTCCGCGGCCGGGACGACCGAGGTGCCCGTGGGCCCCGTCGGGACGACCGTGGCGGGCGACCCGGTGGGTTCCGGGGGCGTGACGACCGTCGTGATGACAGGCGTGACGACCGCCGGGGCGGTGGCCGGTTCCGCGACGAGCGCGACCGTGACCGTGACAGGGACCGCGAGCCGATCAAGCGCCTGCCGATCCCGGAGGACGTCACCGGCGACGAGATCGACAAGGACGTGCGGCAGGAGCTCCAGAGCCTGCCCAAGACGCTCGCGGACGACGTCGCCAAGAACCTGGTGATGGTGGCCCGGCTCATCGACGAGGACCCCGAGGGCGCCTACGCCTACTCTAAGGTGGCGCTGCGTCTGGCGTCCCGCGTGGCCGCCGTGCGCGAGGCGGCCGGGTTCGCGGCGTACGCCAACCAGAAGTACAGCGAGGCGCTCGCCGAGTTCCGGGCCGCGCGGCGGATGACCGGCACCGTGGATCTGTGGCCGGTGATGGCCGACTGCGAGCGCGGGCTCGGGCGGCCGGAGAAGGCGCTGGACATGGCCGGTGCCCCGGAGGTGCACAAGCTGGACAAGGCCGGTCAGGTCGAGATGCGGCTCGTCGCGGCCGGTGCCCGGCGTGACATGGGTCAGCTGGACGCGGCCATCGTGACCCTGCAGAGCCCGGAACTCGCCTCCAACGCGGTGCAGCCGTGGACCGCGCGCCTGCGGTACGCCTACGCCGACGCCCTGCTGGCCGCCGGCCGGGAGAGCGAGGCGCGGGAGTGGTTCGCGAAGGCCGTGGAGGCCGACCGGGACGGCAGCACGGACGCCTCCGACCGGCTCGCCGAGCTGGACGGCGTGGAGTTCGTCGACGCCCTCGACGAGAGCGAGGACGAGCCGGAGAAGCCGTCGCAGGAAGACGGCGACGAGGACTGACGGCAGTCGCTGAAAAAAAGGGGGGCAGGTTCCCGGTGGAACCTGCCCCCTTTCGCGTTCCGGGCGCTCAGATGTCCAGCGCCCGCAGTACCAGCCCCGATGCCGGTTTCGGGCCGAACGACGTCGACTTGCGGGGCATCGTCACGCCCTGGCGGGCCAGGTCGCGTACGACCTCCTCGCGGACCGGGTGCATCAGGACGGCCGTACCGCCGTCGCGCTGCGCCTTGGCGACGGTCGCGGCCGTGTCGTGGATGTAGGCGATGTGGGCCGGGGAGTCCTCCGGGATGTGCCAGACGTGGTCGAGGAGCGTGGCGTGCAGGACCGTGGCGTCGAGGGAGCGCCAGGCCGCCGGGCGGTCGGCCGGGATCGTCCGGGCCAGCAGACCGGGGTCGGGGTGGTCGAGGAGGTGGAAGGCGCCGTCGCCGGCCAGCAGGAAGGCGTTGCCCGCGCAGGACGCGTCCGCCAGCGCCTCCAGCGCCTCGGTGAGCGGCGCGTCCAGGCGTCGTACCCGGAACAGGCCCTGCACCGCCGCGAGCGCGTCCGCGACCGGCAGGCCGTGCAGCAGGCGGTGGATGGCGCGCACGCGCAAGGGGTAGCGGGCGGTGTCGACGAGCAGGACCAGGCCGTGGTCCCAGGGGCTGGGGGAGGGGTGCTCGGCGCGCAGCCGCAGGTAGGTGGCCCAGCGGTGGTGGCCGTCGGCGATCAGGGCCTGCTGGTGGGCGAGGTCGGACCGGATGCGGGCGAGGTCGGCGGGGTCGGTGACGGACCAGAGGCGGTGGTGGAAGCCGTCCTCGGTGGTCGTGTCGAGCAGCGGGGGTTTCTCCGCCGTGCGCTCGACGACCTCGGCGGCCGTGCCGTCGCCCCGGTAGGTCAGCAGCAGCGGTTCCAGGTTCGCGCGCGTGGCCCGCATCAGAGCCGCGCGGTCGGCGACCACGGGCGGCATGACGTCCTCGTGCGGCAGCACCACGCCCTCCGCCGGTTCCGAGACCCGCAGCGCGCCGATGACACCGCGCTGGAGCATGCCGCCGCCGTCCCGCTGCTCGTACACGTACAGGCCGGGCTCCGGGTCCGCGGTGAGGATGCCCTCCTCAAGCCAGCGGCGCAGCGTGTCGGCCGCCTGCTCGGTGCGGGCGCTCGGGGTGCCGGCCTGGGGCAGGATCAGCCGGACGATGTTGTAGGGGTCGGCGGACTGGAGGTGGTGCACCCCGTCGGGACGTACGACGACGTCGTACGGCGGTGAGGTGACGGAGGCGAGGCTGCCGACCCGGTCGGGGTCGTAGCGAAGGCCGCGGAACGGGGTGAGTTCCAGGCCCCGGCGCGCCGTTGCTTCCGAGTGACCTGCAGTGTTCATCCCGGCATCGTACGTGTGTCAGTGGCGTGCGGGATGATCGGGGGAAAGACGGTCGAACGAGGAGCGATGTGGAATGAGCCAGGCGGTCAGGACGAGGCCCGAGGCCAGTGGGCAGCCCCTGAGCGAGGCGTACGACACGGCGCTGCTCGATCTGGACGGGGTGGTGTACGCGGGCGGGAGCGCGATCGCGCACGCGGTCGACTCGCTGGCGGTGGCGCGCTCCGGCGGGCTGCATCTGGCGTACGTCACCAACAACGCGCTGCGGACCCCGGACGCGGTGGCCGAGCATCTGACGGAGCTGGGGATACCGACGGGCGCCGATGACGTCATCACCTCCGCGCAGGCGGTCGCGCGCCTGATCAGCGAGCAGGTGCCGGCCGGGGCGCGGGTGCTGGTGATCGGCGGCGAGGGGCTGCGGGTGGCGCTGCGCGAGCGGGGGCTCGTGCCGGTGGAGTCGGCGGACGACGATCCGGCGGCGGTCGCGCAGGGGTACGGCGGGCCGGATCTGACGTGGGGGCGGTTCGCGGAGGCGTCGTACGCCGTCGCGCGCGGGGTGCCGTGGTTCGCGTCCAACACCGACCTGACGATTCCCAGCGGGCGGGGCATCGCGCCGGGCAACGGGGCGGCCGTGGAGGTCGTGCGGATCGCCACGGGCAAGGAGCCGCAGGTGGCGGGCAAGCCGCTGCCGCCGATGCACCGGGAGACGATCATCCGGACCGGCGCGAAGCGGCCGCTGGTGGTCGGGGACCGGCTGGACACGGACATCGAGGGCGCGTTCAACGGCGAGGTGGACTCCCTGCTGGTGCTCACCGGTGTCACCGACGGTGCCCAGCTGCTCGCGGCGCCGCCGCGGCACCGGCCGACGTATGTGGACGCCGATCTGCGCGGGCTGCTCACCGGGCAGCCGGAGGTCACCCCGGCCGGTGAGGGCTTCCGCTGCGGCGGGTTCACGGCGACGGCCGGCGCGGACCGTTTGGAGCTGGAGGGCGACGGGGAGCCGCTGGACGGGCTGCGTGCGCTGTGCGCGGCGGCCTGGACGGCGGGCGGCGACGGCTCCTGCGAGCTGGACGGGGGGAAGGCGCTGGCGCGACTGGGCCTGTGAGCAGGGACCAGGGGGAGGGGCGCATCCGCACCCGGGGATCGAGATAGGTAGCGAGGGTAGGCTAACCTAACCTCGTGTTGGTCGACAGTCCTCCGGAACAGCGCGCGGAGACCGCCCCCGCGCCCCCAACCCGCCGGGCGGCAAGGGCCCTTGGGCTCCTGCTCTCCACCGCGATCCTGGTGCTCGTCGCCCTGGCGAGCATCGCGATCGGGGCGAAATCGCTGTCAGTGGACCAGGTCTGGCACGGCCTGTTCCACGACACGGGGACCTACGGCGACGTCGTCGTGGACGAGCGGCTCGCGCGCACGGTCCTGGGCCTGCTCGCCGGGGCCGCGCTCGGCCTCGCGGGCGCGGTGCTGCAGGCGCTCACCCGCAATCCGCTGGCCGACCCCGGACTGCTCGGGATCAATGCCGGTGCCTCGGCCGCAGTCGTCACGGCCATCACCTACTTCGGCGTCACCAGCCTCACCGGCTATGTGTGGTTCGCCTTCCTCGGGGCGGCGGCGGTCGGCGCGCTGGTGTGGTTCCTCGGCGGCAGCCGGGGCGCCACCCCGGTGCGGCTCGCCCTCGCCGGTACGGCCATCAGTGCCGCCCTGTACGGCTATCTCCAGGCCGTGATGATCCTGGACGACGCGGCGCTCGGCAGGATGCGCTTCTGGACCGTGGGTTCGCTGGCCTCGGCCGCCGACTCGACCATCCTGCAGGTGCTGCCGTTCCTCGCGGCCGGCATGGTCCTGGCGCTGGCGCTGGCCCGGCCGCTGAACGCGGTCGCGATGGGCGACGACACCGCCCGCGCCCTGGGCGCAAACCTGGGCCGCACCCGCGCGCTCGCCATGCTGGCCGCCACCGTGCTGTGCGGCGCCGCGACCGCCGCCTGCGGCCCGATCGTGTTCGTCGGTCTGATGGTGCCGCACGTCGTGCGCTCCTTCACCGGCCCGGACCTGCGCTGGATCCTGCCGTACGCCGCGGTCCTGTCGCCGGTGCTGCTGCTCGGCGCCGACGTCGTCGGCCGGGTCGTGGCCCGCCCCTCGGAGCTCCAGGTCGGCGTCGTCACCGCGCTCATCGGCGGCCCGGTCTTCATCCTTCTCGTACGACGGCGGAGGACGGCCCAGCTGTGAAGACCCGATCCGGGAACCGGGCCGTACGCACTCCCGGCGGGCTCTCCCTGCGCCTGGACCCGCGCGCCCTGCTCGTCACCGTCCTGCTGCTGGCCGCCGCCTGTGCCGCCGGCGTCGCCCTGATCGGCACCGGCGACGCGAAGATCCCGGCGGCCGACGTGCTGCGGACCCTCGCCGGGAACGGCAACGCCTACCAGGACTTCATCGTGCGCGAGCTGCGGCTGCCGCGGGTGCTGGTCGGCCTGCTGGTCGGGGCCTCGCTGGGGCTCGGCGGCGCGCTGTTCCAGTCCGTCTCCCGCAACCCGCTCGGCAGCCCCGACGTGCTCGGCCTCTCCCAGGGCTCGACGGCCGGCGCGCTGGTCGTCATCGTGCTGCTGTCCGGCGGCACCACCCAGGTCACCGTCGGCGCGCTGATCGGCGGCCTGGTGACCGGACTCGCCATCTACCTGCTCGCCTGGAAGCAGGGCGTGCACGGATACCGGCTCGTCCTGGTCGGCATCGGTGTCTCCGCGATCGCCACCGCGGTCAACGGCTATCTGCTCACCAAGGCCGACCTGGTCGACGCGGCCCGCGCGGTCGTGTGGATGACCGGCTCGCTGAACGGCCGGGACTGGGACCAGGTCTGGCCGCTGCTCGCCCTGTGCGCCGTCCTCGTGCCGCTGGTGCTCGTCAACGCGCGGGCCCTCAGGATGATGGAGATGGGCGACGACGTGGCGGGCGCCCTCGGGGTGCGCGTGCAGCGCGTCCGGCTGGTGCTGATGGTCTCCGCCGTGCTGCTCACCGCCGCCGCCACCGCGGCCGCCGGGCCCGTCAGCTTCGTCGCCCTGACCGCGCCCCAGCTGGCCCGGCGCCTGACCCGCTCGCCGGGCCCGAACCTGGTGCCGTCCCTCTGCATGGGCGCCGCCCTGCTGGTCGCCGCCGACTGGGCCTCCCAGCGCGCCTTCGGCGCCGACCAGCTGCCCGTCGGCGTGGTCACCGGCGTCCTCGGCGGCGCCTATCTGCTCTGGCTGCTGGTCACCGAGCGCAGGGCGGGCCGGATATGAGCGGCACCGACACCCACACGACAAGGAGCACCGTGAACCGCCTGTCCGCGCAGAACGTCACCCTCGGCTACGACCAGCGGGTCATCGCCGAAGAGCTGTCCGTGGAGATCCCCGACAACTCCTTCACGGTGATCGTCGGCCCGAACGCGTGCGGCAAGTCGACACTGCTGCGGGCGCTGTCGCGGATGCTCAGGCCCAGCCAGGGCCGGGTGCTGCTGGACGGGCAGGTCATCCAGTCGATGCCCGCCAAGAAAGTCGCGCGGACCCTCGGTCTGCTGCCGCAGTCGTCCATCGCGCCCGACGGCATCACGGTCGCCGACCTCGTCGGCCGGGGCCGCTACCCGCACCAGGGCCTGCTGCGCCAGTGGTCGGCCGAGGACGAGCGGGTCGTGCGTGAGTCCATGCGGCAGACGGGGGTCGCCGAACTCGCCGACCGTTATGTCGACGAGCTGTCCGGCGGGCAGCGGCAGCGGGTGTGGATCGCCATGGCGCTGGCCCAGGAGACGCCCCTGCTGCTCCTGGACGAACCGACCACCTACCTGGACATCCAGCACCAGATCGACGTCCTCGACCTGTGCGCAGAGCTGCACGAGACCCAGGGCCGCACCCTGGTCGCCGTCCTGCACGACCTCAACCACGCGGCCCGGTACGCCACCCACCTCATCGCCCTGCGCGGCGGCGAGGTGATCGCCGAGGGCGCCCCCGGCGACATCGTCACGGCCGAGCTGGTGGAGCGGGTGTTCGGGCTGCGGTGTCAGGTGATCGACGACCCGGAGACCGGGACCCCGCTGGTGGTGCCCGCGGCGAGGAAGGCGCGGCTCACAGCAGCTTCCTGAGCCGGAACAGATCCAGCAGGCTCGCCTCCAGCCGCACCCGGCCCTTGCCCCAGGCGGTCGCGAAGTTCAGCCGGCCGTCCACCAGGGCCACCAGGTCGTCCCCGGCCATGGCGAGCCTGATCTGCGCTCTCTCGCGCGGCGGGCCCGGGTGGGTCTCGTCCACCTCGATCCGCCCGCCGGTCATCCGGCCGGCGAAAGTGACGTCCAGGTCGGTGATGTGACAGCTCACCGAGCGGTCCAGGGCGGCGGCCGCCCGGACGTCGCCCTCGGCGCCCTGCATGTTGTCCGAAAGCTTTCCCAGTGCGGCGCGGCACTCCTCGATCGTGGCCATCGCCCACGACCGTACCCCAGCGGTTCGCGGTAGCGTCTGGGCATGAGCGACTCGGTTCCGGAGACGGAGATCCCGCAGGATTCGGTGCAGGAGGCGGTGGAGGCACTCCAGGCGTACGACCCCGCGGCGCCCGCCCCCCTGAACATCCCGCGCACCCCCACCGGCAACGCCGAGGTCGACGCCCAGCTGGAGCGGCTGGGTGACGCCGACCACCTCGCCACCGACGGCCACATCGAGGTGTACGAGGATGTACACCGGGGGCTGCGTGACGCGCTCACCGCGCTCGACGCCCGCCCGGGACCTCCGGTGCCCCCTCCTTCGCACGCACAGGCGCCCTCACCGGCGTCACCACACAGGAGCTGAACCGAACGTGGCAGGAGTCGCACGCCGCCGTCTGGACGCGGAGCTGGTCCGCCGGAAGCTCGCCCGCTCGCGCGAGCACGCCAGCCAGCTGATCGCCGCCGGGCGGGTCACCGTCGGCAAGACCGTGGCGACCAAGCCGGCCACGCAGGTCGAGACCGCGGCCGCGATCGTCGTGCAGGCCGACGACGGCGACCCGGACTACGTCTCCCGCGGCGGGCACAAGCTCGCCGGCGCGCTCGAGGTCTTCCTTCCGCAGGGGCTCGTGGTCGAGGGCCGGCGGGCACTGGACGCCGGTGCCTCCACCGGCGGCTTCACCGACGTCCTGCTGCGCGCCGGTGCCGCGCACGTCGTGGCCGTGGACGTCGGGTACGGACAGCTCGCCTGGTCTCTCCAGAACGATGAACGCGTCACCGTCAAGGACCGTACGAACGTACGCGAGTTGACGCTCGAGGCGATCGATGGGGAACCTGTGGATCTTGTCGTGGGCGATCTGTCCTTCATTCCGCTCGGGCTGGTGCTGCCCGCCCTGAAGCGGTGCGTGAAGCCGGACGCCGATCTGGTGATGATGGTCAAGCCGCAGTTCGAGGTGGGCAAGGAGCGGCTGGGCAGCGGGGGTGTCGTACGGAGTCCGCTGCTGCGGGCGGAGGCCGTGCGGGGAGTGGCCGAGAAGGCCTGGGAGCTGGGGCTCGGGGTGCGGGGCGTCACCGCGAGTCCGCTGCCCGGGCCCTCGGGGAACGTCGAGTACTTTCTCTGGCTGCGGGCGGGCGCACCTCAGGTGGACCCGGCCGACGTCGACCGTGCAGTGGCGGAGGGGCCGCGTTGACACAGAACCTGGCGCGTACTGTTTTCCTGCTCGCCCACACCGGGCGGCCCGCGGCGATCCGCAGCGCGGAACTCGTCGTCAAGGGCCTGCTGCGGCATGGCATCGGGGTGCGGGTGCTGGAGGAGGAGGCGCGCGACCTGCCGCTCCCGGACGAGGTGCAGCTCGTCAAGGAGGCGACTCCGCAGTGCCTCGACGGGTGTGAGCTGCTGATCGTGCTCGGCGGTGACGGCACGCTGCTGCGGGGGGCGGAGTTCGCCCGCGCGTCCGGGGTGCCGATGCTCGGCGTCAACCTCGGACGGGTGGGGTTCCTCGCGGAGGCCGAACGCGACGACCTCGATCGGGTGGTCGACCGGGTGGTGGCGCGGTCGTACGAGGTCGAGGAGCGCATGACCGTCGATGTCGTGGTGCACCGCAACGGGGACATCGTGCACACCGACTGGGCGCTGAACGAGGCGGCCGTGCAGAAGGCCGGCGCGGAGAAGCTGCTGGAAGTCGTGCTGGAGATCGACGGACGGCCGGTGACGGGGTTCGGGTGCGACGGGGTCGTCCTGTCGACGCCGACCGGGTCCACCGCGTACGCGTTCTCCGCGGGCGGGCCGGTGGTGTGGCCGGAGGTGGAGGCGCTGCTGATGGTGCCGATCAGTGCGCATGCGCTGTTCGCGAAGCCGTTGGTGACCTCGCCGGACTCCGTGCTCGCGGTGGAGGTGCTGCCGCACGTCCCGTCAGGGGTTCTGTGGTGCGACGGGCGGCGGACGGTCGAGTTGCCGCCGGGGGCGCGGGTGGAGGTGCGCAGAGGGGCTGTGCCGGTGCGGTTGGCCCGGTTGCACCATTCGTCCTTCACCGACCGGCTCGTGGCGAAGTTCGCCCTGCCCACGACGGGATGGCGGGGGGCGCCTCACTAGAAAGAGCGGCCTGTGTGCACTCCCCGCCCCGGACCTCGTATGGTCTGTTCCGTGTTGGAGGAGATGCGGATACGGTCGCTCGGGGTCATCGACGATGCCGTCGTCGAGCTGTCGCCCGGGTTCACCGCCGTCACCGGTGAGACGGGTGCGGGCAAGACCATGGTGGTCACCAGCCTCGGGCTGCTGCTCGGTGGGCGGGCGGACCCGGCGCTCGTGCGGATCGGGGCCGAGAAGGCGGTCGTGGAGGGGCGGGTCACCGTCCCGGCGGACGCCGCCGCCGTCGTACGCGCCGAGGAGGCCGGGGCCGAGCTGGACGACGGGTCCCTGCTGATCAGCCGTACCGTTTCCGCCGAGGGCCGTTCCCGGGCCCATCTGGGCGGGCGCTCGGTGCCGGTGGGGCTGCTCGCCGAGCTGGCCGACGACCTGGTGGCCGTGCACGGGCAGACCGACCAGCAGGGGCTGCTGAAGCTGTCCCGGCAGCGGCAGGCGCTTGACCGGTACGCGGGCGACGCCGTCGCCGTACCGCTCGCCAAGTACACCGAGGCCTACCGGCGGCTGCGGGCCGTCTCCGCCGAGCTGGAGGAGATCACCACGCGCGCGCGTGAGCGGGCGCAGGAAGCCGACATGCTGCGGTACGGCCTCGACGAGATCGCCGGCGTCGATCCCCGCGCCGGGGAGGACGTCGAGCTGGCCGAGGAGGCCGAGCGGCTGGGGCACGCGGAGGCGCTGTCGTCCGCCGCGACGGCCGCGCACGCCGCTCTCGCGGGCAATCCCGAGGACCCCGAGGGGATCGACGCCTCGACCCTCGTCGCGGGCGCCCACCGGGCCCTGGAGGCCGTGCGCTCGCACGACCCGGCGCTGGCCTCCCTCGCCGACCGGATCGGGGAGATCGGCATCCTGCTCGGCGATGTCGCCGGGGAGCTGGCGGGGTACGCCGACGACCTGGACGCCGATCCGCTGCGGCTGGCCGCGGTGGAGGAGCGGCGGGCCGCGCTGACGACCCTGACCCGCAAGTACGGCGACGACGTGAACGCCGTCCTGGCCTGGGCCGAGCAGAGCGCCGCGCGCCTGACCGAGCTGGAGGGCGACGACGAGCGGATCGAGGAGCTGACCGCCGAGCGGGACGCGTTGCGCAGTGAACTGGGCGGTCTGGCACAGGCGTTGACGGACGCGCGGACGGAGGCCGCCGAGCGGTTCGCCGCCGCCGTGACCGCCGAGCTGGCCTCGCTGGCGATGCCCCACGCGCGCGTGTCCTTCGACATCCGGCAGACCGAGGACACCGACGGTGTCGAGGTCGGCGGGCGTACGGTCGCCTACGGGCCGGCGGGCGTGGACGAGGTGGAGCTGCTGCTCGCCCCGCACCCGGGTGCGCCGCCGCGGCCCATCGCCAAGGGCGCGTCCGGCGGTGAGCTGTCCCGCGTGATGCTCGCCGTGGAGGTCGTGTTCGCGGGCACGGATCCCGTGCCGACGTATCTCTTCGACGAGGTCGACGCCGGCGTCGGCGGCAAGGCCGCGGTCGAGATCGGGCGCCGTCTGGCGAAGCTCGCCAGGACCGCACAGGTCGTCGTGGTCACCCACCTGCCCCAGGTGGCCGCCTTCGCCGACCGGCAGCTGCTGGTCGAGAAGACCAACGACGGGACGGTCACCCGGTCCGGCGTGAAGGTCCTGGAGGGCGAGGACCGCATCCGTGAGCTCTCCCGCATGCTGGCCGGCCAGGAGGACTCCGAGACGGCCCGCGCCCACGCGGAGGAACTCCTGGAGACGGCCCGGGCGGACCTGTAGGCGGGTCCGGGTTCTAGGGTGGCGGGATGATCGCCAAGCGCAGGTCCCGCTCCTTCCTGCTGTCCGCCGCGCTCACCCGGGCCGGCCAGGCCGTGCTGCGCAAGGCCGCGCCCGGCGGGCGGGAGCGCTGGGAGCGGAAGAACTACGCCGGGCGCACGGTCGAGCTGTACGCCGGGCCCGCCTCGGCGCTGGGTGCGGCCGTCGCGGCCGCCCGGGTGTGTCCCGGGGCCGGGCTCGCCGTGCTCGCCGCAGGGGTCTGCGGGGCGTACGACGATGTCGCCGGGGACGACCGGCGGGGTTTCCGGGCGCATCTCACGGCGCTGCGGGACGGCGACGTCACCAGCGGGGCCGTGAAGCTGTTCGGGATCTCGGCCGCCGGCCTGGTCGCGGGGGCGCTGATGAAGGAGCGGGCGCTGGACAAGGTGCTCGCCGGGATCGTGATCGCCGGTACGGCGCACTTCGTGAATCTCGTCGACGTACGGCCCGGGCGGGCCGTCGGCACGGTGCTCGCGCTCGGCGCGCCGGGGGTGTTGCGGAAGGGGCCGGGGAGCGAACTGCCGGCCGTCGCGATGGGCGCCGCCGCTGCCGTGCTGCCCGACGACCTCGGGGAGCGCGTGATGATCGGGGACACGGGGGCGCACGCGCTCGGCGCCGCGCTGGGGGCGGCCGTCGTGGCGGGCAACGGGCGCGCGGGGCTGCTCGCGCACGCCGTCGCCGTGGTGGCCGCCGCCGTCCACGGGGACCGGGTGAGTGCGTGGGCGGGGGCGCGGTGAGCGTCTGACCTCGCCGGACGCGGCTCGCACCACGTTCGACCGTGCCGGGGTCCGCCTCACCCGTGTGGGTGACGTGCTCCGGCGCATTGCCCCGGCCCGCCGCAGAGTGCGCCCTCCGGATTTCCCGTAACGGCCGTATCCCCTGGCATGCTTGAGGGCACACGGTCCGTGAGGCAGGCGCGCGGGGTACGTCCTTCCGCCCCCCGGAGCCCGCTACGTTCTGTACGTTTCCTCGTGACCGCCCACGCCGAACCAGGAGCCCCGGCCCCGTGAGCCCCCTGAGCAGCAACGCACCGCACGGCCAGTCGCCGCTGCGCACCGTGCAGGTGCTGGGCGGGGGCAACGCCGGCAGCAGCGCGCATGTCCGCTCACTGGCCGAGGGACTGGTGGCGAGGGGCGTGCGGGTCACGGTGTGCGCCCCCGTCGAGGCCGACCGCGCCTACGACTTCACCGGCGTCGGCGCCGAGCACGTGCACGTGCCGCGCAGCAGCGACCCCGTCTCCGTGGCCGCGCTGCGGACGGCCTGCGCCCACGCCGACCTCGTGCACGCACACGGGCTGCACGCCTCCTTCCGGGCCGTCCTCGCGCTCAGCGGCCGCAGCACCCCGCTGGTGGTCACCTGGCACAACCGGGCCCACGCGCAGGGCCCGCGGGCGCATCTGCTGCGGCTGCTGGAGCGGCGGGTGGTGCGGACGGCGGCCGTGGTCCTCGGCACCAGCTCCGACCTGGTCGACCGGGCCCGGGACACGGGAGCGCGGGACGCCCGGCTCGCCGCCGTCGGCCTGCCGGGGCAGCGCCGGCCCGTCGTCCTCGACGACCCCGACCGGCGGCGCCCCAAGGCCCGGGCCGAACTCGGCGCCACCGGCCGCCCCCTGCTCGTCGCGGTCGGCTCCCTCGACCGGCAGCGCGGCTACGACCTCCTGCTCGACGCGGCCCGCGCCTGGCGGGACCTGGACCCCGTGCCGCTGGTCGTCATCGCCGGGGAGGGGCCGCTGCGCCCGGAGCTGCAGCGGCGGATCGAGGACGAGGAGCTGCCGGTGCGGCTCATCGGGCGCCGTGAGGACGTGCCCGAGCTGCTCGCCGCCGCCGATCTCGCGCTGCTGACGAGCAGGTGGGAGTCGAGGTCCGTCCTCGCCCAGGAGGCCCTCCACGCGCGCGTGCCGCTCGTCGCCACCCGGGTCGGCGGCATCCCCGACCTGGTCGGCGACGCGGCCGAACTCGTCCCGTACGGCGACCCCGAGGCCCTCGCGTCCGCCGTCGTACGGCTCCTCGCGGACCCGGAGCGCCGGGAGGAGCTGCGGGAGCGCGGGGTGCGGCAGGCCGCCGGCTGGCCGACCGAGGACGAGACGGTCGCCCAAGTGCTCAGCATCTACGACGAGTTGACGCAGCCAAGGCCACTCGCCTAGGCCCTGTCGTCAAACTCCCTCCCCCCAGCCTTCGGCCGGGGGACCCCCGAAGCACGCACCTGACGCCGCGAGGCCCGCCCTCCGGGCGGACGGCGGGAGTTCGACGACAGGGCCCAGGGAACGTGGGCTCAGGGCACGTGCCGGCGGGCCCGTAGGGCAAGGCTCAACGCCAGGACCGTCTGCGGGTCGTCCAGGTCGGTGCCCAGCAACTCCCCGATGCGGGCGAGCCGGTTGTACAGGGTCTGCCGGTTGAGGTGGAGCTCGCGGGCCGTCTCCGCCTTGCGGCCCGCGTGCGCCAGGTAGGTCTGCAGGGTCGGCAGCAGCGGCGGCTTGGAGCGGTTGTCGTGGTCGCGCAGCGGGCCGATCGCGCGGTCCACGAACGCGGCGAGGTCCGGGTGGTCCCGCAGCCGCCACAGCAGCAGGTCGATGTCGAGGCGGCGGGCGTCGTACCAGGGCCGGTCGGTCAGGCCCTGCGCGGCCGTCGCCGTCTCCGCCGCGTGCCGCAGCCCGGCCGACGCGGCCGCCCAGCCGCCCGCCACGCCGACCACCACGACCGGCGGCGGCGAGCCCGGCCGGCGCATCCCGGCCCGCTCCGCGCCCGCCCTGAGCGCCGCCGCCACCCGGTCGGCGACCGCCGAGCGCTCCGACTCCGAGCGCAGCCCGAGCAGCACCGGCACCCGGCCCTCCACCGGCCGCACGCCCAGCAGCACCGGCACGCCCACGGCGGCCAGCTCCTCGGAGACCGCCCGCGCCAGCACGGCCCAGCCCCCGCCCGGGGAGAGGCTGTCCCCGAGCCGCATCACCACCGGCAGCAGCGGGCTGTCGCCGGGCTTGAAGCCGAGGACCCGGGCCTGTGCCGGGGCGTCCTCGGCGGTGATCCGGCCCTCGGCGAGATCGGTGAGGAAGTCACCGCGGCCGCGGGCCGCCAGCTCCTCCTCCTGCCGGGCCTGCATCAGCACCACCGCGAGGATGCCGGCCGCCCGCTCGGCGGCGATCCGGTGCACGGGGGCCAGGGCCGCGCGGACCGGCAGCAGGGCCAGGCGGGCGCGCACGGAACCGGCCGTGCCGGGACCGCCGCCGGGCACGTCCACCAGCACCGAACCGGCGGGCGGCGGCACGTCCTTGTGCGGGCCGCGCAGCCCCTCCCACACCTGGAGCGGGTCCGCGCCCTCGGGTCCTTCCCCGGCGGCGTACAGCAGGCGGCCGTCGGCCGTCTCCAGGAACACCGGGTTGCCGCTGAAGTCCGCCAGGATGCCCAGCACCTGCGGTACCCCGCCGCCGCCCAGCAGCGCCTCGGTGCAGCGCCGGTGCACCTCCTCGGCCCGCTGCAGCAGGGCGTAGTGGCCGTTGACGATCTCGGTGTGGATCTCCTCGGTCACCGTCACGAACGGCACCTCGCGGTGCAGCTGGACCAGCGGCAGCCCGGCGGCCCGGGCGGTGTCCACCAGGGCCGCGGGCAGCCTGCTGAAGCGCGGGCCCAGCTCCACCACCAGGGCGGCGATCCCGCGCTCGGCGAGGGTGCGCACGAACGCCCGCTGCTCGGCCGGGCGGGTGCCGAGGCCGTAGCCGGTGGTGAGGAGCAGTTCGCCGCCCTTGAGCAGCGAGGCGATGTTGGGCACCTCGCCCGCGTGCACCCAGCGCACCGTGCGACCCAGCCGGTCGGCACCCGCCAGGATCTCCGGCAGTCCGCTGCGCAGCCCCGGCAGTTCCAGCGCCCGCTGAACGGTGATCCCGGCGCCCTGGGTGTCGAATCGGTGGTCCGTACGGCTGTCCATGCAGCGGACGCTACCTGCGGGAACGCCTCTCGGCACAGCTCCGGGCTACACCGGCTTGACGGTGTGGCCGAACCGGAAGACGTTGTCGGGGTCCCAGCGCCGCTTGACCTTCTCCAGCCGCAGCAGGTTCCCCGCGCCCAGACCCGCCCGCACCCGCTCGGGGCCCTCGTCGCCGATGAGGTTGAGACAGACGTCTCCCGTGCTCCAGGGCCGTACGTCGGCGCACGCGTCCCGCACCCAGGCCCGGTTCCCCTCGTCGTCGGCCGGGTCCGACCAGCCGGCGAAGGGGTGCACCATCCAGGACGCGTCCCGGTACGGCACCGGGTACTCGCGCGGCCCGGCGGCGATCGCGCCGCCCAGCGGGAAGACCGCATGCCGGCTGCAGTGCGCCGCGGGCACGCCGGCCGCGCGGGCGCAGAAGCGGTCCACCAGCTCGTCGGGCAGGTCCGTCAGGCACTCGGCGGACCAGTGGCTCCGCAGGCCGGACGGGGGTTCCAGCAGGCACTGCACATCCGCGTACGGCAGGGCGCCCACCACCTCCGCCTCGTGCGGCAGCGCCAGCAGCGGCTCGGCGAGCTCCCGCAGAGCGCTCTCGCCGCCGGCGTACGTCAGCAGAGCACCGCACAGCACCCCGGACTGCGCGGGCGGACCGGTCAGGTACAGCACGGTGCCGCCCAGCTCGTCCGGACCGGTACGGACGAGCTCGCGGAAGGCGCGGACCATCTCCGGGCCGAACTCGGGCAGGCAGGGCAGCAGCACGGCCGAGAACTCGGGCAGTTCGTGCAGCTCCAGGGTGAGCGCGGTGGCGAGGCCGAAGTTGCCGCCCCCGCCGTGCAGCGCCCAGAACAGCTCCGGGTTCTCGTCGGCGTTGGCGTGCACCCGCTCGGCGTCGGCGGTCACCAGCTCCACACCGAGGAGGTTGTCCACGGCCAGGCCGAAGGCACGGTCCAGCCAGCCGGTGCCGCCGCCGAGCACGAAGCCGCCGACACCGGTGGCCGGGGAGCGGGCGCCGGTGGTCGCGAGGCCGTAGGGCTGGGTCGCCCGGTCCAGGTCGCTCATCGTGGCACCGCCCTCGACCCGGACCGCCTCGCCCGCCGGGTCGACCGTCACCTCGTGCATCCGGCGCAGATCCACCACGAGCGCGCCGTCGACCCCGGCCCCCGTCAGCCCGTGCCCGCCGCCGCGCACCGCGATGTGCAGGTCCAGCTCGCGCGCGAAGCGCACGGCCCGGACGACGTCGGCCGCGTTCGCGCACTGCGCGATCACGGCCGGGCGGCGGTCGATCGCCGCGTTGAAGACGGTCCGGGCCTCGTCGTAGCCCGGGTCTCCCGGGGCGTACACATCGCCGGACAGATCCTCGCGGAGCGCGGCGAGAGCGGCGTGCGCCGTGGAACGGGTGGCCATGGCCGGCCCCCTTCAGGGCGGGGTGCTGCTGTCCAGCCTAGGCGGACCGCTCAGCCGCCGTACGCCCCGGACGCCGTCAGCCGCAGTGCCGTGTCGATCAGAGGCACGTGGCTGAACGCCTGCGGAAAGTTGCCGACCTGGCGCTGCAGGCGCGGGTCCCACTCCTCGGCGAGCAGGCCGAGGTCGTTGCGCAGCGCGAGGAGCTTTTCGAAGAGCTTCCGTGCCTCGTCCACCCGGCCGATCATCGCCAGGTCGTCCGCCATCCAGAACGAGCAGGCCAGGAAGGCGCCCTCGTCGCCGGGGAGGCCGTCGACGCCGGTGTGGGCGCCCTCCGTCGGGTAGCGCAGGATGAATCCGTCCGGGGTGGACAGCTCCCGCTGGATCGCCTCGATCGTGCCGATCACCCGCTTGTCGTCCGGCGGCAGGAAGCCCATCTGCGGGATCAGCAGCAGGGAGGCGTCCAGTTCCTGGGAGCCGTAGGACTGCGTGAAGGTGTTGCGCTCCTTGTCGTAGCCCTTCTCGCAGACGTCCCGGTGGATGTCGTCGCGCAGTTCCTTCCAGCGCTCCAGCGGGCCGTCCGCGTCCCCGGACTCGATCAGCTTGATGGTGCGGTCCACCGCGACCCAGGCCATCACCTTGGAGTGCACGAAGTGCCGGCGCGGGCCGCGCACCTCCCAGATGCCCTCGTCCGGCTCCTGCCAGTGGTCCTCCAGGTAGCGGATCAGCTTCAGCTGGAGCAGGGAGGCGTAGTCGTTGCGGGCCAGGCCCGTCATGTGCGCCAGGTGCAGGGCCTCGGTGACCTCGCCGTACACGTCCAGCTGGAGCTGGTGCGCGGCGCCGTTGCCCACCCGGACCGGCGCGGAGTGCTCGTAGCCCGGCAGCCAGTCCAGCTCGGCCTCGCCCAGCTCGCGCTCGCCGGCGATGCCGTACATGATCTGCAGGTTGTCGGGGTCGCCGGCGACCGCGCGCAGCAGCCACTCGCGCCAGGCGCGGGCCTCCTCGCGGTAGCCGGTGCGCAGCAGGGAGGACAGGGTGATCGCGGCGTCGCGCAGCCAGGTGTAGCGGTAGTCCCAGTTGCGGACCCCGCCGATGTCCTCCGGGAGCGAGGTCGTCGGGGCCGCGACGATGCCGCCCGTCGGGGCGTACGTCAGCGCCTTCAGGGTGATCAGGGAGCGGACCACCGCCTCGCGGTACGGCCCGTGGTACGTGCAGTGCTCGACCCACTCGCGCCAGAACTCCTCCGTCGCCTCCAGCGAGGCCTCCGGCTCCGGCAGCGACGGGGGCTCCTTGTGCGAGGGCTGCCACGAGATGGTGAACGCGATCCGGTCACCCGGGGCGACCGTGAAGTCGGCGTACGTCGTCAGCGACTTTCCGTAGGTCTCGGCCTCCGTGTCGAACCACACCGAGTCCGGCCCGGCGACCGCCACCGTACGGCCCTCGTGCTTGTGCACCCAGGGGACGACCCGGCCGTAGGAGAACCGCATCCTGAGCGCCGAGCGCATCGGCACCCGGCCGGTGACGCCCTCCACGATCCGGATCAGCTGGGGCGCGCCCTCACGCGGGGGCATGAAATCGGTCACCCGGACCGTGCCGCGCGGGGTGTCCCACTCCGACTCCAGGATCAGCGAGTCGCCCCGGTAGTTGCGCCGGGCGGCCGTGGGCGGCTGGGCGTCGGCCGCGTGCGCCGGGCCGAGCCGCCAGAAACCGTGCTCCTCGGTGCCCAGTAGGCCGGCGAAGATGGCATGCGAGTCGAAGCGGGGCAGGCACAGCCAGTCCACCGTGCCATCCCGGCAGACCAGGGCTGCGGTCTGCATGTCTCCGATGAGTGCGTAGTCTTCGATGCGCCCGGCCACGTGCAACTCCAGTCGAACGGCCACGTCACCCCCGCGCAGGGGGCTGTCGCTAGTGTGCGGTCAAGGGTCGTTGTTGTGCGTCGTTGAGCGGTGAAGCAAAGCAGCCGCCGAGCCCTGAGGCAACACGACAATCCTTGCTCAATGAACTGCCGCGCTCACGTTGTTCCGGGTGATGGTGGCGGGGGTGTGCCGTCGTTCCGGCCGGGCTCGGCAGCGAGTGTCCGAGCAGGATACGACGCACGTAGATGATCTGCGTGCCGCTCCGGGCAACCCCTGTGGGCCGAACGGGTGAGCAGCGGGTGACGGTCGTGTGACCTGCGTGTGCCTGTGGTGACAGGTGGGGCGACCTGCCCCGTTCCCGCCCAGGTGAGCCGCCCCGCGGCGGCGTGACGGAGCCGCCCCGTGGCCGGGTGAGCGCGGAGCGTGGCCGGAAGCCATCGGCCCCAGGCGCTGATACCCTGGTAGCCCGTGGACCGGTGGGCCCGAAACCCCCGAACCGCAGCGACGGCACCTCCGCCAGGAAGCACAGCAGCATCCGGGCCGGACGCCTTACCGCACGACAGACCGCGACCACGGGAGCCCCCTCTTGGCCATGCCGCCGAAATCTACGACGACCAAGCACATCTTCGTCACCGGGGGTGTCGCCTCCTCGCTCGGCAAGGGCCTCACCGCCTCCAGCCTGGGCATGTTGCTCAAGGCCCGCGGCCTGCGCGTCGTGATGCAGAAGCTCGACCCGTACCTGAACGTCGACCCGGGCACGATGAACCCCTTCCAGCACGGTGAGGTGTTCGTCACCAACGACGGCGCCGAGACCGACCTGGACATCGGACACTACGAGCGCTTCCTCGACCGTGACCTGGACGGCACCGCCAATGTCACTACAGGCCAGGTCTACTCGACGGTGATCGCCAAGGAGCGGCGCGGCGAGTACCTCGGCGACACGGTGCAGGTCATCCCGCACATCACCAACGAGATCAAGCACCGCATCCGGCGCATGGCGACCGACGAGGTGGACGTCGTCATCACCGAGGTCGGCGGCACCGTCGGTGACATCGAGTCGCTGCCGTTCCTGGAGACCGTCCGTCAGGTCCGGCACGAGGTCGGCCGGGACAACGTCTTCGTCGTACACATCTCGCTGCTCCCCTACATCGGTCCCTCCGGTGAGCTGAAGACCAAGCCGACCCAGCACTCGGTCGCGGCCCTCCGGAACATCGGTATCCAGCCCGATGCCATTGTCCTGCGGTGCGACCGTGAGGTGCCCACCGCGATCAAGCGCAAGATCTCGCTGATGTGCGACGTCGACGAGGCCGCCGTGGTCGCCTGCCCCGACGCCCGCTCGATCTACGACATCCCCAAGGTCGTGCACTCCGAGGGCCTGGACGCCTACGTCGTGCGCAAGCTGGACCTGCCGTTCCGGGACGTCGACTGGACGACCTGGGACGACCTGCTGGACCGCGTCCACAACCCCGACCACGAGATCACCCTCGCGCTGGTCGGCAAGTACATCGATCTGCCCGACGCCTACCTCTCGGTCACCGAGGCGCTGCGCGCCGGCGGCTTCGCCAACCGCGCCCGGGTGAAGATCAAGTGGGTCACCTCCGACGACTGCAAGACCCCGGCCGGCGCCAAGGCCCAGCTGTCCGACGTCGACGGCATCTGCATCCCCGGCGGCTTCGGCGACCGCGGTGTGCAGGGCAAGGTCGGCGCGATCCGCTACGCCCGCGAGAACAGGATCCCGCTGCTCGGCCTGTGCCTGGGCCTGCAGTGCATCGTGATCGAGGCCGCGCGCAACCTGGCCGACATCCCGGACGCCAACTCCACCGAGTTCGACCCGGCCACCGCCCACCCGGTCATCTCCACCATGGCCGAGCAGCTGGACATCGTCGCCGGTGAGGGCGACATGGGCGGCACCATGCGCCTCGGCATGTACCCGGCGAAGCTCGCCGAGGGCTCCATCGTGCGCGAGGTGTACGACGGCAAGGAGTACATCGAGGAGCGGCACCGTCACCGCTACGAGGTCAACAACGCCTACCGCGCGGAGCTGGAGAAGAAGGCAGGCATCCTCTTCTCGGGCACCTCGCCGGACGGCAAGCTCGTGGAGTACGTGGAGTACCCGCGTGACGTCCACCCCTACCTGGTCGCCACGCAGGCGCACCCGGAGCTGCGCTCGCGGCCGACGCGTCCGCACCCGCTGTTCGCCGGCCTGGTGAAGGCCGCCGTCGAGCGGAAGATCTCGAAGTAACACAAGGGTTGTACGGTGGCCGGGGCGCGCGCATTCAAAACGATCGCGTCCCGGCCGCTTGGCGCTTTGGGGAAGGACAGGGCATGACGATCAAGGACACCGCCGAGGAGTGGGAGATCCGGGCGACCGAGACCCCCTTCACGGGCAACAAGACCTCCGTCCGCACGGACGACGTGGTCATGCCCGACGGCTCGGTGGTCCGCCGCGACTACCAGGTCCACCCAGGCTCGGTCGCCGTCCTCGCCCTGGACGAGCAGGACCGGGTGCTGCTGATCAACCAGTACCGCCACCCGGTGCGGCACAAGCTGTGGGAGATCCCGGCCGGCCTGCTCGACGTGCCCGGCGAGAACCCGCTGCACGCCGCCCAGCGCGAGCTGTACGAGGAGGCGCACGTCAAGGCCGAGGACTGGCGGGTGCTGACCGACGTGTACACCACGCCCGGCGGCTGCGACGAGGCCGTGCGGATCTTCCTCGCCCGGGATCTGTCCGAGGCCGAGGGCGAGCGGTTCGCGGCGGAGCACGAGGAGACCGACATGGAGCACGCGCGCGTGCCGGTCGAGGAGCTGGTGCGCCGCGTCCTGGCCGGCGATGTGCACAACAACTGTCTGGTCGTCGGAGTCCTCTCGCTGGTGGCCGCGCGCGGCGGCGACGGCCTCGACGCACTCCGCCCGGCCGACGCACCGTGGCCGGCCCGGCCCTTCCACACCTGAGCCGCGCCCGGTCGGGCTTGTGCGCCGCGCCGGTCTCGGCTGCTGGGCCGCATCCGGTCGGGCTTGTGCGCCGTGCCTGTCTCGGCTGCTGGGCCGCATCCGGTCGGGCTTGTGCGCCGCGCCCGCCTCGACTCTTGAGCCGCGCCGGTCGCGCGGAACCGCACCCGATCGGCGTACTGGTGTGACGATCGCCTGATCCGATCGGGGGATCTGTCCGCAGCGCTCGTCACGGCACGTCGCAGAGCGTGAACTAGGCTCGTGCACGCCCGTAGCGGAAGATCCGGCGGGCTTGCGTGTGCGGTGGGACGGGAGCGTGGCCCGTGACGGATCAGGCGGTGGACGCAGGCGGGGTGCGGTTCTCGGGGCACCAGGGCGCGGAAGGCCATTTCCTGGGTCGCACAAGGGAGTTGAAGGAGCTGCGCGCCGACATCGAGCGCGCGGGACTGGACACGCTCTCCGGCCGCAAGGCGCCACGCGCGCGCGTGCTGCTGATCGCGGGCCGCCCCGGCTCCGGCCGCACCGCCCTCGCCGAGGAACTCGTACGCCAGGTGGCCGGCCGTTACCCCGACGGGGTGCTGCGGGCCCGCCTCAGCGATCCCGACGGCACCCCCGTCCCGGTCGGCCGCGCCGCCCGCGAGCTGCTCGCCGCGCTGGAGCTGCCGGCCCCGGCCGGCGCCGCCGAGGACGACCTGACCGAGGCACTGCGCACCGCTCTGGCCGGCCGGCGTGCCCTGCTGCTCCTGGACGACGCGGCCGGCGCCGAGCAGGTCGACGCGCTGCTCCCGGAAGCGCCGGACTGCCTGGTGGTGGCCGTTTCCGCGGGCCCGCTCACCGGCATCGCGGACGTCCGTCCCTGCACCCTGGGCGGCCTGGACACCAAGTCGGCGGTGGAACTCCTCACCCGCTACACCGGCGCCGTCCGCATCACGGTCGATCCGCGCTCCGCCGAGAGCCTGGTCGAGGCCTGCCAGGGCCATCCCGCCGCGCTCGTGCTGGCCGGCGGCTGGCTCGCCACCCGGCCCAAGGCCGCCGTCTCCGACCTCGCCAAACGGCTGCACACCGCCGCCGAGGACGGCCCGGACGGCACCCCGCTGACCCGGGTCTTCCGGCACGTCCTGGGCGACCTGTCCGGCCCGGCCGCCCGGATGCTGCCCCTGCTCTCCCTCGCCCCGACCGGCCTGATCGACCCGCACACCGCCTCGGCGCTCGCCGGCTGCTCGGTGAGCGCCGCCCGCGCCGCCCTGGACGACCTCGTCGCCCTCGGCCTGCTGCGCCCGGTGGACTCCCCGCTGCCCCAGTACGAGGTCCCCGGCTGCCTGCACCCGCTGCTGAGCGCCCTGGCCGAGAGCCAGGAGCGGCCCGCGGAGCTGCAGCTGGCCCGGGCCCGGATGCTGGAGCGGACCGTGCGGCTGCTGCAGTCGTGCCGGGCGATCACCGAGACGGACAGTCCGCAGGCCCGGGAGAAGCTGAACGCGATGCCCCGCGAGGTGCGCTTCCCCAGCCCCAGGGCGGCCGCCGACTGGCTGCGCATCCGGCGCCCCGCGCTGCTGGCGTGCGCACGTCTGGCGGTGGCCGACGGCGAGCTGGACACCCTCGCCCGGAGGTTGATGTCCCAGCTGGTCAGGGCCATGGTGGCGCACGTCGGCACGCAGGCCGCCGCGGCCGACCTGTACGAGATGCACAGCCTGGTCCTCGATGTGGCCCAGCGGCGCGGGCTGGACCGGGAGCAGGCCGCGGCCCTGCTGAACCTGGGCGACGTGGACGCGCAGTCGGGCCGTACCCGGGAGGCGCTGGCACGATATCGGTCGGCTTTGGACGCCGGACGCAGAGCAAATGACCCGTACGCCACGGGTCGCGCAATGGAATCCGTAGGTGGCGCCTACCAGGAGCTCGGGGATCACGACCGGGCGGCGGACTGGTTCGGCCGGGCCCTCGCCGAGCGGCTGGCCCGTGGCGAGCGCGAGCAGGCCGCCCGGCTGTACGGCCGGATCGCCACCGCCCACACCTACGCGGGCCGCTACGGCGAGGCCCTGCGGAACTGGCGGGCCGCCGTCGCCGGCCACCGCCGGAGCGGCGATGTCGCCGCCCACGCGCGGGCGTTGAGCGAGGTGGCCCGGGTGCAGGAGTACGCGGGACGGTTCGAGGAATCCCTGCGCACCTGCCACGAGGCGATGGAGTGGGCGCGGCGCGCCGACGACGTCCGGTTGCAGGCCGCGCTGCAGCTCCGGCTCGCCGACACGCTGGAGCGCCTGGGCGACTCCGCCGCCGCCCATCTGCACCGGGCGGCGGCCGGACGCATGCTGGACGAGGAGGCCCCGGAGCAAGAGACAAGCCCCAAACAGGACGCCGAAGCCTGCGAAATCCGTAGTGCATCCAGCGAAGATTGATGCAATGAAAGGCTAGACACGCGGAACGCCTTCATTAGACTGGCTCTGCCGCACGTTCTCCTGCGGTGTCTCCCGGTGTGCTCCGCATGCCTGGGTATGTCATGTAATGCACCCCCCATACCCTCTGAGCCAAGGACCGTGATCGACGTGAAGGTCGGCATCCCCCGCGAGGTCAAGAACAACGAGTTCCGGGTGGCCATCACCCCCGCCGGCGTGCACGAGCTGGTGCGCAACGGCCACCAGGTCGTCATCGAGCGGGGCGCCGGCCTCGGCTCCTCGATCACGGACGAGGAGTACGTCTCCGCCGGTGCCGCGATCCTCGACACCGCCGACGAGGTGTGGGCCACCGCCGACCTGCTGCTGAAGGTCAAGGAGCCCATCGCGGAGGAGTACCACCGCCTGCGCAAGGACCAGATCCTCTTCACCTACCTGCACCTGGCCGCCTCCAAGGAGTGCACGGACGCGCTCATCGAGTCCGGCACCACGGCCATCGCCTACGAGACCGTCGAGCTGCCCAACCGCGCCCTGCCGCTGCTGGCCCCGATGTCCGAGGTCGCCGGCCGGCTCGCCCCGCAGGTCGGCGCCTACCACCTGATGCGCGCGGCCGGCGGCCGTGGCGTGCTGCCCGGCGGCGTGCCCGGCGTGACCCCGGCCAAGGCCGTCGTCATCGGCGGCGGTGTCTCCGGCTGGAACGCCACCCAGGTCGCCGTCGGCATGGGCTTCGACGTGACCCTGCTCGACCGCGACATCAACAAGCTGCGCGAGGCCGACAAGATCTTCGGCACGAAGGTCAAGGCGATCATGTCCAACTCCTTCGAGCTGGAGAAGGCCGTCCTCGACGCCGACCTCGTCATCGGCGCGGTCCTCATCCCGGGCGCCAAGGCCCCGAAGCTGGTCACCAACGAGCTGGTGGCCCGGATGAAGCCCGGAAGTGTCCTTGTCGACATCGCGATCGACCAGGGCGGCTGCTTCGAGGACTCGCACCCGACCACGCACGCCGAGCCGACCTTCCAGGTGCACAACTCGGTCTTCTACTGCGTCGCCAACATGCCCGGCGCGGTGCCCAACACCTCCACCAACGCCCTCACCAACGCGACGCTGCCCTACATCGTCTCCCTCGCCAACAACGGCTGGGTCGAGGCGCTGCGCCGCGACGCCGCGCTCGCCAAGGGTCTCAACACCCATGACGGCAAGGTCGTTTACAAGGAGGTCGCCGAGGCCCACGGCCTGGAGCACGTGGAGCTCGAGACGCTCCTCGGCTGACCCGAAAGGCGATTCGTCAACACGACTCGTCAACAGCGCGTACCCGGCCGGACCTTGCCCGACAAGGTCCGGCCGGATGTGTGTATGGTCACTTGGCGACTCTTGGTCAACTCGCCTCGAACGCAACCCTTCGACCGATTCGTACACCGGTGAAACCTGCTGTGCGACGGCCGTACGCCCTTGACAGCGAGATGTTTCATTGCCGACACATCCTGCCGGGTCCGGCGGATTGTGTTGCTGCGGACCGCCGACACGCCATAGAGTCGCCAACCGTCGGCATGGTGCCACGCTGACCTTGTCTAGAAGTTTCCTGGTCACCAAGGAGGTAAGACGACTTGTGAATGAGTCGACATTTTCTCCCGGGGGTGGTCAACCAGGAATGCCTGCACGGGGCCAGGGGCCCGCGGGATTCGAGGCTGTCGGCTCCGTAGCTGTGCGCACCTTCGCAGCCCACCAGAGTTCCGGTCCGCAGGCGGCCGGGACAGCACACCAGAGCATGGATGGCCATCACGTGAACGCCATGGCCGGCGACGGAAGTGGCGCGCCCCACAACCACTTCGCCGACTACGACGAACTGCCCGAGGGGCACTTCTACGACCCCGACGCCGAGTACGAGCCCGATCCGGAGTACGCGGCCACGCTCGCGCCCGACGCGGCCCGCCAGCGCCGCGAGCGCATCGGCCCGACCGGGCGCCCGCTGCCGTACTTCCCGATCCCGGGCCCGCTGACCGACCACGGCCCCGCGAAGATCATCGCGATGTGCAACCAGAAGGGCGGCGTCGGCAAGACGACGTCGACCATCAACCTGGGTGCCGCGCTCGCGGAGTACGGCCGGCGCGTGCTGCTCGTGGACTTCGACCCGCAGGGCGCGCTGTCGGTCGGTCTCGGCGTCAACCCGATGGAACTCGACCTGACGGTCTACAACCTGCTCATGGAGCGGGGCATGTCCGCGGACGAGGTCCTGCTGAAGACAGCGGTCCCCAACATGGACCTGCTGCCCTCCAACATCGACCTGTCGGCCGCCGAGGTCCAGCTGGTCTCCGAGGTCGCCCGCGAGTCGACGCTGCAGCGCGCCCTGAAGCCGCTGCTGCCCGACTACGACTACATCGTGATCGACTGCCAGCCCTCGCTCGGCCTGCTCACCGTCAACGCCCTGACGGCCGCTCACAAGGTGATCGTGCCGCTGGAGTGCGAGTTCTTCGCCCTGCGCGGTGTGGCCCTGCTGACCGAGACCATCGAGAAGGTCCAGGAGCGGCTCAACCCCGAGCTGGAACTCGACGGCATCCTCGCCACGATGTACGACTCGCGCACGGTCCACAGCCGTGAGGTCCTGGCCCGTGTGGTCGAGGCGTTCGACGACCACGTCTACCACACGGTCATCGGCCGCACGGTCCGCTTCCCGGAGACCACGGTCGCCGGTGAGCCGATCACCACCTACGCCTCCAACTCCGTCGGTGCCGCCGCCTACCGCCAGCTCGCCAGGGAGGTGCTCGCCCGGTGTCACGCCGAGTGAGTCTGCCCGGGGCCGACGAACTCTTCCGTACGACAGGGGGGATGGCACTTCAGCCGTCGACTCCCCGGCGCACGGCCAACGGTGAGGCCCGGGTGCCGGCTCCCGCAGGGGAGAGCGACGACGTGGCCGCCGCCGAGGACGCACCGCAGTCGGTGCCGGTCCAGGGCGGCGACGGCGAGGGCGCCGAGCACGTCGCGGCCGAGGCCGAGCAGGACGGGGCCGGCGAGTCCCGCACCCGCCCGGCGCGCAGGCAGGCGGCGCAGGAAGGTTCTGGCGCACCCGCCGCACCGCCGCGCAAGCGGGGGCGGGCGGCGGCGCGGCGGCCCAGCGGGCGCGAGCGGCACGACGAGAAGATCACGGTGTACGTGTCGGCCGAGGAGCTGATGGACCTCGAGCACGCCCGCCTGGTGCTCCGCGGCGAGCACGGGCTCGCGGTCGACCGCGGACGGATCGTCCGCGAGGCGGTGGCCGTGGTGCTGGCCGACCTGGAGTCCCGCGGGGACGCGAGCATCCTGGTACGGCGGCTGCGCGGACGGTAGGGGTAGCCTGCGGGGGCTATGACCTCGTCTGACGTTCCCCTCCCCGGCGCCGGTGCCGGCCGTCGGCGTGCGCTGGGGCGGGGTCCGGGGGTGCCGCAGGAGGAACCTGTCGCCGTTCCCGCACCGCTTCCCGAGCCGGACGTACAGGTTCCGGAGCCCGCGGCGCAGGTTCCCGAGCCGGACGTACAGGTTCCCGAGCCGGACGCACAGCCTCCCGAGCCGGACCCGGTGCCGCCGGCCGTTGAGGAGCCCGCGGTCCCCGACGGCGTCTTCAAGGTCCGCCTCGCCAACTTCGAGGGCCCCTTCGACCTGCTTCTCCAGCTGATCTCCAAGCACAAGCTGGACGTCACCGAGGTCGCCCTCTCCAAGGTCACCGACGAGTTCATGGCGCACATCCGTGCCATGGGCCCCGACTGGGACCTGGATCAGACGACGGAGTTCCTGGTCGTGGCCGCCACGCTGCTCGATCTGAAGGCGGCTCGGCTGCTGCCCGCCGCCGAGGTCGAGGACGAGGCCGACCTGGCGCTGCTGGAGGCGCGGGACCTGCTGTTCGCGCGGCTGCTGCAGTACCGGGCGTACAAACAGATCGCGGACATCTTCAACCGGCGGCTCGATGACGAGGCCCGTCGCCGGCCCCGTACCGTCGGCCTGGAACCGCACCACGCCGAGCTGCTGCCCGAGGTCGTCATCAGCATCGGCCCCGAGGGGTTCGCCAGGCTCGCGGTCAAGGCGATGCAGCCCAAGCCCAAGCCGCAGGTCTACGTCGACCACATCCACGCCCCGCTGGTCAGCGTGCAGGAGCAGGCCGGGATCGTGGTGGCCCGGCTGAAGGAGCTGGGCGAGGCCAGCTTCCGGGCGCTGGTCGAGGACACCGACGACACCCTCACGGTCGTGGCCCGGTTCCTCGCCCTGCTGGAGCTGTACCGCGAGAAGGCCGTCGCCCTGGAGCAGGAGGCCGCGCTCGGTGAGCTGCTCGTGCGCTGGACCGGCGGGGACACCGACATGGCACCGATGGTCACCGACGAGTTCGACCGGCCGCCCGAGCAGCCCGCGGAGGAGAAGAAGGCATGAGTGAGATCACAGAGCTCCCCCCGGGGCTGCACGGCGTCGCCGACCTCGACCTCAAGCCCGCCCTGGAGGCGATGCTCATGGTCGTGGACGAGCCCGCGACCGAGGAGCACCTGGCCAGGATCCTGGAGCGGCCGAGACGGCGGATCGCGGACGCGCTGCGCGAGCTGGCCGACGAGTACACCGTGCAGGGCCGTGGCTTCGAGCTGCGGTTCGTCGCGGGCGGCTGGCGCTTCTACACCCGCGCCGAGTACGCCCCCGCCGTCGAGCGGCTGGTGCTGGACGGCCAGACGGCCCGCCTCACCCAGGCCGCGCTGGAGACCCTCGCGGTCGTCGCCTACCGGCAGCCGGTCAGCCGCAGCCGCGTCTCCGCCGTACGCGGGGTCAACTGCGACGGTGTGATGCGCACCCTCCTGCAACGGGGTCTGGTCGAGGAGGCGGGCACGGAACCCGAAACAGGTGCGATCCTGTACAGGACGACGAACTACTTCCTGGAGCGGATGGGCCTGCGTGGCCTGGACGAGCTTCCGGAGCTCGCGCCCTTCCTCCCGGAGGCGGAGGCGATCGAGGCCGAGACCCAGGAAGGGGTCCCGTCGTTCGACCCGGACGCGCCCGACGCGCCCGGTGCTCAGGACGCAGACGACTAAGACGGAAACCTTGATGCGAAGCAGCGGCAGCGGCAAGAGCGGCGGGCGCGGTAACTACCGCGGTGCCGGCAACAACAGGGACCAGAAGCAGGGGCAGGGCCGTCCCCGCAAGCCCCGCCCCGAGGAGCGCCGCTACGACGTGGGCCCGGCCGCCTCGAAGGACGGCCCCAAGTCCGGGCGCGGCGGCGCGGCGCGGGGCGGTGCCAAGGGCGGCCCCAAGCCGTCCCAGCAGGGCGGCGGGCGCGGCCGTACGGCACCGGCGCGCTCGCGTGAGTACGAGGCGCGCGTCGAGGAGCGCAACCGCGAGCGCTACGCCGGCAAGAAGGACATCAAGCTGCCCAAGACCTTCCCGGGCGCCGAGGAGGAGGGCGAGCGGCTGCAGAAGGTCCTCGCGCGCGCGGGCTACGGCTCCCGGCGGGCCTGCGAGGAGCTGATCGACCAGGCGCGCGTCGAGGTCAACGGCGAGATCGTCACCGAGCAGGGCAAGCGGGTCGACCCGGAGCGGGACGAGGTCAAGGTCGACGGCCTGACGGTCGCCACGCAGTCGTACCAGTTCTTCTCGCTGAACAAGCCCGCGGGCGTGGTGTCCACCATGGAGGACCCGGAGGGCCGGCAGTGCCTCGGTGACTACGTCACCAACCGTGAGACGCGGCTCTTCCACGTCGGCCGGCTGGACACCGAGACCGAGGGCGTCATCCTGCTCACCAACCACGGCGAGCTGGCGCACCGCCTGACCCACCCCAAGTACGGCGTGAAGAAGACCTACCTCGCGGCGATCGTCGGCCCCATCCCGCGCGACCTGGGCAAGCGCCTGAAGGACGGCATCCAGCTGGAGGACGGCTACGCCCGCGCGGACCACTTCCGGGTCGTGGAGCAGACCGGCAAGAACTACCTGGTCGAGGTGACCCTGCACGAGGGCCGCAAGCACATCGTGCGGCGCATGCTGGCGGAGGCCGGCTTCCCGGTCGAGAAGCTGGTCCGCACCGCCTTCGGACCGATCACCCTCGGCGACCAGAAGTCGGGCTGGCTGCGCCGCCTGTCCAACACGGAGGTCGGGATGCTGATGAAGGAAGTCGACCTCTAAGCGGAGCTTCAAAACGCCTTGCGGTGATCACCATCCCCCTTTATTGTCAGGGTGACGATAAAGGGGATGGTGATCCTATGTCCAAGCGCGCCGCCACCGGGGCACTCCTGGGCCTCGCCCTCGGGGACGCCCTCGGCTTCCCGACCGAGTTCGACGACGTGCCGCAGATCCTCGCCAAGTGCGGGCCCTGGCGGGAGATGGAGCTGCCGCGGCGCGCCCTCGTCTCCGACGACACGCAGATGACCCTCGCCGTCGGGCGCGCCCTCGGCACGGCCTTGGAACGCGGATACCTCGCCCCGAAGCGGCTGGAGCGGCCGCTGCGCGAGGAGTTCGTGGACTGGTTCCACTCCCCGGACAACAACCGCGCCCCGGGCAACACCTGCCTGACCGCGTGCAATCTGCTCAACGACGAGCGCCGGCTGTGGCAGGACGCCAGTCAGACCGGCTCCAAGGGCTGCGGTGCCAACATGCGGGTCGCCCCGATCGGGCTCGCCCCCGGTCTGAGCGGTGAACAGCGTTCCGGCGCAGCCCAGTTGCAGTCAGCGCTCACCCACGGCCACCCCACCGCGCTGGCCGCCTCCGACCTCACCGCCCACGCCGTCCACCTGCTCGCGCAGGGCACCGACCCGACGGGGCTCATCGGCCGGCTGCGCTCCTACGCCCTCGACCACCGCACGCACTACGACCACACCTGGCTCGGCGACCTGTGGACCCGCTCCCAGGACCCCACCCCCGAGCACTTCGTCGCCCGCGGCTGGGGCGAGTGCCTGGCGATCCTCGACCGGCTCCAGGAGGCCGTACGGACCGTCTCCCCGGAGACCGACCCGTGCCTGGCCACCGGCGCGGGCTGGATCGCCGAGGAGGCCCTCGCCACCGGGCTGCTGTGCTTCCTGCTCTTCCCCGACGAGCCCGTCACCGCCCTGCGCCGGGCCGCCTGCTCCTCCGGCGACTCCGACTCCATCGCCTGCCTCACCGGCGCCTTCGCGGGCGCCTGGCTGGGCGCGGACGCCTGGCCCGCCGGCTGGGCGGAACGGATCGAGTACCGGGGCGACCTGTTGGCCCTGGGCGCGCTCTGGGACGCTTAGGTCCATGATCGACGACCTCGACATCGACCTGAAGCCCGTGGTCGCGCAGCAGCCCGACCCCATGCTGTTCGCGACCGTGTCCGGAGCCCACCTGTACGGCTTCCCCTCGCAGGACTCGGACGTGGACCTGCGGGGCGTCCATCTGCTCCCGGCGGCCGACCTCGTCGGGCTGCGCGAGCCGGACGAGACCCGCTCGCGTACCTGGGTGCGCTACGGCGTCGAGCTGGACCTCGTCACCCACGACCTGCGCAAGTTCGTACGGCTGATGCTGCGCCGCAACGGCTATGTGCTGGAGCAGTTGCTCTCGCCGCTGGTCGTGCACACCGGGGACACGCACCGGGAGCTGGCCGCGCTCGCCCCCGGTGTCCTCACCGGCCACCACGCCCACCACTACCGGGGTTTCGCGGTGACCCAGTGGCGGCTGTTCGAGAAGACCGGCGAACTCAAGCCGCTGCTCTACACGTTCCGGGTGCTGCTCACCGGCATCCACCTCATGCGCAGCGGCGAGGTGCAGGCCCACCTGCCCACCCTGCTGGACCTGGTGGACGCTCCCGCCTACGTGCCCGAGCTGATAGCGGCCAAGGCGGAGCAGGAGCACGGGACGGCGAGCATCGGCCACGCGCGCGTGGAGGCCGACGTGGAGCGGCTGCACGCCGTGCTCGACGAGGCGCAGGCCGCCTCAGCCCTGCCCGACGCGCCGAGCGCCTACGACGCCCTGCACGACCTCGTGGTCCGCGTCCGCCTGCAGGGCTGAGGCGCGGCGCGCCCGGAACAGGAAGTCGGCCACGCGCGCGTGGTCCGGCTCGGGCGGGAGCGGGGTGGCCCGAAGGGCTTCCTCGGCCTCGTCCGCCAGCCGGACCATCCACGCCTCGACGGCCGGCCATGGCATCTCGCCCCGCTTCACCGCGAGCAACGGCTCCCGCCGGTCCCCGACGTCGATCCGCAGCTCGCCGGTGCGCAGCAGGTCGCGGGCGCTCATCAGCAGGCGCAGCAGATGCATGGCGTGCTTCCAGCGCGGGGCGCCGTGCGTACGGACGTCGGCGTCGAGCTTCTTGCGCTGGCCGAGGGCATAGCGGGTGAAGGTGTCGTAGGACCGGCGGGAGAGGAAGGCACCGCGCAGGGACAGCAGCTCCCGGCCGGTGTCGTCCACCTGCTCCACCAGCGGCGAGTGCAGGCACTCCAGGATGTTCGGGTTGCCGCGCAGCGCCAGCTCGCAGAACCGCTCCAGCTCCCAGGAGAACCGCTCCTCGCCCGGCCCCTCCACATGCGTGGGCGGCTTCTCGAACCGCCAGAACAGGGGAGTGGGGGCGAGGAACACGCCCCGCCGGTCGGTGTCGCTCGTGTCCGTCGCCAGACCGAAGGCCCGGGAACCCATCACGCAGGAGTAGACGGTGTGGTCGCGGACCAGGGTCTCGGGCTGCATGCCGGGAGCGTACGCCGCCCCCTCAGGTCAGTTTGATCGAATTTCCCTGCACCTTGATCGACTTCGCGGGCAGCGGCCTGGTCGCGGGTCCGTGGGCCACCGAGCCGTCGGCGATGTGGAACCTGCTGCCGTGACATGGGCAGTCGATGGTGCCGTTCGCGACCCTGTTGACCGTGCAGCCCAGGTGCGTGCAGATCGCCGAGAAGGCCTTGAAGTCGCCCTTCTGGGGCTGGGTGACGACGACCTTCTGCTCCTTGAAGACTTTGCCGCCGCCCTCCGGGATGTCACTGGTACTGCCCAGGTCCCCGCCACTGGATCCGTCGGCGTTGCCGCCGCATGCCGCGACAGGTGCGACGATCGCCGCCGCGCCCGTCGCCAGAACCGTGCGCCGCGTCGCGCCCTCAGTCATGCCGGCCTCCGTACAACACGTTGAAATCGGTCCATACCGGATTCACCGCATCGTCTCAGCGATCGGGCGCCGTGCGCTCCGTCCGCGCGTGCTGACTACGCTGGACGGACCAAGAAAAGATCCGCACCTCAGCAGGGAGCAGCGCCGTGGCGGTACGAGCGGTCCGGGGAGCCGTCCAACTCGAGCGGGACGAGGCCGGGCACATGGACGAGCAGGTCGGAGCCCTGATCACCGCCGTCCTGGAGCGGAACGGACTGACCGCGGACGACCTGATCAGCATCTGGTTCACGGCCACCCCCGACCTGCACAGCGACTTCCCGGCCGCCGCCGCGCGCAAGCTCGGCATCGTCGACGTGCCCCTGATCTGCGCCCAGGAACTGGACATCGAGGGCGCCATGCCCCGGGTCGTACGGCTCCTCGCGCACATCGAGTCGGACCGGCCCCGCGCCGACATCAACCACGTCTACCTCGGCGCCGCGGCCGCCCTGCGCAAGGACATCGCCCAGTGAGAACCGCACTCGTCATCGGCACCGGCCTGATCGGCACCTCCGCCGCCCTGGCCCTCGTGCAGCGCGGCGTCACCGTCCACCTGGCCGACCACGACCCCGAGCAGGCCCGTACGGCCGCCGCGCTCGGCGCAGGCACCGACGAGGCCCCCGAGGGCCCGGTCGACCTGGCGGTCGTGGCCGCCCCGCCCGCCCATGTGGCCGGCGTCCTCGCCGACGTCATGCGCCGGGGCGTGGCCCGCGGCTATGTCGACGTGGCCAGCGTCAAGGGCGGCCCGCGCCGCGAGCTTCAGGCGCTCGGCCTGGACCTGTCGGCGTACATCGGCACGCACCCCATGTCCGGCCGGGAGAAGTCCGGCCCGCTGGCCGCGACCGCCGACCTCTTCGAGGGCCGCCCCTGGGTGCTCACCCCGACCCGGGACACCGACACCGAGGTGCTGAACCTCGCCCTGGAGCTGGTCTCCCACTGCCGGGCCGTCCCGGTCGTCATGGACGCCGACGCCCACGACCGCGCCGTCGCCCTCGTCTCCCACATGCCCCACCTGGTCTCCAGCATGGTCGCCGCGCGCCTGGAGCACGCCGAGGAGGCCGCCGTACGGCTGTGCGGGCAGGGCATCCGGGACGTGACCCGGATCGCCGCCTCCGACCCGCGCATGTGGATCGACATCCTCTCCGCGAACCCCGGCCCGGTCGCCGACCTGCTCTCCGACGTGGCCGCCGACCTGAGCGGGACCGTCGAGGCGCTGCGCGCCCTGCAGTCCTCCGACGAGGCCAAGCGGCGCGAGGGCACCGCCGGCATCGAGGACGTGCTGCGCCGCGGGAACGCGGGCCAGGTGCGGGTACCCGGCAAGCACGGGTCCGCTCCCCGGGTCTACGAGACCGTGGCCGTGCTCATCGACGACCAGCCCGGGCAGCTGGCCCGCATCTTCGCCGACGCGGGACGCGCCGGGGTCAACATCGAGGACGTCCGCATCGAGCACGCGACCGGACAGCAGGCGGGTCTGGTTCAGCTCATGGTCGAGCCGAAGGCGGCGCCGGTGCTGAAGGAGGCGCTGCGGGAGCGGGGCTGGGCGCTGCGGCAGTAGGGGCGGGCCGCGGGTCCCGCGTGCGTCCGGACGAGTGACCCGAACCCAGTAACCTTGTGCAGGGCGCTCTTGCCCCCTCGCATCCGCCCGCACCGCACCAGGAAGGTGTCCCTCCGTGGAAAACGGCGCCGCCCCGACCGCCAAGCCCGTGATCGTCGCGATCGACGGCCCCTCCGGCACGGGCAAGTCGAGCACGTCGAAGGCCGTCGCCGCACAGCTCGGCCTGAGCTACCTGGACACCGGCGCCCAGTACCGGGCGATCACCTGGTGGATGGTGACCAACGGCATCGACCTGGAGGACCCGACCGCCATCGCCGCCGTCGCGGGCAAGCCGGAGCTCGTCTCCGGCACCGACCCGGCCGCCCCGACCATCACGGTCGACGGCGTCGACGTGGCGGGCCCGATCCGCACCCAGGAGGTCACCTCCAAGGTCAGCGCGGTCAGCGCGGTCCCCGAGGTGCGCACCCGGATCACCGAGCTGCAGCGCTCGATCGCCGCCGGCGCCGAGCACGGCATCGTGGTCGAGGGCCGTGACATCGGTACGACCGTCCTCCCGGACGCCGACCTGAAGATCTTCCTCACCGCCTCCCCGGAGGCCCGGGCGGCCCGCCGCAGCGGCGAGCTGAAGGGTGCCGACCTCCACACCACCCGCGAGGCCCTGATCAAGCGGGACGCCGCCGACTCCTCCCGCAAGACCTCGCCCCTCGCCAAGGCCGACGACGCGGTCGAGGTGGACACCACCGAGCTCACCCTCGCCCAGGTCATCGAGTGCGTCGTCACCCTGGTCGAGGAGAAGCGGACCGGGAAGTGAGCCTGCCGTCGCAGCGGGGTGCCGAGGTCGGCCGGCGTATCGGCGTCGGCCTGATGTACGGCCTGTTCAGGCCGCGCGTGCTCGGCGCCTGGAAGGTGCCGGCCACCGGCCCGGTGATCTTCGCGGTGAACCACTCCCACAACATCGACGGCCCGATGGTCATGGGCGTGGCACCCCGGCCGACGCATTTCCTGATCAAGAAGGAGGCGTTCGTCGGCCCGCTGGAGCCCTTCCTGACCGGCATCGGCCAGCTGAAGGTGGACCGCGCCACCGCCGACCGCACCGCGATCACCCAGGCCCTGGGTGTGCTGGAGGCCGGGGGAGTGCTGGGCATCTTCCCGGAGGGCACCCGGGGCGAGGGCGACTTCGCCTCGCTGCGCGCCGGGCTCGCCTACTTCGCCGTACGCAGCGGGGCGCCGATCGTCCCCGTCGCCGTACTGGGAAGTTCCGAGAGGCGGGGACGGTTGATAAAGGGGCTCCCGCCCCTGCGCTCCCGCGTCGACGTCGTGTTCGGCGATCCCTTCGAAGCGGGCGACGGCAGCGGGCGGCGCACCCGAAGGGCGCTGGACGAGGCGACCGAGCGCATCCAGAAGCAGCTCACCAGCCACCTGGAAAACGCCAGGCGCCTGACCGGGCGCCAGGCGACACTTGAGTAGTGGATCGGCCCACGGGGTTCGTCCCGGCAGGGCCCTTCCACCGATCACCACGAAGAACGACGAGGTACGGACTACATGAACGACGACATCCAGCCCGGCGACTCGGCTGAGCACGAGTACGACCACGGGGCTCTCGGCGACGCCGAGTACGCGGAGTTCATGGAGCTCGCCGCGGAAGAGGGCTTCGACATCGAGGACGTCGAGGGCGCCATCGAGGCGGCGGGCCACGGTCCGCTGCCCGTGCTCGCCGTCGTCGGCCGCCCCAATGTCGGCAAGTCGACCCTGGTGAACCGGATCATCGGCCGCCGCGAGGCGGTCGTCGAGGACAAGCCCGGTGTCACCCGTGACCGCGTCACCTACGAGGCCGAGTGGGCCGGCCGCCGCTTCAAGGTCGTCGACACCGGCGGCTGGGAGCAGGACGTCCTCGGCATCGACGCCTCCGTGGCCGCCCAGGCCGAGTACGCGATCGAGGCGGCCGACGCGGTCGTCTTCGTCGTGGACGCCAAGGTCGGCGCGACCGACACCGACGAGGCGGTCGTACGGCTGCTGCGCAAGGCCGGCAAGCCGGTCGTGCTGTGCGCCAACAAGGTCGACGGCCCGAGCGGCGAGGCCGACGCGGCCTACCTGTGGAGCCTCGGCCTCGGCGAACCGCACCCCGTCTCCGCGCTGCACGGCCGCGGCACCGGCGACATGCTGGACGCGGTCCTGGAGGTGCTGCCGGACGCGCCGCGCGAGACCTTCGGCGGGGCCGGCATCGGCGGCCCGCGCCGCATCGCCCTGATCGGCCGCCCGAACGTCGGCAAGTCCTCCCTGCTGAACAAGGTGGCCGGCGAGGAGCGCGTCGTCGTCAACGAGCTGGCCGGCACCACCCGCGACCCGGTCGACGAGCTGATCGAACTGGGCGGCGTGACCTGGAAGTTCGTCGACACGGCGGGCATCCGCAAGCGCGTCCACCTCCAGCAGGGCGCCGACTACTACGCCTCCCTGCGTACGGCGGCGGCGGTGGAGAAGGCGGAGGTCGCCGTCATCCTGATCGACGCCTCCGAGAGCATCTCCGTGCAGGACCAGCGGATCGTCACCATGGCCGTCGAGGCGGGCCGCGCGGTGGTCATCGCCTACAACAAGTGGGACACCCTCGACGAGGAGCGCCGCTACTACCTGGAGCGGGAGATCGAGACCGAGCTCGGCCAGGTCGCCTGGGCCCCGCGGGTGAACGTCTCGGCGCGCACCGGCCGCCACATGGAGAAGCTGGTCCCGGCCATCGAGACCGCGCTGGCAGGCTGGGAGACCCGCGTCCCCACCGGCCGCCTGAACGCCTTCCTCGGCGAGCTGGTCTCGGCCCACCCGCACCCCATCCGGGGCGGCAAGCAGCCGCGCATCCTGTTCGGCACCCAGGCCGGCACCAAGCCCCCGCGCTTCGTCCTCTTCGCCTCCGGCTTCATCGAGGCGGGCTACCGGCGCTTCATCGAGCGCCGCCTGCGCGAGGAGTTCGGCTTCGAGGGCACCCCGATCCACATCTCGGTGCGGGTGCGCGAGAAGCGCGGCACGAAGAAGAAGTAACGGCGGTACGACGTGAAGGGCGGCCCCTGGAGATCCAGGTGCCGCCCTTCACCGTACGCCGCTCACATGCCCCGGCGCGGACCCGGAGGCAGCGCCGCCGGAACGTGCTGCATCCCGGTGTCCTGCTGCCGCCCCAGCGTGCTCACCCGCTGCCACTGCGAGTGCTGCCGCGCGCTGTACGCGCCCGCGCTGTAGGCGCTGTACGAGCTGCTGAACGACCCCGGCCGGTGGCCCCCGTAGGAGCCCGTACGGTCCGGAAGGCTCCCGAACGGGCAGAACCTCAGCCCTTCTTCCCCGCTCCGGTCACCCGGCAGCGTGCGGAAGGTCTTCACCCACTCCGCGTAGAGCGAATCGTAGATCGGCGTGGCCGAGGCCCCCCCGCCCCCGTCCTGCGCCAACCGGGCAGACGGAACGGAGACGAAGGCGGACCGGCGGGGAGGGGGAGTGTCGTATGCGTGCACGTATGTCCAAACGACGGGACCTGCGAAGAGATGCGGCCCCTGTACGGCTTTCAGGAGCGCGGGGCTCTCAGGTACCGGCGAGAGGAAGCGCCGCGGCCACCAGCTTCCCCTCCGCCGCCGCCTTGTCGAGAGACTCCCGCAGCAGATCCTCCCGCGGCTGCCGGCCGATGGAACCCACCGGCGCCGCGAACATCAGCACCTGCTGGTGCTTGTTCGCCGCGGCCCGCCAGCTGTCCGTCACCTGCAGCGGCTGATGCGCCTGCCACCAGGCGACCGGCTGCCCGCCGTGCGCCGAGGGCTGCAGCACCGCGTGCAGCCGGCCCACGGCGAGCAGCACCGACCAGCCGTGCAGCACCGGCGGCACGGACGCCAGCTCGGTCAGCGGCATGAACCCCTGCTCGATGAGCAGCGGCAGGAAGTCGTCACCGGCCCCGGTGGAGCCCGGGCGCACGATCGGCGAGGTCGGCTCGACGACGAGCGCGGGGTGCAGTTCGCCCTCGATCAGGACGAGCCCGCTGGTCACGCCGAGCACCGCCTGCTCGGCCGCGGCCTGCTGCGGCTCGCCCGGGGCCGCGGCGATGCCGCCGATGGACCGGACCGCGCCCCGCAGCTGCTCCTCGGTGACCTGGACGACCTGCGAGGGCAGGCAGCTGGCGTGGGCGAAGGCGAGGACGGCGGTCTCGTCGCCGACGAACAGAACAGTGCTGGTGCGCTCCTGCTCGGAGTCGCCCGGGGTGCGGCAGGACGTGCAGTCGTAACTGCCCGGGGCGTTCTCTCCGGCGAGCAGCCGGTCGGCTTCTTCGTCGCCGATCTCGGCGCGTACGGCGTCACTGACGTCGAGCATGCGCGGCACGGTGGCTCCCTCGGGATGCGTGCTGAGGGCGACCGGGTGGCTCCCGGCCGCTGAGTTCCGGGGTTCCGGGCTCATGAAGAAGACAACGGACGTCCTGTGGTGGGAGTCACGCCCCGGGCACAACCGGTTCGAACCAACCAGCGCACACGGTCACCGTCGGTCCGGAATGCGCTACTCACGGTCAACTCCTCGCCGCGTCAAGGAACTTGACGGGGTGAAGTGAGTCACAGCTCGCCTCGGCCACTGGTCGACAAATCAGGAAATCAGCGAATGTAGTGGGTGGCCGAAAATCGCCGATACCATCGGTAACAGGCAACTGGCCTCGAATGACAGGGAGTTGGTTGATTCCGACCGCTGATCCTCCCTACATTCCTCCGCCGTGTGCAACGAGCACCGCTCGGGTACGTCCGACGCCCGGCACCGGCAGAGCACGAACGCCGGCACCGGTCACCCGGACGGGGCGGGCACGAGCAACCGCGGTCCTGCGCGGCGAGGCGTGCTCCGCCCGGGGGAGCCCGGGTTCGTGGAGAGGGAATTACATGTCCGAGTGTGCCGATACCACCCGCAACACCGCCCGTC
This sequence comes from Streptomyces puniciscabiei, assembly GCF_006715785.1. Taxonomy (NCBI): domain Bacteria; kingdom Bacillati; phylum Actinomycetota; class Actinomycetes; order Kitasatosporales; family Streptomycetaceae; genus Streptomyces; species Streptomyces puniciscabiei. The sequence goes on from NZ_VFNX01000001.1 coordinate 5,639,994, forward strand.
CCGAGGGTGCCCGCAAGGGCCGTACGACGGCCGCGCTGGCCGGAGCCGCGCTGCTGGCCCCGCTGGGCCTGCTGGCCGCCACCGGCAACGCCGCCGCGGCGGACAACGGAGTGTGGGACCGCATCGCCCAGTGCGAGAGCGGCGGCAACTGGCACATCAACACCGGCAACGGCTACTACGGCGGGCTCCAGTTCTCCGCCGGCACCTGGCGCGCGTACGGCGGCACCGCCTACGCCCCGACGGCCGACCAGGCCTCCAGGAGCGCCCAGATCGCCGTCGCCGCCAAGGTCCAGCAGGCCCAGGGCTGGGGAGCCTGGCCGGTCTGCTCGGCCCGCGCCGGAGCCTCCGGCGCAGCCCCGGCGGCCGCGACCACCGGTACGGGCGTCGACAAGGGCAGCGTGACGACGAAGTCCGACCCGGCCAAGTCCGCCCCGACCCGGTCCGCCCCGGCGAAGACGCCGGACCGCCCGGCCGGCCACACCAACCGCAGCGAGTCCCGCGGCACGGGTGACTACACCGTCCGCGCGGGCGACACCCTGAGCGTCATCGCCGAGCGGCACGGGACCACCTGGCAGCGGATCTACGCCGACAACAAGAAGGTCATCGGCGAGGACCCGAACCTGATCCTGCCCGGCCAGCGCCTCGCGCTCTGAGCGCCGAGCACCCGCGCAGAACAGCCGCTGCCCGTCGAGGACAGCGGCTGTCCGCGTTCCCTGACAGACTCGGCCCATGTTGGAGACCTCGGCACGCCTGCTGCGCCTGCTCTCGCTGCTCCAGGCCCACCGCGAGTGGTCCGGCGCCGAACTCGCCGACCGGCTCGGCGTCACGACGCGCACGGTCCGCCGGGACGTGGACCGGCTGCGCGAGCTGGGCTACCCGGTCAACGCCAGCCCCGGCACCGGCGGCGGCTACCAGCTGGGCGCGGGCGCCCAGCTCCCTCCGCTGCTGCTGGACGACGACGAGGCCGTGGCCGTGGCCGTCGGCCTGCGCACCGCCGCCGGGCAGGGCATCGAGGGCATCGGCGAGACCTCCGTACGCGCCCTCGCCAAGCTCGAACAGGTGCTGCCGGACCGGCTGCGCCGCCGGGTGAGCGCCCTGAACGCCTTCACCGTGCCGATGCTGCGCGGCGGCCCGCCGGCCGCGGACGTCGACCCGGCGCTCCTCACCGAACTGGCCAACCTGTGCCGGGACGCCGAGCGGCTGCGCTTCGCGTACCGCACGCACGACGGCGCCGACAGCCGCCGTACCGTCGAGCCGCACCGGCTGGTGTGCACCGAGCGGCGCTGGTACCTGGTCGCCTGGGACGTCGACCGGGCGGACTGGCGGACCTTCCGCGTCGACCGCATCACCCCCAGGCCGCCGCACGGGCCCCGCTTCACCCCGCGCGAGCCGCCCGCCGAGGACCTGGCCGCCTACGTCTCGACGGGGGTCTCCACGCGCGCGTACGCCACGCACTCCTGCGTACGGCTGCTGGTGCCGCTGCACGAGGCCGCCGAGCGGATCTCGCCGTCCGCCGGGACGCTGGAGGCCGACGGCGAGGACGCCTGCCTCCTGCGCAGCGGCGCGCCGAACCTGGAGGTGATGGTCATTCACGTCCTGATGACCGGCTTCCCCTTCGAGGTGATCGAGCCCGCCGAGCTGACCGAGGAGATCAGCCGGCTCCGGGACCGGCTCGATGCGGCTCTGGCGCGGGGTACGGCTGCTGCTCCTTCTCGGCGTACTCCGGGTGGTGCAGGTCGAACGCCGGGGACTCCGAGCGGATCCGGGGCAGGGTGACGAAGTTGTGCCGGGGCGGCGGGCAGGAGGTCGCCCACTCCAGGGAGCGGCCGTAGCCCCAGGGGTCGTCCGTCTCGACCTTCTCGCCGTACCTGGCGGTCTTCCAGACGTTGTAGAGGAACGGCAGCGTCGACAGGCCCAGCAGGAACGCGCCGATCGACGAGACCGTGTTGAGCGCGGTGAAGCCGTCGGCCGCCAGATAGTCGGCGTACCGGCGGGGCATGCCCTCGGCGCCCAGCCAGTGCTGCACCAGGAACGTGGTGTGGAAGCCGACGAACAAGGTCCAGAACTGGATCTTCCCGAGCCGCTCGTCCAGCATCTTCCCGGTGAACTTCGGCCACCAGAAGAAGAAGCCGCCGAACACCGCGAAGACCACCGTGCCGAAGACCACGTAGTGGAAGTGCGCGACGACGAAGTACGAGTCCGTGACGTGGAAGTCCAGTGGCGGGGACGCCAGGAGCACCCCGGTCAGGCCGCCGAACAGGAACGTCACCAGGAAGCCCATCGCCCACAGCATCGGCGTCTCGAAGGACAGCGAGCCCTTGAACATGGTGCCGGTCCAGTTGAAGAACTTCACGCCCGTCGGCACCGCGATCAGGAACGACATGAAGGAGAAGAACGGCAGCAGCACCGCGCCGGTCGCGAACATATGGTGCGCCCACACCACGACCGACAGCCCGGTGATCGCCATCGTCGCGCCGACCAGCGTCAGGTAACCGAAGATCGGTTTACGGCTGAACACCGGGATGATCTCCGTGATGATCCCGAAGAACGGCAGCGCGATGATGTACACCTCGGGGTGCCCGAAGAACCAGAACAGGTGCTGCCACAGCAGCGCCCCGCCGTTCGCCGCCTCGAACACCCGCGCGCCGAACCGCCGGTCCGCCTCCAGCACCAGCAGCGCCGCCGCCAGCACCGGGAACGCCAGCAGGATCAGGATCGACGTGAACAGCGTGTTCCACGTGAAGATCGGCATCCGGAACATCGTCATGCCCGGCGCGCGCATCCCGACGATGGTGGTGATGAAGTTGACCGCGCCGAGGATGGTCCCGAAGCCGGACAGGGCCAGCCCCATGATCCACAGGTCGGGGCCGATGCCGGGGGAGTGCAGGGAGTCGTTCAGCGGCGCGTAGGCGAACCAGCCGAAGTCGGCCGGCCCGTCCGGGGTGAACAGCGAGCCGAGCACGATCAGCCCCCCGAAGGCGAACAGCCAGTACGACAGCATGTTCAGCCGGGGGAACGCCACGTCCGGCGCGCCTATCTGCAACGGCATCAGCTCGTTGGCGAAGCCCGCGAAGCTCGGGGTCGCGAAGAGCAGCAGCATGATCGTGCCGTGCAGGGTGAAAAGCTGGTTGTACTCCTCGTTGCTCATGATCTGCAGTCCCGGCCGGGCCAGTTCGGCGCGCATCAGCAGCGCCATGACGCCACCGGCCAGGAAGAAGCCGAACGCCGTGATCAGGTACAGGTGCCCGATCTTCTTGTGGTCGGTGATGGTGAGCCAGTCGACCACCACCCGCCCGGCCCGGTCCCTGCCGCGCACCGGCCCTGCCGTCGCCCCTGCCGTCCCGGTCCCCATCGCTCGCCCGCCCCTCCGCATCGTCGCGCCCGGGCCCCGCGTACCCGCGGACCGGCGCCATGATGCTCGCGGTGCCGCCCGCTCCGACAGGGGGCGTGCGGTGGGAATGTGCTGAATCCGTGAAATTCCTATGCGGTGTCAGTTGCCCCGGCGGCGGTTCCTGATTGCCGAGAAGGGAATGAGACCTGCGGACGCTGCCGGGATCGCGGCGGGGAACTTTCCGCCGGGTAATTCGACGCACTGCTCAGGGGGGCGTGAATTCTGTTCGATTGCCCCGGCGGGCGCTGCGGAAACCCTCGTACGTGTGAGGGAGTTCGAGGGATACGCGACCGTGTGGCTGTGACACAAGTGTGACGGGAGCCTGATACGACTCTTACCTTGCGCGGCGCGGTAGCGTGGCGGCATGGCACCGATTCCCACTCCGCCGGCGGAGCCCCAGGACAGTCCCGAAGGGTACGTCGGCCTCGACGCCACGGACGCCGAGCGGCTCGCCCGGCAGCGGGGGTGGTCGACGGTACGGTCACTGCCGCCGGGCGCGATCATCACCATGGAGTACCGGGTGGGGCGGCTGAACTTCGAGGTGCGGGACGGTGTGGTGTCCCGCGCCTGGAAGGGGTAGCGCGCCCCGAAGGGGCGCGGGGCTGTATCGGTATGCGGCTACCGCCGCGTGGGCGCGACGAGCCACTACGGAGCCCCGGACGAACGACTGCCGGTAGGTCAACCGCCCGTCAGGGGCCTGACCGGCTGGGTCGTGCCGCGCGGTAGGCGGTGGTCGGTGTGTGGCGGGCGGCGGCTGCCCGCCGGGGTGACCGGGGTGCGTTCCGAACGGGTCGTGTGCGGACCGGGGGCGAGATGGACCAGCCCTCTGGAGGCGCGGGTCGAGGCGACGGGCTCGGGCGCCGGGGCCGGCTGCTCGGCCGGGGCGCCGCGCGGCCGGAGCACCACCGGCGTGACGGGGACCACCGGTTCGGGCACGGGCCGGCCGCGGCGGGCGCGCCAGCGGTCGCGCAGGTCGAACAGCGCGTCCTCGGCCTTGGCGATCAGCGGCTCGAACCACGGCAGGGCCAGCAGGATCAGCAGGCCGGCGGCCCAGCCCAGCAGCACGTCGCTCAGCCAGTGCGTACCGAGGTAGACGGTGGTGAGGCCGACGCCCAGCGAGGTGATCGCGGAGAGCGCGGACAGCCAGCGGCGCGCTCTCGGGGTGGAGGCCAGATAGGCCAGGATGCCCCAGGTCACGACCGCGTTGGCGGTGTGGCCGCTGGGGAATATATCGCCGCCCCGCATCATCTCGTTCGAGCCGATCACGGTCGCGTAGTGCGGACCGAGGCGCCCCATGCCGTACTTGGCGGCGCCGACCGTGATGTTCAGCAGCAGCAGCGAGGTGGCCAGGGTGAGCAGCGGACGCAGGGTGTGCTGCCGCCAGGAGCGCCAGCCGAGCCAGGCCGCGACCATCACCGCGGTGGGGCCGCGCTGGCCGAGCACCACGTAATAGTCGAGGAAGGCGTGGATCTGCGGCCACTGCTGGTACGGCCGGAAGAACATGACCTGCCAGTCGAGCCGGACCAGCCAGGACGTGATCACCACGGCCCACACGATCGCCAGGTAGAAAGCCAGGGTCGCGGTGAACAGAACGACCCGGTGCCTGCTCATCCTTGGCACATCGATGTGGGCCGGTCGTTCCGGCTCACGGTCGAGTCTGGCGAACACCCGGTCCAGACGCCGGGTGAGGTTTCGTTCGGTACGCACCCAATCGACGTTACAGCGAGTGAGCTGTGTTCCCGGTCGAATCAGCGGGTTTGTGATGACGATGTGATGTGGGAAACCTCTCAAGGGCGGCTCGAATTCCAGGCATTCCGCAATCCTGTGAGGTCGTTCTCTGCAATTCCTTTGATCATGCCGGGCGTTGTTTATATGGCGCTTATGAATGCGTTAACCCGGTCCTGGCGCGGAATTTTCCCGAGCGTCATCGGCCGGAGAAGTCGATCAAGGAGGGCCGGAGCCGTTCAGCCAGAACGCCCCGTAGACCGCCGTGGCGACCGCCAACACGGCCGTGACCAGCACGGATCGGGACGTGCGCAGCCGGGCGAGGGCACCGGCGAGCGGCAGCAGCACGGGGAAGGCGGGCATCAGCAGCCGCGGCTTGGAGCCGAAGTAGCTCGACGCGCACAGGGCGAGGGCCAGGACGACACCCGTGTACACCAGCAGTTCGACCGGCTGACGCCCGCGGACGCCGCTCATGTACAGCCACAGCAGCAGGGCCACCCCGACGATCAGCCCGGCGCCGGCGAACGCGGACGGAAATGACGTGAACTTGTCGGCCACGAAGCGGGCGAACGCATAGCCTCCGTCGAACCCGTTGCGCCATCCGGCCTGAACGTCCAGGTACCCGAATACTCCCTGCCCGGTCCGCTGCCCGACCCAGAGCACATAACCGGCGGCGCCGAGCGGAGCGAGCGCCATGCCGAGCACGCGGCGCCATGCGGGGGCGGTGTGTGCGCCCGGTGCGCGCGCTGGGGCTTGCGTGCCATCGGACACGCCCGGCGTGGGCGCCGGGGCGCGCTCGTCGTCGTACGCGCCGGGGGTGCGCTTCACGCTCCGGTCCCGCACGAACGAGACCACGCCCGCCACCCATACCGCCGCGACCACCGCCGCCCCCACCGGCCGGGTCAGCCCCGCCAGCGCCGCCAGGGCGCCCGCGGTGATCCACCGTCCGGTCAGCAGCGCGTACAGGGACCAGGCGGCCAGCGCCGTGAACAGCGACTCGCTGTACGCCATCGACTGCACGATCCCGACCGGCAGCACCGCCCACAGCACAACGGCGCAGATCCCCACCCGGGGGCCGTACACCCGGTCGGCGACGGCGAAGATCCCGCAGGCCGCGCCGAGCGAGGCGAGCAGGCTGACGGCGAAGCCGGCGTCCGCGTACGACAGCGGTGCGACCGCGTGCCCCAGCCGCTCGAGCCACGGCAGCAGCGGGAAGAACGCCAGATTGGAGTGCACGTCGCCGTTGGGGAGCCGGACCTCGTAGCCGTACCCCAGTTCGGCGACCCGCGTGTACCAGAGCGAGTCCCAGCGCGCGGTCAGCAGGGTGTACGCGCTCTTGCCACGCGCGGCGCTCCACAGCGCCAGCACGACCAGCCCCAGGGCACGCACGGCCGCATAGCCCAGGAGGGCCGGTGCCGCCCGGCGCAGGAGTGGGGCGCGGGGTGGGGCCACGCGCGCGTCGAGATCGGTCACGGACCCGATTATCGACGGGCGATGGAACCGGAACGGCCCCAGGGGCGTGGTCAAGAGGGAACGACGTGGCGTACGCCACACGGGTTCCGTCCAGCGTGTGAGAGGTCCGCCACGTGTCCCCGTGGCGGACTCGCGTACGCTGACGAGTCACCCGCGTGGGTTTGCGCGGGCCGGAGACACCGCTCCTCTCCGGCCGTACGACGGGGAGTCCCCACCCCGTCGGTCCGCCCCGCGCGCGGCACATCTGGGAGGTACGTACATGTCCGGGACGACCACGGCTGCCGTACGGCCGTGCCGTCGGGCGGCCGGGGCCGGTGCCGCTGCCAACCGCTGGGTCGTTCTCGTCGTCCTCTGCGTCAGCCTGCTGCTCGTCGCCCTCGACGCGACCGTGCTGCACGTGGCGGTCCCCGCCGTCACCGAGGACCTCAGGCCCGGCGCCATAGAGCTGCTCTGGATCGTCGACGTCTATCCGCTGGTCTGCGCCTCGCTGCTGATCCTCTTCGGCACCCTCGGCGACCGGGTCGGCCGCAGACGCGTCCTGCTGCTCGGCTACGGCCTGTTCGGCATCGCCTCTGCCCTGGCCGCCTTCGCGCAGACCGCCGAGATGCTGATCCTCGCCCGCGCCCTGCTCGGCGTCGGCGGTGCCATGATCATGCCGGCGACCCTGTCGATCCTGCGTCAGGTCTTCCCCGACCGGCGCGAGCGCGCGCTCGCGATCGGCATCTGGAGCGCGGTGGCCGCCGTCGGCGCGGCCGTCGGCCCGCTGCTCGGCGGTTTCCTGCTGGAGCACTTCTGGTGGGGTGCGGTCTTCCTGGTCAACATCCCGCTGATGCTGGTCAGCCTCCCGGTGGGCCGGATCCTGCTGCCCGAGTCGCGCGGTGACGGGTGCGGTCCCTGGGACGTCACCGGCGCCCTGATGGCGGCCGGCGGTCTGTTCGGGGTCGTCCTCGGCGTGAAGCGGCTGGGCGGTGGCGAGGCGCCGGCGAGTGTGTTCACCGTGCTGCCGCTGCTGGTCGGCGTGGCCCTCCTCGTCCTCTTCGTACGGCGGCAGCGCAGGCTTCCGCAGCCGCTGGTGGACCTGCGGATGTTCCGCCGGCCCGCGTTCAGCACCTCGGTGGGCTGCATCGTGCTGGCGATGCTCGCGCTCGTCGGCCTGGAGCTGATCGCCGCCCAGTATCTGCAACTGGTGCTCGGGCTCTCCCCGCTGCAGACCGGCCTGAGGCTGCTGCCCCTGACCGTCGCGGCGATGGCGGCGGGCCTGGCGGGCGCCCGCATGCTGCGCCGCTTCGGGCCGCGCCGCATGGTCTGCTTCGGCTTCTGCCTCACCGCCGTCGCGGTCCTGACGCTCACCGCGATGGGCGGCACCGACAACGCACCGCTGCTGCTCGCCGGTTTCGTGCTGCTCGGCTTCGGTCTGGAGACCACCCTCTTCGGCGCCTACGAGTCGATGCTCAGCGAGGCCCCGGCGGAGCAGGCCGGCGGCGCGGCGGCGATCGGCGAGACGTCGTACCAGCTCGGCGCCGGCATCGGCATCGCGCTGCTCGGCAGCGTGATGAACGCGGCCTACGCGCCGCATCTGCGCTCGGTGCCGGGCGTTCCGCGGCACGCCTCGGACCGGGCGGGGCACTCGCTCGGCGAGGCCTATGACATCGCCGGACGGCTGGGAGGCAGCGCCGGGGAGACGCTGCGCCGGGCCGCGCGGGACTCCTTCGTGCACGGGCTGCATGTGACGCTGCTGGTGAGCGCGGGCCTGTTGCTGCTGGGCGCGGCGATGGCGCTGCGGCTGCCGCGGGTCATGCAGTGCGCGGAGCCCGCGGCGGCGGTGGAGCTGCCCGCGCCGAGGGAGGCGGAGTCCCGGGTCTCGGCCTGACGTACTGGACGTGTGGGACGGCGCACCGTAACGTCGGCGGGAGAGCCGTAACTAGCGCTGCTAGTTTTGCTGAGTTCCCGTGTCCCGGAGGGGTGTCCCATGTCCGCGTCCGCGAAGCTGCCGCCGTTCGATCCCACCGACCCGCTGGGGATCGACGACCTCCTGGACGCGGAGGACCTGGCCATCCGGGACACCGTCCGCGGCTGGGCCGCCGACCGGGTGCTGCCCTACGTCGCCGACTGGTACGAGAAGGGCGAGCTGCCCGGCATCCGGGAGCTGGCGCGCGAACTCGGTTCCCTCGGCGCCCTCGGCATGTCCCTGACCGGGTACGGCTGCGCCGGCGCGACGGCCGTGCAGTACGGCCTGGCCTGCCTGGAGCTGGAGGCCGCCGACTCCGGCATCCGGTCCCTCGTCTCCGTGCAGGGCTCGCTCGCCATGTACGCGATCCACCGGTTCGGCAGCGAGGAGCAGAAGCTTGAGTGGCTGCCCCGCATGGCGGCCGGCGAGGTGATCGGCTGCTTCGGGCTGACCGAGCCCGACCACGGCTCCGACCCCGCCTCCATGCGCACCCACGCCAAGCGCGACGGTGGTGACTGGGTGCTGAGCGGCCGCAAGATGTGGATCACCAACGGGTCGGTCGCCGGGGTCGCCGTCGTCTGGGCGCAGACCGAGGACGGCATCCGCGGCTTCGTCGTCCCCACCGACACCCCCGGCTTCTCGGCGCCCGAGATTAAGCACAAGTGGTCCCTGCGTGCCTCCGTCACCAGCGAACTGGTGATGGACGACGTACGGCTGCCCGCCACCGCCGTACTCCCGGAGGTCACCGGACTGCGCGGACCGCTCAGCTGTCTGTCGCACGCCCGGTACGGCATCGTCTGGGGCGCGATGGGCGCGGCGCGCAGCAGCTTCGAGGCGGCGCTGGAGTACGCGAGGACGCGGGAGCAGTTCGGGCGGCCCATCGGCGGCTTCCAGCTCACCCAGGCCAAGCTCGCCGACATGGCGGTGGAACTGCACAAGGGGATCCTGCTCGCCCATCATCTGGGGCGGCGGATGGACGCCGGCCGCCTGCGTCCCGAGCAGGTCAGCTTCGGCAAGCTCAACAACGTCCGCGAGGCGATCGAGATCTGCCGTACGGCGCGGACGATCCTCGGTGCCAACGGGATCTCCCTCGAATACCCCGTGATGCGGCACGCGACCAACCTCGAGTCGGTGCTCACCTATGAGGGCACCGTCGAGATGCACCAGCTCGTGCTGGGCAAGGCGCTCACCGGGCTCGACGCCTTCCGCTGATCCTCGTCAGCAGGCAGGGCCGGTGAGCGGCCCTGCCTCAGCTCTGGTTGAAGAAGCCGTCCTCGCGGTGGGCGGACGCCTCGCCGCTGATGATCTGGGTGTCGGCCGGCGTGAGCAGGAACACCCGGTTGGACACGCGGTCGATCGAGCCGCGCAGACCGAAGATGAGCCCCGCCGCGAAGTCCACGACGCGCTTGGCGTCGCCGGGCTCCATGTTGGTGAGGTTCATGATGACCGGGACCCCGTCCCGGAACAGCTCGCCGATGGCGCGGGCGTCCCGGAAGCTGTCCGGGGTGACCGTGCCGATCCGGCGGCCCTTCTCCTCAGCCGTGTCCGAGGCCACCTTCACCCGGGGGTCGGTGACCCAGGCGCCCTCGGACTCGGTGCCCTCGGAGTACTCGTCGTCGTAGTAACGCTCGTCATCGTTGTCGTCGACGAGGCCGAGCCACGCACTCGCCTTGCGTACCGATCCCATGGACGCCTCCTCTCACAGCGGTCTTTTTCTGCTTTCCGCATCCCTATGGTCATCCATGATGCGGACGGCGCGCCAAGTGGATAGACGCCGCGCGGGGGGTTTGTGACGGTACTGGTGCACAGCCGATCCGTCGAGAGTCCTTGTGCCCCAAGGGTCGTGACACATACGGCTGCTGACTGAGAGTGAAATATGATAGTCGTCGGCAGATGGGTGATGATCGGTGCGTCCGGGTGAACCTCAACGTCGTACCACATCACGGGGGACCGTCGTGTTCGGAATCGTCAGACCGTGCTCTCATCGGCTCGGGGAACGTCTCAAGGCCGAGTGGATGGCCCACTTGTGCGGACTCTGCCTCGCCCTGCGCCGCGACCACGGACAACTCGCGCGCATGGTAACGAACTATGACGGTCTTCTCATCTCGGTCCTGACGGAGGCTCAGTCCGGGCGGACCGCCGACGGCCGCCGTACGGCCGGGCCGTGCGCGCTGCGCGGGATGCGCACCGCGTCCGTGGCCCGGGGCGAGGGCGCCAGGCTCGCCGCCGCCGTCTCCCTGGTGCTCGCCGCGGCGAAGGTACGCGACCATGTCGCCGACCGGGACGGGCTGCTGGCCCACCGGCCCGTGGCCGCCGCGGCGCGCCGGGTCGCCGCGGGCTGGAGCCGGGCCGGCGCCCACAGCGGCGCCGCGGTCGGCTTCGACACCGCCGTCCTCGTCGAGGCCGTCGACCGGCAGGTGGGTCTCGAATCCCTCGCCGGCTACGGCACCCCGGTCCTGACCGTCACCGAGCCGACCGAGAGCGCGACCGCCGCCGCCTTCGCCCACACCGCGGTGCTGGCCGGACGGCCGGGCAACGCGACGGCGCTCGCGGAGGTGGGCCGGCTCTTCGGCCGGCTCGCGCATCTGCTGGACGCCGTGGAGGACCAGGAGGCCGACGCCGCGTCGGGTGCGTGGAACCCGCTGACCGCCACGGGCACGCCGCGGGCCGAGGCCCGCAGGCTCGCCGACGACGCCGTGCACGGCATCCGGCTCGCCCTGCGGGAGGCCGAGTTCGCCGACGGCAGGCTGGTCCACCTGCTGCTCGTGCACGAGCTGGAGCGTTCCGTGGACCGGGCCTTCGGCACGCGCGCGTGCGGACACGCGCCCGAGGCCTCGTTCGGACTGCCGCCCGGTCACCACGCGCCGAACGCGCCGGGACACCCGTACGGCACCCCCTTCGGCGGGCAGCCGCCGCACCCGGGCAAGCGGGGCTTCTGGGCCGGCTGCGCGGCCGCCCTCGGCCTGTGCTGCACCTGCAAGGCGTGCTGCGCCGACGAGTTCGAGGGGCCCTGGTCGCGGAAGAAGCGTGAGGGCTGCTGTTCCGACTGCGACTGCGACGACTGCGGCAGCCCCTGCGGCTGCTGCAACTGCGGCGGCGGTGGAGACGGCAGCGGCTGTGACTGTGACTGCTGTGGCTGCGACTGCTGTGACTGCGACTGCTGACCCGGTGACGGTCGCCGGTCTCAGGTCCCCAGTTCCGGAGGGCTGATCCGGGACCTTTTGATGGCCGACGCCGTCGTGCCCCACTTCCTGAGGATCCTGTCGTACGTGCCGTCGGCGATCAGCCTGTTCACCGCCGCCTGGAAGGCGGGCGCCAGCCTGGTGCCCTTCTTGAAGGCGAAGCCCACGTCCAGGCGGTGGTACTCGTTCAGGAACTTCAGCCCCTGCTGATGGGCCACGGCGTAGCCCAGGCCGTTGATGGTGGACATCACCACGTCGCTGCGGCCCTGCTGGACGGAGGACAAGATCGCGCTCGGTTCGGAGTACGTCTGCACCTGGTACGGCTTCTTGCCGGTGTCGGTGCAGACGTGCTTGTTCTCCTCCAGCGTGGCCTCGAAGGTCGTTCCGGCGCCGGTCGCCACGTTCAGCCCGCACAGCTGCCTCAGATCGGTGATCTTCGTCAGCCTGCTGTCCTTGCGGGCGGCGAAGCCCTGGCCGTCGTTGACGTAGGTGACGAAGTCGATGGTCTTGCGGCGCTCGTCGGTGACGCCGAAGTTGGACGCGCCGAAGTCGTACTTGCCGCTGTCCAGCGCGGGCAGGATCGCCTCGAAACTCGCCTGCTCCACCTTCAGCCGGATGCCGAGCACCTTGGCGACCGCCTTGGTGAAGTCGACGTCCTGTCCGGTCAGCGTCCTGCCGTCGGACAGATAGGCGGTGCCGGGCGGCGTGCCGCCGACGCTGACGGCGACGGTGAGGCGGGTGGTGCCGGCGGGCAGCAGCTTCGCCGCCGCGTCGTCCTTCTTCTCGGCCGAGACGACATCGGTGGTGGGTACCTGGTCGGATCCGGCGGCGACTGCCGACGTGCCCGTCCCGTCCGAGCCGCAGGCGGTGAGAAGCAGGGTGGCGGCCGTAATGCCAACAAAAGGTGCGAGAAGGCGCGTGCGCATCGGGGGCGGTCTCCTGGGAGCAGACAGGGTGGCAGAGCGCGAGGGGAGGGGAGTGCGTGTGAAGGCGAGGGAGGTGAAGAGGGAGAACGCGAGTGCGCCCGCCCGGAGGGCAGGCGCATGCAGGGGGTCAGCTCAACAGGAAGAGGACCACACGCGACCGAAGTCGATGTGGGAGCGGGTGACCAGCCACTGCTGTGGATGCATGGGCCAAGTGGAACAGGCATCCGGTTCCGCGTCAACTGACTTGAGACGTACGGCTCACAGTGCGGACAGCCTTGACAGGGCACCGAAACGACCGCGTACTCTCGACGAACGGCCCTGCTGAGGGGCTCGGCCGTACCCGCGCCGCGCGGCGCGCCCGTGTGAAGGCATCACCCTGACTCTTTCGCGTCACGGAGCCTTCGCATGTCATCCGACACCCTCGCCAAAGTCCCCGCCGCGGCGGAGAAACCCGATCCCGCCCACGCCCCGCGGATCGTCCCGCAGCGCCGGTACGGCCAGTGGGCGGCAGCCGTCGTCGTCCTCGCGCTGCTCGGGATCGCCGTCACCTCCGTCGCACGCAACAAGGCGTTCCAGTGGGACGTCGTCGCCGACTACTTCACCTCCGGCTCCATCCTGCGCGGCCTCTGGCTCACGCTGTGGCTGACCGCGGTCGTCATGGTCCTCGGCTTCGCCCTCGGCACCCTGCTCGCCGCCTTTCGGCTCTCCGCCAACCCCGTGCTCAGGGCGGTCAGTTGGGGCTACGTGTGGCTGTTCCGGTCCATCCCGATCCTGGTGCAGCTGCTGCTGTGGTTCAACATCGGGGCGCTGTACCCGCAGGTGTTCGGCCTGCGGACCGTCAACCTGCTCACCCCGGTCGCCGTCGCGATCGTCGGGCTCACCCTGCACGAGGCGGCCTTCGCCGCCGAGGTCGTCCGGGCCGGCATCCTCTCCGTCGACCGCGGCCAGATCGAGGCCGCCCAGGCGCTGGGCCTGAGCCGGTCGCGCCGCTGGTGGCGGATCGTGCTGCCGCAGGCCATGCGCTCCATCGTGCCGCCCGCCGGCAACATGCTCATCGGCACCCTCAAGGGCACCTCGATCGTCAGCGTCATCGCCGTCAACGACCTGCTGTTCTCCGCACAGTTGATCTACCACCGCACCTACCAGGTCATCCCGCTGCTGATGGTCGCGACCCTCTGGTACGCGGTCGTCACCTCGGTCCTCGGCCTCGGCCAGCACTACATCGAGAAGTACTACGCGCGGGGCACGGAGCGCGCCCGATGAGGCCGCAGCTGGTGATCGTGGGAGCCGGACCGCGGGGGACCGGACTGCTGGAACGTATCGCCGCCAACGCCCCCGAGCTGTACGCCGGTACGAGCCTCGACATCCACCTGGTCGACCCGCATCCGCCGGGCGGCGGCCGCATCTGGCGCGAGAAGCAGTCACCGCTGCTGTGGATGAACTCGCACGCCGAGGACGTCACCATGTTCACCGACGAGACGGTGGTCATGGAGGGCCCGGTGCGCGAGGGCCCCACCCTGCACCAGTGGGCGGGCCTCGACGGCAGCACCTTCACCGACCGGCAGCTCCAGGGCCGCTATCTGCGCTGGGTGTACGAGCGCGCGCGGGCCGAGCTGCCCGAGGGCATCACCGTCCACCACCATCCCCGGCGCGCCCTGCGGATCAGCGGCCCGCGCGAGGGCCGCCAGCAGGTCTGGCTGGAGGGCCGCCCGCGTCCCCTCCTCGCCGACCTGGTGATCCTCGCGATCGGCCACCTCGACGCCGAACTCGACGACAGCCAAGCCGAGTTGGTTGCCTACGCCCGCGCGCACGGCCTGGTGCACCTGCCTCCCGACTTCACCGCCGACACCGACCTGTCCGCGCTGAAGCCCGGCGAACCCGTCCTCGTGCGCGGCTTCGGGCTGGCCTTCGTCGACCTGATGGTGCTGCTCACCGAGGGCCGCGGCGGGCGGTACGAGGGCGACACCTATGTGCCCTCGGGGCGCGAGCCGGTGCTCTACGTGGGCTCGCGGCGCGGCGTGCCGTACCACGCGAAGATCGGCTACGACTGGACCGGCGACCGGCCCCCGCTGCCCCGCTTCCTGGGACCGGCCGAGATCGAGGCCCTGCAGGCCAGGCCGGAGGGCTTCGACTTCCGGCGCGATGTGTGGCCGCTGGTGGAGAAGGAGCTGGGCTTCGCCCACTACCACCGCCTCTTCACCGCCCACGCCGAGCGTACGGCGATGGCCTGGGCCGACTTCGAGGAGAAGTACACGGCCGCGAGCGACGTCGCCGAGGTGCGGGCGCTGGCCGCCGCCGCCGTACCCGACCCGGCCGACCGGCTCGACCTCGCCGCGCTCGACCACCCGCTGGACGGGGTGCGGTACGCCTCCCACGAGGACTTCCAGGACGGCCTGCGGGCCTATGTCGCGGCCGACCTGAGCCGCCGTCACAACCCTTCGCACAGCGCCGATCTCGGCGTGTTCCTCGGGCTGCTCTCCGTCTACGGGCAGCTCGTCCGCCTCGGGAACATCGGCCCCTGGTGGCACGGCTTCTTCAGCTACCTGGCGTCCGGGCCGCCCGGACCCCGGCTGCGGCAGATGCTCACGCTGTCCCGGGCCGGGCTGCTGAAGTTCCTCGGCGCGGACATGACCGTCACCGCCGAGGACGGGGTCTTCCGGGCCACGAGTCCCACCGTGCCGGGCTTCTCCGCCGAGGCCCGGGCGCTGGTCGAGGCCCGGCTGCCCGAGCCCACCGTCGGCCGGGCCCGCGACCGCCTGCTGCGCCAACTGCACGCCGACGGCGCCGCCGAGACCCCCGACGGACTGCTCCGGGTCGACCCCGGCGACGGCCGGATCCTCGACGGCGCGGGGCAGCCGCATCCCCGGCGCTTCGCGCTCGGCCCGTACACCGACGCCCGCTCCCCCGGCGCCTTCACCCGGCCGCGTACCGGAGGGGCCGCGTTCCGGCAGAACGACGCCACCGCCCGCGCGGCGCTGGCCTTCCTGAGCACCTCACCGAGAAGGGAACCCGCACGATGAGCGTCATGGTCGACATCAGGTCGGTGCACAAGAGCTTCGGCCCGCTCGACGTCCTCGAAGGTGCTGTGAGGATGGGTGCCGCTGGGGGCCGAGGGATGCCGAGGCGCCGGGCATGAGCAATCTGCTGCATCTCGCCGCCGCCGTCGATCTGCCGGACTGTTTCGGCGCCGAACCGTACGTCGAGCTGGTCCGGCTGGCCGAGCGCGGTGGGCTGGACTTCGTGACGCTGGACGACTCCTTCGCCCGGCCCGGGCCCGACGCGCTCGCCGTGCTGTCCCGGGCGGCGCCCGCGACCCGGCGCATCGGCCTGGTCCCGACCGTCACCACCACCCACACCGAGCCCTTCGCGGTGCAGTCGGCCGTGGCGACGCTGGACTGGGTCAGCGGGGGGCGGGCCGGCTGGCGGATCGACGTGTCCGCCGGTGAGGGCGAGGCCCGGCTCTTCGGCCACCGGCCCACGGCGCCCGTCGGTCAGCTGTGGGAGGAGGCGGGCGAAGTCGCCGACGTGGCCGCGAAGTTGTGGGACAGCTGGGAGGACGGCGCGGAGATCCGGGACATGCCGGGCGGCCGTTTCCTGGACCGGGACAAGCTGCACCGCGTCGACTTCACCGGCACGGCCTTCTCGGTGCGGGGCCCCTCGACCGTGCCCCGGCCGCCGCAGGGCCACCCCGTCCGGCTGGTCGACGCCACCGAACGCCAGGCCCGTACCGTCGCCGCCCGGTACGCCGACGTGGCCCTGGTCCGCGCCGCGACCCCGGCACAGGCCGGCGCCGTACGCGACGAACTGCGCGCGGGGGCCGCCGAGTTCGGGCGTAACCCGGATGCCCTGCGGGTCCTGGTGAGCCTGCTGGTGGACCTCGGCGACGGCGAGCACGCGGCCGAGCCCGGACACGGGGGCGGGGGCCCGCGGGCGACCGGGCGGGGGCCGCTGTACCGGGGCGGCCCGGTCGACCTGGCCGAACTGGTCACGGGCTGGTACACCGACGGGGTCGCCGACGGCTTCCACCTCGTGCCCGTCGAGCCGCGCCGTGACCTGGAGCGGCTGGTCAACGGCACGGTGGCGCTGCTCCAGCACCGCGGCCTGTTCCGCACCTTCTACCCGGGCAGCACCCTGCGCGAGCACCTGGGCCTGGCCCGGCCCGCCAACCAGTACGCCGTGTCCGGGAGGAACGTCATGGCCGGGGGAACGTCATGACCGTACGAGCACAGATGCACCTGGCGGTCCGGTTCCCGGCGGCCGGTGACACAGTGGAGGGGAGGACCGGTCCGCCGACCGGCCCGCGGATCGGGTACCACGCCTGCGAACGCCTCGCCCGCACCGCCGAGCGCGGGCGGTTCGACTTCCTGCTGCTCGACGGGGGACTGCGGCTGCCCGAGCACCGAGGGCGGCTGCACGACCTGGACCCGGTGGGATGGCCGGAGCCGGTCGTCGTACTGAACGCGCTCGCCGGAGGCACCGCACGGCTGGGGCTCGCCGCGACGGAGGACACCGCCTTCGGCGAACCGTACGAACTCGCCCGGAGAATCGGCACGTTGGACCATCTGAGCGGAGGCCGGGCGGCCTGGCGGGTGGCGGCCACGCCGGACGCCGCCGAGAATTTCCGCCCCGGTGCCCACCCGGAGCGCGCCCCCGGTTCCACGAGGACGGCCGAGTTCGTCACCGTGGCGAGGCTGTTGTGGGACTCCTGGACACCCGACGGTCTGCCCCGGCCGGTCACGCACCGGGGCCGGCACTTCGACCTCGCCGGCGAGTTCGGGCTGCCGCGCTCACCCCAGGAGCGGCCCGTGGTGATCCACGGCGACGAGTCCGAGGAGACCCGGGAGCTGGCAGCGGCCACGGCCGATGTGCTCCTCACCCGGCACGGCCCGCCCGAGACGGCCCGCGCCCGCCGTGCCGATGTCCGGCGGCGGCTCGCGGCGTACGGCCGTGCGCCACAGGCCCTGAAGGTCATGCCCGCTGTCACCGTCGTCCTCGGTGACACCGCCGCCGAGGCGCAGGAGCGGGCCGCCGGGATCATTCGGCAACGGGTCACCCCGCGGTATGCGCGCTACGCGCTGGAGCGACTCTGGGGCGTGGACCTCTCCGGCCACGACCCCGACGGCCCGCTGCCCGGGATCGCCCCACGGAGCAGCGATCCCGAAACCCTGGCGCGCGTCGCCAGATGGCGGGCGCTGGCGGAGGAGAAGGGGCTCTCCAGCCGGGAGACCGTGATCGAGACGAGCGGCAGGCCGTCCTTCGTCGGCACCCCCGACGCGGTCGCCGCCGACCTCGACGCCCATGTCCGCGAGGGACTGGCCGACGGTTTCCTGCTCGCGGCCGACGGGCTGGAGGAGTTCGTGGACCGGGTGGTGCCGCTGCTCCAGGAACGTGGCGTGTTCCGCACGGAATACCGGGGCGCGACTCTTCGCTCCCATCTCGGGCTGGATCACCCGGCGGGGAAGGCTGATCGCGGATGACGCAAGTGACGCGGATGGAGCGGATGGCGCGGATGGCGCGGATGGCGCAGGTAACGCAGATGAAAGGAAAGACGGTATGACGACGGACGCGGCCGATGCATGGAAGCAGTGGCACGAGACGCGGATCGAGCGGGTCTCGGCGCCCTACGGGCCGCTCGCGCTGACCGCCACGCACTGGGTGGAGGACTATCCGGACGGGCGACTTCCGGCCATTCCCGGGACCTGGGTGGCCGACGGGGAGGGCGTGGTGCTCACCGCCGGCGCGACCGACGGCCTGAGCGTGGACGGGCGGCCCTTCGCGGGTGAGGTCCGGCTCGCCGCCGACCCCGGGCCGGAGGCGCGGGCGCGGGTCGCGCTGGGAGAGAAGCGGCTGTTCGTCCTGGTGCGCGAGGGCGTGTGGGGCGTGCGGGTGTTCGACCCCGCCTCGGCGGCCCGGCGCGCCTTCCAGGGCATCGAGGCCACCCCGTACGACGCCCGCTGGTCGGTGCCGGGGCGGTTCACGCCGTACGACGGCACCCGCACCGTCCGGGTCGGTAACGCGGACGGGCGCGAGCGGGGGCTCGCCCTCGCCGGTGAGCTGGCCTTCACGCTGGCCGGACGGGAGCTGACGCTGCAGGTCGCTCAGCAGGGCGACGGGCTGCTGTGGGCGGTGTTCGCCGACGCCACCAGCGGCGGCACCAGCTTCCGGTTCCGCTTCCTGTACCCGGCCGCGCCGGACGCCGAGGGGCGTACGGCCGTCGACTTCAACCGTGCCCAGCTCCCGCCGTGTGCCTTCGCCGACCATTTCATCTGCCCGTTCCCGCCCCCCGGCAACACGCTGGAGGTGGCGATCGAGGCGGGGGAGCGTGCGGTGAGCTGACCTGTACGGGGTGGAGCGTGCGCTGAGCCGGTGTCAGGGACTGCCACGTAAAGGTGGTTTAAAGCCCAACGGCCGAAAGGCACTCTTGTGCCGACCGGTCATTCGGCCGAATACTCCCCCTCAGCGCTTGTCAGGGGGCATGCATGTTCGCAACCCGGCGCGCCCCCTGGCTGCGCCTCACCGGCCCCGACCCCACGCGGGCCCCCGACTTCCCCTGGGAGGGAACGAAAAGTGAGGATCAAGCGCAACACTCCCCACATCGGCACTGCGAGACGGACCCGGCTGAT
Organism: Streptomyces puniciscabiei; assembly: GCF_006715785.1. Lineage (NCBI taxonomy): Bacteria > Bacillati > Actinomycetota > Actinomycetes > Kitasatosporales > Streptomycetaceae > Streptomyces > Streptomyces puniciscabiei. The sequence continues at coordinate 5,659,262 of NZ_VFNX01000001.1, forward strand.
CGCCGTGGCCACCGGTCTCCTCGCCGCGGCCGCGTTCGCCGCCCCCACCGCGAACGCCGACGGCGACCACGCGTTCAGCGCCGCCCAGCTCAGCAAGGCCAACGACGCCGTTCTCAAGGCCGACGTACCCGGTACGGCCTGGGCGGTGGACAGCAGGACCGACCGCGTCCTCGTCACCGTCGACAGCACCGTGTCCAAGGCCGAGATCGCCAAGATCAAGCGGCAGGCCGGCGCCAACGCGAACGCGCTCACCATCAAGCACACCCCGGGTAAGTTCAACAAGCTGATCTCCGGCGGCGACGCCATCTACGGCGGCCAGTACCGCTGCTCGCTCGGCTTCAACGTGCACAGCGGCAGCACGTACTACTTCCTCACCGCCGGTCACTGCGGCCAGGTCGCCTCGACCTGGTACAGCAACTCCAGCCACACCACGGTGCTCGGCACCAACGTCGGCTACAGCTTCCCGGGCAACGACTTCGCCCTGGTGCGGTACACCAACTCCTCGATCTCGCACCCGAGTGCCGTGGGCAGCCAGTCCATCACGAGCGCGGCCACGCCGTCCGTGGGACAGACCGTGTACCGGCGTGGTTCCACCACCGGTACGCACAGCGGCCGGGTCACCGCGCTGAACGCCACCGTCAACTACGGCAGCGGTGACATCGTCTACGGTCTGATCCAGACCACGGTGTGCGCCGAGGGCGGCGACAGCGGCGGTCCGCTGTACGGGGGGACCGTGGCCTACGGGCTGACCTCCGGCGGCAGTGGTGACTGCACCTCCGGTGGTACGACGTTCTTCCAGCCGGTGACCGAGGCGTTGAGCTACTACGGGGTCACGCTGCCCTGACGGGTTCGGCTTCGAGTCCGGTTTCGGGTTCTGGTTCGGCGAGCCCCCGCATGCCGCTTGGCGTGCGGGGGCTTCCTCGTGGGTGTCGGGCGTTCGGTTTCGGCCAGTCGGTGTCGTCACCGTCCGGTGTGGGTCACGTGCGCGTCGTGTTTGCTGTGCGAATTCCCCCTGGGCTGACTGTCCACGGTCAAGCAGGGAGGGGGCGCAAGGCCTCTCTACGCGCGTCCTGAAGTCAACCTTGTGTGCTCCCCGCGTCGTTCGGAAGAGTGGACGCTCGTCAACCAGCCTTCCGGTCCGGCGAGTCCCCACAGCTCGCGGACCATCCCCCCACAGGAGGACGTGAGTTGAAGCACCGACGCATACCCAGGCGGCGGGTCGCCGTGGCCGGCGCGGGCATCGCCGCACTGGTCGCCGCGGGTGTCACCTTGCAGAATGCGAACGCCAGTGAGCCTGCGAAGTCGGCTACGGAGACGAAGGTCCTGTCCGCTCCGGCGGCCGGAAACCTCGCCTCGACGCTGCTGAGCCGCCTCGGGTCCGAGGCCGCGGGTGGCTACTACGATGCCTCGGCCAAGAGCCTCGTCGTCAACGTGGTCGACCAGAAGGCGGTGCACGCCGTCGAGGCGGCCGGGGCCAAGGCGAGACTCGTCGCCAACTCGTCGGCCGAACTGGACGGCGCGCGGACCGTCCTGAAGAAGGACGCGACCATTCCGGGGACGTCCTGGGCGACCGATCCGGTGAGTAACAAGGTCGTCGTCACCGCCGACAAGACGGTCTCCGGCGCGAAGTGGGCCAAGCTGAGCAAGGTGGTCGGCGGGCTCGGCGGCAGGGCGGAGCTGAAGAGGTCGAAGGGGGAGTTCAAGCCCTTCATCGCCGGTGGTGACGCGATCAGCGGGTCCGGCGGGCGCTGCTCGCTCGGGTTCAACGTGGTCAAGGACGGGCAGCCGTACTTCCTGACCGCCGGGCACTGCACCGCGGCGATCTCCGCCTGGTCGGACTCCAGTGGCCAGGAGATCGGGCAGAACGCGGAGTCCCACTTCCCGGGGACCGACTTCGGGCTCGTGAAGTACACGGCGCAGGTGGACCACCCGAGTGAGGTCGATCTGTACGACGGGTCCACGCAGAAGATCACCGGGGCCGCCGAGGCGACGGTGGGGATGAAGGTGACGCGCAGTGGGTCGACGACCCATGTGCACGACGGTACGGTCACCGGGCTGAACGCCACGGTGAACTATCAGGAGGGCACCGTCAGCGGTCTCATCCAGACCGATGTGTGCGCCGAGCCGGGGGACAGCGGTGGGTCGCTGTTCTCGGGGAGCAGCGCCATCGGGCTGACGTCGGGTGGTAGCGGCGACTGCACCTCCGGCGGGGAGACGTTCTTCCAGCCGGTGACCGCCGCGCTCTCCGCCACGGGGGCGCAGATCGGCTGACGCCTTCTTTGGATGTGCGTTCCGTGGAGTCCCGTCCCGCCGTGCGTGGGGGCGGGGCTCCGTCGTATGTGGCGGGCGTGGACGGGGGCCGCCGTCGTATGCGTCGGGCGTGGGTGGGGGCCGCCCCGGACGCCGTTTGTGCAGGTCGGAAGCCGTCGAGCGGATGTCGTACGCATGTTCGAGAATGGGGGTATGGTGGGGGTGGAAGTAGGGAACTGATGTTCGAGAGCTGTTCGGGGCTCACGAGTGCGGGAGGTGCGTGTGCCGGGCTTCGCGCATCTGCACACCGTCTCCGGGTTCTCCCTCAGGTACGGGGCATCCCATCCGGAGCGGCTGGCCGAGCGTGCCTCGGAGCGGGGGATGGATGCGCTCGCGCTCACCGATCGGGACACCGTCGCGGGGGCGGTGCGCTTCGCCAAGGCCTGCGCCGGGGTGAGGGTGCGGCCGGTCTTCGGGGTGGATCTGGCCGCGGCCCCCGCGGAAGCGCTCCGACGGGAAAAGCGCCGCGCCCCGGTCCGGGGTGGCGCCTTCATCGACGAGTCGACCCCCCGGGTCACCTTCCTCGCCCGGGACGGCGCCCGGGGCTGGGCCGACCTGTGCCGGCTCGTCACGGCGGCGCACGCGGGAGAGGGAGCGCCCCTGCTGCCCTGGCCGGACAATCACGGCGACGGTCTGACCGTACTGCTCGGTCCGGGGTCGGACGTGGGGCGGGCCCTTGCCGCGGGGCGGCCCGATCGGGCCGCGAGGCTTCTCGGGGCCTGGCGTGAGGTCTACGGCGATGCGCTGCGGCTGGAGGCCGTGTGGCACGGGCGCGGGGGCACGGGGCCCGGCTCGCTGCGGCTGGCCGCCCGTACCGTGGGGTTCGCCGCCGAGCAGGGTGTCCGGCCGGTGCTCAGCAACGCCGTCCGGTATGCCGATCCGGGGGCGGGGCCCGTTGCCGATGTGCTGGATGCCGCGCGGCGGCTGGTACCGATCGATCCGCGCGGGGAGCTGGACTCCGGGGAGGCCTGGCTGAAGGACGCGCGGGCGATGATGGGGGTTGCCGAGCGGGTCGTGGAGGCTGCCGGGTACCGGCGGGACACCGCCCGGCGGCTGCTGGAGCAGACCCTGGCCGTGGCCGAGGAGTGCCGGGTCGACCCCGAGGGGGATCTCGGTATCGGGACCGTGCACTTTCCCGAGGCGCATCTGGTGGGTGCCGGGCGGCGCACCGCCCAGCGGGCCCTTGCCTCGCGGGCCGTGGCGGGGATGGTGCGGCTCGGGTACGACGGACGGCGTGCGTACTGGGAGCGGATGCACCATGAGCTGGACATCATCGCCCACCATGGCTTCGCCTCCTACTTCCTGACGGTTGCTCAGGTGGTCGACGACGTACGGAAGATGGGGATCCGGGTGGCCGCCCGGGGGTCCGGGGCCGGATCGCTCGTCAATCACCTTCTGGGGATCGCGCACGCCGATCCGGTCGAGCACGGGTTGCTGATGGAGCGCTTCCTCTCCAAGGAGCGGGTGGTGCTGCCCGACATCGACATCGATGTGGAGTCCGCGCGGCGGATCGAGGTGTACCGGGCGATCATCGGGCGGTTCGGGGAGGAGCGGGTCGCGACCGTGTCCATGCCGGAGACCTATCGGGTGCGGCATGCCATCCGGGATGTGGGTGCCGCCCTGTCCATGGATCCGGGTGAGATCGACCGGGTGGCCAAGTCCTTTCCGCACATCCGGGCCCGGGACGCGCGCGCCGCCCTGGCGGAGCTGCCCGAGCTGAAGCAGCTGGCGAGGCAGCTGCAGCGGGAAGGGGAGCGGTACGGCAGGCTGTGGGAGCTCGTCGAGGCGCTCGATGCCCTGCCGCGCGGGGTCGCCATGCATCCGTGCGGGGTGCTGCTGTCCGACGCCACGCTGCTCGCCCGGACGCCGGTGGTGCCGACCAGCGGTGAGGGGCTGCCCATGTCGCAGTTCGACAAGGAGGACGTGGAGGACCTCGGGCTGCTCAAGCTCGACGTGCTGGGCGTGCGGATGCAGTCGGCCATGGCGCACGCGGTCGCCGAGGTGGAGCGGGTGACGGGGGAGCGGATCGATCTGGACGCGGTGCCGGCGGGGGATCCGGAGACGTATCGGCTGATTCGTTCGACCGAGACGCTGGGGTGCTTCCAGATCGAGTCGCCGGGGCAGCGGGATCTGGTGGGGCGGCTGCAGCCGAGTACCTTCCATGATCTGGTCGTCGACATCTCGCTGTTCCGGCCCGGGCCCGTCGCCGCCGACATGGTGCGGCCCTTCATCGAGGCGCGGCACGGGCGGGCGCCGGTGCGTTATCCGCATCCCGACCTGGAGCGGCCGCTGGAGGGGACGTACGGTGTCGTCGTCTTCCACGAGCAGGTCATCGACATCGTCGCCATCATGACCGGGTGCGGACGGGGCGAGGCCGACCGGGTGCGGCGGGGGCTGTCCGACCCGGAGTCGCAGGGGCGGATCAAGGTGTGGTTCGCACAGCAGGCCGCGGCCAGGGGATATGACGCGGAAACGATTCGGCGTACCTGGGAGATCGTGGAGGCCTTCGGGTCCTACGGGTTCTGCAAGGCGCACGCGGTCGCGTTCGCCGTGCCGACGTATCAGTCGGCCTGGCTGAAGGCCCATCACCCGGCCGCCTTCTACGCCGGGCTGCTCACGCACGATCCGGGGATGTATCCCAAGCGGCTGCTGCTGGCCGACGCGCGGCGGCGCGGGGTGCCCATCCTGCCGTTGGACGTGAACGTGTCCGGGGTCGCTCATCGGATCGAACTGGTGTCCGGGTCCGGGGTGTGGGGGCTGCGGCTCGCCCTCTCCGATGTGCACGGCATCAGCGAGGCCGAGGCGAAGCGGATCACGGACGGGCAGCCGTACTCCTCCCTGGTGGATTTCTGGGAGCGGGCCCGGCCGAGCCGGCCGCTGGCGCAAAGGCTCGCCCAGGTGGGGGCCTTGGACGCCTTCGGCGCCAACCGGCGCGATCTGCAACTGCACCTGACCGAGCTGCACCGGGGCGCCCGGGGCGGCGGGGGCGGTCAGCTCCCGTTGGCGGGTGGACGCAAGACCGCACCTGCGGGGCTGCCGGATCTGACGTCGGCGGAACGGCTCAGCGCCGAGCTGGGCGTGCTGTCCATGGACGCCTCGCGCAATCTGATGGACGACCACCGGGAGTTCCTGAAGGAGCTGGGCGTGGTCTCCGCGCGTCGGCTGCGCGAGGCGCGGCACGGCGAGACCGTGCTGGTCGCGGGCGCCAAGGCGGCCACCCAGACCCCGCCGATCCGCTCCGGCAAGCGGGTCATCTTCTCCACGCTGGACGACGGCACGGGGCTGGTCGACCTGGCGTTCTTCGACGACTCGCACGACGCGTGCGCCCACACCGTCTTCCACTCGTGGCTGCTGCTGGTGCGGGGAGTGGTGCAGCGGCGCGGGCCGCGCAGCCTGAGCGTGGTGGGCTCCGCCGCCTGGAACCTCGCAGAGCTGGTCGAGCTGCGTGCCGAGGGCGGGCTCGAGGAGGTGGCGGCGCGGCTCGCGGAGCCGGTGGCCGCGGGCACGGGTGACGATCCGACCGGTGGACGGCGGATCCAGCTGCCGACCGGATACGAGATGCATCCGTGGGCCGATCTGCGGCCCGCGGGGCAGGAGGCCTCACAAGGGCCCGCTGCCGTACGGAAGTTGTGGCACCAGAGTCCGGGGAGTGCGGGATGACCATCCTCTGCGTACGTTTCCAGCTGCCGCCCATGTACGAGGCGGCCCTGCCCGGACTGCTCGGGTTGCTGGAGGACTTCACCCCGGTCGTTCAGGCGCTGCCGCCGGACGGGGCGCTGGCCGATCTGCGCGGTGCCGAGCGCTACTTCGGGCGCAGCGCGGTGGAGCTGGCCTCGGTGATCCGGGTGCGGGCCCTCGCGCGGTACGGCGTCGACTGTGTGATCGGCGCCGGTCCCGGCCCGATGCTGGCCCGTATGGCGCTGCAGGGCGCCCGGCCCGGGGTGACGTGTGTCGTGCCCGAGGACCCGGAGGGCATCGCGGAGTTCCTCGCCGAGCGGCCCGTCTCCGCGCTGCCCGGCGTCGGCGCGGCGACCACCCGCACCCTGGGCGAGTACGGCCTGGACACCCTGGGCCTGGTCGCCGCCGCGCCGCTGTCCACGCTCCAGCGGCTGATCGGCGCGAAGGCCGGCCGCGAGCTGCGCGAGAAGGCGAGCGGCATCGACCGGGGCCGGGTCGTGCCGAACGCCGTCTCGCGGTCGCTGGCCACGGAACGCGCCTTCGACCTCGACGAGCTGGATCCCGGCCGGCACCGCGGTGCGCTGCTGTCCGCCGCCGAGGAACTGGGCGCCCGGCTGCGCGCGGTGGAGAAGATCTGCGGCACCCTGACCCTCACCGTGCGCTACGCCGACCGCTCCTCCACCACCCGCAGCCGCACCCTGAAGGAGCCGACCGCGCACTCGGCGGCCCTGACGAAGGCGGCCTACGGCATGTACGAGGCGCTCGGCCTGCAGCGCGCCCGGGTCCGCGCGCTCGCCCTGCGCGCCGAGGGTCTGGCCCCCGCCGACCAGGCCTCCTACCAGCTCACCTTCGACCCCGCGGACGAGAAGGCCCGCCGCATCGAGGAGGTCGCGGACCGCGCGCGGGCGAAGTTCGGGCCCAGGGCGGTGATGCCGGGGGCCCTGGGGCGTGGCGGCGGCTCCACGGCGGTCAGTTGGCCCAGGGCGGCGTGATACGGGTGCCGTCGGCCAGCTCCGCCTCCAGACCGATGGAGGTGGTGACCCAGGAGAGCGCGGTGTGATCGGTCGGGTTCTCCACGCCGAAGGCCGTGCCGGGGCCGACGATCACCGTGTCGCCCGCGCCGATGCGTTCGGTGCGGCCGTCGAGGGTGATCAGCAGTTCGCCCACGAGCAGATGGAAGATCTCCTCGCGGTTGACGGTGTGGGCCGGCGCCTTGGTGCCCGCCGGGATCTCCCCGCGCCAGGCGCAGAGCTCCTTGCTTCCGGTGAGCGGGGTGGCGTACGAGACGAAGCGGGCGCCGTGGATCTCATGGGTCGTGGCCTGGGACGAGCGGACGACGGGCATGCGGTGATCTCCGTTCATGTGGACAAGCGGGCAAGTGGTCAAGTAGCTTGACTATATGGTCAATCTGCTTGACCAACCTGTCAAGGGTGTTTCAATGCCTCCGTGCAGAACTCCGAAGCCATGGCCCTGTCCGCCGCCCTGCTCGCCGTCGCCGGCGACCTCACGCAACGCATCCACGACGGGGTCGTGGCGCGCGGCTTCACCCATCTGCGGCCGGCGCACGGCTTCGCCTTCGCGCGGCTCGCGCCGGACGGCGCCACCGTCACCGATCTCGCGGCGCACCTCGGGGTGACCAAGCAGGCCGCGAGCCAGCTCGTGGACGAGATCGTACGCAAGGGGTACGCCGAACGGCGGCCGCATCCGCAGGACGCGCGGGCCCGGCTGATCGTGCTGACCGAGCGCGGCTGGGCCTGCACCCGCGCGGCGGAGGCGGCGGCGGCCGAGGTCGCGGGCAGGTGGGCCGAGGTGCTCGGTGAGGGTGAAGTGCGCGCACTCGGGGAGCGTTTGGCGCGGATCGCTCCCTCTGGTCCGATCAGACCGGCGTGGTGACGGTCTGTCAGGGGTGGATGGCGCTCCAGTTATCACTGGAAGTTTTACTGACGCGTAACTTCTCAACTCGGGCTACTCGCCCGTAACTTGACAGGTGAACAGCATCCTCGTGATCCGGATCACAGGGTTAGGCCCCCACCTCCCTTGAGCCGCAAGGAGATCACCCGATGCTGCCCTGGAAGCGAGTGCTCAGACCCCTCGCCGCGCTGCTCCTCACCGCCGCAGTCGCCACCGTGCCCGCCGCAACGGCTGCCGCCGCGGACACGGCTCCCAGCAGTGGCTGGAACGACTACGACTGCAAGCCCTCCGCCGCCCATCCCCGCCCGGTGATCATGGTGCACGGCACCCTGGGCAACTCGGTGGACAACTGGCTCTCCCTCGCCCCCTACCTGAAGGACCGAGGTTACTGCGTCTACTCCCTGGACTACGGTCAGCTGACCGGCGTTCCCCTCTTCTACGGCCTCGGCCCCGTCGACAAGTCGGCCGAGCAGCTGTCGGCCTTCGTGGACAAGGTGCTCGCCGCGACCGGAGCCGCCAAGGCCGACCTGGTCGGCCACTCCCAGGGCGGCCTGATGCCCCGCTACTACCTGAAGTTCCTCGGCGGAGCCGCCAAGGTGAACGCCCTCGTCGGACTGGCTCCCGACAACCACGGCGCCTCGCTGAGCGGACTCACCAACCTGCTGCCGTACTTCCCCGGCGCCTCGGACCTCGTCAAGGCCACCACCCCAGGCCTCGCCGACCAGATCCCCGGCTCCGACTTCCTCACCAAGCTCAACGCGGACGGCGACACCGTCCCCGGAGTGCACTACACGGTCATCGCCACCAAGTACGACGAGGTGGCCACTCCCTGGCGGAGCCAGTACCTGAGCGGCTCCGACGTCCACAACGTCCTGCTCCAGGACCTCTGCCCGCTCGACCTCTCCGAGCACGTCGCCATCGGCCTGTTCGACCGCATCGCCTTCCACGAGGTGGCGAACGCGCTCGACCCGGCCCACGCCGGCGCCACGACCTGCGCATCCGCCTTCAGCTGACGTGCCGCCGGGACCTGTCCGGCCTGAGCCGCCGGACAGGCCCCGGGAACCTCACCGGCGGTGCGCGCCACCCGCCGCACGCCGCCGCACCGACAGGAACAGCGCCGCCGAGCCGAGCGCCAGCGCCGCCGCGCCGCCGATCGCGACGTACGAGGTGCCGGAGGAGGCGCCGGTCTCCGCGAGATCACGCGAAGTACCGGCCGCCTTGGGCGAGTTGGGCGCGCCGGGCGCGGTCGAGGGCTGCCCCGCGGGCTTCCGCGCCGCGGTCGGCGTGCCCTCACCGCCGTGACCGTGGTGCCGCATCGTCGACTTGTCGGCACCGGCCGCGATCTGCCGCTCGGAGGGCGCGGAGGCGGTCGGAGCGGGGCCCGGCCCCGTGCTCCCCGCGCCGGTGCCGCCGAAGTCCACGTCCGAGCAGGAGTAGAACGCCTCCGGGCTGTCCGAGCGCTGCCAGATCGCATACAGCAGCTGCTTGCCGGACCGCTCGGGAAGCGTGCCGGAGAACGTGTAGAAGCCGCCCGAGGCGACCGGGTCGGTGACCGTCGCCACCGGGTGCTCCAGATCCAGCCCGGACCAGGCCAGCGGCCCCGCGGGGTCGTAACCGGGCTTGGTGAGATACACCTTGAAGGTGCCCTTGTGCGGTGCCGTCACCCGGTACCTGAAGGTGTACGACCCGCTGTGCACGCGCGTCGCCGGCCAGTCGGCGCGGGCCAGGTCGAGGCCCTTGAACTCCTCGTTGTTCGCGCTGCACAGCTTGCCGTCCGGGATCAGCTTCCGGTGCTGCCCGGCGGCGTCGCCGATCCGGATGCCGTTCCAGTCGTACAGCGCCTGGGTGCCGCCGGCCGCCACGGCCGCCCTGCACGCGGCCGACTTCGGGCTCTCCGGACCCTCCGCGTAGCACTGCGAGACACGGCTGACCGGGTCGCCCATCGAACCGTGCGCGGACGCCGGAGCGGCGGCGAGCACGGTCAGGGCGAGGGGTGGCAGACCGAGCACGGCGACGACGGCGGCCGCGCGACGGGCACGAGCGGGCATGCGGAACTCCTCGGAAAACGGTCCTTCGATGGGGGCGGAACCCGGGGGAACCCGTGGGGGTGATCCGAAGCTAGCCCCGGGAAACCGGGAAATCGCCTGGTGCAGGCGGAGGATGGAGATCCTTATGGTGCCGTTAAGGCGGGACTAACCGGGGGCTCAGGAAGGGGGGAGAGACCCGGTGGCTCACCTGCTCCCAAGCAGCGCGGCTGTCCACGTCGGTTCGGGTTCGTTCGCAGCCGGACGCCTCAGTTGGCTCCCCGATTGGCTCCCGGCAGCGCGTACACGTGTTGCCTCGCTGAGCCTGGGCACATGGCTCCGGAGGGCAGGCGCCAGGAGCACGGACATAGGCCTCTGAACTGGGTGAACGTCTAAGGTGCTCCCGCCGCACACGTCCCTCACTCGCTGCTCTCTCGGCGGGTCCGCACGGTGAGCGCTACGGCGGTCTACCGCCTGCAGGGGGCGCCTTGGCGGCGGACGGGCACGGTTGTGGCTCGCGCTGAGCGACCGGGCGCTTAGAAGAGAGGCGGGCGCTTCCACTCACCTAGGCCATTGACCTGGGCGTGTGCAGGTGCAGGTCAGCGGACCACGCCAACTTAGCCGTGTATTCACCGGAGGGGGGTATTCCAGTGGAATCTCTGGGCATCCCGCTGACTGTCGTAAACAAGGTGTTGTAGCACTCAGGGGGCAGCCGCACGATCCCGGCTACGCCGTCCAGGTCCGCGTCGGGCACCCTCGCACGACAGTGAGGACATACCCGGTGCGTCGAGGTCTGTGTCGGAGGTGTGGCAGGCGTCCCGCAGTAATTGCCCTTGACGGTCGGTGGGTAGTTCCTCCACCGGCCGCGAGTCTGGTTCTCTGCCCACGGCATCAACCACAACGAGCGATTCGTGACCGACAAAGGTGCTTGCTACCGGGCTCACTCATGCGCTTGGGCCCTGCTCGGGTCACGCCACCAGCGGATCACCCTGTGTAGATCATTGAGCCTTTTCAGCGTGGCCACCGATCGGGTGATGACCTTGGTGCCCGCAACGGACAGGGCTCCCGTGCCGTTGGGTGAGGTGTTCGAAGTCTCAACCTGCCGGTCCAGGAGCCCTGTTGGTTCCCTATCCTGCCGCACTCGACCTGCCTCATGCGCTGGTCGAGTGGGTCACGATGCTTATCGTCACCCGCGAGGGTGACCGCCGCTGCAAGCTCCCGCCGCACCAGCGCGCCCTCGTCGCTCTCGCCTACCTGCGCAAGCACGAGACTCTCGCGCAGATCGCCGCCGGGTTCGGCATATCCGTCGGCACCGCCCACGCCTACACCACCGCCGTCGTGCGGCTCCTCGCCGACCGGGCGCCGGGCCTGCTCAAGACCCTGCGCGAGCACGACCCGGACTACGTACTCCTGGACGGCACCCTCAGCGAGTGCGACCGCCTGGGCGACGGACGCGCCGATTACTCCCACAAGCACCGGCGCCACGGCGTGAACGTGCAGGTCGTCACCGATCCCGTAGGCCAGCTTCTGTGGATCTCGCCGGCCTTGCCGGGCCGTGCTCACGATCTGACCGCCGCACGCACCCACCGCATCATCCGAATCTGCGAACGCCAGGGCGTCCCGATCGTCGCCGACCGCGCCTACATCGGCGCCGGCTCCTGGGCCACCACCGCCATCCGCCGCCCGCCCAACGGCGAACTGTCACCGACCGAGCGGACGCTGAACCGGGCACTCGCCCAGGCCCGCGCTCCCGTCGAACGAGGTGTCGCCCGCCTGAAGTCCTGGCGGATCTTCCGCCGCAGCCGCTGCAGCCCGAACCGCATGACGGACATCGCCGCCGCAGTCCTCACCCTGGAGAGGCAACGTTGAAAAGGCTCATTGGCCGGCTTCCTTTGGTTTGTAGCACCCGGGGGTGGGGTGAGGTTCTAGGCTGATCAGACCTACTGATAGCTCGTCAAGGGGGGCGTGGTGCTGGTAGAGGCGTTGTTGGCGTTGGCGGCGACGGGTGGCGGTGCCATCGTGCAGGCGGCCGGGACGGACGCCTGGAACGGGGTGCGCGATGGTATCGCTCGAGTGCTCGGTCGTGGTGAGCCAGCACGGGAGCAGGCGGAGTTGGAACGACTAGACCGGACGCGGGTGGTTCTGGATGCAGCGAGTGAGGGCGAGTACACGCTGGTCCAGGCGGCCCAGGCTGCGGTTTGGCAGAGCCGGTTGGAGATGCTAATGGAGGAACTGCCGGATGTGCAGCGGCAGCAGGTTGCGGCGGAGCTTCAAGCTGTGATTGAGCAAGCCAGTGCGGCCAGCAGAGGGTCGTCCGTGCACAACGACTTCAGCGGTTCGACGTTCGAGAAGTCTGCAGTGCTGGGTAGTGGCACGCAGCACAACACCTTCAACTGACAGACGGAGGTGAATCCGGTGGGGGGTAAGAGCAACAAGGCCAAGCGGCGGAACAAAAAGGGCACCGTGCCTGCCCAGCGCGCTGGTGCATGGGCCGGGGGCGGTTCGGGGCAGGGAGTTGACTTCTCAGGGAGTCAGTTCAGTTACGCCGCTGCTCAACAGCGTGGGACGCAGTACAACACGTTCGTGCAGCAGTACGCACCGGCGCCGTCCGCGCTCGACGCTCTGCCGGACTTGCCGCCGGAGTTCATGGGCCGGGACGAGGACCTGGCGCCGCTAGTGGACCTGTTCGACCCCGATTCTGGTGTCGGACGCCCTGTGGCTGTGGTCGCAGGCATGGGCGGAGTTGGCAAGACGACCCTCGCTCACGCCGTCGGTCACGAGGTCTTGAAACGAGGGTGGTTCACCGGCGTACTTCTGGTGGATCTGCGCGGCTACGATCCCCAGCCGGCCCAGCCGGAGCAGTCGCTGGATGCGCTCATGCGCCGGCTGGGGGTACAGCCCAAGCACATCCCCCCCACTGCACCTGACCGAGAGGTGTTCTACCGCTCCCACCTCGCCGATCGTGGCCGGAAGGGGGAGCGGCTTCTTGTGATCGCCGACAATGCCTCCAGCGCAGCCCAGGTCAGGCCTCTCCTGCCCCCCGCACCACACGGCCTGATCGCCACCTCCCGCAAATACCTGCCTGGGATCGGACGGCCGAGGTCCCTGCACCAGCTCCAGCCCGAGGACGCAGTCGCCCTGCTGGACCTGGCCCTGCGCGAAGCGAACCCCGACGACCAGCGCGTTGAAGAGGATCGGGAAGCTGCCGAGCGGGTGGCAATGGCCTGCGGATGCCTGCCTCTGGCCTTGCAGATCGTCGCTGCGCTCCTCGTGCAAGACCCGGGCCAGCCTCTCGCCGAACGCGCTGAACGCCTCACTGCCGGTGAGGGGCGACTGGACAGCATCAACGACGGCGAACGCGACCTGCGCGCCGTGTTCGACCAGACCCTCGACAGCCTCCTCCCTCAGCAGCAGGATCTCTTCCGCATGCTGTCCCTGAACACTGGCCCCGACATCTCCACTCCGGCGGCAGCAGCCCTTACCCACCACCCCGAAGCGGCGATTGACAACCAGCTTGGCCAACTTGCCGCCGCACACCTCATCAGCCGCAGCACCACCCGAGGCCGATGGCAAATGCACGACCTCCTCCGCGACTACGCTCAAGAACAAACTCAAAGACATCTGGAAAATAATCGCACCGCCCGCCGTAAATTCGGCCAAGCGCGTCAACGCCTCGCCGACTATTATGTCAAATGGGCAGAAAGCGCAAGAACTCACACTGATTTCTCCGGCCAGCTGCAGCCTTCTGTAGAATTCGATGGCCGGGAAGAGGCGTTGCGATGGATGGATGGTGAGCGCGCCAACCTCATCGCGATGGCGCATTTCGAGGCTCCTTCCGAAAACTCCGCTCGCCTCTGTTTTGCCCTCACTGAATATCTGAAGTATCGTGAGCGTCATTATGACGCTTTGGTGGTAAGCGCACTAAATTTGGACTCGCTTCGCGCCCTGAAAGATCGTCGCAATGAACCCGGCGCGTGGGGCAACCTTGGCTATGCCTTGGATTCCCTACATCGCTACGACGAGGCGCTCTCCGCTCACACCACCGCGCTGTCCCTCTTCGAGCAGGCCGGCGACACTGTCGGCCAGGCAGGGGCCTGGGGCAACGTTGGCAACACTCTGGAGTCGCTGCACCGTTACGACGAGGCTCTCGCTGCTCACACCACTGCTCGCACCCTCTTCGAGCAGACCGGCGATGCGCGTGGCCAGGCCGCCGCCTGGGACAGCACTGGTGATGCATTGCGGCAGCTACACCGTTACGACGAGGCTCTCGCTGCTCACACCACCGCTCGCGCCCTCTACGAGCAGACTGGAAATACTGAGGGTCAGGCCATCTCCTGGTGCAACACCGGCTACACCCTGGAGTCGCTGCACCGTTACGATGAGGCTCTCTCTGCTCAGGCCACTGCTCGCGCCTTCTACCAGCAGACCGGCGATGCGCGTGGCCAGGCCGCCGCCTGGGACAGCACTGGCACCACTCTGAGGTGCCTGCACCGTTACGACGAGGCTCTCGCTGCTCACACCACCGCTCGCACCCTCAGCGAGCAGACCGGCTACATTCATGGCCAAGTCGTCTCCTGGGGCAGCACTGGTGGTGCATTGCGGGATCTGCACCGTTACGACGAGGCTCTCGCTGCTCACACCACTGCTCGCACCCTCAGCGAGCAGACCGGCTACATTCGTGGCCAAGCTACAGCTTGGGGCGATATCGGCAACACTCTGGAGTCGCTGCACCGTTACGACGAGGCTCTCGCTGCTTACGCCACTTCTCGCACTCTCTACGAGCAGATTGGCTACGTTCGCGGTCAAGCCATCGCCTGGAACAATACTGGTGATGCATTGCAGGATCTGCACCGTTACGACGAGGCTCTCGCTGCTCACACCACCGCTCGCACCCTCTACGAGCAGGCCGGCGACACTGACAGCCAGGCAGGGGTCTGGGGCAATGTCGGCAACACTCTGAGGCTCGTGCACCGTTATGACGAGGCTCTCGCTGCTCACACCACTGCTCGCACCCTCTTCGAGGAGACTGGAAACACTGACGGTCAGGCTGCCGTCTGGAACGGCACCGGCAACGCATTGCGGAAGCTGCACCGTTACGGCGAGGCTCTCGTTGCTTACGCCACTTCTCGCACTCTCTGTGAGAAGGCTGGTAATACTGATGGCGAGGCCATCGTCAGTGACAACGCTGGTGAAGTGTTGCGGGAGTTGCACCGTTATGACGAGGCTCTCGCTGCTCACACCACTGCTCGCGCCCTCTATGAGCAGACTGGCGACGTGGATGGCCAGGCCGCCGCTTGGGACAACGCTGGTGAAGTGTTGCGGGAGCTGCACCGTTACGACGAGGCTCTCGCTGCTCACACCACTGCTCGCGCCCTCTATGAGCAGACTGGCGACGTGGATGGCCAGGCCGCCGCTTGGGACAACGCTGGTGAAGTGTTGCGGGAGCTGCACCGTTACGACGAGGCTCTCGCTGCTCACACCACTGCTCGCGCCCTCTATGAGCAGACTGGCGACGTGGATGGCCAGGCCGCCGCTTGGGACAACGCTGGTGAAGTGTTGCGGGAGCTGCACCGTTACGACGAGGCTCTCGCTGCTCACACCACTGCTCGCACCCTCTACGAGCAGACTGGTAACAACCAGGGCCAAGCCGTCGTTTGGAACAACACCGGAGCGGTTTTCCGAGGTCTCCATCGCTATGACGAAGCCGTGGCCACTGGCCGGCGTGCGGCAGAGATGCTGGAGCACTTAGGGGACTTCACAAATACTGGAGTGGCTTTTGGCGAGCTGGCGAAAAGCCTCGATCTAGCTGGCTCCACTCCCACGGTGGTAAGGGAGACCTGGCTGCGTTCGGCGAGCGCCTATGACACAGCTGGCGCAACGCAAAAAGCGGATCAGTCACGTGCAAGCGCAGACAATGGCGTCTAGATACCTGGCCATTTCATTTGGGCAGTCTGCGGTAGCAGATGAGTGTGGCTGCCAGGGCGGTGAAGGCCAGGAAGTGGCTGGCCTTGCGTTCGTAGCGGCGGTGTAGCCGTCGGCATCCGCTGAGCCAGGCGATGGAGCGTTCGACGACCCACCGGTGTCGGCCCAGATGTTGGGAGCTCTCGACTCCGCGTCGGGCCATGCGAGGGATGATGCCCTGCGTGCGTAACCATCGCCGCAGGTGAGAGTAGTCGTATCCCTTGTCGCCGTGGAGTTTGGTCGGGCGTCGTCTGCGGGGTCCGCGTCGGGAGCGGATGGGCGGTATCCCGCGGACGAGGGGCTCGAGGGCCTGGCTGTCGTGCAGGTTGGCGCCGGAGGTGCCGATTGAGAGGGGTAGCCCGTTCCGGTCGACGATGAGGTGGATTTTCGATCCGGTCTTACCGCGGTCGGTCGGATTCGGTCCCGTCAGTGTCCCCCTTTGACCGCGCGGACACTGACGGAGTCAATCGCGCACCGCGACCAGTCCAACTCGCCCTGACCACCCAGTTCGTCGAGCACCAGGCGATGGGGCTTGGCCCACACACGAGCCTCGGACCACTCGGTGAACCGCCTGAACGCGGTCACCCCAGACGGGCCGAACCCGGGAGGGAGCTGGTTCCACGTGCAGCCTGACGTGGCCACGAACACGATGGCGGCCAAGACTTCGCGATCTCCATGGCTTCGACGCCGACCACCACCCTGCGGGCGGGTCGGAGCCGGCGGCGCAACCCGCTGGAACAACTCCCGCAAACGGTCCGGCACCAACCGCTCGACAAGCTCACTCGCCATCCCGCCAGCATCCCGCAAGATCACACCAAACGAAATGGGCTGTAAGGCCGGACTAACCGGGGGCTCATGCTGCCCACTCCCGGTGACTTCGTCACTGCGGGCCGTAGTACAGGCGCAGGAACTCCTCCATCGCCGCGTTGACCCCGGCCCGGTCGCCGGTGGCGAGCAGGTCGAGCAGCAGACCGCGGACGGTGGCGAGTCCCAGCCTGGCGCGGTGCCGGGCCGTGACGGGATCCGCCCCCGCGCCGGTCTCGGCGGCCACGAGCGGCTCCAGCCAGTCCGACACGAGCCCTTCGAGGACCGGGACGGCCTCGGGACGGCCGCGCAGCGCGTGTCCGCAGATCTCGAAGAAGAGCCGCTCCTGACCGGCCAGCCGAGGGTCCGTCAGCTGCCGCCACAGCAGCCGCGCGACATCGGCGGGCGAGAGTCCGGGCTCCAGGTGGAGCCGGGACAGCAGCTCACGCCGGCGCCGCTCCGACGCCCGGACGATCTCCACGAGCAGCTGTTCCCTGGAGCCGAAGTAGTGGATCAGCATGCGGTGGCTGACGCCGATCGCGGCGCCGAGGCGGCGCAGGCTCAGATCCGCGATGCCGTGCGCCGCGACGTGGTCGACAGCCGCGTCCACCAGGCGCGCGCGCCGGTCCCGGTCCGCGCCCTGCCCGGCTTCGCCCTGCCCGGCCTCGCCCTCGGGATCCGGGTCGCCCGTGTGTGACACGACGCGAGTGTACCCATCGGTACAGGCCACATGTACCGTGTGGTACATGAAGCCTGTCACCGTGTCGATCGACGTGGCACAGACGCCCGAGCAGGTCTACGACTTCCTCGATGTCATGGCTCACCACGAGCGGTTCACCGACCACTACCTGACCGGCTGGCGTTACAGCGGCCCCCGCCGGGGTGTCGGCTCAGGTGCCGCGGTCACCGCCGCACTGGGCGGTGTGCGGACCGACGTCACCATCGAGGTGGTCGAGGCCGAGGCGCCGCGACGGATCGTCGAACGCAACGTCAGCGCGGCCGGCCGCCGCCAGGCCCATGGCACCTACGTCATCGCCCCCCTGCCCGCGGGCGGGAGCCGTGTCTCGTTCACCTACACCTGGGCCCGCGCCCCGCTGGCCGACCGGCTGCTCGCCCCCGTCGTGCGGACCGCCATGCGGCGCGCCAATCGCACGGTCATGCGGCGCCTGGCCACCGAACTGGCTCACCACGTCCGCACCACCGGATCCTGACGGATAGCGTGCGTCCATGATCGAAGAGAACCCGGAGCGTGTGCGGCCGGCCGTCGCCGAGGAGGTGCCGGCCGTCAAGGCGGTGACGGACGCGGCCTACCACCACTACATCGAGCGCATCGGTGTGGTGCCGCAGCCCATGGAGGCGGACCACGCCGCGAACGTGGCCGCCGGCAAGGTGTTCGTCACCGGGGAACCCGTCGACGGACTGGTCGTGGTCGAGGCGTTCGCCGGCCACCTCTTCCTGGACAGCATCGCCGTCCATCCCGACGCCCACGGCCGGGGCGTCGGACGGCGGCTCCTGCACTTCGTCGACGCACGCGCGCGTCAGCTGGGTCTCGGCGAGATCAGGCTCTACACGAACGCGTTGATGTGGGAGAACCAGAAGATCTATCCGAAGTACGGATACGAGGTCGTGGAACGCCGTGTCGACGGGCCCTACGACCGGATCCACTACCGCAAGCGGCTGGAGTGACGGCCGCGGCGGGTCAGCCGTCGGGCCACCAGGTGCGCGCGATGTCCTTGCGCACCTCGGGTCGTCCCGCGGGGCGGTCCTCCGCCTCGTCGCGGAGCCGGCGGCTGTCCGTCTTCTTCAGGGGCTTCTGCACGGTGACGCGGCGCATGGCTGCCTCCTTCAGTGCCTACCGGGTTTCCGCGTTGTCACGGTGGTAGACGCTTTTGGCGAGAGTTCCTCATCGGAGCCGGGTTGTCAGTGGCGGCTGTCACTCTTCGGGTACGACGAGCACGCGTGAGGGCACGGTTGCGGTGCGTACTCGAAGGGGTGCCAAGCTGACCGAGCGTGTCAGACCAGCAACCCTTCGAAGCCACCGGTGCGGGCCAGCCGCTCCAGTTCGTCCAGGGCGGCCACGGCGGCGGACGCGGCCTCCGGGTCCGTCTCCGTCAGGCCGCTCTCGGCGAACTCGTCCTCGTCCAGCCGCCGTACGTCCGCGCCGTCGGCGGAGCGCCACAGGTCCAGGTCGAGGTCCTCCACGACCAGTTCGCCGTCGGTGCGGACGGCCGGCCGGGTGATGTCGCAGTACCAGCCCTTCAGGGTGCCGTCGGCGGCGCGCACCTCCTTCACCGAGTACCAGCGGTTCCGCCAGTAGTACTCGGTGAAGACGTCGCCCGCCTCGAAGCGGACGAAGCCGAAGTCGCGGACGCCGGAGCCCGCCCAGGGCGCGCGTACGGCGATGCGGGTGCCGTCGTCCCGGAGCAGCCCGGCCGGGTAACGGATCTTCGTCCGGCCCGCCTTGACCAGGACGATCTCCAACCGGGCCGTCGGTTCAGCCGAGTTCGCGGACATAGCGCACCTCCGTGGCGCAGATCTCGTATCCGAGCCATGCGTTGACCGCGAGCATCGGGCCGTTGCCGGTGTCGTTGCCCGTGAGCGCCTCCGTGCAGCCGGCGGCGCGGGCGCGGTGCAGTGCGTGGACCTTGGCGAGCTTGGCCAGCCCCCGCCCGCGGTACGCCCGCGCGGTGCCGGTCATGGCGGTGCCGTACCGGGAACCGCCGTCGGTGTAGGCCACGCTGAAGGCGGCGGGCCGGCCGTCGGCCAGCACGACGGTGGTCAGCTCACGGTTGAGCAGCGGGTGCTCCCAGGTCTCCTCGATCCAGGCCTGGTAGTCGGTGAACTCCGTGTCCACGTCACTCGGTTCGTCCGCCGTCGTCTCCGCGTCCAGCTCGAACAACGGGCGCGGGTCGGCCACGAAGTCGGCGGCCGTACGCACGTCGACGCCGGCCGGGGGAGCCGGCAGGGGCGGCAGCGCGGTCCGGGCCAGATCCAGGCGCAGGAAATGGGCGGACCGCCCGGGCCCGTAGCCGCGCCGTTCGGCGAAGGCCCGGTTGGCCGGCTCGTCCAGCAGCCAGGCGAACAGCTTCGTCGCCCCGTGTCGGGCCAGGTGCTCCTCGGCCGCACGGACCAGCAGGCCGCCCGCGCCGCGCCGCGTCCGGTCCGGGCGCACATAGATGTTGAGCAGCCCGTGACCCGGCTCCGGGCTGTCGTGCGCGAGGGCCACCTGCGCGGTGCCGATGACCTCGCCGTCCTCCTCCGCGACCAGGGATCTGAACCGGGCCTCGGGCGGTGTACGGGTGAGGTGGTGGAGGATGGCGTCCGGGGGCCACAGGATGTAGGGCAGGGCGAGATGCCGTACCCGGGCGAAGGCCTCGACATCGGATCGGTCGGCGGGGCGCAGGTCGCGCACGATCACTGTCATGGGCAGGCACGGTAGGCGCAGGCGTACCGGGGATGCCTCTTATTTTCCGCCGGGTACGGGACAATCGGCCCGTGAGCCTGAAGATCCGCATCGATGACAGCGCGCCCCCGTACGAGCAGGTGCGGGCGCAGATTTCCGAGCAGGCGCGGTCCGGGGCACTGCCGGTGGGATACCGGTTGCCGACCGTGCGGGGGCTGGCCGAGTCCCTGGGCCTCGCGGTGAACACGGTGGCCAAGGCGTACCGGGCGCTGGAGAGCGACGGGGTGATCGAGACGCGGGGACGCAACGGAACGTTCGTGGCCGCCGCCGGCTCGGCCGCGGAGCGTGAGGCCTCCCTGGCCGCTCAGGCGTATGTGGAGCGGGTGCGGAGGCTGGGGCTGGGGGAGTCCGAGGCGCTGGCCGCCGTGCGCGATGCCCTGCGGGCGGCTTACGGGGAGTAGGGGGTTCGCGGGTTTCGGGCGGAGGCGGCCGGCGGCGGTCACCGGACTTCGGCAGGTTCCGGGACCCGTGTCACCGTCAGCCCAGCCCGTCCCGCCGCTCTCCCGAACGTCACCGCGTCCCGCACCGCCGCACCCCCCGGATCGTTGTTGAAGTACGCGTACACGTCCGCCGCCTGCTCCCATGTCGTCGCGATGCGGTCGACCCATGTCTCCAGGGACCGCTTGCCGTAGCGCGGCCAGGGGCGGGCCCGGCCCTGGTGGAAGCGGACGTAGCCCCAGTCGGTGGTGCGCCACAGCGGGGTGACCGGGCGGGCCAGGACGTCCGCCCAGCACAGGGCCGCGCCACGGGCCGACAGGACGTCCCGCACCTCGGGCGTCCACCAGGAGTCGTGGCGCGGCTCGACCGCGACCCGCGTACCGGACGGGAAGCAGGCCAGGCAGGCGTCCAGCAGCATGGGGTCGGCGCGCAGGGTCGGGGGGAGCTGGAGGAGGACGGGACCCAGGCGGTCGCCGAGGCCGGCCGCGTGGCTCATCAGGCGGTCGACCGGCTCCTCGGGATCCTTCAGGCGCTTGATGTGGGTCAGATAGCGGCTGGCCTTGACCGCGACCACGAAGTCCTCCGGCACCCGGTCCCGCCACGCCTCGAAGTTCTCACGCGAGGGAAGACGGTAGAACGCGTTGTTGACCTCCACCGTCGCGAAGAGGCGTGTGTACTCCTCAAGCCACAGCCGCGCCGGGACCCCGGCCGGATAGACGAGGTCCCGCCAGTCCTTGTACTGCCACCCGGAGGTGCCGACGAACCAGGTCACAGCACCATCAAAGCACTACAGGTACAGACCCGCGTCCGCGCCGTCCCGTGCCCCCGGCACCGAGGTCGGTGCCGTGCCCCGGCGCAGCGCGTACAGCTCGGCCAGCGTCGCCCCGTCCCGGCCGATGGCATCCTCCCGGCCGGGGGCCTCACCGCCGAGCCAGTCCACCGCCTCCCGGTGGGTCAGCTTGCCCACCTCGATGCGGGCCAGACAGCGGCCGGGGCGGACCACGGCCGGATGCAGGCGCTCCAGGTCCTCGTTGGTGGTGACGCCGACCAGGACGTTGCGGCCCTGTCCGAGCAGGCCGTCGGTGAGGTTCAGCAGCCGGGACAGGGCCTGGCCCGCCGTGTGCTTGGCCTCGCCGCGGATCAGCTCGTCGCAGTCCTCCAGCAGCAGCAGACGCCAGCGGCCCTTGCCCGCCGAGTCCTCCTCGCCGATCGCGATGTCCATCAGATAGCCGACGTCGGAGAACAGGCGCTCGGGATCCAGCACGCAGTCGACCTGGCACCAGTCGCGCCAGGAGCGGGCCAGGGTGCGCAGCGCCGAGGTCTTGCCGGTGCCCGGAGGGCCGTGCAGGAGGAGCAGACGGCCCGCGATGTCCTCCGGGGTCGTCCCCATCAGGCGGTCCATCGCCTCCGCCACGGGTGCCGTGTAGTTGGGCCGGACCTCGTCCCAGGTGCCCGCGGAGATCTGCCGGGTGGTGCGGTGCGGGCCGCGCCGGGGGGAGACGTACCAGAAGCCCATGGTGACGTTCTCGGGCTGTGGCTCGGGCTCGTCGGCGGCGCCGTCCGTGGCCTGGTCGAGGACCTTCTTGGCCAGTTCCGCGCTGGTCGCGGTCACCGTGACGTCCGCGCCGCGGTTCCAGCGGGAGACCAGCAGGGTCCAGCCGTCGCCCTCGGCGAGGGTGGCGCTGCGGTCGTCGTCCCGGGCGAGCCGGAGCACCCGGGCGCCGTCGGGCAGCAGGGTCGCGCCGGACCGGACGCGGTCGATGTTCGCCGCGTGCGAGTACGGCTGCTCGCCCGTCGCGAAGCGGCCGAGGAACAGCGCGTCGACGACGTCGGAGGGCGAGTCGGAGTCGTCGACGTGGAGCCGGATCGGCAGAGCGTCGTGTGGGTTCGCAGACATGCGGCCATGATCCGGCAAGGGTGCGCTCCGCGCACGGCATTTCCACCGCTTGTCCCGGGTGTTCCCGGACAGCGCCCAGTGTTTCCAAGACCTGCCCGAGCCGTCGGTTCCGCCGTTACTGTTGTCCCCGATGGGACGTCATGGGTGGGAATCGGATACTCGGCGGTGGCGGCTCACCGCCCTGCTCGGAGTGGGCGCCGCCGTGCTGGCCCTGGCGGTGACCCTGTTCGGCACGCTGTCCGGCGGGCCCAGCACGGCCGGCACCATACGCGACGGCGACACGGTGCACGGCAGCCCCGCGAGCCCGAGCGCGAAACCGGAGCCGTACGTCGGCTGGGGCTTCACGCACACCCAGTACAGCGCCGACGAGGGTGCCGGGGCGGCGACCGCGCGCGTGGGGAAACTGCTCGGGCAGAACGCCGGGCTGGCGCAGAACCAGCACATCATGGGCTGGGGCGCCGACAACCCCGAACCGGTCAAGGGCCACTACGACTTCGGCGCGCTGGACCGCCGTGTCGACTTCGTGCGCGCCTCCCGCGGCACCCCGGTGATCACCCTGTGCTGCTCCCCGGACTGGATGAAGGGCGGCAGTGCCGGGGTGGACAACACGAACTGGAGCCAGGCGGCCCTGGAGACGGCGCCCACGCCCGACCACTACCAGGACTTCGCCGACCTCGCCGCCACCGTGGCCCGCCGCTACCCGGACGTGAAGCACTTCATCGTCTGGAACGAGTTCAAGGGCTTCTGGAACGACGCCCGGTCCCGCTGGGACTACGAGGGTTACACGAAGCTGTACAACCTCGTGTACCGGGCGCTGAAGAAGGTCGACAAGGACATCATGGTCGGCGGGCCGTACCTGGTGATGGACAGCGTCGATCCGCGCGACCAGAACGCCTCCGGCGCGCTGAAGGGTCCCTGGGGCGCCATGGACCAGCGGGTGCTCGACGCCTTCTCCTACTGGAACGCGCACAAGGCGGGCGCCGACTTCACCGTGGTCGACGGCTCCAGCTACACCCGCGACGACGACCTGCTGCCCGACGAGTTCGCGGCCACCGACAAGCTGACGGCGGTCAGCGAGTGGGTACGCCGGCAGACCCACGGGCTTCCCCTGTGGTGGGCCGAGTACTACGTGGAGCCCGGCGACGGCAACGACGACCGCAAGGGCTGGACCGAGCCGCACCGGGTCGCCGTCCAGGCCACCGGGATGATCGCCATGGTCAAGGGCGGCGCGGAGTCCGGCTTCTACTGGAACCCGGAGGAGAAGACCGGCACCGGCTGCGCCGGCTGTCTGTGGACGCCCACCGACGGCGGCGGCGGGGGCCAGGCGCTTCCCATGTACGACCTGGTGTCCCGGTTCGCCAGGGCGTTCCCGCCCGGCACCACGTACGAGACGGTCCAGGTCGCGGCCGACGACGTGCCGGTCGTCAAGGTCCTGGCCAGTGCCAAAACCGTCCTCGTCGTCAACACGCGGAACCGGACGATCAGCGCCCAGGTGGACGGCAAGCGGTTCGACATGCGGCCGTACGAGGTGAAGTGGCTCGACCGCTGATCCGGCCGAGCCGCCCTCACTTCATGGTCAGGAACCGCTGCACCAGCGAGGCCAGCACCACCGCCAGCAGCGGCAGCGCGAACCAGAACGTGCCCTGGAGCAGCCGCAGTTGACGTACGCCGGGCCCGACCGCGACCCGTACGACCTCCCGCGCGGCGAGCAGCAGCATCAGGACCACGGCGGACAGGGCGCCGATCACCGACCACGGGGTCCAGGTGACCTGTGGCCCGATCGGCCCGGGCTTCGGCCTCGGTACCGCGCCCGCCGGCTGCTTGCGCAGGGCGAACACGGTGACGTCGTCGTTGACCAGGACCTTCGTCAGCTCCTGCCGGTTGTCCAGGTTCTCGATCAGCCGCGGCCCCCAGGCCGTGGCGTAGCCCGCGTCCAGCTGCAGATAGGTGACCTGGCTCTTGTTGATCATCAGGTACGAGTTCGGGCCGGCGTCCTTGAGCGCCTTGACCAGGCCCGAGACCAGCACCGGGTCGGTCGGCGCCAGGGTCGGCACATAGTTCACCCGTTCCATGTCCTTCGATCCCCACGGCATGGCCGGGGTCACGTCGTTCACCGTGTCCTGGGTCAGCCACAGCAGCCGCAGGGTGGGCTTGTCGTGGGCGTACACCCAGTTCATGGCCGCGACCTCGCCGGGCCGGGTGCGCTCGAACGGCTCGTTGCCCCAGCGGGCCACCAGGAAGCCGCCCATCAGCAGCAGCCCGGCCAGCAGCGCGGCCAGCGGCGCGAGGCTCACCCGGTCCTTCTCGCGCTCCTTCGCCGTGACGCCGGTGCGCGGGAACAGGGCGAGCGCGCCGAGCAGGGCCGCGCCCGGCACCGCGAACATGAAGACGCGCAGCGCCATCTCACCGCCGTACGACTGCATGCCGAAGCCGAGGAACGGCACGAAGGTGAGCACCAGCAGGGAACGCTCGCGGTAGCGGTGGAAGCGCCGGCGCCACCAGCCCCAGCAGGCGAAGGCCATGACCGAGCCGGCCAGCAGCACCCGGGTGTACAGCACCAGCTTGTGGGTCGAGCTGCCGCCCTGGATCCGGCCGGAGACGGAGGTCGAGACGTTGCTGCCGACTCCGCCGACCCCGCCGAACAGGTCGTTGAAGTGCCCGGACCAGTACGGCTCGGCCATGAAGCCGACCCAGACGGCGACGACCACCGCGAACAGCAGCGGCAGGCCGCGCAGTTCGGACCGGCCGAGCAGGACGAGGGCGGCGAGCACGCCGAGCATGACGAACGGGGTGAGCTGGTGGGCGGGGACGCTCGCCGCGTACAGGCCGATCAGCACCAGGAGCAGGACGGCCCGCTGGCGTCGGTCCGCCGGCTCCACCTCCGCCTCGCCCGGGCGGAACTTCGTCCAGATGACGCGCGGCGGGCGGAACCAGACCAGCAGGATCGCCACGAACATCAGGTACAGCAGGTAGGTGAAGCCCTGCGGGGAGAAGTAGTCCTGACCGACCCAGCCGCACAGCACGAACAGCCAGACGCCGGTCCACTTCGCCCGCCAGCTCGCCCGCAGCGACCGTGTGATCAGGAACATCGGCGCCAGGTAGGCGAGTTGGACGGCGGTCGGCCACCAGCGGATGACCTCGGTGAAGTCGGTGACCCCGCAGGCCCGGCCGACGAACGCGGCCACCGCGAAGAAGCCGGGCCAGCTCCAGCGGGCGTCCAGGTCCGGTACGGCGGACCCGGTGCGGTCGATGTAGTCGATGAACCCGAGGTGCTGCCAGGCCGTCGGGAACCGCGGCTCGGTCTCGATCACCGCGGGCAGCGCGTGCAGCGAGACGACCGTCGCCACCAGCGTGAGCAGCAGCAGCGCCCGGTGCTCGCGGCGCAGCCACAGCAGCGCGGCGAAGACGGTGACCAGCAGGGCCGCTCCGACGAGGGTCGGCAGCGGCAGCACGGAGACCAGCCCGAGCCCGCCCATCCGGTCCAGATCGGCCTCGCCGAGCCGCAGCGCGGGCACCCAGTACAGCAGCAGCGCGGCGATCAGCAGACAGCCGAGGACGACACCGGTACGGGTGGGCAGCAGCCGCTGCCCAAGCGGCACGGGAGCCCGCGGCTCCTCGGGCGCGGGCCCCTCGGCCTCGGGTCCGTCCGGTACGGGCTCCTGCGGAAGGGGCGCGTCGCTCTCCACCACGGAGTCCATTTTCCCGAGGGACACCGCCAACTCCTCCTCGGTGAACGGCGCGTCGACCTCCGCCGCCTCCGCCTCCCTCAGCAGTTCGGCCTCGGCCGGGCCCAGCGAGGCCTCGCTGCCGGGCTCTCGCTCTTCCACCGGAAGCCCCACCGGACGGCCCACCGGAAGCGCCCGTGGCGGCACCGGCGTGCCGGCGGGCGGGGTGCCGGGGCCCGGGCGGACGTCCGGGCGGCGCTCCACATGGTCGAAGTCGACATGGATGCCGAGGGCGAGGGTGTCGGAGTCCAGCGCCCAGGCCGGGCTGTGCCGGCGCGCCGGGGCGGAAGCCGGGACCTCTCGTGTGCCCAGGTCGGCGAGGTCCCCGTCGGGCGGAGCCGTGTCGGGCACGGCGTCGGTCGCCGTCCGGACCGTCCGCCACAGCCTCGGCGCGGCGATCGCGGCGATCACCGCGAGGCTGGCGGCCTCGGCGACACCCGCGCCGGTCAGCCCCATCCGGGGCAGGAGCAGCAGGGTCAGGCCCAGCACCAGCACGCACAGCAGGCCCTGGAGCCAGGCGAGTCCGGCGGTGCGGCTGCGCGCGCGCAGCACCGCGAAGTAGGTCTCGATCACGACCCGCAGCACCGAGCCGACCGCGAGCCAGCGCAGCAGCGGGGTCGCCGCGTGCGCGTAGCCCGAGCCGAACACGCCGAGGATCCAGGGCGCGCCGATGATCCACAGGGCCGCGATCGGCAGCATGATGCGGGCCATCCGCTTCAGTGCGGCGCGGGTGTAGCCGGCCAGCCGTCCCGGGTCGTGCGAGCCCTCGACCGTGAGGGACGCGCCCATGTTGATGGCGAGCAGGTCGGTGGTGCCGCCGATGGTGGTGGCGATGTAGAAGTAGGCGTTCTCGGCGGAGCTGACCTGGGAGGCGACGATCACCGGGACGAGGTAGATCACCGCGAGCGAGAACAGCGAACCGGTGTAGTCCCCGGCCAGGAACCTGCCGACCTGCTTCAGTGTCGGCGGTCCGGCGTGTCCCTCGGTCGCCTCGACGTGCCGGGGCACCAGGCGCCGGAACACCAGCCACCCCAGCGGCACCGCCGAGGTGGCGATCGCGGCCACCCAGGAGACGAAGACTCCGGTGGTCGCGAGGGCGGTGGCGAACGCGACGAGCAGGGCCAGCTTCACGGCCGAGAACACCGTGTTGCCCACCGGCACCCAGGTCGCGCTGCGCAGTCCGGTCAGCACACCGTCCTGCAGGGTGAGCACGTTCCAGGCGATGACGGCCAGGATGAAGCCGAGCCCGTTGACCGTCCCGTGCAGGAACCGGTACGACGGCCCCCAGGTGTCCAGGGTCAGCAGGAACACCCCGGCGGCCACCGCCACCAGCAGCGAACTGCCCGCGTACGTGCTGAAGATGAGCCGCCCGGTGCGTCTGCCGGCCACCGGGATGAAGCGGGCCAGGGCGCCGGTCAGGGTGACCGCGGTCAGGCCGGCGAGGAACTTCATCGCGGCGATGGCGGCCGACCCCTGCCCGACCGCGTCCTCGGAGTAGTAGCGTGCCGCGGCCAGCCAGAAGCCGAGCCCGAGGACGGCGGAGATGCCGGTGTTGAGCATCAGCGCGTAGGCGTTGCGGAACAGCGGGCTGCCGCCGGGGGACCGGCCCGTCCGGGGCAGCCGGAGACGGCGCCCGGACCTCTCGGGCGCCTGTGCGTCGGTCGTCGTGGACTCGGTCGTGGTCGTCGTGTCAGACACGGGAACGGATGGCCTTCCGGCGGACCTGACGTGCTCTGCGGACGAGGGCGTAGCCCTTGGTGAGGGCGCGGTCCCTGGCGAAGGTGCGGGCGACGGCCCGGCCGTGCAGCAGCCGCTCGAACTCCTCCACGCCGGTGGAGCGCCGGACCGTGACCCGTTGCAGCGCGTACGGCCCCTGGCGGCGGCGGGCGAGGGCGTTGCCGACGGCGAGGGCCTGGACGTAGCCGTCCTCGCGCACGGCCCGGCGGACCCTGCGGTCGGAGTAGCCGTAGGGGTAGGCGAACGACACCGGCCGGGCACCGAGTTCGTCGGTGAGGATCCGTGTGCAGCGGGCCAGATCCGTGCGCAGGGCTTCGTCGCCCAGCTGGTCGAGCTGCGGGTGGGTGTGGCTGTGCCCGCCGATCTCGACCCCGGCGGCGGTCAGTTCGCGCACCTGCCGCCAGTCGAGCATGGCGTCCAGGCCGCCCCCGGTGTCGTACGCGCCCCTGATCCAGCCGGTGGAGACGAACAGGGTGGCCGGGAAGCCGTGCTTGGCGAGGACGGGCAGGGCGTGCCGGTGCACGCCCTCGTAGCCGTCGTCGAAGGTGATCAGCACCGGCCGGGCGGGCAGCGGGCGGCCGGAGCGCCAGCGGTCCGCGAGCTCGGCGGTGGTGACCGGGGTCAGCCCCAGGTCGCCGATGAGCGCCATCTGCTCCGTGAACGCCTCCGGCGCGACCGACAGGGCACGGGTGGCGTCGTTGGGGGCGGTGGCCACGGAGTGGTACATCAGGATCGGTACGGGAGTGTCAGCCATCGGTGCCCCCTTGGTGCCGTTCGCCGCCGTGTCCGGCGCGCTCGATGGCGTCGGCGTCGGCCGCTACGTCCCGGTCGCCGGTCGGTCCACCGCCGACCGGGGCCGCCTCGGCGCTGCCCGTGGGCCGCCGGCCGACCTGCTGGACCGGCGCCGACGAGAAAGCCGTACCGTTCCGGCGTGCCTTCAGGGTCCCCACCGCATAGCCGCCGGCGGCGCTCAGCACCCCGGCGACGATCGCGCCAGCGCGTCCGGCGCCGCCCGGCCGGGCGAGCAGGGCGTCCCGCAGGCCACGAGCGACCCCGGCGGGCAGCACCCTGGTGGTGTACCGGCGTTCGGACTCCAGGCCCTTGTCCGCGCCGACGCTCCTCGCGACCAGCGCCTTGGACAGGCCCTCGGCGTAGGTGCGGGTGCGGAAGTAGGCGAAGTGCTCACGGGGTTCGGGGACCCGGTGGTGGATCACCGCGCGGTCGTCGATGAGCAGCACGGCGTCGGGGCGGGCCCGGGTGAGGCGGATGCACAGCTCCGTCTCCTCGCAGCCGAGGGGGCGCCGGTCGCCGTCACGGCCGATGCCGGTCGCGAAGCCGCCCGCCGCCTCGAACGCCGTACGCCGGAAGGAGGCGTTTCCGCCCAGGACGTTGCGGACCCGGACCCGGCCCGGCGGCAGCCCCTTGTAGGTGCAGCCCACCACCCAGTCGAACTCCTCCGGGAACCAGGCCGGCCGCCGGCCCGAGGCCCAGACGGGCACCGTGCGGCCGCCGACCGCCATGACCCGCGGATCGGCGTAGCCCTCGGCGAAGCGGCGCAGCCAGTCGCGTTCGGCCACGGCGTCGTCGTCCAGGAAGGCGATGACCTCGCCGTGGCAGGCGGCGATGCCGGTGTTGCGGCCGGCGGACAGGCCGCGCGGGCCCGCGTTGGCCAGCACCCGGACGTCCGCGCTCTGCTTGTACTCGCGCTCCAGCCGGTCCTTCAGGGCCGGGTTGTGGTCCACGACCAGGAGCGTCTCCAGCGCCGGATACGACTGCGCGCGCACCGAGGAGACCGCCGCGAGGATGTCCTCCCAGCGGTCCTCGGTGTACACGCAGATCACGACGGAGATGCCGGGATCTCTCAAGACACCTCTCCCCGGACCGCGTCGAGCATCGGCGAGTGGTGTTCCTGGCGGCGCAGCTCGCGCCGGTTGGAGCGTTCCTTGAGGATGACCTTGAGCACCCGGAACCCGTCGCGCACGGCCCGCAGGTTGCTGGTGCCGTGGATGCGCAGGTACTCGTGGCTCGGGATCTCCTGGACCTTCAGACCGGCCTTGACCACTCTGATGTTCATCAGCGTCTCGACCTCGAAGCCGGTGCAGTCGAGGTCGATCTTGTCCAGGCAGTGCCGCCAGAACGCGTTGTAGCCGTAGCACAGATCGGTGTAGCGCGCGCCGAACTTGCGGTTGACCACCGCGCACAGGGCCCGGTTGCCGAGCTTGCGGATGAAGGTCATGTCGTCGGTGCCGCCGCCGTTGGCGAAGCGCGAGCCCTTGGCGAAGTCGGCGCCGGAGACCAGCGCGGAGACGTAACTGACGATCTCGCCGCCGTCGGCCGAGCCGTCCGCGTCGACCATCACGATGATGTCGCCGCTGCACGCCTCGAACCCGGTGATCAGGGCATCGCCCTTGCCCCTGCCGTGCTGTTCGACGACCTTGACGTCCGGCCACAGGGAACGGGCCACCTCGACGGTGTCGTCCGTGGAATTGCCGTCCACCAGGACGACTTCGTGTATCCAGTCCGGGAGTGTCTTGAAGACGTAGGGCAGATTCTCCGCCTCATTCATGGCGGGAATCACCACGCTCACCGGCGGAGTGATCGCCAGGTGGGAGGAGATCGGCCGGTAGTGCGTGGCGATTAAAGGATCTTGCCCGGCACTGGGCGGGCGCAGGACGGAACTCATGAGTCTTTTCCCTCTCGTCCGGTGGACCGCCCACCCCCGGGCGGCCCGGCTCTTTGTCCGGTTCGAAAGGGGGGTTCTCATCTTCGGCACGGAACACCGATCTCCCAATCGGTCTCTGTGCACGCCGATGAGCTGGCAAAGTGGCCGGTCCGCCGGAGAAGAACGGCAGCCGGTCGCGCGGCACGACTCGGTCACAGTTGCGGTCACCGAGCACGGCACCCCCCTACCGCGCCCCGCGCCGGTGGACGCCGCGGCCCTGAGCCCTCCCCTGGAGCCGTGTGCCGACGTGCCGGTGCGGGTGAGATGTACGACGGTATTGACGATTGAACCCGAAAGGCAACCCCTGGGGGACTGCCTCACAGTTTTGTTGGTTTGGCCGTTACACAACTTTGGCCGGTGTTGCTCGCTGTTGTGTGCGTTTTCCGGAAATCTGTTCCCGGATCACGACCAGGAGCAGAAGCAGCAGGCTCAGCACGGTCACCGCGATCACCCCGCCGCGGACCGACCAGCGGTGCACCGCGAGCATGCCTTGGGCGATCAGCATGTTGACGACGACCGAGCCCGCAAGGGCGCACAGCGCGCGGCCGAAGGGATCCAGCCCGCGCAACGCCGCGGCGAGCGCCGTGGCCGGCGCCGCGAGCAGGAAGAGCAGGCTGCACGGGCCGCGCAGTGGAGAGTCGGAGTCGGCGAGAGCGAGCAGCGCGCCGGTCAGTGCCACGGCGGTCGCGGCCCCCGCGAGCAGCGGCAATGAAGATGTCTTGGTGTGGATGGTCTGCATGGCCGACTTTGCCCCCCGACGTGCCGGATGCCGGGCTTCAATGTGGCGCAGTCCATGGGGGGCCGTCAAGACGGCAATTGTCGAACCGTCAACAGGGCTCCATGTCCATGTAATAGGTGAGCGGTGAACGTTTCGCGTTGATCCTGTTGAGACCCCAAAAGTCTTGGCATGGACACTTCCCGTCAACACGCGTAGTTGCTACGACAGTTGTGGCAGAGATCCTGCTAAAGGGAGGTTCCATGAGACGTTCCCGACTTACCGGATTCGTGACCTCGCTCCTCCTCGCCGCCGGCCTCGGTCTCACCGGCGCCGGCCATGCGGCCGCCGCCACCGGAGGCTATGTGGCCCTCGGCGACTCCTACTCCTCCGGAGTCGGCGCGGGCAGCTACATCAGCTCCAGCGGCTCCTGCGATCGCAGCACCAAGGCGTACCCGTACCTGTGGAACGCCGCCCACAGCCCGTCCTCGTTCGCCTTCAACGCCTGCTCGGGCGCCACGACGGACGACGTCATGGCGAACCAGCTCGGCTCGCTGAACTCCTCCACCTCACTGGTGTCCCTCACCATCGGCGGGAACGACGCCGGCTTCTCCGACGTCATGACGACCTGTGTGATCCAGTCCGACAGCGCCTGCATCGACCGGATCAACACGGCCAAGGCGTACGTCGACTCCACGCTCCCCGGCAAGCTGGACACCGTCTACAACGCGATCAGCGCCAAGGCCCCCGGCGCCCGGGTGGTCGTGCTCGGCTATCCCCGCTTCTACCTGCTCGGCCAGACCTGCCTCGGGCTCTCCGACACCAAGCGGTCCGCGATCAACGGCGCGGCCGACTACATCGACGCCGCCATCCAGAAGCGCGCCCAGGCCCACGGCTTCGTCTTCGGCGACGTCCGCACCGCCTTCTCCACCCACGAGATCTGCTCCGGCGACTCGTGGCTGCACAGCGTCAACTGGCTCGACATCGGCGAGTCGTACCACCCCACCGCCGCCGGTCACTCGGGCGGCTATCTGCCGGTGTTCACGAACAACGCGTGACCCGAACGGGCTCGCCCCTCAGGGTGAACTCGACGGCGAGCCCGATGCCGATGCGGAGGCCCCGCCCGACGGGGTCTCCGTCGCCGTGGCCGTCTTGCAGCTCACCGAGAACGGGACCGCGTCCGACGTGGTCTGCACCGGAGCACGCACCTTCACCTTGATCCGATCCTCGGTCGTCCCGCTGCCGCGGTACACCGTCAGGGTCACCCGCACCTGCCGGGTCTTCCCGCCTCCCTCCGGGAACGACAGCGTGTGCCACCCCGGGTCGGACACGGATCCGCGGGTCGTCACCCAGCGGTACTCCACCTGCGCGGGCAGCCGCCCCACCGTGAACGTCGCCGTGAACGAGGGCGTCTGCGCGGCGGGCGGCGGACAACTCCCCGAGTACGTCGTGTGCGCGCCGGCCACCGTGACATCCACGGACTGCGCCGGCTGTGTGTCCGACGACGTGCTGCCGCTCGACGGCGGCGGCGACGACGTGCCCGCGTCCGTGCTGCCGTGCGCGGTCGGCGTCCGCGCGCCGCCGGTCACCCGGGTGCCGCCGCCCGCGTTCTGCTGACCGCCGCCGTGGTGACGGTTCAGCAGCGCGTACGTCAGCCCCGCCAGCGCGAGCGCCAGCACGAGCAGGCCCGCCACCAGTACCGCGCCCGCCCGGCGGGTGCGCTGCGGCCCGTCGGGCGCCATGGACGTCGTGGGTGCCGGAGTGCCGGACACGGGCAGCGGCGGCGTGGGGGAGAGCTGTGGGTGCGGGGCCGCGACCGTCGGGGCGGTGTACGGCGGCACCGGCAGCGTGGCCGCCCGGGGCGTTCCCCCGGCCGCGACGATCCGCAGCTCGTGTTCCGCCCGTTCGGCGCCGAGCCGCTCGGCGGGGTCCTTGCGCAGCAGCCCCTCGATGACCTCGGCCAGCGGACCGGCCCGGTGCGGCGGCGGCAACTCCTCGTCCACCACGGCCCGCAGGGTGCTGATCGGGGTGTCGTACCGGAACGGTGAGACGCCCTCCACCGCCGCGTACAGCAGCACCCCCAGCGACCACAGGTCCGACTCGGGCCCCGGGGTCCGCCCCAACGCCCGCTCCGGAGCGAGGAATTCGGGCGAGCCGATCACCTCGCCGGTCATGGTCAGCGCGGAGCTGCCCTCGACCGAGGCGATCCCGAAATCGGTCAGCACCACCCGCCCGTCGTTCGCGAGCAGCACATTGGCCGGCTTCACGTCCCGGTGCAGCACCCCGGCGGCGTGCGCCGCGCGCAGCGCGGACAGCACCTCGGCGCCGATGTGCGCGGCCCGCTGCGGCGACAGCGGACCCTCCGCCTCCAGCTGGTCGGCCAGCGACAGCCCGCGCACCAGCTCCATCACGATCCACGGCCGGCCGCCCTCCAGAGCCACGTCGTACACCGTGACCACATTGCGGTTCGCGACCCGCGCCGCCGCCCACGCCTCCCGCTCCAGGCGCGCGTACATCCGCTCCACGTCGGAGGCGGGCAGCCCGGCCGGGGCCCGTACCTCCTTGACGGCCACCTCGCGGTGCAGCACCTCGTCCCGGGCGCGCCACACGGTGCCCATGCCGCCCTCGCCCAGCGGGGACAGCAGACGGTAGCGGCCCGCGATCACACGTTCGCGGCCCGGCTCTTCGGACACGGGCGCCCCCAAGGCAAGTCGCGGTGATGTCTCTCCGTCGCGTGATGTCACCTCAAGTTAGCTCAGCCGAGCGCGGATGCGGCCCCTTTGACCACCAATCCGGCACCCAGCGCCATGACGATCAGCGCGGAGGCGAGCGGCACGCAACGGCGCACCAGCCCGGCCACCGGGTGGGCGGTCCAGCGCGGCCGCCGCTCCAGCACCCGGCTCACCCCCGAACCCAGCCGCACCACCGCGAACCCGGCCGCGGTGAGCGTCAGCGCGAGCCCGGCGCCGTAGGCCACGACGAGCAGCAGCCCGAACCAGGCCTTCCCGAGGGCGGCGGCACCGACGAGCACCACCACGGCGGAGGGACTGGGCACCAGGCCCCCGGCGAACCCCAGCAGGATCGTGCCGCGGAGGGTGGGGGCGGTGGGGTGGGTATGGGTGTGGCCGCCATGGGTGTGCGTATGGCCGCCGTCGTCGTGGGTGTGGTTCCCGTGGCTGTGGGCGTGCCCTTCATGGGCGTGGGCATCACTGGAGTGGTCGTGACTGTGGGCGTGTCCTCCATGTGTGTGCTCACCATGGCTGTGCTCCCCATGGAGCGCGGGCTGGTGATGGCGGGCCGACCACACCCTCCGTACGAGGCCCGCGCCCGCCAGCAGGACCAGCGCCCCGCCCGCGACTCCCAGCCAGGCGATCACCGAGGGCGTGGCCGCGGAACCGGCCGTGACGAGCAGGCCCAGGGCGACCACGCCGAGGGTGTGGGTCACGGTGACCGAGGCGGCCAGCGGCAGGACGTCCCGGAGCCTCGCCCGGCCCCCGCGGGCCGCCGCCGCCGCGGCCATCAGGGTCTTGCCGTGGCCCGGCGCGAGCGCGTGCAGCGCGCCCAGGACGACCGCGACGAGCAGCGCGAGGACGCCGAAGCCGACGGTGAGGTCGTGCCGGGCCACCAGGTCGTCCAGCGCCCGGGTCCAGCGGTCGGCGCCCCGCGGCAGGATCGCCGCCCCCGGCGCCGCCTGCCGCTCCTCCGCGAGGGCCGGCCCGCCGGGGCGCAGCCGCACGGAGGCGGCGGTGGTGTCGGCCGGGGAGGACAGCAAGTCCTTGGGGTACACGGTCAGTTCGTGCGACACCGACGTCTTCGGCACGTCCGTCGCGGTGAGTGTCATACGGTCGCCGCGCGCGGTGATCTCCCGCCAGCCGGGTCCGCCGCCGGTCCCCGCGCTGTGGAAGCCCAGGGTCACGGTGGCGCCCCGGGGGAGCGGGGCGGTCAGCCGGCACTCCACACGGAGGGTGTGCAGCCCGGCCTGGCCGGGACGCAGCCGCGCCGTGGCGCCGGCGGCGGTCAGGGGGGCCGTACGGCCGTCCACGGTGAGCCTGCTGTCCTCGGCGGCCCGCGCACACCGCTGCCGGGCCCACTCGCCCGTGCCCAGCCGCTCGAGGTCGGGCCCGGCCTGGGTGGCCGGGATCTCGGCGAGGTCCTCCACATGGTCGACGCGGAGCTGTCCGGGAGCGGCGACCAGGCCGTCGTAGCGGTTGACGGTGAAGTTCCCGAGCGGATGGGCGCTCGCCGTGCCGGCCGGCAGCAGCGCGAGCGCGCACCCGGCGAGGAACAGGAGGGGCAGGCGCAGGGACGAGGGACGCAGTTTCACTTCGCCGCCCCCAGGGCCTTGCGGGCCTCGGCCGCGCCGAGCGGGGAGAAGCCGGGGTTCAGGCGCAGGGCCGAGGTGAGGGAGGCACGGCCGGCCGCGCGGTGGCCCGTGGCCAGCTCGATCATGCCGCGGTGGTAGAGGAAGGCGGCGTTGCGGTATCCGGTGGCGGTGGCCCGGCGGGCGTACGGCAGCGCCTCGGCGTCCCGGCCGTTCGCGTGCAGCGCCCAGGCCAGCGCGTCCGCGGTGTGCACGGTGTGCCGGCGGGCCCATTCGGCGCGCGCCGCGCGCAGGGCGGCCGCCTTGTCGCCGTGGTCGGCGGCGGCCAGCGCGGTGTCCAGGTCGGCGTTGACGCCGTTGGCCCGGGCCAGCGCGATCCACGCGTCCACGAGGGCGTACTGCCGTCGCGCCCTGGCCCGGTCGCCGGCCGCGCCCCGCGCCTCGTACAGCTCGCCCAGTTCGACGAGCGGGCCCGGCAGCGGATACCTGGACACCACCGTCTCCATCCCCTTGATCGCCGATGCGCGGTCGCCGCTCGCCGCCTGCGCCCTGGCCCGGCCCTCCAGCGCCGGCAGATAGGTGTCGTCGGCGGCGAGAGCACGGGCGTAGTAGGTGAGGGCTGTCCTGTAGTCGCCCTGGTTCCAGGCAAGTTGGCCGAGCTGGGCGGCCACGTACGCGGTGTCGCCGGGTGACGTGGCACCCGCCAGCGCCTGTTCGAGGACCCGGCGTGCGGTCGCCACGTCACCCCGTAGTTCGTGCACATACGCGTA
The DNA here is from genome assembly GCF_006715785.1 of Streptomyces puniciscabiei. Classification (NCBI taxonomy): domain Bacteria; kingdom Bacillati; phylum Actinomycetota; class Actinomycetes; order Kitasatosporales; family Streptomycetaceae; genus Streptomyces; species Streptomyces puniciscabiei. The sequence continues at coordinate 5,695,738 of NZ_VFNX01000001.1, forward strand.
CCGTGTGAAGACCGGCACTCCCGGCTTGCGCGCGTCGGCGGTCCCGGCGGCCTTCGACGCCTGGGCGTACTGGCCGAGTTCGACCAGGGCGTCGACCCGTGAGGACAGCGCGCGCTCGCTGTACGGGTTCTGCCGCAGCGCCCGGTCCGCGTAGGTCAGGGCGTCCTTGAAGTCGTGCCGGGCGGCGGCGAGGGCGGCCTGGCCGGCCAGCGCCTGGTCGTTGCCCGGGGCCAGCGCGAGGGACCGCCGCAGCGCCTTGTCCGCCTGCGGGTACCGGGAGGGGTCGCCCTTGGTCCGCGCCTGCTCGACGTAGGCCAGGCCCAGCGTGGCCCAGCTCCCGGAGTCCTTCGGCTGGGTGCGCAGGTGCGCCTGGAGGGTGGCGATGCCCGCGTCCAGGTCACCGCCGCCGAGCGCGCCGGGGTCCACGGCGGTGGAGGCGGCCGGCACGGTGGCGGGCGCCGGGCCGGCCCCGAGGGCGATGGCCCCGCCGGTCAGCGCGACGGCCAGCAGAGCGGCGCAGCCGGCGAGTTGCGCGGTCCGCCAGCGCCGCCCCGCAGCAGCGAACCGCCGAACGGCGGCCACCCGCTGGTCGGGGCCGACGTCCGAGGCCGATTCCGAGGGTTCTTCGGCCGCCACCGTCGGGCCGGCTGCCAGTACCGGCTCGGTTGCCACCGTCGGGCCGGTTGCCGGTGTCGGTTCGGTTGCCACCGTCGGCGCGGTGGCCGGTGTCGGTTCGGTTGCCACCGTGGGCCCGGCTGCCGGTGTCGGTTCGGTTGCCACCGTCGGCGCGGTGGCCAGTGTCGGCCCGCCGCCCGCCGCTGGCCCGCCGCCCGCCGCTGGCCCGCCGCCCGCCGCCGGCCCGCCGCCCGTCGTCGGCCCGCCGCTGTCCTTCTGCCCGTCCATGTCCTCGTCCTGTCCGCGCGGGCCCATGCCGTCTCCTGCGTCCGTCTGTCGTAAGGGAGGCGCGGCCCGCCGTGGGGGAGGGGAAGGTACGGGCCGCGCCGGTATGGGGTGGGTGGGGATCAGTAGGGGCGCCGGATGCGCCGGCGCCACCAGCCGACGGCGGTGCCGAGGAGCAGGATCCCGGCAGCGCCCGACGCCGCCGACGCGGCGATCAGCACGGTGTTGTCCGAGCCGCCGGCGGAGGACCCGGCCGGTTGCAGGGCGTCACCCAGCTGGCTGCGCACGTCCGTGCCCGCGGTCGTGCCCTTGGCGAGCGGGCCGCGCGAGCCGGAGGTGGGCTCGGCGACGTACGGGAAGTACTTCTCGAAGCCCTTGTCGTTCTTGTCCACCGCGTCGCCCAAGTCGTTCTTCGAGCCGACCAGTTCGCCCTCGACGACCTGCAACGCCTCGTCGATCACGTCATCGGTGAGCCGGCGCCCGTTCGGGAAGCCCGCGTTGTCGCCATCGAGCACGCCGAGACGCTTGGGGTGCATGGCCGGCTTGACGGAGGTGTTCAGGCGCAGTTCCTCCGAAGCGCGCACGTTCGGGGGCTGGTTGAGGCCCTTGACGCCCTTCAGGAAGACGTCGACCAGGTCGTTGCGGGGCTCGCTGGGGGCCTTGATCTTGTAGATCGACTCGATGAGCTTCGGGAGCTCGGGGTTGGTGACGTTCTTCAGGAACTGGGCGTCGTACGCGGGCTGGGAGGCGTTGAACCTGTCCTTGTCCTTCTGCGGGTTGACGACCTCGTTGACCAGCGGGTTGCCCAGGCGCGAGACCTGGGTGTAGTACCCCTGCGCGTTGCGGCGCTGGGTGGTGGACCAGATGCCGACGATCGGCTGCCCGGCCGACTCGCGGATCAGGTCGTTGGGCACCTGCAGGGCGATGGTGTTGACGTTGTAGCCCTTGAGGGTGTCCCGGCCGACCTCGCTGAGGTTGCCGCCGTAGAGCAGGTCGAAGACGCGCAGGTCCGCGAAGAACGGGTCGTCCGCCTGTCCGGCGAAGGTCGCGGCACCCCCCGGCGTCTTGTAGACGGCCTGCGCGCGCAGCTTGCCGTAGTCCGGCATGGACGCCTTGCCGACGTCCGAGGGCGCCACCGGCACGTTGTCCGCGAGCCGCGTCCTCGACATCACGTGGTCGTTCTTGAGCCGGAGCAGATCGATGTCGTACGTCTGCGTGATGTTGAGGTCGGGGTCGTCGAGGCTGGTGACCGGGCCGGTGTTGTAGAGGAACGTGTTCCCGTTCTTCGTATGCGTCTTGAAGGTGTAGCGGAAGACCATGTCGTCCCGCGCGTCACCGTTGCTGTCGATGTGCAGGTCGTACTGCGCGTCGTCGGCGAACGTGTAGAAGTTCGGCCCGCCCGCGGGCTCCTCGAACGGGATCCAGTTCGCCACGATCGTCGTGGTGTCGGGCTTGTCCGGGCTGACGAACGCGTACAGGTCGGTGTTGTCGTACTGCGGGGTCCCCGAGATCAGCGGGGCCTCCCGGTGGGAGGAGGCGGAGGCCGCCCCCGGTGCCAGCGCGGCGGCGCCGGCGGCGGTGAGCCCTCCGGCGGCCAGCGCGCCGCAGATGAGCGTGACCACACCGGTGCGTCCCGTCCCGCTCCTGGAGAAGAGAGGTGTCATGCCGTCCGTCCTCAGTGCCGACTTGCCTTTGACGGACGGGTATACGGAGCGGAAGCACCGATCGGATTGGTCGGCGGAGAAAAAGTTTTGGGCACCTCGTGACCCGCGTTTTCGGCCCGCTGATCCGTATCTCCCGCGGGAGGTGTGCGTTCGTGCGGATGCGTGGAGTGCACGGCAGGGCCGGCTGCGGCCACAGAGAGGGGGCCCGGGCGCGGGCGGACGAGCTGCTGGTGCTCGTCGCGGACGGCGACCAGCGGGCGTTCGAGGAGCTGTACGCACTGGTGTCCGGGCCGGTGTACGGGCTCGTACGGCGGGTGGTGCGCGACCTCGCCCAGTCCGAGGAGGTGGCCCAGGAGGTGCTGCTGGAGACCTGGCGCTCGGCCGCCCGGTACGACCCGGGCCGGGGCAGCGCCCTGTCCTGGATCCTCACCCTCGCCCACCGCCGCGCCGTGGACCGGGTGCGCAGCGCCCGCGCGGCCGGCGAACGCGAGCAGCGCGAGGCCCTACGGGCCGGGGAGCCCGCGTTCGACCAGGTCGCCGAGGAGGTCGAGGCCGGCATGGAGCGCGAGTGGGTACGCCGCTGTCTGCGCCGGCTCACCGATCTGCAACGCCAGTCCGTGACCCTCGCCTACTACGACGGCTACACCTACCGTGAGGTGGCCGAGCGGCTGTCGCTGCCGCTCGGTACGGTCAAGACGCGGATGCGCGACGGGCTCACCCGGCTCCGCCAGTGCCTGGGAGGCGCCGCATGAGCATCCTCGGCAAGCTGCTGCGCCGCGAGGACCTGCACTCCCTCGCCGCGCCCTACGCGCTCGACGCCCTCGAACCGGGCGAGCGGCGCCGGTTCGAGAAACACCTGCAAGGGTGCGACCGCTGCGCCGGCGAGGTACGGGAGCTGGCCGAGGACGCGGTCCGCCTCGCCTGGTCCACGGCGGCCCACGCGCCCCCCGCGCTGCGCGAGCGGGTGCTGACCGCCGTACGCACCATCCCGCAGGAGCAGGTCCGGACGCCGGCCCAGGAGCGCACGCCGCAACTGCCGCCGCACGTCTGGGGCACCCAGCCCCCGCCGGGACGCACCCGTACGCCCCGCCCGCGCCCCCTGTTCGTGCCGCTCGCCACGGCCACCGCGGCGGCGGCCCTCGTCGTCGCCTCGCTCTTCGCCGTGCAGGCCCAGCGCACCCAGGACCGGCTCACCGCCGAGCAGGCCCGGGGACGTGAGATCGCCCACGTTCTGGCCGCACCCGACGCCCGCGCCACCACCGGCAAGGACGCACGGGGCCGCGCCATCGGAGTGATCGCTTCCGCCTCGCAGGGAGAAGCCGTCGTCACCCTCAGCGGATACGGCAGCCCGCCCGCCGGCCGCGTCCGTCAGCTCTGGCTCATGCGCCCCCGTGCGCAACCGCGCTCCCTCGGGCTCTTCGCGGGCGACACGCCCTTGGTCGCGAAAGGTCTCGACACCTCCTCGACGTCACTCGCCGTAACCGTCGAGCCTGACGGCGGGTCAGCGCAGCCGACCGGCCAGCCCATTGTCCAACTCACCCTGAAATCGGTCGGATTCGGAGAGTAGTCAACGAAGGATGGTCAACCGCCTTGCGGGGAAGGTGAATCCTGTGGACGCGATACACGCGTGCCCCCCTGGGGCGATAGGGTTACTCTGCCCGGGCCGGGTGGACTCGTACGGGTGGGGAGTGACATGGAGCAGATAACAGTGCGCAGCAGGGCCAGGGTCCCTGCGATCACCTGTGGCAGCAGCGCGACCAGTTCGCGCCTCGACCGCCATCTGTCGGTGCTGGCGGGTCCCGCCGTTCCGCAGCGGGAGACGGCCGAGGCGACCTCGCTGATGCGTGAGCTGACGGCGCGTGACACCGCACAGCAGCGCAGCGACCGGGGCAGGCGGGTCAGCCGCGTCTCCCTCTTCGCGCCGCTGCGCCGACTGCGTCGTTCGCTGTTCGGCGGTCACTGAACAGCCGCTGAGCGGCCATGGAGAGCCGCTGAGCAGCCGCTGAGCGACCGTCGAGCCACCACCGAGCCGCCGCCGACCCGGCCGGGCGGCCCCCGGAACCGCTCCGGGCCGTCGGCGCTCAGGCCACCACACCGTCCCGGCGCATCGCTGCGATCTCGTCGTCCGTCATCCCCACGGCATGCAGCAGCGCCCCGGTGTGCTGCCCGAGCGCGGGCACATCACCCATCCGAGCCTCGTCCCCGCCCGGCAGCGTGATGGGAGGCAGCAGCGCCTTCAACGGCCCCACCGGCGACCCCACCTCACGCCACCGCTCGCGGGCCGCCAGCTGTGGATGCCCGGCCAGTTCGTGCAGGTCACGCAGCCGGGCACAGGCGATCTGGGCCTTCTCCAGCCGGGCCAGCGCCTCCTCGGCGTCCAGCGCGCCGAGCGCCTCCGCCACCAACGCGTCCGTCTTCTCGCGGTTCGCGACCCGTGACGCGTTCGTGGCATACACCGGGTCCGTCCCCAGTTCCGGGCGACCTATGACCTGTTCGGCCAGCCGCCGCCACTCCCGGTCGTTCTGCACGGACAGCAGCACCCGCCCGCCGTCCGCCGTCGGATAGGCGTCGTAGGGCGCGATGACGGCGTGCGCGAGGCCGGTGCGCGCCGGGGGCTCACCTCCGTGCATCGCATGGTGCAGAGGATGCCCCAGCCACTCGGCGAGCGCCTCCAGCATCGACACCTCCACCGGCCCGCCCCGGCCGGTCGTCCCGCGCCGGACGAGCGCCGCCAGGACCCCCGAGAACGCGTACATGGCCGCCGCGATGTCCGCCGCCGGCACGCCCGCCTTCACCGGCTGATCCGGCGTCCCGGTGACCGACACCAGCCCCGCCTCGCACTGCACGAGCATGTCGTACGCCCGCTTGTCCGCGTACGGGCCGAAGGAGCCGTACCCGGAGATGTCCACGGCGATCAGCCGCGGATGCGCCGCGCACAGCGTGGGCGCGTCGAGGCCGAGCCGGGCCGCCGCCCCGTGGGCGAGGTTCTGCACGAACACGTCCGCGTCCGCGATCAGCCGCCGTACGACGTCCAGGCCCCGCGGATCCTTCAGATCCACGGCGATGGACTCCTTTCCGCGGTTGCACCACACGAAGTGCGAGGCGAGACCGCGGGCCGCCGTGTCGTACCCGCGCGCGAAGTCGCCGCCGTCGACCCGTTCCACCTTGATGACCCTGGCCCCCAGATCGGCGAGCTGCCGGGTCGCGAAGGGCGCGGACACCGCCTGTTCGACGGCGACGACGGTGATGCCCTCCAGGGGCAGGGGCTGGGTGTCCGTGGGCTGTTCCATGCCCGGATCATGGCTCGTGACCGACGGGTTTGTCAGTAGTGCGGCGCCGGCCCGTCACCGTTGCCCGTGCGCGTACCGGCGCACGGCGAGCGGCAGGAACAGCGCGGTCAGGGCCAGGCTCCAGGCGAGCGCCCCGGCGACCGGGTGGGCCACCGGCCAGGCGGAGTCCGGCGGGACGGCGGCGTTGCCGAACAGGTCCCGCAGGGCGGCCGTCACCGCGCTGATCGGGTTCCACTCGGCGAGGGTGCGCAGCCGGCCCGGCAGGTGGTCCGTGGGGATGTAGGCGTTGGACAGCAGCGGCAGCACGAAGGAGGAGGCGCCGAGCTGCCCGGCCGCGTCCTCGCTGCGGGTGAGCAGCCCCAGGAAGATCCCGGCGCAGGTGCAGGCGAACCGGAAGAGCAGCAGCAGCCCCACCGCACCGGCCGCGTCGAGCACGGACCCCTCGATCCGCCAGCCCACCGCGAGCCCCACCAGCAGCAGGGGCACGGTCCCGACGCTCGTCACGACGAGGTCCGCGGCCGCCTGTCCCAGCGGGACGGCGGCCCGGCTCACCGGCATCGCGCGGAACCGGTCCGTCACGCCCCGGTGGGTGTCCGCGGCGGCCTGGAACATGCCGGTCATCAACCCGCCCGCCGCGGTCGCGACGAGCAGCCCCGGCACCAGGAAGGACCGGTACTCGCGGCCGGGCATGGCCAGCGCGCTGCCGAACACATAGCCGAAGAAGAGCAGCATGTTGACCGGCATCATCTGGGTGAGGATCGCCAGCCCCGGACTGTTGCGGACCCGGCGCAGCTGCCGGCCGGTCATCGCCAGTCCGTCGTACGCCAACGCGCTCATGCGACAAGCTCCTTGCTGTCGGGGGATCCCTGGCCGGACTCACCGGTGAGCCGCAGGAAGACCTCGTCGAGGGTGGGCGGGCGCAGGCTCGCGTCCAGCAGCGGCACGCCCGCCGCGTCGAGGGCGCGCACCAGGCGCGGCAGGGTGAGGGTCGGGTCGGTGCTGACGGCGCCGACGGCGTTGCGTTCGCGGTCGAACACGGGCTCGCTGCCGGTGAGTTGATCGAGCACGCCCGCCGCCCGCGCCAGTGCCTCCGGGTTCGCGACCACGGCCTCCGCGCGGGACCCGATGAGCGCCTTGAGCTCGGCGGGCGAGCCGGTGTGCGCGACCCGGCCCCGGTCCACCAGGGCGATGTCGTCCGCGAGGTGGTCCGCCTCCTCCAGGTACTGGGTGGTCAGCAGCACGGTCGTACCGTCCGCCCGCAGGTCGCGCACCGCCTGCCAGATGCGGGCGCGGCTGGCCGGGTCGAGTCCGGTGGTCGGCTCGTCGAGGAACAGCACGTCGGGGCGGCGGACGAGACTCGCCGCGAGGTCCAGCCGGCGCCGCATGCCGCCGGAGTAGGTCGAGGCCCTGCGGCCGGCGGCCTCGGTCAGCCCGAAGCGCTCCAGCAGCTCGTCCGCCCGCCCGGCCGGCCCGCGCACCCGGTGCAGCCGGGCGAACAGGCGCAGGTTCTCCCGGCCGGTGAGGTCGCCGTCGACCGAGGCGTACTGCCCGGTCACGGCGATGTGGCGGCGCACCGCGTCCGCGTCCCGGACGAGATCGTGTCCGGCGACCCGCGCCGAGCCGGCGTCCGGCCGCAGCAGCGTGGTCAGCAGCCGTACGGCCGTCGTCTTGCCCGCGCCGTTCGGCCCGAGCAGCCCGCAGACCGACCCCTCGGCCACGGCCAGATCCAACCCGCGCAGGGCGTGCACAGCGCCGAAGCGCTTCTCCAGACCTTCACTAAGTACAGCGTACGTAGTAGCCATGCGGCGACCATACCGCACTACGTACGCTGTACGTAACTAGGATGGTGGCCGAGGTGATGATCCATGGCAGTCCGAGGGGCCGTCCCCGAGGTGATCTGGGCGCGCCCCGAGCGCACCGGCCGGGGGCCCAAGCCGGCGTACACCCGCGACGACATCGCGGCGGCCGCCGTCCGGATCGCCGACGCACGGGGGCTCGACGCGGTGTCCATGCGGCACGTCGCGGCCGAGCTGGGCTGCGGCACGATGTCGCTGTACAACTACGTCCCCCGCAAGGAGGACCTGTACGAGCTCATGGTGGACGCGGTCAGCGCGGAGCAGGTCCCGTGGGAGCCGAGCGGGGACTGGCGGGCCGACATGCTCCGGGTGGCCCGGGAGACGCGGTCGCTGATGCACCGGCATCCCTGGGTGCCGCGGCTGATGTCCCCGGTGTACGGCGTGAGCCCGCATGCTCTGCGGTATCTGGAGCACTGCCTGGCCTGCCTGGACCCGCTGGAGGAGTCGTACGGCACCAAGCTGGAGCTCGTCGCGATGCTGAACGGCGTGGTGACGACGTACGTCCGCAATGAGCTCGACACGGCGGAGCGGGTGCGGGCGCTGCCGTGGTCGGAGGACGAGGAGAACGCGGTCCGGGTCGCGTATCTCGGGCGGCAGGTCGCCTCCGGCGCGTATCCGAGGATGGCGGCGGCGTTCGCGGAGGACGCGGGGCCGATCGATCTGGAGGCGGTGTTCGAGCGGGCGTTGGGGCGGGTGCTCGACGGCTTCGACCCGCACCGCGGCGACCGGTGAACCGGGAGCGCGTGGGGCGTCAGCTCATGCTCGTCGAACAGACGCTGACGGCCGCTCGCCGCCACGGCGTCCCGCTGTGGCTGCGAGGCGGCTGGGCCATGGACTTCTTTCTGGGGGAAGTCACCCGGGACCACGGCGACATCGACTGGTTCGCCCGGGCCGAGGACGCGGCGTCGCTCGCCGGGCTGCTGGCGGGGCTCGGCCACACACCGGTCCCCGGACCCCCGCCCGACCTCCAGCTCGACCTCGTCAAGGACGGGCTGGACAGCAGCTTCACCCTGGTGGACCGGGACGCGGCGGGACGCGTGGTCGTCGCGGGCGGGCCCTGGGCCGGAACCCCGTGGCCGGACGGGCTGTTGGATGCGGAGCCGGGCCGGATCGGAGACGTCGAGGCGCCGATCGTCAGCCCTCCGGCCCAGATCGAGATCAAGCGCATGATGCCCGTCTGGGATCCCTCACGGCCTCGTCGTGCCAAGGACGCCGAGGACGTCGCACGGCTGGAGGCCGCCCTGAAGCTCCGCTAGACCAGGGTGAACTGGCCTTCCGGGCCCTCCTCGTGATGGTCCAGGACGGAGGCGGGGCGGCGGGAGGCGTCGGGTACCGGCAGGACGCCCGCCTCCCGGAGGTCGGTCGCCGTGATCGGGGCTGCCACCTTCAACTCGGCGCGCCGGGGCCGCAGTTCGGCCAGCAGGGCCAGGACCGTGATCAGTTCCAGGAGTTCCGACGTCCAGGTCTGCGGCCAGGTGGCCGGGCGGATCGCGGCCAGGGTGCCTGGTTCGGCGGGGGTCGTGCGGGTGGTGAACCAGGACTCCAGGACCCGGACTCCGGCCACCTCGTGGTCCCAGGCCTCCGGCGGGACGGGGGAGATGCGGCCCTCGTCGAGGTGGAGGGTCTCGTCGTCCGCGTCGTAGAGCAGAGTGCCGGGCCGGGGCGGCAGGGGCGCGCGGACGTAGGGGCGGCGGCCGCCCGGCAGCTTGGGGCGTTCACCGTCGCGGCGCATCAGCCACAGCATGCGGCGGCCCACTTCGACTCCGGCCGACCAGAGCTCGGGGTCGTCGGTGAGCGGGACGGTCAGGTCGGGGCCGGTGGCGGTCAGGATCCAGGCGAGGACGTCGACCGGAGCGGGCATCCCGCCCAGGCGGTCGCCGAGGTGGGCCGTCAGGCCCGGAGCGAGATTCGGTTCACTGCCGCCGGGGCGGCGGTACAGCGGGCGGACGCGGCCGGTGCGCAGAGTGGGCAGCAGCGAGGTCGCCAGGAGCGGGTCGGCCCCGTCCCCCGTCTCCACCGTGAAGACCTGGTGCGCGTCCGCCACCCGCCACAACTCCGGGCGCGCGGTGTCGATCAGCCGGTGGTCCGGGATCAGCCACTGCTCGTCGAAGGGCGCCGCCAGGACGCGGACCGGCTCGGCGCAGGGTCCCTCGGCGCGGGCCAGCCGCTCGGTTCCGGTGGAATGGCCGGGGAGTTGGCCCACCGCCGAGCCGAGGGTGCGGGCCCGGGTCGGCTCGAAGAGGGCCTCGCGGTCCGGGCCCTCGGCCTTGAGCAGCGCCTCCCAGCGGGCCTTCAGCGAGCCCGGATCAGGAGCCGTCGGCCAGGCACGGCCCGGTCGCAGCGGTGCGACGGACCACGGCATGAGGTCCGCCAGCAGCGGAGCGTCGTCGTGCGTCACGCAGGGCATGGTACGGCCTGGACCGGACCCGGTATCAGGTCGCGTCCAGGGTCACCGTGAACGAGAAACGGTCCCCCCGGTACTGGATCACCGCCACGTCCAGCACCCGTCCGTCACTGTCGTACGTCACCCCCGTGTAGTGCAGGATCGGACTCAGCAACGGAACCTGGAGCAGCCGGGCGGTCTCCGGATCGGCCAGCCTCGCCTCCACCGTGTCCGTGATGCGGCTGATGTCCGCCCCGACCACGTCCCGCAGCACCTTCGTCATCGGCCAGCGGACCAGGTCCTCCAGGTCGATGCGCGCGCCGAGTTCGGGGCGCACGTGGTTCACCGCGTGGTTGGTCGGCTCGCCGGTCTTCTCGTCGCTGCGGAGGCGGTGGTACGTCATCACCTCCGCGAGGCCGGGGAAGTACTCGGTGACACCGGCGGGCACCGGTGTCATGCCGTGGTCCAGCAGTTCCGTCGTCATCCCGGACTGCTGGGCCACGATCGCGTCGACCGAGCCCAGCAGCCGGACGGGCGCGCCCCGCCGGACGCCGGGCTCGATGAACGTGCCGCGCCGCCGGTGGCGGCTGATCAGTCCCTCGTCCTCCAGCTCCTTCAGCGCCTGCCGCATGGTGAGCACGCTCACGCCGTAGTGCTCCGCCAGCTGCTCCTCCGTGGGCAGCCGCAGCGGGTCCTCGGGGGAGCGGCCGAGTATCGAGGCGCGCAGCGACTGCGACACCTGGTACCACAGCGGCAGCTTGCGGTTCAGGACGATCGAATCCGGAGCGAAGGAGGTCACTTGGCTATCCGTACCCGTCGATGAACGTCAGGCGCAACACAGGCGTCATGGGGGCTCAGCCGCGGAAATGGCGCTCGAGGCCCCGCCACACGTCGTCGTAGCGCTGCTGGAGGTGGTCCGCGCCGGCCGCGTGCGGGGTGAGGGTCACCGGCCAGCGGGTCTCGAACATGAACGCCAGCCCGTCGTCGATCTTCTGCGGCTTCAGCTCGGCCGCGCTCGCCCTGTCGAAGGTCTCCCGGTCCGGGCCGTGTGCCGACATCATGTTGTGCAGCGAGCCGCCGCCGGGCACGAAGCCCTCCGCCTTGGCGTCGTACGCGCCCTCGACCAGGCCCATGTACTCGCTCATCACGTTCCGGTGGAAGTACGGCGGCCGGAAGGTGTCCTCGCCCACCAGCCAGCGTGGGGCGAAGACGACGAAGTCGACACCCGCCAGGCCAGGGGTGTCCGAGGGGGAGGTCAGGACCGTGAAGATGGACGGGTCCGGGTGGTCGTAGGAGATGGTGCCGATCACATTGAAACGGCGCAGGTCATAGATGTACGGCACATGGTTGCCGTGCCAGGCGACCACATCGAGGGGGGAGTGGTCGTAGGTGGCCGTCCAGAGGTTGCCGCAGAACTTGTTCACCACCTCCACCGGGCCGGTCACGTCCTCGTACGCGGCGACCGGCGCCTGGAAGTCCCGGGCGTTGGCGAGACCGTTGGCGCCGATCGGGCCGAGGTCGGGGAGCTGGAAGGGCGCGCCGTAGTTCTCGCACACATAACCCCGGGCGGAATCGTCCATCAGCTCCACACGGAAGCGCACCCCACGGGGAATCAGCGCCACATGGGCCGGCTCCACGGCGAGCCGGCCGAACTCGGTGTGCAGCAGCAGACCGCCGCGCTCCGGCACGATCAGCAGTTCGCCGTCGGCGTCGGAGAAGACGCGCTCCATCGAGGCGTTGGCGTGGTAGAGGTGCACGGCCATGCCGGTGCGCTGGGTGGCATCGCCGTTGCCGCCGAGCGTCCACAGGCCGGCCAGGAAGTCGGTGCCGGCCGACGGCTCGGGCAGCGGGTTCCAGCGCAGCCGGTTGGGGTCGGGCACGGTCTCGGTGAAGGGGGCCGTGCGGATCGCGCCGTTGTCGGTGCGGGTGAACACCGGGTGCGCGGCCGAGGGGCGGATGCGGTAGAGCCAGGAGCGGCGGTTGTGCGCCCGCGGCTCGGTGAACGCCGTGCCGCTCAGCTGCTCCGCGTACAGCCCGAGCGGTGCCCGCTGGGGCGAGTTGCGGCCCTCGGGCAGCGCGCCCGGCACCGCTTCCGACGAGTGTTCGTTGCCGAAACCGGTCAGGTACGACAGTCCCGCGGCGGTCTTCCGCGCGTCCCCGCTCATGATCGCTCCCTTGCGCTCCTGATTCCTATGCAACACCGTAGGAATAGGTGGACGCGGACGCAAGAGGGCCGCGCGTACTCCGCCGGAGGGACGCCGAGGGGTGGACGGAACCAGACTTCAGGCGGATCCGGGAGGCCGGAGCGTTGTCCTAATCTCCGGAACATGCCGAGGACGCCGTGGACCCGCAGGACCCTCGCCGCGCTCGCGGCGGGCGTCCTGCTGCCGCTCGGCGTGGCGGCCTGCTCGAGCGGGCACGCCCACGGCGGCACGGTCGCGTCCTCGCCGGTCGGCAAGGTCCTGGACGACACCGACGGGACCGGCCGGCATCTGCGGGAGGTCGGCAGGAAGGACGCGCCGCAGGTCGCGGTCGAGGTGACCCCGGACTCCGGCGGCGGCTGGGACGTCCGGCTGACGTTCCACCGCTTCCGCTGCTCCGTGCCCGGTGCGCGGCCCACGGCGGTCGGCGGGCGCGGGCTCGTGTACCTCTTCGTCGACGGCCGCCGGATCACCCCGCTGCGTTCCCGCGAGTACCACCTGCCCGACGGTCTCGTCCGGCACGGCACCCACCACGTCACCGCCCGCCTGTACGCCGACGACGGCACCGTGTGGGCCGTGCACGGCAAGCCCGTGCAGAGCACCGCCGACATCACGGTGTCCGGCGTGGACACGGCGTCGGCGAAGCCCTCGGCCCACGCGGGCGCGGCGTCGGTGCAGCCCTCGGCGTCGGTGCAGCCCTCGGCCCACGCGGGTACGGCGTCGGCGAAGCCTCCCACCGGCGCGGGCACGGCGTCGGTGAAGCCTCCCACCGGCGCGGCGACCCCGACCGCCGGGGAATGAGTGCATCAGCCACTCTTCTTCGTACAGGAGGGCGAGGTTCACCCCGCCCCGGCGGAGAGGCATCATGAAGCCCGTGCCCCACGCGACATCGCTCCGCCGCGCGCCCGTCCAGCGGCGCAGCGCCGAACGCCTGACCAGGATCCTCGACGCCTGCGCCGAACTCCTCGACGAGGTCGGCTACGACGACCTGAGCACCCGCGCCGTCGCCCTGCGCGCCGGCGTGCCCATCGGCTCCGTCTACCGGTTCTTCGGCAACAAGCGGCAGATGGCCGACGCCCTCGCCCAGCGCAATCTGGAGCGGTACACCGAGCGCGTCACCGAGCGGCTGAGGAAGGCGGACAAGGGCGACTGGCGGGCCGCGATGGACGCGGTCCTGGACGAGTACCTGGCCATGAAGCGCACCGCACCCGGCTTCTCCCTGGTCGACTTCGGCAACCAGATACCCGTCGGCGCCCGGCACGCCGAGCCCAACACGCGCGTCGCCGACCGCCTCACCGACCTGCTCTCCGGCTACCTCGGCCGGACCCCCGACGAGGACCTGCGCCGGGTCTTCCTGGTCGCCGTGGAGAGCGCGGACACCCTCGTCCAGCTGGCCTTCCGGACGGACCCGCACGGCGACGAGGCGATCATCACCGAGACCCGGGAGCTGCTGCGCGCGTATCTGGGGCGCGTGCTCGACTGACGATCACCGGAGACACCTCCCCTCCGTGCATACCGGTCGGTATGCTCACCTCGAGCCGCCACGCGCTCACCCGGCACCGCCGCCGACCCCCGGGAGGACCCGTGTCCCGCACCGCCCTGCGAATCTGCCCCCTGTGCGAGGCCACCTGCGGGCTGACCCTCACCATCGAGGGCACCCGAGTCACCGGCGCCCGCGGTGACCGCGAGGACGTCTTCAGCAAGGGCTTCATCTGCCCCAAGGGCGCGTCCTTCGGGGCCGTCGACTCCGACCCCGACCGGCTGCGCACCCCGCTCGTGCGCCGGGACGGCGAACTGCGCGAGGCCACCTGGGAGGAGGCCTTCGACGCGGTCGCCGCCGGTCTGCGCCCGGTCCTGGAGGGGCACGGCCCGAACGCCGTGGGCGTGGTCCTCGGCAACCCCAACGTGCACACCGTGGCCGGCGCCCTCTACCCGCCGGTCCTGCTCGCCGGCCTCGGCACCCGCAGCGTGTTCACCGCCTCCACGGTCGACCAGATGCCCAAGCACGTCTCCAGCGGGCTGCTCTTCGGCGACGCCAACGCCATCCCCGTACCGGACCTGGACCACACCGACCACCTGCTGCTCATCGGCGCCAACCCGCTGGAGTCCAACGGCAGTCTGTGCACCGCCCCCGACTTCCCCGGCAGGCTCAAGGCGCTCAAGGCGCGCGGCGGCCGGCTGACCGTGGTGGACCCGCGCCGCACCCGCACCGCGAAGCTCGCCGACCGGCACCTGGCCATCCGCCCCGGCGCCGACGCCCTGCTGCTCGCGGCGATGGCGCACACCCTCTTCGCGGAGGACCTGGCCGACCTCGCCGACCTCGCCCCGCACGTCCAGGGTCTCGCCGAACTCCGGGAGGCGATGAGCGACTTCACTCCCGAAGCCGTGGCCGAGGCCTGCGACATCGACGCGGAGACCATCCGTACCCTTGCCCGTGAACTCGCCGCCGCCCCCACCGCCGCCGTCTACGCCCGCATCGGCAGCTGCACCGTCCCGCACGGCACCCTGGCCAGCTGGCTGGTGGACGTCCTCAACATCCTCACCGGCAACCTGGACCGCCCCGGCGGCGCCCTCTTCCCGCAGGCCGCCACCGACAGGACGCCCCGCCCGGCCGGACCCGGGCGCGGCTTCGCCCTCGGCCGCTGGCGCTCGCGGGTGCGCCGACTCCCCGAGGCCAAGGGGGAACTGCCGCTCTCCGCGCTCGCCGAGGAGATCGACACCCCCACCGGCGAGGGCGAGCCGGTCCGCGCACTGATCGTGGTGGCCGCCAACCCCGTGCTGTCCGCGCCCGACGGCGACCGCCTCGACAAGGCCCTGGACTCGCTGGACTTCATGGTCAGCGTCGACCCGTACCTGAACGAGACCTCCCGGCACGCCCACGTCGTCCTGCCCCCGCCCCCGCCCTCGCAGAGCCCGCACCACGACTTCGCCTTCAACACCCTCGCCGTGCGCAACCAGGTCCGCTACACCCGCCCCGCGGTCCCGCTGGAGCCAGGCCGCATGGCGGAGAGCGAGATCCTCGCCCGGCTGATCCTGGCGGCCACCGGCATGCACGGCGCCGACCCGGGCGCCGTCGATGCGATGGTCATCGACCAGACCCTCGGCAAGGCCGTGACGGAGGCGCATTCGCCGGTGTACGGCCGCGACCCGAAGGAGCTCACCGGGCAGCTCACCGGCGACACCGGCCCCGAGCGGCGGCTGGACATGATGCTGCGCCTCGGCCCGTACGGCGACGGCTTCGGCGTACGGCCCGACGGGCTGAGCCTGGCCAGGCTGCTCGCCCACCCGCACGGCATCGACCTCGGCCCGCTGCGCCCCCGCCTGCCCCAGCCGCTGAAGACCCGCAGCGGCAAGGTCGAGCTGCTGCCCGAGCCGATCGCCGCCGACCTGCCCCGCTTGCGTGAGGCCCTGCGGGAGCGGCCGGAAGGGCTCGTCCTCGTCGGCCGCCGCCACCTTCGCTCCAACAACAGCTGGATGCACAACGTGCCCGCTCTGACCGGCGGTTCCAACCGCTGCACCCTGCACATCCACCCCGAGGACGCGGCCCGGCTCGGCGTCCGGGACGGTGCGGACGTACGGGTGAAGGGCGCCGGGGGAGAGGTGGTGGCGCCGGCCGAGGTCACCGACGCCGTACGGCCTGGGGTGGTGAGCCTGCCGCACGGCTGGGGCCACGACCGTCCCGGCACCCGCCTCGGCCACGCCGCGACCGCGCCCGGAGTCAACGTCAACCAGCTCCTCGACGGCAGCCTGCTGGACCCGCTCTCGGGCAACGCTGTCTTGAACGGGATCCCCGTCCACCTCACCGCAAGCCTGTGACCTGGACTTTCGCGCTTATTGCTCACACGTCAACGTCTTGTTAACGCCAGTCGACGGGACCTAACGTCATCGCACCGCCGACCCCCAGGTGGGATGTTCAAGGGCGAACGTTAGGTATCCATTCATGCTGACCATCCTCGGCTTCGCCATGATCGCGACCTTCCTGGTCCTGATCATGCTGAAGAAGATGTCGCCGATCGCGGCGCTCGTGCTCATACCCGCGCTGTTCTGCGTGTTCGTGGGCAAGGGCGCCGAGCTCGGCGACTACGTCATCGACGGCGTCACCGGCCTCGCCCCCACCGCGGCGATGCTCATGTTCGCGATCGTCTACTTCGGTGTGATGATCGACGTCGGCCTCTTCGACCCGATCGTGCGGGGCATCCTCAGGTTCTGCAGGGCCGACCCGCTGCGCGTCGTCGTCGGTACGGCGGTCCTCGCCGCGATCGTCTCCCTGGACGGCGACGGCTCCACCACCTTCATGATCACCGTCTCGGCGATGTACCCGCTGTACAAGCGCCTGAAGATGTCCCTGGTCGTGATGACCGGTGTGGCCGCCATGGCCAACGGCGTGATGAACACGCTGCCATGGGGCGGCCCGACCGCCCGTGCCGCGACCGCGCTGAAGGTCGACGCGAGCGACATCTTCGTGCCGATGATCCCGGCCCTCGCCATGGGCCTGCTGTTCGTCCTCGTCCTCGCCTACGTCCTCGGCCGCCGCGAGCGCCGGCGGCTCGGCGTGCTCACGCTGGACGAGGTGCTGGTGGAGGAGCCCGCCGAGACCGTTCTCGTGGGCGCCGGCTCCGGCAAGTCACCGGCGCGGACGGGCGGTTCGGGTCACGGCAGCGGCGCCGGCCTGCCCGAGGACGAGGGCTTCCAGGGCCTCGACCCGCACCGCCCCACCCTGCGTCCCGGGCTGTACTGGTTCAACGGGCTGCTCACGGTCGCCCTGCTCACCGCCATGATCATGGAATGGCTGCCGATCCCGGTGCTGTTCCTGCTCGGCGCGGCACTCGCGCTGACCGTCAACTTCCCGCACATGCCCGACCAGAAGGCCCGGATCGCCGCGCACGCCGAGAACGTCCTGAACGTCTCCGGCATGGTCTTCGCCGCCGCCGTCTTCACCGGCGTCCTCCAGGGCACCGGGATGGTCGACCACATGGCCAAGTGGCTGGTCGGCAACATCCCGGCCGGCATGGGCCCGCACATGGCCCTCGTCACCGGCGTGCTGAGCATCCCGCTGACGTACTTCATGTCCAACGACGGCTTCTACTTCGGCATCCTGCCGGTGCTCGCCGAGGCCGGACACGCGCACGGGGTGTCCTCGCTGGAGATCGCCCGAGCCTCGATCATCGGCCAGCCGCTGCACATGTCCAGCCCGCTCGTGCCCGCCGTCCACGTCCTGGTCGGCATGGCCAGGGTGGAGTTCGGCGACCACACCCGGTTCGTGGTCAAGTGGGCCGCCCTGACATCCCTGGTGGTGCTCGGGGCAGCGATCCTCTTCGGCCTCGTCTGACACCTCAAGGAGGAAGATCCATGGCGCCCGGTGGGAACCGCGGCTGGCTGCTCCGCCTCGTCCTCGCCTTCGGCTTCGCACAGGGGGCGGTGTCGATGGCCAGGCCCGCGGTCTCCTACCGGGCGCTCGCGCTGGGCGCCGACGAGCGGGCGGTCGGCGTCATCGCGGGTGTGTACGCGCTGCTCCCGCTGTTCGCCGCCGTACCGCTCGGCCGGCGCACCGACCACGGCCGCTGCGCACCCCTGCTCCCGGCGGGCGTGGTCCTGATCTCCGGCGGCTGCGCGCTCAGCGGGCTGGTGAACTCCCTCTGGGCGATGGCCCTGTGGAGCGGGGTGATGGGCCTCGGCCACCTCTGCTTCGTCATCGGCGCCCAGTCGCTGGTCGCCCGGCAGTCCACGCCGCACGAACAGGACCGCAACTACGGCCACTTCACCATCGGCGCCTCCCTCGGCCAGCTCATCGGCCCCATCGCCGCCGGCGCCCTGATCGGCGGCCCCGACATGGCCCGCAGCAGCGCGCTCGCCCTCGTGGCGGCGGGCGCGGTCGCGGTGGTCGCGTTCGCCTCGCTGTGGCGCATCGAGGACCGTACGGCCCTCACGTCCTCCGTGCCGCAGGGCGACCGTGTGCCGGTGGGCCGCATCCTGCGCGCCCGTGGCGTGCCCGCGGGCATGCTGATCAGCCTCTCCGTCCTGTCCGCGACGGACATCCTCACCGCGTATCTCCCGGTGGTCGGCGAGCACCGGGCCATCGCCCCCTCGGTGGTCGGCGTCCTGCTCAGCCTCCGCGCCGGCGCCACGATCGCCTGCCGTCTGGTCCTCACCCCACTGCTCCGGCTGCTCGGCCGCCCCGCGCTGCTCACGCTGACCTGCCTCCTGGCGGCGGTCCTGTGCGCGTCGGTCGCGTTGCCGGTGCCGGTCTGGGCGCTCGGGCCGATGCTCACGGCGCTGGGTTTCTGCCTGGGCGTGGGCCAGCCGCTGTCGATGACGACCGTGGTGCAGGCGGCGCCCGAGGCGGCCCGCTCCACGGCGCTCGCGCTGCGGCTGACCGGCAACCGGCTCGGGCAGGTCGCCGCGCCCGCCGCCGTCGGCCTGGGCGCGGGCGTGGCCGGGGTGGCGGCGCCGTTCGTGATGCTGGGGGCGCTGCTGCTGCTGTCGTCGGCGGTGGCGCTGCGGTCGCCGGAGCGGCCCGAGGGGCGGAGGGACCTCCCGAGGCGGGGGCGGGCGCGCTCCGGATTGCGCCGGACGAGCGGTCTCTGACGGCCCGCCGGGTGTCGGTTCGTCAGGAAGGGTGTGCATCAAGCACAGTCCAGTCGAAAGAACGATTTGTATGAAAATCGTCTGACTCGGAGGAATGTGCATGTCCACCCAGACCTCTCCACGTGCCTTTCGCTCCCGTGCGGGCGCCACTGTCGTTCTCACCGCCCTCGCCGCGGCGGGTGCGTCGTGGGTGGTGGCACCGACCGCGGCGGCCCAAGGGGCGAACGGCGACATCAGAGTGCACAGCGTGGGCGGGCGGCCCGGAACGGGGCAGGACGATCCGGTGGTCTGCAAGTTCTACCTCGACGCCGTCAACTTCGACATCCTGCCCAACATCCCCTACATCATCCAGGCGCAGCCCCCGCTGCCCAGCGCCGCCACCGTCACCGGTGTCATCCAGCTCGCCGAGGGCGCCGGACACACCGACGTGATCGGCCTGGCCGACGGGAACTACAAGCTCACCTGGGTCGCGGCGGGTGCCGTCAAGGAGAAGCTCTTCCGCGTCAACTGCCACGACCGCCACGACGAGCACGGTCCGAACGGGCAGATCGAGGACCACGACCACGACCACGACCGCCACGACCACCGGCAGGACGGACCGGGCTGGGGCGACAGGGACGACAACGATCCGCCGCGGGGCGGTGTGCACGCGGGCGGCGGCGGGCTCATCGACAAGGCCGCCGCGTACTCGCCCGTGGCCGCCGCGGGTGCCGTGGGCCTGATCGCGGTCGGCGGTGGCGTGTACGCCCGGCGGAACCGCCGGCGGCCTCATGGCGCCGCGTAGCCGCCGCAGACGCAGGCCCTGGTACCGGACCCGCGCCTACCGCCTCACCAGGACGGCACTGCTGGTGACCGTCCTGGTGGCGGTGGGGAGCCGGTGCGGCGGCGGACACCCCGGGCCCGGCCGGGCGGGCGACCCGGACGCGGTGGCGGCCGCCGGCGGACCCGGCGCGGACGGGGAGGCGTCCTGCGAGCCCCCGCCCGGACCGCCGCCGCACCCGTTGCCCCGGTCCCGGCCGACGTCCTTCCGCATCCCCTTCCTGGGCGTCGACGCACCGGTCACGGCCCTCCGGCTCGACAAGGACCGGCAGCTTCAGACCCCGCCCGTGGACAAGCCCAGGCTGGTCGGCTGGTACGAGGGCGGCCCGACCCCGGGCGAGCCCGGCACCGCGATCGCCGTCGGCCACCGGGACACCACCACCGGCCCGGCCGTCTTCACCGCGCTCGCCCAGGTCAAGCCCTGCAAACTCATCGAGGTGGGGCGCGCCGACGGCCGTACCGCCGTCTACACCGTGGACCGGATGAAGGTCTTCGACAAGGCGGGCTTCCCGGACAAGGAGGTCTATGCCCCGGCCGGACGGCCGGAACTGCGCGTGCTGACCTGCGGCGGCTTCTACAACCGACGGACGGGCTACACGAGCAACGTCGTGGTCTTCGCGCACCTGACCGCGACCAAGTGAGGGGACGGGCCGTGCGATGTCTTCCCCCGGCCCACGACAGTCCGTTAACTTCCGTGACTCACAGGCCCCGTTCGACCCGCGGGGTCTTCGGACCACGGAGCAGCGGCGCTCCGGACAGCCCCCGGGGGCGGCAGGCATGACACGCGCCATCGAACTGCACGACGTGAGCAAGTCCTACACACGCGGCACGCGCGTGGTCGACGGGCTCTCGCTGGACATCGCGCCCGGCGAGTTCCTGGTCCTGCTGGGCCCGTCCGGCTGCGGCAAGTCCACCGTGCTGCGGATGATCGCCGGCCTGGAGGACATCGACGAGGGCGAGCTGCTGCTCGACGGCGAGTACGCCAACCACTGGCAGCCCTCCGAGCGGGGCATGGCCATGGTCTTCCAGAACTTCGCCCTTTATCCGAACATGACCGGCCGCGACAACATCGGCTTCCCGCTGCGGATCGAGGACCCCGGCACCGACCCCGCCCCGCGCGTCTCGGCCACCGCCCGCATGCTGGGCATCGAGGACCTGCTCGACCGTTTCCCCAGCCAGCTCTCCGGCGGCGAGCGCCAGCGCGTCGCCATGGGCCGGGCGATCGCCCGCCACCCCTCCGCCTTCCTGATGGACGAGCCGCTGTCCAACCTCGACGCCAAGCTGCGGGGCCATCTGCGCGCCGAAATATCCCAGCTGACCCGCGAGTTGGGCGTCACCACGGTGTACGTCACCCATGACCAGGCCGAGGCGATGTCCCTCGGCGACCGGGTCGCCGTGCTGCGCGGGGGCGTGCTCCAGCAGGTCGGCGCCCCGCGCCAGGTCTACGCACTGCCCCGCAACGTCTTCACCGCCGCCTTCATCGGCACCCCGCGCATCAACCTGCTGCGCGGCCTGGTCCGCGCCCCGCTGGACGGCGCCATGACCATCAGCCTGGGCAAGCAGGCCCTGCGGCTGCCCGAACCGCTCTGCCTGGACCACCAGTTGCTGCGGGTGCAGCAGGGCCGCGAGGTGATCGTGGGGGTGCGCTCGGAGGCCGTGCGCATCGCCAGGCACAGCTCCGCCCGGGCGGGCGAGGTGGCGATCACCGGGCTGGTGGAGCACGTGGAGTTCCAGGGGCACGAGATCCTCGTCCACTTCGACACCGGCTCGCGCCCCGCCGTCGTACCCGAACTGGAGGCCCCGCGGCCCGCCGCCCGTCCGGCGCGCCGGCGGCGCGGGGAGGGCCCGACCGTGCTGGACCGGCTGCGGGAACGGGCCGGTTCGCGGCGCGCCGGGCCGGTGGTGGTGCTCGAACACCCCGGCGACACCGGGCCCGAGCCCGCGCCCCCGGAGGGCCGGCTCCCCGGCGACCTGGTGGTGCGCACCACCCCGGACCTCCGGCTGCACCACGGCATGCAGGTCCCGCTCCTCGTCGACCTCGCCCATCTCTTCGTCTTCGACCACCAGGGCGACCGCATCTGCCCGTCCCCCGACCGGCTGCCCGACCTGGACGAGTGAGGTACGGCACCTGCGCGAATGAGCAGTCACCTCCCCGGCGATGATGTCCTGGTACGTCCGGCGCCGAACCGCGCCCGGCGCCGGGGGTGCGTCTGGCGCAGAAAAACTAACGCCGCTAGTTTGTGTGCCGGACCACGCAGACCCGCCGGGAGGAAGCAGCATGAAGGCACACGACGGCCTCTACATCGACGGCGCCTGGCGCCCCGCCGAGAGCACGGATGTCATCGAGGTCGTGAACCCGGCCGACGAGCAGGTCATCGCCCGGGTCCCGGCGGGCGGCGCCCTGGACGTCGACACCGCCGTACGCGCGGCCCGCGCCGCCCTGCCCGCCTGGGCCGCCACGCCCCCGGCCGAGCGCGCCGCACGACTCACCGCCCTCCGGGACGTCCTCGTGGCCCGCAAGGACGAGATCGCCGAGACCGTCACCGCCGAGCTGGGCGCCCCGCTGCAGTTCTCCCAGGCCGTGCACGCGGCGGTGCCGATCGCCGTCGCCGGCTCCTACGCCGAGCTGGCCGCGACCCACTCCTTCGAGGAGAAGGTCGGCAACTCCACCGTCCTGCACGAGCCCGTGGGCGTGGTCGGCGCGATCACCCCCTGGAACTACCCGCTGCACCAGATCGTCGCCAAGGTCGCCCCGGCGCTCGCCGCCGGCTGCACGATCGTCCTCAAGCCAGCCGAGGACACCCCGCTCACCGCCCAGCTCTTCGCCGAGGCCGTGCACGAGGCGGGCGTACCGGCCGGTGTGTTCAACCTGGTCACCGGCCTCGGCCCGGTCGCCGGGCAGGCCCTCGCCGAGCACCCCGGCGTGGACCTGGTCTCCTTCACCGGCTCCACGGCCGTCGGCCGGCAGATCGGCGCGGTGGCGGGCGCGGCCGTCAAGCGGGTCGCCCTCGAACTCGGCGGCAAGTCCGCCAACGTCATCCTGCCGAGCGCCGACCTCGCCAAGGCGGTGAACGTCGGCGTGGCCAACGTGATGTCCAACTCCGGGCAGACCTGCAGTGCCTGGACCCGCATGCTGGTCCACCGCGACCGGTACGAGGAAGCGGTCGAGCTGGCCGCCGCGGCCGCCGCCAAGTACGGCGACCGCATCGGCCCGGTCGTCAACGCCAAGCAGCAGGCGCGGGTGCGCGGTTACATCGAGAAGGGCATCGCCGAGGGCGCCCGCGTGGTCGCCGGAGGTCCCGAATCCTCGCGCGAGAAGGGCTACTTCGTCAGCCCCACGGTCTTCGCGGACGTCACCCCGGAGATGACCATCGCCCAGGAGGAGATCTTCGGCCCGGTCCTGTCGATCCTGAGGTACGACGACGAGGAGGACGCCCTGCGTATCGCCAACGGCACGGTGTACGGCCTCGCGGGCGCCGTCTGGGCCGGCGACGAGGCCGAGGCCGTGGCCTTCGCCCGCCGCATGGACACCGGCCAGGTCGACATCAACGGCGGCCGCTTCAACCCCCTCGCCCCGTTCGGGGGATACAAGCAGTCCGGGGTCGGCCGGGAACTCGGCGCGCACGGACTCACCGAGTACCTCCAGACCAAGTCCCTCCAGTTCTAAGGAAGTACCCGACCCATGGCCGTACGAGCCGCCGTCCTGCCCGCCATCGGCGCAGCCCTGGAGATCACCGGCATCGAGCTGCCCGACCCGGGCCCCGGACAGGTCCGGGTGCGCCTCGCCGCCGCCGGTGTCTGCCACTCCGACCTGTCCCTGTCCAACGGCACCATGCGTGTCCCCGTCCCGGCCGTCCTCGGCCACGAGGGCGCCGGCACGGTGGTGGCCGTCGGCGAGGGCGTCAGCCATGTCGCCGAGGGCGACGCCGTCGTCCTCAACTGGGCGCCGTCCTGCGGCAGTTGCCACGCCTGCGCGCTCGGCGAGGTCTGGCTGTGCGCCAACGCCCTGAACGGCGCCGCCGACGTCTACGCCCGCACCACCGAGGGCACCGACCTCCACCCGGGCCTGAACGTGGCCGCGTTCGCCGAGGAGACGGTGGTGTCGGCGTCCTGCGTACTGCCCCTCCCGCAGGGGGTGCCGCTGGTGGACGCCGCCCTCCTCGGCTGCGCCGTCCTCACCGGCTACGGCGCCGTCCACCACTCGGCGAAGGTCCGCGAGGGCGAGACGGTCGCCGTCTTCGGTGCGGGCGGCGTCGGTCTCGCCACGCTCCAGTCGGCCCGCATCGCGGGCGCGTCCCGGATCATCGCCGTGGACGTCTCCGAGTCGAAGGAGGAGCTGGCCCGCGCGGCCGGCGCCACGGACTACGTCCTCGCCTCCGAGAACACACCCCGCGAGATCCGCGCCCTCACCGGCAGGCAGGGCGTGGACGTCTCGGTGGAGTGCGTGGGCCGCGCGATGTCGATCCGCGCCGCCTGGGACTCCACCCGCCGGGGCGGCCGTACGACGGTCGTCGGCATCGGCGGCAAGGACCAGGAGGTCACGTTCAACGCGCTGGAGATCTTCCACTGGGGCCGCACCCTGTCCGGCTGCGTCTACGGCAACACGGACCCGGCCCGCGACATCCCGGTGCTCGCCGAGCACGTGCGGGAAGGCCGCCTGGACCTCTCCGCGCTGGTCACCGAACGGATCGCCCTGGAGGGCATCCCGGCGGCCTTCGAGAACATGCTCGCGGGCAAGGGCGGCCGGGCGCTGGTGGTCTTCTGACACCAGGCGCAAGGCTCAGCCGACCTTCTCGGGCCGCGGCTTCCCACCGGCCGCGACCCGGGAAGCGCGGCCGCCGCGGGCCCGGGACCGCGACACCGCCACACCCGCGA
Source organism: Streptomyces puniciscabiei (assembly GCF_006715785.1). NCBI lineage: Bacteria > Bacillati > Actinomycetota > Actinomycetes > Kitasatosporales > Streptomycetaceae > Streptomyces > Streptomyces puniciscabiei. Next base: position 5,720,311 of record NZ_VFNX01000001.1, read on the forward strand.
GACACAGCACCCCGCCGCCCAGCATGAGCACGCCCGGCACCTCGCCGAGCACCAGCCACGACATCAGCACCACCAGCGCGGGCACGGCGTACGTCGTCGCGCCCATGCGGCTGGCGGTGGTGCGGGCGAGGGCGTAGGCCCAGGTGGTGAAGGCGAGCGCGGTCGGGAACACGCCCAGGTAGACCATGCCCAGGGTGGCCGACAGGGGCGCGTGCCCGGCCTGGTGCACCAGTTGCCCGGCGAACGGCAGACACGCCACCGCCCCGACCAGACACCCGAAGGTCGTCACCTGCAGGGCGCTCGCCCGTCCCAGGGCCGGCTTCTGCGCGACGACGCCGGCGGCGTACGCCACGGCGGCGAGCAGGCACAGCACCACGCCGAGTACGGAGTTGCGGCCGCCGCCCGACATGGACAGCCCCACGGTCACCGCGCCCGCGAACGACACGGCCATCCCGGCCAGCAGTCGCGGCGGCATCGGGTCACCGAGGAGCCGGGCGCCGAGCAGGGCGATCAGCAGCGGGCCGACGTTCACCACGAGGGCGGCGGTGCCGGCGTCCACCTGCTGCTCGCCCCAGTTCAGGACGACCATGTAGAAGCCGAACCACAGCACACCGGAGAGCAGGATCCCGCGCCAGGCGGCCCTCGGGGGCAGTCCCTCCCGGCGTACGGCCCAGATGACCCCCAGCGCGAGCGCACCCGACGCCAGCCGCCCCAGGGCCAGCGCGCCGGGGGAGTACTCCCGCCCGGCACTCCGGATCGCCACGAAGGCCGACGCCCAGAGGACGACGGTGACGATTGCTGCGCAAGCCGGCAGCAGGTGTTGGCGTGGGGCGGTGTTCATCATGCTCCCGAGGTTAGGTATGGGTGTGTGTCCTGGCTGGCGGATATCGGACAGGACGCCCGGGGTGGGGCTGGGCGGGGGTTGGGTCGCTTACTGGCGCTGGCGAGGTGCCGCTGCGCCCACCCGTGCCGCCTGGGGGTCACCCCAGGCCCTTAAGGCACTGGGGGAGGCACGACTGCCCGCAGCGGCGGCGGTGCTTCGAAGGCGCAGGGCACTGCAGTTCCCTGAGGGGCGCGGGGAACTGCGTGACCAGCCACCGACGACCCGCACCCGGCAGACAACGCAACCCACCGCCCCAGTAGCCGAACTCAGCGCAGGCCGCCAGAAGGAATACCGAGCAACTCCGACAACTCCCGCTCCCCCGACGGAGTCACCTTCACGGCCCGCGCGGAGCCGATCCGCACACACCACCCGACCTCCAGCGCGTGCCGGCACAACGCGGCCCCCGCCGCCCCCGCGAGATGGGGCCGCCGCTCGGTCCAGTCCAGGCACGCACGGGCCAGCGGCCGCCGACTCGGCACGTCCAGGGCAATCCCCGCCGAGGCGAACCACTCCAGCCCCGCGTCCGTGAGCGCGAACCCGGTGTCCTGCCGCAGCAGCCCCCGCAGAGTCAGCGCATCGGTGACCGCGATACCGAGCCGCCCCGCGAGATGGTCGTAACAGGTACGGCCCCGGGCCATGGCCGACCCGGCACTCGACTCACGCAGGGTACGAGGAGCCCGCCGTACGGCCGCCGGAGGCACCTGCGCCGCCAGGTCCTCGACAAGCTGTGCCACATGCGCGTCGGCCAGCCTTACATACCGGTGCCGCCCCTGCCGTTCCTCCGTGAGCAGGCCCCCGGCCACCAGCTTGCCCAGGTGCTCGCTGAGCGTCGACGCGGCGACCCCCGCGTGCCGGGCCAGCTCACCGGCCGTCCAGGCCCGCCCGTCGAGCAGCGCCAGCAGACACGCGGCACGGGTCTCGTCGGCGATCAGGGAGGCGAGCGCAGCCAGTCCGGCGGCCTGCGGATCCTTGGCGGTCATAGCGCCCAGCATGCGGCACGGACACTTCGGCGCCCACCGAACTATCGCTGCACGCCCTGCTGCACCTGCTGCCGTACCTGCTCGTACTGCTGCGCCAGCCCGTCCAGCAGCGCGGTGAGCCCCGTCTCGAAGGCCCGCTCGTCGATCTTCTCCTGCTGCTCGGCGAGCAGATGGGCCTGGCCGAGGTGGGGATAGTCGGCGGGGTCGTACGCGCTCGCGTCGTCCACGAAGCCCCCGGCGAACGAACCGAGTGCGGAGCCCATGATGAAGTACCGCATCAGCGCGCCGATGGAGGTCGCCTGGGCGGGCGGCCAGCCGGCGTCGACCATGGCGCCGTACACGGCGTCGGCCAGTCGCAGGGCGGCCGGCCGCCGCCCCGGACCCCGGGCCAGCACCGGGACGATGTTCGGGTGGTCGCGCAGGGCGGCCCGGTAGGAGACGGCCCAGTCGTGCAGCGCGGTGCGCCAGTCCCGGCCGTCCTCGAACATCGACAGGTCCACCAGAGCGCTCACCGAGTCGGCGACCGCCTCCAGGATCTCGTCCTTGGTGCGGAAGTGGTTGTAGAGCGACGGCCCGCTCACCCCCAGCTCGGCGGCGAGCCGGCGGGTGGAGACGGCCGCCAGGCCCTCCCGGTCCACGAGTTCCCGGGCCGTCTCGACGATCCGGTCGGTGCTGAGGAGGGGCTTGCGCGGTCGGGCCATGGCGCACATAGTAGGGCTGCAGCTGTAAACTAGCAGTGCTAATTTAAATGTACGGTTTTCAAGATTCGTCATCGGTGTCGTCTTCTGTGGGGTGATCGCATGGTGAACCTGGGGCTCAGCGAGGAACAGGCCGCCGTACGGCAGCTGGCGCGGGACTTCGTGGAACGCGAGATCGCCCCGCACGTCGTCGCCTGGGACCGCGCCGAGGAGGTCGACCGGGGCATCGTGAAGAAGCTCGGCGCGGTCGGCTTCCTCGGGCTGACCATCGACGAGGAGTACGGCGGCTGTGGCGGCGACCATCTCGCGTACTGCCTGGTCACCGAGGAGCTGGGGCGCGGCGACTCCTCCGTGCGCGGGATCGTGTCCGTGTCCCTCGGGCTCGTCGCCAAGACGATCGCCGCCTGGGGCGACGAGGAGCAGAAACGGCGCTGGCTGCCGGGACTGACGGCCGGCGAGCACGTCGGCTGCTTCGGCCTCACCGAACCCGGCACCGGCTCCGACGCGGGCAACCTCAGCACCCGCGCCGTACGCGACGGCGACGACTACGTCATCAACGGCACCAAGATGTTCATCACGAACGGGACGTGGGCGGACGTCGTGCTGCTCTTCGCCCGCTCCACCGACGCCCCCGGCCACAAGGGCGTCTCCGCCTTCCTCGTGCCGGCCGACACGCCCGGCCTGACCCGCCGCACCATCCACGGCAAGCTGGGCCTGCGCGGCCAGGCCACCGCCGAACTCGTCCTCGAGGACGTGCGGGTGCCCGCGTCCGCGATGCTCGGCGAGGAGGGCAGGGGCTTCTCCGTGGCCATGTCCGCGCTGGCCAAGGGGCGGATGTCCGTGGCGGCGGGCTGCGTCGGCATCGCGCAGGCCGCGCTGGACGCGGCCGTGCGGTACGCCGGTGAGCGCGAGCAGTTCGGCAAGCCCATCGCACGGCACCAGCTCGTGCAGGAGCTGATCAGCGACATCGCCGTCGACGTGGACGCCGCCCGGCTGCTCACCTGGCGCGTCGCCGATCTGATCGACCGCGGTCAGCCGTTCGCCGTCGAGTCCTCCAAGGCCAAGCTGTTCGCCTCCGAGGCCGCCGTCCGCGCCGCCAACAACGCCCTCCAGGTCTTCGGCGGTTACGGCTACATCGACGAGTACCCGGCCGGCAAACTCCTGCGCGACGCCCGCGTGATGACCCTCTACGAGGGCACCAGCCAGATCCAGAAGCTGCTCATCGGGCGTTCCCTGACCGGGGTTTCGGCGTTCTGAGTACCGATCTGAGTACGCGAGCGGATGTGGCGCAGGCCACATCCGCCGATGCTCTTCCCATGAGTGACACACCGGTCAAACAGCAGAGCACGGCCGCCTTCTACGGTCAGGCCGTCGCGTCCTTCGCAGTCGCCATGGTGGCCACCGCCGTCGGCATCTACCAGCTCGGCGCCGACGCATGGGTGCGCGCCTTCCTGGCCATCGCCGTCCTCTATCTCGTCACCTCCGCCTTCACCCTCGCCAAGGTGATCCGGGACCGGCAGGAGGCCGGGCAGATCGTGAGCCGGGTCGACCAGGCGCGGCTGGAGAAGCTCCTCGCCGAGCACGACCCCTTCGAGAAGATCTGAGCAGGCACGCTAAGCGCTCGCTCACCGTCGGCGGTATGGTGGTGCTCCTGTCATCGAGAGGGGCGAGCGAGCGATGAGTACGGCGGAGGAGACGACCGGCGGCGAAGTGGAGCCGTGGGAAGAGGTCACCCCGGACGCGGCCCGGCGGCTGCTCGTCGCCGCCGTGGAGGCCTTCGCCGAGCGCGGCTACCACGCGACGACCACCCGAGACATCGCGGGCCGCGCCGGCATGAGCCCGGCCGCGCTCTACATCCACTACAAGACCAAGGAAGAGCTGCTCCACCGGATCAGCCGGATCGGCCACGACAAGGCCCTGGACATCCTGCGTACGGCCGCGCAGCGCAAGGGCACCGCGACCGAGCGGCTGGCCGACGCGGTCAGCTCCTTCGTCCGCTGGCACGCGGGACGGCGCACCACCGCCCGGGTCGTGCAGTACGAACTCGACGCCCTCGGCCCCGAGGCCCGCGCCGAGATCGTCGCGCTGCGCCGCCAGGTCGACGCCGAGGTGCGCCGGATCATCGAGGACGGCGTGGCCTCGGGCGAGTTCGACGTCCTGGACGTCAAGGGCACCACGCTCGCCGTGCTGTCGCTGTGCATCGACGTGGCCCGCTGGTTCACCGTGGACGGTCCGTTCACCCCCGAGGAGGTCGGCGCGCTCTACGCCGACCTCGTGCTCCGGATGGTCGGGGCGAAGTAGCCGCCCGCGCTCAGAGGTAGTACCGGGCCACCGACTCCGCGACGCACACCGGCTTGTCGCCGCCCTCGCGCTCCACGGTGAAGGCGACGGTCACCTGGAGGCCGCCGGTGACGTCCTCGACGCCGGTGATCTTCGCGGTGGCGCGCAGCCGGGAGCCGACGGGGACGGGAGAGGGGAAGCGGACCTTGTTGGTGCCGTAGTTCACGCCCATCTTCACGCCCTCGACGCGCATCAGCTGCGGCCCGAAGAGCGGGAGCAGGGAGAGCGTGAGATAGCCGTGGGCGATGGTCGTCCCGAAGGGGCCCGCGGCGGCCTTCTCCGGGTCCACGTGGATCCACTGGTGGTCCCCGGTGGCCTCGGCGAACAGGTCGACGCGCTTCTGGTCGACCTCCAGCCAGTCGGTGTACCCCAGCTGCTCGCCGACGGCCGCCTTCAGCTCGTCGGGGGAGGTGAAGGTCCTCGGTTCTGCCATGTTCCCGGCCTCTCGCTCGCATCTCACTCGCGTGTCTAAGCAACTGCTTAGCATGGTCGGGTGAGGGGCGCCTGTCAACGGATCGCGGCCGGCACCGGGCGACTAGGCTCTGAGGAGTGCCCCAGATCCCCGAGAAGATCCACGAGCTGACCGTCGGCCAGTTGTCCGCGCGCAGCGGCGCCGCCGTCTCCGCCCTGCACTTCTACGAGTCCAAGGGCCTGATCAGCAGCCGCCGCACGTCCGGCAACCAGCGCCGGTACAGCCGCGACACCCTGCGCCGGGTCGCCTTCGTGCGGGCCGCGCAGCGCGTCGGCATTCCGCTGGCCACGATCCGGGACGCCCTGGCCGAACTGCCGGAGGAACGGACGCCGACCCGGGAGGACTGGGCGCGGCTGTCGGAGAAGTGGCGCTCGGAGCTCGACGAACGCATCAAGCAGCTGAACCGGTTGCGCGATCACCTGACCGACTGCATCGGGTGCGGGTGTCTTTCCCTGGAGAACTGTGTGCTGTCGAACCCGGATGATGTGTTCGGGGAGCGGTTGACCGGGTCGCGGTTGTTGGCGGAGGGGCGGTCCGGTCCGGCCACCGGGGTGGGGTGAACTGCCGTCCGCCGGGTGCGGGCCGAGTGCGGCTGGTCGCGCCCACGCGGCGGAGCCGCATGTCAGCACAGCCCCGCGCCCCTTACGGGGCGCCGGGTGAGCGACCCCACCCTGGCCCCGCCCCGGCGGACGGCACCTCACTCGTACTCGGTGCCCCCCTTGCGCGTCAGGTACGCCGGGCTCACCGCCTTGGCGATGGCCCTGCCCCCGGTCACCGGGCTGTACCGCTCCACCGCGGGCCGTATCACCACCCCCTCCCGCAGATGCAGCCCCCGCCCGGACACCGTCTCCCGCCCGCTCGCGAACTCCAGCACCCGCTCGATGTCGTACGGCCCCGCGTACAGCCGGGGCACCACCGGCAGCTCCCCCTCCAGCAGCTCCGCCGCGTCCAGCCAGCGCACGCTGCCGTCCACGTCCGCCGAGACGTCGAACGCCGCGTACCCCAGCGTGTCCCGCCGCCCGTCGGCGCCGTACGACAGGTCCTGCACCCCCGCGCCGTACACCTCCCCGAAGACGCCGACCCGGCGTGCCCCGAGCCGCTCGGCCAGCCTCGCCGCCGCCTCGGCGACCCCGTGCCCGCGCACCGCCCGCCAGTACAGGTTCCGTGGATCCTCCTTCAGCGCCAGGGACTTGGCGCCGAACCCCTTGGAGGACACATACACCCGGCCCTCGTCCGCGACGTACGTCAGCAGGCAGGCCGAGCCGTGCAGCTTCTCCGTCAGGACGACCGGCTCGCCCGGGGTGAAGATGTCCGGGTACCGCTGGACGTTCTCGATGTCGACCCACGGCAGCAGGTCGGGAGCCGACTCCACCTCGCCGTTCATGGTCGGCGGGATCGGCGGCACCCACTTGGTGATGCCCAGCCGCTCCGCGAAGTCCGTGCCCTCGGCCGCCGCCCGCGCCAGGTCGACGTCCGCCAGCGCCTTCGGCCGGCACACGATGCCCTGCGACAGCTCGCCGCGCAGCCGCACCGCCTTGACCCGGTTGGCCTCGCCGCCCGCCAGCCGCCCGGTCAGCCCCAGCTCCTCGACCAGCCCGGCCGGGAGCACGGACTGCTCCGCGATGTAGACGGCGGCCTCGCCCGTGCGGTACGCGCCCTTGGCGACGACGGCCCGGTACAGACCCACCTGGGCCAGTTCGAGCGCGTCGGCGTTCGGATGCTCGTGGACGGTCAGCACTTCCGCGGTGACCCGCAGCGTGGACATGGGACTCCCCGTGTTCATCGGTTCGGTTTCATCGACTCCACTGTCCGCACGGGAATCGGGTGGAGCCAGCCGATTTACGGCTGGTAGCGTCGCTCGGGGAACGAGCCGTACTGGACCAGCCCCTCCGCGACCAACTGGGCGTTGCCGGACGCCCGTTGACCGTCGGGGAGGAACAGCGTGTCCTCCAGGCCGATGCGGGTGGCGAGGCCCAGCCTTCCGGCCAGCCGCAGCACCGGCCAGGTGCCGCCCTCCTCGCCGTGCAGAAGCACCGGCCGGTCGTGGGCGCTGCCCAGCTCGGTCAGCAGGGTCCGCGCCGAGGCCTCGGCGGACGCCGGGTCCGGGTCGGTCACCTCCGCCAGCACGCGCAGCACCCTGGGCCCGAGGGGTGAGACCGCGAACCGGGCCGCGCCGTCGGTGCCGGACCGGATGCCCGCCTCGACGCCCACGCCCATGGCGATGAGCTGTTCGGCGACCGCTTCGGCCCCCGGCTCATGCCAGTTGACCGAGGCGAAGTCGGGCAGCACGGGCCAGGCGCGCACCCGGGCGAGCCGCGCCGCCGGGTCGGGCTCGGCCCAGGCACCGGTCGTCACCCCGACCGGCACCGGCACCCGCGCCCGGATCGCCTCCAGCGCGGGGGCGAGGACGCGCGGGGAGAGACTGTCGTGTCCGCACGGCGTCTTCGGGTGCACGTGGACTTCCGTGGCACCGGCGGTCACGGCCTGCGCTGCGGAACGGGCGAGGTCGTCGGGGACCATCGGCACGTTTGAGCTGTCCGCTGGGGAACGACGGCCGTTCAGGCATACCTGCATGGTGCTCCGGGTGAGGTGGCCGTGATTCCGGGGTGCCACGACAGGTCGTGGGTCGTGTGCGGCGCGGTCGTGACTGGTCGCGCCCACGCGGCGGAGCCGCATATCAACACAGCCCCGCGCCCCTTTGGGGCGCTGCAGTGCCGTCGGCCTTCAGCGCCGGCAAGCGGCCTCCCCCGGGCCGAGCCCCCGCAGGGGTGCGGCATCCCCCTACGCACCCCCCAACCCCCTGTCCTCAGGCCGACATCAGCAGTCGCCCCCGCCTGGCGTACTCCAGTGCCTGCGGAGTGAGCACGGGGCGCGGGACGAGGATGCCGCAGTCCGTGCAGACCGGGCCGGACGACGGCTCGTGGTCCAGGCCGTACCGCCAGACCAGGCGGTCGCCGCCGCACACCGGGCAGGTTGAGCCCGGCTCCCGGTTCAGCGCGGCGATCAGCCGGCGCAGCACCTCTGCCAGTGGCGCGTCCGGGTGCAGCCGCGGGTCGTCGCACCAGGCGACCCCGAAGCCTCCCCAGGTCAGCCGGTGCCAGTCGTCCACGCTGCCCGGCCGGCGCAGCCCGTCGTGCTTCTCCTTTCTGCGCCGCTCGGTGAAGTCGGTCTCATAGGCGAGCCAGACGGACCGGGCTTCCTCCAGCTCCTCCAGTGCGGCCACGAGCCGCGCCGGGTCGGGGGAGCGGTCCTCGGGGCCGAAGCCCGCCCGGGAGCACAGATGGTCCCAGGTCGCCCGATGCCCGTAAGGGGCGAACTTCTCAAGGCACTTGCGCAGTGAGTAGCGCCGTAGTGCCAGATCGCAGCCCGGATCGCGTACCTGTCTCGCCAGACTCCGGAAACCGGCCATCGCCCTGCACCTCCGTCACACCTGCACCTGTACTTCGGTCACTTCGGCGTCGTCGCACGGACGTCGCCGAATAGACGTATCGACAGGCGATTCGGCTCCATCTCTTCGCGTGCTGTCTTCTGCTTTCTGCTTGCGGACTCCGGAAAGTGACGCATGTTCATCTTTAAAGCTGGGGATACCGGCGGTAACCTTCGGCCACCCCTGTCGCTAGGAGCTGCCATGCCACGGCGAACCCCACGTACCACGCTTGACAGACTGAGAACGTCCCGCCGCTTCGCCGGGTTCCTGAAGACGGCGTCCATATGCGTCCTCGTCGCCGGACTTCTCTCCCCCCTCTCCCAGACCGCGGCCGCCGCCACCGCCTCGAACGACTACTGCGGCGGCCAGTGCTCGGACATCCTGCCGCCCGGTGAGAACGGCAACGCCACGCTCGCCCAGATCCTGCTCAACCAGGCCTTCGGCACCCAGCCCTCGCACGCCGAGGACCAGCTCGGCCCGTACGCCGGCCTGGCCACCGGCTACAAGGGCCTCACGGACGCCACCATCGACAACTTCTTCAACGACGCCTCCTTCGGCGTCCCGTCCGACCAGGTCGCCTCCACCGAGAAGCCGGGCGGCCGCGGTGACGTGACGATCGTCCGGGACAAGAAGACGGGTGTGCCGCACATCACGGGCACGACCCGGTACGGCACCGAGTACGGCGCCGGTTACGCGGCGGCCGAGGACCGGCTGTGGCTGATGGACGTCTTCCGGCACGTGGGCCGCGGCCGGCTGACCTCCTTCGCGGGCGGCGCCGCCGCCAACCAGGGCCTGGAGCAGCAGTTCTACCGCAACGCGCCCTACACCGAGGCCGATCTGCAGGCGCAGATCGACAACGCGGTGGCCAGGAACGGAGCCCGCGGGCAGCAGGCCCTCGCCGACGTCAAGGCCTACCTGGACGGCGTCAACGCCTACATCGACGCCTCCGACAGCGGCCGTTACTTCCCCGGCGAGTACGACCTGACCGGCCACAAGGACCCGATCACCAACTCCGGCACCATCGACCACTTCAAGGTCACCGACCTCGTGGCGCTGGCCTCCGTCATCGGCTCCCTGTTCGGCTCCGGCGGCGGTGGCGAGGTCAACAACGCCGTCTCCCTGCTCGCCGCGCAGGCCAAGTACGGCGTCGAGGAGGGCACCAAGGTCTGGGAGTCCTTCCGCGAGCGCAACGACCCCGAGGCCGTCCTGACCGTGCACGACGGCCAGAGCTTCCCCTACGGCGGCAAGCCCGCCGACGCCAAGGGCGAGGCCCTGCCCGACGCCGGCTCGGTCACCCAGGAACCGCTGGTCTACGACCGTACGGGCAGCGCGACCAGCGCGGCCGCCAAGGCCACCTCCGCCACCGCCGCGAGGACCACGCTCAGCTCGGCCAGGCGTGGCATGTCCAACGCCCTTGTCGTGAGCGGCAAGTACACCGCCGGCGGCCACCCCATCGCCGTCTTCGGACCGCAGACCGGCTACTTCGCCCCGCAGCTGCTCATGCTCCAGGAGATCCAGGGCCCGGGCATCAGCGCGCGCGGCGCCTCCTTCGCGGGCCTGAGCATGTATGTCGAACTCGGCCGCGGCCAGGACTACTCCTGGAGCGCGACCACCTCGGGCCAGGACATCATCGACACCTACGCCGTCGAGCTGTGCCAGGACGACCACCACTACCTCTACCACGGCACCTGTACGGCCATGGACGAGGTCGAGCAGAAGAACTCCTGGTCACCGACCACGGCCGACAGCACGCCGGCGGGGTCGTACACCATGCGGGTGTGGCGGACGAAGTACGGGCCGGTGGAGTACCGGGCGACCGTCGGCGGCAAGAAGGTCGCCTACACCACGCTGCGGTCCTCGTACCTGCACGAGGCCGACTCGATCATCGGCTTCCAGATGCTGAACGACCCCGGCTTCGTCAAGGGCCCGAAGGACTTCCAGGCCGCGGCCCAGCACATCAACTACACCTTCAACTGGTTCTACGCCGACTCCCAGCACACCGCGTACTACAACAGCGGCGACAACCCGGTCCGGGCGGCCGGCGTCGACGCCGAGTTCCCGGCCTGGGCGCAGCCGGCGTACGAGTGGCGGAACTGGGACCCGGCCACCAACACCGCCGACTACACCCCGGCCTCGGCCCACCCCAACTCCATCGACCAGGACTACTACGTCTCCTGGAACAACAAGCAGGCCCGGGACTACTCGGCCGCAGGCTGGGGCGACGGCTCCGTGCACCGCGGCAACCTGCTCGAGGACCGGGTGAAGAAGCTGGTCGCGGCCGGCGGGGTGACCCGGACCAAGCTGGTGCAGGCCATGGCGGACGCGGCCCTCGCCGACCTGCGGGCCGAGGACGTGCTGCCGAAGCTGCTCAAGGTGATCAACTCGTCGACGGTGACCGACTCCACGGCCGCCGCGGCGGTGAGCAAGCTGCAGGCGTGGGTGGACGCGGGCGCGGGGCGCACGGAGACGTCGGCCGGCTCGCACACCTACGCCAACGCCGACGCGATCCGCATCCTGGACGCCTGGTGGCCGCTGCTGGTCAAGGCCGAGTTCGAACCGGGCCTCGGCAGCGACCTGTACGCGGCCTTCACCGGCAACCTGCCGGTGGACGAGGCCCCGTCGGCCGGCCACGGCCCGACCGGCTCGCACGCCGGAAGCTCCTTCCAGTTCGGCTGGTGGAGCTATGTCGACAAGGACATCCGGGCGGTGCTCGGGGAGAACGTGCAGGGCGGGCTCGCCCAGAAGTACTGCGGCGGGGGCAGCCTCAGCGCCTGCCGGGACGTGCTGATCAGCACCCTCGACCAGGCGGCCGGGACGACCGCCGCGCAGGTCTACCCGGGTGACGACCAGTGCTCGGCCGGCGATCAGTGGTGCGCCGACTCGATCGTCCAGCGCACCCTGGGCGGCATCAAGCACGGCAGGATCAGCTGGCAGAACCGGCCGACGTTCCAGCAGGTGGTGGAGTACACGTCGCACCGGTGACCAAGGGGTGGCGAACCGGCGTCGGCCAACGGCTGTTGGCCAACGCCGGTGGGCCGCTGCCAACGGCCGTTGGCCACCACCGGCGGGCCAACGGCCGTCGGCGGCGGGTCACGTGACGCGGCCCGCCGCCAGCACCAGCCGCGCCAGTTCGGGGTGCACGATGTCGCTGTGCGCCCCGGCCGGCGGGCCGCCGTGGCAGACGACCGAGGCCGCGTCCACGTTCACGCACCCCGCCGCGGGCAACGGTCCGCCCAGGGCCGCCGCGAGGTCCAGCCGGGTGGTGCCCGGCACGGCCTGCACCCCGTCGTGCCCCATCGCGCCCCACTCCGGCCCCAGCACGGCCGCGATCTCGCTGCCCGCGCACGAGCGGTCGTCCCCGGACAGCCGGGACGCCAGCGGATAGAACGTGCCGAGCGCCGCGTCGAAGTGCGAGTAGCAGCACACCAGCGGGCCGTCGATCCGCCCCTGCCGGCCCTTGAGCGCCCCTGCCTTGTCCGGGGCCTGCGGCAGCCGGTCCGCGAAGGCGTAGTGGGAGAAGGCACCCTGGAGGAGCGTCACGGACTTCACCGTGCCCACCCCGTCCGGCAGCCCGCGCAGCGCGAAGGAGACCAGCCGCCCGCCGAAGCTGTGCCCGACCAGATGCACCCGCACCCCGGCCGCCGCACGCGCCAGCTGCCCGATCACCGGCCCGAGCCCGTGCTCGCCGACCGTTCCGGCCCGCCGCTTCATCGTGTAGTACGTCGCCTGCCGCAGCAGTTCCTTGGCGCCCTCCCAGGGGTTCGGGATGCTGAACCCGGCCGGTGCGCCGGGCGACCGGACGGCCGCCAGCGCCTCGGCGAACTCGTCGCAGGCGGTCGCCGGGTCCTCGGTGAACACCAGCGGCTCGCCCTCCTCGTCGGTGTCGGCCGCGCCGCGTCGCCGCCCCTCGTCCACCAGCAGCCGTACCAGCCGCCCGAAGTCGGCCAACCCGTCGGCGCCGCCCGGCCGTTCGTCCAGCATGCGGGCCAGCTGGTCGATGACCGGGGCCCGCCCCGGGAAGGTGTCCAGCAGGGCACGCCGGGTGTCCTTGTCCAGCGCCGGGCCCGGTGCCGTCTGAGCCGCAACTGCCGCCACCGACTTCGGGAAGTCGGGGATCGGCTCGTCGCTGAACCGCATCGACGGCCAGATCACACCGACGTACCCGAGCCGGGCCCGGGGCGCGAGTCCCGGGACCGGCGCGAAGAACTGCCGGTACAGCGCGGTCGCGCCCGAGCGGTCGTTGTTCCAGCCGTGCGCGAAGACGATCAGGTCACGGACGCCGTGCTCCGTGACCTGCGCCATCAGATGGTCGCGTTCGGGGCCGTCCACGTCCCCGTCCGCGTCGAAGGTCAGCTCCCAGTAGGGAGTCACGCTCATCCCGGGATCCGCCATGCCAGGCTCCCTCGTCCCGCCGGAAACGATGCGTCACACTGTGTCGCGGACGCATCGTCCTGCTCCGGGGCAAGGTTGGCCATACACCGCGCCTCAGCTGTACAGCAGATATTCCTTGCGAAGCCGCCGGAACGCGGCCAGCTCCTCCTGCCAGGCGCCGGTCACCTCGTCGGTGGTCGCCCCGGCGTCGATCATCGTGCGCACCCGGGTGGAGCCGGTGAGCTTGTCGATCCAGTTGTCCGGCCGCCAGGCGAAGCCGGACCAGGCCTTCCGGACGGTCACCAGCAGCGCGATCCCGGTGCGGACCGGGTCGTAGGCGGCCCGGTCGTGCACGTGGATCTGCACCCCGCCGACCGTCCTGCCCTGGAACTTGGAGAACGTGGGCGCGAAGTACGCCTCCCTGAACCGCACGCCGGGCAGCGCGAGTTCGTTCATCGCGGCGGCCCAGCGGCCGTCGACGCCCTCGGCGCCGAGCAGTTCGAACGGCCTGGTCGTGCCCCGGCCCTCCGAGACGTTGGTGCCCTCGAACATGCAGGTGCCGGAGTAGACGAGCGCGGTGTCGGGGGTCGGCATGTTCGGGCTCGGCGGCACCCAGGGCAGCCCCGAGGCGTCGTGGAACCGGGTCCGCCGCCAGCCCGTCATCAGGACGGTGTCCAGCGCGACCGGCCTGCTCAGGAACTCCCCGTTGAACAGCCGGGCGAGCTCGGCGACGGTCATGCCGTGCGCCTGCGCGATCGGCTGCCGGCCGACGAACGTGGCGAACTCCTTGTGCAGGACCGGCCCCAGGGCCTCGCGGCCGGTGACCGGATTGGGCCGGTCGAGGACGACGAACCGCTTGCCCGCGAGCTGCGCGGCCTCCATGCAGTCGTACAGCGTCCAGATGTAGGTGTAGAAGCGGGCGCCGACGTCCTGGATGTCGAACACGACCGTGTCGACGCCGGCGGCGGTGAAGACGTCGGCGAGCTGCTGTCCGCTCTTCAGGTAGGTGTCGTAGACGGGCAGCCCCGTCGCCGGGTCGTCGTAGCGGCCCTCGGAGCCGCCGGCCTGCGCGGTGCCCCGGAAGCCGTGCTCGGGGCCGAAGACCGCGGTCAGCCGGACGCGCGGATCCCGGTGCATGACGTCGACGATGTGGGTGGTGTCCTGGGTGATGCCGGTGGGGTTGGTGACGATGCCGACGCGCCGGCCCTTGAGCAGGGAGTAACCGTCGGCTGCGAGTCTTTCGAAGCCGGTGTGCAGTTCCGCACGGTGGGCGGGCGTGGGCGTGAGGGCCGCCATGGTTGCCGATGCGAGCAGGTTCCGTCGGGACAGATGCATGACCAGAGGTTGGTGCGGTGGCCCTTCCTTCACACATACCGACCGGTTAGTCTGAGGCGTCAGAGCCGACGCGCGCCGCGCGAAGTCGTGTCGAGGGAGACCGATGGTGGAAGCCGTGCAGGATGCGGGAGTGGTCGTCACCGGGGCCGGCGGAGGGATCGGGGCCGCGCTGGCCCGGCGGTTCGCCGCCGAGGGAGCCCGGGTCGTCGTCAACGACCTGGACGGCGACAAGGCCAAGGCGGTGGCCGAGGAGATCGGCGGGATCGCCGTGCCGGGTGACGCCTCCGCCGTCGTCGCCGACGCCCGTGACGCGCTCGGCGGCACCGTCGACGTCTACTGCGCGAACGCCGGTGTCGCCTTCGAGGACGGCGGCGCGGGCGGGCCGCTCGACGAGAGGTCCTGGGCCCTCGCCTGGGACGTCAATGTGATGGCGCACGTCCGCGCCGCCCACGCGCTCCTGCCGGACTGGCTGGAGCGGGGCGCCGGGCGGTTCGTCTCCACCGTGTCGGCCGCCGGGCTGCTCACCATGATCGGCGCGCCCTCCTACAGCGTCACCAAGCACGGCGCCTACGCCTTCGCCGAGTGGCTGTCGCTGACCTACCGCCACCGGGGCCTGAAGGTGCACGCGATCTGTCCGCAGGGCGTGCGCACCGACATGCTGGCCGCGACCGGCAGCGCCGGGGACCTGGTGCTGCAGCCGACCGCGATCGAACCGGAGGCCGTTGCCGACGCCCTGTTCCGGGGTATCGCGGAGGACCGTTTCCTGGTCCTGCCGCACCCCGAGGTGGCCGAGTACTACCAGGCGCGGGCCACCGACCCGGATCGCTGGCTGAGCGGCATGAACCACATCCAGCGCAAGTGGGAGGGGGCCCGGTGAGCGCCTCCCCGTACGCGGCGCGCCCCTGGCTGGCCCTGCTCGACGACGCCCAGCGCGGCCCGATCGACCCCGCCGACTCGCTGGTGCACGCCCTGCGGGCGGCTGTGGCCGAGGCGCCCGAGCGCACCTTCCTCGCCTACTTCGACGCGCGGCTGAGCTACCGCGAGGTCGACGAGCTGAGCGACTCCGTCGCCGCCCACCTCGCCGCGCGCGGCCTGGAACGCGGTGACCGGCTTGCGGTGCTGCTGCAGAACTCCCCGCACTTCGTGCTCGCCGTCCTCGGCGCCTGGAAGGCCGGCGCGACCGTCGTCCCGGTCAACCCGATGTACAAGTCCGCCGAGATGGAGCACATCCTGCGGGACGCCGAGGTGGCCGCACTGGTCTGTTCCGAGCGGGCCTGGGAGTCGTACCTGCGGCAGACGGCGGCCGGCTCGC
Organism: Streptomyces puniciscabiei; assembly: GCF_006715785.1. Lineage (NCBI taxonomy): Bacteria > Bacillati > Actinomycetota > Actinomycetes > Kitasatosporales > Streptomycetaceae > Streptomyces > Streptomyces puniciscabiei. Next base: position 5,736,129 of record NZ_VFNX01000001.1, read on the forward strand.
CGGTGCGGATCGTGCTCACCGCATCCGAGTTGGACTTCCAGACCCGCGACGACGCGCGCGTGCTCGGGTTCGAGCGGCTGCCCCAGGCGCCGGACACCGACGACCTCGTGGCCGTCGCCCGGCAGAGCGGCAGGGCGCCCGAGGGCCGCGACCCGCGCCCGGACGACATCGCGCTGATCAGCTACACCTCCGGCACCAGCGGCACCCCCAAGGGCGCCACCAACACGCACGGCAACATCATGCACAACGCCGAGCGGCAGCGGACCGGGCTCGCACTGCCGCAGGCGCCGGTCTACTACGCGCTCGCGCCGCTGTTCCACATCACCGGCATGGTCTGCCAGTTCGGGGCCTGCCTGAACAGCGCCGGCACGCTGGTGCTCGCCTACCGCTTCGAGCCCGGACTGGTCCTGGAAGCCTTCGCCGAGCACCAACCGCACTACACGGTCGGCCCGTCCACCGCCTACATGGCGCTGGCCGCCCACCCGGACGCCACCCGCGAGCACTTCGCCTCCTTCGTGAACCTCTCCTCCGGCGGCGCGCCCGTGCCCCCCGCGCTGGTGGAGAGGTTCCGCGAGCGCTTCGGGCCGTACATCCGCGTCGGCTACGGCCTCACCGAGTGCTCCGGCCCGTGCGCCGCCGTCCCGCCCGGCCTGGAGGCGCCCGTGGACCCCGTCTCCGGCACGCTGTCGGTGGGCGTGCCCGGGGCCGACACGCTCGTGCGGATCGTGGACGAGCAGGGCGAGGAGGTGCCCTTCGGGGAGCAGGGCGAGATCGTCGTCCGCGGGCCCCAGGTGATCCCCGGCTACTGGCGGCGCCCGGACGCCACCGCCGAGGCCTTCCCGGACGGCGAGCTGCGCACCGGCGACATCGGCTTCATGGACCCGCAGGGCTGGCTCTACGTCGTCGACCGCAAGAAGGACATGATCAACGCGTCCGGCTTCAAGGTGTGGCCGCGCGAGGTCGAGGACGTGCTGTACACCCACCCGGCGGTGCGCGAGGCGGCCGTCGTCGGCGTCCCCGACGGCTACCGTGGCGAGACCGTCAAGGCGTACATCAGCCTGCGTCCGGGCGCCGGGACGGACCCGGATGAACTCGCGGTGTACTGCAAGGAGAGACTGGCCGCCTACAAATACCCGCGGCAGGTGGAGATCCTGCCCGACCTGCCCAAGACGGCAAGTGGGAAGATCCTCCGGCGGGAACTGCGTTCCCGAGCGCAGGACATTCGGTAAGCATCACGGAAAGGCAGGTGGCGGCAGTGCCCAGGACGACGGACGGAGACGGGACGCCCGTTCCGCAGCGGCTGCTGGCCGCCGCCACCCGGCTCTTCGCCGAGCAGGGATACGACCGCACCTCCGTGCAGGAGATCGTGGAGGCGGCCGGGGTCACCAAGGGAGCGCTGTACCACTACTTCGGCTCCAAGGACGACCTCCTGCACGAGGTGTACGCGCGCGTGCTGCGCATCCAGCAGGAACGGCTCGACCACTTCGCCCGCATGGACGCGCCGGTGGAGGAACGGCTCAGAGCCGCCGCGGCGGACGTGGTCGTCACCACGATCGACAACCTCGACGACGCGATGATCTTCTTCCGGTCCATGCACCACCTCAGCCCGGAGAAGAACAAGCAGGTCCGCGCCGAGCGCCGGCGCTACCACGAACAGTTCCGCGCGCTGATCGAGGAGGGCCAGCAGGCCGGCGTCTTCTCCACGGCGACCCCGGCCGACCTGGTCGTGGACTACCACTTCGGCTCCGTCCACCACCTGTCCACCTGGTACCGCCCCGACGGGCCCCTCACCCCGCAGCAGGTCGCCGACCACCTCGCCGACCTGCTGCTGCGGGCGCTGCGTCCGTGAGGTGACGGACGAGGGCCGCGGCAGCCGGGTTCCGGGGCTGCGGGCCGCGACCCGCGAGAACGACCGTACGGCCGGGCTCCGGCTGCCGTATGCGCACGCACGGCAGCCCGGCCCGCTCGCCGATGGCCCGGGGCACGAACGCCACCCCGATCCCGGCCCGGACGAGGTCCACCAGCAGCCCGATCTGGGTGACGTCACAGGTGATACGGCGGTCCAGGCCGCAGTGGGCCGCGAGGCGCCGTACGGCCGTCTCCAGGCCGGTTCCCGCACGGAAGTCGACGAAGGGCTCGTCGGCGAGGTCCCTGATGAGCGTGCGGCCCGCCTCGGCCAGCGGATGTCCCGGCGCGGTGATCAGCACCAGCTCCTCGTGCCAGGTGGCGTGCGCGTGCAGACCCTCGGGCAGGTCGCGCGCCTCCGGGGCGACGAACGCCAGGTCCAGCTCGCCGGCTCTCAGCGCCTCGGTCAGCTCGGCGACGGTCGCGTCCCGCACGGAGACCTGGATGCCGGGGAAATCCCGGTGGAAGCCGGCGAGTTCGGCGGGCAGGTCCACGCAGGTCAGGGTCTGGATCGTACCGATGGACACGCGGCCGACGGCCAGTCCCGCCACGGCCGCGACCGCCTCCCGGGCCGCTTCGGCGCCCGCGAGCAGCGCGCGGGCCTGGGGCAGCAGGGCCCGGCCGGCCTCGGTGAGCACCACCCGGCGGCCCGCACGGTCGAACAGGTCGGCGCCCAGCTCCCGTTCCAGGTTCCGGACGGACGTGCTGAGTGCGGACTGCACGATGAGCTCGGCGCGTGCGGCGGCGGTGAAGCTGCCCTCGTTCACCACCGCCATGAAGTGGCGCAGCTGACGCATCTCCATCCATCTATTCTAGAGATGCGGACCAGCGAAACCATCTGTTGGACCGGTGGGCGGCCTGCGGGCCACGCTGGACGCATGACTCGCAGACCGTATCTCCTGCACCGGTTCCTGGCGTTCCTCCGCACCCTCGCCCGCGAGGACCACCATTACTCAGGCGGCTACTAGAGGTAGCTCACAGGTACTTCTTCAGCTCCCGCCGCGCCAGCGACCGCTGGTGCACCTCGTCCGGGCCGTCGGCCAGCATCAGGGTGCGGGCGCTCGCGTACAGCTCGGCCAGCGGGAAGTCCTGGCTCACCCCGCCCGCGCCGTGCAGCTGGATCGCGCGGTCCAGGATGCCGGCCACCGCGCGCGGCGTGGCAATCTTGATGGCCTGGATCTCGGTGTGGGCGCCCTTGTTGCCGACGGTGTCCATCAGCCAGGCCGTCTTCAGCACCAGCAGCCGCAGCTGCTCCACCGTCACCCGCGCGTCGGCGATCCAGTTCTGGACCACTCCCTGCTGGGCCAGCGCCTTGCCGAACGCCGAACGGGAGACGGCCCGCCGGCACATCAGCTCGATCGCCCGCTCGGCCATGCCGATCAGCCGCATGCAGTGGTGGATCCGGCCGGGGCCGAGCCGGGCCTGGGCGATGGCGAAGCCGCCGCCCTCCTCGCCGATGAGGTTGGTGACCGGCACGCGCGCGTGGTCGAAGACGACCTCCGCATGGCCGCCGTGCGAGTGGTCCTCGTAACCGAAGACCTGCATGGCGCGCTTGACGGTCACGCCGGGGGTGTCGCGCGGCACCAGGACCATGGACTGCTGGCGCCGGATGTCGGGGCCGTCCGGGTCCGTCTTGCCCATCACGATGAAGATCTTGCAGTCCGGGTTCATCGCGCCGGAGATGTACCACTTGCGGCCGGTGATGACGTACTCGTCGCCGTCGCGCTCGATGTGCGTGGTGATGTTGGTGGCGTCGGAGGAGGCCACCTCCGGCTCGGTCATCGCGAAGGCCGAGCGGATCTCACCGGCCAGCAGCGGCTCCAGCCACTGCTTCTTCTGCCGCTCGTCGCCGAACTGCGCCAGCACCTCCATGTTCCCGGTGTCGGGCGCGGCGCAGTTGGTCGCGGTGGGCGCCAGATGCGGGGAGCGGCCGGTGATCTCGGCGAGCGGCGCGTACTGGAGGTTGGTGAGTCCCGCGCCGTACTCGCCGTCGGGCAGGAACAGGTTCCACAGACCCTGCCTGCGGGCCTCGGCCTTCAGTTCCCCGACCACGGCCGGGGTGTCCCACGGGGAGGCGAGCGCGGCCCGCTGCTCCTCGGCGACCGCCTCGGCCGGGTAGACGTACTCCTCCATGAAGGCGAGCAGCTTGGCGCGCAGTTCCTCGGTGCGCGCGTCGAACGCGAAGTCCATGTCCGGTCAGCCTTCCTGAAGGGTCGTCAGTCCGTGGTCGATGAAGACGGGCACGAGGTCGCCGATCCGGTCGAAGCCGCGCCCGACCGTCTGGCCCAGCGTGTACCGGTAGTGGATGCCCTCCAGGATCACGGCCAGCTTGAACCAGGCGAACGCCGTGTACCAGGAGACGCCGGAGACGTCGCGCCCCGAGCGCTCGGCGTACCGCTCGATCAGCTCCCGCGGGGAAGGGTGCCCCGGGGCCTCGGCGGTGGTGGAGACGGGCGAGTCGGCCATCCCCAGCGGCCGGCTGTACATCACCAGCAGGCCCAGGTCGGTGAGCGGGTCGCCGAGCGTGGACATCTCCCAGTCGAGGATCGCCTTGATCTGGTCGTCGTCCCCGATGAGGACGTTGTCGAGCCGGTAGTCGCCGTGCACGACGGCCGGGGCGGGGGAGGCGGGCAGCTCTCTTCCCAGGGCCGCGTGCAGTTCGTCGATGCCGGCCAGTTCGCGGTTGCGGGAGGCGTCCAGCTGCTTGCCCCAGCGGCGCAGCTGCCGGTCCAGGAAGCCCTCGGGGCGGCCGAAGTCCTCGAGGCCCACCGCGGCCGGGTCCACCGCGTGCAGGTCGACCAGCGTGTCCACCAGGGACAGCACCGCGTTCCGGGTGCGCTCGGGGCCGAGCGGGGCGAGCTGCTGGGCGGTGCGGTAGGGGGTGCCCTCGACGAACTCCATGACGTAGAACGGCGCCCCGAGAACCTTCTCGTCCTCGCACAGCAGCACCGGGCGCGGGACCGGCACCCGGGTCGGGTGCAGGGCGCTGATCACGCGGTGCTCGCGCTTCATGTCGTGCGCGGTGGCCAGGACGTGGCCGAGCGGGGGCCGGCGTACGACCCACCGGGAGGTGCCGTCGGAGAGCGCGTAGGTGAGGTTCGACCGGCCGCCCTCGATCAGCCGGCCGGTGAGGGGGCCGGTCACCAGACCGGGGCGCTCGCGGTCGAGGTGGGCGCGCAGCCGGTCCAGGTCGAGTCCGGGCGGGTGGTCGGCGCTCATGCATCACTCCTACGAACGGATGAACAGGACCCGACCCATGATGCCGACCGGTCGGTATGCCGTCCAGTATGCGGAGCGATCAGGCGGCCGAACGTGACGGGAGCCACGATAGGCCGACGGCCCCCCGGCGCGCTGCCCGGAGAGCCGTCGGCCCCGGTTGCGGTGTCGTCAGTGGTCGTCCCAGTGGCCCTCGTGCTCGGCGTGCCGGTGGCCGCCGTGCAGATAGTCCACGTGATCGCCGTGCGGCACCTGCGCGTGCCCGCACTCGTCGTAGTGCACGTGCTCGTGGCCCTCGTGGACGGTGTGCCCGGCCGGCTCGCACTCGTCCCAGTGGCCCTCGTGCTCGCGGTGCAGATGCCCGTCGTGCGCGTAGTCCAGGTGGTCGCCGTGCGGCACGGCGCAGTGCCCGCAGCCCGGACCGTGGCTGTGCGTGCGGTGTTCGGTGTGTTCCTGGTGAACGGTGGTCATGGTGCTCACCTTCGGGGGTACCACTTGCGTGGCCGACGAGTACCCCGGAGGGTCGAGTGCATGAAGGGCATCAGCTACCGCCGCTACGGCGGACCGGAGGTGCTGGAGTACGGCGAGGTGCGCGACCCGAAGGTCGGCCCCGACCAGGTGCTGGTCAAGGTCCGTGCCGCGGCCGTCAACCCGGTCGACTGGAAGTGCCGCGAGGGGTATCTCGACGCGCTGCTGGACGCCGTCTTCCCGGTGGTCCCCGGCTGGGACGTCAGCGGGGTGGTCGTCCGGCCCGGCGCCGCGGTCACGGAGTTCGCCGTCGGCGACGAGGTCATCGGCTACTGCCGCGAGGACTTCCTCTCCCGCGGCACCTTCGCCGAGTACGTCGCGGCGCCCGTGCGCACCCTGGCCCGCAAGCCGCGCAACCTGTCCTTCGAGGAGGCCGCCGGCCTGCCGCTCGCCGGGCTGACCGCCTACCAGGTGCTGGTGAAGGCGCTGGAGGTGGGGCGCGGCGAGAGCGTGCTGGTGCACGCGGCGGCCGGCGGCGTCGGCTCCCTCGCCGTCCAGATCGCCGCCCACCTCGGCGCCCGGGTCATCGGCACGGCGAGCGAGCGCAACCACGACTATGTGCGCGGCCTCGGCGGCGAACCGGTGACCTACGGCGAAGGCCTGGCCGGACGGGTGCGCGCGCTCGCCCCCGAGGGCGTGGACGCGGTCTTCGACACCGTCGGCGGTGACACCCTGAAGACCTCGGCCGACCTGCTCGCCCCGGAGGGCCGGCTGGCGTCGATCGCCGACCCGGAGGTGGTGCGCTACGGCGGCCGCTACTGCTTCGTCCGCCCGGACGCCGAGGACCTGGGCACGCTCGCCCGGCTGGCCGAGCGGGGCGTCGTCTCGGTGCACGTCCAGGAGACGTTCCCGCTGGAGCGGGCCGCGGACGCGCACCGGCTGAACCAGGAGGGCCGCACCCGCGGGAAGATCGTGGTCACCGTGGACGGGCAGGAAGCGGAAGGCAGCGTCTGGACCAGGGGTGAGGAGCGCACCCTGTACCGCACCAGCCAGGAGGGCACGCTCTAGGACAGGACCTAGACGACCAGCGCGGCCGCGCACACCGCCAGTGCCACCGCGCACAGCGCCGCCGCCGTCGCGTGCCGGGGGGCGAGCACCGGCGGACGGGGACCGGTCGCCAGGGTCCGGATCCGGCGGTGGGCCACCCACAGAAAGCCCAGGAAGAGCACGCAGCACGCGGCGCAGACCGTCGCCCCGGTGACCGAGGCGCCGCCGTGCAGGGCGGCCCTGAGGGCGAGCACGGCGGCCACGGCGGCCGAGAGGGTCGTACGGCGCCAGGCCAGCCGGGTCCGCTCCGGCTGCAGCCCCGGATCGCGTCCGGCCGCGCTCACCCCGCCCATCCGGCCAGCACCACCACGACCATCGCCACGGCCACCACCGCGACGACCAGGCTCAGCAGCGCCGGGAACCGGGACGCGGGCAGGTCCTCACCGCGCCGGATCGCCCGCTCGCAGCGCACCCAGTGGTTCACCGCGCGCAGCGAGCAGAGCACCCCGGCGCCGAGCAGGGCGAGCGCGAGACCGACCCGCCACGCCCAGCGCAGGTCCGGCAGGAACTGGTCCACCGCGAATCCGCCGCCGATCAGCGCGAGCGCCGTGCGCAGCCAGGCGAGAAAGGTGCGCTCATTGGCCAGCGAGAACCGGTAGTCGGGCGTGCCGCCCTCGTCCCGCACCTGTTCCGGCGCGAACCACAGCCGGATGTTCGTCACGAAATCGCTCACGCGGCCGACCCTACCGGGCGGTCACCGGCTCGCCCGGAACGCCTTCAGCCGCTCGTACGCCGCCAGCCCGTCCGGCACCCACTCCCAGTCGCCGAGCCGCCGCTCGACCTCCTCCTCGGGCAGGAAGTCGTGCCACTGGACCTCCTCCGCCTGGGGGTGCACGGGCAGCTCGCAGCGCACCTCGTACACCGCCGACCACCAGCTGTTCCCGGCCCCGTCGTGGTACAGGAACTTGAAGAGATACGTCGGCCGGGGCAGCCCCGTCACGCCCAGCTCCTCCTCGGCCTCCCGCAGCGCGGCCTCGTCGTAGGACTCGCCCGCTCCGACGACACCGCCGACGAACATGTCGTACAGCGCGGGGAAGACCAGCTTGGTGGCGGTGCGCCGGTGGACGAAGAGCCGGCCGGCCGCGTCCCGGGCCTGGACGAACACGCACCGGTGACGCAGTCCACGGGCGTACGCCTCGCCGCGCGGGCACTGGGCGATCACCTGGTCGTGCTCGTCGACGATGTCGAGGATCTCGTCAGCAGGATTCATGCCCCACATCCAAGCAGGCGCCCGCTCAGCGTCGCTGCAGGTCCCGGGCCGGCGGCTCCGCCTCCGTCGCGCCGCACGGCATCGCCGGGTGCAGGCCGAGCAGCACGATGCCCGCGACCACCGCCGCGAGCCCGGCGGCCTCCCAGGCCAGCGCCGCGGTGTCGGTGCGCAGCCGGTCGCCGAGGAAGCCGACGCCGCACAGGATCCCGGCGAGCGGCTCGGCGGCGGTGAGCGCGGGCAGCGACATGCGCAGCGGGGCGGTCTCGAACGCGCTCTGCACCAGGACCAGACCGGTCACCCCGCAGGCCAGCACGCCGTACGGCTGCCAGCCGGTGAACAGCTCGGTGAAGCCGCCCTCGGAGAAGCGGATGCCGCTCACCCGGGTCAGCGCGTCCTGCACGCCGTACAGCAGCCCGGCGGCGGTGGCCAGCAGCACCGGGCCCCAGCTCAGCCGGGACCGCTTGCCGTACGTGGTGAGCACCAGGGCGGCGCCGACCATCGCGCCGATGATCAGCCAGTGCCGCAGTGGATCGGAGATGGCGCTGCCCGCCCGCGGCTCGCCCGCCATGATGAACGCGCTCACCCCGCCCGCGAGCAGCAGCAGCCCGGCCCAGCCCTGACGGCCCAGGGGCTGCCCGGTCTGGTACCGGGAGAGGGCCAGGGCGAACAGCAGATTGGTCGCGAGCAGCGGCTCGACCAGGGAGATCTCGCCCTTGCCGAGCGCCATCGCGCCGAGCACCATGCCGGCGATCATCAACCCGAGCCCGCCCAGCCAGCGCGGCACCCGCATCAGGTCGAGCAGCAGCCGGAAGGACAGGAAGTCGCTCATCGGTGCCTTCTGCGCCGCGTTCTGCTGGAGCACGAACCCGAAGCCCAGACAGCAGGCAGCACTCACGGCGAGAAGGAGAACCAGAACGGACACGCTGCGTACCTCGATCATCCGGCCGGACCACGGGTGCGTAGTGGCCGACTGTAGCGTTCCCGGGACGGCAGTGACCCGGAAGTGCGCGGAACAGGGCAGTGGACTCGCCATGCTCCGGGGCCGGCCGGCCCGGCGCCATGGCGTACGCCACAGCGGGCCGTCGGGTACCGCCGCCCGGGCCCGGGGCCACCTGCGCGGAGTTCCCCAAGTTCCCTGTGAGTCGCGGTAGTTGAAGCCAGTAACAGCCCTGTTCTGCTTGACGCAAACCTTGGCTGGGGGTTTGCTGTGCGTGATCGGTCGATGGCAGCCCGAGAAACAGGAAGTCCCGCGGTGCCCCCTCTCCCACCCCTGCTCGGCGCGCGCCGGGCCCCCACGGACCAGTCCGGCGACACCGCCCCGGACGACTCCGGCCCCTTCGACGGCGGCTTCGACGACACGTTCGACGACACGTTCGGCGACGCCCGCGCCGACGGCTTCGACGACGCCCTCGACGACGCCGAACTGCGCACCGCGCGCGCCGCGTTCACCCAGGGCCGGCGGCAGGCCGCCCGCTCCCTGCTCCGGCACACCGGCGACGACTGGGACCGCCGCGGCCACCGCCTCACCGTGCTCGCCCGGGACCCGTACGCCGTGGCCTGGGCCCGCGACTGGCTGCACGCCGAGCCCGGCTCGGCCGACGCCGCCGCGCTGTACGCCCTCGCCCTGGTCCAGCGCGCCCTGCGCGGCAAGGAGGACCCCGACCGGGCCCGGGAGGCCTGCGCCACCGCCGCCGCGCTCGCCCCGGCCGACCCCACCCCCTGGCTCGGCCGGCTCCAGCTCGCCCACGGCCTCGGCCCGGAGTGCGAGGTGCTCGCCGTCTTCGCCGAGCTGTGCCGCCGCCACCCCGAGCACCACCACGCCCACCATCTGCTCCTCGCCCGCCTGGCCGAACGGCCCGCCGGCGGCCGGGCGGCCGAGGATCACGAGGTGTACGACCTCGCCGAGCTGTCCGCCGCCGAGGCCCCGGCCGATTCCCCGCTCGCCGTCCTGCCGGTCGTCGCCCACGCCGAGCGCTACCGGGTCCTCGCCGCCACCGGCCTCGCCCCGGCCGACCCCGCCGCCTCCGGACACTGGGCAGGGCCCCGGGCCCGCCGCATCCTGCGCGCCTGCTTCGACTGGTGGCTGGAGTGGGAGCACGACGAACACCCCCGCCGCCACATCGACCTCAACCACCTCGCCTTCGCCCTGTCCTGTGCCGGCCGCCCGGCCGAGGCGGCGGTGCTGTTCCAGCGCATCGGCCGGCATGCCACCCGGGCGCCCTGGTCCTATGCCCACCGCGACGCCCGCGCGGCCTTCCGGGCGGCCCGCGCCCGGGCCCTCGGGCACTGAACGGCACGCCTCTGCGGGACGTACGTAAGAAGTGATTACAGAACTCTGACCAGTGACCCGATTCCCTGGCCCCGCGGGGCCCCGAGTGCTCGAATGAATGAGTGAACTCTGAACAATCCGAGGAGCAGGGCGGCAAACCCGTCGGCCGCCGCGTCTTCCTCGGCACCCTCGGCCTGGGCGCGCTCGGCGTGGTCGCCGCGCCCACGCTGCAACGCGGCCTGGAGGGCTTCCTCGGCTCGGTCGCCGGCAAGGACCCCACGGGCCTGACCGGCCTGCTGCCCAACGGCGGCGGCTTCCGCTACTACTCCGTCGCCGCCTCGGTGCCGCACCTGAACGCCACCGACTACCACCTGAAGATCGGCGGCCTGGTCGACCGCCCGCGCACCTACAGCCTGGCCGACCTGCGCGCCCTGCCGCAGACGCGGCTGGTCAAGGACGTCCAGTGCGTCACCGGCTGGCGGGTCCCCGGCACCCCCTTCGAGGGCGTCCGCCTCTCCGACCTGCTGGACGCGGCCGGCGTCCGCCCCACCGCCAGGGCGATCCACTTCACCTGCTTCGACGGCACCTACACCGAGAGCCTCACCCTCGCCCAGGCCCGCCGTCCGGACGTCCTGGTGGCCCTGCGCATGCAGGACAAGGACATCTCCCACGACCACGGCGGCCCGGTCCGCCTCTACGTCGCCCCCATGTACTTCTACAAGTCGGCCAAGTGGCTGTCCGGGATCACGGTCACCGACCGGGTCGAGCCCGGCTACTGGGAGAAGCTCGGGTACGACGTCGACGCCTGGGTCGGCCGCTCGAACGGACGCACCGATGAGCCTACGAGCTGACACCCCGGCCCCGCCCGGCACCCGTGTCCGCCGCTTCGGCCCGGCCCAACGCTGGGTGCACCGCACCACGGCCGCACTGATGGGGATCTGTGTGGCCACGGCGGCCGTCCTCTACATCCCGCAGCTGGCGGTCATGGTCGGCCGCCGGGAACTGGTCGTCCGGATCCACGAGTGCGCCGGCGTGGCCCTCCCCGTCCCGGTCCTGCTGGGCCTCGCCTCCCGCGCCTTCCGGGCCGACCTGCGCTTCCTCAACCGCTTCGGCCCGCACGACCGGCTCTGGCTGCGCGCGGCGCTCGTCCGCGACAAACGCCGTTCCTCCCGTCCGGCCGGCAAGTTCAACGCCGGCCAGAAGATCTACGCCGCCTGGATCGCCGGCGCCACCCTGGTCATGCTCGGCACCGGTCTGCTGATGTGGTTCACCCACCTCGCCCCGCTGATGTGGCGCACCTCGGCGACCTTCGTCCACGACTGGCTCGCCCTGACCATCGGCGTGGTCCTGGCCGGCCACATCGGCATGGCCCTGGGCGACCCGGAGGCGAGACGGGGCCTGCGCACGGGGACGGTGAGCGCGGAGTGGGCGAAACGGGAACACCCCCTGTGGCGTGGTTAGTGCGCGAAGTCCAGCAACACCTTGCAGGACCGGCTTCGGTCGGCGGCCAGCGCAAACCCCGCCTCGGCGTCCCGCAGCGGAACCACCGCACTGACCAGCCCGTCGAACTCCCCCCGCCCGGCCAGCAGTTCCAGCGCGTGGCCGAACTCGGCGCCGAACCGGAACGCCCCCCGCAGCTCGATCTCCCGGCTCACCAGCAGATTCCCGGCGAACGGCGACTGCCCGGGCGGCAGCATCCCGAGCTGTACGACGACACCTCCGCGCCGCACCAGCCGCAGACACGTGTCCAGCCCGGCCGCGACCCCCGACGCCTCCACGGCCACGTCCACCTCCCCGGGCCACCCGGGATCATCCGGATCGTCGGCCCGTACGAGCGTGTCCGCCCCGGCCACGGCGGCGTGACCCAGCGCCTGAGGCACCAGGTCCGTCACCGTCACCCGCGCCGCGCCGGCCGCCTTCGCCGCCGCGACGACCAGGCACCCGATCGGCCCCGCGCCGGTCACCAGCACATGGGCCCCGGACACGTCCCCGGCCCGCCGCACCGCGTGCAGCGCCACCGACAGCGGCTCGGCGAGGGCGGCCCGCCGCAGCCCGAGTCCCTCCGGCAGCGCCCGCACCTGCCCGGCCTGTACCGCGATCCGCTCCGCGAAACCGCCCTGGACGTGCGGAAAGCGGGCCGCGCTGCCCAGATACCGGGTGTCGCGGCACACGTTCGCCCGCCCGTCGGCGCACTCCGGGCAGCGCCCGCACGGGGTGGCGGGGTGCACGGCGACGGCCGTACCCGGCGCGGGACCCGTGGCCCCGGCGCCGTAGGACACCACCGTGCCCACCACCTCGTGCCCGAGCAGCAGCGGCTCCCGGAGCCGGAAGTCCCCGACCCCGCCGTGCCGCCAGTAGTGCAGATCGGAGCCGCACACCCCGCCGTAACGGACGGCCACCAGGACCTCGCCGGGCCCGGGTTCGGGCGCCGGCAGCTCCGCCAGCCGCAGCTCGCCCGCGCCGTGGATCACACAACCCAGCATCGCCGCAGCCCCTTTCACAGGACGCTCGTCATGCCACCGTCTACGTACAGGATCTGGCCGCCCATGAAGTCGGAGGCCGGCGAGGCGAGGAAGAGCAACGCGCCCACCAGGTCCTCGGTACGGCCCCAGCGGCCCGCCGGGGTGCGCCGGCGGACCCAGGCGCTGAACTCCTCGTCCTCCACCAGCGGCCGGGTCAGCTCGGTCTCGATGTAGCCGGGTCCGATGCCGTTGACCTGGACGCCGTACGGCCCCCAGTCGGCACACATGCCCTTGGTGAGCATCTTCAGTGCGCCCTTGGTCGCCGCGTACGGCGCGATACCGGGCCGTACGACCTCGCTCTGCAGCGAACAGACGTTGACGATCTTGCCGTGGCCGCGTTCCGTCATCCACCGGGCGGCCTCGCGGCCGACGAGGAACGCGCTGGTGAGGTTGGTGTCCAGGATCCGGTGCCAGTCGGCCTCGGCGAACTCCAGCAGCGGAGCGCGCAGTTGCATGCCCGCGTTGTTGACGAGGATGTCGAGCGGGCCCACCCGCTCCTCGACGTCCGCGATCCCGGCGGCCACGGCCGGTGCGTCGGTCACGTCGAACACCGCCGTGTGGATCCGGTCCCCGGGCAGTCCCGAGGCCGCCTCGGCCAGCCGGTCCGGGTCGCGCCCGTTGAGGACCACCGTGCAGCCGGCCTCGGCCAGGCCCCGGGCCAGCGCGAGGCCTATGCCCCGGCCGGCGCCCGTGACCAGGGCGGTGCGGCCGCTGACGTCGAAGAGCGGGTGACTCATGCCCGTACCCCTAGATGATCAGTGAGAGCAGCAGGACCAGGCCGCCGGCGACCACCGAGAGGATCGTCTCCATGATCGACCAGGTCTTCACGGTCTGCCCGACACTCAGCCCGAAGTACTCCTTCACCAGCCAGAAGCCGGCGTCGTTGACGAAGCTGAAGAAGAGCGAGCCGGCGCCGATCGCCAGGACGAGGAGGGCGGTGTGGGTGGTCGACGTGCCGGCCGCGAGCGGCGCGACCAGTCCGGCCGCGGAGACCGTCGCCACCGTCGCCGAGCCGGTCGCCAGCCGGATCACCACCGCGATCAGCCAGGCCAGCAGCACGGCCGGGATCGACCAGTTCCTGGAGATGTCCAGGATCATCTGGCCCACGCCGGAGTCGATCAGCGTCTGCTTGAAGCCGCCGCCCGCGCCGACGATCAGCAGGATGCCGGCGATCGGCATCAGGCCCTTCTCGACGGTCTGCTGCAGCCGCTCCTTGCTGAACCCGGCGGGCCGGCCCAGCGTGAAGAAGCCGACGAGCACGGCGGCGAGCAGGGCGATCAGCGGGGAACCGATGACGTCGAAGACGCGCTGGGTCGTGTTCGCCGGGTCGTCGACGACGATGTCCACCAGCGCCTTGAGCAGCATCAGCACCACCGGCAGCAGCACCGTGGAGAGCGTCGCGCCGAAGCCCGGACGGCGCTGCAGCTCCTCCGAGGGGCGCTGGGGCAGCATCCGGTCGGGGGCCTGGACGTCGACCCAGCGGGCAGCGACCTTGGAGAACAGCGGACCCGCGACGATCACCGACGGTATGGCGACCAGGATGCCGAACGCCAGGGTCACGCCCAGGTTGGCGTGCAGCGCGTCGATCGCGACCAGCGGGCCGGGGTGCGGCGGGATCAGGCCGTGCATCACGGACAGACCGGCCAGCGCCGGGATCCCGATGCGCATCAGGGAGTAGTTGCCGCGCTTGGCGACCATGAGCACGACCGGGATCAGCAGCACGATGCCGACCTCGAAGAACAGCGGCAGGCCGATCACGGAGGCGATCAGCACCATCGCCCAGGGCATCGCCCGCCCGCCGGCCTTGGCCAGGATCGTGTCGACGATCTGGTCGGCGCCACCGGAGTCGGCGAGGAGCTTGCCCAGGATCGCCCCGAGCGCGATCAGGACGCCCACGCCGGCCACCGTGGTGCCGAGCCCGGTGGTGAAGCTGGTGATGGCCTTGTCGAGCGGCGCTCCGGCGGCCGCCCCGAGCGCCAGTGACCCGATGGTCAGCGCCAGGAAGGCATGGAGCTTGAACTTGGTGATGAGCAGGACGATCACGGCGATGCCCACCAGGACGGCGATGCCCAGCTGGGCGTGTCCGGCGGAGGTGATCGGCGGAGGCGCGTCCGCTGCCAGCATCTCGACGCTGAGTCTGGTCACGGGGGTTCCCTTGCGTTACGGGGGACGGGGGTGAGTGCTACGCGGTGGTGTCGGGAAGCGCCTCGAGTGCCTTCACGGCACGCTCGGTGATCTCCTGGGGGCTGCCGTTGACGTCCACGGCGACTCCCGCCTCGTCCGGCTCCAGGGGCTGCAGCGTGGCGAACTGGGAGTCCAGCAGCGCGGTCGGCATGAAGTGCCCCTGCCGCTGCCTCATCCGGTCCTCGATCAGCTTCCGGTCCCCGGTGAGGTGCACGAACACCACTCCGGGAGCGGCGGCCCGAAGCCGGTCGCGGTACGCCCGCTTCAGCGCCGAGCTGCTGACCACCCCGCCCAGTCCGGCCCGCCCGTGCGCCCAGTGGCCGATGGCGTCCAGCCAGGGCCACCGGTCGTTGTCGTCGAGCGGGATCCCGGCCGACATCTTGTCGATGTTGGCCTGCGGGTGGAAGTCGTCGCCCTCGCCGTACGGGACGCCCAGCCGCGCGGCGAGCAAGGGACCGATCGTGGTCTTGCCCGTCCCCGCGACGCCCATCACGACGACGACCTGGGGGGTTCGCATCACTGCCTCGCTGTCTTCCTCGACATCCGACGCCACGGCGGCGTCGCCACACTGAAACCCATTAGGTACGACGAATTCAAGAGTCTGTGACATATAAGTCTGACTTTTTCCGTCGGTGATCCACGCCGTACGCTGACTGCATGACCACACCGGGCCGGGGCCTGCACGGCCATGTACTGGACACCCTCGGCCCCGCGATCACCGCGGGCGAGTACCCGCCGGGCAGCGTGCTGCGCACCGACGAGCTGGCACAGCACTTCGAGGTGTCACGCTCCGTGATGCGGGAAGCGGTCCGGGTCCTCGAATCCATGCACCTGGTCGAGTCCCGCCGCAGAGTGGGCGTGACGGTCCGCCCCAAGTCCGAGTGGAACGTCTACGACCCGCAGGTCATCCGCTGGCGGCTGGCCGGCGCCGACCGCCCGCACCAGCTGCGCTCGCTGACCGTGCTGCGCTCCGCGGTCGAACCGGTCGCGGCCGGGCTCGCCGCCACGCACGCCACGGCGGAGCAGTGCGCCGAACTCACCGAGTGCGCACTCGGCATGGTGGCCAACTCGCGCGGCCACAAACTGGAGGAGTACCTGGTCCACGACATCGCCTTCCACCGGGTCATCCTCAGCTCCTCGGGCAACGAGATGTTCGCCCGGCTCGGCGACGTCGTCGCGGAGGTCCTGGCCGGCCGCACCCATCACGAGGTCATGTTCGAGGACCCCGACCCGGCGGCGGTCACCCTGCACGTCCAGGTGGCGGAGGCGGTCCGGGCGGGCGACGCGACCCGCGCCGAGCAGCTGACCAGGGAGATCACCGTGGGCGCCCTGCAGGAACTGGACATCCTCGCGCCCTGAGCGGGGCTGTTCCAACGGGTCTATTCCAAGAAGTCCCCGTCCACGTACACCCAGGCCCCGTCGACCCGCTCGAACCGGCTCCGCTCGTGCAGCGAGCCGCCCCGGTAGGAGGCGCGGAACGTCACCGTACCGGTGCTGTGGAAGGCGGACCCGTCGGTGGCGTCCAGGATCTCCAGCCCCGTCCACCGCATCTCCGGGTCGAGCTCCAGCCGCGCGGGCCGGGTCCGCGGATGCCAGGTGCGCAGCAGATACCCCGCGTCCCCCTTCACGAACGCGCTGTACCGCGACCGCATCAGCAGCTCGGCGGTCGGCGCGCTCGCGGCTCCCGCGTGGAAACGGCCACAGCAGGCGTCGTAGGGCTGGGGGAGTCCACAGGGACAGGTGCGCGAGGTCATGGCCCACATTGTGCCCGGAGCAGGGGAGGCGTCCGTCGCGGGCGGGGTGCACAGTGGAAGGGCAGTGCAGCCCAGGGAGGCGGACCATGACCCGACCCGCGACCAGCCGTCCTCCGGCCGTCAAGGAGTGGCGGCTGAACCTGTACCTCTCCGAGCACGACCCGGACACCACCGCCCGGATCGTCCTCGACACCGGCGACAACGTCCTGGAGAGCCACGCGGAGGCCCGCCGCAACCCGTACGACCCCGATGTACCGGAAATAGGCGACGAACTCGCCGCCGGACGCGCCCTGATCGCCATGGGCCGGATCCTGCTGCGCGCCGCCGACGGCGACATGAAGGCCGTGGGAGCGGCCGACACCGAGGAGGACCTGTCCCCCCTGTGGCTGGACCGGGAGTGACCCCGGGCCGAGAGTGACGCCCTTCACCTGCCCTTGCGCAGGAACCGCCGCAGCCTCGTCAGCGGCCAGGTGTTGATCACGTCGTCCCGGCCGAGCCAGCCCCGCTCCGCCGTGCCGACGCCGTAACGCAACTGCCCGAGGTGCGGCACGGAGTGCGCGTCGGTGTTCACGGCGAACTTCACGCCGTGCTCCCTGGCCCGCAGGATGTCCTTGTCGCACAGGTCGAGACGGTCCGGCTGGGCGTTGACCTCCAGCGCGGTGCCGGTGCGCGCGCAGGCCGCGAACACCTCGTCCCAGTCGGCGTCGACGCCCGCCCGCTTGCCGATCAGCCGGGTCGTCGGGTGCCCGATGATGTTGACGTACGGGTTCTCGCAGGCCCGGACCAGCCGCCGGGTCATGGCCCTGCGGTCCAGGTCGAAGTGGGAGTGCAGCGAGGCCACGCAGAGGTCGAAACCGGCCAGGAAGTCCTGGGGCCAGTCCACCCCGCCGTCCGGGTCGATGTTGAGCTCCGTGCCGTGCAGCAGCCGCATCCGGTGGTGGGTGCCGTCCAGCTCCCGCAGCCGCTCCCGCTGGGCGAGGACCTTCTCGTCGGTCATGCGCTGCATGTACAGGTTGGGCGCGTGATCGGTCACCGCGTAGTACGCGTACCCGCGTTCGGCGGCCGCCGCCACCATCTCCTCCAGCGGGGCCAGCCCGTCGGTGAGATCGGTGTGGGTGTGCAGGTCGCCCCGGACATCCTTCTCGGTCACCACCTCGGGCAACTCGCCGTGCAGGGCCGCCTCGATCTCCCCGCGGTCCTCCCGCAGCGTCGGTGTGATCCACGGCAGCCCGAGCCGGGCGTACACCTCCTCCTCAGTGCGGGAGGCCAGCGAGTTCCCGCTCTCGGCGTCGAACAGGCCGTACTCGGACAGCTTCAGCCCCAGATGCACGGCGATGGTACGGGTACGGATGTTGTGCGCCTTCGAGCCGGTGAAGTACTGCATCCCGGCGCCCCACGACTCCGGCGGCAGCACCCGCAGATCGACCTGGAGCCCCTTGACCGTGCGGATCGACGTCTTCTTCGAGCCCCGTGCGACGACCTCCGCGGTGGCCGGCAGCTCGCACAGCGCCGCCATGAACGGCTCGGACTTCCTCGCCGCGACGATGACGTCCAGGTCCCCGACGGTCTCCCGCATCCGGCGCAGCGAGCCGGCGTACGAGCACCGCTTGCACCCGGTCACCCCGGACAGCTCGGCGACGACCTCCTCGGCCGTGTCCAGGGCCAGCGACAGCGGCACCCGGGCGCCCGCCCGCTGCAGCAGCTCGATGCCGTGCCGGATGTTCTCCTGCGTCTTCTCGCCGAAGCCCTTCAGATCGGCCAGCGCGTCCGCCTCGATCGCCGCGGTCAGCTCGTTCACCGACGAGATGTGCAGGTCCTCGTAGAGCCGCAGCGCCTTCTTCGGGCCCAGGGTGGGGATCGTGATCAGCTCCCGCACCCCGGCGGGGATCTTCGCCCGGCGCTCCTCGACCACCGCCATCTTCCCCGTGCGCAGGTACTCGGCCACCTTGTCGGCGATCGACCTCCCGACGTTCGGGATCTCCTTCAGGCCGTCCTCGTCCAGCTTGGAGATGTCGGCCGGATACCCGCCGATGGCACGCGCCGCCTTCTCGTAGGCGCGCGCCTTGAACGCGTCGCCTCCAGTGATCGCGATGAGGTCCGCGTACTCCCGCAGGAGCGCCTCGACCTCGTCATTGGGCCGGGCCACCCCACAAGTGTGGAACCCGGCCGAGGGGAGAAGCAAAAGGCCCCTGCTGAGCAGGGGCCTTGCTGGTGTCCGAGGGGGGACTTGAACCCCCACGCCCGATAAAGGGCACTAGCACCTCAAGCTAGCGCGTCTGCCATTCCGCCACCCGGACAAGGTGTCTGTCGTGCTCCGGAATCCCTTTCGGCGGGGTTTCCCTCGCGGCGACGAAGGAAACATTACCAGGCTTTCGGGGGTGGCCGATCACCCCCCCGCCGGAGCCCGGCGCACGTGAACGGCGTGTGACGGGCCGGGACCGGTCTTGGGCGGCGGACGGGGGAGAGGGAGGATGAGGAGGACCACCAGCAGCGACAGCGCGGGAGGAAGCACGTGAGCGAGACGGACACGGCCAGGAGCGTCACCGGCGAGGACGAGGTCGTGGACCTCTGCCGCGAGCTGATCCGGTTCGACACCAGCAACTACGGCGACCACTCCGGCCCCGGCGAGCGGGCGGCCGCCGAGTGGGCCGCGGAGAAGCTCGCCGAGGTCGGACTCGAACCGAAGATCTTCGAGTCGCACCCCGGCCGCGCCTCGACGGTGGCCCGCATCGAGGGGGAGGACCCGTCCCGGCCCGCGCTGCTGATCCACGGCCACCTGGACGTCGTACCGGCCAACGCCGCCGACTGGACCCACGACCCGTTCTCCGGCGAGATCGCCGACGGGTGCGTGTGGGGGCGCGGGGCCGTCGACATGAAGGACATGGACGCCATGACCCTGGCGGTCGTGCGCGACCGGCTCAGGAGCGGGCGGCGGCCCCCGCGGGACATCGTGGTCGCCTTCCTCGCCGACGAGGAGGCCGGCGGCACCTACGGCGCCCGCCACCTGGTCGACCACCACCCCGAGCTGTTCGAGGGCGTCACCGAGGCGATCAGCGAGGTCGGCGGCTTCTCCTTCACCGTCAGCGAGCAGCGCCGGCTCTATCTGATCCAGACGGCCGAGAAGGGCATGCACTGGATGAAGCTGACCGTGGCCGGCACCGCCGGGCACGGCTCGATGATCCACCGCGACAACGCCATCACCGAACTGTCCGAGGCCGTGGCCCGGGTCGGCCGGCACAAGTGGCCGGTGCGGGTCACCAAGACCACCCGGGCCTTCCTCGACGAACTGGGCGACGCCCTCGGGACCGAGCTGGACCCGGAGGACATGGAGTCCACCCTGGCCAAGCTCGGCGGCATCGCCAAGCTGATCGGCGCGACCCTGAGCAACACCGCCAACCCGACCCAGCTGAACGCCGGTTACAAGGTCAACGTCATCCCGGGCCAGGCCACCGCGCACATCGACGGACGCTTCCTGCCGGGCCACGAGGAGGAGTTCCTCAGCGACCTCGACCGGCTGCTCGGGCCCCACGTGCGACGCGAGGACGTGCACGCCGACAAGGCCGTCGAGACCAGCTTCGACGGCGCCCTGGTGGAGGCCATGCAGTCCGCGCTGCTCGCCGAGGACCCCACCGCCAAGGCGATCCCCTACATGCTCTCCGGCGGCACCGACGCCAAGTCCTTCGACGACCTCGGCATCCGCGGCTTCGGCTTCGCCCCGCTGAAGCTGCCGCCGGAGCTGGACTTCGCCGGCATGTTCCACGGCGTGGACGAGCGGGTGCCGGTGGACGGCCTGCGGTTCGGCGTCCGCGTCCTGGACCGGTTCATCGACGCGTCGTGACGCTCTGGGCCGAGATGACCCGGATATTCGGCCGCTCGTACGAGATCGACTGGAACGGGTGAATGCGACGATCGGTTCGTAGCTTCATTAGTTCCTCCTCGTTACAGGTGATGTGACTCCGCACCTTGGGGTCGCTTTGCCAACAAGGAGGAATAATGATCAAGAAGGTCGTCGCTGCTGCGGCTGCCACCGGTGGGCTGGTTCTCGCGGGCGCGGGCCTCGCTGTCGCCGACGCCGGAGCCCAGGGTGCCGCCGTGCACTCCCCGGGTGTCGTCTCCGGCAACGTCGTTCAGGTGCCCGTGCACGTCCCGGTGAACGTCTGCGGCAACACGGTCAACGTGATCGGGCTCCTGAACCCCGCCTTCGGCAACACCTGCATCAACAAGTGACGGCGACCTCCTGAGGGGGGCGTCATTTTCGAGCCGTCGGCCCCGGAGCGCGTGCCATGCGCTCCGGGGCCGACCGGCCTATTGCGCGCGGGAGCGATCCGCCAGGGTCGCCACGCGCTCGCGAGGCACAGCAGGATCGAAGGCAGGGGAAAATCAGAATGCGACACGGCACCCGCAAGGGCCTGATGACAATGGCGGCGGCCACCGGTGTGATCGCCGCCGCGAGCGGCTATGCCCACGCCGACGCGGGCGCGTCCGGCGCCGCCGTCGGCTCGCCCGGCGTACTGTCCGGCAACACCGTGCAGGCGCCGGTCCACGTGCCGGTGAACGTATGCGGCAACACCGTGAACGTCGTCGGGCTGCTCAACCCGGCCGCGGGCAACACGTGTGCCAACCACGGCGGTGCCTCGGGCGGTCATGGCGGCTCCGGCGGCTCGCACGCGGGCGGCCACAGCAGCGGCTCGCCGGGCGTCGGTTCCGGCAACACGGTCCAGGCGCCGATCGACGCCCCGGTGAACGTATGCGGCAACAGCGTGAACGTCGTCGGGCTGCACAATCCGGCCGCGGGCAACACGTGCGTCAACCACGGCGGTGCCTCGGGCGGTCATGGCGGCTCCGGCGGCTCGCACGCGGGCGGCCACAGCAGCGATTCGCCGGGCGTCGGTTCCGGCAACACGGTGCAGGTGCCGATCGACGTCCCGGTGAACGTATGCGGCAACAGCGTGAACGTGATCGGAGTCGGCAACGACGCCGCGGGCAACGACTGCGGCAACGGTGGCGGCGACCACAGCCGGCCACCGGGCGGCGGTCACGGCAACCCGCCCGGACAGCCGGGTCACCCCGGACAGCCGGGTCACCCCGGACAGCCGGGTCATCCGGGTCACCCCGGTCACCCGGGACACCCGGGTCACCCCGGAAGCCCGGCGACGCCGCCCGGCCACGGCGGCCACACGCCTCAGGGGCCCCATGGGCCGAGCCAGGTCCACCAGCAGGGCGGTCGCTCCGGCCACTCCCTGACCGGAGGCCAGCTCGCACACACCGGCAGCGATCTGCCGGTGGGTCTCGCGCTGCCGGTCGGCGCGGGCGCGCTGCTCGCCGGCGCGGTGCTCTACCGCAAGGCGCGGGCCACGGCCTGACCCGCGGCACCTCCCGGTGCCGTACGGCGCGGCAGACGGAGCGGGCCCGGCCAAGGCGGCGGGGCCCGCTTTCGTTCAGATGTGCCGCCTCACCACGTGGCACGCACCTGGCGGATGATCCGCCGGCGCAACCGCACCCTGCGGCTGCCGTCGCGCAGCAGGCTCAGTCGGTCCAACTCCCAGTGTCCGTACTCGGCATGGTCCGTCAGCAGACGCGTGGCCTCCTTGCGGGACACCCCGCGAGGCACGTACACGTCGACAAATTCGTATTCCGGCATCGCATCTATTGTGCGGGCTGGGGCCCGGTACGGATAGCGTCTGCACTATGTCTGATGCTGCGCAGCCCACCGCTGCCGAGGTACGCGCCGCCGCCGAGGCCGTCAAGACCGCGCTCGACCGTCATCTGGCCGCGGTCGAACGCAGGTCGGGTGAGGACGACCCGGCCGTCCTGGAGGCGTTCAACCAGCTGGCCGCGGCCGCCGAGGTGTACGACGAGCTGCTCTACGACCGCTACGACGAGGTCACGCCCTTCGAGATCCCCGGTGCGGAGGAGCTGCCGCCGTACGCGGGCCCCGAGGAACCGAACGCGATCAGCGTGCTGATCCGCCGCGACTACGCCGTGGTGGAACCCCAGCGCCTGCTGGCGCAGGCCCAGCGGGTCGAGGCGGCGGAGTACGAGGCCGCGGGCGGCCTGACCGAGGACGCCGCCGCCACGGTTCCGGGCGCGCT
Source organism: Streptomyces puniciscabiei (assembly GCF_006715785.1). Lineage (NCBI taxonomy): Bacteria > Bacillati > Actinomycetota > Actinomycetes > Kitasatosporales > Streptomycetaceae > Streptomyces > Streptomyces puniciscabiei. The sequence goes on from NZ_VFNX01000001.1 coordinate 5,758,856, forward strand.
GGGCATCCTGTTCGGCGAGTTCGAACCGGACGAGATCGCCTCCCGGCACAAGGAGTTCGGCCTGGAGGAGGGCGACTCCACGCTCTGGGTGACCGCGGCGGACGAGGCACCCGAGGCGGGGGAGTGGCTGGAGGCGCCGTTCGAGCACATCGATGCGCAGGGTGTGGTGTGCCGGTTCGACGTCAGCGCCGTCTTCGACGAGGAGGACGAGTCCGACGAGGAGGACGATCTCGAGTTCGTCGAGGACGAGGCGGAGGACGCGGACGAGGACGTGGACGAGGTCGAGGACGGGGTCGAGGTCGAGGGCGCCGAGAGGTGAGGCCGGCCGGCGGTGCCGTGGGGCCGGCCTGAGGCCGGTACGGCACCGCCGATCTCCGCCGTCATGGCTGATCGCCGTTGCGAAGGAGACGGCCTGCGCGGCCGAAACAGGGTGCGCCCCGGGAAACAGGGCGCGCGGCGCAGGGAAGATCAGCTCGCCGGCACCTGTGTGCGCAGCAGCGTCTGCAACCGGGTCGTGCGGGGCTTGGCCCGCGTCTGGGCCACCGCCTTCGGCAGGGCCTGTTCCACGCCGTGGACCACGGACAGATGCCGCTCCGCCCGGCCGAAGGCCGTGTACACCCAGGGTCTGCTGAGCGCCTGCGCGGCGTCGCCGGGCAGCACGACGACCGCCGCCGGCCAGCGGGCGCCCACCGCCTGGTGTGCGGTCAGCGCCCAGCCGTGCCGTACGGCCCCCTCCACCTGCTCGCGCGGTACGACCACCGGGGCGCCCGCGCACGACAGGTGCAGCCCCTCCGCGTCGGCCTTCACCACCACGCCCGGCACCGTACGCCCCGGAGCGGGGGAGTAGGCGATCCGGTCGCCGGGGTCGAAGCCGCCGAAGCGGCCCGGGCCCGGGTTGAGGCGCTCCTTCAGCGCGGAGTTGAGGGCGCGGGTGCCCGCGGCGCCGCCGTGCCCGGGGCTGATCACCACGGTCTGGTCGGCCGGGACACCGATCGCCCGCGGCACCGAGTCGGCGACCAGCTGGACGGTCCGGTGCACGGCCTCGCCCGCGTCCCGCACCGGGACGATGACGACCTCCTTGCCCGGAGCGGCGACCTGGTTCAGCTCGCCGATGCCGATGCCGGACACCAGCTCGCCGATCGGGCCCGGGTCGGGCAGGCGGGAGGCCAGCTGCGGGCAGACCCGGGCGGCGAGCAGGTCGGCGAAGACCCGCCCCGGTCCGGCCGACCACAGCAGAGCCGGGTCGCCGCTGAGCACCAGCCGGGCCCCGTCGGGCAGCGACTCCACCAGCATCGCGGCGCTCTCCACGTCGAGCTGCGGCGCGTCCAGCACGATCAGCAGGTCCAGGTCCAGCGCGCCGTCCGCGTCCCGGCCGGGTCCCTCGGCGCCGGACAGCAGGCCGGCGACCGTGCCCACGCCGTGTTCCGCCGGGTCCGGGCCCAGCAGGGCGGCGAGGCGGTGGCGGCCGTCGGGCGTGTGGCAGACGGCGAAGGCCCGCAGTCCCGCGGTGCGGGCGGCACCGAGCAGGGCGGCCGGTTCGGCGCGGGCCGCCTCCCCGCCGGTGTGCAGCACCAGGCCGTGCCCGGCGACCGCGCGGACCAGCTCGGCCGCGCCTCCCGAGACGCCGTCGGCCGCCGCCTGCCAGGCCTGCTCGGTCTCCTTGGGCAGCGAGTTGACCAGCCGGGCCAGGCCGTCGGCGAGGCTCTCCTCGGCCAGTGCGTACCGCTCCAGGCCGACGAGGACCCTGACCGGCCGCTCCTCCGCGTCCTCGCCCTCGTCCTCCTGAGCCGTCTGCGGCGCGGCGGCTCCCGGTTCCTCCAACGCGTCCTGGAACGCCAGCGCCTCGCCCTCGGCGAGCGTGCTCTGCACCGCCGCGTCCGGGTCGGGCACGCCCTGCTTGCCCAGTGCCGAGGCGAGCGTGGGCAGTTCCAGCGCGGTGTGCCCGGCCAGGGCCGCCTGCTCCAGCAGCCAGACGGTGATGGCGCGAGCCCGCCGCTCGTCGCCCGGGCCGCAGGCCGCGCCGAGCAGGGCCCGGGCGAAGCCGTCGGCCTGGTCGGGCCGTACGCCGCTGATTCGCAGCAGCTGCCAGGGGTCCTCGCGCAGCGCCGCGCCGGCGCCCTCGCCGAGTGCCGCGGCCACCTGGGCAGCCAGGGTCTCGGGCGCACCGCCCTCGGCCAGCACCCGGCGGACGCCGTCCACCGTCTCGGGTGCCGGGGCGGTGGCCGCGACGGCGGCCGGGGCGGGCGCGGGCTGCGGCCGGCGTACGGGCTCCGGGGCCGGGCGGCGCGGCGCCGGCGCGGGCTCGGCGAACACCGTGGCCACCGGCTTCTCGCCGCTCTCCACCGCCCGCACCGCCGCGAGCAGGTCGGCCGCCTTGCCGCTGAGCTTGGCGCCGCTCTCGACGGGGCCCCTCTTCTCGGCCTTGCGCCGCTCGATCCGCTCCCGCTCGAGCCGCTGCGCGGCCAACTCCGCCTCGGCCTCGGACAACTGACTGGAGTCAGAGCCTTCGCTCTCGCCGCCGCCTTCGCTCTCGCCCTCGCCTTCGCCCTCGGCCTCGGACGGCTGCGCGGAGTCGGCATGTTCGCCTCCGGCCCCGGGCTGCAGGGTGCCGCCCGCGGCTTCGCCCTCGGTGCCGCCCGAGCCCGTCGCCTCCGCGGCGCCCTCACCCCCGGCACCGGTGGGACCGCCCGCGGCGCCGCCACCGCCGGCCTTCCCGGCCTGCTGCGCCGCACCCCTGGCGTCCGCACGGCCGTCCTCGCGCGCCGCGTCCTGACCCGCGGCCTCCGGGCTGTCCGGCGTCCCCGGCCCGGCTTCCTCCGTGGTCTCCGGCTCCGTGCTCACAGCGTGCTCCAGTCGTGATCGGGATAGCGGTGCACGGGCGCCGACACATCGTCCAGCGCCCGGCAGATCTCGTCAGGAAGACTAAGGGCCTCCACTGACAATGCCGCCGTGAGCTGCTGCGCGTTGCGCGCACCGACGATCGGCGCGGCCACGCCGGGCCGGTCCCGGACCCAGGCGAGGGCCACCTGGAGCGCGGTGACGGCGAGCCCGTCGGCGGCCGTCGTGACCGCGTCCACGATGCGGGTCGCCGTGTCGTCCAGGTACGGCTCCACGAACGGCGCGAGATGCTCGGAGGCGCCGCGCGAGTCCGGGGGAGTGGCGTGCCGGTACTTGCCGGTCAGCACGCCCCGGCCGAGCGGGGAGGAGGGCAGCAGGCCGACGCCGAGGTCCAGCGCGGCGGGCAGCACCTCCCGCTCCACGCCCCGCTGCAGCAGTGAGTACTCCATCTGCGTGCTGGCCAGGCGGGTGCGGATGCCCGGCGCCGCGAGCTGCCAGGTGGCGGCCTTGGCGAGCTGCCAGCCGCAGAAGTTGGAGACGCCCGCGTACCGGGCGCGGCCGCTGCTGACCGCTATGTCCAGGGCCTGGAGGGTCTCCTCCAGCGGGGTCCCGGGGTCGAAGGCGTGGATGTGCCACACGTCGACGTAGTCCGTGCCCAGGCGGGCCAGGGAGGCGTCGAGGGCGGCGAGCAGATGACCGCGGGAGCCGTCGAAACGGCGGTCGGGGTCGGGAACGCTGCCCGCCTTGGTGGAGATCACCAGGTCCCGGCGCGGCACCAGGCCGTCCATCAGCTGCCCGAGCAGGTACTCCGCCTCGCCGTTGCCGTACACGTCCGCGGTGTCGACGAGGGTGCCGCCGGCCTCCCAGAACGCCTTCAGCATGTCCGCGGCGTCGTGCTCGTCGGTGTCCCGGCCCCAGGTGAGGGTGCCGAGTCCGATCCGGGACACGCGCAGGCCGGTACGGCCGAGATGCCTCTGCTCCATGCGGGCGAGATTACTGGCCAGAACCGGTGCGGTGGGTGGCCTGTGGACAACGGAGTCGGGCCGTGGGCCGGTGCTTTCGGGTGCCCTGTGCCTGCCCCCGGCGTCCGTCCCCGCGCTAAGGTCACCCCGACAAGGACGTTACTCACGGGTAAGGGGAATCGGCCATGCAGCTCGGGATCAACCTCGGCTACTGGGGTGCCGGAATGGACGGGGACAATCTGGCCGTGGCCCAGGAGGCCGACCGGCTGGGCTTCTCCGTGTGCTGGGCCGCCGAGGCCTACGGCTCGGACGCGGCCACCGTGCTCAGCTGGGTCGCCGCCCAGACCGAGCGCATCGACGTCGGCTCGGCCATCTTCCAGATCCCGGCCCGCCAGCCCGCGATGACCGCGATGACCGCCGCGACGCTCGACTCGCTGTCCGGCGGCCGTTTCCGGCTCGGTCTCGGGGTGTCCGGACCGCAGGTCTCCGAGGGCTGGTACGGCGTCAGGTTCGACAAGCCGCTCGCCCGCACCCGCGAGTACGTGGAGATCGTACGCAGGGCCATGACCCGGGAGCGGCTGACGTACGAGGGCGAGCACTGGACGCTGCCGCTGCCCGGCGGCCCGGGCAAGCCGATCAAGCTGACCGTGCATCCGCAGCGCGAGCACATCCCGCTGTACATCGCCGCCATCGGCCCGAAGAACCTGGAGCAGACGGGTGAGATCGCCGACGGCGCCCTGCTGATCTTCCCCGCCGCCGACCACCTGGAGGAGACCACCCTGAAGCACCTGCGCGCCGGGCGCGAGAAGGCCGGCAAGACCCTCGACGGTTTCGACGTCTGCCCGACCCTGCCGATCGCCGTCGGCGACGACAAGGACGTGGCCCGGCTCGCCGACACCTTCCGGCCCTACACGGCGCTGTACGTCGGCGGCATGGGCAGCGCCAAGCAGAACTTCTACAACCAGCTCGCCCAGCGCATGGGATACGAGAAGGAAGCCGCCGAGATCCAGCAGAAGTACCTGTCCGGCGACAAGCAGGGCGCCGCCGCCGCGATCCCGCAGGACCTCATCGACAAGACGACCCTGCTGGGTTCCGTCGACCGCATCGCCGACCGGATGAGGGCCTATGCCGCCGCCGGCGTCACCACGCTCAGCCTGTCCCCGGCCGGATTCACGCTGGACGAGCGGCTCGCCTCCCTCCGGGCCGGTCACGAGGCCCTGGAACGCGCCGGGCTGGCCTAGGTCTGCCCCGGGGAGCTTCAGCGGCCGTGGTGGGGGCTCGGGGGTCTTCCCCGCCACGGCCGTCGTGAGGAACAACGCGCCGCGCGCCGCCGGGTTACGACTCCGGTGTCATCCTTTCGGCCGAGTGGGCGTGCACAGCTGTTGCGGGTCCCCAAATGCTCGCATTTGACTCATTTCATGCTTTCGGCCAAGAGTGTGTTCCAGGAGATCCTCGACAACGACGAGTCGTTCCGGCTCTTCTGCTCCATCGCCGCCGGCGGGGAGTCCCAGGGCGGCTGGGAGAACGGGCGGATCGCCGCGCTGGTGCCGCAGGGCGAACGCGCCCTGGCACCGAAGATCGCCCGGCACGGAGCCGACGAGGACAAGCACGGGCGCATCTTCACCGCCCTGCTGAGGAAGCGCGGGCTCACCCCGGTCGCCGTACCGCCCGAGACCGACTACACGATGCTCCTGGAGCGGCACGGCATCGGCCTCGCCCACGACCGGCTCAGGCGGGACGAGCCGCTCGGCGAGCGGGACATCATCGTCTACCTCGCCCACAGCCGCGTCACCGAGCAGCGCGCCGCCGAGCAGATGAAGCTGCTGCTCACGCTTTTCGCCGACCATCCCGAGGTGGGCAGGGCCGTCCGCATGATCTCCGACGACGAGGACAGGCACCTCGCCTACACCCACGAGGAACTGCTGCGGTTCGCCGCCGCCGGGCACGGCCGGCTCATCCAGCGCACCCTGCGCGAGTGCGCCCTCGCCGAGATCCGCATCCACCGGGACGTCAGCCTGGCCGTGATGGCCCGCATGGGCCGGGTCCTGGGCTGGTCCAGGACCCGATACGCCCTGCTCGCGGCCGGCATCCACGCGCTGTACGCCTACGAGCGGCTGGCCGGCTGGCGCCGCATGGTCACCCTCCGCATGCCCGAGCGCCGCGACCCCCTCGGCGGCCCCGCCACCACCGCCCCCGAGTTCGCCTGAGCCGCCCCCAGGGGCCTCACAGCCAGCCGCGACGCTTGAACAGGCGGTACAGCAGCACCTCCAGAGCCGCCATCACGGCGATCACCGCCGGATACGACCACAGCCAGTGCAGCTCCGGCATGTGGTCGAAGTTCATGCCGTAGATCCCCGCGATCATCGTGGGGACCGCGGCCATCGCCGCCCACGCGGAGATCTTCCGCATGTCGTCGTTCTGCCGCACGCTCATCTGCGCCAGATGCGCCGACAGGACGTCCGACACCAGCCGGTCCAGGGCTTCCACGGACTCGTTCACGCGCGTCAGATGGTCGCCGACGTCCCGGAAGAACGGACGCGCCTTGTCGTGCACGAACGGCACCGAGCCGCCGAGCGCACCGGTGCCGGCCAGCCGGTTCAGCGGCAGCGCCAGCGGGCCGGTGGCCCGGCGGAACTCCAGGATCTGCCGCTTGAAGCCGTAGATCCGGGACGCGGTGCCCCGCGAGCCGCCGCCCTCCGGGCGGAACACCTCCGCCTCCAGCTCCTCCAGATCGGTGCCCAGCTCCGTCGCCACCTCCAGATAGTGGTCGACGACGGCGTCGGAGATCGCGTACAGCACGGCGGTCGGGCCCTTGTCGAGCATCTCCGGCTCCTCCTCCAGCCGGCGCCGTACCGCGGCCAGCGGCGAGATCGCGCCGTGGCGGACGGTGACCACGAAACAGTCGCCGACGAAGACCATGATCTCGCCGGCCGAGACGGTGTCGCTCTCCGTCTCGTACGCGACCGGTTTCAGCACCATGAACAGCGAGTCGTCGTACACCTCCAGCTTCGGCCGCTGATGCGCGTTCAGGGCGTCCTCGACCGCCAGCGGATGCAGCCCGAACTCCTCGGTGACCAGGTCGAACTCCCGCTCGGACGGCTCGTACAAACCGATCCACACGAACCCGCCCTCGGCCCGAGCCTCGGTGAGCGCGTCCGACAGGTCCTCCGGGCCCTCGGTGCGGTGCCCGTGCCGATAGATGGCGCAGTCGACGATCACGGAGCGCATTCTCCCTTCGCCCGGTCTCCGGTGCATGTGCTGATACGCCTACCCTGGGCCGCATGCCCACGCTGATCCTCGTCAGGCACGGACGGTCCACCGCCAACACCTCCGGAGTGCTCGCCGGATGGACGCCAGGTGTCACCCTGGACGAGCGCGGCGCCGCCCAGGCCGCCGCGCTGCCCGCCCGGCTCGCCGCACTGCCGATCTCCGAGGTCGTCACCAGCCCCCTCGAGCGCTGCCAGGAGACCGTACGGCCGCTGCTTCAGGCCCGCCCCGGCCTGCGCGCCCACACCGACGAGCGGATCGGGGAGTGCCACTACGGCGACTGGTCCGGCCGCAAGCTCGCCGAGCTCAAGGACGAGCCGCTGATGGAGGTCGTCCAGGCCCATCCGTCCGCCGCCGCCTTCCCCGGCGGCGAGTCCATGCGGGCCATGCAGACCCGCGCCGCCGAGGCCGTACGCGAGTGGAACGCGCGCGTGGAGCACGAGCACGGCGCCGACGCCGTCTACCTCATGTGCTCCCACGGTGACATCATCAAATCCCTGGTCGCCGACGCCCTCGGACTCCACCTCGACCTGTTCCAGCGGATCTCCGTGGAACCGTGTTCGGTCACCGCGATCCGCTACACCAGGCTGCGGCCGTTCCTCGTTCGCCTCGGCGACACCGGGGATTTCGCCTCGCTCGCCCCGCGCGAGGATCCTGGTGAGGACGACGCACCGGTCGGGGGTGGTGCGGGCGCACCGTGATCGTCGGCCGCAGTAGGGTGAAGCGATCCACACAGTCGCGTGTCCGCAGGCGGCCCGCACCGCTGAAACCCCCAACCCGCCCCCCGCACTCACTCTCAGCACTCACTCTCAATGGAGACAGGACGTGTCCCGTCAGGTGTTCCTCTACGACCCGCCGGACCGCTTCGTGGCCGGCACGGTCGGACTGCCCGGACGCCGTACGTTCTTCCTCCAGGCCACCGCAGGCTCCCGGGTGACCAGCGTGGCTCTGGAGAAGACCCAGGTGGCCGCGCTCGCCGAGCGCATGGACGAACTGCTCGACGAGGTCGTACGGCGCAGTGGCGGCAGCGCCGCCGTCCCCGCCATGGCGCCCACCGAGATCTCCGACACCGCCCCGCTGGAGACCCCCATCGAGGAGGAGTTCCGCGTCGGCACCATGGCGCTGGCCTGGGACGGCGAGGAACAGCGCATGATCGTCGAGGCGCAGGCCCTGGTGGAGCTGGACGCCGACACCGAGGAGGACCTCGCCGAGGCCGAGGAGCGCCTCCTGCAGGACGAGGAGAACGGGCCCCCGATGCTGCGGGTCCGGCTGACCGGCGCGCAGGCCCGGGCCTTCGCCAAGCGCGCCCTCGACGTCGTCAACGCCGGGCGGCCGCCGTGCCCGCTGTGCAGCCTCCCGCTCGATCCGGAAGGACACGTATGTCCGCGCCAGAACGGATACCGCCGCGGAGCATGACGCCCACCGACGCCGCAGCCGGCTCGGCCGTCGCCGAGCTGCTCGCGCGGGGTGAGCTGACCGTACGCGGCCGGATCCGCGAGGCGTCCAACGCCGCGCTGTTCTGCACCATCGCCCTCGACGGACAGGAGGCCACCTGCATCTACAAGCCGGTGGCCGGGGAGCGGCCGCTGTGGGACTTCCCCGAGGGCACCCTGGCCGGCCGCGAGGTGGCCGCCTTCGAGGTCTCCGAGGCCACCGGCTGGGGACTCGTCCCGCCGACCGTGCTGCGCGACGGGCCCTACGGCGAGGGCATGTGCCAGCTGTGGATCGACGTCCAGGCCGAGGCCGAACTGCTGGCCCTGGTCGACGCGGAGGAACCGGAACCGGGCTGGAAGGCGATCGGCCTGGCCGAGGTCGGCGAGGGCCGCACCGCGCTCCTCGTGCACGCCGACGACGAGCGGCTGCGCCGGCTCTCCGTCCTCGATGCGGTGATCAACAACGCCGACCGCAAGGGCGGCCATCTGCTGCCCACCCCGGACGGCCGGCTCTACGGCATCGACCACGGCGTCACCTTCAACGTGGACAACAAGCTGCGCACCCTGCTGTGGGGCTGGGCCGGGGAGCCGCTGACCACCGAGGCCGTCGACGTCCTCGAGGGACTGCGGGGCGCCCTGGGCGGGCCGCTGGGCGAGCGGCTGACCGCGCTGATCACCCCGGCCGAGATCGACGCCACACGCGCGCGTGTCGAGGCGCTCCTCACCGCCGGAGTGCATCCCGGGCCCAGCGGTGAGTGGCCCGCGATCCCCTGGCCACCCGTGTGAGCACGATCGTGGCCCCGCAGTGAGCACGGTCGCCGCCAGCACATCGCCCGCGGATGTACAAGACCGCAGAACCGGCCATCAGCCGTGATCCCGTTCGTATACGCAGCTGGTGGCCGGTTAGGCTCATGTACATGCATGCCTGGCCCGCTTCCGAGGTCCCCGCCCTGCCTGGTCAGGGCCGCGACCTGAGGATCCACGACACCGCGACCGGCGGCCTCGTCACCCTCGACCCCGGTCCCGTCGCCCGTATCTACGTCTGCGGCATCACCCCGTACGACGCGACCCACCTGGGGCACGCGGCGACCTACAACGCGTTCGACCTCGTGCAGCGCGTGTGGCTCGACACCAAGCGGCAGGTCCACTACGTCCAGAACGTCACCGACGTCGACGATCCCCTCCTGGAGCGCGCGGAGCGGGACGGCGTCGACTGGGTCGCCCTCGCCGAGAAGGAGACCGCCCTCTTCCGCGAGGACATGACCGCCCTCAGGATGCTCCCGCCGCAGCACTACATAGGTGCCGTGGAGGCGATACCCGGCATCGTCCCGCTCGTGGAGCGGCTGCGCGACCTCGGCGCCGCCTACGAGCTGGAGGGCGACATCTACTTCTCCGTCGAGTCCGACCCGAACTTCGGCAAGGTCTCCAACCTCGACGCGGCCGCCATGCGGCTGCTGTCCGCCGAGCGCGGCGGCGACCCGGACCGTCCGGGCAAGAAGAACCCCGTCGACCCGATGCTGTGGATGGCGGCCCGTGAGGGCGAGCCCAGCTGGGACGGCGGCTCCCTCGGCCGGGGCCGGCCCGGCTGGCACATCGAGTGCGTGGCCATCGCCCTCGACCACCTCGGCATGGGCTTCGACGTCCAGGGCGGCGGCTCCGACCTCGCCTTCCCGCACCACGAGATGGGCGCCTCGCACGCCCAGGTGCTCACCGGCGAGTTCCCCATGGCCAAGGCCTACGTCCACGCCGGCATGGTCGCCCTGCACGGCGAGAAGATGTCCAAGTCCAAGGGCAACCTGGTCTTCGTCTCCCAGCTCCGCCGGGACGGCGTCGACCCCGCCGCCATCCGCCTGGCCCTCCTCTCCCACCACTACCGCGCCGACTGGGAGTGGACCGACCAGGTCCTCCAGGACGCCCTGGCCCGCCTGGGCCGCTGGCGCGCGGCCGTCTCCCGGCCGGACGGCCCGACCGCGGACGCGCTGGTGGAGGACATCCGAGAGGCCCTGGCGAACGACCTGGACGCCCCCGCCGCCCTCGCGGCGGTGGACCGCTGGGCGGCCCGGCAGGAGGAGCAGGGCGGCACCGACACGGGCGCGCCGGGCGTGGTCACGCGCGCGGTCGACGCACTGCTGGGCGTGGCGCTCTAGCTCCGGCGGGTGTGACGCACGCGTAAGGGGCGGTTCCCCCCTGGGAACCGCCCCTTACGGTGTCCTCACTCCTCCGAGCCGTCCTCGTCGTCACCCTCGGCCGCATCCGGCCTGGGCGGTTTCGGGGGCCGGCTCCTTCCGCCGGGGTTGTCCCTGCGGAACGAGCCGCCGTCCCCGCCGTCGGCTGTCGCGTGCCCGCCCGGCGGGCTCACGTCCCGGCGCCGCAGATACCGCTCGAACTCCCGGGCGATCGCCTCGCCCGACGCCTCCGGCAGCTCCGCGGTGTCCCGGGCCTCCTCCAGCGTCTGCACGTACTCGGCGACCTCGCTGTCCTCGGCGGCCAGCTGGTCCACGCCCACCTGCCAGGCCCGCGCGTCCTCCGGCAGCTCGCCCTGCGGGATCCGCAGGTCCAGCAGGTCCTCCAGGCGGTTGAGCAGCGCCAGCGTGGCCTTCGGGTTGGGCGGCTGGGAGACGTAGTGCGGTACGGCCGCCCACAGCGACACCGCCGGGACACCGGCGTGGGTGCACGCCTCCTGCAGGACGCCGACGATGCCCGTCGGGCCCTCGTACTTGGTCTCCTCCAGGTCCATGCGCTGGGCCAGGTCCGGGTCTGACGTCACGCCGCTGACCGGCACGGGACGCGTGTGCGGGGTGTCACCGAGCAGCGCGCCCAGGATGACCACCAGCTCCACGCCCAGCTCGTGCGCGAAGCCGAGCAGCTCGTTGCAGAACGAGCGCCAGCGCATGGACGGCTCGATGCCGCGGACCAGCACCAGGTCGCGCGGCTTCTCGCCGCCGACCCGCACCACCGACAACCTTGTCGTCGGCCAGGTGATCTTGCGCACACCGGCGTCCATGAACACCGTGGGCCGGTTCACCTGGAAGTCGTAGTAGTCCTCGGCGTCCAGCGCCGCGAACACCTCGCCCTTCCACTCGCGTTCCAGATGCGCGACCGCCGTGGAGGCGGCGTCGCCGGCATCGTTCCAGCCCTCGAACGCGGCCACCATGACTGGGTCGATCAGCTCGGGAACCCCCTCCAGCTCGATCACCCAGTGCCTCCTTCCGACGTGCCCTCGCTTGACTCACCAACCTTACGGCGTCCGGCGGGGGCGCCCGCAGCCCCCTTGCGTGGGCCAGTGACCGGATCACTGCCCCGTTCGCCACCGCGGAACACCCCCCGTCAACGGGAGCCCGGACGGATCCGCACAGGTGTGTCCCCGCTGTCACCGGGTGCTGAGCAGCGGTTTCACAGGGTGCTGCGCAGCCACTGCTCCACGCTCGCGATGTGCACGGTCGCCCAGGAGCGGGCCGCCTCCGCGTCCCGGTCGCGCAGTGCGGCCAGGATCGCCCGGTGCTCGCGCAGGGTGCGGCCGACCGCGTCCTCCTGGGTGAGGCCCCGCCAGATCCGGGCCCGTGTGGTCGGCCCCGACAGGCCGTCCAGCAGCGAGCACAGCACCGAGTTGCCGGCGCCGCGCACGATGCCGCGATGGAACTCCAGGTCCGCGGCGACCAGCTCCTCCACCGACGGTTCGTCACCGAGCGCGTCCAACTGGGCCGACAGCGCCTCCAGTTGCTGTTCGCCGATCCGGAAGGCCGCCATCGCGGTCGCGGCCGGCTCCAGGATCCTGCGCACCGCGAGGAACTCCAGGACGGTGTCGTCGCGGTGGAAGTCCACGACGAAGCTCAGCGCCTCCAGCAGCAGTTGCGGATCGAGGCTGGTGACGTACGTGCCGTCGCCCTGCCGTACGTCCAGGATCCGGATCAGCGACAGCGCCCGTACGGCCTCCCGCAGCGAGTTCCGCGACAGGCCCAGTTCGGCGGCCAGCTCGCTCTCCTTGGGCAGCCGGTCCCCAGGCCGCAGCGCACCGGAGACGATCATGCCCTTGATCTTCTCGATCGCCTCGTCGGTGACTGCCATGACCGGCCTCCCTGGTCGCCCGGACATCGGATGTCTCAGCGGCCATTATGCGGGCGGTGCGTCGAACCACTCCTTGCCGCAGGCACAGTGCCGCACCCAGCCGGCGAAGCCGGGCCCGGCGGTGGTGCACCCGAACTCCGCCGCGAAGGGAAACGCGCCCTCACCGGTGATCTGCCATATGTGACCCCGGTGCGGACCGGTGACGATCAGATGCCCGTCCATGCCGCAGCCGTCCGTGCCGAGCAAGAGCGAGCCGTCTCGGCCGACCCGCTCGATGACGGCGTCCGGATCCTCGTAGGGCCCCTCGTCCTCCTCCCACAGCCATGCCTCGCAGAGCGGGAACGGCTCGGCCAGGTCCTGCTTCGCGCCGCCCTCGACCAGCCCCACCAGCCCGTACTCCGGCGGCCCCTGGCAGGATCCGTCGGTCACCTCGGCCACGAACGTCCGGTACGGCTCGGGCAGCACCACGCGGTGCTCCGCCTCGAAGGCGTGCACGGCCGCCCAGCCGAGGGCGGACGCGCCGCCGTCGTCCACCCCGAAGGCCTCCCGCAGCGCCACCAGTTCGGCGGGATCCGCCTGATCATTGTTCATGCCCCCGTTGTTCATGCCCTCCATGGAAGCACCCGGCACTGACAACGCCCCCCGGGCAGGCGAGAGGGGCGGCCCCATCGGCGTGGGGTCGCCCCTCCCGGTCGTCCGGACCCGGTGCGGCGGTCCGGCGCTGCGGAGACGGCCGGTCCCGGTCAGGGGGGCGGACCGGCCGTCACCGAGGCCTACTTCTCGTCGAGCAGGTCGGCCTACTTCTTGTCGAGCAGGTCCTGCACCTTCGCCCGGACATCGTCCGTGGCCAGGCCCCGGATGGTCAGCGTGGTGCGGCGGCGCAGCACGTCGTCCGGCGTCTCGGCCCACTCGTGGTCGCGGGCCCAGACGACCTGCGCCCAGATCTCCGGCGCGTCGGGGTGGACGCGCTCGGCCAGCTCCGGGTTCTCGTTCGCCAGGCGGGCGATGTCGAAGGCCAGGGAGCCGTAGTGGGTGGCCAGGTGCCGGGCGGTGTCGGCGGCCATGCGCGGGCCCGGAGCCGGGCGGTCCACCAGCAGGCGGTGGGCGACGGCGCGCGGGTTGGCGACACCGGGCAGCGGCAGCTTCTTCGGCAGGGAGGAGATGGGCTCGAAGTCGTCTCCGAGCGGGTGGCCCGGCAGCGCCTCCAGCTTCTGCATGACCGTACGGCCGATGTGCCGGAAGGTGGTCCACTTGCCGCCCGCGACGGACAGCATGCCGCCCTTGCCCTCGGTGACGACCGTCTCGCGCTTGGCCTTGGCGGTGTCGCCGGGGCCGCCCGGCAGCACGCGCAGGCCGGCGAAGGCGTAGGTGATGAGGTCCCGCTGGAGCTGCTGGTCCCGGACGGAGAACGCGGCCTCGTCCAGGATCTGGGCTATGTCCTTGTCGTTGACGGACACGTCCGCCGGGTCGCCCTCGTACTCCTCGTCGGTGGTGCCGAGCAGCAGCATGTCCTCCCAGGGGAGGGCGAAGGTGATGCGGTACTTGTCGATCGGGGTGGCCAGCGCCGCCTTCCACGGGGACGTGCGCTTCAGGACCAGGTGCGCGCCCTTGGACAGGCGGATGGACGGCGCCGCGTTCGGGTCCTCCATCCGGCGCAGGTGGTCGACCCAGGGGCCGGTCGCGTTGAGCACCAGGCGGGCGTTCACGCCGAACTCCTCACCGGACAGCCGGTCGCGGAGGTCGGCGCCGGTGACCCGGCCCTTGGTGAAGCGCAGGCCGGTGACCTCGGCGTGGTTGAGGACGACCGCGCCCGCCTCGACGGCCGCGCGGACCGTCATCAGCGCCATGCGGGCGTCGTTCATCTGGTCGTCGCCGTACACGGCCACGGCCTTGAGGTTCTCGGTGCGCAGCTCGGGCACGTCCTGCGCCGCCTTGGCGGGGGAGAGCAGGTGGCCCACGCCGTCGCCGAACGCGGAGAGCGCGGAGTAGGCGAAGACGCCCGCGCCGAGCTTCGCCGCGCCGTGCGGGCCCCCCTTGTACACGGGGAGGTAGAAGGTGAGCGGGTTCGCCAGGTGGGGGGCCACCTGGCGGGAGACCGCACGGCGCTCGAAGTGGTTCTCCGCCACCAGCTTCACCGCGCCGGTCTGCAGGTAGCGCAGACCGCCGTGGAGCAGCTTGGAGGAGGCGGAGGAGGTGGCGCCGGCGAAGTCGCCGGCGTCGACCAGAGCCACCCTCAGGCCGGACTGCGCGGCGTGCCAGGCGGTGGAGATGCCCAGGATGCCGCCGCCGATCACCAGAAGGTCGTACGACGCCTTGGAGAGTTGCTCCCTGGTCTCGGCCCGGCTCGGGTTGGAGCCGGAGGCCGGGTGCGTCCCCAGGGCAGGCACGGAACTCAGGGTGGACTGACTGGTCATGTCGGGTACTTACTCCTCGTCAGAGATGTCTGAGCCGGTGCGGTCCGCTCAGCTCTCGTCCTCGATCCAGCCCATGGTCCGGTCGACGGCCTTGAGCCAGTTCTTGTACTCACGGTCGCGGGTGTCCGCGTCCATCTGCGGGGTCCATTCGGCGGCCCGGCGCCAGTTGGCGCGCAGTTCGTCGGTGCTGGACCAGAAGCCGACGGCGAGACCGGCGGCGTAGGCGGCGCCGAGGCAGGTGGTCTCGGCGACCATCGGGCGCACCACCGGTGCGTCCAGGACGTCGGCGAGGGTCTGCATCAGCAGGTTGTTGGAGGTCATGCCGCCGTCCACCTTCAGGGCCACCAGCTCGTCGCCGGAGTCCTTGACCATGGCGTCGGCGATCTCCCGGGTCTGCCAGGCGGTGGCCTCCAGGACGGCGCGCGCGAGGTGCGCCTTGGTGACGTACCGGGTCAGACCGGCGATCACACCGCGGGCGTCGGAACGCCAGTGCGGGGCGAACAGACCGGAGAAGGCCGGCACGAAGTAGGCGCCGCCGTTGTCCTCGACCGAGAGCGCGAGCGTCTCGATCTCGGCGGCGGTGGAGATCAGGCCCATCTGGTCGCGCATCCACTGCACCAGTGAGCCGGTGACGGCGATCGAGCCCTCGAGGGCGTAGACCGTCGGCTGCTCGCCGATCTTGTAACCGACCGTGGTCAGCAGACCGGCGTAGGAGTTGATGATCTTGTCACCGGTGTTCATCACCATGAAGGTGCCGGTGCCATAGGTGGACTTGGTCTCGCCCTCGGAGAAGCAGCACTGGCCGAACAGGGCCGCCTGCTGGTCGCCGAGCGCGGAGGCGACCGGGATGCCGCCGAGCAGGTCGCCCAGCTTGCCGCCGGTGACCTCGCCGTAGACCTCGGCGGAGGAGCGGATCTCCGGCAGGATCTGCAGCGGCACGCCGATGGACTCGGCGATCTTCTCGTCCCACTCCGTGGTGTGCAGGTTCATCAGGAGGGTGCGGGAGGCGTTGGTGACGTCGGTGACGTGCTTGCCGCCGTTGACACCACCGGTCAGGTTCCAGATGACCCAGGTGTCCATGGTGCCGAAGAGGATGTCGCCGGCCTCGGCGCGCTCCTTCAGGCCGTCGACGTTGTCGAGCAGCCAGCGGGCCTTGGGCCCGGAGAAGTACGAGGCCAGCGGCAGGCCGGTCTCGCGGCGGAAGCGGTCCTGGCCGACGTTGCGGCCCAGCTCCTTGCACAGGGCGTCGGTGCGGGTGTCCTGCCAGACCAGGGCGTTGTAAACGGGCTCACCGGTGTTCTTGTCCCACAGCACGGTGGTCTCGCGCTGGTTGGTGATGCCGATGGCCTTGATGTCGTCGCGGGTGATGCCGGCCTTGGCGATGGCTCCGGCGACGACCTCCTGGACGTTGGTCCAGATCTCGTTGGCGTTGTGCTCGACCCAGCCCGGCTTGGGGAAGATCTGCTCGTGCTCCTTCTGGTCGACGGCGACGATACGGCCGTCCCGGTCGAAGACGATGCAGCGGCTGGAGGTCGTGCCCTGGTCGATCGCGGCGATGAAGGGGCCTGCGGTGTGGGCGTCGGTCACTGTGTTCTCCAAAAGATCCGTGGTGATAGGCGGTGCGTACGGCGCGTGCTTCGAAGTGATTTCTAAGCGAAGGCGACGTTGTATATGCCTGCGGCGATGGCGCCGCCGACCAGCGGACCGACCACCGGGATCCAGGCGTACGCCCAGTCGGAGCCGCCCTTGTTGGGCAGCGGCAGCAGGGCGTGCACGATGCGCGGGCCCAGGTCACGGGCCGGGTTGATCGCGTAGCCCGTCGGGCCGCCGAGGGAGAGACCGATCGACACCACCACGAGCGAGGTGATCAGTCCGCCGAGGATGCCCAGACCGTTGCCCTTGTCGTTCAGGCCCTGCGTGAGGACCGCGAGGATCAGCACGACCGTGCCGATGATCTCCGTGGCGAGGTTCTGCGCCGCGTTCCGGATCTCCGGACCGGTGGAGAAGATGCCGAGGACCGGGCCCGCGCCCTTCTCCTGGGCCTCGACCGCCTTGGCCGCGGTGGCCTGCGCGCCCGGACCGCCGACGATCTCCTTGTCGGTGAGGTGGGCGTGGAACTGGCCGTAGTAGGCGACCCACACCAGAGTCGCGCCGATCATCGCGCCGAGCAGCTGACCGGCGAGGTAGACCGGGACGTTGCTCCAGTCGCTGTTCTTGATGGCGAGAGCCACCGTGACGGCGGGGTTGAGGTGGGCCCCGGACAGCGGTCCGGAGATGTACACGGCCGTCAGCACGGCGAAGCCCCACCCGAAGGTGATGGCGAGCCAACCGGCGTTACGGGCCTTGGAGGCCTTCAGCGTGACGGCCGCGCAGACGCCGCCGCCGAGCAGGATGAGTATGGCGGTACCGATGGTCTCGCCGATGAAGATGTCGGAGCTGGACACCCGCGACTCCTTTGTCCTTCGTCCAGGGGTAGCCGAACCCCGGGTCCCTCCGGTGGTTCTGGCGCCCTCGGGGGTGAGAGCGATTGCCGGCCCTTGGCGTTGTCACACTCTAGCGCGTATTGCCGGTAGGTGTTCGACAATGCCGACCGATGGACGGGAGTCTTGCTTCGGCGTTACGCATGCGTCAAGGGTTCTGTTATCGAAAACAGGATCGTTATTGATCGCTGACGGTTATCACTCTTCGTACGCTGACGTGCGCATTAGCCCGATATGCCGGTTTCAGGGTAGGGCGAGAACCGGAACGCCGCCCGGCGTTCCGATCGTCCCCCCGGGGGATCTCCCGGCCTGTCTGCAAGGAGCGCCGAGCGCTCAGAACCGTCCCGCGCCCAGGTCCCTGGACACCGCGCGGGCACAGTCGCGCACCGCCGCGATCAGCTCGGGACGCAGCTCCCCGTCCCGGCACAGCCGCTCCACGGCACCGGTGATGCCGACGGCGCCCACGGGCATGCGGCGCCGGTCGTGGATGGGCGCGGCGACCGACGCCACGCCCTCCCAGGTCTCCTCGACGTCGGCCGCGTACCCGCGCGCGCGTGTCACGTCGAGGAGGTGCTCGAAGTCCGTCCAGTCGCACACCGTGCGGTCGGTGAAGGGCTTGCGGTCGGCCTCCAGCGCCTCGCTGTGCGCCACCGGGTCGTAGGCCGAGAGCACCTTGCCCAGCGCGGTGGAGTGCAGCGGCTGCATGGCGCCGATCTCCAGCACCTGCCGGCTGTCGTCCGGCCGGAAGACGTGGTGCACGATCAGCACGCCCTGCTGGTGCAGGACCCCCAGGTACACGCTCTCCCCGCTGGACCGGGCCAGGTCGTCGGTCCACACCAGGGCCCTGGCCCGCAACTCGTGCACGTCCAGGTAGGTGGTGCCCAGCCGCAGCAGCTCCGCGCCCAGCTGGTAGCGCCCCGAGGCGTCGTCCTGCTCCACGAAGCCCTCCTGCTGGAGGGTGCGCAGAATGCCGTGGGCGGTGCCCTTGGCGAGGCCCAGTGACGAGGCGATGTCCGACAGGCCGAGCCGCCGCTCGCCGCCCGCGAGCAACCGCAGCATCGCGGCCGCCCGTTCGAGCGACTGGATGTTCCGTGCCATCGCCGTCCTGCCTCCGTCCCCTTCGACAACCGCTCGGTATTCAACACCGTTCGGCAATGTCGAACACTACCGGTCCATGCCGACCTCCCGCTAACCGTCGGTCGACACTTGTTACATCACAGGTGACCTGCGCTTGACACACCCGCCACCGGCGTCCGCCTCGTGGACGCCGGTGCCCATCCAAGCCGACTCCCGGTTACGCTGACGCCGTGCGGCATGCCCGCCTGCCAGGAAACCCTGCCCAGGGGCACCGCATAGCCGACAGCCGTCGCACAGAGGGAGCCCCTTCATGGCCTCGTTGCCACCGTCCCCTTCCGCCGACAGCCGGACCCGTGCGTCCGCGCTCCGAGAGGCGCTCGCCACCCGCGTGGTGGTCGCCGACGGAGCCATGGGCACCATGCTCCAGGCCCAGGAACCCACTCTCGACGACTTCCAGCAGCTCGAGGGCTGCAACGAGATCCTCAACCTCACCCGCCCCGACATCGTCCGCTCCGTCCACGCGGCGTACTTCGCCGTGGGCGTCGACTGCGTCGAGACCAACACCTTCGGGGCCAACCACTCCGCCCTCGGCGAGTACGACATCGCCGAGCGCGTCCACGAGCTGTCCGAGGCCGGCGCCCGGGTGGCCCGCGAGGTCGCCGACGAGTTCACCGCCGAGGACGGCCGGCCGCGCTGGGTGCTGGGCTCCATGGGCCCCGGCACCAAGCTGCCCACCCTGGGCCACGCCCCCTACACCACCCTGCGCGACGCCTACCAGCGCAACGCGGAAGGCCTGGTCACCGGCGGCGCCGACGCACTGCTCGTGGAGACCACCCAGGACCTGCTGCAGACCAAGGCCGCCGTCCTCGGCGCCCGCCGCGGCCTGGACGCCCTCGGGCTGGACCTGCCGGTCATCGTCTCGGTGACCGTCGAGACCACCGGCACCATGCTCCTCGGCTCCGAGATCGGCGCCGCGCTCACCGCGCTGGAGCCGCTCGGCATCGACATGATCGGCCTGAACTGCGCCACCGGTCCGGCCGAGATGAGCGAGCACCTGCGCTACCTCGCCCGCAACGCCCGCATCCCGCTGTCCTGCATGCCCAACGCGGGCCTGCCCGTCCTCGGCAAGGACGGCGCCCACTACCCGCTGACGGCGCCCGAGCTGGCCGACGCCCAGGAGACCTTCGTCCGCGAGTACGGCCTGTCCCTGGTCGGCGGCTGCTGCGGTACGACGCCGGAGCACCTGCGTCAGGTCGTGGAGCGGGTCCAGGGCCTGACCCCGCCCGCGCGCGACCCGCGCCCGGAGCCCGGTGCCGCCTCGCTGTACCAGTCGGTGCCGTTCCGGCAGGACACGTCCTACCTGGCGATCGGTGAGCGGACGAACGCCAACGGCTCGAAGAAGTTCCGTGAGGCGATGCTTCAGGGCCGCTGGGACGACTGTGTGGAGATGGCGCGGGAGCAGATCCGCGAGGGTGCGCACATGCTCGACCTGTGCGTCGACTACGTCGGCCGGGACGGCGTGGCGGACATGGAGGAGCTGGCGGGTCGTTTCGCCACCGCCTCCACCTTGCCGATCGTGCTGGACTCCACCGAGGTGGATGTCATCCGGGCCGGGCTGGAGAAGCTGGGCGGCCGTGCGGTGATCAACTCGGTGAACTACGAGGACGGCGCCGGCCCGGACTCCCGGTTCGCGAAGGTCACCCAGCTGGCCCGGGAGCACGGCGCCGCACTGATCGCGCTGACGATCGACGAGGAGGGGCAGGCCCGTACCCCGGAGAAGAAGGTGGAGATCGCCGAGCGGCTGATCGAGGACCTGACCGGGAACTGGGGCATCCGTGAGGAGGACATCCTCATCGACACCCTGACCTTCACCATCTGCACCGGTCAGGAGGAGTCCCGCAAGGACGGCCTCGCCACCATCGAGGCGATCCGCGAACTGAAGCGGCGCCACCCGGATGTGCAGACCACCCTCGGCCTGTCGAACATCTCCTTCGGTCTGAACCCGGCCGCCCGGATCCTGCTGAACTCCGTCTTCCTGGACGAGTGCGTGAAGGCAGGCCTGGACTCGGCGATCGTGCACGCGTCGAAGATCCTGCCGATCGCCCGGTTCAGTGAGGAAGAGGTCGCCACGGCCCTGGACCTGATCTACGACCGCCGCGCCGAGGGTTACGACCCGCTGCAGAAGCTGATGCAGCTGTTCGAGGGTGCCACCGCGAAGTCGCTGAAGGCGGGCAAGGCCGAGGAGCTGGCCGCGCTGCCGTTGGAGGAGCGCCTGAAGCGGCGGATCATCGACGGTGAGCGCAACGGTCTGGAGGCCGATCTCGACGAGGCCCTGGAGGACCGGCCGGCCCTGGACATCGTCAACGAGACGCTGCTGGACGGCATGAAGGTCGTCGGTGACCTGTTCGGCTCGGGGCAGATGCAGCTGCCGTTCGTCCTGCAGTCCGCCGAGGTCATGAAGGCGGCCGTCGCCTACCTCGAACCGCACATGGAGAAGTCCGACGCCGAGGGCAAGGGCACCATCGTGCTGGCCACCGTGCGCGGCGACGTGCACGACATCGGCAAGAACCTCGTCGACATCATCCTGTCCAACAACGGCTACAACGTGGTCAACCTGGGGATCAAGCAGCCGGTCTCGGCGATCCTGGAGGCGGCCGAGGAGCACCGGGCCGACGTGATCGGCATGTCGGGGCTGCTGGTGAAGTCCACGGTGATCATGAAGGAGAACCTGGAGGAGCTCAACCAGCGCGGTCTCGCGGCCCGTTTCCCGGTCATCCTCGGCGGCGCGGCCCTGACCCGCGCCTATGTCGAGCAGGACCTGCACGAGATCTACGAGGGCGAGGTCCGCTACGCCCGTGACGCCTTCGAGGGCCTGCGCCTGATGGACGCCCTGATCGGCGTCAAGCGCGGCGTGCCGGGCGCCAAACTGCCCGAACTCCGCCAGCGCCGGGTCCGGACCACCGCCGCCGTCGAGGTCGAGGAACGCCCCGAGGAGGGGCACGTCCGTTCCGACGTCGCCGTCGACAACCCGGTGCCGAACCCGCCGTTCTGGGACACCCGCGTCGTCAAGGGCATCCAGCTCAAGGAGTACGCGAGCTGGCTCGACGAGGGCGCGCTGTTCAAGGGCCAGTGGGGACTCAAGCAGGCCCGCACCGGCGAGGGGCCGACGTACGAGGAACTGGTGGAGAGCGAGGGCCGTCCCCGGCTGCGCGGCCTGCTGGACCGGCTGCAGACGGAGAACCTGCTGGAGGCGGCCGTCGTCTACGGCTACTTCCCGTGCGTCTCCAAGGACGACGACCTGATCATCCTGGACGAGCACGGCAACGAGCGCACCCGGTTCACCTTCCCGCGCCAGCGCCGTGGCCGCCGCCTGTGCCTGGCCGACTTCTTCCGCCCGCAGGAGTCGGGGGAGACCGACGTCGTCGGCCTGCAGGTCGTCACCGTCGGCTCGCGCATCGGCGAGGAGACCGCGAAGCTCTTCGAGGCCAACGCCTACCGCGACTACCTCGAACTGCACGGCCTGTCCGTCCAGTTGGCGGAGGCGCTCGCCGAGTACTGGCACGCGCGCGTGCGCGCCGAACTCGGCTTCGGCGGTGAGGACCCGGCCGACATGGAGGACATGTTCGCCCTGAAGTACCGGGGTGCCCGCTTCTCCCTCGGCTACGGCGCCTGCCCCGACCTGGAGGACCGCGCCAAGATCGCCGAGCTGCTGAAGCCCGAGCGGATCGGCGTCCACCTGTCCGAGGAGTTCCAGCTGCACCCCGAACAGTCCACGGACGCGATCGTGATCCATCATCCGGAGGCGAAGTACTTCAACGCGCGGTGAGCCGTCCGGCGGTGGGGCCGGTTCGCCGGCGCCTCCGGTTCGCCCCTCCGAGGCGCCTCACCCGGGCACAGCGACGGCCCTCCGGCCTGCGCCGAGGGTGAATTTCGGCATACCCCCGTGCACGAGTGATAAACGAGGCGTTTCCGTCGCCGGAGACGTACACTGGTCGGTCCACCAGGCCGGTTCCCTGTCCGGGAGCCGGCCTGATCGTCCCTCAAGGAGGTGCGCCCGGATGACCAGCACGGTTCCCGCGCTCGGAACCCTTACGGCCGAAGGCTCCGCCCTGCAGGCGGTGCTCCTCGACATGGACGGCACCCTGGTGGACACCGAGGGCTTCTGGTGGGACGTCGAGGTCGAGGTCTTCGCCGCCCTCGGCCACACCCTGGACGAGTCCTGGCGGCACGTGGTGGTGGGCGGGCCCATGACCCGCAGCGCCGGCTTCCTCATCGAGGCCACCGGCGCCGACATCACCCTCGCCGAACTCACCGTGCTGCTCAACGAGGGCTTCGAGGACCGCATCGACCGTGCCCTGCCGCTCATGCCGGGCGCCGCCCGCCTGCTCGCCGAACTCCACGAGCACGGCATCCCCACCGCCCTGGTCTCGGCCTCACACCGGCGCATCATCGACCGCGTGCTGAGCATCCTCGGCGCCCACCACTTCACCCTGTCCGTCGCCGGCGACGAGGTCTCGCGCACCAAGCCCTTCCCCGACCCGTACCTGCTCGCCGCGGCCGGGCTCGGCGCCCGGCCGGACAGATGCGCGGTGGTCGAGGACACCGCGACCGGTGTCGCCGCCGCCGAGGCCGCCGGCTGCCGGGTCGTCGCCGTACCCTCCGTCGCCCCCATCACCCCGGCCGCCGGACGCACCGTGGTGACCTCTCTGGAACAGGTCGACCTGGCATTTCTGCGCGGCCTGATGACGGAAATGCCCTAGTCGTTCACCCAGCGTGAAAAGTCCATTGGCCCGGCTGGACAAATTTCCGAGGAAGTACACCCAAGTGGAATTCAGGGGCGGTCGCCCGGCCGAATTCCACTGACTCCCCACACAGTTGGAAGCGTGACGTTCCTCACCCTGAAAGCCCTCGACAACTCCGGTCCAGTGTGCTGAACGGCCCCGCTCGGCCCGCATCGACGGGTCTTTGTGTCCCGATTGATGGGATGCTGCACTAATCCTGCCGCTGTCGGGTTTTCGGTGTGTCCGCACCCGGTTTCACTGCGTGATGGGGGGTCAACTCACGCGGCCGTGAACCCTCGTGCGGGCGCGGACTAATCTCATCGCGAGAACATCGCCGCAACCCCCCGTGATCCGCCGCACCACCCATGCATGTCGGATACACGGACCCGAACAGCTC
This sequence comes from Streptomyces puniciscabiei, assembly GCF_006715785.1. Lineage (NCBI taxonomy): Bacteria > Bacillati > Actinomycetota > Actinomycetes > Kitasatosporales > Streptomycetaceae > Streptomyces > Streptomyces puniciscabiei. Next base: position 5,782,570 of record NZ_VFNX01000001.1, read on the forward strand.
TGGAGAAACTCCCGCATGAACCGCAAGACTTTGGTGCTGCCGGCGGTGGCCGGCCTGCTCACCCCGGTTCTCGCCGCGTGCGGCGGATCCGGCAGCGGGAGCAAGGGCGGCGACGCCATCGTCGTCGGCACCACGGACCGGTTCACCACCACCAGCGACGCCCCGGCGCCCCTCGACCCGGCCTACGCCTACGACGTCGGCACCTGGAACATCCTGCGCCAGACCGTGCAGACGCTGATGGCCCAGCCCAAGGGCGAGGGCGACCCCGTGCCGGACGCCGCCGAGAGCTGCTCCTTCACCGACAGCGGCAGCGAGCGCTACGCCTGCAAGCTCCGCGACGGACTGAAGTTCGCCGGCGGCGACCCGGTGACCGCCCAGGACGTCAAGTACTCCATCGAGCGCGCCCTGCGCATCAAGTCCAGCAGCGGTGTCTCCTCCCTGCTGAACACCATCGACACCATCGAGACGCAGGGCGACCGCGAGGTCATCTTCCACCTGAAGACCGCCGACGCCACCTTCCCGTACAAGCTGTCCACCCCGGTCGCGGGCATCATCAACCCGAAGGACTACCAGAAGGACAAGCTGCGCGACGGCTTCGAGGTCGACGGCTCGGGCCCCTACACCTTCCAGGCCGACGTCAGCGGCAACGCGATCACCACCGCCACCTTCACCAAGAACCCCAACTACAAGGGGTCCGTGAAGGTGAACAACGACAAGGTCGTACTGCGCTCCTTCACCGACGCCGACGCCATGGGCGCCGCCATCGACAAGGGTGACATCGACGTCATGACCCGCACCATGTCGCCCGCGCAGATCCAGAAGCTGGACGCCGGCAGCGACGACAAGGTCGACCTGGTCGACATGCCGGGCCTGGAGATCCGCTACCTCGCCTTCAACACCGACGCCTCCAGCGTGAAGTCCAAGGCCGTACGCCAGGCCATGGCCCAGATCGTCAACCGCGCGGAGATCGTCTCCAAGGTCTACGGCACCCAGGCCGAGCCGCTGTACTCGCTCGTCCCCGCCACCGTCACCGGCCACTCCAACTCGTTCTTCAACAAGTACGGCAACCCCAGCGTCGCCAAGGCCAAGGACCTGCTGACCAGGGCCGGCATCACCACCCCGGTCAAGCTGACCCTGCACTACACCACCGACCACTACGGCTCCGCCACCAAGAAGGAGTTCGAGGTCCTGCAGAAGCAGCTCAACGACAGCGGCCTGTTCGACGCGTCCATCCAGGGCCACCCCTGGGAGACCTTCCGCCCCTCCGAGCAGAAGGGCCAGTACGACGTCTACGGCATGGGCTGGTTCCCCGACTTCCCGGACGCCGACAACTTCCTCGCGCCCTTCCTGGACAAGGACAACTTCCTCGGCTCGCCCTACTCCAACAGCACCATCCAGCACACCCTGATCCCGGAGTCCCGCCGCGAGGCCGACCGGCTCAACGCCGGCAAGAGTCTGACGGCGATCCAGGACATCGTCGCCGACGACGTTCCGATCCTCCCGCTGTGGCAGGGCAAGCAGTACGTCGCCGCACGAAGCGACGTCACGGGCGTCGCCTACGCCCTCAACTCCTCGTCTACGCTGCAGCTGTGGGAGCTCGGCCGCGGTGTGAGCGGCTGACGGCTCTCTCGTCCGGGGCCGGCGACGGCTGCCCCGGACTGCCCGGGACCAGGACGGCGGCCCCGGGGTGACGAACCGACGACAAGGCACATTTCAAGTGAACATGCGCAACCAGTGGCCAGTCCTGCCCATCGTGGCGGGACTGGCCTCCGGCCTGTTGACCGGCTGCGGCTCGGGGAGCGGTGATTCCGGGGGTACCGGCTCCTCCGTGGTGATGGGGATGTCCGACGACGTCCTCGCCACGGACCCGGCCTCCGGCTACGACCCCGGCTCCTGGCTGTTGTTCGACAACGTCTTCCAGTCGCTGCTCAGCTTCCCCAAGGGCCAGACCGAACCCCAGCCGGAACTCGCCAGGCAATGCACCTTCACCGACTCCCGGGCCACCGTCTACCAGTGCATCCTCAAGGACGGCCTGAAGTTCAGCAACGGTGACCCGCTCACCTCGAAGGACGTCAAGTTCTCCTTCGACCGCATGCTGAAGATCAACGACCCCGCCGGGCCCGCGGTCATGTTCCCGATGCTCGGCAGCATCGACACCCCGGACGCGAAGACGGTCGTCTTCCACCTGAAGTCCTCCGACGCCACCTTCCCCAGCAAGATCGCCTCGGGCGCCGGCTCCATCGTCGACCACCTCCAGTACGACGCGGGCGGCCTGCGCACCGACCACCAGGCCGTCGGCTCCGGCCCCTACAAGCTCGACTCGTTCGACAAGGACAAGGCGGTCTTCTCCGTCAACGGCAACTACCGGGGCACCGCCAAGGTCAAGAACTCCGGCGTCACCCTGAAGTTCTTCCACGGCGACCGGGCCGCCCTGAAGAAGGCCCTCCTCGACGGCAACGTCGACATCGCCTACCGAGGTCTGTCCGCCGCCGACATCGCCGGACTCGACCAGCAGGAAGGCAAGGGCGTCGACGTCATCGAAGGCAGCAGCGCCGAAGTGCAGCACCTGGTCTTCAACATGAACGACCCGGTCGCCGGAAAACTCGGCGTCCGCAAGGCCATGGCCTACCTCGTCGACCGCGACGCCCTCATCAAGAACGTCTACCAGGGCACCGCCACCCCGCTGTACTCGATCATCCCGGCGGGCATCGTCGGCCACAACACGGCCTTCTTCGACACCTACGGCGCCCGCCCCTCACAGGCCAAGGCCGCCGCGGCACTGCGCGCCGCCGGCATCACCGGCAAGGTCAGGCTCACCCTGTGGTCCACGCCGTCGCGTTACGGCCCCGCCACCGACGAGGAGCTGAAGGCCATCGCCGGGCAGCTCAACGCCAGCGGCCTGTTCGACGCCGACGTCAGGTCGGTCGCCTTCGACCAGTACGAGAAGGGCATCGCGGCCGGCAAGTACGGCGTCTACGTCAAGGGCTGGGTCCCGGACTACCCGGACGCCGACAACTTCACGGCCCCCTTCTTCGGCAAGGGCAACGTGCTCGACAGCAACTACAGCAACCGCACCATCACCGGCACCCTCATCCCCGACACCGCCGCGCAGAGCGACCGGGCCGCCACCGACAAGGACTTCGGCAGGCTGCAGAACATCGTCGCCACCGAACTGCCCGTCCTGCCCGTCTGGCAGGCCAAGCAGTACGCGGTCGTCCGCGACGGCGTCTACGGCCTGGAGTACTGCCTGGACGCCTCCACGGTGTTCCGGTTCTGGGAACTCAGCAAGAGCTGACGGCCGTTGACACCGAGGGCGCCCATCTCCACGCGGGAGGGGCGCCCTTCGCCGTCGTACGGGACCGGTGCGCCCTTCGCCGTCGTACGGGACCGGTGCGCCCTTCGCCGTCGTACGGGACCGGTGCGCCCTCACTGCGCGCCGGGACGCACCAGACCGCTCTCGTACGCGTACACCGCCGCCTGCACCCGGTCCCGCAGACCCAGCTTGGTCAGCACATGCCCCACGTGCGTCTTCACGGTGGTCTCGCTGACGAACAGATCAGCCGCGATCTCCGCGTTCGACAGACCGCGCGCCACCAGCTTGAGCACCTCCACCTCACGGTCGGTGAGGGTGTTCAGCGTGTCCGGCACCGGCTCCTCACCCGAGGGCAGGTGCCCGGCGTACTTGTCCAGCAGCCGGCGCGTGATGCTCGGCGCCAGCATCGCCTCACCGGCCGCCACCACCCGGATCGCCTGCACCAGTTCGTTCGCCGGCGCGTCCTTCAGCAGGAAGCCGCTCGCCCCGGCCCGCAGCGCCTCCACCACGTACTCGTCCAGATCGAACGTGGTCAGCACCAGCACCTTCGCCGGACCGTCCCGGCCCGGACCGGTGATCTGCCGGGTCGCCTCCACCCCGTCCATCCGCGGCATACGGATGTCCATCAGCACCACGTCCGGCTGCAGGGCCCGCACCTGATCGAGAGCCTGCAGGCCGTCACCGGCCTCGCCCACGACCGCGATGTCCTGCTCGGCCTCCAGGATCATCCGGAAACCCGTACGCAGCAGGGGCTGGTCGTCGACCAGTAGGACACGGATGGCCACCTGACACTCCTTCGCTAGTCCGGGCCCATTCTGCCCTGCGACACACTCCCGGACTCGCGCACCCTCACCGGCAACGGATACGGCGGGGGAGTACCGCCGAACTCCGGGCAGTGCGCCTGGTGGTCGCACCAGCCGCACAGCTTGGTCGGCCGCGGCCGCCACTCCCCGGTCTCCGTGGCCTGCCGGATGGCCTCCCACAGCGCGTGCAGCTTGCGCTCCACCCGCTCCAGATCGGCCGGCACCGGGTCGTACGTCCGCACATCCCCGCTGCCGAGATAGACCAGCTGGAGCCGCCGCGGCACGACCCCCTTCAGCCGCCACACCACCAGGGCGTAGAACTTCATCTGGAACAGGGCGCCCTCGGAGTACTCCGGCCGCGGCGCCTTGCCCGTCTTGTAGTCGACGATCCGCACCTCACCGGTCGGCGCCACGTCCACCCGGTCGATGATCCCGCGCAGCCGCAGCCCCGACTCCAGCTCGGTCTCCACGAACAGCTCCCGCTCGGCCGGCTCCAACCGCGTCGGATCCTCCAGCGTGAACCAGCGCTCGACCAGCCGCTCGGCCTCCTGAAGCCAACCGGCCAGCCGCTCCCCGCCCGGGTCGTCCGCGAACAGCTCCATGAGCTCCGGCCTGCTCTCCCGCAGCCGGTCCCACTGGCCCGGAACCAGCGCCTTCGCCCGGGGCGCGGTCCGCTCCGCCGCGGGCGCGTCGAACAGCCGCTCCAGCACCGCGTGCACCAGGGTGCCCCGGGTCGCCGCCGCGCTCGGCTTCTCCGGCAGCCGGTCGATCACCCGGAACCGGTACAGCAGCGGGCACTGCATGAAATCGCCGGCCCGGGACGGGGACAGCGAGGTGGGCGGCACGGCGACGCGCTCGGTGCCGTCCCGGGGCGCGGCGGCCGCGGTCACCTCCGGCCCGGGTGGTGCGTCGGAAGGGGCGGGGGTCCCGGGCGCGGAGGGTGCGCCGGAGCCGGACGGCGCCTCCGCAGAGGCCGGCACCGCAGCGGCCGGCACCGCAGAGCCGGGCCCGGGGGCCGCGCCGGAAACGGTGGGTGCCCCGGCCGTGGGGGATGCCCCGGCCGCCTCCGCAGCTCTCGAGGGACCCGGCACCGGCGCCGGCACCGGGACCGGCTGAGCCGTCATGGGCGTCGGCTGCGGCGCCCTGGCCGGATCCCTCTGCTCGGCGCCCCCCGGCAGGGCTCCCGCGTCCTCGATGCTGCTGTCCATGTCCACAGACCTTACGGCCCACCACTGACAGTGACCCAGCCGCCGCCCGCGACCGGCCACGCGACCGTGGGGCGAACACAAGGGGTGCCGGGGCGAAACGCGTCACCAAGGCCGCATACCATCGACCACAGACCCTTCCGTCCGCCAGGTACGGAAGACGCTTCGAACGAGGGGACACCGTGGACGTGAGCGGCGGGAGCGGGCAGCCGCGGTCCGGCAACGACAAGCCGGCCGAGCACCCCGCGGGTCCAACGGCCCCGACGACCGACCCCACCCACACCGGCCCGGAGCCCCATCCCGACACGCCCACCACGAACGCCGGGGACACCGACGACACCGGCGCGGACACCACCACGACACCCCAGGGCACAGACAGCACCCACGGAGTCCCGGACACCACCCCGACCGACGCCGGGCCGGCCGGCACCGGCGCCACCACCGGGGACACCGACCGCACGGACACCCCCAGCGGCGCAACGACCGGCCCAGCCCAGACCCCCGACACCCCCGGCCCGCCCGCCCCACCCGAAGACACTCCGGCCGGCACCGGCACCCCGCCCGGCACCCACCCCGAGCACCGCTCCCTCGCCCACTCCGGGATCGCCAAGGGCGAGCCGCCCCGGCCGAGGCCCAAAGAGCCCGGCGGCGGCATCCTCATGGGCCGCCCCTTCGGCGTGCCGGTGTACGTCGCACCGAGCTGGTTCCTCGTCGCCGCGCTCATCACCTGGGTCTTCGGCGGCCAGCTCGACCGCGTGCTGCCCGAACTGGGCGCCGCCCGCTACCTGGTCTCCCTCTTCTTCGCCGTCGCCTTCTACGCCTCCGTACTGGTCCACGAGCTCGCCCACACCGTCGCCGCGATCCGCTTCAAGCTCCCGGTCCGCCGCATCCAGCTGCAGTTCTTCGGCGGCGTCTCCGAGATCGAGAAAGAGGCCGAGACCCCCGGCCGCGAGTTCGTCCTGGCCTTCGTCGGCCCCCTGCTCTCCCTCGTCCTGGCCGGCCTGTTCTACCTCGCCATGAAACCCGTCGAGCCCGGCACCGTACCCGGCGTCCTCCTGGCCGGCCTGATGATCTCCAACCTCATCGTGGCGATCTTCAACCTCCTCCCCGGTCTGCCCCTCGACGGCGGCCGCATGCTCCGCGCCGTCGTCTGGGCCATCACCGGCAAACCCATGAGCGGCACCGTCGCCGCCGCCTGGGTCGGCCGCGCCCTCGCCGTCGCCGTCCTGATCGGCCTGCCACTGCTCAACCAGTCCGGCGCCCTCGGCGGCAGCAGCGAGGACACCGGCGGCATGGACACCGTCACCGACGCCCTGCTCGCCGCCATCCTCGCCGCCATCATCTGGACCGGCGCCGGCAACAGCCTGCGCATGGCCCGCCTGCGCGAACACCTCCCCGAACTGCGCGCCCGCACCCTCACCCGGCGCGCCGTACCCGTCGGGACCGACACCCCGCTGTCCGAGGCACTGCGCCGCGCCAACGCCGCCGGCGCCCGCGCCCTGGTCGTCGTCGACGCCCACGGCAACCCCCTCTCCCTGGTCCGCGAGTCCGCCATCGTCGGCGTACCCGAGCACCGCCGCCCCTGGGTCGCCGTCAGCGGCCTCGCCCAGGAACTCACCGACGGCATGCGCGTCTCCGCCGAGCTCGCCGGAGAAGAACTCCTCGACGTCCTGCGGGCCACCCCCGCCACCGAATACCTGGTGGTCGAGGAGACCGGCGAGATCTACGGCGTCCTGTCCGCGGCAGACGTGGAGAGGGCCTTCGTCAAGGCCATGGCCCGGCCCAGCTAGTGGTCGGTGACCCGCCCGGCTGCCGGTAGTCTGGTCACATGTCCGAACCGACCGGTGCCGCCCGCAGGCGCGGGCCCTTCAAGGTCGGGGACCAGGTACAGCTGACCGACCCCAAGGGCCGCCACTACACGTTCACGCTCGAAGCCGGGAAGAACTTCCACACCCACAAGGGTTCCTTCCCGCACGACGAACTGATCGGCGCTCCCGAGGGCAGCGTTGTCCGCACCACCGGCAACGTCGCCTACCTCGCGCTGCGCCCCCTGCTCCCCGACTACGTCCTGTCCATGCCCCGCGGGGCAGCCGTCGTCTACCCCAAGGACGCGGGGCAGATCCTCGCCTTCGCCGACATCTTCCCCGGCGCACGCGTCGTCGAGGCCGGCGTCGGCTCCGGCTCGCTCAGCAGCTTCCTGCTGCGCGCCATCGGCGACCAGGGCATGCTGCACTCCTACGAGCGCCGCGAGGACTTCGCAGAGATCGCCAAGCAGAACGTGGAACGCTACTTCGGCGGGCCCCACCCCGCCTGGCAGCTCACCGTCGGCGACCTCCAGGACAACCTGTCCGACACCGACGTCGACCGCGTCATCCTCGACATGCTCGCCCCCTGGGAATGCCTCGAGGCCGTCTCCAAGGCACTCGTCCCCGGCGGCATCCTCTGCTGCTACGTCGCCACCACCACCCAGCTCGCCCGGACCGTGGAGTCCATCCGGGAGATCGGCTGCTTCAACGAGCCGACCGCCTGGGAGACCATGATCCGCAACTGGCACATCGAAGGCCTGGCCGTCCGCCCCGACCACCGCATGATCGGCCACACCGGCTTCCTGCTCACCGCCCGCCGCCTCGCCGACGGCGTCGAGCCCCCCATGCGCCGCCGCCGCCCCGCCAAGGGCGCCTACGGCGAGGACTACGCCGGACCCAACGCCGACGGCGGCGCCGGCCGCTGACCCACCCGCACAGAGCACAACGCCAAGGCGCCGTGCCGCAGTTCCCGCACACTCACGGGAACCGCGGCACGGCGCCCGCACGTTGACGGGGCACCAGGGACACCGCCCCACGGCGCGCACGCCCGCCACCCGCGCGAGCCCGCCCGCAGCAATCCCCGACCCCGCCGTTCCCCCGCACTGTGACGTGTGGCACCATGCTGGCCACCCCCACCGGCACAGCCCTCACAGGAGACACTCCTAGTGCAGCAATCCGCCGTTCCGGAGCTCGCCCACACCCACACCCGGCCCATCCACTGGGTCGCCACCGCCACAGCCGTCGCCGGCGTCGTGGCCCTCTCCTCCGTCGTACAACCCGGATCGGCCACCGCCGCCCAGGCCCACACCGACACACGCGGCAAATCCGCTCCCGCGGCCCTCGCACCGCCCAGCACCACCGGCGTGGACTTCCCCCTGTCATGCGGCCCCGTCAAAGCCGTCGTCGCCAAGAAGGCCACCGGAGACCTCGACGGCGACGGCCGGCCCGAAACCGTCGCAGTGGTCCACTGCGACTCCGCCATGGGCACACCCCCCGACGGGGTCTACGTCCTCACCCGCTCCCCGGACAACGACACCCCCCGCGTCGTCGCCACCCTCGTCGACCCCGAGGACCGGCTCACCGTCACCGACTTCTCCCTGCACGCGGGCACCGTCGGCGCGACCCTGCTCGGCTACTCCTCCGACGCCGTCCCCAACTGCTGCCCCGACCTGAAAACCCCCACCACATGGCACTGGAACGGCAACGCGTTCGTCCGCTCCACCCCCTCCGACGCCCACAGCGTCTGAGCCGGGGCAGCGCCTGACCCGGGGCCCGGCCGGACTCACCCCGCGTCGGGCCCGTACACCTCAACCTTGTCCGAAACCCGGCGCACATGAATGCATTCCCCCGGACACTCCCGCGCCGAGTCCACCACATCCGCCAGCAGCGGCAACGGCACCGGCACCGTCGCACCCACGGACTGCAGCAGCTCCTCGTCCGCACCCTTCACATAGGCCAGCCCGTCGATGTCCAGCTCGAACACCTCAGGGGCGTACTGGGCGCAGATCCCATCACCGGTACACAGATCCTGGTCGATCCAGACCTCCAGCGCCTCCCCGCCCGGGGCCTCCTGCTGCACGGTCACCTCTCCTGCCGTCGAATGCGCCGGGCGGGACCGGCACCCCCAGGGCCAGCCGCGTCCGCACCAGCGGCCGTTGAACACCCCCGACCCTACCCCCGCCCCGAATCCAGCCACGTTCCACCACCACCGGGTTTCCACCCCCACGCCCTCGGGTAGCAGCGCCGACCAGGGCGCAGACCACACCGGCCATGAAACCCACCACTTCAAGCCAGGCAGACCGTGACACCCCCCGCCCGAACCGTCGCTCTGCGTGATAATCGCGCGAGCGCCCTGAGGGCTGCCCACCCCCGCGCCCAACCGCCCCGCAACGGACAACTCCGGCCACTCCCGAAGGGTTTTGACCACCCGATGCCCGGAACAACCTGCTTCCGCATCACGTTGAGTGGGTATCCCCTCCGTGCGAGGGAGAGCGCACCGGGTGACCGACGACACACCTTGACAGTCTCTGTGATCTAGGGGTTTCAATCGACACCCACCCAGGTAGGGTCTGGAAGCGTCCAGCTCCCCTTGGAGGAGGTGAGGACCGTGGCAGCCCACGACGACGACATGAACCGCGGCATCCGCCCGGGACGAGGGTCCGACGACCCGGCCGGGCAGATCGCCTACCTTGAGCAGGAGATCGCCGTCCTGCGACGCAAGCTCGCCGACTCTCCGCGACACACGAGGATTCTCGAAGAGCGGATCGTCGAGCTGCAGACCAACCTGGCCGGCGTGTCCGCCCAGAACGAAAGGCTGGCCAACACCCTCCGCGAGGCCCGCGACCAGATCGTGGCCCTCAAGGAAGAGGTCGACCGGCTCGCCCAGCCGCCCGCCGGCTTCGGCGTCTTCCTGCAGGCCAACGAGGACGGCACCGCCGACATCTTCACCGGAGGCCGCAAACTCCGGGTGAACGTCAGCCCCAGCGTCGACCTCGACGACCTCAGGCGCGGCCAGGAAGTCATGCTCAACGAAGCGCTCAACGTGGTCGAAGCCATGGAGTTCGAGCGCGTCGGCGACATCGTCACCCTCAAGGAAATCCTCGAGGACGGCGAGCGCGCCCTCGTACTGGGACACACCGACGAGGAACGGGTGGTACGGCTCGCCGAGCCGCTGCTGGACGTCACCATCCGCCCCGGCGACGCCCTCCTGCTCGAACCCCGCTCCGGCTACGTCTACGAGGTCGTCCCCAAGAGCGAGGTCGAAGAACTCGTCCTCGAAGAGGTCCCCGACATCGGCTACGACCAGATCGGCGGACTCGGCAACCAGATCGAAGCCATCCGCGACGCGGTCGAGCTCCCGTACCTCTACCCCGACCTCTTCAAGGAGCACGAGCTGCGCCCACCCAAGGGCGTCCTGCTCTACGGCCCCCCCGGCTGCGGCAAGACACTCATCGCCAAAGCCGTCGCGAACTCACTCGCCAAGAAGGTCGCCGAGGTCACCGGCCAGGCCGCAGGCAAGAGCTTCTTCCTGAACATCAAGGGCCCCGAACTGCTCAACAAGTACGTCGGCGAGACCGAGCGGCAGATCCGCCTCGTCTTCCAGCGTGCCCGCGAGAAGGCCAGCGAGGGCACCCCCGTCATCGTCTTCTTCGACGAGATGGAATCCCTCTTCCGCACCCGAGGCTCCGGCGTCAGCTCCGACGTGGAAAACACCATCGTCCCCCAGCTGCTCGCCGAGATCGACGGCGTGGAAGGCCTGCAGAACGTGGTCGTCATCGGCGCCTCCAACCGCGAGGACATGATCGACCCCGCCATCCTGCGCCCCGGCCGACTCGACGTGAAGATCAAGATCGAGCGCCCCGACGCCGAGGCCGCCAAGGACATCTTCGGCAAGTACCTCACCGAACGCCTCCCGCTGCACGCCGACGACCTCGGCGAACACGGCGGCGACAAGGCCACCACCGTCCAGAGCATGATCCAGACGGCGGTCGAGCAGATGTACGCCGAATCCGAGGAGAACCGCTTCCTGGAAGTCACCTACGCCAACGGCGACAAGGAAGTCCTCTACTTCAAGGACTTCAACTCCGGCGCCATGATCGAAAACATCGTCGGCCGCGCCAAGAAAATGGCGATCAAGGACTTCCTCGAAAAGAACCAGAAGGGTCTCCGAGTCTCCCACCTCCTCCAGGCCTGCGTGGACGAGTTCAAGGAGAACGAAGACCTCCCCAACACCACCAACCCCGACGACTGGGCCCGCATCTCCGGAAAGAAGGGCGAACGGATCGTCTACATCCGTACCCTCATCACCGGAAAGCAGGGCGCGGACACCGGACGCTCCATCGACACGGTGGCGAACACCGGTCAGTACCTGTAACAGCAGGGCGGCTGCGGGTGCCCTCACCGGGGGACCCGCAGCCCTCGCGTTTTCAGGCCACGACCGGAGCAGCCAATGACGCAAATGATCTCCCCACCAGCGCAAAGGCGTTCTAGGCTCGTTCCTACCGCCGAGTCGCGCAGTGCGGGGACGGGCACCGCACACGCACCGGAGCGCCAGCGGTACGCGAGCGGCGCCCACGACCGAGGGTGCCGCCGGGCAAGGAGGGCCGCATGACCGTACGGCGAGTAATGGGCATTGAGACGGAGTACGGAATCTCCGTCCCCGGCCACCCCAACGCCAATGCCATGCTCACCTCGTCCCAGATCGTCAACGCCTACGCGGCGGCGATGCACCGGGCCCGCCGGGCCCGCTGGGACTTCGAGGAAGAGAACCCGCTACGGGACGCGCGAGGCTTCGACCTCGCCCGGGAGGCCGCCGACGCCAGCCAGCTCACCGACGAGGACATCGGCCTCGCCAACGTCATCCTCACCAACGGAGCGCGACTCTACGTCGACCACGCCCACCCCGAATACAGCGCCCCCGAGGTCACCAACCCCCGCGACGCCGTCCTCTGGGACAAGGCCGGCGAACGCATCATGGCCGAGGCCGCCGAACGAGCCGCCCAGCTCCCCGGCGCCCAGCCCATCCACCTCTACAAGAACAACACCGACAACAAGGGCGCCAGCTACGGCACACACGAGAACTACCTGATGAAGCGGGAAACCCCCTTCTCGGACATCGTGCGCCACCTGACCCCCTTCTTCGTCTCCCGCCAGGTCTTCGCCGGCGCCGGCCGCGTCGGCATCGGCCAGGACGGCCACGAACACGGCTTCCAGATCAGCCAGCGCGCCGACTACTTCGAAGTCGAGGTCGGCCTGGAGACGACCCTGAAGCGCCCCATCATCAACACGCGGGACGAGCCGCACGCCGACGCGGAAAAGTACCGCCGCCTCCACGTGATCATCGGCGACGCCAACCTCTCCGAGATCTCCACCTACCTCAAACTCGGCACGACCTCCCTCGTCCTCGCCATGATCGAGGACGGCTTCATCGCCGTGGACCTCGCCGTCGACCAGCCCGTACGCACCCTCCACCAGGTCTCCCACGACCCCACCCTGAAGCGCCTGGTCACCCTCCGCAGCGGCCGCACCCTGACCGCCGTCCAGCTCCAGATGGAGTACTACGAGCTCTCTCGCAAATACGTCGAGGAGCGCTACGGCGCCGACGCCGACGAACAGACCAAGGACATCCTCACCCGCTGGGAGGACACCCTCACACGCCTCGAGAACGACCCGATGAGTCTGGCCGGCGAGCTGGACTGGGTCGCCAAGCGCGAGCTGATGGAGGGCTACCGCCGCCGCGACAACCTCGACTGGGACGCCGCACGCCTCCACCTCGTCGACCTCCAGTACGCCGACGTACGCGCCGAGAAGGGCCTCTACAACCGCCTGGCCGCCCGCGGCCGCATGAAGCGGCTCCTGGACGAGGCGGACGTCGAGCAGGCCATGAGGAAGCCGCCAGAGGACACACGGGCCTACTTCCGCGGCCGCTGCCTGGAGCAGTACGCCGACGACGTCGCGGCGGCGAGCTGGGACTCGGTGATTTTCGACCTCCCCGGCCGGGACTCCCTCCAGCGCGTTCCAACCCTGGAACCGCTACGCGGAACGCGAAATCACGTCAAGGAGCTGCTGGACCGCTGCCGCACCGCGGAAGACCTGGTCAGGGTCCTGTCAGGCGGCTGAGCGGGCCAGGGGGGTACTCGGTGCGGCCCCGGCGGGCAGGGTGGAAACCCGGCCCGCCGGGAATCATCGGGGTGGCCCCCGTACGTTGGAGAAACTGCGGGGCCGATGTCGGACCCGGCTTGTAGGGTCTGATCATCACCGATCGGCAGGCGAACTGAGCGGGGTGAGGGTTATGGCAACCAAGGACACCGGCGGCGGTCAGCAGAAGGCGACGCGGGCCACCGAAGAGGTCGAGGAGCAGACGCAGGAAGCGCAGGCTTCGGAGGACCTCAAGGAGCGGCACGAGAAGTTGTCGGACGACGTGGACTCGGTGCTGGACGAAATCGATGATGTGCTCGAGGAGAACGCAGAGGACTTCGTTCGAAGCTTCGTTCAGAAAGGCGGCCAGTAGCCTTTGAATCGAAGGCTGCAGGGGGATCTGTCTTGGGGAGCGAAGAAGGCGTTAAGCGCTGCTCGCGGTGTAAGCAGCACAAGCCGCGGGCAGCGTTCGCGCGAAACAAGTCGATGAGGGATGGCCTCCAGGTCTATTGCCGTGAGTGCGCGGCGGCCTACCACCAGCAGCGGCAGGTGGCTAAGGGGCGCAACGTTCGGCCAAGGGTGAAAGTGCCGCCGGGCCACAAGTACTGCCGGACTTGCGGCGAGATCAAACCGCACAGCGAGTGGTCGCGGAACAGCAGCGCCTCGGATGGCCTGGCGACTCTCTGTAAGGCGTGCAAGGCGATGAAGGGTCGGCAGCACCATCTCAAGCGAAACTACGGCCTCACCGAAGCCGAGCGGGACGCAATGATCGCCGCTCAGCGCGGCCTCTGTGCGATCTGTCTGGCTGCCGCGCCCGCGCATGTGGATCACTGCCACAAGACGGGTAGGGTCCGTGGCGTACTGTGCTTCAACTGCAATTCGGCCATCGGCAAGTTGCGCGACGACCCAGGCGCTGCTCGCCGAGCCGCCGCCTATCTGGAAGGAAACTTGTGGAAGCCAACTCTCGTGGCACCGGGCGTCTACCAGCTGCCTTCCTGACGCCAGGGTCCTCATCCTTCATGGACTTCCTGTCCGAGCACCAGCCCGAGCTGTTGCCCGGAAACCGGCAGCTGCCGCCCACCCAGGGGGTGATCGAGGCGCCCCACGGCACCACCATCGTCGCCGTGACCTTCCCGGGGGGCGTGGTGCTGGCCGGCGACCGTCGGGCCACCATGGGCAACGTCATCGCTCAGCGGGACATCGAGAAGGTGTTCCCGGCGGACGAGTACTCCGCCGTGGGTATCGCCGGTACCGCCGGCCTGGCCGTGGAGATGGTGAAGCTCTTCCAGCTGGAGCTGGAGCACTTCGAGAAGGTCGAGGGTGCTCAGCTGTCGCTGGAGGGCAAGGCGAACCGGCTGTCCACCATGATCCGCTCCAACCTGGGCATGGCCATGCAGGGGCTGGCGGTGGTCCCGCTCTTCGCCGGGTACGACGTGGACCGGGAGAAGGGGCGGATCTTCTCGTACGACGTGACGGGTGGCCGCAGCGAGGAGACCAACTTCGCGGCGACGGGCTCGGGCTCGATCTTCGCGCGTGGCTCGTTGAAGAAGTTGTTCCGTGACGACCTGAGCGAGGAGCAGGCGACCACCCTGGTGGTGCAGGCCCTCTATGACGCGGCTGACGACGACTCGGCGACCGGTGGTCCCGATGTCGCCCGCCGGATCTACCCGATCATCACCGTGATCACCGAGGACGGTTTCCGTCGGCTGACGGAGGAGGAGTCCTCCGGGCTCGCTCGTGCGGTGCTGCAGAGGCGCCTGGAGGAGCCGGACGGTCCGAAGGCCGCCCTGCTCTGAGTGCGGGCCCCGGTTCTTATCAAGGTGATCCAGTGACCATGACAGAAAGGGACGGATAACCGGTGTCGACGCCGTTCTATGTCTCCCCCCAGCAGGCCATGGCCGACCGTGCGGAGTACGCCCGGAAGGGCATCGCCCGTGGCCGGAGTCTTGTGGTGCTGCAGTATGCCGACGGCATTGTGTTCGTCGGTGAGAACCCGTCCCGTGCGCTGCACAAGTTCAGCGAGATCTATGACCGGATCGGTTTCGCGGCCGCCGGCAAGTACAACGAGTACGAGAACCTGCGCATCGGTGGTGTCCGGTACGCCGACCTGCGCGGTTACACCTATGACCGTGATGATGTGACCGCCCGTGGTCTGGCCAACGTCTACGCCCAGACGCTCGGCACGATCTTCTCCTCGGCGGCGGAGAAGCCGTACGAGGTGGAGCTGGTCGTGGCGGAGGTGGGGGAGACCCCGGAGGGGGACCAGATCTATCGGCTGCCGCATGACGGGTCGATCGTGGACGAGCACGGCTCGGTCGCGGTGGGTGGTAATGCCGAGCAGATCAGCAGTTTCCTGGATCAGCGTCACCGGGACGGGATGTCGCTGGCGGAGGCTCTGAAGCTGGCCGTGCAGGCGCTGTCGCGTGACACGAACGGCAGTGAGCGGGAGATTCCGGCGGAGCGCCTCGAGGTGGCGGTGCTGGATCGTACGCGTCCGCAGAAGCGCAAGTTCAAGCGGATCGTCGGGCGTCAGCTGTCGCGTCTGCTGGCGGCGGACGGTGCGGCCACCGAGGCGGAGAGTGCCGAGGAGGACAGCTCCGAGGAGGAGTGACCCGCCGCTCTGTTTGTCTGCTCTCGTGTGCCCCGGCCGTTCTCCTGGCCGGGGCACAGGGCGTTCCGGGACCGGCGCGGGCCGTCTAGGCGGCCCGTGGCGGTGCGGTGGAGCCCCGCACGACCAGCTGGACCGGGATGTCCCCGCTCTGCGGCTCGCGGCCTTCCAGGACGGCGAGGAGCGCGTGCATGCCGCGTTCGCCGAAGAGTTCGGCGTCGAGTCGTACGGTGGTCAGTTCGGGGTCGATGGCGGTGGCGAGGCCGAGGTCGTCGACGCCGGTGACGGAGATGTCGTCGGGGATGCGCAGGCCGAGGCGGCGCAGGGCCTTGTAGGCGCCGGCGGCGAGTTTGTCGTCGTCGCAGACGACGGCGGTGGGCCGGGGTCCGGGTGCGGTGAGTGCGGCCTCGGTGGCGGTGAGGGCGCCTTCGATGGAGATGGGTGCCCGGGCCGTACGTACGTGGGTGCCCGGTACGGCGGCGAGGCGTGTCGCCAGTTCCCGCGCGCGTACGTCGAAGGTCCAGGAGGGCACGTCGGCGGCGAGGTGCAGGATGCGGCGGTGGCCGAGGCCGAGGAGGTGGTCGGTGACCTGGCGGAAGCCGTCGGCGATGTCGAGGTTGACGGTGGCGGCGCCGAGGCTGCCTGCTGGGTCGCTGTCGAGCATCACGAGGGGCAGTTGGTCGCCGTGGATGGCGGTGAGGGCGTCGGCGGCCATGGAGGAGGCGATGACGCCGTCGAGGGCGGTCTGCGCGGAGGCGAAGGGGTCTCGGGCGGGGCCGATTCCTTCGGGGGAGGGGTAGAGGACGACGCCGAAGCCGTTTTCGGCTGCCACGCGTGCGGCGCCGGTGTAGACGACGGCGAAGAACTCTGTCGTGAGTGCGGGTACCACGAGGAGGACGGTGCGGGTGTGGCCGAGGCGGAGGTTGCGGGCGGCGAGGTTGGGGCGGTAGCCGAGTTCGCGTGCGGCGTGGCGGACTCGTTCGGCGGTGGTTTCGGAGACCCGGCCGCGCCATTTGTCGCCCAGCACGAGGGAGACGGCGGCTTGGGAGACTCCGGCCGCCTGGGCGACGTCCCGGCTGGTCGGGCGCGTGCTGCTGCGTGCCACCGTGGGCCTGCCCCTTCATGTGGACGTGTGAACAGCGCACATGGTACGTATGAGAAGCGACGTTATACGTAAAACTTGAGGCTGGAGGGCGCACATGGCCACGGGATATCTGGAGATACTCCGGGCGCGGCATGCGCTGCGGCTGCTCACCGGCACCCTGGTGGGCCGGCTGCCGAACGCGACGGCCGCGATCGCCCTGGTGCTGTTCGTGCGCGCCGAGGGCGGTACCTACAGCCTCGCCGGTGCTCTCGCCGCGGTCTACGGCGTCGCCAACGCGGTGGGCCAGCCGGTGCTGGGGCGGCTCGTGGATCTGCACGGCCAGCCGCGTGTCCAGTTGCCGGCGGCGGTTCTCGCGGCCGTGTCCATGGCGGTCTTCGCGTTCTCCGGCACCGATCCGCTGCCGCTGGCGTACGGGGCGGTGGCGGCGGCCGGTCTGTTCACTCCGCCGCTGGAGGGGGGCCTGCGTGCGCTGTGGCCGTCGGTGCTGGGCCGTGAGGAGCAGGTGCACACGGCGTACGCCATGGACGCGATCGCGCAGGAGGTCATGTTCACGGTCGGGCCGCTGCTGGTGACGCTGTGCGTGTCGTTGTGGGACGCGCGCGCGGCTCTGCTGGTGCTGAACCTGCTGGGTGTGCTGGGTGCGCTGTCCGTGGTGGTGTCGCCGCCCTCGCGCGCGTGGCGGTCGGCGCCGCGTGAGGCGCACTGGCTGGGTGCGCTGCGCTCGCCGGGTCTGCTCGCCCTGCTGGGTGCCTTCCTGTTCGTGGGGATCGCGCTGGGCTCGATCACGGTGGCGTCGGTGTCGTACGCCGACGGTCATGGCGGTGACGCGGTGTACGGCTGGATGATGGCGGGGCTGGGGCTGGGTGCGCTGGCCGGTGGCACGGTGTACGGGGCCCGTCGGTGGGCGGGTTCGCCGGAGCGGCGACTGCGGGTGCTGGTGGCTCTTCTGGCGGTGTGTTACCTGCCGTTGCTGCTGGTGCCGGGCGCGGTGGCGATGGTGCTGCTCACGGTGGTCTCGGGGGTGTTTCTCGCGCCGTGCATCGCCTGTGCGTTCATCATCGTGGACCGGCATGCGCCGGGTGGGACGGTCACCGAGGCGTTCTCCTGGCTCGTGACGACGTTCACGGTGGGTGCGTCGGTGGGTACGGGGGTTGCGGGGCCGGTGGTGCAGGCCGGTGGCACGGTGTGGGGGTTCGCGGTTCCGGGGGCGGCGGGGGCGGTGTCGTTGCTGGTGCTGCTGGCCACGGGGAGGGTCCTCGCAGCTCCCGCGCGGGGCGGGGTCGTTGCGTGTTCACCGGAAAATGATCCAAATCGTGCTGTCGAACCCCGTTTCAGCTCGGGGGATCGGGCGTAATGTTCAGTCATGGACCGCCGCATTTTCGGGCTGGAGAACGAGTACGGCGTCACGTGCACGTTCAGGGGACAGCGGCGCCTGTCTCCTGACGAGGTGGCGCGGTACCTCTTCCGCCGTGTCGTGTCATGGGGCCGCAGCAGCAATGTCTTTCTGCGAAACGGCGCCCGGCTCTATCTCGACGTGGGCTCACATCCGGAATACGCGACCCCGGAATGTGACAACGTGATCGAACTGGTCACCCACGACAAGGCCGGCGAGCGCATTCTCGAAGGACTCCTGGTGGACGCGGAGCGACGCCTGCACGAGGAGGGAATCGCGGGCGACGTCTACCTGTTCAAGAACAACACCGACTCGGCGGGCAACTCCTACGGCTGCCATGAGAACTATCTGGTGGCGCGGCACGGGGAGTTCTCGCGGCTCGCGGACATCCTGATCCCGTTCCTGGTGACCCGGCAGCTGCTGTGCGGTGCCGGGAAGGTGCTGCAGACGCCGCGTGGTGCGGTGTACTGCGTGAGTCAGCGTGCGGAGCACATCTGGGAGGGTGTGTCCTCGGCGACGACCCGTTCGAGGCCGATCATCAACACCCGTGACGAGCCGCACGCGGACGCCGAGCGTTACCGCCGGCTGCATGTCATCGTCGGTGACTCGAACATGTCCGAGACGACGATGCTGCTGAAGGTCGGTGCCACGGATCTGGTGCTGCGCATGATCGAGGCGGGCACCGTGATGCGTGACCTGACGCTGGAGAACCCGATCCGGGCGATCCGTGAGGTCAGCCATGACATCACGGGCCGGCGCAAGGTGCGTCTGGCCAGCGGCCGGGAGGCGTCGGCGCTGGAGGTGCAGCGGGAGTACTTCGACAAGGCCGTGGACTTCTGCGACCGGCGCGGGATCCGTACGGGTACGGTCGCGCAGGTCCTGGAGCTGTGGGGCCGTACGCTGGACGCGATCGAGACCGAGGAACTGGACCGGATCGCCACCGAGATCGACTGGGTGATGAAGTACAAGCTCATCGAGCGGTACCGGGCCAAGAACAACATGACGATGTCGCATCCGCGGGTCGCGCAGATAGACCTCGCGTACCACGACATCCATCGTCGTCGGGGTCTGTACTACCTGCTGGAGAAGAAGGGTCAGGCGGCCCGGGTCTGCAACGACTTGAAGATCTTCGAGGGCAAGTCGGTTCCGCCGCAGACCACTCGGGCGCGGCTGCGCGGTGACTTCATCCGGCGGGCACAGGAGCAGCGCAGGGACTTCACGGTCGACTGGGTGCATCTGAAGCTCAATGACCAGGCGCAGCGCACCGTGTTGTGCAAGGACCCGTTCCGTTCGGTGGACGACCGGGTGGAGAAGCTGATCGCCGGGATGTGACGAAAAGCGGGCGAGTCGAGCGTTTCGGGTGCCTATTGCCGCGTAATGCCGGAACGCCACACGGGCGTCGTACGTTTTCCGTACGGCGCCCTTCTCGCGTCGTAGAGTTGCGCGCACGCCATCCGCAAGATCGATCGATTACGAGGCTCTTCCGTGCGCCGACGTTCCCTTCTCCTCGCTGCCGTACCCGCAGGACTGGTCACTGTCGCCGGTTGCGGTGACGGCAAGTCCGGCTCGAGCAAGGCGAGTGCCTCGCCGTCGCCCTCGGTGTCCTCGGTGCCTCCGCCGAAGATCGTCGAGGGGCCGTTGCCGGCGATCACGGCGGGCACCAGGTTCGGTGAGAAGCCGACGGTGGCCAAGGGTCCGGGCGAGCCGTCGAAGAACCTGGCGGTGAAGACGGTGATCGCGGGCGGTGGTCGTACGGTCGCGGAGAACGACTTCGTCCAGGCGAACTACCTGGGTCAGATCTGGGACACGGGCAAGGTCTTCGACAATTCCTACGACCGCAAGGTCCCGCTGGTCATTCAACTCGCGCAGGGCAGCAGCATCGACGGCTGGCGGTACGGGCTGACGGGCAGGAAGGCCGGCAGCCGTGTCCTGATGGCGGTGCCGCCCACCTGGGGCTACGGCACGTCGGGTGAGCCGCAGGCGGGCATCAAGGGCACCGACACGATGGTCTTCGTCGTCGACCTGATCGATGTCTTCAACTCCAAGAGCTCCTCCCACGGCAAGCCGGTCCCGCAGACCGACGCGGCGCTGCCGAAGGTCGCCACGAACACGGACGGCGCCGCCCCCAAGGTCACCGTGCCCAAGGCCGCCCCGCCGAAGAAGCTCGTGTCGGTCTACGTCCTGGAGGGCGACGGCCCCGCGCTCAAGGCGGACCAGGCGGCTCTGTGCCAGTTCCAGGGTCTGGTGTGGGAGAGCGGCAAGACCTTGGGGCAGACGTACGGCTCGGGACGGCTCAGCCAGCTCTCGCTGCCGCGCATCGAGCAGCTGGTCAAGGGGCTGGCGCAGGGCCTGACCGGCAAGAAGGTGGGCAGCCGCGTGCTGGTCGTCGTACCGCCGGAGCTGGGCTACACCACCCCTCCGGCCGGGGGTGTCATCAAGAAGGACTCCACGCTCGTCTACACGGTGGACATTCTCGCGGCGATGTAGCCGGCGTTGTCCGGGCCGGTCGGAGAGCCGGTGTCCATGGCGGGCGGCAGGGTGCGGAGATGAAAGACTGTCGGCGTTTCGTGTCGTACACAAGCAGGAGCTTTTGACGTGAGCATCGATAAGCCCGAGATCGACTTCCCGGGTGGCGAGCCCCCGGCGGACCTGGAGATCAAGGACATCTGGGAGGGCGACGGGCCGGTGGCGCAGGCGGGTCAGACCGTCACCGTCCACTACGTGGGTGTCGCCTTCAGCACCGGCGAGGAGTTCGACGCCAGCTGGAACCGTGGCACTCCGTTCCGCTTCCCGCTGGGCGGCGGCCGTGTCATCAAGGGCTGGGACCTGGGTGTGCAGGGCATGAAGGTCGGTGGCCGTCGCCAGCTGACCATCCCCGCCCACCTCGCCTACGGCAACCAGAGCCCGACCCCGGCGATCAAGCCGGGCGAGACGCTGATCTTCGTGGTGGACCTGCTGGGCGTCTGAGCCCCGCCCGGTTCCCTTCTGATCGACACCTGATCGACCGGCCGGATCCGACCGGTTCCGATCACCTGGGGCCCATGCCTGCCCGGGCATGGGCCCTCGGCTTTTGCCACCGCACCCGGGAGCGGTACGGTCATCGGTCGGAAGCACTAGGAAAGGTGAAGGGCGTCGATGGCCATTGCCAAGGCCGAGCGGCTGATGAACCTCGCGCTGTGTCTGCTCGGCACACGGCGGCCTCTCAGCAAGCGTGAGCTGCGGGAGTCCATCGAGGCCTACCTCGAAGCGGGCAGTGACGACTCCTTCAACCGGATGTTCGAGCGGGACAAGGACGATCTGCGCGAGCTGGGCCTGGTCATCGAGACGGTGGAGAACCTGGACGGCGAGGTCGGCTACCTCGCCCGCCGGGACAGCAACCGGCTGCCGCCCATCACCCTGGACGCCGAGGAGGCCGCGGCGCTGGGGCTGGCCGCGAAGGTGTGGCAGCAGGCCCGGCTCGCCGGCGCGGCCAGCGGTGCCCTGCAGAAGCTGCGCGCCGCGGGGCTGCCCGAGGACGTCGACCCGTACGAGGCGCACGGCGCCCTGGAGCCCCGTATCCCGGTGCACGAGGCCGCCTTCGAGCCGCTGATGCTGGCCTGCCGGGACCGCCGCCCGGTCGTCTTCGACTACCGCAAGGCCTCCGCCGCCCACCCCGAGCCCCGGCATGTGGAGCCATGGGCGCTGGAGTGCTGGCGCGGCCACTGGTACCTGGCCGGTTTCGACCGGGACCGGGGTGCCGAGCGCGTCTTCCGGCTCTCCAGGATCACCGGCCGGGTCCGCTCGCGCGGTACGGGCTTCACCGCGCCCGTGCCCGACGTCGTCACCGTGCGCGAGACCGTGGCGAGCTGGGCGGGCGAGATCGCCGACGGTACGGCGCTGATCCGGCTGCGCTCCGGCGCGGGTTACCCCCTTCGGGCGAAGGCCACCGGGGTGCGGGAACTCGGCGACGGCTGGGACGAGTTGGAGATTCCGTACGGGCACGGCCTGGACGCCTGGCTGGTGGAGTTCGGGCCGGACGTGGTGGTCCTGGAGCCGGCCGAGCTGCGTGCGGACGTGGTGGACCGGCTGCGTGCCGTGGCCAAGGGCTGACAGGGGGAAGCAGGACTGTGGCAGGCAAACCGGTCAGGCCCGTGAACGCCATCGACCAGACCCGGCGGATGCTGTCCCTGGTGACGTATCTCAGGGAGCGGCCCGGCGCCCGCATCGCGGACGTCGCGCGCGCCTTCGGGATCACCGAGGACGAGCTCGTCGCCGACCTCGATCTGCTGCCGATGTGCGGCACCAGCTTCCGCGGCGGCGACCTGCTGGACATCGACACCGACGGCGAGCGGATCTGGTGGCACAATCCGGCCGCGCTGGGCGAGGAGGCTGCCGAGCCGCTGCGGCTGGCCGCCGACGAGGCCACCGCGCTGCTGGTGGCCGCCCGCGCGGTCTCGACCCTGCCGGGCCTGCGCGAGAGCGACCGTCAGGCCCTGCTGCGGGCCACCGCGAAGGTGGAGGCCGCCGCCGGTGAGACCGCCGGTGCCAGTTCCCGGCTGTCGGTGACCTTCGAGTCCGAGGGCGGGGTCTTCGCGGACGTCGACCGGGCGATCTCCGAGCGCCGCCGGCTGTGGATCCGCTACTACTCCCCGGCCCGTGACGAGGTCACCGAGCGCGAGATCGACCCGATCCGCCTGGTCAGCGTCGGCCACACCTATGTCGAGGCCTGGTGCCGCCGCTCCGAGGCCCGGCGCACCTTCCGCCTCGACCGGGTCGCGGAGATCCGCATCCTGGACGAGCCGTCCGCGCCGCCCGAGATAGAGCTGCGCGACCTTTCCGAGGCCCTGGTGCAGCCGGCCGCCGAGGACCCTGAGGTCGTCGTCGAGGTCGGCCCGGGCGGCCGCTGGGTGGCCGAGTACTACCCGCACGACAGCGCCGATGAGCTTGCCGACGGCGGGCTGCGTATCACTCTGCGCACCCCCGACCCGGCCTCCCTGCGCCGCCTGGCCCTGCGGCTCGGCCGCGACGGCCGGATCGTCTCCCCGCCGGAGCTTGCGGAGAGCGCCCGGAGCGCGGCGGCGCAGGCCCTGGCGGCGTACGACACGGCGCCGTCGGAGTGAGCCGCCGGGGCGCGGGGCCGTGGTGAAGACGCGGCTCCGCCGCGGGGGCGCGACGAGCCACAACGGTGCCGCAGACGCCGGACGGCGGACTGTGGCACTCCAGCGACGCGCTGGGCGAACGACCGAGAGAAGGAGCGAGGGCTGTGAGCGAGTCTCCGGTGTCCGGTTCGGGTGAGATGACGGTGGCGGCCGCCTTCGCCGGGATGAAGAGAGCGGTCCCCGTGGTGTTCAAGGCGGGCTGCCCGGACTGCCGGGGCCGCTTCGAGCTCGCCGCGAGCGCGCTGCGGCTCGCCATCGGTGCCACCAGCCGGACGACGTTCTACTCCTTCACCTGCCCCGAGTGCGGCGCCGCCGTCCGCAAGCCCGCGGGGGAACGCATCGTCGAGCTGCTCACCGGCGGTGGGGTCCGCACGCTGCGGCTGCACACCACCGTCTAGTCTCGACGTCATGTTCTGGCCGATGTTCGCGGTAGTGCTGGGTTTCCTGGGTCTCGCGGTGCTGGGGGTGCTCGCCGTCCGGGTCTTCCTGGAGGCGCGGCGTCTCGGGCACCAGGTCGCCGACTCCGCGCGCCGCATCAACAGGGCGGCCGAGGACCTGGAGCGGGCGGCGGCCGGCGCGGCCCGGGCTGTGGACGCGCTGTGACGATCGCACGGCTGTGCGCTTTGGGTCACTTCGCCCTGTCACCCGACCGGTCCGTCCAGGTACGCTGCTGATCGCGGCCCGGAGAATTGAGGCGCGGTCCGCAGAGGGAGTGGGAGTACGCACGGGGATTGTTCTACGTTCACCCCCGGGCGTTACGATCGCTGCCAGCACGATGGTCAGACAGTTGTCCGACCCGTCGGACAGGCCCCGCCGCCCCGCCTCAGCGAGAAGGTGAAGACTTATGTTTCGTGGCGCACTCGAGCCGTGGCACCTGGTGCTGCTGATTCTCGTGATCGTCCTCGTGTTCGGCTCCAAGAAGCTTCCGGACATGGCGCGTTCGCTCGGCAAGTCCGCGCGCATCCTGAAGAGCGAGGCCAAGGCGATGAAGGAAGAGGGCAAGCAGGCCTACAACGCCCCTGAGCCCGCCGAGGAGCCGTCCCCTGCCCAGCGCACCATTCAGGCCGCGCCCGGCGACGTGACCAGCTCGCGGCCGGTCAGCGAGCCGACGGACACGACCCAGCGCTGAGGCGAGGACCGGGACATCCGGTCCGCTGCATGAGATGAGGATGTGGGTTGCTCAAGTCTGCCCGCAAGAAGGAGAGAGATCCCGAGGGGCGGATGCCGCTCGGGGATCACCTGCGTGAGCTGCGCAACAGGCTCGCGAAGGGCATCCTGGCGATCATCGTCGTCGCGGTGATCGCGGCCTTCTTCTACAAGGACATCATCGACATCATCACCAGGCCGGTGCTGGACTCGGTCGGTTGCGGGCAATCCTTCGGGGAGCTGGCCAAGACCAAGAACGTTCACTGTGCGCACATCACGGTCAGCGGCCTGCTGGCGCCGTTCACGCTGGCTCTGAAGGTGGCGCTGACCACGGGCGTCGTGCTGGCGGCACCGATCTGGCTCTACCAGCTGTGGGCCTTCGTCGCGCCGGGTCTGCACCGGCACGAGAAGAAGTACGCCTACGCGTTCGTCGGATTCGGCTTCCCGCTCTTCCTCGGCGGCGGCTACCTCGCCTACAACATCCTGCCGATGACGGCGAAGGTGCTGATCGACCTGACGCCCAGCGGCGCCGAGAACCTGCTGCCGCTGGACGACCTGCTCGACCTGGTCACGCGCATGGTCGTCGTCTTCGGACTCGCCTTCGAGATGCCGTTGCTGCTGGTCATGCTGAACCTCACCGGCGTCCTGTCCGGCCGGCGGATGCTCGGCTGGTGGCGCGGCATGGTGGTCGGCATCGCGGCCTTCGCGGCCGCGGCCACGCCCAGCCCCGACCCGGGGACGATGCTGGCACTGGCGGCGCCGATCTGGGCGCTGTACTTCATCGCCGTGGCCATCTCGCTGCTCAACGACCGGCGCCGGGCGCGCCGCGAGGCGGCGGGTCCCGCCGACGACGAGGCCTCCGAGCTGGACCTCACGCCCGAGGACATCGGCGAGGTCGAGCCCGTCGCCGCCAGCCGGGCCCTGCCCGAGCAGGCCGGCCCGGACCGGATCAACGGCTACGACGACGTCACCTGAGCCCGGCGCCCCGCGCCCGGCGAACCACGCACGATGCCCCCGCTCCCTGATGAGGGACGGGGGCATCGGCGTTGGTCGATCAGCCCACGTTCCGGATAATGATCGTCCTGTTGTCAGTGGGGCCCGGTACGCTCGAAAGCACGATGACAGAGGACCTCTCTCCGGCCGAGCGGTACGCGGCAGCCCGCAGGCGGGCAGCCGAGCAGGCCACCGCGCTCGCGTCCTTCCGCGAGATGTACGACTTCGGCCTCGACCCCTTCCAGATCGAGGCCTGCGAGGCACTCGAGGCGGGGAAGGGCGTACTGGTGGCCGCCCCCACCGGCTCGGGCAAGACGATCGTGGGCGAGTTCGCCGTCCACCTCGCCCTCGGGCAGGGCAAGAAGTGCTTCTACACGACACCCATCAAGGCGCTGTCGAACCAGAAGTACGCCGACCTGTGCCGCCGCTACGGCACCGGCAAGGTCGGCCTGCTCACCGGCGACAACAGCGTGAACTCCGACGCCCCGGTGGTCGTGATGACCACCGAGGTCCTGCGGAACATGCTCTACGCCGGCTCCCAGACCCTCCTCGGCCTCGGCTACGTGGTCATGGACGAGGTGCACTACCTCTCCGACCGCTTCCGCGGCGCCGTCTGGGAAGAGGTGATCATCCACCTCCCCGAATCGGTGACCCTGGTGTCGCTGTCGGCGACCGTCTCCAACGCCGAGGAGTTCGGTGACTGGCTGGACACCGTGCGTGGCGACACCGAGGTGATCGTCGCCGAGCACCGGCCCGTGCCGCTGTTCCAGCACGTGCTGGCCGGGCGGCGGATGTACGACCTGTTCGAGGAGGGCGAGGGCCACAAGAAGGCCGTCAACCCCGACCTGGTCCGTCTCGCCCGCATGGAGGCGACCCGGCCGTCGTACCAGGACCGCAGACGCGGCCGCGCGATGCGCGAGGCCGACCGGGAGCGCGAGCGCAGACAGCGCTCGCGGGTGTGGACACCGGGACGGCCCGAGGTCATCGAGCGACTGGACTCCGAGGGCCTGCTCCCGGCCATCACCTTCATCTTCAGCCGCGCCGCGTGCGAGGCGGCCGTGCAGCAGTGCCTGTACGCGGGCCTGAGGCTGAACGACGAGGAGGCGCGGGAACAGGTCCGTGCCCTGGTCGAGGAGCGCACCGCGCACATCGCGCCGGAGGACCTGCATGTCCTCGGGTACTACGAGTGGCTGGAGGGCCTGGAGCGCGGTATCGCCGCCCATCACGCGGGCATGCTGCCGACCTTCAAGGAGGTCGTCGAGGAGCTGTTCGTCCGCGGCCTGGTCAAGGCGGTGTTCGCGACCGAGACCCTCGCGCTCGGCATCAACATGCCCGCCCGCTCGGTGGTGCTGGAGAAGCTCGTGAAGTGGAACGGCGAGCAGCACGCCGACATCACGCCGGGCGAGTACACCCAGCTCACCGGCCGGGCCGGCCGCCGGGGCATCGACGTCGAGGGCCACGCCGTCGTGCTGTGGCAGCGCGGCATGAGCCCCGAGCACCTCGCCGGTCTCGCGGGTACCCGCACGTACCCGCTGCGCTCCAGCTTCAAGCCGTCGTACAACATGGCGGTCAACCTGGTCGAGCAGTTCGGCCGGCACCGCAGCCGCGAGCTGCTGGAGACGTCCTTCGCGCAGTTCCAGGCCGACAAGTCGGTCGTCGGGATCTCCCGCCAGGTGCAGCGCAACGAAGAGGGTCTGGCCGGTTACAAGGCCTCCATGACCTGCCACCTCGGCGACTTCGAGGAGTACGCGCGGCTGCGCCGCGAGCTGAAGGACCGGGAGACCGAGCTGGCCCGGCAGGGCGCGGCCCAGCGCCGTGCGGAGGCCGCCGTCGCCCTGGAGCGGCTGAAGCCGGGCGACGTCATCCACGTCCCCACCGGCAAGTACGCCGGCCTGGCCCTGGTGCTGGACCCCGGTCTGCCCGCCGGCCGGTCCAACGGCCACCGCGGCCTGGACCACCTCGACGGCCCGCGCCCGCTGGTGCTGACCGCCGAGCGGCAGGTCAAGCGGCTGGCGTCGATGGACTTCCCGGTGCCGGTCGAGCCGCTGGACCGGATGCGGATCCCGAAGTCGTTCAACCCGCGCTCGCCGCAGTCCCGCAGGGACCTCGCCTCCGCGCTGCGCACCAAGGCCGGGCACATCCCGCCGGAGCGGGCCCGCAAGAAGCGCTCGCAGGCCGCCGACGACCGCGAGATCGCCCGGCTGCGCACCGCGATCCGCGCGCATCCCTGCCATGGCTGCAACGACCGTGAGGACCACGCCCGTTGGGCCGAGCGCTACCACCGGCTGCTGCGCGACACCTCACAGCTGGAGCGCCGCATCGAGGGCCGTACGAACACCATCGCGCGGACCTTCGACCGGATCGTGGCCCTGCTGACCGAGCTGGACTACCTGCGCGGCAACGAGGTCACCGAGCACGGCAAGCGCCTGGCCCGGCTGTACGGCGAACTCGACCTGCTGGCCAGCGAATGCCTGCGCGAACGGGTCTGGGAGGGGCTCGGCCCGGCCGAACTCGCCGCCTGCGCATCGGCGTTGGTGTACGAGGCACGGGTCGGCGACGACGCGATGGCGCCCAAGCTGCCCTCGGGCAGCGCGAAGGCCGCACTCGGCGAGATGGTCCGGATCTGGGGCCGGCTCGACGGTCTGGAGGAGGAGTTCCGGATCAACCAGACCGAGGGCGTCGGGCAGCGTGAGCCGGACCTCGGCTTCGCCTGGGCCGCGTACATGTGGGCCTCGGGCAAGGGGCTCGACGAGGTGCTGCGCGAGGCGGACATGCCCGCGGGGGACTTCGTGCGCTGGTGCAAGCAGGTGATCGACGTGCTGGGCCAGATCTCCGCGGCGGCTCCGGCGGAGGGCTCGACCGTGGCGAAGGCCGCGCGCAAGGCCGTCGACCAGTTGCTGCGGGGAGTCGTCGCCTACTCCTCGGTGGGGTAGCCGCACCTGCGGGTGCCAGGGGGGCCGTTTCGGCCCCCCTTTTCACTTATCACGGTGAGTCACTTCCGCACGCCCGTACATAGTAACCGAACGTGTTCGAATCGAAGCCGAGCGTGTAAATGGAGCCGAGCGTACTCCTGCCGCACGGGCGATTTCAGGTGCTTGCCGAATATGACACGGCGATGATCCGGTCGGACTAAGCTCGCCCGCGGCGCACCGAGTTGAGGCGAATTCGTGCGTCTGTTCCCAAACATGCGATAGATCCCGACAGTTCCATGAACCTTCCCCCTCAAAGCTCCCCCGACACCCAGCCGATTCATCTCAGAAGGCATCCATGGTGAGTGTTCAGAAGCCTCCCGGTGGCCGTGAACGTCGTTACGCGCGCGTCCTGTTGCCGCCGGCCATAGTGATGGCCGGCGCGACCGCCGCGGCCGTAGCCCTGGGGCCGGCGTCGGCCCGGATCGCCGTCGGCGTGGTCGGGGCGGTGGCCCTGCTGCTGATCCTGGCCACCGGCTCGGAGGCCGCCCGCCGCGGCAGGAGGCTCCACGAGGAACAGGCCGAGCACGCCCGTCACACCGCGTATCTGGAGCACCGGCTCGCCGCCCACGACGACCTCATCCAGCGCTTCGCCACCGACGTCAT
This sequence comes from Streptomyces puniciscabiei, assembly GCF_006715785.1. Lineage (NCBI taxonomy): Bacteria > Bacillati > Actinomycetota > Actinomycetes > Kitasatosporales > Streptomycetaceae > Streptomyces > Streptomyces puniciscabiei. Next base: position 5,811,792 of record NZ_VFNX01000001.1, read on the forward strand.
CCCCCACGGCCATCTGCGGCTGCGGGCCGGAGAACCGCTGCGCGACGTGATGGTCAACGGCTACGACGCCGACCCCGAACTGCGCGGCCTGCCCGACTCCTACCGGGAGCTGTTCCGCGCCGCGATGCGCGCGGTGGACCGCGAGATCAACATGCGCGACGCCACCGAGCGCTCCTTCGTGAGCATCGCCCGCCGCGTCCAGGCCATCGTCCACCAGCAGTCCAACGAACTGCGGGAGATGGAGGAGGACCACGGCCGCAACCCCGAGGTCTTCGACGACCTGCTGCGCATCGACCACGGCACCTCGCTGATCGGCCGTCTCGCCGACACCATCTCCGTCCTCGGCGGCGGCCGTCCCGGCCGCCAGTGGCCGCTGCCGGTCTCCCTCTACAGCACGCTGCGCGGTGCCATGTCGCGCATCCTGGAGTACCGCCGCATCCAGCTGAACTCCATCGTCAACATCAACATCAAGGGCACCTCCGTCGAGCCGGTCATCCACGCCGCCGCCGAGCTCTTCGACAACGCCACCCGCTACTCGCCGCCCACGGCCAAGGTGCACGTCACCGCCACCGAGGTGCAGGCCGGTATCGCCATCGAGATCGAGGACGCCGGCGTCAGCCTCAGCGAGGAGTCCCGCGCCCGCATCGAGAAGATGATCGAGGACGCCAAGAACCTCGACGACGCCCACAACCTCGGCGAGAACCCGCGCCTCGGCCTCGCCGTCGTCGGCCGGCTGTGCAAGATGTTCGACATGGAGGTCTCGCTGCGGGCCTCCGCCTACGGCGGTTGCCGCGCGATCCTCGTCGTCCCGCGCGTGATGACCACCACCGAGCCCGGTGTCGGCGCCGCCCACGGCATCGGCGCCACCGGCACGCCGATTCCCGCGCTCGGCGCGGTCGAGGGCCCCAAGCGCCCGCCGAAGCGGCGCCGCCCCACCAGCCCCAAGATCCCGGCCGGGATCTCCATGGAGGACGACGTCCCGGTGGTCACCGAGTGGACGGCGGGCGGCCTGCCGCAGCGCCGCAGCCGGATGAAGACCCCGATCAGCCAGCGCTTCGCCGAGCAGGCAGAGGTCGAGCAGGCCGAACGCGAGGGCAGGCCCACCATCTGGTCGCAGCCCAAGCCCGCACCGGAGCCCGAGATCGACCCCGAGCGCAAGAAGCTCATGGAGCGGCCGCTCGGCCAGGGCATCGAGGACTTCTGGAACGGCCTGCGCAAGGGCATGCCCGAGGACGCCACCGGGCCCGAACTCACCGACTTCACGAGGCACCCGGAAAAGTACGTGCACCTGCTCAACGACTATGCGGACGAGCCCGTCGAGGGCACCACCGAGGCCGACGACGAGGGGGACCTCAAGTGATCCAGCAGCGAGGCAACATCGACTGGATGCTCAAGCAGCTCAACGACGGCGTGCCGGGCATCGAGATGATCGTGGTCCTCTCCGCCGACGGACTGCGCATCGCCCGCTACGGCGGCGACCCCGACGCCTGCGACCGCGTGGCCGCCGCCTGCGCGGGCGTGCAGAGCCTGGCCGGCGCCATCATCAAGGAGCTGCCCGGCGCCGGCGACATGAAGGTCGTGGTCTTCGAGATCGAGGGCGGCTACTTCTACCTGATGAACGCCGGTGACAACGCCTACCTCGCCGTGCTCGCCGACGTCACCTGCGAGCCGGGCCGGATGAGCGGCATGATGCGCGACCTCGTCGTCCGGATCGGGGCCCACCTCACCAGTCCGCCCCGGCGGAACGGGCAGACCGTATGACTCCTCCACGACGCAAACGGCGCGAGCCGAAACCCCCGCCGCCCCCGCAGCCCCCGGCGCCCGCACCGGCGGACGGTGAGGCCGAGCCCAAGAACCCCGAACGGCTGTACACCGTCGCCGGATCCGAGGACGGCGCACGCGCCGAACTCGACCTCGTGACGTTGATCGTGGCGCGCGACGCGCCCCAGATGGCCGCCTCACCGGAGCAGGCCTCCGTCCTGCGGCTCTGCGCCAACCCCCTGTCCGTGGCCGAGCTCTCGGCCTACCTGAACCTGCCGTTCAGCGCGATGACCGTCCTGATCACCGAGCTGATCACGGCCGAACTGGTGCAGGTGCGCGCCCCGGTCGTCCGCCGGGCGCTCCCCGACCGTTCACTCCTCGAAGCGGTGATGCATGGACTTCAACGGCTCTGACACCATCCCCGGACCACGCACCGAGGACCATCTGCCGCACACGGCCGAGACCGCGGTGAAGATCGTGATCGTGGGCGGTTTCGGTGTCGGCAAGACGACCATGGTCGGTTCCGTCAGCGACATCAGGCCGCTGACCACCGAGGAGACCATGACCCAGGCCGGCATCGGCGTGGACGACAACTACGGCTCCGAGTCCAAGACCGCAACCACCGTGGCCATGGACTTCGGCCGCATCAGCATCACCGACAAACTGGTGCTCTACCTCTTCGGCACCCCCGGCCAGGAACGCTTCTGGTTCCTGTGGAACGGACTGTTCGAGGGCGCGCTCGGCGCGGTCGTCCTCGTCGACACCCGGCGTCTGGAGGTCAGCTTCGACGTCATGGGCCGCCTGGAGGAGCGCGGCGTGCCCTTCGTCGTCGCCGTCAACTCCTTCCCGGACGCGCCCCGTTACCCGGTCGAGGAACTGCGCACCGCGCTCGACCTGACACCGGAGATCCCGATCGTCGAGTGCGACGTACGCCGCCGGGCCTCCAGCAAGGACGTGCTGATGACCCTGATGCGCTTCCTGCACTCGATCGCCCTGTCCCGCGCCCTCGCCTGAACCCCGGCCGACCGACCCCCACCCTTTTCGTTCCGGAGCGACACCGTGACGTCTGAACCCTCGTCCCTGACCGACACAGACCCCACCCCCGTAACGCCGCCGGGCTGCCCCGCGCACCGCACCGGCCCCGGCGGGCTGCACCGGCTCTACGGCCCCGACGCGGAGGACCTCGGCGGCCTCTACGAGCGGCTGCGCGAGCAGCACGGTGCCGTGGCCCCCGTCCTGCTGCACGACGACGTACCGATGTGGGTGGTCCTCGGGCACGCCGAGAACCAGCACCTGGTGCGCAGCCCCTCCCTGTACACCCGCGACAGCCGGATCTGGACCCCGCTGCTGGAGGGCATGGTCAAGCCCGACCACCCGCTGATGCCGCACATCGCCTGGCAGCCGATCTGCTCGCACGCCGAGGGCGACGAGCACCAGCGGCTGCGCGCGGCGGTCACCGCGGCCATGGACACCATCGACCACCGCACCGTGCGCCGCCACATCGGCCGCCACACCCAGGAACTGGTCAACAGCTTCTGCGAACGCGGCCGGGCCGACCTGGTCTCCCAGTTCGCCGAGCATCTGCCGATGGCCGTCATGTGCGAGATCCTCGGCATGCCCGAGGAGTACAACGACCGGATGGTGCAGGCCGCCCGGGACGCCCTGAAGGGCACCGAGACCGCCATCCAGAGCCACGCCTACGTCATGGACGCGCTGAGCCGGCTCACCACCCGGCGCCGCGCCCGGCCCGAGGAGGACGTGACCAGTCACCTGATCACCCACCCGGCCGGACTCAGCGACGACGAGGTCCGCGAACACCTGCGGCTCGTCCTCTTCGCGGCCTACGAGGCCACCGCGAACCTCCTCGCCAACGCGCTGCGCATGGTCCTCACCGAGCCGGGCTTCCGCGCCCAGCTCAGCGGCGGCCAGATGACCGTGCCGGAGGCGATCGAGCAGTCCCTGTGGGACGAGCCGCCGTTCAGCACCGTCCTCGGCTACTACGCCAAGCAGGACACCGAGCTGGGCGGGCAGCGCATCCGCAAGGGCGACGGGCTGCTCTTCGCACCCGCGCCGGGCAACCTCGACCCGCGGATCCGCCCGGACCTGTCCGCGAGCATGCAGGGCAACCGCTCCCACCTCGCCTTCGGCGGCGGCCCGCACGAGTGCCCCGGCCAGGACATCGGCCGCGCCATCGCCGACGTCGGCGTCGACGCGCTGCTGATCCGCCTGTCCGACATCCAACTCGACTGTGCCATCGAGGATCTGCGCTGGCGTTCGTCCATCGCCTCCCGGCACCTGGTGTCCCTGCCCGTGCGCTTCGAGCCGAAGCCGCAGCAGGACGTCAACGTGCTGCCGAGGCCCACGCCCGTCCCGCCGCAGCGCACCTGGCAGACCGGCGCCCCGCGCCCCGAGCAGCCCGCGGCCGCCGAACCCCGCCCCACCCCGCCCCCTCCGGTGGCGCCCGAGTACGCTGCCACGGCTCCGGCCGCGGAACCGGTGGCCCGCCGGACGGGCGTCTGGCGGCGGCTGCTCAACTGGTGGCGGGGGGAGTGACCGAGCCCGAGGGGGCGCGGCTGCTGCGGCGGAGGCTCAGTCCCCGCGGGCCCAGCCGTCGTACGACTCCCAGGCCCGGAGCACCCGTCCGCTGACGAAGGTGTGCTCCGCGCCGGTGACCGGATCGGTGAACTCCAGCCTCCGCGCGAGCAGTTGCAGCGGGCGCCGGAAGTCGCCGTCCGGCACCGGGGCGGTCACCTCCGGGTACAGCGGGTCGCCGAGGATGGGCACACCGAGCGCGTTCAGATGCACCCGCAGCTGATGGGTCTGCCCGGTCGCCGGGACGAGCCGGTACCGGGCCAGCCCGCCCCGGCGCCCGGCCGGCTCGACGTACGTCTCGGCGTTCGGCTCACCCTCGACCTCGCGGGCCGCCTGCACCCCGCGCTCCTTGACGATCCGGCTGCGCACGGTCCGGGGCAGGACCAGCGAGGGGTCGTACGGGGCGATCGCCTCGTACTCCTTGCGTACCCGCCGGTCCCGGAACAGCGTCTGGTACGCCCCGCGCTCCTCGGGCCGCACGGTGAACAGCACCAGCCCCGCCGTCAGCCGGTCCAGGCGGTGCGCGGCGGTCAGCGTCGGGATGCCCAGCTCGCGCCGCAGCCGGGCCAGCGCGGTCTCGGCCACATGGCTGCCGCGCGGGGTCGTGGCGAGGAAGTGCGGCTTGTCGGCTACGACGATGTGCGCGTCCCGGTGGACGACCTCCACCGGGAACGGCACCGGCACCTCGGCGGGCAGCTCCCGGTGGAACCACACGAACATCCCCGGCTCGTACGGCGCGTCCGGCGCCACCGCGCGCCCGTCGGCGCCGACGATCAGCCCGGATTCCAGCATCGACTCGATCATCCCGGGTGCGGCCCCCGTCAGCCGCTGCACCAGATGCTCCCGCACGGTGGCCCACGTCCCGCCGTACGGCAGCCGGACCCGCACGGGGTCGACCCCGTCGCGCTGGGGGAGCGGGGCAGGAGGGGGTGGCGTACGGCGTCTCATCGGGGTCAAGGGTACGAGGCGGAAATCGGTGGGCCGGCGGCCGTGCGGTCGGCCAGGATGCGCATCATGCCGTATCTCACCAGCCCGGTCGTGCCGGCCGGCAGCCTCAACCGTGCACCTCAGCCCAGCCTTCCCGCCGGCGACGGCCTGCTGCTGCGCCCCTGGCACGCGCGGGACGCGCCCGCGGTGCACGCCGCCTTCCAGGACCCGTTGATGCACCAGTGGCACATCAGGGCCGCCGACTCCGAGGAGGAGGTCGCCGGCTGGATCACCCAGTGGCGCAGCTCCTGGGAGGAGGAGCGCGAGGCACAGTGGGCCGTCGTGGACGCGGACACCGACGCACTGCTGGGCCGGGTCGCGCTGCGCCAGATCCTGCTCGCCGACGGCTGCGCCGAGGTCGCGTACTGGACGGTGGCACGCGCGCGTGGCCGGGGTGTCGCGGTCCGGGCCACCACCCCCCTGTCCCGCTGGGCGTTCGAGGAGGTCGGCCTGCACCGCCTCGAACTCTCGCACGCCACCGCCAACGAGGCCTCCTGCCGCGTGGCCGCCAAGGCCGGTTTCGCCGCCGAGGGCACCCGGCGCAGCGCTCTGCTCCATCCCGACGGCTGGCACGACATGCATCTCCACGCACGCGTGCGGGGCGACTGAAAGGGGCGCGCCATTCCCCGAAACGCGATACATCGTGTGTATTGACCATCGCGAGCGGAACGCGATATGTTCGTGTGCGGATATTCGGAAACGAGGTGATGCCATGGCCATGAAGCGTCGCAAGCTCGGCAACCCGCTGGCGCTCGCGGTGATGGCGACCCTCTGGCAGAAACCCATGCACCCGTACGAGATCGCCCAGACCCTGCGCCGCCAGGGCAAGGACACCAGCACGAAGATCAACTACGGCTCGCTCTACACGGTCGTGCAGAACCTTCAGAAGCACGGCTTCGTCGAGGTGACCGACGTGGAGCGGCAGGGCAACCGCCCCGAGCGCACGGTGTACGGGCTGACCGACGCCGGGCGCGAGGAGCTGACCGAGTGGCTGTCGGACCTCGTCGCCGTCCCGGTGAAGGAGTACCCGATCTTCGAAACCGCCCTCTCGCTCATGGGCGCGCTGCACCCGGACGAGGTCGTGCGGCTCCTCGAGGAGCGGCTCAGTGCTCTGGAGATCCAGGTGGCGAGCGGGCGGGGAGCGCTGGAGAAGCTGTACGAGACGCTGCCGCGGCTCTTCCTCGTCGAGACCGAGTACCAGCTGCACATGACCGAGGCGCAGGCCGAGTGGGTCCGCGGCTTCCTGGCCGAGATCAAGGAGGGCACGCTGCCGAGGATCGACGAGTGGCGGCACTACCACGAAACCCGGGAGCTGCCACCGGACCTCACCGCGACCACCTGAGAGAACACGACCCCGGCGGGGCTGTTGCAGCAGCTCCGCCGGGGTCTCGAACCCCGAAACGGATCCGCCGTGCGCGGCTCCGGGCCATCGAGGTGCGGCACACCCAGGATAGCCCGGCGCTCTTCACGTGGATCTTCCATCCCTCACACACGCAGGAGAGCAGTCGTCATGAACACCCGTGCGCCCGCCGTGGAGGCGCGCCGGCTCGTCAAGACCTATCCCGGTGACGTCACCGCCCTGAGCGGCATGGACATCACCGTGGCACCGGGCACCGTCTTCGGACTCCTCGGCCCCAACGGCGCCGGCAAGTCCACCACCGTCAAGATCCTCACCACCCTGGCCCGCCCCGACTCCGGCACCGCCACCGTCGCCGGGCACGACGTGCTGCGCCACCCCGACCGGGTGCGCCGCGCGATCGGCGTGGTCGCCCAGCAGTCCGGCGCCGACCCGGTCGCGACCGGCCGGGAGAACCTGCAACTCCAGGGCCGCCTCTACGGTCTGACCGGTACGGCACTGAACCGGCGGGTGGACGAGCTGCTGGAGCGGTTCGCCCTGGCCGATGCCGCCCGCCGGCCGGTCAAGGGCTACTCGGGCGGCATGCGGCGCCGCCTGGACGTCGCCCTCGGGCTGGTGCACCGGCCCGAGGTGCTCTTCCTGGACGAGCCGACCACCGGCCTCGACCCGCAGGCGCGCACCGCGATGTGGGAGGAGATCGGCCGGCTGGCCGGTGAGGAGGGCCTGACCATCCTGCTCACCACGCACTATCTGGAGGAGGCCGACCGGCTCGCCGAGCGCGTCGCGATCGTCGACCGGGGCCGGATCGTGGTCGAGGGCACCCCGGACGCCCTCAAGGGCGAACTGCGCGGCGACGCCGTCCACCTGGAGCTGAGCGAGCCGGTCGGCGAGGCCGGACGCACGCTGCTCACCGGCGCCCTGACCGCACTGCCCGGGGTGCACGAGGCGCTGTGCGAGGGGCGCCGCATCAGCGTCCGCGCCGACGACGGGGCGGCCAGTGTGCCCGCCCTGCTCGCCGCGCTGGACCGGGCCGGGGTCACCGTCTCCTCGGCCACCGTCGCCCGGCCCTCGCTGGACGACGTCTATCTGCGCCACGCGGGCCGCCGGTACGCGGAGGCGGAGGCCGAGACCCGGGCCGTGCTCGCCGGAGGTGTGCGATGAGCGCCGCCCTCACCCAGACCTGGTACATGACCCAGCGTCAGCTCAGGGTGTTCGCCCGGCAGCCCGCCTACGCGGCCATCACCCTGATCCAGCCGGTGATCTGGCTGTTCCTGTTCGGCAACCTCTTCAAGAAGATCGTCCAGCTGGGCGGCTTCGGCACCACCTCCTACCTGGACTACCTGGTGCCGGGCGTGGTGGTCATGAGCGCGCTCAGCTCCAACATGTGGGCCGGGATGGCCACCTTGGAGGAGATCCAGCGCGGCACTCTCGACCGTTTCCTGACCACCCCGGTCAGCCGGGCCGCGCTGATGAACGGCAACGTCGTCAACAACGGCCTGGTCACGGCGTTCCAGTCGCTGGTCATCGTGCTGCTCGGCCTGCTCGGCGGCGCGGAATACCCGGGCGGCGTCGGCGGCGTCGCGATCCTCGTGCTGTCGGCCGTCCTGCTCGGCACGGTCTTCGGGGCCCTGTCCAACGCGCTCGGCATGCTCGTGCGCGAACGCGAGTCGATCATCGGCATCAACACCTTCCTGCTGCTGCCGCTGACCTTCCTCTCCAGCGCCTTCATGGCACCCTCGCAGATGCCCGGCTGGATGCGGCACATCGCCGACTTCAACCCGCTCGACTGGGCCATGGTGGCGGGCCGTTCGGCGATGTCCGAGCATCCCGACTGGGGTGACGTCCTGGGCCGCGGCGGGGCACTGCTGGCGCTGGCCCTCGCGGCGGTGTGGCTGTCGATCCGCACCTTCCGCTCGTACCAGCGGTCGGTGTGATGATGTAGGGCATGCCGCCCTACGACCTCGCGAACCGGCTCGTCGTCGGTGTCGCCTCCAGCGCCCTGTTCGACCTGCGGGAGTCGGACGCGGTCTTCCGCGAGCAGGGCGAGGAGGCCTACCGGGCCTACCAGGAGGAGAACGTGGACCACACGCTCCGGCCCGGGGTCGCGTTCGCGTTCATCCGCAGGCTGCTGTCGCTGAACGACCTCGGCGAGCCGGGAGACCCGCTCGTCGAGGTCATCATCCTCTCCCGCAACGACCCGGACACGGGCCTGCGGGTGATGCGGTCGATCGAGGCCCATGAACTGCCGGTCAGCCGGGCGGTGTTCATGCAGGGCAGGGCGCCGTACGCGTTCATGACCGCGCTGAACATGTCCCTGTTCCTGTCCGCGAACGGCGACGACGTGCGCGAGGCGGTGGTGGCCGGCCTGCCGGCCGGGCATGTGCTCGGATCGTCGTACGCGGACGACCCGGACGACCGGGAACTGCGGATCGCGTTCGACTTCGACGGGGTGCTCGCCAGTGACGCCGCCGAGCAGGTGTACCAGTCCGGCGGCCTGGAGGAGTTCCGCGCGCACGAGACCCGCAACGCGGCGACCCCGCACGACCCGGGACCGCTGCGGGACTTCCTCGCCGGGGTGAACCGGATACAGCGCCGGGAGGAGGAGCGGCGCAGGACCGACCCGGACTACCCGAGCCGGGTCCACGTCACCCTCGTGACCGCGCGCGCCGCGCCGGCTCACGAGAGGGCCGTGCGGAGCCTGAAGCAGTGGGGCGTGACGGTCAACGGCGCCTTCTTCCTCGGGGGCATCGAGAAGGGCGCGGTCATGAAGGTGCTCAAGCCCCACATCTTCTTCGACGACCAGGTGACACACCTGCACAGCACGTCCCGGACCACACCGAGCGTGCACATCCCGTTCGGGAAGATCAACGAGAGTTGAGCGGGGGCCGCGCTCAGGCCGCCGCCGGGCCGCTCTCCTGCTCGGCCTCGATACGGGCGTTCCACTCCCGCTTGGAGGCCTGCCAGCCGTCCTCGTTGTGACCCAGGCGCCAGTATCCGGAGATCGACAGGTCCTCGCGCGGTATGTCCAGTTCGACCCGCAGCAGCCGGCGCAGCTCCTTCACGAAGCCCGCCTCGCCGTGCACGAACGCGTGCACCCGGCCCTCGGGGAACGCAAGCGCGCGTACGGCCTCCAGCAGGGCCTCGCCGACCGGCCGGTCCCCGCGGTGCAGCCAGACGACCTCCACATCCGAGTCGATCTTCTGCTCCTCCTCGGGGCCGGACACCTCCACGAAGGCATGTGCCCGGGTACCGGCGGGCAGTGCCTCCAGGGACCGTGCGATCGCGGGCAGCGCGCTCTCGTCACCGGCGAGCAGGTGCCAGTCGGCCGTGGGGTCGGGGGCGTAGGCGCCGCCGGGGCCCATGAAGCGCACGGTCTCGCCCGGCCGCACGCGGCATGCCCACGGGCCGGCCAGGCCCTCGTCGCCGTGGATGACGAAGTCCAGGGTCAGCTCGCGGTGTTCGGCATTCCAGGCGCGCACGGTGTAGGTGCGGGTGACCGGCCACTGCTCCCGCGGGAACTCCGCGCGGATCCGCTCCAGGTCGAAGGGTTCCGGGTAGGTCACCCCGTCGGGGCCGAAGAGCAGCTTCACATAGTGGTCGGTGCAGGTGTCCGCCGCGAAGTCGGCCAGACCCTCGCCGCCGAGCACCACGCGCTGCATGTGCGGGGTCAGCCGCTCGGTGCGGACCACATGGGCGGTGCGGGTCTTGCGCGGCTTTCGAACCGGACGCTCTGCCATCACGACCTCCAGCAGGATGGTTAGGTTTACCTAAGTTAGCATCTCGCTTCCCTGGAACACCCCTTTTCCGAGCGGCGGCTGAGAGCCCTTTGCCGGAATATTCCGGTCGAGGTCATGCGGGACGCTCGGCGAGCGTGGTCAGCAGCCGCTGCAGGGAGCCGCCGAGCCCCCATCGCGCGGCCAGCCGCTCCAGTGCCGCCGGGTCCCGCGGGGCGTGCGGCAGGGTCGTGTCGACGTCCGGCAGCGGTACGTCGTCCGCCACCCGTACCACCTTGGGCGCGACCGCGACATACGGCTGGGCCTCGGTCAGCCGCTTGCGCTGCGACGGCGTGAGCCTGGCCCGCGGGTCGTCGACCGCCGCCATGATCCCGGCCAGGTCGCCGTACTCGGCGAGCAGCTTGGCGGCCGTCTTCTCGCCGATCCCGGCCACGCCCGGCAGGCCGTCGCTCGGGTCGCCGCGCAGCAGCGCCAGATCCGCGTACCCCCGCCCGTCGACGCCATACTTCGCGCGCAGCACCGCCTCGTCGGTCAGCTGCAGGGTGCCGACGCCCTTCAGCGGATACAGCACCCGGATCCCGCGCGCGTCGTCCACCAGCTGGTACAGATCCCGGTCGCCGGTGACGATGTCCACCGGGCCCCGGGCCCGCGCGGTGAACGTGCCGATCACGTCGTCCGCCTCGTACCCCGCGACGCCGACCCGGGCGATGCCGAGCGCGTCCAGCACGTCCTCGATGACCGGCACCTGCGGGGAGAGGGTGTCGGGCACCTCCTCCACGTCCGGCGCGTCCTCGTGTTCCTCGGCGACCCGGTGCGCCTTGTAGGTCGGGATCAGGTCCACCCGCCACTGCGGACGCCAGTCGGCGTCCATGCAGGCCACCAGCTCCTGTGGCCGGTGGTCCCTGACCAGCCGGTCGATGAAGTCCAGCAGCCCGCGCACGGCGTTCACGGGCGTGCCGTCCGGCGCCTTCACGGAGTCCGGGACGCCGAAATAGGCGCGGAAGTACAGCGATGCGGTGTCGAGGAGCATGAGTCGTCCGGTCACGCTCGCATCATGCCGTACGGCACTGACACTCACCCGGCACCGACAGTCACCCGGTAAGCGACAGCAGCCAACTCCAGCGCGGCTGCTCCAGAACGAGCGCCGCGCAGGCCAGCAGGGTCGCGGGCACGGCGGCCCAGGCCGGCCACAGCCACCACGCGGACACCACCGCGGCGACCAGCTGCAGCAGCACGAACACGATGGTGACCCAGCCGGGGACGGGCAGGAGCACCTTGGTCTTGTCGCCCGGAGTGGCGAAGACCGCCGGCACACCGATGAGCACCACCAGCGACAGCACGGCCGGCGGCCAGGAGTACCCGGCCAGGGCCCAGGGCGTCGCCACCCAGGCGACGAGCTCCGTGGCGAATCGGAAAGCGGACGGGACTCTGTCGTCGGGTCGTTCCACGGTTGCCCCCTCAACTGCGGTAGGCGGGCATCGTAGACCCGCTGTGAGGTGAGCCACTTAAAAGTTTGACCATCTCGATCGCGGGGAGGTGCCGCCACTGTCCTGTCCCCGAGACGAGAGGTACGCGTGCAACCCAGGCTTGAGGCCGGGCACCTGTTCAAGGTGTTCGGCAGACGACCGGACCGAGCGGTGGAACGCCTGCGGCAGGGCGCAGACCGGAAGGAGCTGCGCGCCGACGGCACCACCGCCGCCGTGATCGACGCCTCCTTCCGCGTCGAGGCGGGCGAGATCTTCGTCGTCATGGGCCTGTCGGGCTCCGGCAAGTCCACCCTGCTGCGCATGCTCAACGGCCTGCTGGAGCCTACGGCGGGCAGCGTCCGCTTCGACGGCCAGGACCTGACCGCGCTCACCGCCCGCGAACTGCGCGAACTGCGCTCGAAGAAGATCAGCATGGTGTTCCAGCACTTCGCGCTGTTCCCGCACCGCAGCGTCCGCGACAACGCCGCATACGGCTTGGAGGTGCAGGGCGTGCCCCGCGCCGAGCGCGAGCGTCGCGCCGACGAGGCGCTCGCCCTGTGCGGCCTGGCCGGCTGGGAGGGCTCCTGGCCCGACGAGCTGTCCGGTGGCATGCAGCAGCGTGTGGGTCTCGCCCGCGCCCTCGCCACCGACGCCGACCTGCTGCTGATGGACGAGTCCTTCAGCGCGCTGGACCCGCTGATCCGCCGGGACATGCAGGACCAGCTGCTCCAGCTGCAGCAGACCCTGAAGAAGACCATCGTCTTCATCACGCACGACCTCAACGAGGCCATGCGGCTCGGCGACCGCATCGCCGTCATGCGCGACGGCCGCATCGTGCAGACCGGCACCGCCGAGGACATCCTGCTGCGCCCCGCGAACGACTACGTCGCCTCCTTCATCCAGGACGTCGACCGCTCCCGCGTGCTGACCGCCGCCGCCGTCATGGACACCGACCCGCGCGGCGACGAGGCCGACTGCCGCTGTGAGACGGCGACCCCCGAGACGCCGTTCGCCGAGCTGTGCGCCATCAGCGCGCGGCTGAGCCACCCGGTCGCCGTCGTGGACGCCGACCGCACCCTCGTGGGGGTCGTGCCCCGCCGGCGCCTGGTCGGTTTCCTCGGCGACGAGCAGGGTCCGCCGGCGGCCTGCGGCAACGGCGGGGAGAAGGTGATCGGCCGTGCCTAGGATCCACCTCGGCGACTGGGTCGACTCCGGCGTCAACTGGCTGGTCGACCACCTCTCCTGGCTCTTCGACGCCGTCAAGGCCGTCATGGAGGGCATGTACAACGGCATCGACACCGTCCTCGGCGCACCCCAGCCACTGCTGATGGCCGGCATCCTCGCCGTCCTCGCCTGGTGGCTGCGGGGGCTGTCGGCCGGTGTGCTCGCCTTCGCCGGATTCGCGCTGGTCGACTCGCTCGCCCTGTGGGACCAGGCCATGTCCACGCTCGCCCTGGTGCTGGTCGCGACCCTGATCGCGCTGGCGATCTCGCTCCCGCTGGGCATCTGGGCGGCCCGGTCCAAGGCGGTCAGCGCAGCCGTACGGCCCGTCCTGGACCTGCTCCAGACCATGCCGTCGATGGTTCTGCTGATCCCGGCCATGCTGTTCTTCGGTCTCGGCACGGCCGCCGGTGTGGTCGCCACCCTGATCTTCGCGCTCGCCCCCGGCGTCCGCATGACCGAGCTCGGCATCCGCCAGGTCGACGCCGAACTCGTCGAGGCCGCCGAGGCGTTCGGCACCGCCCCGCGCGACATCCTGTGGCGCGTCCAGCTGCCGCTCGCCCTGCCGACCATCATGGCCGGCGTCAACCAGGTGATCATGCTGGGCCTGTCCATGGTCGTCATCGCCGGCATGGTCGGCACCGGCGGCCTCGGCGGCGCCGTCAACGAGGCCATCGGCCAGCTCGACATCGGCTACGGCTTCGAGGCGGGCGTCGGCATCGTCGTCCTCGCCGTCTACCTGGACCGCATCACCGGCGCCCTCGGCACCCAGCTCTCCCCGCTGGGCCGCAGGGCCGCCGCCAAGACCCGCACGCGCGCGTGGTCGTACCGCCCGAGCCCGGCCGTCGCGGTCGTCGGCGTGGTCGTGCTCGCACTCGTCGCGGGCGGCATGGGAATCTTCGGCACGCCCGCCGGTACCTCCTCCGAGGCCTCCGGCACGAACGTCGGCAAGGGCAAGCAGATCAAGATCGGCTACATCCCCTGGGACGAGGGCATCGCCTCGACCTTCCTCTGGAAGGAGATCCTTGAGGAGCGCGGCTTCAAGGTCACCACCACCCAGTACGCGGCCGGCCCCCTCTACACCGGCCTCGCCACCGGCCAGCTCGACTTCGAGACCGACTCCTGGCTGCCCACCACCCACGCCGAGTACTGGAAGAAGTACGGCAAGCAGCTCGACGACCTCGGCAAGTGGTACGGACCGACCTCCCTGGAGCTGACCGTCCCCTCCTATGTGAAGGACGTCAACTCCCTGGCGGACCTGAAGGCCCACGCCTCCGAGTTCGGCGGGAAGATCATCGGCATCGAGCCCAGCGCCGGCGAGATGGGCCTGCTCAAGAGCAAGGTCCTCAAGGAGTACGGCCTCGACGGCACGTACCAGGTGATCGACGGCTCCACCCCGGCCATGCTCGCCGAGCTCAAGCGCGCCTGTGCCAGGAAGCAGCCGGTCGTCGTCACCCTGTGGTCCCCGCACTGGGCCTACAGCGACTACGGCCTGAAGAAGCTCAAGGACCCCAAGGGTGCCTGGGGCGGAGGCGACGGCGTGCACACCCTGGCCCGCAAGGGCTTCGCCGCCGACAATCCGCAGATCGGCCGCTGGCTGAAGGACTTCTCCATGACCGAGAAGCAGCTCACCGGCCTGGAGGCCCGGGTCCAGAAGGCGGGCAAGGGCAAGGAGCAGGACGCCGTCCGCGCCTGGCTGCGCGAGAGCCCCGGCCTCGTCGACAAGTGGGCCCCGGTCGCCAGGAAGGACGCCAGGAGCCAGGCCGCCGACTGAGCCGAGAGCCTGGCGGCCGGGTGACCTGACGACTGGCCCGGACCGCCACCCGAGGGGCGGGCAGCGCCGGACGCCGACGAGCGTCCGGCGGGGCCCGCCCTTCGCGGTCTCGACGGGTCCTTGAGGCCCGCTGCACCGGGCACGGCAAGGATCAGGCCAACCACGGTCCGTGACGACCCTTGGCCCACACCCGGGGCCCCCGCCCTGCTGGTCGGCATATTCACCCGCGGCCGCGACCCCGCCCAAGACCGGCCCGGGGCCCCGTCCCACTGGCGCGAACCGTGAGGGTGGGGGCCCGGCGGCATGACGGGGATGTGACAGCCGCGTGAAACGGTTTGCCGAACATGCGTAGGGTGCAGAGAAGTCATCAGAAGAGGTGTGCCCCGAGCCGGGCACCCGGAGAGCGGCACGACGAGCGAGGGAGGGAGCCGGAGCGATGGGCGACCACAAAGAACAGCCCGTGCGGGTGGGCGCGGCCGTCCGGCGGCGCCGCCGTGCCCTGGAACTGACCCTCGCCGTCGTGGCCGAGCGCAGCGGTCTGTCGGTGCCCTTCCTCAGCCAGGTCGAGAACGACCGGGCCCGCCCCAGCCGCACCTCGCTGGAGAAGCTCGCCGACGCCCTGCGCACCACGGCCGTCGAACTCCTCGCCGCCGCCGACCCGGCGGCCAGCGTGGACGTCGTCCGCGCCGACCCGGTCGCCGAGGGCGGCTTCCAGCCCCGGACCCGCTCCCTGGTGCGTGGCCACCACCAGCTGCACGCCTCCGAGTTCACCGGCGACCACGATGCCGGCCGGGAGTTCCAGCACCGCAACGACGAGCTGATGTACGTCGCCGACGGCGCGGTGGAGATCGAGGCGGAGGGGCGCGCCTATCGCCTCGGGCGGGGCGACACCCTGTATCTGACCGGTGGGGTGCGGCATCGGTGGCGGGCGACGGTGCCGGACACGCGGGTGATCGTGGTGGCGGTGGCCGAACACATCGAGGCCGTGCAGGACCGGTCGCGGTAGTGCGGGTCGTCTCCCTGGTCCCGTCCCTCACCGAGGCGGTGGCGGTGACGCTGCCCGGGGTGCTGGTCGGCGCCACCGACTGGTGCAGCCGTCCGGCCGGCCTGGACGTCACCCGGATCGGCGGGACGAAGAACCCCGAGCTCGACCGCATCCTCGCCCTCGCCCCCGACCTGGTGATCGCCAACGAGGAGGAGAACCGCGCCCCCGACCTGGAGGCGCTGCGCGCCGCAGGCCGTGACGTGCTGGTCACCGAGGTGCGGAGCGTTCCGCAGGCCTTCGCCGAGCTGGCGCGGGTGCTCGGCGCGTGCGGTGCGCCGGGACGGCCCCGCTGGCTCCAGGATGCGGAGGCGGCCTGGGCGGAGTTGCCGGAGCCGGCCGAGCGCCGGACCGCGGTCGTACCGGTCTGGCGGCGGCCCTGGATGGTCCTCGGCCGGGACACGTTCGCCGGCGATGTCCTGGCCCGGCTCGGCGTCGACCACCTGTACGCCGGCCATCCCGACCGCTATCCCCGCGTCCCGCTGGACGAGCTGCGGGCAGCCGACCCGGGCCTGGTGGTGCTGCCCGACGAGCCCTACCGCTTCGCCGCCGACGACGGTCCGGAGGCCTTCCCCGGTCTGGCCTGCGCCCTGGTCAGCGGGCGGCACCTGACCTGGTACGGCCCGTCACTGGCCGAGGCGCCGCGGGTGCTGACCGAGGCGCTGCGAGCAGCTCGCCGCTGAGCAGACCCCGTACGGTGCCGGCGGCGGCCACCGCCCAGGCGGCGGCGAGCAGGGCGTACAGCCCGACGGCCAGCGCGTCGTAGACCGCCAGGCCGGTGTGGCGGGCGAGCGCCATGGCGCCGGTGACACAGGTGCCCACGGGGAAGGTGAACGCCCACCAGCTCATCGCGAACCGCATGCCCTGCCGGCGGGCCCGCACCACGTGCGCGATCGCCAGCGCCAGCCAGAGCAGCGCGAACCCCATGACCGGCACCCCGTACAGGACGGCGAGGACGGCGAGGCCACGGGCGTCCGCGGCCGGGACCACCCCGGGCGCCGCGTCCCCGATCTTGGCGACCGCGGTGGTGGACTGGCCGAGGGGACCCAGGACCAGGAACAGCGTCGGCGTGAGCGCGAGCGGCAGCGGCCCCGAGACCAGCCGGGCGAAGACCAGTGAGAGCATGAGCAGCGTCGCGAGCAGGCTCAGCCCGAACAGCGCGAGACAGGCCAGCAGAAGGGTCGCGCGGGGCTGCCCCGCGGGCAGGTGCGGCACCAGCAGCGGGCCGAGCGCGGCCGACACCATGGGCGCGACCAGCGGCAGCAGCCAGGCGGGCGTCGCCTGTGCGGGCTCGACACGATGCCGTACGGCCATCAGGTACGGCACGGCCACGGCGGCCGCAAGCCCGACCACCGTACCGGCGGTGAACAGCACGGCGTCCAGGACGACGGCCGTGGCCGAGCCGATCAGGTCCTTCCCGGCCGTCAGGGCACCGCCGCCGACCGCCAGCAGGGCCATCGACAGACAGCCGTAGAACGGGGCCACGGCGGGGTCCAGGAGATCCGCGCGGGCCCGGTCGCGGTGGTGGGTCCAGTGCAGGGCCCGGGCCGCGAGCAGGGCCACCAGCAGGACCAGGGACACCGCCCAGGCTCCGGCGAACACGGCGCGCAGACCCGCCGCGTGTGCGGGCAGCGCGACGCCGGCCGAGCCGAGGATGGCCGTGCCCATGACGGCGGCGTACCAGTTGGGGCCCAGGTGGCGGACGTGGGCGGCGCGGGGGCGGGAAGCGGCGGGCAAGGGCCGGGCTGCGGTGACCATGGCCCCACGGTCTCGTCGGCGCCCGCCACTGACCAGGGAGGTCCTTTCTATCAGGGCATAAGCTGTGTTTATGAGCGAGGTGAAGGGACAGCGAGAGGGCCGAGAGGGCACTGAACCCGAGCGCACGGCGTCGCTGGCGCACCGGGTGCCCGACCTGTCCGCGCTGGAGCTGCTGCTGGCGGTGGCGCGGCTGGGCAGCCTCGGTGCGGCGGCGCGCGAGGTCGGCATCACGCAGCCCGCCGCCAGCAGCAGGATCCGCTCCATGGAACGGCAACTGGGGGTGGCCCTCGTGGACCGCTCGCCGCGCGGTTCCCGGCTCACTGACGCGGGCGCCCTGGTGACGGACTGGGCCCGTCGGGTGGTCGAGGCCGCGGCGGCCTTCGACGTGGGCGCGCGGGCACTGCGGGACCGGCGGGACTCGCGCCTCAGGGTCGCGGCGAGCATGACCATCGCCGAGTACCTGCTGCCGGGCTGGCTGCTCGCGCTGCACGCCGAGCGCCCCGACACGGCGGTGTCGCTGCTCGCGGGCAACTCGGCGAAGGTCGCGGAACTGCTGCTGGGCGGGGAGGCGGACCTCGGGTTCGTGGAGGGTCTGTCGATACCGACGGGGCTGGACTCCGCCGTCATCGCCCGCGACCGCCTGATCGTCGTCACCGCGCCCGGCCATCCCTGGGCCCGCCGCCGGCGCCCCGTGACGGCGGAGGAGCTGGCGGGCACCCCGCTGATCCTGCGCGAGCGCGGTTCCGGCACCCGGCAGGTCCTGGACGCGGCGCTCGGCGGCCTCGCCCGGCCCCTGATCGAACTGTCCTCCACCACGGCGGTCAAGGCATCCGCCGTCAGCGGCGCGGGCCCCTCCGTCCTCAGCGAACTGGCGGTGGGGGAGGAGCTGGCCATGCGGCGCCTGGTCAGCATCCCGGTGGAGGGCGTGTCCCTGCGCCGGGACCTGCGCGCGGTCTGGCCCACGGGTCACCGCCCGACCGGCCCGGCACGGGAGTTGCTGTCGCTGACACGGGGATGACGGGGGCCGCTTCGTGGCGCGGCTCGGCTGGAGCTGAGCGGGGGTGGGTGTCGCTGGCCCGCGCTTGCGGGGTGCCGCCGCGCCCACCCGTGCCGCCCCAGCGGCACGACTGCCCGCAGCGGCGGCGGCGCCTCGAAGGCGCCGGCACTGCAGCGCCCCGAAGGGGCGCGGGGAACTGCGCGATCAGCCACGACGGACCCGCACCCGGCAGCGATCCACAACCCCTACGGCGCTGCCCCGCTCGCCGCCACGGCGGCCCCGTACTCGGCAGCGGTCCGTAACTCCTACGGCGCTGACCCGCTCGCCGCCACGGCGGCCCCGCACTCGGCAGGGGTCCGTAACCCCTGCGGCGCTGACCCGCTCGCCGCCACAGCGGTCCCGCACTCGGCAGGGGTCCGTAACCCCTGCGGCGCTGACCCGCTCGCCGCCACAGCGGTCCCGCATCGAAAACCCTTGGCCAGGCCGCGCAGCGACCCGGCACCATGCTCGGCATGATCGTCACCGCCCCGCCCGCCGCAGGCGTCCGCGCCCCCTGGGAAGAGCTCCCCGCCGCCGTCCGGGACGCCGTGGGGGAGGTGCTCGGC
Source organism: Streptomyces puniciscabiei (assembly GCF_006715785.1). Taxonomy (NCBI): domain Bacteria; kingdom Bacillati; phylum Actinomycetota; class Actinomycetes; order Kitasatosporales; family Streptomycetaceae; genus Streptomyces; species Streptomyces puniciscabiei. The sequence goes on from NZ_VFNX01000001.1 coordinate 5,831,086, forward strand.
GCGCCGGTCGTACGGTCGCGGACACAGCCCGGCGGTTTCTCGCCGGGCGTTGCCGCACGGGTGCGGACCTCGGCGGGGGGCACCGGGTTCGTCAAGGCGGTGAGCGGCGCAGCCAACCCGCACAGCCCCCGCCTGCACCGCCGGGAGGCCCGGATCGCCGCCGCGCTCCCGGCCGCCGTACCCGCGCCGCGGCTGCTCGGGACGTACGACGACGGCACCTGGGTGGCGCTGGTCTTCGAGGAGGTGGCAGGCCGTCAGCCGCATGTGCCCTGGCGTCCGGACGAGTTGCGCCGGGTTCTCGACGCGGTGACCGTGCTCGGCCGCGCCGGCACACCGTGTCCCCTCGACGTCCCGCCCGTCGCCGAGGAGCTGGCGGACACCTTCAACGGGTGGCGTCGGCTGCTCGACGGCGAGGCCGGTGACGTGCGGGAGCGGCTCGGTGCCTGGACCGCCGGCCATCTGCCCGACCTCGCCGCGCTGGAGGCCGGCTGGGCCGAGGGTGCCTCGGGGGACACCCTGGCCCATGCCGACCTGCGCGCGGACAACGTGCTGCTCACGGCCGACGGGGGCGTCGCCTTCGTGGACTGGCCGCATGCGATGCGCGCCGCGCGCTGGTTCGACCTGCTCGTCATGCTGCCGTGCGTGCGGGCCCAGGGCGGGCCCGATCCGGAGGAGGTGTTCACCGGGCACCCGCTCGGCCGGGGCGCCGACCCGGACGCCGTGACCGCCGCGCTGGCCGGCCTCGCCGGCTACTTCCTGGGCAGCTCCCTGAACCCGGCACCACCGGGCCTGCCCACCCTGCGCCCCTTCCAGCGCGCCCAGGGCGACGCGGCTCTGGACTGGCTCAGAAGGCGGCTGGGAAAGCGGCTGTGAGAGGCCGGTCCTACGGCCGCCCGCCCGTGCCCCGGGCGGCGGCTGTGACCAGGGCCGACATCACCCGCAGGTCGTCGCCCATCTCGGGGTGCCACTGCACGCCCAGCGCCCAGCCGCGGTCCGCGGGCAGCTCGACCGCCTCCACCGTGCCGTCCGCCGCGTGGGCCGACGGCACCAGGCCCGCGCCGAGCCGGTCCACGGCCTGATGGTGGTAGGTGGGCACGGTCGTCTCCTCCGGGACGATCCCGGCGTACAGGCTCCCCGGTACCGGTTTGACCGGGTGGCCGCCGAAGACGCCGACCACCTCCGCGTGCCCCTCCAGGTGCTGGACCAGCGTCCCGCCGAGCGCCACGTTCAGCAGCTGCATGCCCCGGCAGATGCCCAGCACCGGCATTCCGGCCTCCAACGCGGCCTCGATCAGGGCCAGTTCCCAGGCGTCGCGAGCCGGTGCGGGCGGACCGGTACGGGGCTCGCGCTCGGCGCCGTACCGGGCCGGGTCCACGTCCGGACCGCCGGCGATCACCAGCCCGTCCAGCCGGGCCAGCGTCGCCGCCGCGCGCTCGGGTGCGTCCGGCGGCAGCATCGCGGCCAGCCCGCCGGCCCGCTGCACCAGCCGCGGATAGCCGGCCGGCAGCAGCGCCGCGTCCAGCTCCCACACGCCCCAGCGCGCGCCGGACTCCAGATAGGTGCTGATGCCGATCAGCGGTCGTACGGTCATTGCCGCCCTCCCCGGAAGCCGAAGGTTCACACTCGCTGACGGTTCGCACTCGCTGACGGTTCGCACTCGCCGGCGGTTCGCACTCGTCAAAGGTTCACAGTCGTACCTTTCCAGAACCGTCTCACGCCAGGAAGCCCCGCAGCAGCGCCGCCGTGCCCGCGCAGTGCTCGCGCATCATCTCCCGCGCGCCGTCCGCGTCGCCGTCCAGCACCGCCTCGACCAGCGCGGTGTGCTGGCGCTGCGAGTGCTCCAGGTTGCGCACCAGCAGCGGGATGCAGTCCAGCAGGTCGTTCACCGTGGCGCGGACCGCCGCGTACTGCGCGGTCAGGGAGGGCGAGCCGCACAGCTCGGCGAGGGTCAGGTGGAGCAGGGTGTCCAGACGGCGATAGTCCGCCAGCGGGGCGTCGTGGGTGCGGGCCAGTGCCTCGCGCAGCCGGTCCGCCTGCTCGTCGTCGAGCCCGTGCGCCGCGCACAGTCCGGCCGCGCCGACCTCCAGCACCTCGCGGAACCGCAGTACGTCCTCGATGTCGACCTCGGCGATCCGCCGCCGCAGCTCGTCCTCGCCGCCGGCGTCCGCGCGCGGCAGGACGAACGTTCCGCCATAGCGGCCGCGCCGCGCCTCCACCAGCCCCTGGTCCTGGAGCACCTTCAGCACCTCGCGCAGCGTCACCCGGCTGATCCCGAGCCGCTCCGCCAGGTCCCGCTCGGCCGGCAGCCGCTGGCCGCCCGGCACCAGCCCCAGCCGCACGACCTGGAGGATCTGCTCCAGCGCCTCCTCGAAGCCGTTGCCCGCCCGTACCGGCCGCAGCACCGGAGCGAGCCGGTCGACTCCGGGCACCTGGGCCCCGGGCCACTCCGTCTCCCGCGACATCTGCCGCACCCCCTTCCCAAGCAATGGTTCTGAGCAATACCTTATGGCTCCCGGCCCGGCCGAAAAAGCGCTTCAGGCGCCGAAGGAGGCTTCTCCCGTGGCAGACCGCACACCCCCGCTCAGCGTCGAGGAACTGCACGCCCTCGTCGCGAGCGGTGAGATCGACACTGTCGTCCTGGCCTTCCCCGACATGCAAGGGCGGCTGCAGGGCAAGCGGTTCGCCGCCCGTTTCTTCCTCGACGAGGTCCTGCGGCACGGCACCGAGGGCTGCAACTACCTGCTCGCCGTCGACACCGAGATGAACACCGTCGACGGCTACGCGATGTCCTCCTGGGACCGCGGCTACGGCGACTTCGCCATGCACCCCGACCTCGCCACCCTGCGCCGCATCCCCTGGCACCCCGGCACCGCCCTGCTCGTCGCCGACCTCGCCTGGAACGACGGCTCCCCGGTCCTCGCCGCGCCCCGCCAGATCCTGCGCCGCCAGCTCCAGCGGCTCGCCGAGCTCGGCTACAGCGCCCAGGTCGGCACCGAGCTGGAGTTCATCGTCTTCAAGGACAGCTACGAGGCGGCCTGGGACGCGGGCTACCGGGGCCTGACCCCGGCCAACCAGTACAACATCGACTACTCCATCCTCGGCACCGGCCGCATCGAGCCCCTGCTGCGCCGGCTGCGCAACGACATGGCGGGCGCCGGCCTCACCGTCGAGTCCGCCAAGGGCGAGTGCAACCCCGGCCAGCACGAGATCGCCTTCCGCTACGACGAGGCCCTCGTCACCTGCGACCAGCACGCGCTGTACAAGACCGGCGCCAAGGAGATCGCCGCCCAGGAGGGTGTCTCGATCACCTTCATGGCCAAGTACAACGAGCGCGAGGGCAACTCCTGTCACATCCACCTCTCGCTCGCCGACGCCGACGGCGACAACGCGATGGCCGACGGCGACGGAATGTCCGACGTCATGCGGCACTTCCTCGCCGGACAGCTCGCCGCGCTGCGCGACTTCTCGCTCCTCTACGCCCCGAACATCAACTCCTACAAGCGGTTCCAGCCGGGCTCCTTCGCGCCCATCGCCGTCGCCTGGGGCCACGACAACCGCACCTGCGCGCTGCGCGTCGTCGGCCACGGCCGCTCGCTGCGCTTCGAGAACCGCCTCCCCGGCGGTGACGTCAACCCCTACCTCGCCGTCGCCGGTCTGGTCGCGGCGGGCCTGTACGGCGTCGAGCAGAAACTCGAACTGCCCGAACCCTGCCCCGGCAACGCCTACACCGCGGACTTCGAGCACGTGCCGACCACCCTGCGCGAGGCCGCCGAACTCTGGGAGAACAGCCCCATCGCCAAGGCGGCCTTCGGCGACGAGGTCGTGGCCCACTACCGCAACATGGCGCGCGTCGAGCTGGAGGCCTTCGACGCCGCCGTCACCGACTGGGAGCTGCGCCGCTCCTTCGAACGCCTGTGAAAGGTCACCACGTGTCCGACCCGCACCAGCTCGTCGTCCTCAACCCCGCCACGGAAGAGGTCGTCGCCACCGTCCCCGCCGCGAGCGAGGAGGACGTGGCCGCAGCCGTCGTACGGGCCAAGCGCGCCCAGACGGGATGGGCCGCCCTCGCCCCCGCCGACCGGGCCCGGCTGCTGCGCCGCTTCGCCGACACCGTCGACGCCCACCTCGAGGAACTCGCCCAGCTGGAGGTCCGCGAGGCCGGCCACACCGTGGGCAACGCCCGCTGGGAGGCCAGCAATGCCCGCGATCTGCTGCTGTACGCGGCCGGGGGCGCCGAACGCCTGCTCGGCAAGCAGATCCCGGTGCCCGGCGGCTGGAACGTCACCTTCCAGGAGCCCCTCGGTGTCGTCGGCGTGATCGCCCCGTGGAACTTCCCGATGCCGATCGCCGCCTGGGGCTCCTTCCCGGCGCTCGCGGCCGGCAACGCGGTCGTCCTCAAGCCCGCCGAGACCACCCCGCTCACCGCGCTCCGGCTCGCGGAACTCGCCCTGGAGGCGGGCCTGCCCGAGCACGTCTTCCAGGTGCTGCCCGGGTACGGCCAGACCGCCGGACGCGCCCTGGTCGACCACCCGGACGTCGCCAAGATCGTGTTCACCGGCTCCACGCGCACCGGCCGCGAGGTCATGGAGCGCTGCGCGAGGCTCGTCAAGCCGGTCACCCTCGAACTCGGCGGCAAGAGCCCCAACGTCGTCTTCGCCGACGCCGACCTCACCACCGCCCTCGACCCCTTCTCCTTCCTGGACAACTCCGGCCAGGACTGCTGCGCCCGCACCCGGATCCTGGTCCAGGAGACGGTGCTGGAGGAGGCCCGCGAGTTCCTCGCCGACGCGCTGGCCGCCGTCGTCGTGGGCGATCCGGCGGACGAGAAGACGCAGATGGGTCCGCTGATCTCCCGTCAACAGCTGGATCGCGTACGGTCGTACGTCCCCGAGGACGCGCCCGCCCTGCGCGGCAGCGCCCCCGACGGCCCCGGCTTCTGGTTCCCGCCGACGGTCCTGACGGGGGAGCGGCCGGACGGCCGGGCGGCCCGCGAGGAGATCTTCGGCCCCGTCGCCGTCCTGCTCCCCTTCACCGACGAGGAGGACGCGGTCCGCCTCGCCAACGACACCCCCTACGGCCTCTCCGGCTCCCTGTGGACCCGGGACCTCGGCCGCGCCCTGCGCGTCTCCCAGGCCGTCCGCGCGGGCAACCTGTCCGTCAACTCCCACTCCAGCGTCCGCTACTGGACCCCGTTCGGCGGCTTCAAGCAGTCCGGCCTCGGCCGCGAGCTGGGCCCCGACGCCCTGACCGCCTTCACCGAGACCAAGAACGTCTTCATCAGCAACGTCACCCCCAGCACGGAGGGCCCCGCACAGTGACCGACAACAGTGTTTGCCGCCGCCTGGTCGGCCGTACCGCCGTCGTGACCGGAGCCGGCAGCGGCATCGGCCTCGCCACCGCCCGCCGGCTCGCCTCCGAGGGCGCCCACGTGGTCTGCGCGGACGTGGACGAGGTCCGCGGCAAGGCCGTGGCCGACGAGGTAGGCGGGCTCTTCGTCAAGGTCGACGTCACCGACCCCGAACAGGTCGAGGCGCTGTTCAAGACGGCGTACGACACCTACGGCAGTGTCGACGTCGCCTTCAACAACGCCGGCATCTCCCCGCCCGACGACGACTCCATCCTGGAGACCGGCCTGGAGGCCTGGAAGCGCGTCCAGGAGGTCAACCTCACCTCGGTCTACCTGTGCTGCAAGGCCGCCATCCCCTACATGCGGCGGCAGGGCAAGGGCTCCATCATCAACACCGCGTCCTTCGTGGCGCGCATGGGCGCGGCGACCTCGCAGATCTCGTACACCGCCTCCAAGGGCGGCGTGCTCGCGATGTCCCGGGAGCTGGGCGTGCAGTTCGCGCGTGAGGGGATCCGGGTGAACGCCCTGTGCCCGGGCCCGGTCAACACCCCGTTGCTGCAGGAGCTGTTCGCGAAGGACCCGGAGCGGGCCGCGCGTCGCCTCGTCCACATCCCGGTCGGACGGTTCGCCGAGGCCGAGGAGATCGCCGCCGCCGTCGCCTTCCTGGCCAGCGACGACTCCTCCTTCGTCAACGCCACCGACTTCCTGGTGGACGGCGGAATCGCGGGCGCGTACGTCACGCCCCTGTAGGCGGCGTCAGAGGAACGTGTGTCCCTCACCCCGGTAGGTGGGCACGGTCGCGGTGACCGTGTCCCCCTCGATCAGGTGCAGGGCGTCGAACCGCTCGCACAGCTCGCCCGCCTTGGCGTGCCGGAACCACACCTTGTCGCCGATGAGCAGGTCGTCGGCGGGCGAGCCGAGCAGCGGGGTCTGCACCTCGCCGGGGCCCTCCTGGGGGTCGTACTCGAGGCCCTCGGGAAGGTACGGCACCGGCAGGCGGTCGGGACCGGCTGCACCAGAGGCCGGGTAGCCGCCGCCGAGCACGGTGACCACGCCGACCCCCGGCCGCCGTACGACGGGCTGGGCGAACAGGGCCGCCGGACGGCCGGTGAACGACGTGTAGTTGTCGAAGAGCCGGGGCACGTACAGGCCCGAACCGGCGGCTATCTCGGTCACCGCGTCCTCGGCGGCGGTGTGCTGCACACTGCCCGTGCCACCGCCGTTGACGAACTCCAGGCCGGGGACGACGGCCCGCACCGCGCGGACGACCGCGGCCCGCCGCTCGGCCAGCTCCCGGCGCGCGGCCGCCTGCATCAGCCGGATGGCCCGGGACCTCAGCGGCCGCCCGGCCACCGCGTCCCCGACGCCCGCGATGTGCCCCTCGTACGCCATGATCCCGACCAGCCGGAAGCCCGGCCGCCGGGCCACCGACCGGGCGAGCTCGGCGAGTTGGGCGGGGGAGTGCAGCGGAGAACGCCGCGCGCCGACCCGGACCCGGCCGCCGAGCAGCTTCAGCGAGGTGTCCAACTCCAGGCAGACCCGCACCACTTCGCGGCCGCCGTCGCGGGCGGCGTCGATGAGGTCGAGGTGTGCCGGGTCGTCCACCATCACGGTCACCGCGCCGGCGAGCTTGGGATCGGCGGCCAGCTCGGCGAAGCCGGCCCGGTCGGCGGACGGATAGGCCAGCAGGATGTCGTCGAACCCGGAGCGCGCGAGCCACAGCGACTCGGCCAGGGTGAACGACATGATGCCCTGGAAGCCGTCCTGGGCCAGGACGCGCTCCAGCAGGGCCCGGCAGCGCACGGACTTGCTGGCGACCCGGACCGGCTTGCCCGCGGCCCGGCGGACGAGATCGGCCGCGTTGGCGTCGAAGGCGTCCAGGTCCACGATCGCGAGAGGGGCGTCGAGATGGGCGGTGGCCCGGTCGTAACGGGCCCGGTCGGCGGCGCGCGCAGTCATGACGGAAGCGTGCCAGACAGGATTACCGCAGGGTAGGGGGACGTACCGGGCAGATGCCCCGCCGCTGCGGACTGGTTCCTTCTCCACCCCGGACAACCCGTAGAGTGACGCGCACGTACGGCGGAACGCGCCCGGCCGCTTCGGCTGAACCGGGATGCCGGTCCGGCCGTACGGGTATGCGTGCCCGGGAGCCTTCGCGCCGGGCGCGGCCGAGCAGCGCAGCGGCCCGCGTACATGAGGACGGCCCGGGCACGAGGAAACGGGGGGTGCATGACCACGGAAGCGCGCCACGCTCCCATCCCGCCGCGCCCCTCGCACCCACCCCGCCCGTCCACCCCGCCCACCGACCCCGACGACGAGCCGTCGGTCTTCACCCCGCCCGCCGGTCGCACGTCCAGTATGGACACGGCAGGCGAGCCGGGCACCTCTCCGGAGCCGCACGCGAACGATGGCCGCCCGTCCGCCGGGGGTTTCGCCGGCAGCCGCGGGTCTTCGGATGGATCACCGGCGGTCGAGGGCCGTGCGTCGGCCGCGGGCCTCGCCCGTGGGGGCGCGGCTTCGGCCGGTGTGGCTGCGAGTGAACTGCGGGGGCCCGCCGGAGGCTTCACGCCGGAGGGCTCCGCCCATGTCGCGGGGACCCGGGGCGACTCCCCGCCCTCGACCGGACGGACGCCAGGCGGTGACTCGGCTTCGGACCGAGGGGCTGTGCGCGAGGGCTCGGCTTCGGCTGTGGGGTCCGTCGGCGGTGGTTTGCCGTCGGCTGGTCGGTCGGCGGACAGCGGCTCGCCCTCGACCGGACGGACGGCAGGCGGTGACTCGGCTTCGGATCGAGGGGCTGTGCGCGAGGGCTCGGCTTCGGCTGCGTGGTCCGTCGGCGGCGGCTCGCGTCGGTCGGCGGGCGGTGGCGCGGCTTCGGATCGAGGGGCTGTGCGCGACGGGTCCGCTTCGGCCGGTCGGTCGGCGGACAGCGGCTCGCCGTCGGCTGGTCGGCCGGCGGGCGGTGACTCGGTTTCGGATCGAGCGTCCGTGCGCCACGGGTCGGCTTCGGCCGGTCGGTCCGGCGGCAATGGCTCGGCTTCCCGCGAGGCCGCTGGGGGTGACGGTCAGGTCCCCCGTGGAGGTGTCGGTGGTCGTGTCGGGCAGGGGGGCCGGCCCGGCGCGCCGCGTCCTGTCGTACCCGCCGCCGGTGAGCCGGTGAGCCCGCCTCCGCCGCCTGCCTCGGCCCGGTTCCCCGACGCGCCGCCGAGCACGGGGCGCGGGGCGCACCGCCCCGGCCGGGAGCCCCGTCGGCCGGGAGCCCCGGTGGAGACCCCCTCGGAGACGACGACCAGGCTCCGCCCGATCACCGCCTCGGAGCCGGCGGTCCCGCGCCGGCCGGTCACGGCGTCGGAGCAGCCGGCCGGTTCCGCGCGTCCGGTCAGCGCGTCCGAGACCACGGCGCGGCTGCGCCCGGTGACCGACGCGCCGAAGGCGCCCCGCCCCGGTGCCGCGCCCGGCCGGCCCTTCGCCGGGCCGGGGGCAGAGCGTCGTACCGCCTCCGCGGTGTCCGCCGGGCGTTCGCAGACGGGTGCCTGGAGTCCCATGGCGCCGGCGCATCCCCTCGGCCCACCGGCGGCCGGCACCTTGGCGCCGGATCCCGCGCTGTCCTGGAGTGCCGCGGTGGCCGCGGGGTCCGTGACGGGGGCCAGGGAGCCCGCGGCGTTCGGTGGGCGGCCCTGGTACCGGGTGGGCCCCCGTACCGCCGCCGCTGCCGCCTGCCTCGTGCTCGGTCTCGGTCTCATCGGCGGTGCCGCGACCGGGAGTTGGCTCACCGACGACGGCGGGGACGACCCCACCGGCGACCACTTCGCCACCGCCGGGGCACTCTGGCACAACGCGCCGGTCGACCAGCTGTTCCCGCCCACCGTCCAGGGCACCGGCGCCGGCCCCGGCGGCGCCGACCGGACCTGGACCAGGATCGCCGTGGCCCCGGACACCGGCTGCGCGCACGCCTTCGACCCGCTGCTGTCCAAGGTGCTCGCCCCGGTCGGCTGCCAGCGGCTCCTGCGCGCCACCTACACCGACGCCACCCAGAGCTACGTCACCACCGTCGGCCTGCTGTTCACCAAGGCCGACCCGGCCGCCATGTCCGCCCTCGCCCACCGCTTCCGCACCGAGCGACTGGACCGGCGCGCCGACCTGATGCCCCGGGCGTACGCGGCCAAGGGCACCACCGCGGCCGGCTTCGGCGACAAGCAGCGCGCCTCCTGGACCATATCCGTCCTCACGGACGCCCCCGTCGTCGCCTACGCCGTCTCCGGCTGGGCCGACGGCCGCAGCGTCGGTGCGCCCCAGCCGGCCGCCGACGCCGTCAGCTCCGGTGCCTCCACCGCGCCGGCCCAGGCCGGGCTCGGCAACGAGGCCCAGGGCCTGGGCGACCGCATCGAACGGCGCCTGCGCCAGAGCATCGGCACGGCCACGGAGAAACCCTCATGAGGCGATCGAGGCGATCGATACGCGTCCGCCACCGCGTGGCACCCGCGGGCACGGCGCTGAGCCTGCTGCTCGCCGGTGCCCTCGCCCTGGCGCCGGCCACCGCCGCGTACGCCGACGGCATCCGTGCCCAGCAGTGGGGCCTGTCCGCGCTGCGCCTGGACGAGGCCTGGCGGACCACCAAGGGCCGGGGCGTCACCGTCGCCGTCCTGGACACCGGCGTCGAGGCCGACCATCCGGACCTCGTCGGCAACGTCCTGCCCGCCAAGGACATGATCGGCTTCGGCGCTGCGCAGGGCGACCGCGACTGGGCCCGGCACGGCACCGCCATGGCCGGCATCATCGCCGGACACGGCCATGGCCCGGGCGACAGCGCCGGCGTCATGGGCGTCGCACCGGAGGCGAAGATCCTGCCCGTGCGGGTGATCCTGGAGGACGGCGACCCCGCCCGCACCAAGGCCCGTACGACCCGCGGCAACGCCCTGGCCGACGGCATCCGCTGGGCCGCCGACCACGGCGCCGACGTCATCAACCTCTCCCTCGGCGACGACTCGAACTCCGCGCACCCCGAGCCCAGCGAGGACGAGGCCGTGCAGTACGCCCTGAAGAAGGGCGTGGTGGTCGTCGCCTCCGCGGGCAACGGCGGGGACAAGGGCGACCACGTCTCCTACCCCGCCGCCTACCCGGGCGTCATCGCCGCCACCGCCGTCGACCGCTACGGCACCCGCGCCTCCTTCTCGACCCGCCGCTGGTACGCCGCGGTCAGCGCGCCCGGCGTCGACGTGGTCATCGCCGACCCCGACCACAAGTACTACGAGGGCTGGGGCACCTCGGCCGCCTCCGCCTTCGTCTCCGGCGCGGCGGCGCTGGTCAAGGCCGCCCACCCCGAGCTGAGCCCGGCCCAGATCAAGAAGCTCCTGGAGGACACCGCCCGGGACGCGCCGGTCGGCGGCCGGGACGACTCCCGGGGTTTCGGCATGATCGACCCGGCGGCGGCCCTGCGGGCGGCGGACCGGCTCAAGCCGCAGAGTCTGCGCGCGGCGTCGTACGGGAAGAGGTACTTCGGCGCCGGCCCGGACAGCCCCAGGGCGGCGTCCTCGACCGCCGACTGGGCGGGCCCCCTGGCCGGCGGCACCGGCGGGGTCCTGCTGGTGGCGGGCGTGGTGCTGTGGCGGGGCCGCAGGCAGCGGTCCTGACGCGACAGGACCCCGGGCCCCGGTGCCCGGAGTCACTCGCCGGTGAACGCCGACACCGCCGCCCGCGCCGCCGCCTCCACCAGCGCGATGCCCTGCGCCTGCGTCCGCGTGCCCTTGGACAGCACGGCCACCAGGTAGTCCGTGCCGCCCACCGTCACCCGCCCGATGCTGTTCACGTCCCACAGGCCTGTCGTACTGCGCGGCAGCCAGCCGTTCTTCAGCGCCCAGGAGTTGCCCTCCGCGGCGCCCGACACCCCCCACTGCTGGTCCGCCTCGACCGACTCCATCAGCCCGCGCACATAGCTCCGGGAGGCCGCGCTCAGCTCGGAACCCTCCCCGAACACCTGCCGGAGCAGGGCGAGTTGGTCCGCGGCCGTGGTCTGCGTCAGTCCCCACAGCTCACCCTCGCCACCGGAGGTCGCGGTCAGCCCGAAGCGCTTGTTCGCCGCGTTCAGGCCGTCCGCACGTCCGACCGTGTGCCACAGTGCCGTCGCGGACGCGTTGTCGCTGTTCTCGATCATCTTCGTGGCGTACGCCTTCTCGGTGGCCGTCAGCCTCCGGTCCGCGTCCTGCGCCTGGAGCAGCAGCGTGGCCAGGATGTCGACCTTCACGATGCTCGCCGTGTCGAAGGCCGCGTTCCCGTACGCGGCGCTCTCCCCGGAGTCCACCGCCAGCACCGCCGCCGACACCTGCGCGCCCGACGGCACGCTCACCGCCGACATCGCCTTGCCCAGCAGCGCCGTCCGGTCCACCGCCGGCTCCGTCCCGGGTCCCACCGAGGCCTCCTCGCCCGCCCCGGCCGAGGGGGAGGCCGAGGTCGTCGCCGCCGACGATACGGCCGCCGGTCCCGAGTGCGCCCGCGCCTTCACATACTCCGTGCCCCCCGCCGTGACCCCGCCCACGGCGACCACGGAGAGGGCGACGGAGAGCAGCGGACGGCGCCGGGGCCGGCGCGCACGACGGCCACGGCGGGCTCCGGAGGACTCCATGCCCGCGATGCTCGAGGCCGGGACCGTGCGCCCTGTTGGCCGGACGTGAGAGGTGGATCAGGGAAGGCTGAGATTCCGGTGAAACCGGTGACGGCGGCGTTTCCGGCCCCGCACAAGCGCCGCGGCCTGCCCCCTATAAGGTCGGTGACCGTGGCGAACAAGAACATTCCCGACCCCGGCTTCTCCGACGACGACGGCTCCGCCGACCCCCGGCTGAGCGCGGCGCTCGCCGCCTGGGCCGAGGACCGCGGCGCCCTCGGGCCCGTCCTCGAGGCGCTCCGGGGCGCCCGCCTGCTGGTCCCGGTCGTCGCCGTGCTCGGCGAGGTCGAGGAGGACGAGAAGGGCTTGCGCCGCGAGAAGACCAGCGACATGGCCGTACCCACCCTGAAGGCAGGCCACCGCACCGCCCTGCCCGCCTTCACCTCCACCGACTCCCTGGCCCGCTGGGACCCGGCGGCCCGCCCGGTCGCCGTACCCCTGCACCAGGCGCTCCAGGCCGCCGCCCACGAGAAGGCCGACACGGTCGTGCTGGACCTCGCCGGACCGGTGCCGTTCGAGCTCACCGGCCCGGCCCTGCTCGCCCTCGCCGAGGGCCGCACCAGCACCGACCCGCTCGCCGACCCGGCCGTGATCGAGGCCGTCCGTACGGCCGTGGCGGCGGAGCCCGCCGTACTGCGCGCCCACCTCGGACCCGGGCAGGCCGACGGCACCCTCGCCCTGGTCCTCGACCCGGCCGCGGTGCCCGCCGAGGCCGCCCGCGCGGTCGCCCAGCGGCTCGCGTCCGACGAAACACTGAGGGCCCGCCTGGTGCGCGGCCTCGACCTGGCACTCCTGCCGGCCGGGACCACGCCTCCGGGCGAGCCCTTGTACGTGAAGGGGTGAATCCACCCCCTTCGGCTAGCCGTAGACCGGGCCGGTGTACTTCTCGCCCGGCCCCTGGCCCGGCTCGTCCGGGACGATCGAGGCCTCGCGGAACGCCAGCTGCAGGGACTTCAGGCCGTCGCGCAGCGGGGCGGCGTGGAAGGAGCTGATCTCGGTCGCGCTCGCGTCCAGCAGCCCGGCGAGCGCGGTGATCAGCTTGCGGGCCTCGTCCAGGTCCTTGCGCTTCTCGCCCTCCTCGCTCAGCCCGAGCTTCACGGCGGCGGCGCTCATCAGGTTGACGGCGACCGTCACGATCACCTCGACGGCGGGGACCTCGGCGATGTCCCGGGTCATCGCGTCGAAGTCGGGGTTCTCAGGAGGGGTCTCACTCATGCCCCACACGATAGGCGGCCCCGTCACGGCGTCGCGATGACGGGTTCCGATTCGCCCTTCCGCGCCCGTGCTGCTAACCTTGTGTAACGACCGGCTGGACCACTGTGCCCAGCCCACAAGTGGAGGCTCCGATCTCCCACCTGACCGTCCCCCGGGACGGCGGGTCACCCGGTCAGGCGGCCACCATCGTTCCGTACGGACGATGGAGTCGCCCGAAAGCGCGCCCCGCGGCATCGCGGCGGTGCTCCGGTAGTGTGTTGGAGCCCCGCCTGTGATCGTCCGGGGCATTTTTTGTGCTTCGGCGCGGTTAGGTCTTACGAAAAGAGACATACGCGGCTGTCCGCCAGACTGCCGTGTGGTGCTACCGAGGAGGATCCATCAGCGCCGAGCCCCGCATCAACGACCGGATTCGCGTTCCCGAGGTGCGACTTGTCGGTCCCAGTGGCGAGCAGGTCGGCATCGTGCCGCTCGCGAAGGCACTGGAGCTTGCGCAGGAGTACGACCTGGACCTGGTCGAGGTCGCGGCGAACGCCCGTCCGCCCGTGTGCAAGCTCATGGACTACGGGAAGTTCAAGTACGAGTCGGCCATGAAGGCCCGTGAGGCGCGCAAGAACCAGGCGCACACGGTCATCAAGGAGATGAAGCTCCGGCCGAAGATCGACCCGCACGACTATGACACCAAGAAGGGTCACGTCGTCCGGTTCCTCAAGCAGGGCGACAAGGTCAAGATCACGATCATGTTCCGTGGTCGCGAGCAGTCCCGGCCCGAGCTGGGCTACCGACTGCTGCAGCGGCTGGCGGAGGACGTCCAGGACCTCGGCTTCGTGGAGTCGAACCCGAAGCAGGACGGCCGGAACATGATCATGGTCCTCGGTCCGCACAAGAAGAAGACCGAGGCGATGGCCGAGGCCCGCCAGGCGCAGGAGGCCCGCAAGGCCGAGGCGAAGGCGAACCCCGGTCGGTCGCAGAACCCTGCCGAGGCTGAGGCGCCGTCCGAGGAGCCTGCCGAGGCGTGATCCCGGGGGACTCCGGTCCCCGAGGATGTAACCGATACAAGAGAGCGACGCTCCACCGTGCCCGGTTTCACGACCGGGCACCGGAGCGCCACCGACGAGGAGATAACGGCGCTATGCCGAAGAACAAGTCGCACAGCGGTGCCAGCAAGCGCTTCAAGATCACCGGCTCCGGCAAGGTGCTCCGCGAGCGCGCCGGCAAGCGCCACCTGCTCGAGCACAAGTCGTCCCGCGTCACGCGTCGCCTCACCGGCAACGCCGAGATGGCCCCGGGCGACGCCGCGAAGATCAAGAAGCTTCTCGGCAAGTGACGCGGCGGCGCCGTCTGAGCGCCGTGCGTCGGGACCGGGACCGAATCGTTTCCGGGTCGTGTGAGGACCACCACGACCCCGCTACAAGGAGTTAACAAGTGGCACGCGTCAAGCGGGCAGTCAACGCCCACAAGAAGCGCCGGGCGATCCTCGAGCAGGCCTCCGGCTACCGCGGTCAGCGTTCGCGCCTGTACCGCAAGGCCAAGGAGCAGGTCACCCACTCGCTGGTCTACAACTACAACGACCGCAAGAAGCGCAAGGGCGACTTCCGTCAGCTGTGGATCCAGCGCATCAACGCCGCTGCCCGCGCCAACGGCATCACCTACAACCGCTTCATCCAGGGTCTGAAGGCCGCGAACGTCGAGGTCGACCGCAAGATCCTGGCCGAGCTGGCCGTCAACGACGCGGGCGCGTTCGCCGCGCTCGTCGAGGTCGCGCAGAAGGCGCTGCCGTCGGACGTCAACGCGCCCAAGGCTGCGTGACGCTGCGCTGGCTCTAGGCCGACGTTCACTGGACCCGCAGGCTTTACGGCTTGCGGGTCCTGTTGTTGGGGCCTGGGTGGTCTTTCGGCTGCGGGTGCGTCGTGGCTGGTCGCGCCCACGCGGCGGAGCCGCATATCGATGCAGCCCCGCGCCCCTTTCGGGGCGCTGCACCGCCCCGGTGCCACAAAAGGAAGACTTTCTTGAGGTGAGCAAGAGGATGCCCCCCGTCAGCCCCGAGCTGATCTCCCCCCGGTCCGCACGTGTCTCCGCCGCCCGGCGGCTCGCCAAGCGGAACTTCCGGGGCAAGGACCGGCTGTTTCTCGCGGAGGGGCCGCAGGCCGTCCGGGAAGCGGCCGGGCATCGGGTCGACGGCACCCCCACCCTCGTCGAGCTGTTCGCCACCGTGGAGGCCGCTGAGCGGTACGCCGACATCGTCGGGGCCGCGCGGAGCGTCGGGGCCCGGGTGCACCTGGCCTCCGAAGAGGTCGTCGCCGACATCTCCACCACCGTCACTCCGCAGGGGCTGGTCGGGGTGTGCCGGTTCCTGGACACGCCCTTCGAGGAGGTCCTCGCCGCCCGGCCGAGGCTGGTCGCCGTACTGGCACATGTGCGGGACCCCGGGAACGCCGGGACCGTGCTGCGCTGCGCCGACGCCGCCGGCGCCGAGGCGGTGATCCTCACCGACGCGTCCGTGGACCTCTACAACCCCAAGGCCGTACGCGCCTCCGTGGGCTCCCACTTCCATCTGCCCGTCGCCGTCGGCGTGCCGGTCGAGCGGGCCGTCGAGGGGCTGAAGGAGGCGGGGGTGCGCATTCTCGCCGCCGACGGGGCAGGGGACCGCGACCTCGACGACGAGCTCGACAAGGGCACCATGGGCGGGCCCACGGCGTGGGTGTTCGGCAACGAGGCCTGGGGGCTGCCCGAGGAGACCCGGGCACTCGCGGACGCCGTGGTGCGCGTCCCGATCCACGGAAAGGCCGAGAGCCTGAACCTCGCCACCGCCGCCGCCGTATGTCTCTACGCGTCGGCTCGTGCACAGCGCGCCTCCGGAGGGTGCCGCTCCGTCACCCAGAGCTAGTAGGGTGACCAGCTCGGGGCCCTGCGCGGTCTGAGAGGTGGGGTACGGGGATGAGTGTGGCCGGCACGAGCGCCGCGCCGGAGGGGCGGGACGCGCAGCGTACGCCCGCGCCCCGGCAGGGTGACCACGGCTGCGGTCTCGACCCCGACCAGTTGCCGGACGGCCTCGTCGTCGCCGACGAGCGCGGCCGCGTCGTCTGCTTCAACGCCGCCGCCGCACGGATCACCGCCCAGCGCCCCGCCGACGCCCTCGGACAGCCCCTGGAGAAGGCGCTGCCGCTGGAGGATCTGGAGGGCCGCCGCTGGTGGCAGCTCACCGACCCCTACGGGGGCCTGGCGATCCGGGTGCGGCAGCCGGAGCGGAATCTGCTGCTGCCCGGCGGGCGGGAGGTGCTGGTCTCCGCCCGGTATGTGCGGGAGCGGCCCCTGGGGCCCGTCCGGCGGGTCGTCGTCTCCCTGCGGGACACCGAGGCCCGCCGCCGCACCGAGCGCAGCCACGCCGAGCTGATCGCGACGGTCGCCCATGAACTGCGCTCCCCCCTCACCTCCGTGAAGGGCTTCACCGCCACGCTGCTCGCCAAGTGGGAACGCTTCACCGACGACCAGAAACGGCTGATGCTGGAGACCGTCGACGCCGACGCCGACCGGGTCACCCGGCTCATCGCCGAGCTGCTGGACATCTCGCGGATCGACTCCGGGCGGCTGGAGGTGCGCCGGCAGCCCGTCGACATCGGGGCCGCCGTCTCCCGGCACATCCAGGCCTATGTCGCCGCGGGCCAGCGGGCCGACCGCTTCCTGCTGCGCATCGAGCAGCCACTGCCCGCTCTGTGGGCCGACCCCGACAAGATCGACCAGGTGCTCAGCAACCTCATCGAAAATGCCGTGCGGCACGGCGAGGGAACCGTCACCATTGACGTCACGCCCACCGCGTCCCCGCGGGAGGGTGAGGAGAACGGCACGTCGGTCACGGTGAGCGACGAAGGGCCCGGCATCCCGGAGGAGTCCATGAACCGCGTCTTCACCCGCTTCTGGCGGGGCAGCAAGCGCGGCGGCACCGGCCTCGGGCTGTACATCGTCAAGGGCATCGTCGAGGCCCACGGCGGCACCATCACGGTCGGCCGCGCCCCCGGCGGCGGCGCCGAGTTCCGATTTACGTTGCCCGTGGCGGCCCCCGCGTATCTCGCGTAGTGGCCCACGGGCGCATTCGTCTACCTCCACCCCGTTAGACTCGGCCTTTGGCACCTTTGTGTCCTTCACGCGGCTGTCACAGCGCTGAGAGTCGGTGTCGGGGACCATCCGCCAGCCAATCGGAAGCACGGGAAGAGATGTCGGCACCCAATAAGTCGTACGACCCTGTCGAGGTCGAGGCGTTGAAACCGGAAGAGATCGAGCGCATGCGGGACGAGGCGCTCGCCGCCTTCGCCGCCGCGGACTCCCTCGACGCGCTCCACGAGGCCAAGGTCGCCCACACCGGCCCCGCCTCCCCGCTGGCCCTCGCCAACCGCGAGATCGGCGCCCTGCCCCCGCACGCCAAGGCCGAGGCCGGCAAGCGCGTCGGCATGGCCCGCGGCGCCGTCAACAAGGCCCTCGCCGGCCGGCAGGCCGAGCTGGAGGCCGAGCGTGACGCCCGCGTACTGGTCGAGGAGGATGTCGACGTCACGCTGCCGTACGACCGCGTCCCGGCCGGCGCCCGCCACCCGCTGACCACGCTCTCGGAGCGCATCGAGGACATCTTCGTGGCCATGGGCTACGAGGTGGCCGAGGGCCCGCAGGTCGAGGCGGAGTGGTTCAACTTCGACGCCCTGAACATCGGCCCCGACCACCCGGCCCGCGGCGAGGCCGACACCTTCTTCGTGCAGGGTCCCGACGGTGGCACCGAGTCCGGTGTCGTGCTGCGCACCCACACGTCGCCCGTGCAGATCCGCTCGCTGCTCGACCGCGAGCTGCCGGTCTACGTGATCTGCCCCGGCCGCGTGTACCGCACCGACGAGCTGGACGCCACCCACACGCCCGTCTTCCACCAGGTCGAGCTGCTCGCCGTGGACGAGGGCCTGACCATGGCCGACCTCAAGGGCACCCTGGACCACATGGTCCAGTCGCTGTTCGGCGAGGGCATGAAGACGCGGCTGCGGCCGAACTTCTTCCCCTTCACCGAGCCGAGCGCCGAGATGGACATGCTCTGCTACGTCTGCAAGGGCGAGTCCGTCGGCAACCCCGACCGCCCCTGCCGGACCTGCTCGTCCGAGGGCTGGATCGAGCTCGGCGGCTGCGGCATGGTCAACCCGCGGGTGCTCACCGCCTGCGGTGTCGACCCGGAGAAGTACAGCGGCTTCGCCTTCGGGTTCGGCATCGAGCGGATGCTGATGTTCCGCCACAACGTGGAAGACATGCGAGACATGGTCGAGGGTGACGTCCGGTTCACCCGGCCGTTCGGGATGGAGATCTGATGCGGGTCCCGCTTTCTTGGCTGCGGGAGTACGTCGACCTGCCGGCGACGGAAACCGGCCGCGACGTCCAGGAGAAGCTCGTCTCGGCCGGGCTCGAGGTCGAGACCGTCGAACAGCTCGGCGCCGACCTCAAGGGCCCGCTGGTCGTCGGCCAGGTGCTGACCATCGAGGAGCTGGAGGGCTTCAAGAAGCCGATCCGGTTCTGCACCGTCGACGTCGGCCAGGCCAACGGCACCGGCGAGCCCCAGGAGATCGTCTGCGGCGCCCGCAACTTCGCCGTCGGCGACAAGGTCGTGGTCGTCCTTCCCGGCGCCACGCTGCCGGGCGGCTTCTCCATCTCCGCCCGCAAGACCTACGGCAAGACGTCCCACGGCATGATCTGCTCCACCGACGAGCTGGGCATGGGCGACGACGGCACCCACGGCATCATCGTGCTGCCGCCGGAGACCGAGGTCGGCAAGGACGCCATCGAGCTGCTGGAGCTGGTCGACGAGGTCCTGGACATCGCCGTCACCGCCAACCGCGGCGACTGCCTGTCCATCCGCGGTGTCGCCCGCGAGGCCGCCATCGCCTACGGCCTGCCGCTGCGCGACCCGGCCCTGATCGACGTACCGGCCCCGAACGCCTACGGCTACCCGGTCCAGGTCGCCGACCCCTTCGGCTGCGACCGGTTCGTCGCCCGCACGGTCACCGGCCTGCGCCCCGAGGCCCGCTCCCCGATCTGGCTGCAGCGCCGGCTGCAGAAGGTCGGCATGCGCCCGATCTCGCTCGCCGTCGACGTCACGAACTACGTGATGATGGAGCTGGGCCAGCCCCTGCACGCCTACGACCGCAAGCTGGTCCAGGGCACCATCGGCGTACGCCGGGCCCAGGAGGGCGAGAAGCTCGTCACCCTCGACGGCGTCGAGCGCAAGCTGCACGCCGAGGACCTGGTCATCACCGACGACCGCGGCCCGATCGGCCTCGCCGGTGTGATGGGCGGCGCCAACACCGAGATCGCCGACCACGAGGTCACCGAGGACGGCGTCAACGGCACCACCGACGTGGTCATCGAGGCCGCCCACTTCGACGCCGTCGCGATCGCCCGTACGTCCCGCCGCCAGAAGCTGCTGTCCGAGGCGTCCCGCCGCTTCGAGCGCGGCGTCGACCCGCAGGCCGCGGCCGCGGCGGCGCAGCGCACGGTGGATCTGCTGGTGCTGCTCGCGGGCGGCACGGCCGAGGCGGGCGTCACCGAGATCGTCGCGCCGTCCGCGCCGCACACCATCACCATCCCGGCCGACCACCCCGACAAGGTCGCGGGCGTCGTCTACGGCCGTGAGACCGTCGTCCGCCGCCTGCAGCAGGTCGGCTGTGACGTCTACGGGCAGGACGAGCTGATCGTCACCGTCCCGTCCTGGCGGCCCGACCTGGTCGACCCGAACGACCTCGCCGAGGAGGTCATCCGCCTCGAGGGCTACGAGAACCTGCCCTCCACGCTGCCCAAGCTGCCCTCGGGCCGTGGTCTGACCCACCGTCAGCGGCTGCACCGCCGGGTCGGCCGCGCGCTGGCCGGCGCGGGCTATGTCGAGGCGCCGAACTACCCCTTCCTCGGCGAGCAGGTCTTCGACCAGCTCGGCCTGGCGGCCGACGACCCGGCCCGCCGTGTCGTCAAGCTGGTCAACCCGCTCAGCGACGAGGAGCCCGCGCTGCGTACGACGCTGCTGCCGGGCCTCCTCGGTGCCCTGCGGCGCAACGACGGCCGGGGCTCGCACGACCTGGCGCTGTTCGAGACCGGGCTGGTGTTCCACCCCGGTGCGGAGCAGCGGGTCGCCACGCACCTGCCCGTCGACCGGCGTCCCACCGACGAGGAGATCGCCGCGCTGAACGCCGCGCTGCCCGAGCAGCCGCGGCACGTGGCCGTCGTCCTCACCGGCGCCCGCGAGCAGGCCGGCTGGTGGGGCAAGGGCCGGCCGGCGGACTGGGCCGACGCGGTGGAGGCGGCGCGCGCCGTCGCCCGTGAGGCCGGAGCCGAACTGATCGTCCGCAAGGGCCAGTACGGCCCCTGGCACCCCGGCCGCTGTGCCGAGCTGGCGGTCGTCGCCGACGGCACCGAGCAGGTCATCGGCCACGCGGGCGAGCTGCACCCGCGGGTGCTGAAGGCGCTCGGACTGCCCGAGCGCACCTGTGCGATGGAGCTGAACCTGGACGCCCTGGAGGCGGTCGGAGACGGCGCCCCGCAGGCGCCGGGCATCTCCACGTTCCCGGTCGCCACGCAGGATGTGGCGCTCGTGGTCGACAGGCCCGTCCCCTCCGGGGAGGTCGAGGCGGCGCTGCGTGACGGTGCGGGTGAACTCCTCGAGTCCATCCGGCTGTTCGACGTCTATGAGAACGCGGAGCAGCTGGGCGAGGGCAAGAAGTCGCTCGCGTACGCGTTGCGCTTCCGCGCGGCTGACCGGACGCTGACCGTGGACGAGGCTTCGGCGGCTCGGGACGCGGCGGTTGCCCTCGCGGGTGAGCGTACGGGTGCAGTCCTGAGGGGCTGATCGCCGTAGCGGGTTCTGTGCGCGGCCGGCTGCGGGTCCTCCGTGGCCGGTCGCGCGCACGCGGCGGAGCCGCATGTCGAACACAGCCCCGCGCCCCTTTGGGGCGCCGCAGTGCCGTCGGCTTCGCATGCCGCCGCCCGGGGCAGTCAGCCGGCCCTGAGCTCACGGATACCCTCGAGCGCCAGTGCCTCGGCGTGCCGGTTGCCGAGGCTCCGGGCCAGTTCCAGGGCCTCGCGGTGCAGTCGTAGCGCCTCGTCCGGGTGGCCCGCGAGGCGGTACGTCTCGGCGTAGCCGTTGAGGAAGTGGATCTTCCAGTGTTCCTCGAACAGCTCGTCCAGCAGGGCGAACGCCTCCCGGTGGCTGGCCAGGGCCTCCTCGTAGCGGCCCATCTGCCGCAGTGCCACGCCCATGCAGTTGAGGCACCACGCCTGGTTGTTGAGGTGCCCGTCGTCGCGGGCCAGCGTCAGGGCCTGGCGCAGTTGCTCCGCCGACGCCTCCGGGTCCTCCTGTACGACGGCCAGGCCGAGCGTGATCCGGGCCGTCAGGCCGGGCGGCCACGCGGGGTCGGTGTGGGCGAGCTCCAGCACCTGCCGGGCCAGTCGGGCCGCCTCCTCACGGTGTCCCAGCTGGAGCAGTGTCCAGGCCTCCGAAGCGGCCGCGTGGGCCGCTCCCGTCGGGCAGCCGGCCGCGGGGTCGAGCGGCGGCCGGCCCTCGGTGAAGCCGTGCAGGTCGACATAGAGCTGTGCGTCGGGGAAGCCGGCGGTGAGCCGATGCGCGGCGTGCACCGCCAGACAGGTCTTGCCGACGCCCGCCATGCCGTCCACGGAGACCGCCCGATGGCTCTCGACGGCGGCCAGCACGGCGGCGAGCTGCTCCTCGCGCCCGGTGAAGTCGGGCACGTCGCGCGGCAGGTCGTTGCGGGCCGGCGGGCGGCCCTGGCGGGTGCTCTTCGGGGGCGCGGGCAGGGGGTTCGAGGCCCGTTCCCACACCGGACGCAGCGGGCGGGGGTCGCGCTTGACGAGGCGGCAGAGGTCCACCACCGCGGGCCAGGGCGGCACGGTCTGCCCGTTGAGGTAGCGCGAGAGCGACGAGGAGCTGAGGCCGGTGTCCCGCGCGAGGGCCCGCACACCCAGCCCGGACACCTCCTGGAGCAGACGCAGCCGGGCCGCCAGCTCCTCCTGAGGGTCGTTCTTCGCCGTCCGTTCGTGCGCCTGCACTGTTCCCCCCGTCGTCGGGTCCCGCGCCGACGGAAGTCTTCCGGGCCAAGTCGCCGCTGGTCAAGGCCGTTTGAGCTGTCCCACGGTGTCCCATCGCCGTGGTCCGGGCGAGCGTTCGGCGCTGTCATGGAGTCACGCCCCGACGACAGCGGGGCACCGACCACCGAAGGAGCGGACCGAGATGCAGTCCCGTATGCAGAACCCCGCCGTCGTCCTGTCCGACGCGATGCAGCCCATCCAGCAGCTGTTCAAGGCCGTGCACTCCGGCGGAGTGGACCCGCAGACGCTGGAGCTGGTGCATCTGCGGGTCAGCCAGATCAACGGGTGCAGTGCCTGCGTCGACGCCGGCGCCAGGACGGCCCGCAAGGCGGGAGTGAGCGACGAGCGGCTGGCCACGGTCGCCGCCTGGCGGGAGGCCCCGTACTTCACCGACGAGGAGCGGGCGGCCCTCACGCTGGCCGAGGCCGCGACGCGGCTCGCCGACCGTCCCGACGCGGTGAGCGACGAGGTCTGGGACACGGCCGCCACCTACTACGACGAGAAGCAGCTGGCCGCGCTCGTCCTGATGATCGGCGTCACCAACCTGTTCAACCGGCTCAACGCCACCACCCGTCAGATCGCCGGCGCGTGGGGCTGACCCCCGCCGTCCCCCGTCCCGCCCTCACGCAACCGAAGGAAAGCGAAGGAAAACCGCCATGAGCGACGCACAGCGGACCGCCCGCCGCACCACCGCCGCCTCCGGGGGGGGTTCACGGACGAGGAACGAGCGGCGATGAAGGAACGGGCCAAGGAGCTCAAGGCGTCCGCGCGCGGCGCGTCGCGCGCCGCCAAGGCGGCGGAGGACGAGGCCGCCGTGCTCGCCAGGATCGCCGAGATGCGGGAGCCGGACCGGGCCATGGCCGAACGGATCCACGCCGTCGTCAAGGCCGCCGCGCCCGAGCTCGCCCCGAGGCTCTGGTACGGGATGCCGGCGTACGCCCTGGACGGCAAGGTCGTCTGCTTCTTCCAGAGCGCGGAGAAGTTCACGTCGCGCTACGCGACCTTCGGCTTCAGTGACAGGGCGAACCTCGACGAAGGCACCATGTGGCCCGCCTCCTACGCCCTGAAGGAACTGACCGCCGCCGACGAGGCGAGGATCGGCGAACTCGTGAGGAAGGCCGTCGGCTGAGGCCCGGCGGAGGGGTTCACCCCCTCGGCGAGCTGCATAAATGCGACTTGACCGGCGCGGGCTCACTCGTTCGGGTGGGAACCGGCGGTGATCCGGTCCTCCCGGGCCATGCCCTGGACAGAATCGGACCGGCCTTTCGGGGTCGGTCCGTCTGCTCTTTCAGGGCCCACATGGGGGACCAGAGGCATGATCCGCATCAAGGCACGGGCACCCACCGCGCGGGCAGCAGCACTGCCCACGGTCTGGGGAGCCGTGGCGGTCGCCTACAAGTTCGGCTGCCCGCTCGCCCAGCAGAACGGCCTCGGCGCGCGCATCGTCACCAGCGCCGTCTTCTTCGCCGTCGGCACCGGGCTGATAGCCCATGTCCGGCGCGCGCTGCTGCGGGAGCTGCGGCAGGTCCGCCGGGTGGCGCGGGCCGCGCAGAGCGTCGTACTGCGTCCCCTGCCCCCGCGCCTCGACGGGCTGCGCGTCGCCGCCGCCCAGCTGTCCGCGGACCGGGGCGCGAGCGTCGGCGGCGACCTGTACGAGGCGATCGCCACCGAGCACGGGGTGCGGGTGGTGATGGGCGACGTACGCGGGCACGGTCTCGCCGCGCTCGGCACGGTCGCCGCCGTCCTCGGCAGTTTCCGCGAGGCCGCGCACGACGAACCCGAACTCGGCGGTGTCCTCGCCCGGTTGGACCGCGCCCTCGCCCGGCACCTGCGGGAACGGGCCCGTGCCGAACACCCCGCGCACGGCGGCCAGGAGCCCGACCAGCCGGTCGCCGAGGAGTTCGTCACCGTCCTGCTCCTGGAGATCGACCGCGACGGCCGGCTGCGCGCCCTCAACTGCGGTCATCCGTGGCCGTATCTGCTCAGCGGCACGAGAGTCGAACCGTTGACGCGCGTCGACCCGCTGCCGCCGCTCGGCCCGTTCCCGCTTCCCGCCGAGCTGGAGGCCGAGTCGTGCGGTCATCTGGTTCCGGGTGAGTCCCTGGTTCTCTTCACGGACGGGGTGGAGGACGCGAGGGACAGCCGGGGGCGGTTCTTCTCACTGCCGAGGACGCTCCGCGAAGTCGTACGCGATCATCCCGTCTCTCCGCAGACGGTCCTGCGCACCGTTTTCAGGGCGCTCCTGCACCACACCTCCGGCAAACCCACGGACGACATAGCACTACTGGTCCTGCGCAACGATCGCACGCGGGGCGAGGCGTCCTGCCCCGGGGCGCGGCACCCCCGTAGCCGGCCCGGCCAAGCCACCGCTTTTCGAGGGGGAGCCGGCGGCTTGGCCGGCACTTAAGTCAACCGGTCCGGCACGCTGAGCGACACCGCGTGTACAGCGCGGATGCACGTGTTCCGTTCACACCCCGTGTGAAGGCGAGCGCACTACGCTGAACCGCACCAGGCCACTCGGGGGGCATCCCATGCAGCCCAACACTCTGCTCGACGCGATCCTGGACGAGGCGGGGATCTCGCACGCGGGTCTCGCCGCCCACGTCAACCAGGCGGGCCGGAAACGGGGCCTCGCGCTGCGGTACGAACACACCGCCGTGGCACGGTGGCTGAAAGGCCAGCGCCCGCGCGGCCAGGTGCCGGACCTGATCTGCGAGGTGCTCGCCGCCCGCCTGCACCGTCCCGTCACCCTCGACGACATCGGCCTGGGCGTGCCCGGCGAGCCCGGCACCCCGCACGCCGGCTCGCTGAACGGCTTCGTGGAGCGGGCGACGGCCCTGTGGCGCTCCGACGAACAGCAGCGGCCGCATGTGCTGGGCGCCCCCGCCGTCACCGGCACCCCGGCCGTCATGCCGGTCTGGGAGTGGGAGAACCCGCCCGAGGACGTCGACGTCTCCCGCGGCGGCCGGCACCGGGTCACCGCGGCCGACATCGAGATGCTGCGCGCCGCGCGGACGCACTACGAGCAGATGTACCGCAAGGCCGGCGGCATCGCCACCCGCACCCGGATCGTCGGCTTCCTCAACGCCGAGGCGGCACCACTGCTGCGCGGCAGCTACACCGACGCCACCGGACGCCAACTGCACCGCGCCACGGGCGGATTGGTGGCGATCGCGGGGATCTGCGCGTACGACTCCGACGCCCACGGTCTCGCCCAGCGCTACTTCCACCAGGCGCTGCGGCTGGCGAAGGCCAGCGGGGACCGGGGACTCGGCGCGTACGTCATAGCGCTGCTGGTCAACCAGTCGCTGTTCATGCGGGAGTACCGGCAGGCGGTCGCCTTCGCCGAGGCCGCGCTGCGGGCCGCCGGCAAGCACATCACCCCGGCGCTCGCCTCCGACCTGTACGCGATGCAGGCCAAGGCGTACGCCCACCTCGGCGACTCCGCGGGCGCCCTGTCCTGCATCCGGCGCGCGGAGGCGGAGGCGGAGCGGATCCGGCGCGGATACGAGCCCGACGAGACGGGGTACGTCCAGCCGGGCCTGGTCAATGTGCAGGTGGCCGAGGCGCTGCTCAGCCTCGGCGAGCTGGCCGCCGCCCGGGAGCATGCGGCAGCGGCGGTGGACAACCCCGCCCACGACCGGGGTCGGGTGCACCGGCTCGCCATGCTCAGCACCATCGAGCTGCGCCAGGGCAATGCCGACAAGGCGGTGGTCACCGCCGTGCAGATGGCCGAGCAGGCACGCGGGATGGAGTCCCAGCGGCTACGCGACAGACTCCGCGCGGTACGCGAACACCTGGTGCGCTGTGGCTCGGCCGGCACCGCCGAGGCCGCCGAACTCATCGACGGGGCACTGCGCGTACCGCTGTAGGCCCACTGTGGGTGCACAGTCCCTGCTGCGATATTGCCACTTACTCGTCGGAAGGTGGCAGAACCGTGCAGTGGACGAAAAAGAGCGAACAAACTGTGTACGCAAACCGCTGGTTCAGCGTCAACCTCGCAGATGTCGAGCTGCCGGACGGCCGGCACCTCGACCACTTCCTGATCCGGCTGCGGCCCGTGGCCGTGGCCACCGTGGTCAACGAGGCCAACGAGGTGCTGCTGCTGTGGCGGCACCGCTTCATCACCGACAGCTGGGGCTGGGAACTGGCCGCGGGGGTCGTCGAGGACGGCGAGGACATAGCCGGCGCGGCCGCCAGGGAACTGGAGGAGGAGACCGGCTGGCGGCCGGGACCCCTGCACCACCTGATGAGCGTGGAGCCGTCCAACGGCCTGACCGACGCCCGGCACCACATCTACTGGTCCGACCGGGGCGAGTACATCGGGCATCCCGTGGACGACTTCGAGTCGGACCGCCGGGAATGGGTCCCCCTCAAACTCGTTCCCGACCTGATCGCCCGTGGGGAGGTCCCGGCCGCCAACATGGCGGCCGCGTTACTCCTGCTGCACCACCTCAGGCTCGCCGAGGGCTAGCGGGCCAGCGCCTGCCAGACCGTCACGAGGAGGGCGCCCAGGGAGGTGAGTGCGGCGAGCGAGGGCAGCGGCCAGCGTGTGTGTTCCAGTGAGTTCAGGCGGTCGTCCAGCTCGTCCAGCTCCTTGGCGGTCTCCTCGGTCCGGTGCCGCAGCAGCGCCAGCCCTCCCTCGACGCGCGCGTAGGCCACGTCGAGGCGGCGCCGTAACTCTGCGAGTTCTCCCTGGACCACGGGATGCTCCGGATGGGCGGTCACGTGTCCACTCCTTTCCGTCGTCGGACGTTGTTGCATCCCTTGCATCAGCATCAGGAGTCAACTCGCCCGGCGGACGCGTGGGGAGCGTGTGCGACGGGCATATGCGTGCCCGTCGCACACACGGAGTGTGAAGCGCCGTCGTCCGTGGTCAGCCGTAGGTGTAGAAGCCCGAGCCGGTCTTCCGGCCCAGCCGGCCCGCCTCGACCATGCGCTGGAGCAGCGGGGGAGCGGCGTACAGCGGCTCCTTGTACTCGGCGTACATGCTGTTGGCGATGGAGACGATGGTGTCCAGGCCGATCAGGTCGGACAGCTTCAGCGGGCCCATCGGGTGGGCGCAGCCCATCTCCATGCCGTTGTCGATGTCCTCGCGGCTCGCGATGCCCGACTCGAACATCCGGATCGCGGAGAGCAGATAGGGCACGAGCAGCGCGTTGACCACGAAGCCGGAGCGGTCCTGGGCGCGGATGGCGTGTTTGCCGAGCACCTTCTCGGCGAAGACCTGGGCCCTGCTGAGGGTGCCCTCGGAGGTGGTGAGCGCGGGGATCAGCTCGACCAGCTGCTGCACCGGGGCCGGGTTGAAGAAGTGGATGCCGACCACGTGGTCCGGGCGGGAGG
The DNA here is from genome assembly GCF_006715785.1 of Streptomyces puniciscabiei. Classification (NCBI taxonomy): domain Bacteria; kingdom Bacillati; phylum Actinomycetota; class Actinomycetes; order Kitasatosporales; family Streptomycetaceae; genus Streptomyces; species Streptomyces puniciscabiei. Next base: position 5,858,754 of record NZ_VFNX01000001.1, read on the forward strand.
TGGCGACCGCCAGCTTCACCAGCGGGATCGAGGAGGTGTTGGAGGCGAGGATCGCGTCGGGGCGGGTCACCACCTGGTCCAGCACCTGGAAGATCTCCGTCTTCACCGGCTCGCTCTCCACGACGGCCTCGATCACCAGGTCGCGGTCCGCGAACTCGCCGAGGTCGGTGGTGAAGGTGATCCGCGCCTGCGTGGCGTCCCGCTCCTCCTCGGTGATCTTGCCGCGCTCGGCGGCCTTGGCCAGGGAGTTGAACAGCCGGGTACGGCCGATCTCCAGGGCCTCGCCGGTGGTCTCGGCGACCTTCACGTCCAGTCCTGCGCGGGCGCACACCTCGGCGATGCCTGCGCCCATCTGGCCGCAGCCCACGACTCCGACGCGCGCAATGTCTCCCGCTGGGATGCCCGTCACATCGTTCCCTTCGCTGGTTCTCCGGCTCGCTCGCAGGAAATCCGGGTCTCGGCGCCTGCTCCGATCGAGCACGTTACCGTCAAGTATCGATGATCGATCGGCCGGGTGGGTGCATCCTGGGGCGCGAAACGATCCGTGACGTAGCGGATCCGGAGCGTATGGGGGTGTGCGGATGGGGGAGCTCTCGCGGCGGGCCTTCACCCTGGCGGCGCTGTCGTCCCTGGCCATGGGGCCGAGCGCGGCGGCGGCAGCCGGTCGGCGGCCCCGCGCGGCCGCCGAGATGCGCGGTGTGTGGCTCGCGACCGTGTCCAACCGGGACTGGCCGTCCCGGCCCGGGCTCACGGCCGCCGCGCAGCGGGCGGAGCTGATCGCCCACCTCGACAGGGCGGCCCGGGACCGGCTCAACACGGTGATCTTCCAGGTACGGCCCACCGCCGACGCCCTGTGGCCGTCACCGTACGAGCCCTGGTCCGAGTACCTCACCGGCGCCCAGGGCCGCAGCCCCGGCTGGGACCCGCTGGGCACCGCGGTGCGGGAGGCCCATCGACGGGGCCTGGAACTGCACGCCTGGTTCAATCCGTACCGGATCGCGAACCACGCCGACCCCGGCCGGCTCGTCCCCTCGCACCCGGCCCGCGAACACCCCGACTGGGCGGTGGCCTACGGCGGGAAGCTCTACTACAACCCCGGCCTGCCCGAGGTCCGCGCCTTCGTCCAGAAGGCGATGCTCGACGCGGTCGCCCGCTACCCGGTCGACGCCGTGCACTTCGACGACTACTTCTACCCGTATCCGGTCGCCGGGCAGACCTTCGACGACGATGACGCCTACGACCGCTACGGCGGCGGCTTCGCCGGCCGGGCCGCCTGGCGGCGGGACAACATCAACAGGCTGGTGAAGGAGATGGCCGCCGGCATCAGGAAGGTCCGGCCGGGCACCCGGTTCGGGATCAGCCCCTTCGGGGTGTGGCGCAACGCCTCCACCGACCCCCGGGGCTCGGACACGAGGGCGGGCGTCCAGACGTACGACGACCTGTACGCGGACACCCGTACCTGGGTGCGCAGTCACTGGATCGACTACATCGTCCCGCAGCTGTACTGGAACATCGGCTTCGCCGCCGCCGACTACGCGAAGCTGGTCGACTGGTGGGCGGCGGTCGCGAAGGGCACGAAGACACACCTGTACATCGGCGAGGCCCTGTACAAGGCCGGGGCCGCCCAGCAGCCCTCGGCCTGGCAGGACCCGGTCGAGCTGTCCCGGCACCTCACCCTCGCCGCCGGGTACCCGCAGGTGCGCGGGCACGTGTTCTTCGCCGCCGCGGACGTGGCGGCCGATCCGATCGGGGCGATGTCACGGGTGATCAACGACCACTACGGGCGATCGGCGAAGCCGCCCCGCTGATCCCTCTCCTCCCGGTGCTTGACCTGGCAGTCGGGTCCGGGGGACATGATCGCCTCGTGTCCGTCCTTGAACTTCACGCGGTAGGGCGGGCTGCCCTCGGCACCCAGTACTTCGACTACTTCCGATTCCTGGTCGTGTTGGCCGACCACCCTGCCGTGCTGGACAAGACGGTCGCCCTTGGATGCACGCATCTGCAGGCCCTCCTCATGATCACGACCGCTGTGTGACGGCGATGCACACGAGCACGGCGACGGCGGTCACCGGAGCGGCCGCCGTGAAGTGCTCGCCCAGCAGCAGCGCCGACCACACCAGTGTGAGCAGCGGCTGAGCCAACTGCAACTGGCTGGCCCGGGGGATGCCGATGAGCGCCATCCCCCGGTACCAGACGACCAGGCCGAGGAACTGCGAGCCCAGCGCCACCCACAGCAGACCGGCGATGCCGTGCCCGGTGAGCTGAACGGGTTCGTACGTGAGCGCCACCGCGGCGGCCGGCACGCTCAGCGGCAGGCACAGCACCAGCGCCCAGCCGATCACCTGCCAGCCCGGCATGACCCGGGCCAGCCGGCCGCCCTCGGTGTAGCCGGCCGCGCACACCAGCAGGGCCGCGAACAGATAGCCGTCGGCGACCGTGAGCGCGCCGCCGCTCTGCCCGACGGTGAAGGCCACCACGGCCGCGGCACCCGCCAGCGCGGCCAGCCAGAACCGCCGCGAGGGGCGGCTGCCGGTGCGCAGGGCCGAGAACACGGCGGTGGTCAGCGGCAGCAGCCCCACCACGACGGCGGCGTGTGCCGTGGTGGAGGTCTGCAGGGCGAGCGTCGTCAGCAGGGGGAAGCCCAGCACGACACCGGCGGCGACGACGGCGAGGCCCGGCAGGTGCCGGCGCGCGGGCAGCGGAACCCGCAGTCCCAGGAGACAGCCGCCCGCGACGAGCGCGGCGAGCACGCTGCGCACGGCCACCAGCGACCAGGGACCGAAGCCCTGCAGGCCCCACGCGGTGGCCGGGAAGGTCAGCGAGAAGGAGGCGACGCCGAGGGCGGCGAGACCGGTGCCGAGGCCGCGGTGCTCCCCGTCGACGCTGACCGCTATCGAGCTAGGGGCAGTAGCGCTACTCTGTGTTCTCATGCACCAGCGTAGCAGCGTGAGTGAACTGGCAGAACACCTCCGACGCGACCTTGACCGCTACTCTCCGGGTGGAAAGCTGCCGTCGAGCCGGGAGCTGGTCGAGCGATTCCACGTAAGCCCGGTGACCGTCTCGCGCGCCCTTGCCCAGCTGGCCGCCGAGGGCCTGGTGGTCACCCGGCCAGGGGCGGGCGCCTTCCGGGCCCGGCCGCGCACGACCGAGGCCCCGGGCGGGGACACCTCCTGGCAGGAGGTCGCGCTGAGCGCGGACGGCGCCGCCGAACTCGTACCGCGCACGGTGGACGCCTCCGGGGTCACGGTCTCCCTGGCCGCGCCGCCGCCCGGCGTGCTGGAGTTCAACGGCGGCTATCCGCATCCCTCCCTCCAGCCGGAGCGCGCCATGGCGGCGGCCCTGGCCCGGGCCGGGCGGCGGCCGGGCGCCTGGGGCAGGCCGCCGCTGGAGGGACTGCCGGAGCTGCGGGAGTGGTTCGCCCGCGGGATCGGCGGGGCCGTCACCGCGGCCGAGGTGCTGATCGCGGCCGGCGGCCAGTCCGCCCTGGCCACCGCCCTGCGCGCCCTCGCCCAGCCCGGCGCCCCCGTCCTGGTCGAGTCGCCCACCTACCCCGGCATGCTGGCCCTCGCCCGCGCCGCCGGACTACGACCGGTCCCGGTGCCCGTCGATCCCGACGGCGTACGCCCCGAACTGCTTGCCGACGCCTTCCGGGCCAGCGGCGCCCGGGTGTTCGTCTGCCAGCCCCTGTTCCAGAACCCCACCGGTGCCGTCCTGGCCCCCGACCGGCGCGCGGAGGTGCTGCGCATCGCCCGCGAGGCCGGCGCCTTCGTCGTCGAGGACGACTTCGTACGGCGGCTGGTGCACGCCGACTCCGGCCCGCTGCCGCGCCCGCTCGCCGCCGACGACCCGGACGGCGTGGTCGTGCACGTCGGCTCGCTGACCAAGGCGACCTCGCCCAGCTTCCGGGTGAGCGCCCTGGCCGCGCGCGGCCCGGTGCTGGAACGCCTGCGCGCCATCCAGGTGGTGGACAGCTTCTTCGTCCCCCGGCCCCTGCAGGAGGCGGCCCTGGAACTGGTCGGCTCTCCGGCCTGGCCCCGTCATCTGCGGGTGCTGTCGGCCGAGTTGAAGGACCGTCGCGACGCGATGACGGCCGCGCTCGCCCTGCACCTGCCCGAACTCGCCCTGCCGCACGTCCCGTCCGGCGGCTATCACCTCTGGCTCCGGCTGCCCGAAGGCGCCGACGAAACGGCCCTCACCGCCGCCGGCCTCCGCGCGGGCGTCGCCCTCACCCCCGGCCGCCCCTACTTCAGCGCCGAACCTCCCGCGGCCCACCTGCGGTTGAGCTTCGCCGCCGTCGCCGGCACGGGGGAGATCACCGAGGGGGTACGGCGGCTGCGGGCGGCCTGTGACGAGGTGTTCTAGGGCACGGTGACCAGGGCGCAGGTGAACTCCAGCGACCCGAACAGCTCCGGGGTCAGCCGGACTCCGGTGATCCGGTGGGCGAGCGCGAAGGCGGCCTCGGTGTGCTTGGTGAAGTCCCGCTCGTCGTCCGCTCTCAGGTCGAAGCCGGACTCCCGCATCTCGGTGAGGAGTCCGTCGGGGTCGGTGCCATGGCGATGACCGGGGAACAGCGGCTCGAAGCCGAGACATATCTCGCCGTCCTCCGACCAGTAGAAGCTGTTCACCGCGTTGACGTTCCGGAAGTGTGAGACCACCGTACGGCCCCGGCTGACGGGATCCATCAGTTCGGAGCGGTTGCCCACGTACCCGTTGTACTCGACCATCAGCGTCCAGTCGCCGACGGCCGCGAGACCGACGAGCAGTCTGTCGTCCCCGTACTCGTCCCAGGCGTCGTAGGACGGCTCGGCCAGCGCCGCCACCCCGGTCACCCGCCCGTCGGGTTCCGCCCGCAGTTCCCGCAGCAACCGGTCGGGTGTCATGTCCTGCACCAGCGTGATGCAGTAGGCGTCCAGGAGGTCCTGGTGCCGCTCCCTGAGCCAGCCGTAGTCGGCGGCCGTCGTGATCTCGGTCATGAGTGCAGCCTGCCAGGGACCACTGACAACGCGGGGTGCGCGAGAGGCCGGACGCCCGGCCGCAGGACCGCGCTGACACGGGGGGCGCGTCCGGTGGGTAGGCGGCCACTCACGCTGAGTAGCTCACAGGGGGCAGGCCTTGACCTTCGCACACGACCGTCACACCATCACCGCATGCCACTGAGGGTGACGTTCGTCGCCGCCGCACGCAGTGCCCCCCTGCTCGCGGAGCGCTTCGACGACGACCGGCCGCTGGACCAGGCCGGCTGGGACGAGGTGCAGCGCGCCGCCGGGGACCTGCTGCCGCTGGCGGCCGCCGAACTGCGGTACTGCTCGCCGACGCCGCGCAGCCGGGCCACCGGCGACGCCCTGGGCTATGCCCCGCTGGTCCAAGTGGCGCTGCGGGACTGCGACATGGGCCGCTGGCGCGGACTGACCCTGGGCGAGGCGATGGCTCGTGAGCCGGAGGCGGTGGACGCCTGGCTGGCCGACCCGCGCGCCACCCCGCACGGCGGCGAGTCCCTGCTGACCTTCATCTCCCGGGTCGGCGGCTGGCTGGACACCCGGCCGGTGGAGGACGGCGGCCGGATCGTCGCCGTCGCCGAACCCGCCGTCATCCGCGCGGCCCTGGTCTACGCCCTGAAGGCGCCGCCCTCGACCTACTGGAACATCGACGTACGGCCCCTGTCCACGTCCACCGTCACCGGCCGCGCGGGCCGCTGGAACCTCCGCCTCGACGCCGTCTCGGCTCAGCCCTCGCGCACGTAGTCCGTGATCAGCACCAGATCCTTCGCCGGGCCGCCGACCTGCCACACCGAACGCCAGCGGTCGGAGTCCTGGACGGTGAACTCGCCGCGGTAGAGATCGGCCGCGCACGGATGCTCCGCGACGTACCGCCCCGCGCTCAGGTCCAGCTCATGGAACGGCCGCCCGTCCGCGAACCGCACGTCCGCCGTCCCCGGCGCGGGCCCCGGCAGGAAGCGCAGCGTGCGGGTGGCGGGCCGGGTCACGCCCTGCCAGGTGAAGGCGCCGGACTCCTCGTGCAGGAGACCGCCGGTCCGCAGCGCGGTGAAGACGGTCGTCCCCGAGAAGTGCCCTTCGTCCCCACTCGCCAGATCCCGCACGCCGCGCTCGACGTGCCAGCGCCCGGTGAGATGGGCCAGCACATCGACGACCGGCCAGAACCCGCCCATCGCTCACCCCTTCCCGGAAACCTCTTCCCCATTGTGCCGTCCGAAGTGCTGACCGCGGTCGGCCGGCCGGGCGCGGAGCCGCGCACGATCCGACGGAGATGCGGTCCAGGTCGCTCGCATAGTCGTTGCATAAAACTGCGGCGCTACGTATAGTCATGCCATCACGAGGAGGATGGACATGGCGGTACGTGCGGCGGTGGCCGGAGCGAGCGGATACGCGGGCGGTGAGGTCCTGCGCCTGCTCCTCGCGCACCCCGATGTCGAGATCGGTGCCCTGACCGGAAACTCCAACGCAGGTCAGCGGCTCGGCGCGCTGCAGCCGCATCTGCTGCCGCTGGCCGACCGCGTGCTCACCGAGACCACGGCCGAGGCGCTCGCCGGGCACGACGTGGTCTTCCTCGCGCTGCCGCACGGGCAGTCCGCCGCCGTCGCCGAGCAGCTCGGCCCGGACGTCCTCGTGGTCGACATGGGCGCCGACTTCCGGCTGAAGAACCCGGCCGACTGGGAGAGGTTCTACGGCTCCGAACACGCCGGCACCTGGCCGTACGGCCTCCCCGAACTTCCGGGCGCCCGCGCCGCGCTGGAGGGGTCCAAGCGCATCGCGGTGCCCGGTTGCAACCCCACCGCCGTCACCCTCGCCCTGTTCCCGGCCTACGCCGCAGGGATCGCCGAGCCGGAGGCGGTGATCGTCGCCGCATCCGGCACCTCCGGCGCCGGCAAGGCACCCAAGCCGCATCTGCTCGGCAGCGAGGTCATGGGCTCCATGTCGCCGTACGGCGTCGGCGGCGGCCACCGGCACACCCCCGAGATGATCCAGAACCTCAGCGGGGTCGCCGGGGAATCCGTGCGGGTCTCCTTCACGCCGACCCTGGCGCCGATGCCGCGCGGGATCCTCGCCACGTGCAGCGCCTCCGCCGTCGCGGGCGTGACGGCGGACTCCGTCCGCGCCGCCTACGAGAAGGCCTGCGCCGACGAGCCCTTCGTCCACCTCCTCCCCGAGGGCCAGTGGCCCGCGACGGCGTCCGTCCACGGTTCCAACGCCGTTCAGGTGCAGGTCGCGTACGACCAGTCCGTGGGCCGCATCATCGCGATCAGCGCCATCGACAACCTGACCAAGGGCACCGCGGGCGGTGCCGTCCAGAGCATGAACATCGCCCTGGGTCTCCCCGAGACCACGGGTCTTTCCACGATCGGAGTCGCACCGTGAGTGTCACGGCAGCCAAGGGATTCACGGCGGCGGGCATCGCCGCCGGGATCAAGGAGAACGGCAACCCCGACCTGGCCCTCGTGGTCAACAACGGGCCGCGCCGTGCCGCCGCGGGCGTCTTCACCTCCAACCGTGTGAAGGCCGCGCCGGTGCTGTGGTCCGAGCAGGTCCTGAAGAGCGGCCAGGTCTCGGCCGTGGTCCTCAACTCCGGCGGCGCCAACGCCTGTACCGGCCCCAAGGGCTTCCAGGACACCCACACGACCGCCGAGAAGGTCGCCGAGGTGCTCGGCCGGGGCGCCATCGAGGTCGCCGTCTGCTCCACCGGCCTGATCGGCGTGCTGCTGCCCATGGACAAGCTGCTCCCGGGCATCGAGACGGCCGCCGCCCAGCTGTCCGAACACGGCGGTGAGAAGGCCGCCATCGCCATCAAGACCACCGACACCGTCCACAAGACCTCCGTGGTCACCAAGGACGGCTGGACCGTCGGCGGCATGGCCAAGGGCGCGGGCATGCTGGCCCCCGGCCTCGCCACCATGCTCGTCGTCCTCACCACCGACGCCGACCTCGACAACGAGACCCTCGACCGCGCCCTGCGCGCCGCCACCAGGGTCACCTTCGACCGGGTCGACTCCGACGGCTGCATGTCCACCAACGACACCGTGCTGCTGCTCTCCTCCGGCGCCTCCGGCATCACCCCGGAGTACGCCGAGTTCGCCGACGCCGTACGACAGGTGTGCGACGACCTCGGGCAGCAGCTCATCCGGGACGCCGAGGGAGCCAGCAAGGACATCAAGGTCGAGGTGGTCAACGCGGCGAGCGAGGAGGACGCCGTCGAGGTGGGCCGTTCCATCGCCCGCAACAACCTCCTCAAGTGCGCCATCCACGGCGAGGACCCCAACTGGGGCCGCGTGCTCTCCGCGATCGGCACCACCTCGGCCGCCTTCGAGCCGGACCAGCTCAACGTGGCCATCAACGGCGTGTGGGTGTGCAAGAACGGCTCGGTCGGCGAGGACCGCGAGAAGGTCGACATGCGCTACCGCGAGGTGCACATCGTCGCCGACCTCGCCGCGGGCACCGAGACCGCGACGATCTGGACCAACGACCTGACCGCCGACTACGTCCACGAGAACAGCGCCTACAGCTCATGAGCACCACGCGTAAACACACCGCGCTGCCCAAGGCGCAGATCCTCATCGAGGCCCTGCCCTGGCTGGTCAAACACAACGGCAGGACGGTCGTCATCAAGTTCGGCGGCAACGCCATGGTCGACGACGAGCTGAAGGCCGCGTTCGCGCAGGACGTGGTGTTCCTGCACCACGCCGGTCTCAAGCCGGTCGTCGTGCACGGCGGCGGCCCGCAGATCAGCGCCGCCCTCGACCGGCACGGCATCGTCAGCGAGTTCAAGGCGGGCCTGCGCGTCACCACCGAGGACGCCATGGACGTCGTACGGATGGTCCTCGCCGGGCAGGTCCAGCGCGAGCTGGTCGGGCTGCTCAACCGGCACGGACCGCTCGCCGTCGGCCTGACCGGCGAGGACGCGCACACCATCACCGCCACCAAGCACCAGCCCGAGATCGACGGGGAACTGGTCGACATCGGGCGTGTCGGCGAGATCACCGGCATCGACACGGGCGCGATCGAGGCGCTGCTGGCGGACGGCCGTATCCCGGTGGTCTCCTCGATCGCCCGCAGTCAGGACGACGGACATGTCTACAACGTCAATGCTGATACGGCGGCTGCGGCACTCGCTGCTGCTCTGGGCGCCGAGACCCTCATGGTCCTCACCGACGTCGAGGGCCTCTACGAGGACTGGCCGAACTCCGACGAGGTGATCAGCCGTCTCACCGCTTCCCAACTGGAGAAACTCCTCCCGGAGTTGAGCTCCGGCATGGTGCCGAAGATGGAGGGCTGTCTGCACGCCGTGCGCAACGGGGTGCACACCGCCCGCGTCATCGACGGCCGGGTCCAGCACTCGATCCTGCTGGAGATCTTCACCGACGAAGGCATCGGCACGATGGTCGTGCCCGACGAGATTCCGGGCGAACAGGGGGAGTCATGAGCAACCTGGAAATGACCGAGCGGTGGCAGGGCGCGCTCATGAACAACTACGGCACCCCCCGCCTGCCGCTCGTGCGCGGCGCGGGCGTCAAGGTGTGGGACGCCGAGGGCCGGGAGTACCACGACTTCGTCGGCGGCATCGCCACCAACGCCCTCGGCCACGCCCACCCGGCGATCGTCGAGGCCGTCGGCAGGCAGATCGGGCAGCTCGGCCACATCTCCAACTTCTTCATGGCCGAGCCCACCGTCGCCCTCGCCGAACGGCTGCTCCAGATCTTCGGCCGCGAGGGCCGGGTCTTCTTCTGCAACTCCGGCGCCGAGGCCAACGAGACCGCCTTCAAGATCGGCCGGCTCACCGGGCGGACCCACATGGTCGCCGCCACCGGCGGCTTCCACGGCCGTACGATGGGCGCCCTCGCGCTCACCGGCCAGCCCGCCAAGCAGGACCCCTTCCTGCCGCTGCCGGGCGAGGTCACGCACGTGCCCTACGGTGACGCCCAGGCGCTCGCGGCGGCGGTCACCGAGGAGACGGCCCTGGTGATCATCGAGCCGGTCCAGGGTGAGAACGGGGTCGTCGTGCCGCCGGCCGGCTATCTGAAGGCCGCCCGCGCGATCACCGCCGCCACCGGCGCCCTGCTGGTCCTGGACGAGGTGCAGACCGGCATCGGCCGCACCGGGACCTGGTTCGAGTACCAGGCCCACGAGGGCGTCCTGCCCGATGTCGTCACCCTCGCCAAGCAGCTCGGCGGAGGACTGCCGCTCGGCGCGACCGTGGCCTTCGGCCGGGCCGCCGAACTGCTCCGGCCCGGCCAGCACGGCACCACCTTCGGCGGCAACCCGGTCGCGTGCGCCGCCGGACTCGCCGTACTCGACACCATCGCGAACGACGGGCTGCTGGAGAACGTCAAGCGGCAGGGCGAGAAACTGCGCGAGGGGATCGAGGGCCTCGGCCACCCGTTGATCGATTATGTGCGGGGTGCCGGCCTGCTCCTGGGTATCGTGCTCACCGGGCCGCACGCGCCACAGGTGCAGCAGGCGGCCCAGGAGGCCGGGTTCCTGGTGAACGCGCCCGCCCCCGACGTCGTACGGCTCATGCCGCCGCTGAACCTCTCCGACGCCGAGGTGGGTGCCTTCCTCCAGGCGCTGCCCGGCATCCTCGACGCAGCGAACCCAGTGGATGGGGACGGACGATCCGCAGAATAGGACGACGATGAGCCAGGCGCAGGACCACGAGCAGGCGGCGGGTGCCGGACCGGCCGTGCCGCAGACGCGTACCGCGCGGCACCGCCGGATCGTGGACATCCTCAACCGGCAGCCGGTGCGGTCGCAGAGCCAGCTGGCCAAGCTGCTCGCCGACGACGGGCTGAGCGTCACCCAGGCGACGCTCTCCCGGGACCTCGACGAGCTGAACGCGGTGAAGATCCGCAACACCGACGGCGAGCTGATCTACGCGGTGCCGAGCGAGGGCGGTTTCCGTACCCCGCGCGCACCGCTCGGCGAGTCGGCCAAGGAGGAGCGCATGCGGCGGCTCTCCCAGGAGCTGCTGATCTCCGCGGAGGCCTCCGCCAACCTGGTCGTCCTGCGCACCCCGCCAGGGGCCGCCCAGTTCCTCGCCTCGGCCATCGACCAGGCGGAACTGCACGACATCCTCGGCACGATCGCCGGCGACGACACGCTGCTGCTGATCAGCCGGGACCCGAGCGGCGGCCAGGCCCTGGCGGACCACCTGCTGCGACTGGCGCAGAACGGGCACTGAGCCCGCATGCGGCGCCCCGCCGGGCGGCGGAGAATGACAGTGTGATCCTCCGCGGCGGGCGGGCAGGTGGGCGGGCAATCCCGTGGCGGCCGTCGGCCGTATACGAGGGTGTGTCGGGTTTCCGGTTCCCCGTGGGCCGCCTCCCGGACGAAGCCCTGCTGGCCGGGATGGCCACCGGCGATCCGCAACTTGCCGTGATCTTCGTACGCAGGTTCCAGCACCGGGTCTTCGGGGTCGCGATGGCCGTCACCGGGGACGAGCAACTCGCCGAGGACGTCGCTCAGTCGACGTTCGAGCGCGCGTGGCGGCACGCCCAGATCTACGACTCGCGCCGCGGTTCGGTCGCCACCTGGCTGACGACCATCGCCCACAACCTCGCTGTCGACGCCCTCCGGGCCCGGCGGACCGAGCCGATGGCACCCGAGGACCTGGACGCGGTCATCGGCGTCGTCACCGAGACCCCCGAGCGGTGGGCGCTGGCCGACGAGGCCTCCTCCCAGCTGCGGGCCGCCGTGGCGCGGCTGCCCCGGGAACAGGCCAGGGCCCTGGTGATGGCCGGCATCTACGGCATGACGGCCCAGCAGATCGCCGACACCGAGCGCATCCCGCTGGGCACCGCCAAGACCCGGATCAGGGCCGCCATGGCGAAGCTGCGCACCTCTCTCGCGCCTTTGAAGCGAGGCGACCATGTCCAGTGACGCGTACTGCGACAAGCTCCGGGAGATCGGCCCCGAGCTGGCGCTGGGCGTGCTGCCCGGTCGGGAGCGCGCCGAGGCGGTCGCCCATCTGGACCGGTGCGCGGAGTGCCGGGAGTACGTACGCCAGCTCACCCTGGTCGGCGACCGGCTGATCGGTCTGCTGCCGGACAGCGAACCGCCGGCCGGGTTCGAGACCCGGGCGGCGCGCAGGCTGGCCGAGCAGGCTCCGGCGGCCGAGACGCCCGCGGCCGGCCGGGCGTCAAGGAAGCTGCGCGGGCGGGCCCGGCGCGCCCGGCTCCGGCTCGCGGCCGTCGCCACCGCGCTCACCGTCGCCGTCGGGTTCGCCGGCTGGGCGGTCGGCACCGCCGTCGAGGAGGTCGTGGCCTCGACCGCGCCCGCCACCGAGTCCGAGCCCATGCTGGTCGGCGACATGACCTCGGCCACGACCGGCGGCAAGGTCGGCGAGGTCTACGTCCACCCCGCGGTCCCCGGCTGGGTCTTCGTGTCCGTCGACTCCGCCGGCCCGCGCGGCTCCTACACCGGCAAGGTCACCTGTCTCCTGGAGCACACCGACGGCACCACCGTCCGGGTCGGCGACTTCCCCCTGACCGCCGGACACGGCGAGTGGGGCGTGGCCGCGCCCGGCGATCTGTCGACCATCTCCGGCGCCCGGCTGACGACACCCGGCGGTACGGTTCTGGCCACGGCGCACCTGGAGACGGGGCACGTCGTGCAGCCGGCGTAGCCGAGGGGCCCGGCGGCGAGCCGCCTGCGGACGCGATCGGCGGGGCCGCCTCCTCGAACTGCGGACACCAGGCGTCCGCGTCTGCGCCGCCGCCGTCGGGATTCGTCCACGTCTCCCCGCAGCAGACGTCGAAGAGGACGTCACCGCACGCGACCTCGTACACGGTGACGCCGAGGCCCCACCCGTCGGCCGCGGCGGTGAACGTGACGGACGGACAGCAGGTCGTGGGAGATGACCACGGTCGTCCGCCCGGCCGGGAGCCGGCGCGGCGGACCCATGATCCGCTGTCCCAGGACCGGAGCCGGACGGCGTTCTGGACGATTTCCCGGAGGACACTCCGCAGGAAGCCGGGCGTCAGCCCAGCCGCGCCGCCAGCCCCCCGGTGCACCGCACCTCGTCGCCCGCGGTGATCAGCAGCCCCTCCACGTCCGGCAGGGACTCCAGCCAGGCCAGCCCCGCCCGCGAGCCCATCGCGAACGCCGCCGTGGCCCAGCAGTCGGCCCAGGTCAGCCGTGGCCCCACCACCGTGACCGACACCAGGTCCGTCACCGCCGACCTGCCCGTGCGCGGATCCACGATGTGCGCGCCGCGCTCGGCCGTGCCCGAGGTCGCCACGGACAGCTCGGCCACGCCCGCCGAGGAGATCACCGCCGCGAGACCGCCGGGCCGGAGCGGATCGGCCACCCCCACCCGCCACGGCCGCTGCGGCTCCGGCGTGCCCAGGAGCTGGACGTCCCCGCCGCCGTTGACGCTCACCCCGCGCACCCCGGCCACCTGCGCCAGCAGGCGCGCCGCCCGCTCGGCGGCCCAGCCCTTGACGATGCCGGTGGGATCGAGCGAGCCCCGGTATCGGGTGCTGAACCAGCCCTCGCTCACCCGTTCCGCCTCGGCCGCGAGGTCCAGCACCTCGGCCACCTCCGGCGGGCACCCCGCCACGGTCAGCTCGCCCCGGGCCAGCCGGGACACCTCGCTGTCCTCGCGGTAGGTGCTGAACACAGCGTCCGCGCGGTGCAGTCCGGCGACGGCCTCGGCCAGCGTCTCGCGCACCGCGGCTGGTTCCCCGCCGCGGACGTCGAAGGAGAAGACGGTCCCCATGACCTCCTCCGCATGACGCACCGCGGCGGGAGCCTCGGCCGGCTCGGCCACCGTGTCAGCCACCGGCCTGGTCCAGCGCCGACTGGAGCGACTGCTGGTAGCCGGTGCTGGTGTAGGTGGCGCCGGAGACGGCGTCGATGTGCGCGTTGCCGGCCGTGACGGCCTCCTGGTTGAGCCTGGGGACGGCCATCGCCGTCTTCTGGTCGCTGAGCCCGCCCTTGGGCGCCTGGACGGCCTCCGCCTTGGTGATCTTGCCGGCGCTGACGGTGATCCGCACCTGGACCGGGCCGTACTGCGTCTGCGCGACCTTCCCGGTGACGGTGCGGGCCTGCGCCGTGCCGGACGAAGCGGACCCGGCCGAGGCTCCCGTCGAGGACCCGGCCGACGTCTTCATCCTGTCCAGCGCCGACTGCAGCGACTTCTTGTAGCCGTTGCTCGTGTACGTCGCCCCGGACACCGCGTCGATCTGCGCGCTCTGCGCCGCCACGGCCTCCTGGTTGAGCCTGGGGACGGCCATCGCGGTCTTCTGGTCGCTCAGTCCGCCCTTGGGCGCCTGGACGGCCTCCGCCTTGGTGATCTTGCCCCCCGCCACGGTCAGCCGTACCTGCACCGTCCCGTACTGGGTCTGCGTCGCGTCACCGGTCACCGTGCCGGAGCCCGTGGAGGCCTGGGCGCCGCCCTGCTGACCGCCCTGCGGGGACTGCTGCCCCGCGACCGGCTGCTGCGGGGCCGCGCCCGCCGCCGACGCCGCGGCCGGATCGGACGCCGGCTTCAGCGCCAGCAGCAACACGACACCGGACACGGTCGCGGCGGTGGCCAGCACGACCCGCCGAATGGGGTGGCTCTTCCTCATCGCTTTGGTAGCTCCCGCTCACATCTCGAACGACTCGTGATGGATGCGGCCGGCGGGGACTCCCGCGCCGCGCAGTGCCTCGTACACCGACTGCGCGAACCCGGGCGGGCCGCACATGAAGACATCGTGGCGGTCGATGTCCGGGATCTTCCGCTCCAGGTTCTCCGCGGAGATGTCCGGCCGCTCCCCGTCCGGGCTGTTCACCGCGTACATCAGCCGGGCGCCCCGCTCATCGGCGATCTTCGCCAGCTCGTCCCACAGCGCCAGGTCCTGGGTGCTGTTGGCCCGGTACAGCAGGGTGATGTCCCCGGCCGCGCCGGGCAGCGTCTCGAACAGCGCCCGCATCGGCGTGATGCCGACCCCGCCCGCGACCAGGAGCACCTTGCCCCGGCTGCGGCGCTGCGCGGTGAGCGCGCCGTACGGGCCCTCGGCCCACACCCGGGTACCGGGCGTCAGCTCGCGCAGCCGCTCGCTGTGGTCGCCGATCGCCTTCACCGTGATCCGCAGCATGTCCGGGCGGGGCGCCGCCGACAGCGAGTACGGGTGCGAGCTGAAGCGCATGCCCGGCGCGAGGAACCGCCAGCGGAAGAACTGGCCCGCCTCCGCGCCCATCCGGTGCAGCTTCCGCCCGCCGATCAGCACGGACACGATGCCCGGCGTCTCCTCGATGACCGCCTCGACCCGCATCCGGTGCCGGAGGTTCAGCCGGATCGGGGTGAGGATCCGGTACCAGATCAGCAGGGCGGTGACCGTGCCGTACAGGCCGTACCAGAAGGTCTTCGCCATGGGCTCGACCGCGAAATCGTTGCCGGTGGTGATCTGGTGCCAGAACGTCAGGAACACGGCCGCGTACGTCATCAGGTGCACGTGGTACCAGGTGTCGTACGGCATCCGGCGGCGGACCACGCCGATCGACGTCAGCCCGATCAGCACGAACAGGCCGGCGCCGATGGCCGCCTTGCCCATGTCGGGCAGCTGGTTGATGGAGTCGATGGTCTGCTGCACGATGTCGCCGAGGGACTTGCCCGCCTGCAGCGCGTACCCCCACATGGTGAGGAACACGTGCGCCAGGATCAGGCAGAGCGTGTACCGGCCGCTCATCGCGTGCCAGCGCGCCACCCGGTCCGAGCCGACCCGCCGCTCCAGCGCCGGGACGCGGGCCATCTGCAGCACGACCAGCGCCATCAGATAGCCGGCCAACAGGCCGGTGATCCGGCCCGCGTTGAGGATTCTGCCGTTGTTGTCGGCGATGGACGGCGTGTTGTGCCACCAGAGCCACAGCACGGCCGCCGCGCCCGCCCAGACGGCGAGCAGCAGCGGTACGGCCGGGCTGCGGCGCGGGCGGATGCGGCGCATCGTCTGTCGGCGGGCGGCACGTCCGCCTGCGAGCGTGGTGGACACGGTTCCTCCGTGGGGACTTGACCCTTGGCCCACAGATACGCGCCGCGTGCGCCGAGCGTTCAGCGGGCCGGCCTCACAGTCCAGCGGAATCCAGCGCGGACTGTAGTGACTGCTTGTATCCGGTGCTGGTGTACGTGGCGCCCGACACCATGTCGATGTCCGCGCTCTGCGCCGCCAGTGCCTCGCGCCGCAGCTGGGGCAGCGCGTAGCTGTTGATCTCCTGGTCGCGCGGGTTGTCCGACGGGTACTGCACCGCCGTCACGTCCGTGAGCCTGCCGCTCACGATCGTCACCCGCACCTGGACCGGGCCCCAGCGGGTCTGCACGGTGTCGCCGGTGGCGGTCCTGGAGCCGGTCTTCGTACTGGAGGAGGAGCCGCTCGACGAGCCCGAGCCGCTCGACGGGGCCGAACTGCTCGACACGGAGGGCGACTTGGTGTCGGCCGTGGCCAGCACGGGGCTCGTGTGCGGCTTCAGCGAGAGCAGCAGCACCATCCCGGAGACGGTCGCGGCGCTCGCCAGCACGATGCGGCGCAGGGGACGGCTCTTCTTCAACGCGTGCACGTCGACAACCTCACAGCTCGAACGACTCGTGGTGGATACGGCGGTCCGGGACCCCGGCCGCCCGCAGTGCCTCGTACACGTCCTGCGCGAAGCCGTGCGGCCCGCATATGTAGACGTCGTGGCCCGCGAGGCCCGGGAAGGTGGCGCGCAGCGACTCCGCCGTGATGGCCGGGTGCTCGCCCTCAGGGCCGTTGAGCGCGTACAGCACCTGTGCGCCGCGCCAGCGGGCGATCGCCTCCAGCTCCGCGCCGAGCGCCAGGTCCTCGGTACGGCGCGCCCGGTACAGCAGAGTGACCTCGCCGGGCAGCGTCTCGAACAGCGCGCGCAGCGGGGTGATGCCGACGCCGGCCGCGATCAGCAGGGAGTGGTGGCTGGTGGCCCGGTCGGCGGTCAGCGAGCCGTACGGGCCCTCCGCCCACACCCGGGTGCCGGGCCGCAGCAGGGCGACGGCCGCGCTGTGGTCGCCCAGCGCCTTGACCGTGATGCGCATCAGATCCGGGCGCGGCGGCGCCGACAGGGAGTACGGCGTCGAGGTCCAGCGCAGGCCCTCGCCGAGGAACCGCCAGCGGAAGAACTGCCCCGCCCGCGCCCCCAGCTCGTCCAGGTGCCGCCCGCGTACGACGACCGAGTACACACCCGGTGCCTCCCTGTGCACCGAGTCCACACGCAGCTGGTGGCGCCGGTTGAGGCGGACCGGGGCGAGCACGCGGAACCACAGCACCAGGGCAGCGACGCCCAGGTAGAGCGCGTACCAGACGGCGGTGGCGACCGGCTTGCCGTTGAACTCGTTCCCCAGCGTCAGCTGGTGGAAGAAGGCCAGGAAGACGGCCGCGTACGTCAGCAGGTGGACGTAGTACCAGAACTCGTGGCTCGTGCGGCGGCGCACGGCCCGGGCCGAGGTGATGCCGACCGCGAAGAGGATCACCGTGCCGGTGGTGGCCTTCAGCATGTCCGGATAGTCCAGGACGACGGTCACCGCCTCGTGCCAGAGCGAGGCCCGGTCCTGGGCGGCGTACCCGGTGAGGATCAGCACGATGTGCGCTACGAGCAGGCAGACCGTGTACCGGCCGGCCATCGCGTGCCAGCGGGCCACCCGGTCCGAGCCGATCCGCCGCTCCAGCAGCGGCACCCGCGCCATCAGGCCGACCAGCACCGCGCAGGCGTACCCGCACAGCAGCCCGGCGATCCGCCCGGCGCCGGTCAGCCAGCCGGCCGTACCGACCACGGATCCGGTGTCCGCCCACCAGAGCGCGACCACGGCCGCCGCCCCGGCACACAGCGCGGCCAGCACGGGCCCCGCGGGGGAGCGCCGCGCGGTCACGGGCGGGGCCGCCCGCCGCACATCCACGGTGGTCATCAGTCGCCGTCCCTTCGTCCGTCGTACCGGGCCACTGTGCGGCGGAAAGCTCTGAGCGACCTCTGAGAAAGGCCCTGACCAGGCCCTTTCAGAGCGGACTGAGAGCGGGTTCTCATCCTGTGCTCAGCGGCACGGTGAGGGCACTCAGAGAAAACTCAGAGGGGAGGCGGTCCCTCGCACCCCTCTTCAGGGGTGATGCTGGAAGGCGCGATGAACACCACCCGTTCCGGCCGCCCGGCCCTCACCCGACCCGACGGCACCCGCGTGCGCGTCCTCGTCGTCGACGACGACCCCGACCTCGCGGAGGTCCTCACCGGCGCCCTGCGCTACGAGGGCTGGGAGGTGCGCGCCGCCGGGGACGGCGCCTCCGCCCTCACCACCGCGCGCGAGCTGCTGCCCGACGCCGTCGTCCTGGACGTGATGCTCCCGGACACCGACGGCTTCACCGTGCTGCGCCGGCTGCACGAGGTGAAGCCCGACGTCTGTGTGCTCTTCCTCACCGCCCGGGACGCGGTCGAGGACCGGATCGCGGGCATCACGGCGGGCGGTGACGACTACGTCACCAAGCCCTTCAGCCTGGAGGAGGTCGTGGCCCGGCTGCGCGGCCTGCTGCGCCGCGCGGGCATGGCCCGGCAGCAGGAGGAGGGGCCCCGGCTGGTCGTCGGTGACCTGGTGATGGACGAGGAAGCCCGCGAGGTCAGCCGGGCCGGCGAACTGATCGAACTCTCGCCCACCGAGTTCGAGCTCCTCCGCTTCCTCATGCGCAACCCGCGGCGCGTGCTCAGCAAGGCGCAGATCCTCGACCGGGTCTGGTCCTACGACTTCGGCGGCCGGGCCCATGTGGTCGAGCTGTACATCTCCTACCTGCGCAAGAAGGTCGACGCGGGCCGCGAGCCCATGATCCACACCGTGCGCGGCGCGGGCTACGTCCTGAAACCGGTGGCCAAGTGAGCCGCCTGCACCTGCGTGACCGTCTGTCCCGGCTGCCCCGCCCCCGCACCCTGCGCGCCCGGCTCACCGCCGGCCTGGTGGTGCTGCTCGCGATCAGCTGCGCCGCGGTCGGCGCGGCCGCCGTCGTCGAGCTGAACGGCTTTCTCACCCGCCGGCTCGACCAGCAGATCCTGCAGGCCGGACCGGCCTTCCCGCAGAGCCTGGAGCACGGCACCTACCAGCCCGCGAAGCCCTCGGACCAGGACGGCGACGAGCACGGCGACACCCGCCGCCAGGCCGCCGAGACGTTCGGTGCCCGTCTGCTGGACGGCCGGGTCACCAACGCGGCCGTGGTGCCCGCCGGCGACCGGCAGGACCCTCGGATCACCCTGACCGCCGCGGACCGCGCGGCCCTGGCCAGGCTTCCGGTGGACGGCCGGGGCCACACCGTGTGCCTGTCGCACCTGCACGGCTACCGGCTGATGGCGTGGCGGGGCAAGGATGGCGACGTCCTGGTGACGGGCCTGCCGACGGAGCCGGTACGGGCCGCGGTTACCCGCCTCGAACTGGTCGCCGTGGTCGTCCTCGGCCTGGCCCTGACCGTCGCCGGGGTGGCCGGGGCGCTGTGGGTCCGCTGGTCGCTGCGCCCGCTGAGCCGGGTCGCCGCGACCGCTACCCGGGTCAGCGAGCTGCCCCTGGCCAGCGGTGAGGTGGCGCTGCCGCCGCGCACCCCGGACCTCGACCCGCGCAGCGAGGTCGGCCAGGTGGCGGCGGCGTTCAACCGCATGCTCCGGCACGTCGAGGACGCCCTGACCAAACGGCACGCCAGCGAGGAGCGGCTGCGCCGCTTCGCCGCCGACGCCAGCCACGAGCTGCGCACCCCGGTCGCCTCGATCCGCGGCCATGCCGAGCTGGCCCTGCTGCACCCCGGCCCGGTACCGCCGGAGGTCACCCGCGCCCTGCAGCGCATCACGGCCGAGTCCGCCCGCATGGGGGAGATGGTCGACGACCTCCTGCTGCTCGCCCGCCTCGACGCGGGCCGCCCCCTGGAACGCCGGCCCGTCGACCTGACCCACCTGGTCCTGGACGCGGTCACCGACGCCCGCGCCACCGGCCCGGACCACCGCTGGACCCTGGACCTGCCCGAGGACCCGGTGACGGTCCCGGGCGACGCCCACCGCCTCCAACAGGTGTTGGCCAACCTGTTGGCCAACGCTCGTGTGCACACACCCGTTGGCACCAAGGTGACCGTGACGCTCGAGACCGGCACCGACGCGGCCGTCCTGTCCGTCCACGACGACGGACCCGGCGTTCCCGAGGACGTCCAGCCCGGCGTCTTCGAACGCTTCACCCGGGCCGAACACCGCCGCCCCACCGGCACCTCCGGCTCCGGCACGGGCCTCGGCCTGTCGATCGTGGCGGCGGTGGCAGAGGCGCACGGGGGGACGGTGGGGCTGGAGAGCAGACCGGGATCCACCACGTTCACGGTGCGGCTTCCGGCGAGCTGAGCCCTTCAGTACCGGGTGACGGCAGTGGGCCCGTCCACCGTCCCGATGGCCATGTGCGGCTTCTGCCCCGGTTCCGCCCACTGCAGGATCCGCTGCATCGCGTCCTCCGGCACCGACACACACCCGGCCGTCGCCGCCTGCCCGTTCACGTGGAGGAAGATCCCGGCCCCTCGCCCCCGTACGGGCTGGTCGTAGTTGAACCCGATGACGAGGCCGTACGCGTACTGAGTCGAGTATGAGATGAGGTGCTCGGACTCGGAGGCGCGGCAGTCGGCGGGCAGCGGATCCACCCAACGGTTGTACGCCGCCGCGTCGTTGTCCTGGCACCACCAGGAACTCTCCTTCACCGCCCGGTACTCGACGCGCGTCCCGCTCGGTGCCGCCTTGATCCCGAACCCGAAGGGAAGGCCGTACAAGCCGGTCGGTGTCGTGTTCGTGCCCTGCTGCCGCGCGGCCCCCTCCACCAGCCCGTTCGCTCCGAAGCGGGCCGGTGCCGAACCGGCCTGCACCCACTGCCCGTCCTTCAGGTCCCACCAGGTGACCGTCCCCGATGTCGAGCCGGTAGCCGGTGCCTGAGCGATGATCAGCTGGCCGCCTCCGCCGGTGTCCGCCATCTGCGCGGGCAGCGGCACGGGCCCGGGACCCGGTGCGACACCGAGCAGCCCGAGCGAGGAGGCGGACACGAGGGCGAGCACGACACCGGGGCGCATGGCTCAGACGGTAGACGGCGGCAGCGGCAACGGCAGCCCGGGTAGTCCGTCCAGGCTCGTCGCGACATGCTCCTTCTTCTCGAAGTACGCGTTCAGCGTGACGTCGTCCTCCCGCGCGAAACGCCTCTCGTGCAGGTCGCGGTCGCTCTCGTACGCCATGTAGGGGACGGCGTACCCGCAGGTGTCCCGGAGCAGTTCCGCGTGGACGACGATGATCGCGCGCAGCCCGTGCAGGCTCGGGTCGATGCCGGGGAAGTGGGTGAGGAGCTCCTCGAACCGCGGGTCGTCCCGGAAGACGGGCTCGCCCCGGCCGTGCACGCGCACGATGTTCGGCGGGCCCTGGAAGGCGCACCACATCAGGGTGATCCGGCCGTTCTCCCTGAGGTGCGCGATGGTCTCGGCGTTGGACCCGGCGAAGTCCAGGTACGCCACGGTCAGTTCGTCGAGCACGGCGAAGGAGCCCTTGAGGCCCTTGGGGGAGAGGTTGACCGTGCCGTCGCCGGACAGCGGGGCGGTCGCGGTGAAGAAGAGGGGCTGCTCCTCGATGAACGTCCGGAGCCTGCCGTCGATGCGCTCATAGGTCTTTCCCATGTCTGACGAGTATCGGCGCAACTCCTTCGGCTGTCTAAGGAATTCACGGAGGAGTCCGCCACTCGGACCCACCGGGGCCGCCCCGGCCGGCGCCGGCCGGGGCGGCCTGGGCTGCCTGCTACCTCACTTCGTGAGGGTGCAGGCGGCCAGGGAGTCCAGTCCGGTGGGCCTGGTGGTGGTGCGGCCGATGGCGATGGCGATGCGGTCGATGGTGGAGGTCCGCTTGTCCTTGAGGGGGCCGAGGATGGCGTTGTTGACGAAGTTGGGTCCGCCTTGGCCGACGGTGGTTTGCAAACGCTTGTTGGCTTCCTGGATCTGGGTCTGCAGGAGGGTGAGGTTGCGGTCGACCTCGGCCTTGGCGGAGGCGGGGACGGCCGGGAGCTCGGCGGCGACGTCCGGGCAGGTGATCGTGCCGACTCCGGCTCCGGAGGCGCCTCCGGCCGTCGTGCTCGCTCCGGCGCCCGACTGCGGGCTCGCGCCCGTGCCCGCCGCGCCGGCCCCGCCGCCCGCCGCGCCGGCGCCGCCCGCCGTGCCGGTCCCGCCCGCCGCGCCCGTGCCGCTCGCGTTCAGCGTGCAGGCGGCCAGGGAGTCCAGTCCGGTGGGCCTGGTGGTGGTGCGGCCGATGGCGATGGCGATGCGGTCGATGGTGGAGGTCCGCTTGTCCTTGAGGGGGCCGAGGATGGCGTTGTTGACGAAGTTGGGTCCGCCTTGGCCGACGGTGGTTTGCAAACGCTTGTTGGCTTCCTGGATCTGGGTCTGCAGGAGGGTGAGGTTGCGGTCGACCTCGGCCTTGGCGGAGGCGGGGACGGCCGGGAGCTCGGCGGCGACGTCCGGGCAGGTGATCGTGCCGGGGCTCGCCAGCGTGCGTGCCTGCGCCGCGCCGCCGCTCTTGGCAGGTGTTCCGGCGAGGGCGGAGCCCGCGATCACCGCGCCGGACAGCGCCACGGCCGCGGCCCCGCCGATGACCGCCACGCGACGCTTGTTGTACTTCGGAAGAGCCCTGGACATACGGATGCCTCACTCGGTCGGGAAGTGTCGTGGGTTACCAACGCGGCGCCTGCGTTCACCGAGCAGTACGGGAAAGCGGTTTCCCGCGTTCAAAGACCCTCGCGATTGACGAATCATGCAGAGCTCTGCATACTCATGCATGACAGCAGGTGCAGTGTGAGGAGAAACCCGTGACCGAGCGCGTCGTACTCGCCTATTCGGGCGGCCTGGACACCTCCGTCGCCATCGGCTGGATCGCCGAGGAGACGGGCGCCGAGGTCATCGCCGTCGCGGTGGACGTCGGCCAGGGCGGCGAGGACCTGGACGTCATCCGCAAGCGCGCCCTCGCCTGCGGCGCCGTCGAGGCCGAAGTGGCCGACGCCAAGGACGAGTTCGCCGAGGAGTACTGCCTCCCCGCGATCAAGGCCAACGCCCTCTACATGGACCGCTACCCGCTGGTCTCGGCCCTCTCCCGGCCGGCGATCGTCAAGCACCTGGTCGCCGCCGCCCAGAAGCACGGCGCCACGACCGTCGCCCACGGCTGCACCGGCAAGGGCAACGACCAGGTGCGCTTCGAGGCCGGCATCGTCGCCCTCGCCCCCGACCTGAAGTGCATCGCCCCGGTCCGCGACTACGCCATGACCCGGGACAAGGCGATCTCCTTCTGCGAGGCCAAGCAGCTCCCGATCGCCACCACCAAGAAGTCCCCGTACTCCATCGACCAGAACGTCTTCGGACGCGCCGTCGAGACGGGCTTCCTGGAGGACATCTGGAACGCCCCGGTCGAGGACATCTACGAGTACACCGCCAACCCGGCGCAGCCCCGCGAGCCCGACGAGGTGATCATCACCTTCAAGGAGGGCGTCCCGGTCGCCGTCGACGGGAAGCCGGTCACCGTCCTGCAGGCGATCCAGCAGCTCAACGAGCGCGCCGGCGCCCAGGGCATCGGCCGGATCGACATGGTCGAGGACCGTCTCGTCGGCATCAAGTCCCGCGAGGTCTACGAGGCTCCCGGCGCGATCGCCCTGATCACCGCCCACCAGGAGCTGGAGAACGTCACCGTCGAGCGCGAACTGGCCCGCTACAAGCGGCAGGTGGAGCAGCGCTGGGGCGAACTCGTCTACGACGGCCAGTGGTTCTCCCCGCTCAAGCGCGCCCTGGACGGCTTCATCAACGAGGCCAACGAGCACGTGACCGGCGACATCCGGATGACCCTGCACGGCGGCCGCGCGGTCGTCACCGGCCGTCGCTCCGAGTCGTCGCTCTACGACTTCAACCTCGCCACCTACGACACCGGCGACACCTTCGACCAGTCCGCGGCCAAGGGCTTCATCGACATCTACAGCCTGTCGTCGAAGATCGCGGCCCGGCGTGACCTGGCCTGAGTACGGTTCGTCCATCCACCCTCTCTCTAGGAGCAGCGCAAGTGAGCAGCAACAGCGGTGACGTACGGCTCTGGGGCGGCCGTTTCGCCGACGGTCCTGCCGAGGCCCTGGCGAAGCTGTCCGCGTCCGTCCACTTCGACTGGCGGCTCGCGCCGTACGACATCGCCGGTTCGCGTGCCCACGCGCGCGTGCTGCACAAGGCCGGCCTCCTCACCGAGGACGAGCTGCAGCGCATGATCGCCGGGCTGGACCAGCTGGAGGGCGACGTCGCGTCCGGCGCGTTCGTCGGCACCATCGCCGACGAGGACGTGCACACCGCCCTGGAACGCGGTCTCCTGGAGCGCCTCGGCCCCGACCTGGGCGGCAAGCTGCGCGCGGGCCGCTCGCGCAACGACCAGGTGGCGACCCTGTTCCGGATGTACCTGCGCGACCACGCGCGGATCATCGGCGGCCTGATCGCCGACCTCCAGGACGCCCTGATCGGCCTGGCCGAGGCGCACCCGGACGTCGCCATGCCGGGCCGCACCCACCTGCAGCACGCCCAGCCGGTGCTCTTCGCCCACCACGTCCTCGCCCATGTGCAGTCGCTGTCCCGGGACGCCGAGCGCCTGCGCCAGTGGGACGAGCGCACGGCCGTGTCCCCGTACGGATCCGGCGCCCTCGCCGGCTCCTCCCTCGGCCTGGACCCGGAGGCGGTCGCGCGGGACCTCGGCTTCGAGCACGGCAGCGTCGGCAACTCCATCGACGGCACGGCCTCCCGTGACTTCGTCGCCGAGTTCGCCTTCATCACCGCGATGATCGGCGTGAACCTCTCCCGGATCGCGGAGGAGATCATCATCTGGAACACGAAGGAGTTCTCCTTCGTGACCCTGCACGACGCGTTCTCCACGGGCTCGTCGATCATGCCGCAGAAGAAGAACCCGGACATCGCCGAGCTGGCGCGCGGCAAGTCCGGCCGCCTGATCGGCAACCTGACGGGCCTGATGGCGACCCTCAAGGCCCTCCCGCTGGCCTACAACCGCGACCTCCAGGAGGACAAGGAGCCGGTCTTCGACTCCTGCGACCAGCTGGAGGTCCTGCTCCCCGCCTTCACCGGCATGATCGCCACCCTCACGGTCAACCGCGAGCGCATGGAGGAGCTGGCCCCGGCCGGCTTCTCGCTCGCCACCGACATCGCCGAGTGGCTGGTCAGGCAGGGCGTGCCGTTCCGCGTGGCGCACGAGGTCGCGGGGGAGTGCGTCAAGGTCGCCGAGGCCGAGGGCAAGGAACTGGACGACCTCACGGACGAGCAGTTCGCGAAGATCTCCGCCCACCTCACCCCCGAGGTCCGCACGGTCCTCAACGTCCCCGGCGCCCTCGCCTCCCGCAACGGGCGGGGCGGTACGGCCCCGAGCGCGGTCGCCGTGCAGCTGACGGAGGTCAAGGCGGACGTGGCCGCCCAGCACGCGTGGGCGACGGCCAAGCACGTCTGAGAGACCGTACGAGTACACGAAGGGCCCGGACATCCCGTCCGGGCCCTTCGTGCTGCCCGGGGCCGCTCGGGCCACGGACTCGGGCAGCAGGCAGGGCCACGGACTCGGGTAACAGATGAGATTCGGCCACTGGCCGAAACCTTGACGGCCGGATACGCGGAGGTAACTATTCCGCCTACCGGTCGGCATTGCCGAACGCCGGTCGATCATCGTCGAGCATGAAAGGGACGTCATGCGCGCCAGACGTACACGACGGACAGCCCGCCTCCTCGCCGTCACCGCGGCGGCCGCGCTCTGCGCCCTCGGCCTCACGACCTCCGCGAGCGCCGCAGACACCCCGCCACCCGGCGCCAACAACTGGTCCTGCAAGCCGGACTCGGCCCATCCGCAGCCCGTGGTCCTGGTCAACGGCACCTTCAAGACCTCGTACGAGAACTGGCTGACCCTCTCGCCCGACCTCGTCGGCGCCGGATACTGCGTCTTCTCCTTCGACTACGGCGACCTGGAGACGGCCCCGATCCCGGACTCGGCCGCCCAGCTGCGCGACTTCGTGAACGCCGTGCTCGGTGCGACCGGCGCCAGGAAGGCCGACATCGTCGGCCACAGCCAGGGCGGCATGATGCCCCGGTACTACGTGAAGTTCCTCGGCGGCGCGACCAAGGTGGACGACCTCGTCGGCATCGTCCCCTCCAACCACGGCACCACCAACCCACTCGCGCTCGCGGCCGGCGCCACCGTCTGCCCCTCCTGCGTCGACCAGACCGCCGGCTCGGACTTCCTGAAGAGGCTCAACTCCGCCCCGGAGACGCCGGTCGGCCCGGACTACACGGCGATCGCCACCAAGAACGACGAGGTCGTGCTGCCTTACACCAGTGCCTTCCTCGACGGCCCCGCCTCCTACGTGACCAACGTGCTGCTCCAGGACCGCTGCCCGCTCGACACCACCGAGCACGACCAGGCGCCCAAGTCCCCGCTCGTCGAGCAGTGGGTCCTCAACGCCCTGGGGCGGAAGGGACCGGCCGACCCCGCCTTCGTGCCACGCTGCGTCAGCACGGGCTGAACCGCCCGCGGCTGGGTACATTGGAGGCCCTCAGCCGATCGTGCAGGGAGCCCCCATGCCGTTCAGCCGCCTGGCCGCCGCGACCACGCCCACCGCGCACCTCGGCCTCGGTCTCGCCGCCGTCGGCCGTCCGGGCTACATCAACCTCGGCCGGGAGGACGACCTCCCGGCCGAGCGCACCGTGGACGCCCTGCGCACCCGCACCATCGAACTCCTCGACGCCGCCTACGCCCAGGGCGTGCGCTACTTCGACGTGGCCCGCTCCTACGGCCGTTCGGAGGAGTTCCTCGCCGACTGGCTGAACGCCCGCCCCGACATCGACGACGTGGTCGTCGGCAGCAAGTGGGGCTACACCTACACCGCCGGCTGGTCGGCGGACGCCGAGACGCACGAGGTCAAGGACCACAGCCTCGCCGCGTACGAGCGGCAGCGCGCCGAGACCGACGCCGTGCTCGGCGACCGGCTCGACCTCTACCAGATCCACTCGCTGACGCCGGACAGCCCGGCCCACACCGACAAGGATCTGCACGCCCGGCTCGCCGAGGCCGCCGCCCAGGGCCTGACCATCGGCTTCTCCACCAGCGGCCCCGCCCAGGCGGACGTGATCCGCGCCGCCCTCCAGGTGACCACCGACGGCGAGCCCCTCTTCCGTACCGTGCAGTCGACGTACAACGTGCTCGAGACCTCGGCGGCCCCCGCGCTCGCCGAGGCGCACGACGCCGGGCTCACCGTGATCGTCAAGGAGGGCATGGCCAACGGGCGGCTGGCCGCGCCGCAGGCTCCGGAGGCGCTCAGGGCCGTCGCCGAGGAGGCCGGTCTCGGCTGCGACGCGGTGGCCCTCGCCTGGATCCTGTGCCGGCCCTGGGCGGGCGTCGTGCTCTCCGGCGCCGCGACGGTCACCCAGCTCGTCTCCAACCTCCACGCTCCCGCGGTCGACCTGGACGAGGACCAGCTGACCCGCCTCGCCGCGCTCGCCGAGGACCCGCGCGCCTACTGGGAGCGGCGCGGACAGCTGCCCTGGCACTGAGCGTCCCTGGTCCGACCAGGCGTCTCTGGCCCGACCAGCCACTATGAGCCATGCATGCCCAGTGTGAGACAAAGATGTCTCACATGGGCTACCCTTGTCTCATGGCTCTCGACCGTGACCAGGTGCTGCGCAGCGCGGCCGCCCTGCTGACCCGCAAATCCACCGCGACCATGGACGAGGTCGCCAAGGCCGCCGGGATCAGCCGGGCGACGCTGCACCGTCACTTCGCCGGGCGCGACGCTCTCGTACGGGCGCTGGAGGCGCTCGGCATCGAGGAGTGCGAGGCGGCGGTGGACCGGGCCCGGCTGGACGAAGGGCCGGCGGGCGAGGCGGTGCGGCGGCTGGTGCGCGAGATCCAGCCCGCCGCCGGACTGCTCGCCTTCCTCTACGGCGAGAGCCAGCTGTGGGAGGGCGAGCGGCTGAGCGACGGCTGGCCCCGCCTGGACACCCGCATCGGAGCGGTGTTCCAGCGCGGACAGCAGGCCGGCGAGTTCCGCATCGACCTCACCCCGGTCTGGCTCACCGAGGCGCTGTACGGACTGATCGCCTCGTGCGCCTGGGCCACCCTGGACGGCCGCGTAGCCGCCCGGGACTTCCCGACGATGGTCGCCGAGCTGCTGCTCGGCGGCGCGCTACGAAGAGAGGAATCATGACCAGCACCCTGCAGCCGGCCGCGACGGCGGAGGCGGTGACGCGCCCGGGCCGCTGGCTCGCGCTCTCCGTCCTCGTCCTGGCCGTGCTGCTGGTGGCCGTCGACGCCACCGTCCTCGGCCTGGCGACCCCCTACATCAGCGAAGACCTGAACCCCTCCGGCACCCAGCTCCTGTGGATCGGCGACGTCTACTCCTTCGTCATCGCCGGTCTGCTGGTCTCCATGGGCAGCCTCGGCGACCGCATCGGCCGCAAGCGGATCCTGCTCGGCGGCGCCACGGCGTTCGGCGCGATATCCGTGCTCAACGCCTACGCCACCACACCGGAACTGATGATCCTGGCACGGGCGCTGCTCGGCGTCGCGGGCGCGACCCTGATGCCCGCCACCCTCGCCCTGATCCGCAACCTCTTCCACGACCCGCGCGAGCGCAGCCTGGCCGTCGGCATCTGGGGCGCGACCGCCTCCGCCGGCACGGCCGTCGGCCCGATCACCGGCGGTTTCCTCCTCGAGCACTTCTGGTGGGGTTCGGTCTTCCTGATCAACCTGCCGGTGATGGCGGTCCTGGTCCTGGTCGGCATCCGCACCCTGCCCGAGTCCCGCAACCCGAACCCGGGCCCCTGGGACGTGAGCAGCGTCGTCCTGTCACTGGTCGGCATGATCGCCGTCGTGTACGCGGTCAAGGAGGCCGCCACGCACGGGTTCACCCGGCCGGTGCTCGCCACGGCACTGCTCGGCGCGACGGCCCTCTACGGCTTCGTCCACCGTCAGCTCACCATGCCGACCCCGCTGCTGGACATGCGGCTGTTCGGGCGCCGCGGCTTCAGCGGGGCGGTCCTCGCCGACCTGCTCACCGTGCTCGGCATGTCCGGCCTGGTGTTCTTCCTCTCCCAGTATCTGCAACTCGTCCAGGGCAGGCGCCCGTTCGAGGCGGGCCTGGCCGAACTGCCCGCCGCGGTCGGCGCGGTGGCGGCCGGTCTGATCGCGGGCCGCGCGGCTCGCCGCTTCTCGGTCCGCGCGGTGGTCTCGGGCGGCCTCGCGGCGGTCGGCCTGGCCCTGGCCGCGCTCACCGCAGTCGGCCGGTCCACCGGCTACCCCGTCCTCGGGGCCGCGCTCCTGGTCGTGGGCATCGGCGCCGGCCTCTCCTTCACGGTCACCGCCGACGTGATCCTCTCCAGCGTGCCCAAGGAACAGGCAGGCGCCGCCTCGGCGGTCTCCGAGACGGCGTACGAACTGGGCGCGGCCCTCGGCATCGCCCTGCTCGGCTCCATCGTCACGGGCACCTACCGCGACTTCACCGGCCCGGCCGGCACCCCGGCCCAGGCACACGAATCACTGGGCGCGGCAGTGCAGGCGGCAACAAAAATGCCCCCGCACACGGCGGAGGCACTCCTGACCGCGTCCCGGGAGTCCTTCGTCCACGGCCTGCACCTGGCCTCGGGCGCGGGAGCGGCGGTCCTGCTGGGAACGGCGATTGCGGCGTGGTTCCTGCTGAAGGGGCAGAAGCTGGAAGGAGCCGGGTGAGTGAAGCGCTCCGAAAGGGGCGCGGGGCTGTATCGATGTGCGGCTCCGCGGCGTGGGCGCGACCAGCACCCACGCAGCCGCACCCGAAAACCGGCCGAACTGCCAGGGCGCTAGGCGGCCTTCGCCTTGGTCGCATACATGTCCACGTACTCCTGCCCCGACAACCGCATGACCTCGGCCATCACGGAGTCGGTGACCGCCCGCAGCACATACCGGTCCCGGTCCATCCCCTCGTACCGGGAGAACTCCATCGCCTCACCGAACCGCACGGTCACGCGGCCGGGCCGCGGCATCCCCGCCCCGCCCGGCTGCAGCTTGTCCGTGCCGATCATCGCGAAGGGGACCACAGGCGCGCCCGTCATCAGCGTGAGGCGGGCGATGCCGGTACGGCCCCGGTAGAGGCGGCCGTCGGGAGAACGCGTGCCCTCCGGGTAGATGCCGAAGATCTTGCCCTCCTCGAGGACGCGCCGCCCGGTCATGAGCGCCGCCACACCACCGCGCCCGCCGTCGCGGTCCACCGGGATCATGCCGACACCCGTGAAGAACCACGCCATCAGCCGCCCCTTGAGGCTCTTGCCGGTGACGTACTCGTCCTTGCCGATGAAGAAGACCTGCCGGTCGCACACGAGCGGCAGGATCATCGAGTCGATGAAGGTGAGGTGATTGCCGGCCAGGATCACCGGGCCGTCCCCCGGGATGTGCTCCACGCCCTCCACCTGTGGGCGGAACATCAGGCGCATGATCGGTCCGAGCACTGCCTTGATGAGCGCGAAGCGGGACAAC
Source organism: Streptomyces puniciscabiei (assembly GCF_006715785.1). NCBI lineage: Bacteria > Bacillati > Actinomycetota > Actinomycetes > Kitasatosporales > Streptomycetaceae > Streptomyces > Streptomyces puniciscabiei. The sequence goes on from NZ_VFNX01000001.1 coordinate 5,889,278, forward strand.
GGGTCCTCCGATGTCGAGGGGTCGATATGAGTCTGTGCAGGTGAGGACATTACTCGCGGCCCCGGGCGCGGCGCACATCGGGTACGGCCGGTTCACCGAGGTCTTACGAAGTGTTGACCGGGGTTTACCTGCGGTGACGTCTCGGGGACGCCCCGTAACACCGCTGAGACGGTGTGACGCAGATCGCGCGAAGCCCTCACCCACTCGGCTGCCAGGGCCCCCGCCGCCGAGGCGACGGGCCGTCACCACCCGCCTCCCACAGGACATACCGCGTCACCCGGGTGTTCCGTCGGGGTCCTCCCTTCGGTCATGTGCGCGCCCCTACGATCGGCCCGCATGCACGAGCGGACGGCAGGAGGGGCGCTGATGGGCGGCGACCAGGCGAACGAGCAGACGGCGAACGAGAAGACCCAGGGCACCGGGCGGCGGGCGCTCCTCGGCGCTGCGGTGTTCGGCGCGGGCGGAGCGGTGCTCGGGCTGCCCGGCGCGGCCGAGGCCGCCGGGACCCGGTCGGCCGTACCGGGCGGCCGGGGTCTGAAGAGCCTGCCGGTCCCGACGGTCATCGGCCACCGGGGCGCCAGCGGCTACCGCCCCGAGCACACCTTCGGCTCGTACAACCTGGCCCTGGACCTCGGCGCCGACGTCGTCGAGGCCGGCGACCTGGTGCCCACCAAGGACGGCCATCTGGTCTGCCGGCACGAGCCGGAGATCGGCGGCACCACGGACGTCGCCTCGCACCCGGAGTTCGCCGACCGCAGGACCACCAAGATGCTGGACGGCGTCGCGACGACCGGCTGGTTCACCGAGGACTTCACGCTCGCCGAGCTGAAGACGCTGCGCGCGGTCGAGCGGATACCGGCCAACCGGCCGCACAACACCCTCTACAACGGGCGCTGGGAGATCCCCACCTTCGAAGAGGTCCTGAAGTGGCAGGACGAGCAGACCCGCAAGCGGGGCAAGCAGGTCTGGATCTACCCCGAGACCAAGCACCCCACCTACTTCCGCAAGCTGGGCCTCGGCCTGGAGGAACGGGTGGCGAAGCTGCTGCGCAAGTACGGCAAGGACGGCCGGAACTCGCCCGTCGTCCTGCAGTCCTTCGAGCCCACCAGCATCCAGAAGCTGAACCAGCTGGTCGACAACCCGCTCGTCGTGCTGCTCTCCACGGCGGACAGCCGCCCCTACGACTTCGTGGAGGCCGGCGACCCGCGCACGGTCGCCGATCTGATCACGCCCAAGGGCCTCAGGGAGATCGCCGGCTACGCCCAGGGCATCGGCCCGACCCTGGACCTGATCATCCCGAAGGACGCGAACGGCAACCTCACCCGGCCGACGCCCCTGGTCTCCGACGCGCACAAGGTGGGCCTGATCCTGCACCCCTACACCATGCGCAACGAGAACCCCTTCCTCCCGGCCGAGTACCGCAAGGGCAGCGCGGCCGACGGCTACGGCGACCCCTTCGGCGCCTTCAAGACGTACTTCGCGACCGGCATCGACGGTGTCTTCACCGACAACGCCGACACCGGCCTGCTCGCCCGCGCCGACTTCCTGGCCGGCTGAGCACGTCAACCGATAGTCCTGTTGTCACTCCGTTCGGGGTGACTGTGCGCCGCCCCGGAAACCTCCCCCCGGGGCGGCGCGTCGTTCCGCATATGACGCACGAGTTGGTAGCCGCCCTGGGCCCGCTGCTCACCGCCGAGGCCTCGGCCGAGGCATATGCGGCCGGGAGCGAGCCGGGCGACCTGGAACAGGCCGTCTGGCTCCGCCTGCTGGAGCGGCTGGAGAGCGACGGGCCGCCGCCGGACCCCCAGGGCTGGCTGCGCAGGGCCGTCCGCGCCGAGGCCCGCCGCAGCCGCCGTACCACCCGCCGGGAGCGCCCGTACGGAACCGAGCCGGCCGACGAGGCCCGCACCGACCCCGAGAGCCACGTCCTCACGGCCGCCCGGTACCGCGCGCTGCGTGACGCGGTGGGCCGGCTGCCCGGCCGCTGCCCCCGGCTCATCGAGGCCCTGCTGTCCCCGAAGGACCTGACATACCGGGAGATCGCAGGGGAGTTGGGTATCTCACAGGGCAGTCTTGGCCCGGAACGCTCCAGATGTCTGGGATGTCTGCGCCGATTGCTCACGCCGGAGGTTGCGGCCCGCGAAGTGCGGGGATAGGAGTGAGGGACGACAGGTGATCAGGTGAGCGGGAGGCGTGCGCACATGGGCATGAGCGTGACCATCTCGGTGGCGACCGAGCAGGACGCGGAGCAGATCTTCCGGCTCCAGTACCTGTGCTTCCAGAGCGAGGCGGCGCTGTACGGCAACTACCGCATCGACCCGCTCGTCCAAACACTGGACTCCGTCCGCCAGGAGGTCGCCTCCGACTGCGTCTTCGTCGCCCGGCTCGGCGAGGAGGTGGTCGGCTCGGTGCGCGGCAAGGTCACCGAGGACGGCGCCGCCGACATCGGCAAGCTCTGTGTCCACCCCCGCCTGCAGGGCCACGGCATCGGCGCGCGGCTGCTGCGCGCGGCCGAGGCGGCGCTGGCCGAGGAGCGCGGCGCCACCCGCTTCCGCCTCTTCACCGGCCACCGCAGCGAGGGCAACCTCCGCCTGTACCGCCGCTCGGGCTACGAGACGGTGGGCCGCTCCAAGGGCGCCGACGGAGTGGAACTGATCATCCTGGAGAAGCAGGCGGGGGCTTACGCGGCTACTGCCTGACGGTGGTGTCCCGCGTCCTCCGCAACCAGTACATGGCGGAGACCGGCAACAGCACGGGAATGAAGATGTACCCCGCCCCGTAGTACGACCACACGGTCGTGTCCGGGAACGCCGAGCGGTCGACCAGCGTCCACGTGCCGACGATCAGCACACCCGCGAGCTCGGCGGCGCAGCACACCAACGCCGCCCGCCGGGCCGTCTCCCCGCCCCGGATCAGCGTGTACGTGATGAACCCGTACACCAGGCCCGCCACCGCCGACAGCGCGTAGGGCAGCGGCGCCCGGCCGAACTCCGTGCTGATCTGGTACGCGGAACGCGACACCGCGCCGACCACCATCACGCCGTAGAACCAGACGAGCAGCATGCCCGGCCCGCTGATCAACCGGGTCGGCTTCTCCTCCACCGCCGTCACCTCAGCCTCCCCAGATGTCATAGAGCCGCACCTCCAGCACGGCCAGCACCACACCGCCCGCGGCCACCGTCACCGAGCCCCACCGGGTCCGCTCGGCCAGGGACATGAACCCCGCAGCCGGAACGCAGGCGAACGCGCCCAGCAGATACGCCACGAAGATCGTCGTGCCCTGGGCCGGCTTCTCGCCCCGCGCCAGCTGCACGATCCCGACCACCAGCTGGATCACCGCCAGCAGCGACACCACGGCCATGCCGATGAAGTGCCAGTCCTTGGTCGGCTGGTCCCGGTGGGCGGCCCAGCCGCACCAGGCGGCGAGCAGCAGCGCGGCGACCCCGGTCACCAGCGTCAGGGCATTGAGCATGCCGTGACCTTATTACGGCCGAAACGGGCGCCGGCCCCCGGCCCCGCCCGCGAGCCATGGGGTCTAGACCACATCGTAGGGTCTGGGCATGACGATCCACGCGCACGCCCTCCTGTTCGACAACGACGGCACCCTCGTCTCCTCCCTCGACTCCGTCGAGCGCTGCTGGACCCGCTGGGCCCGCGAGTACGGCATCAGCGCCGAGGAGTTCGGACGCGTGGCACTGCACGGGCGGCCCGCCGCCGAGATAGTCGCCGACCTGCTGCCCGCCCACCTGGTCCCGGAGGCGGTCGCCCGGGTCGAGCAGCTGGAGGTGGACGACGTGCCCGGCGGCGGCGTACGGCTGCTGCCCGGCACGCGGGACTTCCTCGACTCGCTGCCCGCCGAGGTCTGGGCCGTCGTGACCTCCGCCACCCGGCGGCTCGCCGAGGCCCGGCTGGACGCCGTCGGCATCCTGCCCAAGACGCTGATCGCCGCCGACGACATCACGCGCGGCAAGCCCGACCCCGAGCCCTATCTGCTCGCCGCCCGGCGGCTCGGCGTCGACCCGGCCCGCTGTGTCGTCTTCGAGGACGCCCCCGCCGGCCTCCAGGCGGGCCGGGCCGCCGGAATGACCACCGTGGCGTTGGCCACAACCCACCGCGCGGACGAGCTCGACGCCGACCTCGTGGTGGAGGACCTGTCGGCCCTGTCCGCACTGGTCACCGACGGGGGCGTGGAGATCTCCGTCCGCGGCTGAGTCCCAGGTCCGGGCTGTCCGCCGCTGTCCACTATCCGGACAGCGGCGACCGGTCAGGACCGTGGGTCTGGTTTACTGATCGCATGACCACGACGAGCTGCCGCACCCTTGCGACCGAGGCGACCATGACGCCCGGTGCTCGTTGTATGTGTCGCCTGATGTGCCGAATGTGAGCCTTCCAGAGGGCCCCCGCATCAGCTGAGCCATGAGGGTTCCCCCGCTCGAGCGAAGCCGGGAGTGGGGGAGCCCCGAAGCGAGAGCCGTGGCATGTCCGTGCGCGCAGTCCGTACGAGACGCACATCCACTTCCATGCCTGAACCGCATGCACCCGTGCCCGGGCACACCCACGCCCGCGCACTCGACAGTGACGGAAATCCTGTGATCACCACCTCGGGCCTGACCAAGGTCTACCGCTCCCGCGGCCGCGAGGTCACCGCCCTCGACGGCGTCGATCTCCACGTCCGCGAAGGCGAGGTCTACGGCGTCATCGGCCAGTCCGGCGCCGGCAAGTCCTCCCTCATCCGCTGCGTCAACCTGCTGGAGCGCCCCACCTCCGGCACCGTGACCGTCGCCGGACAGGACCTCACCGCCCTCGCCGGCCGCGGCCCGCGCGCCGGCCGCGAACTGCGCCGGGCGCGCAGCCGTATCGGCATGGTCTTCCAGCACTTCAACCTGCTCTCCTCGCGCACCGTGCAGGACAACGTCGAGCTGCCGCTGGAGATCCTCGGAAAGTCCGGGAAGGAACGTTCCCGCAAGGCGCTGGAGCTGCTCGACCTGGTCGGCCTCGCCGACAAGGCGAAGGCCTACCCGGCCCAGCTCTCCGGCGGCCAGAAGCAGCGCGTCGGCATCGCCCGCGCCCTGGCCGGCGACCCCAAGGTGCTGCTCTCCGACGAGGCCACCAGCGCCCTCGACCCCGAGACCACCCGCTCCATCCTCCAGCTGCTGCGCGACCTGAACCGGCAGCTGGGCCTGACCGTCCTGCTCATCACCCACGAGATGGACGTCGTGAAGGCGGTCTGCGACTCCGCCGCCCTCATGGAGAAGGGCAGGATCGTGGAGGCCGGCACGGTCAGCGAGCTGCTGGCCACCCCCGGCTCGGAGCTGGCCGCCGCGCTCTTCCCGGTGAGCGGTGAGCGCACGGACGCCGACCGCACCGTCATCGACGTCACCTTCCATGGCGAGGCCGCGACCCAGCCGGTCATCTCCCAGCTCGCGCGGACCTACAACATCGACATCTCGATCCTCGGGGCCGCCATCGACACCGTCGGCGGCCTGCAGATCGGCCGGATGCGCATCGAGCTGCCCGGCCGCTATGAGGACAACGTGGTGCCGATCGGCTTCCTGCGCGAGCAGGGCCTGCAGATCGACGTGGTGGGCCAGGAGGCTCCGCTGGTGAAGGAAGGTGCCAAGTGACCTGGTCGGAGATGCAGCCGCTGCTGTCGCAGGCGTGTACCGAGACGTTCCAGATGGTGCTCTGGTCGACCCTGATCGCCGTCGCCGCCGGCCTCCCGCTCGGCATCCTCCTCGTCCTCACCGACCGGGGCGGCCTGCTGCAGAACGTCCTCGCCAACAAGGTGATCGGCCAGATCGTGAACATCGGCCGGTCCATGCCGTTCATCATCCTGATGGTCGCCCTGATGAGCTTCACGCGCTGGGTCACCGGGACGACGATCGGCACGACCGCCGCGATCGTGCCGCTCGCCATCGGCGGCATCCCGTTCTTCGCCCGGCTGGTCGAGACGGCTGTCCGCGAAGTGGACAACGGTCTCGTCGAGGCCGTGCAGTCCATGGGCGGCAACACCTGGACGATCGTCCGCAAGGTTCTGATCCCCGAGTCCCTGCCCTCGCTGATCGCCTCCACCACCACTACGGTCATCGCGCTCATCGGCTACTCCGCCATGGCCGGCACGGTCGGCGGCGGCGGCCTCGGCGACCTCGCCGTCCGCTACGGCTACCAGCGCTTCGAGACCGAGCTGATGTGGATCACCGTGGCGATCCTCGCCGTCGTGATCTCCCTGATCCAGTTCGCCGGCGACTTCGCGGCCCGCTCCCTGCACAGCCGCGGCGGCCGCTCCGGCCCGGCCCCGAAGCTCCGCCTGCTGAAGGCGAAGGAGCCGGCGGCGGCCGACGTCAGCAAGGTCGCCTGAGCGTCCCTCAAGACTCCCCGTCCACCCATACACGGGGTCGCACCACCCTTAAGGAAAGGCACTTTTCGTGCGTAACACCGCCAAGCTCACCACCGCCGTCCTCGCCGCCGGAACCCTCACCTTCGGGCTGACCGCCTGCGGCTCCGGCAGCTCCTCCAGCTCGCACGACTACAGCGGCCCGCTGGTCGTCGCCGCGAGCCCGACCCCGCACGCCGAGATCCTGAACTTCGTCAAGGACAAGCTGGCGAAGAAGGCGGGCCTCGACCTGCAGGTCAAGGAGTTCACCGACTACATCACGCCGAACACGGCGACCGAGGACGGCTCGGTGGACGCCAACTACTTCCAGAACCAGCCGTACCTGGACGACTTCAACACCAAGCGCGGCACCCACATCGTGCCGGTCGTCACGGTGCACCTGGAGCCGCTCGGCCTGTACTCCCACAAGGTCAAGAAGGCCGACGCCCTGAAGAGCGGTGCGACCATCGCCGTCCCGAACGACGCCGTCAACGAGGCCCGCGCCCTGAAGCTGCTCGCCGCGGGCGGGCTCATCACCCTCAAGCCCGGCGCCGGCAACGAGGCCACCCCGCAGGACATCGCCAAGAACCCCAAGAACCTGAAGTTCAAGGAGGTCGAGGCGGCCCAGACCCCCCGCTCCCTGGACGACGTGGACGCCGCCGTCGTGAACGGCAACTACGCCATCTCGGCCGGTCTGAAGCCCGCCAAGCAGGCCCTCGTCCTGGAGTCCGCCACGAACAACCCGTACGCCAACTTCGTCGCCGTGAAGAAGGGCAACGAGAAGGACCCGCGGGTGAAGAAGCTCGCCAAGCTCCTCGTCTCGCCCGAGGTCAAGAAGTTCATCGAGGACAAGTACCAGGGCTCGGTCATCCCGTCCTTCTGACGCCGGTCGCAACGCACGGGGTCCGCGCCCTCACCGGGTGCGGACCCCGTCGTGCGGTTCGGTGGTTTCATGCTGCATGCTGGGCAGTTCAGCAGGCCCTGAAGGTTTTTCCGAAGTTACGGAGTGGCGCATGACTGGCACCTTTCCCAACGTCTCCATCAGCACGGAGCGGTTGGTCCTGCGCCCCTTCGAGGAGTCCGACATCGAGGCCTTCGCCGAGATGATGAACGACGAACTGGTCACCACCTGGACCTCCGTCCCGCAGCCCTACACCGAGGCCGACGCCCGCGCCTGGATCACCGAACTCGCCCCGGCCGAACGCGCCGAGGGCCGCGGCATCGTCTTCGCCGTCGACGAGTTCCTCACCCAACGCCTCGTGGGCATCGTCCATCTGCAGAACACCGACTGGCGGGTGCGCTCGACGGAGATCGCCTACGTCATCGCCCCCTGGGCCCGCGGCGAGGGCTATGCCTCCGAGGCAGCCCTGGCCACCGCGCAGTGGCTGTTCCACGACCAGAAGTTCGAACGTCTGGAGCTGCGCACCGCCGCCGACAACACCGCCTCCCAGCAGGTCGCCCAGAAGATCGGCTGCATCAGCGAGGGTGTCCTGCGCGGCGCCTGGATAGCCCGCAGCAGGACCGGGGACGGGACGTGGACGGACGTCCGCACCGACGTCATCGTCTGGAGCCTGCTGCCGGAGGACCTGGCCGACACGAGCGGTTTCACCTCCTACTCCGACTGGAACTGACCCCCCCGAGCCTCACCAGGTACGCTCAGGGAGCCGGCTACGGGCCCGCACCCCTGACGACCTGCGAAGACCTGGAGAGAGACGACGATGGCCGATCGGGTCACGGTGATCGGCTGGGACGGCTCGCCGCTGACCGACGCGGCACGCGCCGCCCTCGGCGCCGCCACGCTCGTGGCCGGCGCGGCCCACCACCTGGCGCTGCCCGAGGTGCCGCCCACCGCCGAACGCGTCCGCCTGGGCAGCGTCGCGCTCGCCGCCCGCCGGATCGCCGCCCACCGCGGCACCGCCGTCGTGTTCGCCGACGGCGACCCCGGCTTCTTCGGTGTCGTACGCACCCTTCGTGCCCCGGAGTTCGGCCTGGAGGTCGAGGTCGTCCCCGCCGTCTCCGCCGTGGCCGCCGCCTTCGCCCGCGCCGGCATGCCCTGGGACGACGCCCAGGTGGTCGTCGCCCACCCGCGCACCCTGCGCCGGGCCGTGAACGTCTGCCGCGCCCACACCAAGGTCGCCGTCCTCACCGCACCCGGGGCCGGACCCGCCGAACTCGGACTCCTGCTGGAGGGCGTCCACAGGACCTTCGTCATCTGCGAGGAACTGGGCACCGAACGCGAACAGGTCACCGTGGTCACCTCCGACAAGGCCGCCGACCACACCTGGCGCGACCCCAACGTGGTCATCGTCATCGGCGGACCCGTCGGGGCCGGTGACGGCGGCGGCTGGATCGCCGGGCGCGACCCGGGCGCCGGCCCGCGCGGCTGGGTGCAGCCCGACGCGTCGTACGGCGACGGACTCGGAGGCGGACCGGGCGGCGGACCCGGTGGCGGTCTCGGCGAGGGCGAGACCGAGCTGCTGCGCGCCGCCCAACTGGCCCGTCTCGGGCCCCGGCTCGGCGACCTGGTCTGGGACATCGGCTGCGGCTCGGGCGCCTTCGCCGCCGAGGCCGCGCGCGCCGGAGCCGCCGTCATCGCCGTCGACCGGGACCCGGCGGCCTGCGCCCGGACCGACGCGGCCGCGCGCCGGTACGGCGTCCAGCTCCAAGTGGTCCGGGGCACCGCCCCGCACGTCCTGGAGAACCTGCCCGAACCGGACGTCGTGAGGGTCGGCGGCGGGGGAGCGGCCGTGGTCTCCGCGGTCGCCGACCGGCGCCCGCAGCGCATCGTCACGCACGCCGCGACCCGCGACGCGGCCGAACTCGTCGGGCGCGACCTGACCGAGCACGGGTACCGGGTCGAGTGCGCCCTGGTGCAGTCCGTGCAACTCGACACCCGCGCCTGGACCGAGACCGAGCGGAGTGTCGCGTTCCTGCTCAGCGGGGTGCTGCTGGATCGCAACCCGTGATCCTGTTGTCGTACTGCGCGCGGTAGGCTGGCCGATCGTTGTGCCACACCGGGCGGCCCGGAACTTCGTTCGTCAATGTCCGGAAAGCACGCCCGTTTTGGGGTGGGTGTGGTACTGCGGAACCGGAGGACGCGCAACGTGGCGCAGTCCACAGCGGGCTGTCGCGGATCATGCTGTCGCGACGGCGCGACGGCCGGGACAATGCCACTGAATGGCTTTGTCGCCTTTTCCGGCGGGTCGTTCGTGCCGCTGGGCACGGACGCTCGTTCTTCACTACGGGCGGTCGGTGCGCCGTTCCGGGTGAGCTGGTCGTAGGAGCACTAAACCGATGGGCGAGGGGTACGCATGACCGACACCGGCCAGGTCCCGGCCGAGGGGCAGCCGGAGAGCGCAGGCATGGTGGAGCAGCCGGGCGTCGCCGCGCACGGTGCGTACACCTACCTCTCCGAGGCACCCGCCGAGGACGAAGACCTGCTGCTGCCGGGTGCCCAGGGCGCGTGGGGCAACGAAGTGCCGCCACCCGCTCCGGAACCGGTCGTCGAGGCCGTCCACGAGCCGGGCCCGCACGAGACGGCCGGCCGCGACAGCGGCTCCGTCGACCTCAGCGGCGTCCGCCTGCCGAACCCGGCCCCGGCGTCCGCGCCGTCGTCGCCGATCCTCTCGGCGCCGCAGGACCAGCCGGCCGCCCCGCAGGCGCCGCGCCGTCCGCTGCACCTCGGCCCGCCGATTCCCGACGCCTCCGCCAGCCCGGTCCGCTCCCTCGCCGACCGCGGCCCGGCCGGAGCGCCGGTACGGCAGCCCGGTCCGGCCACGCCCGGCCCCGAGTACCTCGACGCCCAGCCGCTGCGCGACATGGCGCCGCAGAGCGCGGCCCCCTGGGGTGCGGCGCCCGCCGCGGTCGCCGAGGCCGGCGTGCCGGCACCTGCGGCGGTGGCCCAGGTCGGCACAGAGACACAGGCTGCCGAAACGGTTGACCCGGCCGCCGCCTCCGGGCCCGCCGCCGACCCGTCCGGCGCCGCCCAGGCCGCCGTCGCCCGCCTCGCCAACCAGGCGGCCGCACCGGCACCGGGCACGGCACAGGTGGTCCACGGCCACGACGGAGTGCAGCCGGTCCATGGCCACGACGGTGTGTACGAGGCCCCTGCGGGGGCGGTTCCCGAAGGCGTTCAGCCGCTTGCCCCGGGTCACGGGGCCGAGGCCGCTTTCGAGCCCGCCGCGCCCGCAGGCCCGGAGGGGCCGCAGGCGCCTCTTCCCGGTCAGGGTGCCGAGGGCGTCCAGCAGGTCCTGGGCGACGGGGGCGAGGTCGGTCAGGGAGTGGCCGGTACGCATCACGAGGACGTCGTGGCCGCCATGGGCGGTGGCCTCGGCGCCGAGGACAGTGCCGGTGCCGGTGCGCCGGTGGCAGAGGCGGAGGCCGGGCAGGCTGCCGAGGGTGCCCGGGTCGCGCCCGAGGCCGGGCAGGCCGCCGCCGTGGAGCCGGACGCGGCAGCCGATCCGGCTGCGGCCCAGCCGGTCGCCGATGGCGCCCCCGCGCCGGAGACGGCGCCGCTGAACCCCGAGCCCGTGCCCGGTCAGCTGCCGCACGAAGCGCGGGCAGCCACGGGCGCCGAGCCGTCCGCGCCGGCTCAGCCCCCGGCTCCCGCTCATCCCGGTGAGGCGTCGGAGCAGGGCGAGGGCACGCCGGTCGCCGACGGCGGGCCGGTCGCCACGCCTGCCGCGGGGACGGTCGCCGCGCAGGGCGCCGCCGAGACCGCGGACGCCGCTGCCGCACAACAGGCGCCGGACACCGCCCAGTTCGCCGGAGAGGCCGCCCCCGCGCAGGGTGAGGCCACCGTCCCCGCGCAGGGTGAGGCCGCCGCCCCGGCACAGCCCGAACCGAACAGCCCCGTTGCGGTGGAGCCGCAGCCCGCCGCCCCTGACGCGATCGCCGCAGCCGAGGAGGCGTCCGCCGTCCAGCAGGTGCCCACGGCAGCCGAGGACGCGTCCGCCGGGCAGCAAGTGCCCGCCGCAGAAGCCGTACCGGCGACCGAAACGGCGGCCGTGCCCGAGCACGGGACCGCGGACCACGTGCCGGAGGCCGCGCAGGCGGAGCTCCCGGCCCCCTCGCCGACGCAGGACGCCGCCCCGGCGGCGCCCACCGCCGACGGCACCGGCACGCCGGAGCCGCAGCCCTACCCGGCGCAGGGCCCCCAGCTGGCCGAACCCGTCGCCCTCGCGGCCGAGGCCGTGTCCGGCGAGGCACACCCCGTATCCGAAGCCGTGCCCGGCCCGGCGCAGCCCGCCGCCGTACCGCAGCCCGCCGCCGTACCGCAGCCGCAGCCGCAGCCGCAGGCACAGCCCGAGCCGACCGCGCAGGACGCGGCCCAGCAGGACGCTGACGCCCGGACGGCCCCGGCGAACGGCCTGGACGCGCCCGCCGGACCGCAGACGCAGCCCGACGAGCCCGTCGCCGCGCCGGTCGCCGACGGCACCCCGGCGCCGGCCCCCGCCGAGCAGGCCGAGCCGCTGCCGTCCAACGTTCCGCTGCAGGCGCACCCGGAGCAGCCGATCGGGCAGTTCGTGCAGGTCGAGGGCCAGGTGCCGACCACCCCGCACCTGGCGCCGACCCCGCCGCAGCCCTTGGTCCTCGCCACTCATGAGGCGCCGGAGCCCGTGGGCATGGTGCCGGCACCCCGCGAGGCCGAGCCCGAGACCGCGGCGGCCCCCGATGTCGTACAGCACGCGGAGGACCTGCAGACCAGGGCCGCCGACCAGGAGGAAGAGAGCACGGCCGCAGTGGCGGAAGCACCGCAGTCCACCGGCCCCGCCGCGCCCGGCTACAACGACGCCGAGCGGGAGGCCGTCCTCAAGGTCATGCGTGAGCGCCGCGACATCCGCAACGGCTTCCGGGGCGACCCGATCCCGCACGAGGTGCTGCTCCGCGTCCTGGAGGCCGCCCATACGGCGCCCTCCGTGGGCCACTCGCAGCCCTGGGACTTCGTCGTCATCCGCTCCGCCGAGACCCGGCGGACGATGCACGAACTGGCGATGCGTCAGCGTGAGGCCTACGCCAAGTCGCTGCCGAAGGGCCGGGCCAAGCAGTTCAAGGAACTGAAGATCGAGGCCATCCTCGACACCCCGGTCAACATCGTCGTCACCGCCGACCCCACCCGCGGTGGCCGGCACACCCTCGGCCGGCACACCCAGCCGCAGATGGCGCCGTACTCCGCCGCCCTCGCCGTCGAGAACCTGTGGCTCGCCGCCCGCGCCGAAGGCCTCGGCGTCGGCTGGGTCAGCTTCTTCGACGAGCGCGAGATGGTCCGCGCGCTCGGCCTGCCCGAGCACCTGGAGGTCATCGCCTACCTGTGCGTCGGGTACGTCGACGAGTTCCCGGACGAGCCCGAGCTGATGCAGGCCGGCTGGTCCAAGCGACGCCCCCTGTCCTGGGTGGTGCACGAGGAGACGTACGGCCGCCGCGCCCTGCCCGGAGAGGAACCCCACGACCTGCTTGCCGAGACCGTCGCACAGATCCGCCCGCTCGACGCCAAGGCGCTCGGCGAGGCCTGGGAGCGCCAGAAGCGCATGACCAAGCCGGCCGGCGCGCTCGGCATGCTGGAGATCATCTCCGCGCAGCTGTCCGGGCTGTCCCGGCAGTGCCCGCCGCCGATCCCGGAGCCCGCGGCCGTCGCCATCTTCGCGGGGGACCACGGCGTGCACGCCCAGGGCGTCACCCCCTGGCCGCAGGAGGTCACCGCTCAGATGGTGGCCAACTTCCTCGGCGGGGGAGCGGTCTGCAACGCCTTCGCGGGCCAGGTCGGCGCCGAGGTGTGCGTCGTGGACGTCGGCGTCGCCGCCGACCTCCCGGCCACCCCCGGCCTGCTGCCCCGCAAGATCCGCGGTGGTACGTCCGACATGACCACCGGCCCCGCGATGACCCGCGAGGAGGCCAAGGCGGCCATCGAGGTCGGCATCGAGACCGCCCGCGACCTGGTGGCGGCCGGGAACAAGGCGCTGCTCACCGGGGAGATGGGCATCGCCAACACCACGGCTTCGGCTGCCCTCATCTCGGTCTTCACGGGTGCCGACCCGGCGGAGGTGACCGGTCGCGGCACCGGCATCAACGACGAGACCCTGGCCCGCAAGACCGAGGTCGTCCGCCGCGCCCTGGAACTCCATCAGCCGGACCCGGCCGACCCGATCGGCGTCCTCGCCGCGATCGGCGGCTTCGAGCACGCGGCCATGGTCGGCCTGCTGCTCGGCGGCGCCTCACTGCGTACGCCGGTGATCCTGGACGGCGTCAGCGCCGGTGCCGCGGCCCTGGTGGCCCGCGCCATCGCCCCCGAGGTCCTCGCGGCCTGCATCGCCGGCCACCGCAGCGCCGAACCCGGCCACGTGGCCGCCCTCAACAAGCTGGGCCTGCGTCCCCTGGTCGACCTCGACCTCCGCCTGGGCGAGGGCACGGGCGCCCTGCTGGCCCTGCCGCTGGTGCAGAGCACGGCCCGGGCGATGCACGAGGTGGCCACGTTCGACTCGGCCGGGGTCACCGAGAAGTAGAGGTCACGGGGGCACACCGGGGCGGTCCGGCGTTCCAGCAGCCGGACCACCCCGTGCCCGTACCCCTGCCCACAGCTAAAATCCGCACGTCAGGGCCGCTCCGGAGCCGCAGCGCGCCCACCGCACCGCCCTGCACGAGGAGCCGTCCCTCATGGCCGAACACCCCGCCTACCCCGTAGGCCTCCGCCTCTCCGGCCGCCGCGTGGTCGTCCTCGGCGCCGGCACGGTGGCGCAGCGCCGTCTCCCGGCACTCATCGCGGCCGGTGCGGACATCGTCGTCGTGTCCCCCGAGGCGACCCCCTCCGTCGAGGCCATGGCGGAAGCGGGCGAGATCACCTGGGCCAGGCGGCCGTACCGGGACGGCGACCTCGCCGAGGCCTGGTACGCCCTCATCGCCACCAGTGATCCCGAGACCAACACCGCCGCCTCCGCCGAAGCGGAGCGGCACCGCGTGTGGTGCGTGCGCTCCGACGACGCCGACCGGGCGACCGCCTGGACCCCGGCGACCGGGCACAGCGAGGGCGTCACCGTCGCCGTGCTCACCACGGATGCCCGCGGCCGCGACCCCCGCCACACCGCCGCCATCCGGGACGCGGTGGTGGAGGGCCTGCGCGACGGCACCCTGGTGGCACCCCACCACCGCACCCGCACCCCCGGTGTCGCCCTGGTCGGCGGCGGCCCCGGCGACCCCGACCTGATCACGGTGCGCGGCCGCCGGCTGCTCGCCGAGGCCGATGTCGTCATCGCCGACCGGCTCGGCCCGCGCGACCTGCTCGCCGAACTCCCGGCGCATGTCGAGGTGATCGACGCGGCGAAGATCCCGTACGGCCGTTTCATGGCCCAGGAGGCCATCAACAACGCCCTCATCGAGCACGCCAAGCAGGGCAAGTCGGTGGTACGGCTCAAGGGCGGCGACCCGTTCGTGTTCGGCCGGGGCATGGAGGAGGTCCAGGCACTCGCCGAGGCCGGTATCCCGTGCACGGTCGTCCCGGGCATCTCCAGCTCGATCTCGGTTCCGGGGGCGGCCGGCATCCCGGTCACCCACCGGGGCGTGGCGCACGAGTTCACGGTCGTCAGCGGCCATGTCGCCCCGGACGACGAGCGCTCGCTGGTCGACTGGGCCTCGCTGGCGAAGCTCACCGGCACGCTGGTGATCCTGATGGGCGTCGACAAGATCGGGAAGATCGCCGAGACGCTCGTCGCCCACGGCAGGTCCGCCGACACCCCGGTCGCGCTGGTGCAGGAGGGTACGACGGCCGCGCAGCGCCGCGTCGACGCGACCCTCGCCACGGTCGCCGAGACGGTGCGGACCGAGGAAGTGAAGCCCCCGGCGGTCATCGTCATCGGCGAGGTCGTGACGGTCGGCCCCCGGCCCGCCGCCTGACCGTCCACCGCTTGATCACGCGTAACCCGGGGTAACCTACTCGTTCCCAGCCGTTGGCAGCACACCCAGGACAAGGCAGTATCACCCTGTGGCCGATCTCATCACCGTCGAGGATCCCGACGACCCGCGCCTGCGCGACTACACAGGCCTGACCGACGTCGAACTGCGCCGCAAGCGCGAACCCGCCGAGGGTCTGTTCATCGCGGAGGGCGAGAAGGTCATCCGCAGGGCCAAGGAAGCCGGTTACGAGATGCGCTCCATGCTGCTCTCGGCCAAGTGGATCGACGTCATGCGCGACGTCATCGACGAACTCCCCGCCCCGGTCTACGCCGTGAGCCCCGAGCTCGCCGAGCAGGTCACCGGCTACCACGTGCACCGCGGCGCGCTCGCCTCCATGCAGCGCAAGCCGTTGCCCACGGCCGGCGAACTGCTGCGCTCCGCCCGCCGGGTCGTGGTCATGGAGTCGGTCAACGACCACACCAACATCGGCGCGATCTTCCGCTCGGCCGCCGCCCTCGGCATGGACGCGGTCCTGCTGTCGCCGGACTGCGCCGACCCGCTGTACCGCCGGAGCGTCAAGGTCTCCATGGGCGCGGTGTTCTCCGTGCCGTACGCCCGCCTGGAGACCTGGCCGAAGGGCCTGGACTCGGTCCGCGAGGCCGGCTTCACCCTGCTCGCGCTCACCCCCGACGACAAGGCACGCGCCCTGGACGAGGCCGCCCCGCACCGGATGGACCGGGTCGCCCTGATGCTCGGTGCCGAGGGGGACGGACTGTCCACCCAGGCCCTGGTCGCCGCCGACGAATGGGTGCGCATCCCGATGTCCCACGGCGTCGACTCGCTCAACGTGGGCGCGGCCGCGGCGGTCGCCTTCTACGCGGTGACCGCCGGCCGCCCGGAAGCCTGACCCCTCCGGCCGGCTTCCGGACCGCGGGTCACGTGTCCAGGCCCTGACCCGGCGTCGGCCCGTACCGGTCGGTCACCGGCCGGCCGGTGACCGCCGACGGATGGCTCGGCTGTGCGAGCCGCTGGTGCCGGCCGCCGTCGTCGCCGAGGCCGCGGGCCGGGCCCTGGCAGCCCTGGGCCACCGCGATGCCGAGCGCCACGAGCAACGTCACCACGACGAACACGAACAGCCGCTGACGCAGCAGCCGGGGATTGGCCGGCCGCAGCCCGGTGCCGGTCGTACGCTGCACCGGCCGCCCCGAACCGTTGCGCCGGGCCGGACGGGTCCCGTTGCCCGAGCGCCGGTCACCGCCGCGCGGCGGCGGGGTGGGACGTCCTGAACCCGGCCGCGCCGAGGCCCCCGTGCCGTTGCCGCGCGGGCCGCCGCCGGTCCGCGCGGACGCTCCGCCGCGCGCCGGCGCACCGCCCCGGGCGGGCGCACCGCCGCGCGGCACCGGGGTGCCGGGGGCGGTGCGCCTCTGGGTGCGCTGCTGCTCGGGGTAGGTGTCCACGAGCCGCCCGGTGGGCCGGTCCGCCTCCGCGGCCCGCGGCGCCGGCGGCCGTACGTCGGTCAGGCCCTGCGCCTCGCGGGCGGCGATCTCCTTCAGCCGCAGCGACAGCTGCAGCGTGCTGGGCCGGTCCTCGGGGTCCTTCGCCAGGCAGGCCCGCACCAGCGGGGCGAGCGCGTCCGGTACGCCGTGCAGCTGCGGCTCCTCGTGCACCACCCGGTACAGCATCACCTCGGAACTGCCGTGCCCGAAGGGCGAGTCGCCGGTGGAGGCGTAGGCGAGGGTCGCGCCCAGGGAGAACACGTCCGTCGCCGGGGTGACGGCCGCGCCGCGCACCTGCTCGGGTGCGAGGAACCCGGGGGAGCCGACCGCCGTACCGACATGGGTGAGTGTGGAGGCGCCGGTGGCCCAGGCGATGCCGAAGTCGATGATCCGCGGCCCCTTGGGGGACAGCAGGATGTTGGACGGCTTGAGGTCCCGGTGGACCACGCCGGCCTCGTGCACCGCGACCAGGCCCTCGGAAAGGGCCGCGCCGACCGCCGCCGTGTCGGCCGCGCTCAGGGGGCCCTCGTCGGCGACCTTGTCGTGCAGGGAGGGGCCGGGCACGTACTGCGTGGCGAACCAGGGCCGCTCGGCCTCCAGGTCCGCGGCGACCAGCCGGGCCGTGCAGCCGCCCCTGATCCGCCGGGCCGCCGAGACCTCCCGGGCGAACCGCGACCGGAACTCCTGGTCCTCCGCGAGATCCGGCCGGATCACCTTCAGCGCGACCCGTTGCCCCTTCTTGTCGGAGCCGAGGTAGACCACGCCCATCCCACCCGCGCCGAGCCGTCGGTGAAGCCTGAACGAGCCGACGACGCGCGGGTCCTCGCGCCTCAGGCGCATCATCGCCATGTTCATCCCCGCTGCCCGGTCCCTGTGACGTGGCACAGCTTACGTTTCCACGGCCGCCTGCGCGCAGAGGCCGCGCCCTCCGGTCCGGACGGATTGTGCCGACCGCCGGTACGAGGTGAAACGCGGTCAGGAAGCGGGCCGGCACGGGGTCCTTGGAGCGTGGGAACCCTCAACCGATCATCGCTGTCCGGGTGTTGAGGTCGCGAGAGGCCAGGACCTGCGGGTCGGGGCAGCCGTCCGGCGCCCACCGCGGACCGACCGCGGACCCGGACGCGGGACGGGCCGCGCACCGGACGCGGCACATCTCCCACACCCGTCCGGAGTGATCGAAGTCACTCCTCGTGCTCGCCGGACCCTTCGGAAATGACCGGACACAGCGGGCGGCCCCTTCCGGGAAGACCCCGAGACCCCGACCCGCGTCTCCACCCAGGGGAGTACGTCCCGAGTTGTGGCTCATCCTCGGGGAGGCCCGGCAATCGGTACGAGGGCATGACGCCCGGCAGGCGCCCCGCACCTAGATTTGAGGTCAGGCGGCGGGTGCAGCACTCGTCCCCCGAGGTCAGACACCCGCCGCTGCCGACGACAACCGACACGGTCAGGAGAGGGACCATGGCCCACACGGCACCGCGACGCCCGGCGTTCGCACCGCGCCGCACGGGCCGTCGCCACCCCCTGGTGGCGACGCTCATGGCCCTTCCCCTGGCGGCCCTGCTCCTGCTCGTCTTCGACGGCTGGGAGACGGTGGCCACACAGGCGTCGTCCGTGGGTGCGATGCTGGGGCGCTGAGCGGCGACCCCAGGCCCGGAAGAGCGGTCCGGGCGGGGACATCCATCCAGGAAACCCCGTGGGGACGGGGGTGCGGCGGACGGCACAAATGCCGGCGCAGCTGGGGAGCTGCGCCGGCATGCGCCGTTTTCGGGCGCGGCGCGCGTGGGACGGAGGCGGGGGCACGCCGTGGAGGTGCGGCGCATTGCCGCGTGCGGGTGCGTCGTGGCTGCTCGCGCCCACGCGGCGGAGCCTCACATCGATCCAGCCCCGCCCCTTCGGGGCACCTCCCGCCGTCGACGTCCACCCGGCCGCGGCGGGTGTACGGCCTGCGCGGCCTGCGGGCGGTCGTGCTGCTTGGCGCGGTGCCCACCCAGCACCGCGCCAGCCGTACGAACTGCGCAGCGTGCGGGCAGCCGTGCCGCTGGGGTGGCGCGGGTGGGCGCAGGCGGCACCCCGCCGGCGCGAGCGAGCCTCCCCACCCCCGGTCGGCACCAGTACCCTCACCAGCGCACCCCACCGTCCCGAGGCACCGTTGACCACTGACACCCCCGCCCTCATACCCGCGCTCACCGCGAAGGTCAGGGCCGCCGCACACCCCGGCACCGGCGGAGCCCCCTGCGTCTGCGGCACCGTCCCTCTCGCCGACCGCCCCGACGCCACCGTCGTACGGCACGCCGGAACCGTCGCCAAGGCTCACGCCCCCGGTACCGACCCCGCCGAGCTGACCCGGCGCCTCGCCGTGGCCGCCGGCCTCCCCGACGTACTCCTCCCCCCGCTCGCCCCTGTCCCCGCACCCGTGCTGAACCGCCTGGCGACGTTCTGGCCGTACGGCACCCCCGTGGACCCCGACGACCGGGACGCGGCGCCCTGGGAGGCCACCGCCGTCCTCCTCGCCCGGTTGCACCGCACGCCGCCACCCGCCGGCCTGCCCCCGATGCGCGGCCCCGTCAACGCCGCCCGCGCCGTCGCCCGGCTGCACTCGGTCCTGCGTTCCACGCCGCATCCGGCGGCCGGCCCGGTCCTCGCCGCCTGGGCCGCGCTGCCCGCCTGGGCCCGGGCCGAGGCCCCCATGCCCGGCACCCCTGCCCTCTGCCACGGCGACCTGCACCTCGGCCAGCTCGTCCGCCACCCGGCACCGGACGGCCCCTGGCGCCTGATCGACGTCGACGACCTGGGAGCCGGCGTCCCGGCCTGGGACCTCGCCCGGCCCGCCGCCTGGTATGCCTGCGGCCTCCTCCCGCCCGACGAGTGGACGCGCTTCCTCGGCGCGTACCAGCGGGCCGGCGGCCCGGCCGTACCCGCGGCCGGCGACCCCTGGCCCGCCCTGGACGTCCCGGCCCGCGCGCTGACCGTGCAGACGGCCGCCCGCGCCGTCGCCAAGGCGCTCGCGGCCGGCCGTCCGCTGGACGAGGTGGAACAGGCGACTGTCGACGCATGTGCCCGAATGACCCCGATTCCGCACCAGTTGGCGCCCGGCGTGACGGACTAGGCTGCAACCGGCCAGGGCTGGACGGAGTCTGTCCTGGGGAGACGCGAAGCAGGACCGACCGGCGAGGAGTTGAGCCGACCATGCATTGTCCGAAGTGTCACGCGCCGATGCACACCTACAACCGCAGCGGCGTCCAGATCGAGCAGTGCAGCGGCTGCCGCGGCATCTTCCTCGACTACGGCGAGCTGGAGGCGCTGACGCAGCTGGAGGCCCAGTGGTCCAAGCCCGTCCCGCCCGCCCCGCAGGCCTACCCGGCGCCGCCGGCACCCGCCTGGGGCGCCCCGCACGGCGGTCACCACGCCGGCCACGGGCACCACGGCCCCCACGGCCACCACAAGAGCTGGGCGCACATGCTGTTCTCCAGCTGAGCACACGAACAAGCCCCCGGTCGCGAGACCGGGGGCTTGCCGCTGTGTGGACGATACTGGGATTGAACCAGTGACCTCTTCCGTGTCAGGGAAGCGCTCTCCCGCTGAGCTAATCGTCCGCGGGCCGTGACCCGGGGGTCACGGACAGTGCGCGATACTGGGATTGAACCAGTGACCTCTTCCGTGTCAGGGAAGCGCTCTCCCGCTGAGCTAATCGCGCGGGTGGGGATCTTCGAGAAGACCCGTGGATCCTGCGAGAAGATCCAGTGGACGATACTGGGATTGAACCAGTGACCTCTTCCGTGTCAGGGAAGCGCTCTCCCGCTGAGCTAATCGTCCTTGGAGGTGGAGACGGGATTTGAACCCGTGTAGACGGCTTTGCAGGCCGTTGCCTCGCCTCTCGGCCACTCCACCAGGAGTGTAGGGGATCGGGACGACCCCTTCTTCCTTCGAGCGGACGACGAGGCTCGAACTCGCGACCTCAACCTTGGCAAGGTTGCGCTCTACCAACTGAGCTACGTCCGCTTGTCGTTTCGGTCCGCTTCCGCGTCCCGGCGACGTGTTGAACTCTAGCGGATTCCCGGGCCAGTACAAAAACGCGTTTGCGCAGCGTGCTGCGCTGCCCCCGGCGGACCCCGTGGTCAGAGCCCCCTCCGGGACATCCCGGGGCCACCTGTCGGACACCCGACCTAGACTCGACCACGTGCTTCACCACCTTTCCGGCCTCCCTCCCCTGGCCCGCTTCGGCGACCGCGTCGCCACGGGTCTCGTCGACGTGACCAGCGACCCGGCCGCCCTGGACTCCACGGGCTTCTGGGCCGTCTGCGCGGACTTCGAGGGCGGCCTGACCTGCGCCCGCTTCGCGGACGTGCGCGAGGAGCCGGTGCCCGCCCCGGTGCCGGGCGGCTGGCGGGGCCCGGCGGTGGGGGAGTGGACCTCCTCCCTGGACCGGGCCGCGTACACGACCGCTGTCCGCCGGATACGCGAGCACATAGCGGCCGGCGAGGTCTACCAGGCCAACCTCTGCCGGGTGCTCGGCGCGCCGGTCGCCCCGGACGCCGACGTCGACGCCCTGACCGCCCTGCTGGCGCGCGGCAACCCGGCGCCGTACGCGGGGACGATCAGGCTGCCCGAGCACGGCGTGGAGATCGCCACCGCCTCGCCCGAGCTGTTCCTGCGCCGTCGCGGGCGTGTCGTGGAGTCGGGGCCGATCAAGGGCACCGGACGCACGGAGGCGGACCTGCTGGAGAAGGACTACGCCGAGAACGTGATGATCGTGGACCTGGTCCGCAACGACATCGGGCGTGTCTGCGCGACCGGCAGCGTCACCGTCCCCGATCTGTGCGCCGTGGAGAAGCACCCCGGCCTGGTCCACCTGGTCTCCACGGTCCGCGGCGAGCTGCGGGACGGGGCGGGCTGGCCGGACCTGCTGGCCGCCGCCTTCCCGCCCGGCTCGGTGACCGGTGCCCCCAAGTCGAGCGCCCTCACGATCATCGAGGCCCTCGAGACCGCCCCGCGCGGGCCGTACTGCGGGGGCATCGGCTGGGTCGACGCCGACCGGGGCACGGGCGAGCTGGCCGTGGGCATCCGCACCTTCTGGATCGACCGGGGGGCCGGGATGCTGCGCTTCGGCACCGGCGCCGGCATCACCTGGGGCTCCGACCCCGAGGGTGAGTGGCGGGAGACCGAGCTGAAGGCGTCCCGGCTGCTCGCGGTAGCGTCGGGGGCGTACGAGGCAAGTGGAGAGGTGTTGGCATGAGGATCTGGCTGGACGGCGGGCTGCGGGACCTGGAGTCCGCCCGCGTCTCCGTCTTCGACCACGGGCTGACCGTCGGCGACGGCATCTTCGAGACGGTGAAGGCGGTCCACGGCAGGCCGTTCGCCCTCACCCGGCACCTGGACCGGCTGACCCGCTCGGCCCGGGGCCTCGGCCTGCCCGACCCCGACCACGACGAGGTCCGCGAGGCCTGCGCGGCGGTCCTGGAGGCGAACCCGATGCCGCTCGGCCGGCTGCGGATCACCTACACCGGCGGCCACGGCCCGCTCGGCTCCGACCGCGGCGAGCAGGGCCCGACCCTCGTGGTCGCCCTCGGCGAGACCACCCGCCGCCCCGACACCACCGCCGTGATCACCGTCCCGTGGACCCGCAACGAACGCGGCGCCCTCACCGGCCTGAAGACCACCTCGTACGCGGAGAACGTCGTCGCCCTCGCCCGCGCCCATGAGCACGGCGCGTCGGAAGCACTGTTCGGCAACACGGTCGGACAGCTCTGCGAGGGCACCGGGTCGAACGTCTTCGTCGTCCTCGACGGCGAGATCCACACCCCGCCGGTCGCCTCCGGCTGCCTGCCCGGCATCACCCGCGCGCTGACCGTCGAGTGGACCGGCGCCAAGGAGACCGACCTGCCGCTGGACGTACTGCGGGGCGCCGACGAGATCTTCCTCACCTCGACCCTGCGCGACATCCAGGCCATCCACCGCGTCGACGACCGCGAGCTGCCCGGCACCCCCGGCCCGGTGACCGCCAAGGCCATGCGGATCTTCGACGAGCGGTCCGGGCAGGACCTGGACCCCTGAGCCGGGGACGGGCCGAGGACGGTGCGGAAAACGGGCTGACTCGGTGGCCGGCCACGGGTAGAACACCTGTGATGACCACGACCCTGCGGCCGGTCGAGCCGCTGCAGCAGCACCCCGACGGCACCCGTTCCCGTCGCTACCAGGTGTGCGTGAACAGCCGCCCCGTCGGCGAGATCCACCTCGGCACCTCGCCGTCCCTCGGCGACTCGGTGGCCCGCGTCGTCGACCTGCGGATCGCCGAGCCCGACCGGCGGCGCGGCCGGGGCACGGTGGCCGCGCTCGCCGCCGAGGAGGTGGCGCGCGGCTGGGGCTGCACGCAGATCGAGACCCTGGTCCCCGCCTCGGCCGACATCGCCCTGCGCCTGTTCGGCGCCCTCGGATACACCCTGCGCAACCGCGGCATGGAGAAGCGCCTCGGCACCACCCCGCCCGGGCTGCCGCCGGGCAACAGGGCGCGGCCCATGACCGAAGCCGAGTTCGCCGCGTGGCTGGCGTCCGAGACCGAGCGGTACGCGCGCTCGTGGATCGAGCGCGGTGTCCCCGAGGCCACGGCCCACGCCAAGGCACGCAGGAACCACGAGGCACTGTTGCCGGACGGTCTCGCGACCGCCGGCATGATCTGCAGCGTCCTGGAGCACGAAGGGACCCGGGTGGGCACGCTGTGGGTCGCCCTGCAGGACACCAGGGCGTACGTGTTCGACGTAGCGGCCGACGCGGCCCAGCGCGGCCGGGGACACGGCCGCACGCTGATGCTGCTGGCCGAGCGCCAGGCGATCGAGGCCGGCCGGCCGGTCCTAGGCCTCAATGTGTTCGCGGGCAACACCCCGGCCGAGCGGCTGTACGAGTCACTCGGCTACGAGACGACGACCCACTCCCTCGCCAAACCCCTGCTCTAGGCACCGGCCGGGCTCCCGCGGTGCGTCCCGCGGCGTGTCCCGCGGCGTGTCCTGGGGCGCGGCTCAGGCCTCCTGGCCGCCCAGCAGCCGGTCGGCGATCTCCTCGATGCGCGTCCGCAGCCCCTCCTGGCTCTTGCCGCCGTCGAGGCGTTCCCCGCCGATGACGTACGTCGGCGTGCCGGTCACCCCGATCGCCTTGCCCTCGGCCTGGTCGGCGTCCACGATCAGGATGTGCCGGCCGTCGATCAGCGCGGTGTCGAACTCCTCGGCGTCCAGGCCCAGTTCACGGGCCACCTCGACCAGGAAGGGCTCGCCCCCGCGATCCAGCTCCTCGACCCGCTCCAGCACGGCCTCCACGTACGGCCAGCCCTTGCCCTGCACCAGCGCCTCCTCGGCGGCCTGCGCGGCGGCGAAGGCGTGCTTGTGCTTCTCCAGCGGGAAGTGCCGCAGCCGCAGCTCGAGACGGTCGCCGTAGCGGGCACGCAGGGCCCGGACGTCGTCCAGGGCGGTGCGGCAGTCGGGGCACTGGAGCTCGCACCAGACGTCGAGGACCGGGGCATCGCTGCGTGCGGGGGAGGAGTCGCTCATGCCGACCAGTCTTCCAGGCCGGACGCGGGCGACCCAATCGGGACGGCACGGCCGCCGTGCGGCTGCGGGATGCCACCGCCGTACGGCACGGCACCGGGATGCCACCGCCGTACGGCACCGGGACGCCACCGCCGTACGGCACCGCACCGGCACCCCAGTAGGAGACGACCCGGAGATGTCCCTGATGTCCGGCGCGGGCGTGGCATCGCGAGGACGGGGCGGGGCAGGATGGAGGTGGACGGGGGCCGCGCGCCGTGCCGGTGCGCCGCGTCCGCCGAGCGTCGCCCTCCATCCGACCGAGCCCGCCAGGAGGACCGGATGATTGCCGAGACCGTCTGCTCCGCCGTCTCCGTGGCAGGCCTGGGCATCGCGGTGGTCACGGCCTACCGCAGGCGTTTCCTCGCGGCGACCCGCATCGCCGCCTACTCACTGGTGCCGGTCGGCCTGGTGATGACCGGGGTCGTCGGCTGGCTCGCCGACACCGCCTTCAGCCCCACCGCCTGGGCGGGCTTCGGGGTGCTGGGCGCGGCCTGGCTCCTGTTCGCGGGCACCCGGGCGGTCGAACGCCGGCGCGGTGGCACCCGCGCCGAGCGCAAGGCGGCCCGCGGCGACCGGTCCGATGCCGTGGCCCCGGGGGCCTCCGCGCCTTCCCTGGGCCCGAGCACCCGGCCCGCGACCGGCTCCGCGACCGGCTCCGCCACCACCCCGCGGGCCAAGGGGTCCACCGACGACTTCAGTGACATCGAGGCCATCCTCAAGAAGCACGGCATATGACCGACCGCATGCCGCGCCAGGGCGCTCTGCCCCGTCCTACTGAATCGACACAGAGCGACGCGCGCACGTCCGGAACCGTTCACAACCCGAAGCAAGTCGGGCGAGACGGCGCGTTATGTGGCAACTCCCGCATCACGCGGGTGTGTTGATCGCGTACGGGGTCCGTCCTGCGTCATGATCTGCGGCGAGATGCTGGACACGAGACAGAGCGAGGCCGCGCCGCCGAAGGACGAGCCGCGCGGGTGCCTCTTCGCCCTATCCCAGCCACCGCTGATGATCTTCCTTGCGGTGATCGGGTGTCTGCTGCTCATGGCTGCGCTGCACGACCTGCTGTTGCTGTGAGCCGTACACGTCCGTCCCGGCGCCACCCGCCGGGACCGACGTCGCTCCGACTCTGTTGCGACCAGCGACAACGCACCCGCATGCCGCGCACGACAAGAACCCCCCTGAGGCGCTTCCCCGCGCGCTCGTCACCCCGTCGCTTCCTTGCGGCGCGCCCGGTACGCGGCCACGTGCAGGCGGTTTCCGCAGGTGCGGCTGTCGCAGTAGCGGCGCGAGCGGTTGCGGGAGAGGTCGACGAAGGCGCGCCGGCAGTCCGGTGCCTCGCAGCGCCGCAGTCGCTCCCGCTCCCCGGCCACCACGAAGAAGGCCAGTGCCATCCCGCAGTCGGCGGCGAGATGGTCGGCCACGGAGGCGCCGGGTGCGAAGTAGTGCACATGCCAGTCGTAGCCGTCGTGGTCGGTCAGGCGCGGGGTGGTGCCCGCCGCGGCGACCAGTTCGTTGATCAGCCCCGCTGTGGTGCGGGCGTCCGGCGCCGCGAAGATCGCAGCGAACCGCCCCCGGACCCTGCGCACCGCCGAGAGATCGAACTCCGACAGCACACCGACATCGCTGATCTTGTGGTTTCGTACGAAATCCGCGAGAGCCGGGACATCAGGCAGTCCGTCGTCCGCCGCGTCGTCCTCCGGCGCGGTGTTCACCAGATCCACCACGGTGTCGAGGGCGCACCGGGTGTCGTGGGTGATCAGCACGTTTCGCTCCCTGGCCTGAGGGTCGGGCGGACGCCCGCCGATGCTGGCCGATGGTAGCGACAACCCCGCCCACCGCACCGGTCCGCGCCCGACCGGGACTGCCCGTAGAACGCCTTCGCGCCCGAGCTGGTTCCCGCCCGCGCCGGCCTGCGCGGGGGAGGCCCGCGGTAGGTCGGAGGCACAGACCGGCGCCGTCGCGCGTGAATCGCTCACGGTGACGGCGCCGGGCTGTGCCGTATGCGGTTGTCTTGGCCCGAGCCGTCTCCCCGAGTGGACGGCGCCGGGCTGCTTTCGGCCGCGACCTAGCTCTCCGCCAGGATGTGCGAGAGCTCCTGATCCAGATCGAAGTGCCGGTGCTCCGTGCCGGGTGGCACGGCGGCGTCGGTCCGCTTCAGGAAGGACTCCAGGGCTCGCGCCGGGGCCTCGAGCAGGGCCTCCCCCTCCGGGGAGCTGAGGGCGATGCACACGACGCCCTGACCGTGGCTGCGCGACGGCCAGACACGGACGTCGCCGGTTCCGGTGGGCCGATGGAGCCCCTCGGCGAGGAGGTCGCGGGCGAACACCCACTCGACGGTCTCCTCGGCTCCGGTGTGGAAAGTGGCGTGCACGGCGTAGGGGTCGGCCGTGTCGTACCGCAGGCCTGCGGGGACAGGCAGGGAGGACTCGCTCGACACAACGAGGCGCAGGTGCAGCTCGCAGCTGACCGTGGTGTTCATAAGCGCCAGGGCCTTTCGCTCAGTGTGCGCTCGGGGATTCGCACGTCGGCGAAATCGACATGCCACCTACGATGCCGTTGTAAACCCCTCTGAGGGTTTTGCGTGTCTTTACGTAACTCTTCCGGCCGAGAACTCGTACGAGATCTACGACCATTCCGGTGACTGGATTCACTCCGGTAGGGTTTGTCTGTATGAATACGGGGAGTGACGAGCCGGGCGAGGTCGTCGTGGTGGCGGACAAGGCGAGGACGGACCGGCAGGAACCCGGGCAGAACGACGGACAGGACACCGGTGGCGGCCTCGGTTCCCGGGCGCCGGAATTCATCAAGACGCGTCGGCTGCTGCACCTGAGCTGGCAGGTCGGCGTCTTCGTGGTGGGCCTCGGGGTCGTCGTCGCCGGTGTCGTCATGCTGCCGCTGCCGGGGCCCGGCTGGGTGGTGATCTTCGGCGGCATGGCGATCTGGGCGACCGAGTTCGTCTGGGCGCAGCTCGTGCTCCGCTGGACGAAACGCAAGGTCACCGAGGCGGCCCAGCGGGCCCTCGACCCCAAGGTGCGCCGGCGCAACATCGCGCTGACCGTGATCGGGCTGGTGGTCGTGGCCGTGCTGGTCGGGATCTACGTGTGGAAGTTCGGCCTCGTCATGCCGTGGAAGATCAAGAGCCAGTGACCCGGCTCCGCCGCCCGGACGTCCGCCGCCCCGGTCCGTGGTCGGAAGCACCGCCTGACATGGGGTAATGTTCTTCCTGCGCCCGGGCGATTAGCTCAGTGGGAGAGCGCTTCGTTCACACCGAAGAGGTCACTGGTTCGAACCCAGTATCGCCCACCCGGACCGACGGCCCACCTGCGAAAAAGCAGGTGGGCCGTCGGCGTATGCGCTTCCCCGCCGGGCCACCGCACCCCACCGACCGACTCCGGCGCCGAGCAGCGGGTTCAGGCGTCCTACCGGTGTGCTGCGAGACCCCGTCGACGACTGGCCGATCCGGGCTCCCTGCTCGCCTTTCGGCGGCCCGAGTCGGCCCCAGGTCTCCTGCGCGGCTTTCGGTGGCGAGAGGCGGCTCCAACCCTTGTGCGGGACTGCTGCGACCAGTGGTTCCGGCCTCGGGCGGGGCTTCGGGCGGGTGGTTGATCCGGGTCTCCTGCGTGGTCTTCGCCGGCAGGGGGTGGCTTGCGGGCTGGGGCGTGGTTTTGGGTGGCGGCGGGTGGTTGCAGGGCTTGTGCGGGACTGCTGCGACCAGTGGTTCCGGCCTCGGGCGGGGCTTCGGGCGGGTGGTTGATCCAGGTCTCCTGCGCGGTCTTCGCCGGCAGGGGGTGGCTTGCGGGCTGGGGCGTGGTTTTGGGTGGCGGCGGGTGGTTGCAGGGCTTGTGCGGGACTGCTGCGACCAGTGGTTCCGGCCTCGGGCGGGGCTTCGGGCGGGTGGTTGATCCAGGTCTCCTGCGCGGTCCTCACCAGCAGGAGGTGGCTTCCGGGGCTGCGGCGCGGATTCCGGTGGCCAAAGGTGGTTCCAGGGCCCCTGCGGAACTGCGGCAGGCAGCGGTTGGTCTCCTGCGCGGACCATGGCGGCGAGCTGCCGGCTCTGCGCTTCGAGTACCGGCTCGAGGTGCGAGCACTGCATCCACGCACCCTGCTCCGGCTCCAGGCATCCCTTCTCCGGGATGAGCAGCGGCTCCCAGACCTTCGCCGAGGTTGCCGGGCTGGCGATCGGTGCAGGACCAGGTGGGCCGGTGCCCGAGTCGCCGAACCAGCATCCGTCGTCGCGGCCGCATCCCCGTGCGCCTCGACCCGGCGCCGCCGTAGGAAGCGCCCCCGACCCGGGTCTGCCGCCTGCACGCTTCTCGCGCCGAGCTCAGCGCGCAATCGGCCGGCCTTTGCCGCCCGGCGACATCCCTCGTGCGCAGCGGCACGGCGCCCGATCGCGAACGCGGCCACCAACCGTCCGCCGCCAGCCTTCCCGCATCACCAGGTCCTCTCCGCGCCGCAGGCGACCAGCAGCGAAGCCGAAACAACCCGCAGGCCGACGGCTCGGCAGATCGACAGATCGATAGACCGACAGAGCCGACGGCCCCTCGCCCGCGCGCGACGGCCGTCAACCCGACCGACCCGCCGGCACATCACAGAACCGGCACTCGACCGCCCTGCGCCGTGTAGACGACTGCGCGCCGCCCCCCGCCGAAAGCCCGCAGCCTCCGCCACGCACACGCTTCGGACCCCGCCCGCACGCCCACCACGGGCACCCACCGACGGGCACCCTCCGGCCGGCGTGGTCCAGGCGTACTCGCCGCCCTGCCCGGCCGAGAGGCCCCGGCCGCCTCGATTCAACCTGTCGGCCCCACCCCGCTCACCTGCGGGAACCGGCAGCGCAACAGTTACAGGGACAGTCGCGGGAACGGCCGGCGGCCCGACCCCGGACCGGCGCCGTCCGCAAGAAAATCCTGTCCGACGCATTGACGCACCCCGAACCCCTCCGTAACTTGTGCCAGCAAGCGCTTACTTGAAACGATTCATGACGCGGCGACGATGCTGCGGGGAGGGCCCCACCATGGGAACCAGCAGGAATCCGGAGAGGCGTACGATCCTGAAGGCCGCAGGGGCCTCGGCGGCCGCGCTGGGCCTCGCCGCGACGACCGGGTGCGGGGGCGGAAGCGGTTCCGGGGACGGGACGGTGTCGATCCGTTACTCATGGTGGGGTGCCGAGGAGCGGGCCAAGAAGATCAACCGGACCATCGCCCTCTTCGAGAAGAAGTACCCGAAGATCAAGGTCAAGACCGACTTCCAGACCTACGCGTCCTTCTGGGAGAAGTTCCAGACCCAGGCCGCCGGCGGAAATCCCCCGGACGTTTTCCAAAATGCCGTCACCTTTCTCCGGAAGTACGACAAGCGCGGAATTCTCCTCGACCTCAAGTCTCAGGTGCAGGCAGGTAATCTGACTCTGAATCACTTCCGGGACGGCGTGACGAAGGTCGGCGAGGTCGACGGAAAGCAGCTCGGAATTCCTGTCGGTTCCAACACCATGGCCCTCGTCATCGACAAGAAGGTGTTCCAGAGGGCCGGCGTCGAGCCGCACCCGGGATGGACCTGGGACGACTACTTCAAGGCCCTGAAGACCATCCACGACAGGACGAGGGTCCCCGGGGACACCGGCTACTTCACCATCATGTACCTCTACGACCTCTACCTCCGCCAGAACGGCAAGGCCTTCTACACCAAGGACGGACTCGGCTTCGACAGGGCCGATCTGACGGAGTGGTGGACCGACGGCTACAACCGGGTCAAGGCGGGCATCGTCACCGACCCGAAGGTCGTCCAGCAGGACAGCCCCAAGTCCTCCCTCTCCGCCGGCCACGGCGCCTCCGAGTTCACCTGGGACAACTTCACCGTCCGCTACTCCGCCGAGGGCAACAGCACCTACGGCCTCGCGCCCATCCCCACCACGGACGGCAGGCACACCGGCCAGTACCTCGCCTCCCTGATGCTCAGCGCCTCCGCCCACACCTCCCACCCCAAGGAGGTCGCCCAGTTCATCGACTTCATGGTCCACGACCCCGAGGTCGGCAAGATCATGGGCTACGACCGGGGCATCCTCGCCGGCACCGAACAGTACGAGGCGTACAAGCCGACCGACGCGGTGAACAAGGAGATCGCGCAGTACGAGGCCGACACCGCCGAGGCGGGCGTCCTCGGCGCGATCACCCCGCACCCCTCCGGTGCCGACACCATCGAGGCCGCCTTCCTGCGCATCGGCGGCGACCTCGGACAGGGCAGGACGAAGGTCGCGGACGCGGTGAAGCAGTTCTTCACCGAGGCCGAGGCCGCCTTCCAGGCCTGATGGGAACCGCCGTGACGCTCGTCAAGGACTCCGTGCGCGCGACCCGCAAGGCACGCTCGGCCGCCACCGCCACCCCGGGGCGGCCGGGCCGTCGGCGCGAGAACCTCGCCGGTTACCTCTTCATGTCCCCGTGGATCGCCGGTTTCCTGCTGCTGACCGCGGGCCCCATGGCCGCCTCGCTGTACTTCGCGTTCACCGACTACAACCTCTTCAACACCCCGAAGTGGGTCGGGCTCGACAACTTCACCAAGATGTTCGACGACCCACGCTGGCAGAAGTCGGTGGAGGTGACCGCCAAGTACGTGGTCATCGGCACCCCGCTGAAGCTGCTGCTCGCCCTCGGCGTCGCCCTGCTGCTGGCGCAGAGCCGCCGCGGCCAGGCCTTCTACCGGGCTGCCTTCTACGCCCCCTCGCTGATCGGCGCGAGCGTCTCCGTCGGCTTCGTCTGGCGGTCGCTGTTCTCCGACGGCGCGATCGTGGACCGCACCCAGTCCTTCTTCGGCTGGCACGTCGGCGGCTGGGTCGGCAACGCCGACTGGGTGCTGTACTGCCTGGTCGCGCTGACGGTGTGGCAGTTCGGCGCCCCGATGGTCATCTTTCTGGCGGGGCTGAAGCAGGTGCCGAGGGAGCTCTACGAGGCCGCCGAGATGGATGGCGCGGGCCCGTTCCGGAGGTTCTGGAGCATCACCCTGCCGATGATCTCCCCGGTGCTGTTCTTCAACGTGCTGCTGGAGACCATCCACTCCTTCCAGATCTTCGGCTCGGCCTACGTCGTCTCCAACACCTCCTGCGGACCGGCCGACGCCACGCTCGTCTACACCTGCTACCTGTACCAGCAGGGCTTCAAGAACGCCCAGATGGGCTTCGCCTCCGCCATGGCCTGGATGCTGCTGCTCGCCGTGGCCCTGGTGACGGCCGTCCTCTTCTGGTCCCAGAGGAAGTGGGTGCACTACGAGGAGGACGCCCGATGAGCGCGACCACGACGAAACCGGTCCTCACCCGCCGGCGCACCGGCTCCCTCGCCTGGCATCTCGGCGCCCTGCTGATCCTCGCCGTCATCCTCTACCCGGTGATCTGGGTGATCGGCGCCTCGTTCAAGCCCGGCAAGGACATCATCAACAGCCTCACGCTGGTGCCGTCGCACCCGATCCTGTCCAACTTCAAGGGCCTCGCCGACGGCATAGCGGATGTCAGCGTGTGGACGTTCTTCCAGAACTCCCTCTTCTACGCGCTCGGTGCCGTCGCCGGCGTGCTGATCTCCTGCTCGCTGACCGCGTACGCGTTCGCCCGCATCAGGTTCGCCGGGCGCAACCTGCTCTTCTCGCTCATGATCGGCACGCTCCTGCTGCCGTACCACGTGCTGCTGATCCCGCAGTACGTGATGTTCCAGAAGCTCGGCTGGATCAACACCTACACCCCGCTGCTGATCGGCAAGTACCTCGCCGTCGACGCCTTCTTCGTCTTCCTCATGGTGCAGTTCATGCGGGGCCTGCCCCGCGAACTGGACGAGGCGGCCCGGCTCGACGGCTGCGGGCATCTGCGCATCTACTGGTCGATCGTGCTGCCGCTGTGCCGGCCCGCGCTCATCACCAGCGCGATCTTCACCTTCATCAACGCCTGGAACGACTTCATGGGCCCGCTGATCTACCTCAACGAACCCGGCAAGTACACGGTCTCGCTGGGCCTGATGATGTTCCGCGACTCCGACGGCGTGGCCGCCGACTACGGCGGCATGATCGCCATGTCCCTGGTCGCGCTGCTGCCCGTGCTGCTGTTCTTCCTCGCCTTCCAGCGGTATCTGATCGACGGCATGGCGACCTCCGGACTGAAGGGCTGAGGCGACCGGCATGGCCGAAGCGCGCGTGAAGGCACGCAAGGAGTCCGTTGTCGCCCAGCGGTTCGCCGTCTTCGCCGAGTGTCTGCTGACCGGCGTGTGGATCGCGGTGGCCTGCCTCGGGGTCGTCACCTACCCGGCCGCCTTCGCCGCGGGCGCCCGCCATCTGCGCCGCCGTACCGGCCACCGGCGAGGCGGCTGGCGGGAGTTCGCCGCCGATGTCCGGGCCGCCCTGCGCGGCGGCTGGGCGGTGGGGCTCGCCGGCTGGGTCCTCGCGGCGCTGGCCCGGGTGGACGTACAGGCCGTACGCGCCGGGCTGCCCGGCGGGCCGCTGGTGGGGGCCGTGGGGCTGTTCGCGCTGATCGGGCTCGCCGTGGCCGGCCTGCGCGCGGCGGCCGTCTGGGCGCCGGGGGAGCGCTGGCGGGCGCTGCTCGCCGCGGCGGGGCGCCGTACCGTACGCGACCCCGCCGGATCCTTCCTGCTGGTCGGCGGGGCGGTCCTCACCGTCTGCTCCGCCCTGCTCATCGCCCCGCTGGCGGTCCCCGTGCTCGGGGCCGTCGCGGCGGCGGCCGTCGCCGTGGAGGAGCGCTACCGGCGCCGCTGACGGCTCCCGAGGCCGGTGCCCTGGGCGCCGCGCGTTTCTCTGTCATGCCCCTGACCAGCCACCCATCCCCGTACGGAAGGAAAGGCATGTCTCCCATCCCGCGCAGATCCCTGCTCAAGGCGGCCGCCGCGGTCGGCGCCGCCACCCGGTTCAGCTGGGCGCTCGGGGCACAGGACGCGCAGGCCGCGCCCGCCGCCGCGGCCGACGGTGCCGACCCCGTCACCCTGGACTGGCTGGAGGACGGCGGTCTCGGCGCGGCGCCCGGCTCCACCGTCGGCGTGCCCTGGCCCCTGGGCGCCTACCAGGAGGACCAGACCTTCGCGCTCACCGACGCCGGCGGCAAGGACGTACCCGTACAGAGCTGGCCGCTCGCCTACTGGCCCGACGGTTCCCTCAAGTGGACGGCCCACGCGGTGAGTTCCGGCAGCGGGAAGCTGACCCTCACCGCCGGGACGCCCGCCGCACCCGGCCAGAAGGTCACGGTCGACAGGACCGGCGGCACCGTCGACGTCTCCACCGGCGTCATCACCGCGAGGATCGGCAAGAGCGGCGCCACCCTGATCAAGTCCGTCACCCGCGGCTCGACCGAGATCGCGAAGAACGGCCGGCTCGTCCTCGTCCGGCAGCCCGAGATCGAGGACGAGGACCAGGGCACCGTGAGGACCGAGCGGTTCGACGGCGCCGTCGACGAGGTGACCGTCGAACAGGACGGCCCGGTCCGCGCGGTCGTCCGCATCGACGGCAAACACCGCAAGGGCGACCGCGGTTGGCTGCCGTTCTCGCTCCGCCTGTACTTCTACGCGGGCGCCGACTCCTTCCGCATGGTGCACACCATCACCTACGACGGCACCCAGGAGCCCGGCAGGGCGAGCGGCGACTTCGTCCGCGGCCTCGGCGTCCGCTTCACCGTGCCGATGCGCGACGCGGCGTACGACCGGCACATCCGCCTCGGCGGCGAGGGCACCGGGCTGCTGCGCGAGGCCGTCCAGGGCATCACCGGACTGCGCCGCGACCCGGGCGCCGCCGTGCAGTCGGCCCAGTACGAGGGCAGGAAGCTGCCCGACCCCGCCACCTGGGACCAGCGGGTCACCACCCGCCTGCAGTACATCCCGCACTGGGGCGACTACACCCTCTCCCAGCTCTCCGCCGACGGCTTCACCGTCCGCAAGCGCACCAAGAAGGGCTACGGCTGGATCGCCGCCGGCGGCGGCAGGCGAGCCTCCGGCTTCGGCTACGTCGGCGGCGCGAGCGGCGGACTCTCCTTCGGGCTGCGCGACTTCTGGGAGAAGTTCCCCGCCCAGCTGGACATCCGCGACGCCCACACCGGCGAGGCCACCGTCACCCTCTGGCTCTGGTCGCCCGAGGCCCAGCCGATGGACCTGCGCTTCTACCACGACGGCATGGGCCAGGACACCTACGCCCAGCAGCTCGAAGGCCTCAACATCACCTACGAGGACTACGAGCCCGAGTTCGGCACCCCCTACGGCATCGCCCGGACCTCCGAACTCCTCTTCTGGGCCAACGACTCCACACCCGACGCCGACGCCCTGGCCGGGCAGCTCCAGGCGGTACGGGTGCTGCCGCAGCTTGCCGCGCCCCCCAAGCAGCTCATCAAGGCCAAGGTCTTCGGCCCCGGCCTGTTCTCCGAGCCGGACCGCTCCACCCCGGCGAAGGCGAAGATCGAGGACCACCTCGACTTCCTCTTCACCTACTACAAGGACCAGGTGGAGCAACGCCGTTGGTACGGCTTCTGGGACTACGGCGACTTCATGCACACCTACGACACCGTGCGCCACCAGTGGAGGTACGACGTCGGCGGCTACGCCTGGGACAACTCCGAGCTCTCGCCGGACCTGTGGCTCTGGTACGCGTACCTGAGAAGCGGCCGCAGCGACCTGTTCCGCTTCGCCGAGGCGCTCACCCGGCACACCGGCGAGGTCGACGTCTACCACCTCGGCAAGTGGGCGGGCCTCGGCACCCGGCACGGTGTGCAGCACTTCGGCGACAGCGCCAAACAGCAGCGCATCGCCAACACCACCTACCGCCGCTTCTACTACTTCCTCACCGCCGACGAACGCGTGGGCGACCTCATGCACGCCAACGTCGACTCCGACGAGACCTTCCTCGTCCTCGACCCCCAGCGCAAGGTCCGCACCGGCCCCTACACCCCCGACCGGCACGCCCTGTCGATCGGCTTCGGCACGGACTGGAGCGGCCTGGTGTCGGCCTGGCTGACCGAGTGGGAGCGCAAGGGCCCCAAGTGGGAGAAGGCCAGGGCGCGGGTGCTGTCCACCATGGAGGGCATCGCCGCCCAGCCCAACGGCTTCGTCCAGGGCAGCGGGCTGTACGACCTCGACACCGGGAAGTTCGCGGTCGCCGGCCAGCCGGTGGTCTCCGTCTCCCACCTCTCGGCGGTCTTCGGCCTCAACGAGCTTGCCGCCGAGCTGATCCACCTGGTCGACATGCCCGCGTTCAAGTCGGCCTACCTGGACTACTGCCGCTATTTCAACGCCACCAAGGCCGAGCAGAAGGCCCGTTACGGCTCCGACTTCGGCACGCTGCTGCTGTTCCAGGGCCACTCGCGCCTCGACGCCTACGCCGCCGTACAGACCGGTGACGCGACCCTCGCCAAGCGCGCCTGGACCAAGTTCTACGGCTCGGACGGCTACACCGAGTCCTCGCCGTGGAGGACGGAACAGCTGACCGGACCGGCCACCCTGGTCGAGGGCAGCGAGGCGAGCTGGGTGTCCAGCAACGACACCGCGCTCTACGGGCTCGCCGCCATCGAGAACCTGGCGCTGCTCGGCGACAGGATGCCGGGCCGGCGGTGAAGGGGAGCGCCGTCGCACGGGCGGCGGCGCTCACCCACCGAGTGTGGTCCGGCGCCCGGCGCGGCGCATGAGTACGCGTACTCAGATGTGTGCACCCGTCCGGGGCAGACTCTGCCCATGGACTGGACCCACTACCGTTTCCGCAGCCTGTGGTCCCTGCCGGCGCCGCCCGCCGCGGTGTACGCGGTGCTGGAGCGGCCCGAGGACTATCCGGGCTGGTGGCCGCAGGTCCGCTCGGTGACGCGGCTGGACGCGGACACGGGTGTGATCACCGTTCGCTCCCTCCTGCCCTACGCCATGACCTTCACCGCACGGCAGCTCCGCCGCGACCCCGACGCCGGTGTGCTGGAGGTCACCCTGTCCGGTGACATGGAGGGCTGGGCGCGCTGGACGGTCACCGCCGAGGGCACCGGGACCCTCGCCCGCTACGACCAGGAGGTCCACGTGCACAAGCCGCTGCTCCGTCGGTTCGCCGTACCCGGCCGCCCGGTCTTCCGCGCCAACCACCGCCTGATGATGCGGTCCGGGCGGCGCGGACTGCTGCGCAGGCTGGAAGCGGTTTGAAGGAACCCCGCCGGGACCTGTATTGTTCACTGCGTTCCCGGGCGATTAGCTCAGTGGGAGAGCGCTTCGTTCACACCGAAGAGGTCACTGGTTCGAACCCAGTATCGCCCACCGGGAGAGGCCGGTCCGCAGCAGCGGACCGGCCTTCTGCGTGCTCGGCGGGCTCACGCCGCCGCCGGCAGCTCCGGCCTGAGCGGCCAGTCCGTGCTGACGATCTCGTCCGAGCCGCTGCGCGCGAACCAGGCCTGCAGCCCGCGGGCCTGCGCCGCGTGCCAGCCCGTCTGGAGCGTGTGCAGCTCGGCGGGGGACAGGCGCTCGAGGCGGGTCGCGAAACGCCGGCCCAGGGCCCGTACGACGTCCAGCGCGGCCAGTGCGTCGGCCGCGGCGTCATGAGCGCCCTGCAGCGTCACGCCGTAGTGCTCGCACAGGTCGGTCAGGGTGCGGCGGCCCTTGCGGTAGCGGTCCAGGTGTTTGTCCAGCACGCGCGGGTCCAGCACCCTGAGCGGCGTCGACTCGAACCAGCGGTCCAGCGACGACGCCCGGTGCCGGCGCAACTCCCGGTCCAGCAGGGTGAGATCGAAGGGCGCGTTCATCACCACCAGCGGGCGGCCCATCGCCGCGTGCTCCGCCAGCTGCTCGGCTATCTCGTACATCACCGGCGCCGGCCATCGGCCGTTGTGCTGCAGGTGCTCCTCGGTCAGCCCGTGCACCGCCGTGGCCTCCGCGGGCACCGGCACCCCCGGGTTCACCAGCCAGCGGGTGACCCGCGGCCGGGTCCCCGGCGCGTCCTGGACGACGACGGCGGCCGACACGATCCGGTCGGTCTCGACGTCCACGCCCGTCGTCTCCGTGTCGAAGGCGGCCAGCGGCCCCTCGTACCAGTACGTCATCCCAACCCAACTCCTCGTTCACCCAGGGCAGGTGACGTTCCGTCTTCTGCCCGTTTGGTGATACCCGGGCTGTTTGCGGCGTACGCCGGGAGGAGACAACAGGAGTACGGGTCTTTGCAGTTCAGCGGCCCTCAGCGGGGAAACACTTGGTTTGGAAGGCTGTTGGTCATGGCCATTGCGCAGCCCGAGCGGGGCGGGCTGCTGCCCGATCGCACGGGCCCCCTCCGCGGCACGCTCGCCACCACGGCCTGCATGGAGACACTGCAGGTCGGCTATCTGCACGCGGTCGCCGCCGCGGCCGGCTGCTCGCTGTCCCAGCCCTTCCCGGACAACGGCATCGACTGGCACGTCAGCCACAGCGCGCCCGGACACACCGTCGACGACGAGGTGACCATCAAGGTGCAGCTGAAGGCCACGTACCAGGTCGCGCCGAACCCTCCGGGCCGCACCTTCTCCTTCACCCTCGACAACGACCATCTGCGCAAGCTCGCCCGCACACCCGTCTCGGTGCACAAGATCCTGGTCGTCATGCTCGTCCCGCGCTCGCAGGACGACTGGCTGCGCGCCAGCCACGACCGGCTCGACCTCAGGCACTGCTGCTACTGGGTCAACCTGGCCGGCCACCCGATCACCGGCCGGCACCGGACCACCGTGCGGATCCCGACCACGCGCATCTTCGACGACCGGGCGCTCTGCGAGATCATGACGCGGGTCGGGACGGGAGGCAGGCCATGAGGAGCCGTCCGTACGAGGAGCTGCCGCGCCAGGTCCGGCCGCACCCCGACGACCTCCCCTGGAACCGGCCCCCGGACCCCGCCGAGGTCGACCCCGCCGTGCTCGGCGCCCTGCTGCACCGGCACGGCTGGCAGCGGCGCGGCGGAGCCCCCGGGCGCTACGGCCGCTGGACCCCGCCGGGGCCGGGCGGCGGCGGGACCAGCCTGCTGGTGCCGGAGAGCCGGGCCTTCCCGGACAGCGACGACCTGCTCGGCGAGGCCCTGGACGCCCTCGCCCGCAGCGGGACGCCCGCCGCCCGCGAGGTGCTGATCTCCCTCGCCGTGCCCAGCGACGAGATCCGCTGGTGGCGCGACACCCCGAGCGGGCCCGTCGGCGCCGCGCCCTGGGCGGCCGACGGGCAACTGCGCGGCGCCGCCCGGCAGATGCTGCTCGCCGCCGCGCTCGCCACACGCGCGCGTGCCGGGTACTACGGCGCCCGCCACCGCCGCTCCGCCGCCGCCCTCCTGCAGGACGTCCTCGTCGGCCCCGCCGCCGACGGCCGCCACCTCACCGCCTTCGTGCCCGTGCCCACCGGCCGCCCCCTCGCCGTCCGCCTCCACCAGGCCCTGTACGCCGCCCGCGAGGCCGTCGACTACCGGCGGGCCACCGGAGGCATGGACGCCTTCGACGGCGCGGTGGAGGCGGGGGTCAGCCGCGAGCTGACCGAGGCGCTGGCCGCGCTCGTGCGAGGCACCGAAGGGGCCAGGATCGCCGTCGCCTGGGCACCCGGCTCCGGCGTGCCCGAGGGCTGCGCTCCCTCCGCCGAACCCGTCGAGTTCTCACCCGGCGACCTGCCCGCGCTGCGCGAGGCCGCCGCCCGCTACCTGCGCGACGAACCCTCCGTTCCGGTCCGCGTCACCGGCGCCGTGATCCGCATGCGCCGCTCCGGACCCGGCGGCGAGGGCACCGTGCGGCTGCGCGTCCTGTCCGGCGCCGACGTCCCGCACGTCCGCGTCACCCTGGACGAGGAGGACTACCGCATCGCCGGCCACGCCCACCTCGTCGGCCTCCCGGTGCGGGTACACGGCAGGCTGGAGCGGCGCGGCGGCTTCCGCCGGCTCACCGGCGCCTCCGGCGTCGTACCCGTGCAGGTGGACGAGGGCGAGCGGGACCGGCTGATGAAGTCCCTGCAGGAGAACCTCGACTTCTTCGAGGAGGCGTGCGGGGAGGCGTACGGGGACGAGGACTGAGGCAGTAGGGGAGCGGGGACTGAGGGTGACCGTTTCGCGGTCGGCGCCGTCGGGTCGGTACGATCGCCTGTGCGCGCGCTCCTGGTACGGCGCCGCACCCCATCTTCAGTCAGGAGAGACCGGTGTCAGACGTCCGTGTGATCATCCAACGCGATTCCGAGCGGGAAGAACGCGTGGTGACGACGGGCACTACGGCCGCCGACCTCTTCGCGGGCGAGCGCTCGATCATCGCCGCGCGCGTGGGCGGCGAGCTGAAGGACCTCGCGTACGAGCTGTCCGACGGTGACGAGGTCGAGGGCGTCGAGATCTCGTCCGAGGACGGCCTGAACATCCTGCGCCACTCCACCGCGCACGTCATGGCGCAGGCCGTGCAGGAGCTGTTCCCCGAGGCCAAGCTGGGCATCGGCCCGCCCGTCAAGGACGGCTTCTACTACGACTTCGACGTGGAGAAGCCGTTCACGCCCGAGGATCTCAAGGCCATCGAGAAGAAGATGCAGGAGATCCAGAAGCGCGGGCAGCGCTTCTCCCGCCGTGTCGTCACCGACGAGGCGGCCCGCGAGGAGCTGGCGGACGAGCCGTACAAGCTGGAGCTGATCGGCCTCAAGGGCTCGGCGTCGCACGACGACGGCGCGGACGTCGAGGTCGGCGCCGGCGAGCTGACGATCTACGACAACCTGGACGCCAAGACCGGCGAGCTGTGCTGGAAGGACCTCTGCCGCGGTCCGCACCTGCCCTCGACCCGCCTCATCCCGGCGTTCAAGCTGATGCGCAACGCGGCCGCCTACTGGCGCGGCAGCGAGAAGAACCCGATGCTCCAGCGCATCTACGGCACCGCCTGGCCGTCCAAGGACGAGCTGAAGGCGCACCTGGACTTCCTCGCCGAGGCCGAGAAGCGCGACCACCGCAAGCTCGGCACCGAGCTGGACCTCTTCTCCATCCCGGAGCAGATCGGCTCCGGCCTCGCCGTCTTCCACCCCAAGGGCGGCATCGTCCGCCGGGTCATGGAGGACTACTCGCGGCGCCGCCACGAGGAAGAGGGCTACGAGTTCGTCTACACCCCGCACGCGACGAAGGGGAAGCTCTTCGAGACGTCCGGGCACCTGGACTGGTACGCCGAGGGCATGTACCCGCCCATGCAGCTCGACGAGGGCGTGGACTACTACCTCAAGCCCATGAACTGCCCGATGCACAACCTGATCTTCGACGCGCGCGGCCGCTCCTACCGCGAACTGCCGCTGCGCCTCTTCGAGTTCGGGACCGTGTACCGGTACGAGAAGTCGGGCGTCGTGCACGGCCTGACCCGCGCCCGGGGCTTCACCCAGGACGACGCGCACATCTACTGCACCCGTGAGCAGATGTCCGAGGAGCTGGACAAGACGCTCACCTTCGTCCTCGGCCTGCTGCGCGACTACGGCCTGACCGACTTCTACCTGGAGCTGTCCACCAAGGACCCGGAGAAGTTCGTCGGCTCCGACGAGGTCTGGGAGGAGGCGACCGAGACCCTGCGCCAGGTCGCCGAGAAGCAGGGCCTGCCCCTCGTGCCCGACCCGGGCGGCGCCGCCTTCTACGGCCCGAAGATCTCCGTCCAGGCCAAGGACGCCATCGGCCGGACCTGGCAGATGTCGACCATCCAGCTCGACTTCAACCTGCCCGAGCGGTTCAACCTGGAGTACACCGGCCCCGACGGCTCCAAGCAGCGCCCGGTCATGATCCACCGCGCGCTCTTCGGCTCCATCGAGCGGTTCTTCGCGGTCCTCCTGGAGCACTACGCGGGCGCCTTCCCGGCGTGGCTCGCCCCGGTCCAGGCGCTCGGCATCCCGATCGGCGACGCACACGTGGAGTACCTGGAGAAGTTCGCCGCGGCGGCCCGGAAGAAGGGCCTGCGCGTCGAGGTGGACTCCTCCTCGGACCGCATGCAGAAGAAGATCCGCAACGCCCAGAAGCAGAAGGTGCCCTTCATGGTCATCGCGGGCGACGAGGACATGTCGAACGGCTCGGTGTCCTTCCGCTACCGCGACGGCTCCCAGGAGAACGGCATCCCGTTCGACGAGGCCATCGCGAAGATCGCGCAGGTCGTCGAGGAGCGGGCCCAGGTCTGATCCGGCGCCCGCTCGCGTACGAAGGCCCCCGGGGGTTCAACGTCCCGGGGGCTTCTCGTCGCCCTCGCGCGAGAAGGTCTGCATCAGCCAGGACGAGAACGAGCCCGTCACCGCGCCCAGCAGG
The DNA here is from genome assembly GCF_006715785.1 of Streptomyces puniciscabiei. Classification (NCBI taxonomy): domain Bacteria; kingdom Bacillati; phylum Actinomycetota; class Actinomycetes; order Kitasatosporales; family Streptomycetaceae; genus Streptomyces; species Streptomyces puniciscabiei. Next base: position 5,930,821 of record NZ_VFNX01000001.1, read on the forward strand.
GCGAGGCCGCCGATCATCATGCCGGTCGCGATCACCCGGCCCATCGCGGTGACCGGGGTGATGTCCCCGTAGCCGACCGTGGTGAGGGTCGACGCGGCCCACCACACGGCGTCCCCGAAGGTGTGCATGGTGGCGCCGGGCGCCCCGCGTTCCGCCTGGTAGACGGCGAGGGCACCGGAGAAGCCGAGCAGTACGGTGGACAGCCCGGCGTAGGAGATCACGCGCGCGTGCAGCGAGAGCCGGGGCTGCCCGGCCTTCCGCTGGACGGCGTCGTAGAGCGGGACGATCCGCAGGGGACGCAGCAGCGGCAGGAGGACCACCACTGTGTGCAGCAGATGTGTGGTGACGAACCGCAGACCCTGCCCGCTGAGCCGCCAGCGCACCGCGTAGTCCGCCGCGAACACCAGCCAGAGGCCCAGCATCACGGACAGACACACGACATGCCAGAAGGGGGGCATGCCCGTGGCCAGGACATGCGTGGCATACGCCGTCAGGAAGACCAGCGACGCCACGAAGAGCGGGATCTCGGTGCGCTGCGTCCAGCGCACCGAACGGCTGTCGTCGTCCACCGGCCAAGCTTGGCCGGTGACCTTCCTCCCACCGCCCCGGCGACACGCCGCGAACGGGCGAAGCCATATGCTGCCTAGCATGACGAGTGAGCCGGAGCAGCAGATCGGAGTGGGGACGCAGGACGCGTTCCAGCGCCTGTGGACGCCCCACCGGATGGCCTACATCCAGGGCGAGAACAAGCCGACCGGTCCGGGGGCCGACGACGGCTGTCCCTTCTGCGTGATCCCGGCCAAGTCCGACGAGGACGGACTGATCGTCCGGCGTGGTGAGCACGTGTACGCCGTCCTCAACCTCTACCCGTACAACGGCGGTCATCTGATGACGGTCCCCTACCGCCATGTCGCCGACTACACGGACCTGACCGGTCCGGAGACCGCGGAGCTCGCCGAGCTGACCAAGCAGGCGATGACGGCCCTGCGCACCGCGTCCGGCGCGCACGGCTTCAACATCGGCATGAACCAGGGCACCGTCGCGGGTGCCGGCATCGCCGCCCACCTGCACCAGCACATCGTCCCGCGCTGGGGCGGCGACACGAACTTCATGCCGGTGGTCGGCCACACGAAGGTGCTGCCGCAGCTGCTGGCGGACACGCGGAAGATGCTGGCGGAGGCCTGGCCCAGGGCGTGATCCCTTGTTGCCGGCCGGCATCGAGCAGCCCGTCCGGCGGTCCAGGACGAGGCCGTCCACGGCCGAAGCAGGGGTCTGGGGGGCGGCAGCCCCCAGGGACGGCACCCACCAGGCACCCGCAGCGGCCGGACCGCCGGAGGCCTACGCGTCGTAGAGGTCCGCCTTCTTCGGCAGCGGATCCTGCACCTGCGTGCTGAGGAACGCCGACCGCGTGCCGAACTTCTCCGTGTCCACGCCGTTCTCCTCCAGCACCCTGATCGCCGCCGAGTGCACCACCCGCAGCACCGGCGTGGCCGCGCGCAGCGCGTCGTCGGCCATGAAGCGGTGCCGCCAGGGCTGGTCCGCCCAGGCGTGCCGCAGACCGAACGGCTCCGGCAGGACCAGCGAGCCGCCGAGCCAGTTGAGCAGCGGCGGGTACCAGCTCAGCGGGGCCCGTGTCGCGAGCCGGACCACCTCGTCCGTGGTGACCAGCGGCAGCATGATCTTCCTGGTCTCCCACGGCTTGAGCGACTTGGCGACCTCCTTGCTCGGCGGCTCGGGCTTGGACGTGAACAGCGGGTTCACCGGTCCCAGCGCGTGCCCGGTGACCTCGATGCGCAGCGTCTCGTGCAGCACCGTCACCGTGATCAGCATGGTGAGGACCAGCTGGCCGTCCCACAGCGTCCACTGCACGCCCAGGTAGTGCCGGTCGCCGCTGCCGAACTGCTGCTTGTTGCAGATCTCCTGTATCGCGTGCGGTTTGACCTGGAAGGCCTCGACGTCGGTGCCCCCGGGCCGGGCCACCTCCGTGGCCTTCTCGCCGATCGGCGTGACGATCCAGTGCTTGATGGACGGCTTGGGGAAACCGCCGGTGTTCAGCGGGCCGCGCTCCAGCAGGGCGAGCTGGTCGTGGATCGCGCGTACGACGTCCCAGCTGCGGAAGGGGTGGATCTCCCGGGTCGGGTCGGCGGGCACCAGATCCTCGGCGAGCTGCCAGGAACCCCAGCGGGTGCCCATGCCGAGTATGCCCTTGGGGCCGGCGTAGAAGACCGAGTTGGACTGCTGCTCGGCGCTCAGCCGGGCCAGCGACTGGCGCAGCTCCTCGGCCGCGGTCTGGCCGGGACCCCGCGGCACGGCCTCGGGCACCTTGGCGCCGACGCTGGTGCCCGACAGCAGGCCGCCCCAGCGGGCCCGCAGGTCCTTGGCCGTGCGCTCGCAGATCTGCTTGGCCCAGAACCAGCCGAGCACGGGGAGCACGACGCACCCCCGTGAGTACCACGCCCAGAATCCGCTGAACGGCATCTTGATCAGGAACAGAGCGGCGAGCAGACCGACACCCAGCAGCAGGGCGGTGCCGAGTGCACCCGCGCGCCTGTCCTCGCTCCTGGCGACGAACGTGCGCAGCTGGAAGACGAGCAGCCAGGCGATCAGCCCGGGCAGGAAGAGCACCCCGCACAGGACCGTCACCGCGGTCAGGCGGTTGTCGCGTTCCCGGCGGATGTTGTTGGCCGCGAGGCAGTGCTCGACGACGAACTGCGGCTCGGAGCCGAAGGACTGGATGAGCGGCTTGCGGTCGGGAGCGAGCATCCGGGCGACCACGGCCCGCGAGAACGCCTCACCGAGATTGGGCCGCAGCAGTGCGATCCTGCCGGGCTTGAGGGTCGACTGGTGCCACTCGTTGTCGGCCTTCTTGATCTCCTCCAGCGGGCTGTCCCGGTACGCCGCGGAGGCCAGCGCGGCGGTCGCCGCCTGACTCGCGTCGCCCGAGACGGGTACCTGTGGCCCGTCCCACTCCGTTCCCAACGACATTCCCGCCCCCATCGCCGCCGGTGTCGCTCCTGCGGCCTTCCCGACTTCCTCGCTCCGCACACCTGTTGAACAGGCCGACGCGCCGATTACCCGTCACAACCGGACGACTGCGGCACGACGCGATCAGGTGATCAGCGTATCCGCCGCCACCGACAACCGGCGGGCGGACGGCCGAAGCCGCCCGCCCGCGCACCCGGCTCGCGGGTGCCGAACTATCCGTTCTCACCCGCCTGTTCGCGGATCCGCTCGGCGATCTGCGGCGGCATCGGCTCGTGCCGGGCGTAGGAGCGGTCGAACCGTGCCGTGCCGTGCGACAGCGAGCGCAGGTCGACGGCGTACCTGCCGATCTCGAACTCGGGCACCTCCGCCTTGATCACGGTCCGCCCGGAACCCACCTGTTCGGTGCCGAGCACCCGGCCGCGCCGGCTGGACAGGTCGCTCATGACGGCGCCCACATAGTCGTCGCCGACCAGCACGGACACCTCGGCCACCGGCTCCAGCAGATGGATCCGAGCGCCCGCCGCCGCCTCGCGCAGCGCGAGCGCGCCCGCGGTCTGGAAGGCGGCGTCGGAGGAGTCCACCGAGTGCGCCTTGCCGTCCAGCAGCGTGACCCGCACGTCCACCAGCGGGTATCCCGCGGCGACGCCCTTGGCGGCCTGTGCCCGTACGCCCTTCTCCACGGACGGGATGAACTGCCGCGGTACGGCGCCGCCGACCACCTTGTCCACGAACTCGATGCCCGAGCCGCCGGGCAGCGGCTCCACCTCGATCTCGCAGATGGCGTACTGCCCGTGCCCGCCGGACTGCTTCACATGCCGCCCGCGCCCGGTGGCCCTGTTCGCGAACGTCTCCCGCAGGGAGACCTTGTGCGGGACGACGTCGACCTGCACGCCGTAGCGGCTGCGCAGCCGCTCCAGGGCGACGTCCGCGTGCGCCTCGCCCAGGCACCACAGGACCACCTGGTGGGTGTCCTGGTTCTGCTCCAGACGCATGGTCGGATCCTCGGCCACCAGCCGGGCGAGGCCCTGCGAGAGCTTGTCCTCGTCGGCCTTGCTGTGCGCCTGGATGGCGAGCGGCAGCAGCGGGTCCGGCATCCGCCAGGGCTCCATCAGCAGCGGGTCGTCCTTCGCGGAGAGCGTGTCCCCGGTCTCGGCCCGGCCGAGCTTGGCCACGCACACCAGGTCGCCGGCGACGGCGTGCGTCACCGGGCGCTGCTGCTTGCCGAACGGCATGGACAGGGCGCCGACCTTCTCGTCGACGTCGTGGTCCTCGTGGCCGCGGTCGGCGAGCCCGTGCCCGGAGACGTGCACCGTCTGGTCGGGGCGCAGGGTGCCGGAGAAGACGCGCACCAGGGAGACGCGGCCGACGTAGGGGTCGGAGGAGGTCTTGACGACCTCGGCGACCAGCGGGCCGCCGGTGTCGCACGGCTTCAGCTCGCGCGGCTTGCCGTCGATGGTGGTGACCTCGGGCAGCGGGTGCTCGAACGGGGTCGGGAACCCGCCCGTGACCAGCTCCAGCAACTCGACCGTGCCGAGCCCCTGTTTGGCGCCCTCGGCGGCTGGGGCGGCCGCCAGGACGGGGAAGAACGAGCCGCGGGCGACGGCCCGCTCCAGGTCCTGGATCAGCGTCTTGACGTCGACCTGCTCACCGCCGAGATAGCGGTCCATGAGGGTCTCGTCCTCGCTCTCGGCGATGATCCCCTCGATGAGCCGGTTACGGGCCTCCTCGATGTCCGGCAGCTGGTCCTCGCCGGGCTCGGACTCCTTGCGCTCCCCGGTCGAGTAGTCGAACAGCTTCTGCGAGAGCAGCCCGATCAGCCCGGTCACGGGCGCGTGCCCGTCGGGACCCTCGGGACCGCGCAGCGGCAGATACAGCGGCAGCACCGCGTCGGGGTCGTCGCCGCCGAAGGCCTCCGCGCAGATCCGGGTCATCTCCTCGAAGTCCGCGCGCGCGGCCTCCAGGTGCGTGATCACGATCGCGCGGGGCATGCCGACGGCCGCGCACTCCTCCCACACCATCCGGGTGGAGCCGTCCACGCCGTCCGAGGCCGAGACGACGAAGAGGGCCGCGTCCGCGGCGCGCAGACCGGCCCTGAGCTCCCCGACGAAGTCGGCGTATCCGGGGGTGTCGAGCAGGTTGATCTTGATGCCGTCCCATTCGACCGGCACCAGGGACAGCTGTACGGAGCGCTGCTGCCGGTGCTCGATCTCGTCGTAGTCCGAGACGGTGCCGCCGTCCTCCTTCCGGCCCGCCCGGTTCACCGCCCCCGCGGCCAGCGCGAGGGCCTCCACCAGAGTCGTCTTGCCCGAACCGGAGTGGCCGACCAGCACCACGTTCCGTACGGATGCGGGCTGGTCGGCCTCCAGAGCCCTGCCGGCGGCCCCGGGGTGGTGCGTCTGAGTCTTGTCGCCCATGATCCTGCCTCCCGTGCACGGTGAGGTCACTGTGGGCGCGGACACGCGGGACCCGCGTGCACTGGCGGCTCCGGCGACGCCCGCGGTTATTCGAGCTTTCCACTCCCGTCACGCTGCGTCCATACGAACGACAGCCGCGGCCGCCGATCGCGCCGCCGCGCGCCCCGTGCACGGCGGCGCGCGCCGGTTCACGCCATGGGCCGCGGGTGCCCGCCCGCCACGCGCACACGCGCGTGGCTACGATGGGCCAGCCGGAGGCCACCAGGGGCCGCGGCGACACCGACCGTCGGGAAGGCCATGCTGAACAAGTACGCGCGTGCATTCTTCACGCGTGTCCTCACACCGTTCGCCGCGTTTCTCATCCGCCGGGGCGTGAGCCCCGACACGGTCACGCTCATCGGCACGGCCGGTGTGGTCGCGGGCGCGCTGGTCTTCTACCCCCGGGGCGAGTTCTTCTGGGGCACGGTCGTGATCACCCTGTTCGTCTTCTCCGACCTGGTCGACGGCAACATGGCCCGCCAGCTGGGCCGCTCCAGCCGCTGGGGCGCCTTCCTGGACTCCACCCTCGACCGGGTCGCCGACGGCGCCATCTTCGGCGGCTTCGCGCTCTGGTACGCCGGCAACGGAAACAACAACGCGCTGTGCGCCGTCTCGATCTTCTGCCTGGCCAGCGGCCAGGTGGTGTCGTACACCAAGGCGCGCGGCGAGTCGATCGGGCTGCCGGTCGCCGTCAACGGCCTGGTCGAACGCGCCGAACGGCTGGTGATCTCGCTGGTCGCGGCCGGTTTCGCGGGCCTGCACAAGTTCGGTGTGCCCGGCATCCAGTGGCTGCTGCCGATCGCCCTGTGGATCGTGGCCGTCGGCAGCCTCGTCACGCTGGTCCAGCGCGTCGTCACCGTCCGCCGCGAGTCCGCCGAGGCCGAGGCCGAAGCGGCCCGGCAGAGCCCCAGTGAGGCCGCGAAATGAGCGCCGGCGAACGGCTCACCGACGCGCTGTACGGGCTCGGCTGGAGCACCGTCAAGAAGCTCCCGGAACCCGTCGCGGTCCGTCTCGGCCAGTCCATCGCCGACCTCGCCTGGAAGCAGCGGGGCAAGGGCGTACAGCGCCTGGAATCCAACTACGCGCGCGTGCTGCCCGACGCCGGCCCGGAGCGGCTGCGCGAGCTGTCCCGCGCGGGCATGCGGTCGTACCTGCGCTACTGGATGGAGTCCTTCCGGCTGCCCGCCTGGAGCCGCGAGCGCGTGAAGTCGGGCTTCGACCCCAAGGACATACATTTCCTGACCGACGGGCTGGCCGCCGGCGGGGGTGTGATCCTCGCGCTGCCGCACATGGCCAACTACGACCTGGCCGGCGCCTGGGTCACCACCAAGCTCCAGACGCCGTTCACGACGGTCGCCGAGCGCCTGAAGCCCGAGACGCTGTACGACCGTTTCGTCGCCTACCGCGAGGGCCTCGGCATGGAGGTCCTGCCGCACAGCGGCGGCTCCGCCTTCGGCACCCTGGCCCGCAGGCTGCGCGACGGCGGCCTGGTCTGCCTGGTCGCCGACCGGGACCTGTCCGCCTCCGGCGTCGAGGTCGACTTCTTCGGCGAGAAGACCCGGATGCCCGCGGGCCCGGCCCTGCTCGCCCAGCAGACCGGCGCGCTGCTGCTCCCGGTCACGCTCTGGTACGACGACTCGCCCGTCATGCAGGGCCGTGTGCATCCCCCGGTCGAGGTACCCGAGTCAGGTACCCGGGCGGAGAAGACGTCTGTCATGACACAGGCGCTGGCCGACGCCTTCGCCACCGGGATCGCCGACCATCCGGAGGACTGGCACATGCTGCAGCGGCTGTGGCTCGCCGACCTCGACCCCGCGAAGGGACCCTCGTGAGAATCGGGATCGTCTGCCCGTACTCCTGGGACGTGCCCGGCGGCGTCCAGTTCCACATCCGCGACCTCGCCGAGTACTTCCTCCGGCTCGGCCACGACGTCTCCGTGCTCGCCCCGGCCGACGACGACACCCCGCTGCCGCCGTACGTCGTCTCGGCCGGCCGCGCCGTCCCGGTGCCCTACAACGGCTCGGTGGCCCGCCTGAACTTCGGCTTCCTGTCGGCCGCGCGGGTGCGGCGCTGGCTGCACGAGGGCGCCTTCGACGTGGTCCACATCCACGAGCCGACCTCGCCCTCGCTGGGCCTGCTGACCTGCTGGGCGGCCTCCGGCCCGATCGTGGCCACCTTCCACACCTCCAACCCCCGCTCGCGCGCGATGATCGCCGCGTACGCCATCCTGCAGGCGGCCCTGGAGAAGATCAGCGCCCGGATCGCGGTCAGCGAGTACGCCCGCCGGACGCTGGTCGAACACCTCGGCGGGGACGCGGTGGTCATCCCCAACGGCGTCGACGTGGACTTCTTCGCCAAGGCCGAGCCGAAGCCCCAGTGGCAGGGCGACACCATCGGGTTCATCGGCCGCATCGACGAGCCCCGCAAGGGCCTGCCGGTCCTGATGGAGGCCCTGCCGAAGATCCTGGACGCCCGCCCGCAGACCCGTCTTCTGGTCGCCGGCCGGGGCGACGAGGAGGCGGCCGTCGAGGACCTGCCGAAGGAGCTGCGCTCACGCGTCGAGTTCCTCGGCATGATCAGCGACGAGGACAAGGCACGCCTGCTGCGCAGCGTCGACCTGTACGTCGCGCCCAACACCGGCGGCGAGAGCTTCGGCATCATCCTGGTCGAGGCGATGTCCGCGGGCGCGCCCGTGCTCGCCTCCGACCTCGACGCCTTCGTGCAGGTCCTCGACCAGGGCGAGGCGGGCGAGGTCTTCGCCAACGAGAACGCCGATGCCCTCGCCACGGCCGCCGTACGGCTTCTGGCGGACCCGGCCCGCCGCACCGAACTGCGCGAACGCGGCAGCGCCCATGTCCGGCGGTTCGACTGGTCGACGGTCGGCGCCGACATCCTGTCCGTCTACGAGACCGTGACGACCGGCGCGGCGGCGGTCGCGGCGGACGAACGAACGACGGGCCTGCGTGCCCGCTTCGGCCTCGCCCGGGACTGACCCCGCGGCGCGTGCCGGGTCGGCCCGGGCCTGAGGCTGCGGCGCGGGTCGGGTCGGCTCGGGCCTGAGGCTGTGGCGCGGGTCGGTGCGGCGCGTGGCTGGGGCTGTGGGCGTGGGGTTGGCGGTCCGTGGCTTGGGTTGTGGGCGCAGGGTCGGGCCGGTTCGGGACCGGGGCCGCGGACGGTCCGCAGCTTGGGCTGTGGGCGTGGGGTCGGGCGGCTCCGTGGCTTGGGCTGGGGCGCGGTCAGGCGGGTACGGAACCGAGGCCGCGGGCGTGGTTGGGGGCTTGGGCCGCGGGCGTGGGCTGCGTAGGGCCGGGACTGAGGCTGTGGCGCGGTTCGAGCTGGCTCGGGACTGAGGCGCCGTGCGGTCCGGCCGGCGCGGGACTGAGGCTGTGGCGCGGGTCGGTGCGGCGCGTGGCTGGGGCTGTGGGCGTGGGGTCGGGCCGGTTCGGGACCGAGGCCGGGGGCGTGGTTCGGGCGGGTCCGGGGCTTGGGCTGTGGGCGTGGGGTGGCCTCGTTCGGGACCGAGGATGTGGGCGCGGTTGGAGGCCTGGGCTGTGGGCGTGGGTCGGGCAGGGCCGGGACTGAGGCTGCGGCGCGGTTCAGGCGGGCCCGGGACTGAGGCTGCGGCGCGGGTCGGTCCGGCGCGTGGCTGGGGCTGTGGGCGCGGGGTTGGCGGTCCGTGGCTTGGGTTGTGGGCACGGTACGGACGGGTGCGGGACTCGGGCCGTCGGCGCGGGTCCGGTCGGTCCGGGGCGGCGGTTGTGTGCGACCGGGGCCCCGCGCGCTCCATGTCGGCCGACCGCCGCCTGTGCCTTTGCCTGCGAGAACCAGGGCGGCGCAGATGCTCCGCACGGGTCCGAGTGCCGGTCCCTCCACGGGCCCGCGTCCCCCCGAACGCGGGGCAGCCTCGACCACGGGCGGCCCGGCGCGGCCCCGGTCTCGGCTCGTGGCCCTTCGGCGCACCGCAGGTGCAGACCCGCGATCGGCCCGAACCACCCGCAGCGTGGCGTCCGAGGCCAGGCCGCGTCGACCCGGCCGACGGCGGCCGTAGCCGGTGTGGGATCGCCAGGAGGGGCGGGTTCCGGCAGCCGATAGCCTTCCGGCGTGACCGCAACCCTCATCTGGATCCTTGTCGCGCTCGTCGCGATCGGCGTGTACCTGAGCTGGACGGCCGGGCGGCTGGACCGGCTGCACGTGCGGATGGACGCCGCGCGCGCCGCGCTCGACGCGCAGCTGCTGCGCCGGGCCTCCGTCGCGCAGGAACTGGCCACCTCGGGCGTGCTGGACCCGGCCGCCTCGATCGTGCTGTACGAGGCCGCGCACGCCGCCCGGCAGGCGGAGGAGGAGCAGCGGGAGGTCGCCGAGAGCGAGCTGAGCCAGGCGCTGCGCGCGGTCTTCGAGGACCCGGGCCAGGTGGAGGCCGTACGCGAGGCCCCTGGGGGCGACGAAGCGGCCCGTGAGCTGGCCGAGGCCGTCCGCAGGGTCCCGATGGCCCGCCGCTTCCACAACGACGCCGTGGGAGCCGCCCGCAGGCTCCGCGAACACCGCAAGGTCCGCTGGTTCCGGCTGGCCGGCCACGCCCCGTTCCCGCTGGCCTTCGAGATGGACGACGAGCCGCCGGCCGCCCTGGTCGAGCGGGTCTCCTGAGGCCCGGGTCGGCGAAAAGGATCCACCGGCTTGCCATTGGCCCTTGCTGTGGCCTGCTCCACTGACGTTTCCTCGTCGGTGCAGCAAACCCTCTTTCCCATCAGTGAGGTCACCCGTGTCCACCATCGAGAACCAGGCTCCCGAGATCGGCACCGCGCGCGTGAAGCGTGGCATGGCCGAGCAGCTCAAGGGCGGCGTGATCATGGACGTCGTCACGCCGGAGCAGGCGAAGATCGCCGAGGACGCGGGCGCCGTCGCCGTCATGGCCCTGGAGCGGGTCCCGGCCGACATCCGCAAGGACGGCGGTGTCGCCCGTATGTCCGACCCGGACATGATCGAGGGCATCATCAACGCCGTCTCGATCCCGGTCATGGCCAAGTCCCGCATCGGCCACTTCGTCGAGGCCCAGGTGCTGCAGTCCCTCGGCGTCGACTACATCGACGAGTCCGAGGTCCTCACCCCGGCCGACGAGGTCAACCACTCCGACAAGTGGGCCTTCACCACCCCGTTCGTGTGTGGTGCCACCAACCTGGGCGAGGCCCTGCGCCGCATCGCCGAGGGCGCCGCGATGATCCGCTCCAAGGGCGAGGCCGGCACGGGCAACGTGGTCGAGGCGGTCCGCCACCTGCGCCAGATCAAGAACGAGATCGCCAAGCTGCGCGGCTTCGACAACCACGAGCTGTACGCCGCCGCCAAGGAGCTGCGCGCCCCGTACGAGCTGGTCAAGGAGGTCGCCGAGCTGGGCAAGCTCCCGGTGGTCCTCTTCTCCGCCGGCGGCGTCGCCACCCCGGCCGACGCGGCCCTGATGCGCCAGCTCGGCGCCGAGGGCGTGTTCGTCGGCTCGGGCATCTTCAAGTCCGGCGACCCGGCCAAGCGCGCCGCCGCCATCGTGAAGGCCACCACCTTCTACGACGACCCGAAGATCATCGCGGACGCGTCGCGCAACCTCGGCGAGGCCATGGTCGGCATCAACTGCGACACCCTTCCCGAGACCGAGCGCTACGCGAACCGCGGCTGGTGATCCACCCCGGTAGACCCCAGAGGACTGCACGAACAGATGACTGACGCACCCGTCATAGGCGTCCTGGCCCTCCAGGGCGACGTACGGGAGCACCTCATCGCCCTGGCCGCGGCCGACGCCGTGGCCAGGCCGGTGCGGCGCCCCGAGGAACTCGCCGAGGTCGACGGTCTCGTCCTGCCCGGCGGCGAGTCCACCACCATCTCCAAGCTGGCCATCCTCTTCGGCGTGATGGAGCCCCTTCGCGCGCGCGTGGCCGACGGAATGCCCGTCTACGGCACCTGCGCGGGCATGATCATGCTCGCCGACAAGATCCTCGACCCGCGCTCGGGCCAGGAGACCATCGGCGGCATCGACATGATCGTGCGCCGCAACGCCTTCGGCCGGCAGAACGAGTCGTTCGAGGCCGCGGTCGACGTCAAGGGCGTCCCGGGCGATCCTGTGGAGGGCGTCTTCATCCGCGCCCCCTGGGTGGAGTCCGTCGGCGCCGGGGCCGAGGTGCTCGCCGAGCACGACGGTCACATCGTCGCCGTCCGTCAGGGCAACGCGCTCGCCACGTCGTTCCACCCGGAACTGACCGGCGACCACCGCGTGCACTCCCTGTTCGTCGACATGGTGCGCGCCAACCGAGCGTGAGAGTCCTTGTAGGATCTCTGACGTTCGTACAGAGATTGGTTACGCGAAGGAGACAGGCAGATGTCCGGCCACTCTAAATGGGCCACGACGAAGCACAAGAAGGCCGTGATCGATGCCAAGCGCGGCAAGCTCTTCGCGAAGCTGATCAAGAACATCGAGGTCGCGGCCCGCATGGGCGGTGCCGACCCGGACGGCAACCCGACGCTGTACGACGCCATCCAGAAGGCGAAGAAGCAGTCGGTCCCGAACAAGAACATCGACTCCGCGGTCAAGCGCGGCGCGGGCCTGGAGGCCGGCGGCGCCGACTACGAGACGATCATGTACGAGGGCTACGGCCCGAACGGCGTCGCGGTGCTCATCGAGTGCCTCACCGACAACCGCAACCGCGCCGCCTCCGACGTCCGCGTCGCCATGACCCGCAACGGCGGCTCGATGGCCGACCCGGGCTCGGTGTCGTACCTGTTCAACCGCAAGGGCGTCGTCATCGTCCCCAAGGGTGAGCTGACCGAGGACGACGTCCTCGGCGCCGTCCTGGACGCCGGTGCCGAGGAAGTCAACGACCTCGGCGAGAACTTCGAGGTCATCAGCGAGGCGACCGACCTGGTGGCGGTCCGCACCGCCCTCCAGGAGGCCGGCATCGACTACGAGTCCGCCGAGGCCAACTTCGTCCCGACCATGCAGGTCGAGCTGGACGAGGAGGGCGCCAAGAAGATCTTCAAGCTGATCGACGCGCTCGAGGACAGCGACGACGTGCAGAACGTGTTCGCCAACTTCGACGTGAGCGACGAGATCATGGAGAAGGTCGACGCGTAACGCTCCGCGGGTTCAGCGGAATCACGGCGGGCCGGTGGGACACGTACCACCGGCCCGCCGTCATTGTCAGTGGCACCCGATAGCCTGCACAAACAGCTGAGCGAGTCGGGAAGGGAAGGGTTCGGTGCGGGTACTGGGGGTGGATCCGGGGCTGACCCGGTGTGGTGTCGGCGTCGTCGAGGGGGTCGCGGGCCGCCCGCTCACCATGCTCGGCGTCGGTGTCGTGCGCACGCCCGTGGACGCCGACCTCAGCCACCGCCTCCTCGCCGTCGAGCAGGGCATCGAACAGTGGCTGGAGGAGCACCGGCCCGAGTTCGTCGCCGTCGAGCGCGTCTTCAGCCAGCACAACGTGCGCACGGTGATGGGCACCGCCCAGGCCAGCGCCGTGGCCATGCTGTGCGCCGCCCGTCGCGGCATCCCCGTCGCGCTGCACACGCCGAGCGAGGTCAAGGCCGCCGTCACCGGCTCCGGACGCGCCGACAAGGCGCAGGTCGGTGCCATGGTCACCCGGCTGCTCCGGCTCTCCGCGCCACCGAAGCCGGCCGACGCCGCCGACGCCCTCGCGCTCGCCATCTGCCACATCTGGCGCGCCCCCGCGCAGAACCGGCTCCAGCAGGCGGTGGCCCGCCAGACAGTCCACGCAACGAAAGGCCGTACGGCATGATCGCCTTCGTCAGCGGCACGGTCGCCGCGCTCGCCCCGGACGCCGCGGTCGTCGAGGTAGGCGGGGTGGGCATGGCCGTCCAGTGCACGCCGAACACGCTGTCCACGCTCCGCATCGGCAAGCCGGCCAAGCTGCACACCTCCCTCGTCGTCCGTGAGGACTCGCTGACCCTGTACGGCTTCGCCGACGACGACGAGCGCCAGGTCTTCGAGCTGCTGCAGACCGCGAGCGGTGTCGGCCCGCGCCTGGCCCAGGCCATGCTCGCCGTGCACACGCCGGACGCGCTGCGGCGCGCCGTCGCCACCGGTGACGAGAAGGCGCTCACCGCCGTCCCCGGCATCGGCAAGAAGGGCGCCCAGAAGCTGCTGCTGGAGCTGAAGGACCGGCTCGGCGAACCCCTCGGCGCGCCCGTGGTCGGCGCCCCGGTCAGCCAGGGCTGGCGGGACCAGCTGCACGCGGCCCTCATCGGCCTCGGCTACGCCACCCGCGAGGCCGACGAGGCCGTGGCCGCGGTGGCGCCCCAGGCCGAAGCCGCGGGCGGCACCCCGCAGGTCGGACAGCTGCTGAAGTCCGCTCTGCAGACCCTGAACCGCGCCCGCTGACCCCCTAGCCGAAGGCACACATCACATGAACTGGGACGACACGGCCGACACCCCCGCCCCCGAGCGGCTCGTCGGTGCGTCCGCCGACCGGGAGGACCAGGCGGTCGAGGCCGCCCTGCGCCCCAAGGACCTCGGCGAGTTCATCGGCCAGGAGAAGGTCCGCGAACAGCTCGACCTCGTCCTGCGGGCCGCACGCGCGCGGGGCGCCACCGCCGACCACGTACTCCTGTCCGGCGCGCCCGGTCTCGGCAAGACCACCCTGTCGATGATCATCGCGGCCGAGATGGGCGCCCCCATCCGGATCACCTCCGGCCCCGCCATCCAGCACGCCGGCGACCTCGCCGCGATCCTCTCCTCCCTCCAGGAGGGCGAGGTGCTCTTCCTCGACGAGATCCACCGCATGTCCCGGCCCGCCGAGGAGATGCTGTACATGGCGATGGAGGACTTCCGCGTCGACGTCATCGTCGGCAAGGGCCCCGGCGCCACCGCGATCCCGCTGGAGCTGCCGCCGTTCACCCTGGTCGGCGCCACCACGCGTGCGGGCCTGCTGCCGCCCCCGCTGCGCGACCGCTTCGGCTTCACCGCGCACATGGAGTTCTACGAGCCGCACGAGCTGGAGCGGGTCGTGCACCGCTCGGCGAGCCTGCTGGACGTGGAGATCGAGCCGGACGGCGCCGCCGAGATCGCCGGCCGCTCCCGGGGCACCCCCCGCATCGCCAACCGTCTGCTGCGCCGCGTCCGCGACTATGCGCAGGTCAAGGCGGACGGCGTGATCACCCGTGAGATCGCCGCGGCGGCCCTGGCCGTCTACGAGGTCGACGCGCGCGGCCTCGACCGACTCGACCGCGCCGTCCTCCAGGCCCTGCTGAAGCTCTTCGGCGGCGGCCCGGTCGGCCTGTCCACGCTGGCCGTCGCGGTGGGGGAGGAGCGGGAGACCGTCGAGGAGGTCGCCGAACCGTTCCTCGTCCGGGAGGGCCTGCTGGCCCGCACGCCGCGCGGCCGGGTCGCCACCCCGGCCGCCTGGGCGCACCTCGGCCTGACCCCACCGCCCTCGGCGAGCGGGGCGACGACCGGGGGGACGACCGGGGGAAACGGACAACAGGACCTGTTCGGGACCTGACGGCGCGACGTCGTCTCCGGACGGCGAGGGCATTGGCCTCGGCAGGAACTCAGGTGCAATGCTGAGCGTTGTTCCATGCACGCGGACTCGCTTAGACTCCGCCGATGCCGCCTTCGCGGGCGGCGCCGACCCACACCCCCATCAACAGGCCGCTCTCCGTCGCGGTCGCGCGAAGGAAACCCCGTCCCGTGAATGCCTTTACCCTTCTCCCCTTCATCGTGCTCATCGCGGCAATGTTCCTGATGACGCGCTCGGCCAAGAAGAAGCAGCAGCAGGCCGCCACCATGCGGAACGAGATGCAGCCCGGCTCCGGTGTCCGCACGATCGGGGGAATGTACGCGACGGTCAAGGAGGTCAACGAGGACACGGTCCTCCTCGACGCCGGCCCGGGCGTCGAGCTCCTCTTCGCCAAGAACGCGATCGGTGCCGTCCTCACCGACGACGAGTACAACCGCATCGTCCACGGCATCGAGCACGACCTGAAGTCCGACGCCGACATCGTCCCGGACGACGCCTCCTCCCTCACCGAGAGCGACGAGTCCGACTCGCCCGCTGCCGCCGCCTCCGACGACAAGGCCGTCGACCTCGGTAAGAAGGACGCCGACGAGGACGGCACCGACACGGCCGAGGCCGCCGAGGCCAAGGCGGACGACGAGCCGAAGAAGACCGACGGCGACTCCGACGCGAAGTAGTCACGCCCCGGTGGTGCGCTGCGCGGCACGATCACGCCCCGCGCACCACCGGGCGTCTGTTTCCCGCACGGAACAGCCCGACACCATGTCATGGCCGACCGCGCCGACCGCGTGGGGCGGCCCGAGAGGGAGTACGAGAAGGTGGCAGCACCCAAGAGGGGCCGGAGCGCGAGCGCCCAGAGCAAGCCAGGGCGCTCGCTGGCCCTCATCCTGATCGCCATCGTGGCGCTCACCGGAGGCATGTTCCTGTCCGGGAACAAGACTCCGCGTCTCGGCATCGACCTCGCCGGTGGCACGAGCATCACGCTCAAGGCGAAGGCCGACCAGGGGTCCGCGATCAACAAGGCCAACATGGACACCGCGGTCGACATCATGAACCGCCGTGTCAACGGCCTCGGCGTCTCCGAGGCGGAGGTGCAGACCCAGGGGACCGACAACATCATCGTCAACATCCCCAAGGGCACCAACTCCAAGGAGGCCCAGCAGCAGGTCGGCACCACCGCCAAGCTGTACTTCCGCCCGGTCCTGGCCAGCGAGCCCAGCGCCGGCGCCACGCAGACCCCGTCGCCGAGCGCGACCCCCAGCGGCGGCTCCTCGCCGAAGCCGGGCACGAGCCCCTCCACCAGTGCCTCCTCCAACCAGAAGGCGTCCTCGTCCTCCTCGGGCTCCCCGTCGCCCAAGGCCTCGGCGACCTCCCAGGGCCGTGCCGTCAGCGACGCGCTGAAGGCCGGCTCCACCCCCACGCCGAGCTCGTCCGCCTCCGGCAGCACCAAGCCGTCGGCCACCCCCTCGGCCACCCCCTCGGGCTCCTCCAGCGCCGCCACCGCCGCCGCCAAGCTCCAGGCGCAGTACGCCGCCCTGGACTGCACCAAGCCCGCCGAGCGGGCCAAGGTCGGAGGCGCCGCCAAGCCCGGCGAGCCCACCATCGCCTGCGGCCAGATCAGGAAGGTCTGGTACAAGTACATCCTCGGCCCGGTCGCCGTCGACGGCACCGAGGTGAAGAAGGCGCAGGCCGTCTTCGACACCCAGGGCGCCTCCGGCTGGCAGGTCCAGATGACCTTCAGCAACAGCGGCGCCAAGAAGTTCGCCGACATCACCGGCGAGCTGGCGAAGAACCAGCAGCCGCAGAACGAGTTCGCCATCGTCCTGGACGGCGACGTCGTCTCCAGCCCGTACGTGCAGCAGGCCATCACCGGCGGCCAGGCGGAGATCTCCGGCAGCTTCACGCAGCAGGACGCCCAGAGCCTCGCCAACATGCTGTCGTACGGCGCCCTGCCGCTCACCTTCCAGGAGCAGTCCGTCACCACCGTCACCGCCGCACTCGGCGGTGAGCAGCTGCACGCCGGTCTGCTCGCCGGCGCGATCGGTCTCGGCCTGGTCGTGATCTACCTGGTCGTCTACTACCGCGGCCTGTCGATCGTCGCCATGGCCTCGCTGGTGGTCTCCGCGATCCTGACCTATGTGATCATGTCGCTGCTCGGCCCGGCCATCGGCTTCGCGCTGAACCTGCCGGCCGTCTGCGGTGCCATCGTCGCCATCGGTATCACCGCCGACTCGTTCATCGTGTACTTCGAACGCATCCGGGACGAGATCCGCGAGGGCCGCTCGCTGCGCCCCGCCGTCGAGCGGGCCTGGCCGCGCGCCCGGCGCACCGTCCTCGTCTCCGACTTCGTGTCGTTCCTGGCCGCCGCCGTCCTGTTCATCGTGACCGTCGGCAAGGTCCAGGGCTTCGCGTTCACGCTCGGCCTGACCACCCTGCTCGACGTCGTCGTCGTCTTCCTGTTCACCAAGCCGCTGATGACGCTCCTCGCCCGCCGCAAGTTCTTCGCGAACGGGCACAAGTGGTCCGGCCTCGATCCGCAGAGCCTGGGTGCCAAGCCGCCGCTGCGCCGCACCCGCCGTCCCGCCGGTCCCGCCGCCGGCCCTGTCGACCCGAAGGAGGCCTGAGCGATGTCGAAACTCGGCAACCTCGGCGCTCGACTGCACCGCGGCGAGATCTCGTACGACTTCGTCGGCAAGCGCAAGATCTGGTACGGCGTCTCCATCCTGATCACCATCACGGCCATCCTCGGCCTGGCGGTGCGCGGGCTGAACATGGGCATCGAGTTCAAGGGCGGCGCGGTCTTCACCACGCCGACCCACATGAGCACCTCGGTGACCCAGGCGGAGAACTACGCCAAGGACGCCTCAGGCCATGAGGCGATCGTGCAGAAGCTCGGCAACGGCAGCCTGCGCATCCAGATCGCCGGTATCGACACCGGCCAGTCCGACAAGATCAAGCAGGAGCTGGCCAAGGACCTGAACCTCAACCCCGAGAAGCTCGCCGCCGACCTGGTCGGACCGAGCTGGGGCCAGCAGATCGCCAACAAGGCCTGGGAGGGCCTGGCGATCTTCATGGTGCTCGTCGTGATCTACCTGGCCATCGCCTTCGAGTGGCGCATGGCCGTCGCGGCCCTGGTCGCGCTGATCCACGACATCACGATCACGACCGGTATCTACGCCCTGGTCGGTTTCGAGGTCACGCCCGGTACGGTCATCGGTCTGCTGACGATCCTCGGTTACTCGCTCTACGACACGGTCGTCGTCTTCGACAGCCTCAAGGAGCAGACGAAGGACATCACCAAGCAGACCCGCTGGACCTACAGCGACATCGCGAACCGCTCGATCAACGGCACGCTGGTCCGGTCGATCAACACCACGGTCGTCGCCCTGCTGCCGGTCGCCGGTCTGCTGTTCATCGGCGGTGGCTTCCTCGGCGCCGGCACGCTGAACGACATCTCGCTGTCGCTGTTCGTCGGCCTCGCGGCCGGTGCCTACTCGTCGATCTTCATCGCCACGCCGCTCGTCGCCGACCTCAAGGAGCGCGAGCCGGCGATGAAGGCCCTCACCAAGCGGGTCCTGGCCAAGCGTGCCCAGGCCGCCGCCGAGGAGGACCTCGCCGCGGACCGCGCCGACGACGACTCCGACGCGGCCCCCGCCGTCGTGGGCCCCCGCAACCAGCCCGCGTCCCGCAGCCGGGGCCGCGGCCGGCCTTCCGGGAAGCGCCGATGACCGAGATCAGGGAACTGCTGCTCAGCCGCATCCGGGACGTCGCCGACTACCCGGAGCCGGGCGTGATGTTCAAGGACATCACCCCGCTCCTGGCGGACCCGGCGGCCTTCACCGCCCTCACCGACGCACTGGCCGAGACCGCCGCGAACTCCGGCGCGACCAAGATCGTCGGTCTGGAGGCCCGGGGCTTCATCCTCGGCGCCCCGGTCGCCGTCCGCGCGGGCCTCGGCTTCATCCCGGTCCGCAAGGCGGGCAAGCTGCCCGGAGCGACACTGCGCCAGGCGTACGACCTGGAGTACGGCTCGGCCGAGATCGAGGTGCACGCGGAGGACCTGACCTCCGGCGACCGCGTCCTGATCGTCGACGACGTCCTCGCCACAGGCGGTACGGCCGAGGCCGCGATCCACCTCATCCAGCGCGCCGGTGCCGAGGTCGCGGGCCTGGCGGTGCTGATGGAACTCGGTTTCCTGGGCGGCCGCGCCCGTCTGGAGCCTGCCCTGGGCGGGGCCCCGCTGGAGGCACTCCTCCAGGTCTGACCGAACCGCTGCACGAGCGGCCTGCGACCTCACCGCAGGCCGCTCCGCGTTTCCCACCGACATCACGCGTGGCCCCACCCGTGCGGCAGGCGGTGCGGGTGGTGGGTGGTGGGTGCCGGCTGCGGGGGTGCCCGCCGCTGACGGCCGCGCGACATGTACCCGGTCCACAACGCCCCGCACAGCCCCCACCCCGGGCAGGACCTCCCGAGCCACCCCCGGCGGTCGATGGCCGCCCATCACCAGCCCCCGGCAGCCGCCCACGGCAAGGGTGGCCCAGCGGGGCAACCGGTCCAGGGGGATGCATGCCGGACGGGTCCGCCCGCCACCGGCGGTCGCCGGCGGTGGAGGTGTCTCACCGGGTGGTCACCGGCCCCCGGAGATGCGAGCCGCACGGATCCGGGTGTCATCAGGCCCTCCGACCCCGGCAGCCTCGATGGCGAAGGCGACCCGTCCGGGGCCGTCTGCCTACCCCTCCGGCGGTCGATGGCCGACTGTCTCCAGCCCCCGGACGACCCCCGCAGCCGCTGACAGCGAGGGTGCCGCTCCGGGCCCACGGCCGATCCCCGGCATCGGCCGAGGGCGATCGCGTCCCAGCAGGGCGACCCGCACCCGGCCTCGGAAGGTGCGGGGGTGACAGCGTGGCAAACCCGCAGCCGGCCGAAGGCGAAGCCGAGGCCACCGGCAGGACACCCGCCGCACGCCCCGGAAACACCTGGAGGCCACCTCCAGGAATCCCGCGGAGACCTCGCGCGTTTCACGGGTAGACGGTCCTCACTTCCGGCTGAAGGCGATGACCAGCCGCAGGATCGCTACCATGGGGTCTCCGGAGCCTGACCGGGGGACCCGGATCGCGCACGAGGAGTCCTCTTGCCAGACGAGGCCCAGCACCTGACCGCCGCAAAGCCCGAGCCCGCCTCGGCCGCCGCGGCGAAGCCCGCGCCGCACGTGTCCAACGCGAAGAACGACACCCGCGGGCCGATCGAGCACGCCCAGTCCGCGCCCGTCGAGAAGGCTGCCGAGGCCTCGCGTCCCAAGCCCGCACCCACGGAGCGCCCGGCCCAGCCGCCCGTGGTGCGCCCGCCCATGGTCCAGCCCGGCCGCACCGGCTCCTCCAACCGCGTCCGCGCCCGCCTGGCCCGTCTCGGCGTGCAGCGCGCGAACCCCTACAACCCGGTTCTCGAGCCGCTGCTGCGGATAGTGCGCAGCAACGACCCGAAGATCGAGAACTCGACCCTGCGGCAGATCGAGCGCGCCTACCAGGTCGCCGAGCGCTGGCACCGCGGCCAGAAGCGCAAGAGCGGCGACCCGTACATCACGCATCCGCTCGCCGTGACCACCATCCTCGCCGAGCTGGGCATGGACCCGGCCACGCTCATGGCCGGCCTGCTGCACGACACCGTCGAGGACACCGAGTACGGCCTGGACCAGCTGCGCCGCGACTTCGGCGACACCGTCGCCCTGCTGGTGGACGGCGTCACCAAGCTGGACAAGGTCAAGTTCGGCGAGGCCGCGCAGGCCGAGACCGTGCGCAAGATGGTCGTGGCGATGGCCAAGGACCCGCGCGTCCTGGTCATCAAGCTCGCCGACCGCCTGCACAACATGCGCACCATGCGCTACCTCAAGCGCGAGAAGCAGGAGAAGAAGGCGCGCGAGACCCTCGAGATCTACGCGCCGCTCGCCCACCGGCTCGGCATGAACACCATCAAGTGGGAGCTGGAGGACCTCGCGTTCGCGATCCTCTACCCCAAGATGTACGACGAGATCGTCCGGCTGGTGGCCGAGCGGGCGCCCAAGCGGGACGAGTACCTCGCCATAGTGACCGACGAGGTCCAGGCCGACCTGCGCGCCGCCCGCATCAAGGCGACCGTCACCGGGCGCCCGAAGCACTACTACAGCGTCTACCAGAAGATGATCGTGCGGGGCCGCGACTTCGCCGAGATCTACGACCTGGTGGGCATCCGTGTCCTCGTCGACACCGTCCGCGACTGTTACGCCGCCCTCGGCACCGTGCACGCGCGATGGAACCCGGTCCCCGGCCGGTTCAAGGACTACATCGCGATGCCCAAGTTCAACATGTACCAGTCGCTGCACACGACGGTCATCGGGCCCAACGGCAAGCCGGTCGAGCTGCAGATCCGCACCTTCGACATGCACCGCCGCGCCGAGTACGGCATCGCCGCGCACTGGAAGTACAAGCAGGAGGCCGTCGCCGGCGCCTCCAAGGTCCGCACGGACGTGCCCAAGGCCTCCGGCAAGGACAAGGACGCCATCAACGACATGGCGTGGCTGCGCCAGCTGCTGGACTGGCAGAAGGAGACCGAGGACCCGGGCGAGTTCCTGGAGTCGCTGCGCTTCGACCTGTCCCGCAACGAGGTCTTCGTCTTCACCCCCAAGGGCGATGTCATCGCGCTGCCCGCCGGGGCCACCCCCGTGGACTTCGCGTACGCCGTCCACACCGAGGTCGGCCACCGCACGATAGGAGCGCGGGTCAACGGCAGACTCGTACCGCTCGAATCCACCCTGGACAACGGCGACTTGGTGGAGGTCTTCACCTCCAAGGCGCCCGGCGCGGGCCCTTCACGTGACTGGCTGGGTTTCGTCAAGTCCCCGCGCGCCCGCAACAAGATCCGGGCCTGGTTCTCCAAGGAGCGCCGCGACGAGGCGATCGAGCAGGGCAAGGACGCGATCGTACGGGCGATGCGCAAGCAGAACCTGCCGATCCAGCGCATCCTGACCGGGGACTCGCTGGTCACGCTCGCGCACGAGATGCGCTACTCGGACATCTCCGCGCTGTACGCGGCGATCGGCGAGGGGCACGTCTCCGCGCAGCACATCGTGCAGAAGCTCGTGCAGGCGCTCGGTGGCGAGGAGGCGGCCACCGAGGAGATCGACGAGTCGGTCCCGCCGTCCCGCAGCCGTGGCCGCAAGCGCCGCTCCAGCGCCGACCCCGGTGTCGTCGTCAAGGGCGTCGACGACGTATGGGTCAAGCTGGCCCGCTGCTGCACGCCCGTACCGGGCGACCCGATCATCGGTTTCGTCACGCGCGGCAGCGGCGTATCGGTTCACCGCAGCGACTGCCTCAACGTCGAGTCGCTGTCCCGCGAGCCGGAGCGCATCCTCGACGTCGAGTGGGCGCCGACGCAGTCCTCGGTCTTCCTGGTCGCCATCCAGGTGGAGGCGCTGGACCGCTCCCGCCTGCTGTCGGACGTCACCCGCGTGCTGTCCGACCAGCACGTCAACATCCTCTCGGCGGCCGTCCAGACCTCCCGCGACCGCGTGGCCACCTCCCGGTTCACCTTCGAGATGGGCGACCCGAAGCACCTCGGGCACGTGCTGAAGGCCGTACGCGGTGTGGAGGGCGTGTACGACGTCTACCGCGTGACGTCCGGACGCTCGCGGTCGTAAGCAGCCGTAGCCATGGAGAAGGCCCCGTACGCGCCGTACGGGGCCTTCTCCATGCGGACCGGGGGGATCAGCCGCCGAATTCCTGCAGGCCCTTCAGAGCCTGGTCCAGGAGCGCCTGGCGGCCCTCCAGCTCGCGCTCCAGCTTGTCGGCCTTGGAGCTGTTGCCCTGGGCGCGGGCCTGCTCGATCTGCGCCTTCAACTTGTCGACGGCGGCCTGCAGCTGACCGGTCAGACCCTCGGCACGCGCGCGTGCCTCCGGGTTCGTCCGGCGCCACTCGGCCTCCTCGGCCTCCTGGATCGCCCGCTCGACCGCGTGCATCCGGCCCTCGACCTTGGGACGCGCGTCCCGCGGGACGTGACCGATGGCCTCCCAGCGCTCGTTGATCGAGCGGAAGGCGGCGCGCGCGGACTTCAGGTCGCCGATCGGCAGGAGCTTCTCGGCCTCCTCGGCCAGCTCCTCCTTCAGCTTGAGGTTCTCGGACTGCTCCGCGTCCCGCTCGGCGAACACCGAGCTGCGGGCGGCGAAGAACACGTCCTGGGCGCCGCGGAAGCGGTTCCACAGGTCGTCCTCGTGCTCGCGCTGGGCGCGGCCCGCGGCCTTCCACTGCGCCATCAGATCGCGGTACTGGGCCGCCGTCGGACCCCAGTCCGTCGAACCGGACAGCGCCTCGGCCTCGGCGACCAGCCGCTCCTTGATCCGGCGGGCCTCCTCGCGCTGCGCGTCCAGCTGCGCGAAGTGCGCCTTGCGCCGCTTGGAGAACGCCGACCGGGCGTGCGAGAAGCGGTGCCACAGCTCGTCATCGGACTTGCGGTCCAGACGCGGCAGGCCCTTCCAGGTGTCCACCAGCGCCCGCAGCCGCTCACCGGCCGCCCGCCACTGGTCGGACTGCGCCAGCTGCTCCGCCTCGGCGACCAGGTCCTCCTTGGCCTTGCGGGCCTCGTCGGACTGCTTGGCCCGCTGCGCCTTGCGCTCCTCACGGCGCGCCTCGACCGTCTCCACGAGCTTGTCCAGCCGCTGGCGGAGCGCGTCCAGGTCGCCGACCGCGTGGTGGGCGTCGACCTGCTCGCGCAGGTGGGCGATCGCGGCCTGGGCGTCCTTCGCCGACAGGTCGGTGGTCTTCACTCGCTTCTCGAGGAGGCCGATCTCGACAACCAGGCCCTCGTACTTGCGCTCGAAGTAGGCCAGCGCCTCCTCAGGGGAGCCGGCCGCCCAGGAACCGACGACCTGCTCGCCGTCGGCCGTACGCACGTACACGGTCCCCGTCTCGTCGACGCGGCCCCACGGGTCGCTGCTCACAGCGCCTCCTCCACATGATGCCTGCGGAGGGCCTCAGCACCCCCGGGCATCGTCCACAGTTTCGTCACGGCCAACATAGGCGACCAGCGGGTTGCCTGTCCGCATCCAGCGCGACCGAAATTCCGCAGTTGGCCGTGTTGGGCCTCAGGCCGGCGTCAGGACTTCGTCACCGTCGCCTTGTTGATCACCACGGTCGCGTTGGGAGCGGTGTTGCCCGAGGTCGGGTCGGCCGGCTGGGCACCCGCGGCGGCGATCTTCTGCAGCACCTTCATGCCCGCGGCCGACACCGTGCCGAACGGGGTGTAGCTGGGCGGCAACGGGCTGTTCTTGTAGACCAGGAAGAACTGGCTGCCGCCGGTGTGCTTCTGACCGGTGTTGGCCATCGCCACCGTGCCCGCCGGGTAGGTGTTGCCCTTCAGGCTCTTGTCCTTGAGGTTCTCGTCGGGAAGCGTGTAGCCCGGCCCGCCCATGCCGGTGCCCTGCGGGTCGCCGCACTGCAGCACGAAGATCCCGTCCGTGGTCAGGCGGTGGCACTTGGTGTGGTCGAAGAAGCCCTGGCCCGCCAGGAAGTCGAACGAGTTCACCGTGTGCGGGGCGGCGGCCGTCTTCAGCGCGATGTCGATGTCGCCGCACGTCGTGGCGAGCTTCATCGTGTACTTCGCCGACGTGTCGATCGTCAACGCCGGCTCCTTCTTCCAGCTCAGCTTCTTCGCCGAGCCGGCCGCCGGCTTCGCGCACGGGTCCGGGGCCTTGCTGGTCGGCGAGGCGCTGGGCGTGACGTCCGCGGCGGTGTTCGTCTTCTTGTCGTCGTTCTTCAGCACCCCGGTCGTGTACAGCGCCACACTTCCGATCACGACCACGCCCAGTACCGACGCGATCACGGAGTTGCGCACGCGGGCCTTGCGACGCGCCTGTGTGCGCCGCTGCTGCTGCCGCAAGAACTTCTCCCGGGCGAGCTGACGCCGCCGCTGCTCCTGGCTGACCACCGGGTTCTCTCCTCATGCGTGTCGTGTGTCGACCGGTACGCGTGCGTGCTCGTGAGCCGACCGTTGCGTGTAGCCCCGTACCGTATATGGGTTCGCTGAGGAAACGGCAGCGCCGGTAGGCTCTGGGCCACAGCTTGTGGTCACCCGTATCGACACAACGAAGGACGATCGTGCTCATTGCCGGGTTCCCCGCCGGGGCCTGGGGGACGAACTGTTATCTCGTCGCCCCTGCCGCCGGTGAGGAGTGCGTGATCATCGACCCCGGCCACCAGGCCGCCGAAGGCGTCGAGGAAGCACTGAAGAAGCATCGGCTCAAGCCCGTCGCCGTCGTCCTCACCCACGGGCACATCGATCACGTGGCCTCGGTCGTCCCGGTCTGCGGCGCGCACGACGTGCCGGCCTGGATCCACCCCGAGGACCGGTACATGATGAGCGACCCCGGGAAGGCGCTCGGCCGGTCCATCGGGATGCCGCTGCTGGGCGAGCTGACCGTGGGGGAGCCGGACGACGTCCGGGAGCTGACGAACGGCACCACCCTCGAACTGGCGGGCCTGGAGTTCTCCGTCGCGCACGCGCCGGGCCATACCAAGGGGTCGGTGACCTTCCGGATGCCCGAGACCGCCGACATCCCGTCGGTGTTCTTCTCCGGGGATCTGCTGTTCGCCGGCTCCATCGGACGCACTGACCTGCCGGGCGGATCCATGGAGGACATGCTCGAGTCGCTGGCCCGTGTGTGCCTGCCGCTCGACGACTCCACCGTGGTGCTGTCCGGCCACGGCCCCCAGACGACCATCGGCCAGGAGCGCGCCACCAACCCCTATCTGCGGCAGGTGGCGGCCGGCCAGGGAGCCTCCCCGGCTCCCCGACGAGGAATGTGACGAGAGAACTCCGTGAGCACTTTCAAGGCCCCCAAGGGCACCTACGACCTGCTGCCGCCCGACAGCGCCAAGTTCCTGGCCGTCCGCGAGGCGATCGCCGCGCCGCTCAGGAGCTCCGGCTACGGCTACATCGAGACGCCCGGTTTCGAGAGCGTGGAACTGTTCGCGCGGGGTGTCGGTGAGTCCACCGACATCGTGACGAAGGAGATGTACGTCTTCGAGACGAAGGGCGGCGACAAGCTGGCCCTGCGCCCGGAGACCACCGCGCCCGTGCTGCGCGCGGTCCTGGAGGCCAACCTGTACAAGACGGGCAACCTCCCGGTGAAGGTCTGGTACTCGGGCTCGCAGTACCGCTACGAGCGCCCGCAGAAGGGCCGCTACCGGCACTTCTCGCAGGTCGGCGCCGAGGCGATCGGCGCGGAGGACCCGGCCCTCGACGCCGAGCTGATCATCCTGGCCGACCAGGCGTACCGCTCGCTGGGCCTGCGCGACTTCCGCATCCTGCTGAACAGCCTCGGCGACCGGGAGTGCCGCCCGGTGTACCGGGCCGCGCTGCAGGAGTTCCTGCTCGGCCTCGACCTGGACGAGGACACCCGCCGCCGCGTCGACATCAACCCGCTCCGGGTCCTCGACGACAAGCGCGAGTCGGTCCAGAAGCAGCTCACCGGCGCGCCCCTCCTGCGCGACTACCTGTGCGACGCCTGCAAGGCCTACCACGAGGAGGTCCGCGAGCTGATCACCGCGGCGGGCGTGGCCTTCGAGGACGACCCGAAGCTGGTGCGCGGCCTGGACTACTACACCCGCACCACCTTCGAGTTCGTGCACGACGGCCTGGGCTCGCAGTCGGCGGTGGGCGGCGGCGGCCGCTACGACGGACTGTCCGAGATGATCGGCGGCCCCGCGCTGCCGTCGGTCGGCTGGGCCCTCGGCGTCGACCGCACGGTCCTCGCACTGGAGGCGGAGGGCGTGGAGCTGGACCTCCCGTCCACCACGTCGGTGTACGCCGTCCCGCTCGGCGAGGAGGCCCGCCGGGTGCTGTTCGCCAAGGTCACCGAGCTGCGCAAGGTCGGCATCTCGGCGGACTTCGCCTACGGCGGCAAGGGCCTGAAGGGCGCCATGAAGAACGCCAACCGCAGCGGCGCCCGCTACGCACTCGTGGCCGGCGAACGCGACCTCGCCGAGGGCGTCGTCCAGCTCAAGGACATGGAGTCCGGCGAGCAGACGGCGATCGGCGTGAACGAGATCGTGGCGGAACTGGAGTCCCGGCTCGGCTAGTCGAGCAAGGAGTGGGCGCCGGGAACGACCCCCCCGGCGCCCTCTCACTGTTCCAGCAGGCCGTACCGCATCGCGCTGGTGACCGCCGCGGTCCGGTCGTCCACCCCCAACTTGCCGAAGATCCGCAGCATATGGGTCTTCACGGTCGACTCCCCGATGTACAGGCGCCGGCCTATCTCCGCGTTCGTGCAGCCCTCGGCCACCAGCCGCAGCACCGCCGTCTCCCGTTCCGACAGCCGGGGGCGTTCCGGCTTGGTGCGGAGCTGGTCCACCAGGCGGGCCGCGACCGACGGGGCCAGTACGGTCTCGCCGCGCGCGGCCGCCCGTACCGCTTCCGCCAGTTCCCGGCGGGGCAGGTCCTTCAGCAAGTAGCCCGCGGCGCCCGCCTCCACGGCCCGCAGGATGTCCCGGTCGGTCTCGTACGTCGTCAGCACGATCACCCGGCACGGCAGACCGGCCGCCGTCATCCGCACGATCGAGTCCACGCCGCCACCGCCCGGCATACGCAGGTCCATCAGCACGATGTCCGGGTGCAGTTCGGCAGCCAGCGCCTCCGCCTGCGGCCCGCTCGCCGCGTCGCCGACCACCTCGAGGTCCGGTTCGGCGCTCAGCATGGCGCGCAGTCCCTCCCGTACCACGGGGTGGTCGTCGGCCAGGACGATCCGGATCACGGCACCTCACTCACAACAGCGGCAGGAACGGGCAGGCGTACGGTCACCGTCGTACCGCCGCCGGGTGCGCTGCGGACGGTCGCCGTGCCGCCCGCCTCGGCGGCGCGGGCGCGCAGCCCCGCCAGACCGTATCCGGTGCGGACGGCGGCGGGGTCGAAGCCACAGCCGTCGTCGCGGACGGAGAGCGTCAGCGTGCCGTCGGCGTAGCCGAGGCGGACCTCCACCCGCGTCGGAGTCCCGGCGTGTTTACGGGCGTTGGTCAGCGCCTCCTGGCAGGCGCGCAGGGCCACCACCTCCACGCTCGCGGGCAGCGGGCGCACCGGGCCGGTGACCTCCAGCGCCGCCTCGTGCCGGGCGGCCAGCCGGTCGAGCGCGTCCCGCAGCGAGGCTCCTGCCAGATCGGCGGGCGCGCCGTCCGCCACCAGCGCGCGGGCCTCGGCCAGGTTCCGGCGGGCCGTGTCGTCCATCAGCGCGAGGTGACGCCGGGCCTGAGCGGGGTCGGTGTCCAGCTCGGCCTCCACCGCCTGCACCAGCATGAGCAGGCTGGTGAAGCCCTGCGCGAGCGTGTCGTGGATCTCCCGGGACAGCCGCTCGCGCTCGGCGAGGGCGCCGTGCGCCGCCGACAGCCGGGCGACCTCGCTCCTGCTGGACTCCAACTCCGCGATCAGCTCGGCGCGTTCCCAGCTCTGCTCGATGATCCGGATGATCCAGCCGCCGATCACCACGGAGAACATCAGACCGACCACGGCGAACAGTGCGTTGGCGAAGAAATCCTCGGCAGCGGGCCGCCACAGCAGCGCCCAGCCCGCGAGCGGGAGCAGGTTGACCACGGTGACCGCGACCAGCGCGCCTCGCGTGCGCAGGGTCATGAAGCACTGGGGGATCAGCGCGAAGG
Organism: Streptomyces puniciscabiei; assembly: GCF_006715785.1. NCBI lineage: Bacteria > Bacillati > Actinomycetota > Actinomycetes > Kitasatosporales > Streptomycetaceae > Streptomyces > Streptomyces puniciscabiei. Next base: position 5,959,442 of record NZ_VFNX01000001.1, read on the forward strand.
CCAGCAAACGGGTTTCGCCTGCCAGCACTCCCGACGGCAGGAACAGGGCCAACGCGCCCACCAGGTAGTACAGGGCGCGGCGTTCGTCCGGCGGGTTCTGGCCCAGCAGCGGGCGTCCCACCAGCAGGTACCAGGGCACGAGCGGCACGAGCAGCCCGGCCGCGACGGCCCGGACCGGCCACACCGGGTGCTCCGCGCCCATCAGCATGGCCAGCGTGGCCGCCCAGGCCAGCGCGAAGTACGCGTCCCAGACCCGGATCGACCGGTCCCAGGCATGGACGCCCCGGGCCCGGTCTCCCCTCACCCCTCGCGCCGGTTCTTCCACCGGAAGGTCAGCAAGCACAGCACCAATCCTCCGACGCACCAGGCGCCCAGCACCAACGCGATCCGTCCGAACTCCCATGCGTGCGCCTGTTCCAGGACCTTCGCCGAGTCGGGCAGGAAGACGCCCCGCAGGCCCTGGCACAGCCACTTGAGCGGGAACAGCGCGCCGATGTCGAGCATCCAGCCGGGGATGGTGCCGATGGCGATGTAGACCCCGGAGACGAACTGGAGCACCAGGAAGGGCAGGACGACGACGGAGCCGGCGCTCTTCGCCGACTTGGGCACCGAACTGATGGCGATGCCCAGGAGCGCGCACGCGGTCAGCCCGAGCACGAAGATCCACGCGAAGTCGAACCAGCGGCCGGGGTCGGACGGCAGGTGGACGTCGTAGCACACCGTGCCGACGGCCAGCAGGATCGCGGTCTCCAGGACGGCGGTGAACAGGACCAGCCAGATCTTGCCCAGGAAGTAGGCCGCGGGCGGCATCGGGGTGCCCCGCAGCCGCCGCAGCACCTTCTCGTCCCGTTCGACGGCGATGGAGATGCCCAGCGACTGGAAACTCGTCGACATGATCCCGGAGGCCGTCATCGCGGGCACGTACAGCTGGGAGGCGGTGACCCCGGTGTGCCCGACGTCGTCGTGGAAGATCGACGCGAACAGGAACAGGAACACCACCGGGAACGAGAACGTGAACACCACCTGCTCGCGCAGCCGGAAGAACTGCCTGATCTCCAGCCCGCCCCGCAGCAGTCCGAGCCGCCAGGCGCCGGGCGGGGATCCGGCGGACGCGCGGTCGGTGGCCCGTACGGCGGTCGTGGTCATCGGGCGGCCTCCTGACCGGTCAGCCGGAGGTAGACGTCCTCCAGGGTCGGGCGGGTCACGGTCAGCCCGGGTATCTCGCCGTCGAAGCGGTGCATGAGCGCGGCGACGGTCTTCGTGGGTGTGCCGGTGTGCTCCACGCGCGCGGAGCCGTCGGATTCCGTCCAGCCGACGGTCGCGCCGGCGCCGTACCGCTCGCGCAGGCCGGCCGGCGTGCCCTCGGCGACCACCCGCCCCCTGGCGACGACCGCGAGCCGGTCGGCGAGAGCCTCGGCCTCCTCCAGGTAGTGCGTGGTGAGCAGGATCGTGGTGCCCTCGTCGGCGAGCAGCCGGATCAGGTCCCAGAACTGGCGCCGGGCGGCCGGGTCGAAGCCGGTGGTCGGCTCGTCCAGGAGCAGCAGCTCGGGGTCGCCGATCACGCCGAGCGCCACGTCCAGGCGGCGCCGCTGGCCGCCGGAGAGGGCCTTGATCCGGCTGTCCGCCTTCGCCTGGAGGCCGACCAGGCGGATGACGTCCTCCGGGTCGCGCGGGCGGGGGTAGTAGCGGGCGAAGTGCCGTACCGTCTCGCCGACCGTCAACTCCGCGGGCGCCGATTCGTCCTGCCAGACGATTCCCACACGGGATCTCCACGCGCGCGTGCCCGTCGCCGGGTCCGCGCCGAGGACACGGACCTCGCCGCCGTCCCGTGACCGGTTGCCCTGGAGGATCTCCACCGTGGTGCTCTTGCCCGCGCCGTTGGGCCCGAGCAGGCCGAACACCTCACCGTGCCGGATGCCCAGGTCGAGCCCGTCCACCGCGGTCACGCCCCCGTACCGCTTGCGCAGCCCCCGGACGTCCACCGCGAGTTCGTTCGCGTGTGCTGTCATGACCACGAGCATCGGCCGGAACCGAACGATCCGTGACCACCGTGCGTACCTCCTTATGTCCTTCGAACGGTGGACACACGCGTACGTGCGGCACAATGAGCCGTGCCCGAAGATGGTCCGACTCTCAAGTGACGGAATCGGCGTGATGAGCAAGACGACAGTCAACGACGTCTCCACGGAGTCGGGTCCCGAGCGTCCCGCCGACGCCCCGCGCACGGTGGGCGGCAGCCGTGCCTTCGCCCTGCTGCTGGTGATCACCGGCGCGGCCGGACTGCTGGCCGCCTGGGTCATCACGCTCGACAAGAACAAGATCCTCGAGGCGAAGCTCGCCGGGAAGACGTTCACGCCGGGCTGCAGCGTCAACCCGATCGTGTCCTGCGGCAGCGTCATGGAGAGCAAGCAGGCGGCGGCCTTCGGCTTCCCGAACCCCTGGCTCGGCCTGGTCTGCTACGGCATCGTCATCTGCGTCGGCATGAGCCTGCTGGGCCGCGCCCGGTTCCCCCGCTGGTACTGGCTGACCTTCAACTTCGGCACGCTCTTCGGCGTCGGCTTCTGCACCTGGCTGCAGTTCGAGTCCCTGTACCGGATCAACGCGCTGTGCCTGTGGTGCTCGCTGGCCTGGGTCGCCACGATCACCATGTTCTGGTTCGTGACCTCGTTCAACGTCCGCAACGACCTCCTGCCGGCCCCCCGCTGGCTGAAGTCCTTCTTCGGCGAGTTCACCTGGGTGGTGCCGGTCACGCACTGCGGCATCATCGCCATGCTGATCCTGACCCGCTGGGGCAGCCAGCTCTGGGCCTGACCCCGGCCCCGGCCGCGTTGTCAGTGCGGTGATTTAGGGTTTTGGACGTGGAACCCGACCTGTTCACCGCGGCAGCAGAAGAACGCCAGGAGAAGGACCCGGCAGCGAGTCCCCTGGCGGTGCGCATGCGCCCGCGCACGCTCGACGAGGTGGTGGGCCAGCAGCATCTGCTGAAGCCCGGCTCGCCGCTGCGGCGGCTGGTCGGCGAGGGGTCCGGCGGCCCGGCCGGACCGTCCTCGGTGATCCTCTGGGGCCCGCCCGGAACCGGCAAGACCACCCTGGCGTACGTCGTCTCCAAGGCGACGAACAAGCGGTTCGTGGAGCTGTCCGCGATCACCGCCGGCGTCAAGGAGGTCCGCGCGGTCATCGACGGCGCCCGCCGCGCCACCGGCGGCTTCGGCAAGGAGACCGTCCTCTTCCTGGACGAGATCCACCGCTTCAGCAAGGCCCAGCAGGACTCCCTGCTCCCGGCGGTCGAGAACCGCTGGGTGACCCTGATCGCGGCCACGACCGAGAACCCGTACTTCTCGGTGATCTCGCCCCTGCTGTCCCGCTCGCTCCTGCTGACCCTCGAACCGCTCACCGACGACGACATCCGGGGCCTGCTCAAGCGCGCCCTGACCGACGAGCGCGGCCTGAAGGACGCCGTCGGCCTCCCCGAGGAGACCGAGGAGCACCTGGTGCGCATCGCCGGCGGCGACGCCCGCCGGGCCCTGACCGCCCTGGAGGCCGCCGCCGGAGCCGCCCTCGACAACGGCGAGAGCGCGATCAGCCTGGAGACGCTGGAACAGACGGTGGACCGCGCGGCGGTGAAGTACGACCGCGACGGCGACCAGCACTACGACGTCGCCAGCGCCCTCATCAAGTCCATCAGGGGTTCCGACGTCGACGCCGCCCTGCACTACCTTGCCCGCATGATCGAGGCAGGCGAGGACCCCCGCTTCATCGCCCGCCGCCTGATGATCTCCGCCAGCGAGGACATCGGCCTGGCCGACCCGAACGCCCTGCCCATCGCGGTCGCCGCCGCCCAGGCCGTCGCCATGATCGGCTTCCCCGAGGCCGCCCTCACCCTCAGCCACGCCACCATCGCTCTCGCGCTCGCCCCCAAGTCCAACTCGGCGACCACCGCGATCGGCGCCGCCATGGAGGACGTACGCAAGGGCCTGGCCGGCCCGGTCCCGCCGCACCTGCGCGACGGGCACTACAAGGGCGCCGCCAAGCTGGGCCACGCCCAGGGCTACGTGTACCCGCACGACCTGCCCGAGGGCATCGCCCAGCAGCAGTACGCCCCGGACGCCCTGAAGGACCGCGAGTACTACACCCCGGGCCGGCACGGCGCCGAGGCGCGGTACGCGGACGCGGTGGAGTGGACCCGCAAGCACCTCGGTCGCAGGCGGTCATGAGCGCCCTGTAGACTTGCCCGAAGTGCTGAGTCCCGCGCAGTCAGAGCGGGACACCCGGCCGGAGTCCGGCCCCCGGGGCCAGTCCTCGGGAAAACGGACTCCAGGAGCGTCGCGCACCGTCGAACGGTGTCGCGGGCAGCCCACCACCACCCGGAGACCCGGGACGGTCGGTGGGCCACTCGCGTGCTGCACGTATGTGCCCAGACCAGGGAAGCGGCTGCCCGGCAGGTCCCGCAGGGACCCGGCGGGTTTTCCCGGCTGCGGATGCGACCTCCCTAACCCTGACGAGCCGAAAACTACGAAAGAGATTGAGACAGTGGCGAACCAGTCCCGCCCCAAGGTCAAGAAGTCGCGTGCCCTCGGCATCGCGCTGACCCCGAAGGCCGTCAAGTACTTCGAGGCCCGCCCCTACCCGCCGGGTGAGCACGGCCGTGGCCGCAAGCAGAACTCGGACTACAAGGTCCGTCTGCTGGAGAAGCAGCGTCTGCGCGCGCAGTACGACATCTCCGAGCGCCAGCTGGTCCGCGCCTACGAGCGCGCGTCCAAGGTCCAGGGCAAGACCGGTGAGGCCCTGATCGTGGAGCTCGAGCGCCGTCTCGACGCCCTGGTCCTGCGTTCGGGCATCGCCCGCACCATCTACCAGGCCCGTCAGATGGTCGTCCACGGCCACATCCAGGTCAACGGCCAGAAGGTCGACAAGCCGTCCTTCCGTGTCCGTCCGGACGACGTCGTGCAGGTCCGCGACCGCTCCAAGGACAAGACGCTCTTCACGATCGCCCGTGAGGGTGGCTTCGCCCCCGAGGGCGAGACCCCGCGCTACCTGCAGGTGAACCTCAAGGCCCTGGCGTTCCGCCTGGACCGCGAGCCGAACCGCAAGGAGATCCCGGTGATCTGCGACGAGCAGCTCGTCGTCGAGTACTACGCCCGCTGACCCCAGCCACGGCGTAGTACTTCAGCCCGCTGTCTCCCCGTCCGGCCCTGCCGGACGGGGAGACAGCGGGTTCGTGTTTCCCGCCCCTCACGTTGCAGGCAGGTCCGGTCGTTCGGACAGTGCGGGCCGGTGGGGGCCGGCCGCGCCCCGCGGCGGAGCCGCATCTTGACACTGCCCCGCGCCCCTTCGGGGCACGTCGGCCCCCCGCGGAGCCGGCAGCGCACCCAACGGTCGAACCGCACCATGCCCCAGCGCCCGGTCAACCGCCGTAGCGCGGTCCAGCAGAGCACCTTCCCGCACGCACGCCTCGTACCGGGCATCCCCCAGTGACTGCCGCGCCATCGCCTCGCACCGCTCGTGCGGCGCGTTGTAGTACGCCGAGCCGAACAGCGGCAGCCCCACCGACGGCCACTGCCGGCCCGCCGCGCCCTGCAGCACCGCCGCCTCGGCCGGGTCCCCCTCCGCGGCCGTCACCAGCGCCAGCAGCTCGATCGTCAGCACCGTGCCGAGCAGGTCGTGGAAGGCGTGCGCGTTGGCCAGACAGTCCGCCAGCAGCTCCCGCGCGCCCGCCGTGTCCCCCTCCTGCCAGGCCGCGTACGCCAGCACATAGAGCGCGTAGGAGCGGGCCCAGCGCTCCCCGTGGTCCTCGCACACCCGGCGCACGTCCTCGCACAGCCGTACCGCGTCCCGCAGGTCCCCCTGGAAGGCCCGGGCCATCGCCAGCTCCACCTGGGCCATCAGCACATTGCTGTTGAGTTCGCCGATCTCCTGGTAGCGGTCCAGCGCCGACCGCAGCAGCGTTTCTGCACGGGCCATGTCATCGGTGACCAGCGCCAGGCAGCCGGTGCGGTGCTCCGCGTACGCCGACGCCGTGGGATCAGCGACCCGCTCGGCCTGCTCCCGGCACTCCCGCAGCGCCGCCAGCGCCGGCACACTGTCGCCCTGGAGGATCGCCACATAGCCGAGCACCCACAGCGCCTTCAGCCGTGACTGCTCGTACTCCGACTCCAGCTCCACGCTGCGCGTCAGCCAGCGGCGGCCCTCCGCGAGCCGCCCGCAGCCGACCCAGCAGAACCACAGCGAGCCGGCGAGGTACTGGCCGAGATGAGCCTCCCCCGGCTCCGTGAGACAGAACTCCAGCGCCGCCCGCAGATTGGGCAGCTCCGCCTCGACCCGCGCAGCGACCTCGAACTGCCGCGGCGAGAACCAGTCCAGCTCGCACCAGGTCGCCAGGCCCACATACCAGTCCCGGTGCCGCCTGCGCAGCCGGCCCGCGTCCCCGATGCCCTCCAGCCACTCGGCGCCGTAGACCCGGACCGTGTCGAGCATCCGGTAGCGCGGGCCGGCCGGGGTCTCCTCGCGGTTCACGACCGACTGGGCCAGCAGCTGCGACAGCACGTCCAGGACGTCCTCGGCGGGCAGCCCGTCGCCGCTGCACACGTACTCGGCGGCCTCCAGGTCGAAGGTCTGCGCGAACACCGAAAGACGCGCCCACAGCAGCCGCTCGGCGGGCGTGCACAGCTCGTGGCTCCAGCCGATCGCCGTGCGCAGCGTCTGGTGGCGGGCCGGCGGTCCCCCGGGGACGGAACGCGCCCCGGCGCCCGTGGCCAGCAGCCGGAACCGGTCGTCCAGCCGCTGCAGGAGCTGCGCCGGGGACAGTGCCCGCAGCCGCCCGGCCGCCAGCTCCAGTGCCAGCGGGATCCCCTCCAGCCGCCGGCACAGCTCGCGCACCTCGGCGCCGTCGGACACCTCCAGGCCCTGCTCCCGGGCCCGGTCGGTGAACAGCTCCACCGCCTCCTCCTCACCGAGCGGCGCCAGCGGGAACAGCCTCTCGCCCGCCAGCCCCAGCGGACGCCGGCCCACGGCCAGCACCCGCAGCCGGGGCAGCTTCCGCAACAGTTCCGCCGTCAACTCGGCGCAGGCGTCCACCAGATGCTCGAACCCGTCCAGCACCAGCAGGGCCGGACGGCCCGCGAGATGTTCCAGCAGGGCATCCCGGGGGAGCCGGGCGGTGTGGTCGGTCAGTCCCAGCGCCTCCGCCACCGCGTACTCCACGAACTGCGGATCGCGCACCGGCGCCAGTTCCACGCGCCCCGCCCCGGTCTCCCATCCGGCGGCGACCCGCGCGGCCAGCCGGGACTTGCCGACCCCGCCGACCCCGGTGACGGTGACCAGCCGCGCCCGTCCGAGCGCCTCCGTCAGCTCGGCGAGTTCGGCCGAGCGCCCGACGAACGTGGTCAGTTCCAGGGGTGGATCGCCGTCGGAGAAGGGATCTGGGCGCTGAGGACCTCGCATGGGACACGGAGCGTACTGAACCGTGTTCACTGCGTACAATGGCTTCCCGCAACTCCGTCCTCGCCTCCCCGGTAATCCGGTACGGAGCCCAGGCCATGGCGCGATAGGCTCGGACACGACCTTTTCGATGGTGAGGCACGTTTCAGGGAGCGGGTGCGCACAGTGTCCGGTGGAGAGGTGGCCGGGATCCTGGTGGCCGTCTTCTGGGCGATCCTGGTCTCCTTCCTCGCGGTGGCTCTCGCGAGGCTGGCCCAGACGCTCAAGGCGACCACCAAGCTGGTGGCGGACGTGACCGACCAGGCCGTCCCGCTGCTCGCCGACGCCTCGGCGGCCGTGCGTTCCGCCCAGACCCAGATCGACCGCGTCGACGCGATCGCCTCCGACGTCCAGGAGGTCACGTCCAACGCCTCCGCGCTGTCGACCACGGTCGCCTCCACCTTCGGCGGCCCGCTGGTCAAGGTCGCGGCCTTCGGCTACGGCGTCCGCCGGGCGCTGGGCGGCCGCAAGGAGGGCGTGCCCGCAAAGGCGCCCCGGCGTACCGTGATCGTGGGCCGCACGGTCCCCGCCGCACGACGCAAGCGGAAGTAAGGACTGAGACCGAGCGATGTTCCGCCGTACGTTCTGGTTCACCACCGGTGTCGCCGCCGGTGTGTGGGCGACCACCAAGGTCAACCGCAAGCTCAAGCAGCTGACCCCGGAGAGCCTCGCCGCGACCGCGGCGAACAAGGCCCTGGAGACCGGTCAGCGCCTGAAGGACCGCGCGGTGGGCTTCGCGCTCGACGTCCGCGACAACATGGCCCAGCGGGAGGCCGAGCTGGAGGAGGCCCTCGGGATCCACGAGAACCCCGAACTCCCCGCGCCCCGGCGGTACACCGCCATCGGGAACAACCGCGACAACAGCAGCACACCGAAGTACATCGAAACGTCGTTTTCTTCGCAAGCGAAGCACTCGTACAACCGGAATGAGGACCACTGATGGAGTCGGCCGAGATTCGCCGCCGCTGGCTGAGCTTCTTCGAGGAGCGCGGGCACACCGTCGTCCCTTCGGCGTCGCTCATCGCGGACGACCCGACTCTGCTCCTCGTCCCCGCCGGCATGGTGCCCTTCAAGCCCTACTTCCTGGGTGAGGTCAAGCCGCCGTTCCCGCGCGCCACCAGCGTGCAGAAGTGCGTGCGCACCCCCGACATCGAAGAGGTCGGCAAGACCACGCGCCACGGCACGTTCTTCCAGATGTGCGGCAACTTCTCCTTCGGCGACTACTTCAAGGAAGGCGCCATCAAGCTCGCCTGGGAGCTGCTCACCAGCCCCCAGGACAAGGGCGGTTACGGCCTCGACCCCGAGCGCCTGTGGATCACCGTCTACCAGGACGACGACGAGGCCGAGCAGATCTGGCACGAGGTCGTCGGCGTGCCCAAGGAGCGCATCCAGCGCCTGGGCATGAAGGACAACTTCTGGTCCATGGGTGTGCCCGGCCCGTGCGGCCCCTGCTCCGAGATCAACTACGACCGCGGCCCCGAGTTCGGCGTCGAGGGCGGCCCCGCCGTCAACGACGAGCGGTACGTGGAGATCTGGAACCTCGTCTTCATGCAGTACGAGCGCGGCGAGGGCACCGGCAAGGACAACTTCGAGATCCTCGGGGACCTGCCGAGCAAGAACATCGACACGGGCCTCGGCCTGGAGCGGCTCGCCATGATTCTGCAGGGCGTGCAGAACATGTACGAGATCGACACCTCCATGGCCGTCATCAACAAGGCCACCGAGCTGACCGGCGTCCGCTACGGCGACGCCCATGCCTCGGACGTCTCCCTCCGCGTGGTCACCGACCACATGCGCACCGCCACGATGCTCATCGGCGACGGCGTCACCCCCGGCAACGAGGGCCGCGGCTACGTCCTGCGCCGCATCATGCGCCGTGCCATCCGCAACATGCGCCTGCTCGGCGCCACCGGCCCGGTCGTCAAGGACCTCCTGGACACCGTGATCCAGATGATGGGCCGGCAGTACCCCGAGCTGGTCACCGACCGCGAGCGCATCGAGAAGGTGGCCATCGCCGAGGAGAACGCCTTCCTCAAGACGCTGAAGGCCGGCACCAACATCCTCGACACCGCCGTCACCGAGACCAAGCAGGCCGGCGGCACGGTCCTGGCCGGCGACAAGGCCTTCCTGCTCCACGACACCTGGGGCTTCCCGATCGACCTCACCCTGGAGATGGCCGCCGAGCAGGGCCTCTCCGTGGACGAGGAGGGCTTCCGCCGCCTGATGAAGGAGCAGCGGGAGCGCGCCAAGGCCGACGCCCAGGCCAAGAAGACCGGCCACGCCGACATGGGCGCCTACCGCGAGATCGCCGACACCGCCGGCGAGACCGACTTCATCGGCTACAGCGACACCGAGGGCGAGTCGACCATCGTCGGCCTCCTCGTCGACGGCATCTCCTCCCCGGCCGCCACCGAGGGCGACGAGGTCGAGGTCGTCCTGGACCGCACCCCCTTCTACGCCGAGGGCGGCGGTCAGATCGGCGACACCGGCCGGATCAAGGTCGACTCCGGTGCCGTGATCGAGATCCGCGACTGCCAGAAGCCGGTCCCGGGTGTGTACGTCCACAAGGGCGTCGTCCAGGTCGGCGAGGTCACCGTCGGCGCCAAGGCCCACGCCTCGATCGACGCCCGCCGCCGCAAGGCCATCGCCCGCGCCCACTCGGCCACCCACCTCACCCACCAGGCCCTGCGCGACGCCCTCGGCCCGACGGCCGCCCAGGCCGGTTCCGAGAACCAGCCCGGCCGCTTCCGCTTCGACTTCGGCTCCCCGTCCGCCGTTCCGACGGCCGTGATGACCGACGTCGAGCAGAAGATCAACGAGGTGCTCGCCCGCGATCTCGACGTGCACGCCGAGATCATGGGCATCGACGAGGCGAAGAAGCAGGGTGCCATCGCCGAGTTCGGCGAGAAGTACGGCGAGCGGGTCCGTGTCGTGACCATCGGCGACTTCTCCAAGGAGCTGTGCGGCGGCACGCACGTGCACAACACCGCCCAGCTGGGCCTGGTGAAGCTGCTCGGCGAGTCCTCCATCGGCTCGGGCGTCCGCCGTATCGAGGCCCTGGTCGGCGTGGACGCCTACAACTTCCTCGCTCGTGAGCACACGGTCGTCAACCAGCTGACCGAGCTGCTCAAGGGGCGCCCGGAGGAGCTGCCGGAGAAGGTCTCCTCGATGCTCGGCAAGCTGAAGGACGCCGAGAAGGAGATCGAGAAGTTCCGCGCCGAGAAGGTGCTGCAGGCCGCCGCGGGCCTCGCCGAGTCCGCCAAGGACGTGCGCGGCGTGGCCGTGGTGACCGGTCAGGTCCCGGACGGCACGACCCCGGACGACCTGCGCAAGCTGGTCCTCGACGTGCGCGGCCGCATCCAGGGCGGACGCGCCGCCGTGGTCGCCCTCTTCACCGTCAACAACGGCAAGCCGCTGACGGTCATCGCCACCAACGAGGCCGCCCGCGAGCGTGGCCTGAAGGCCGGTGATCTGGTCCGTACCGCCGCCAAGACCCTCGGCGGCGGCGGTGGCGGCAAGCCGGACGTGGCCCAGGGCGGCGGCCAGAACCCGGCCGCCGTCGGCGAGGCCGTCGAGGCCGTCGAGCGGCTCGTCGCCGACACCGCCAAGTGACGGCGACGAAGACGGCGAAGAAGATGACGAAGAAGACGGCGAAGTAAGGAAACGGTCGGAAATGCGCAGAGGGCGTCGGCTTGCGATCGACGTCGGGGACGCCCGGATCGGGGTCGCCTCGTGCGACCCCGACGGGATCCTCGCCACTCCGGTGGAGACCGTCCCCGGCCGGGACATCCCCGCCGCCCACCGCCGCCTGCGTCAACTGGTGGAGGAGTACGAGCCGATCGAGGTCGTCGTCGGTCTCCCTCGCTCCCTCAAGGGGGGCGAGGGCCCGGCCGCCGCCAAGGTCCGCGCCTTCGCCCAGGAACTGGCCAAGGGCATCAAGCCGGTGCCGGTGCGCCTGGTGGACGAGCGGATGACGACCGTGACGGCCAGTCAGGGACTGCGCGCCTCGGGCGTGAAATCCAAGAAGGGCCGGGCCGTCATCGACCAGGCGGCCGCCGTGATCATCCTGCAACAGGCCCTGGAATCCGAACGAGTGTCAGGTAAAGCACCCGGCGAGGGCGTCGAAGTGGTCATCTGATCGCGATACGGTAACGTTCCGCGCGATGTGGCGGTGTTCGAACAGCCGGCACACAGCAAGAGGCGGAACGGAAGCGGGCCGACCGGCCACGTGACCGGTCGGCCTCGCGGCTCTAGGGGATCGATGACTGAGTATGGCCGGGGCCCGGGCTCCGAACCGTGGCATCCGCAGGACCCGTTGTACGGGGACGGCGGATGGGAAGGGCAGCAGGCCCACATGGGCCAGCAGCCTGCCTACGGCGGCCAGCCGCAGCAGCAGTACCCGCAGCAGCCGCAGTACGGCGACTGGAACCAGCAGCAGCACAACCAGCAGCAGCACAACGGATACGGCCAGGACCAGTACCCGTACTACGACGAACAGGGTCACCAGCAGTACGCCGGCCACCCCCAGCAGCAGTACCCGCAGCAGGGCGGCTGGGAGGCGGCCGGTCCCCACGGCCAGATGCCCTACCCCGCCGACCCCGGCGACCCGTACGGCCATCAGCCCGTCGGCTACGGCGGGGAGCAGCCCGACTTCTACGGCACCGAGGACGCCTACCCGCCGCCGGTGCCGCCCGGCCGCAGGCACTCCGAGCCGGAAGCGCACCCCGAGCCCGAGGCCGTCCCCGAGGAGGAGCACCCCTTCTTCACGGGAGGCGGCGACGATGACGACGACGAGGAGCACGAGCTCCAGAGCCGCCGTGACCGGCGCGGCGGCAGCAAGAAGCCCACGAAGAAGGGCAAGAAACAGCGCAACGGCTGCGCCTGCATGGTCGTCGTCCTGGTCCTCGGCGGCGGCATCGGCACGGTCGGCTACTTCGGCTACCGGTTCTACCAAAATCGTTTCGCCCCGGCGCCCGACTACACGGGCGACGGCACCAACCAGACGGTGACGGTCGAGATCCCCAAGGGCGCGGGCGGCTGGGACATCGGCAACCGTCTCAAGCAGGCCGGGGTCGTCAAGAGCGCCGAGGCCTTCGTGCACGCGCAGGGCTCGGTCCCCGGCGGTGGCAGCATCCAGGCCGGCGTGTATCTCCTCAAGAAGGAGATGTCCGCCGCCAGCGCCGTGAAAATGATGCTGGACCCGAAGAGCCAGAACATCGTCATGGTCACTCCGGGCGAGCGCAACGCGGGCGTCTACCAGGCGATCGACAAGAAACTCGAACTTACCTCCGGCACCACCGAGAAGGTCGCCAAGAAGGAGTTCAAGAGCCTCGGTCTGCCGGCCTGGGCGCAGAACACCGCGAACAGCAACGAGATCAAGGACCCGCTGGAGGGGTTCCTCTACCCGGGCAACTATCCGGCCGCCAAGGGCATGAAGCCGGACGCGATCCTGAAGCAGATGGTCGCCGAGGCCGCGTCCAAGTACGACGCCTACGGCCTCACCTCGAAGGCGCAGGCCCTGGGCCTGAAGAACCCGTTCGAACTCGTCACCGTCGCGAGCCTGGTGCAGGCGGAGGGCAAGACTCACGACGACTTCCGCAAGATGGCCGAAGTGGTCTACAACCGGCTCAAGCCCACCAATACCGAGACGAACCAGTTCCTGCAGTTCGACTCGACCTACAACTACGCCAAGGGCACCAGCCACATCCATATCTCCCTCAAGGAGATCAACAGCGACCCCAGCCCGTACAACACGTACACCCACAAGGGGCTCCCGCCCGGTCCGATCGGCAACCCCGGCGAGGACGCGATCACGGCGGCCCTGAACCCGACACACGACGGCTGGATCTATTTCGTGGCGACCGACGGAGTGAACAACACCGAATTCGCCAAGAACCTCGCCGAATTCAAGCGACTCAAGGAAAAGTTCGATGCCAGCTCGGGCAACTGACGCCCGCCGGGCCGCCGTGCTCGGTAAGCCCATCGCCCACTCCCTCTCCCCGGTGCTGCACCGGGCCGCGTACGACGAGCTCGGGCTCACCGGGTGGTCGTACGAGCGCTTCGAGGTGGACGAGGCCGGGCTGCCCGGCTTCCTCGAGAAGCTGGGGCCGGAGTGGGCGGGGCTGTCGCTGACCATGCCGCTGAAGCGGGCGGTGATCCCGCTGCTGGACGAGATCAGCGAGACGGCAGCCTCGGTCGACGCCGTGAACACGGTCGTCCTCACCGAGGACGGGCGAAGGCTCGGCGACAACACCGACATCCCGGGCATGGTGGCCGCGCTGCGCGAGCACGGCATCGAGCAGGTCGAATCGGCCGCGATCCTGGGCGCCGGTGCCACCGCCTCCTCCGCGCTCGCCGCGCTCTCCCGTGTCTGCACCGGCGAGGTCGTCGCCTACGTCCGCAGCGAGGCCCGCGCCGCCGAGATGCGGCAGTGGGGCGAGCGGCTCGACGTGGAGGTGCGGACGGCGGACTGGGCGGACGCCGAGCAGGCCCTGCGCTCCCCGCTGGTGATCGCCACCACGCCCGCCGGCACCACCGACGCCCTCGCCACCGCCGTACCCGAGCGCCCCGCCACCCTCTTCGACGTGCTCTACGATCCCTGGCCCACCGAGCTGGCGGCCCGCTGGTCCATGTTCGGCGGCGCCGTGGTCAGCGGCCTCGACCTGCTGGTCCACCAGGCCGTCCTGCAGGTCGAGCAGATGACCGGCCGCTCCCCTGCGCCCCTGGAGGCCATGCGCCGCGCCGGTGAGAAGGCGCTCGCCGCGAACTGACCGTCCGGCGCGCGTCCGCCTGCTGGACCTGCGACCGGATTCCGGCCGCGGACGTGGGAGGATCGGAGGTGGCGGGCCGGGGTCGCGCACCCGGTCGCGCCGTCGCCGTACGCGAGGATGCGTGTACGCAGGGCAGTACCGGGCGCGAACACTGAGGAGCACCGTTGAGCAGGCTGCGTTGGCTGACCGCGGGGGAGTCCCACGGTCCCGCACTTGTCGCGACGCTGGAGGGGCTTCCCGCCGGCGTGCCGATCACCACGGAGATGGTGGCGGACCACCTGGCGCGGCGGCGGCTCGGCTATGGCCGCGGTGCGCGGATGAAGTTCGAGCGTGACGAGGTCACCTTCCTGGGTGGTGTCCGGCACGGCCTCACCCTCGGCTCCCCGGTCGCGATCATGGTGGGCAACACCGAGTGGCCCAAGTGGGAGCAGGTCATGGCGGCCGACCCGGTCGACCCGGAGATCCTCGCGGGTCTGGCCCGCAACGCCCCGCTGACCCGGCCCCGGCCCGGCCACGCCGACCTGGCGGGGATGCAGAAGTACGGCTTCGACGAGGCCCGCCCGATCCTGGAGCGCGCCTCCGCCCGCGAGACGGCGGCCCGGGTGGCGCTGGGCGCGGTGGCGCGGTCGTACCTGAAGGAGACCGCGGGCATCGAGATCGTCTCGCACGTGGTCGAGCTGTGCTCGGTGAAGGCTCCGCAGGGCGTGTACCCCACGCCGGCCGATGTCGAGAAGCTGGACGCCGACCCGCTGCGCTGCCTGGACGCGGACGCCTCGAAGGCGATGGTCGCGGAGGTCGACCAGGCCCACAAGGACGGCGACACGCTCGGCGGTGTGGTCGAGGTGCTGGCGTACGGCGTCCCGGTCGGCCTGGGCTCGCACGTGCACTGGGACCGCAAGCTGGACGCCCGGCTCGCCGGTGCCCTGATGGGCATCCAGGCGATCAAGGGCGTCGAGATCGGCGACGGCTTCGAGCTGGCCCGGGTGCCCGGCTCCAAGGCGCACGACGAGATCGTGGGCACGCCCGAGGGCATCAAGCGCGTCTCCGGCCGGGCCGGCGGCACCGAGGGCGGCCTGAGCACCGGCGAGCTGCTGCGGGTGCGGGCCGCGATGAAGCCGATCGCGACCGTGCCGAAGGCCCTGCGGACCGTCGACGTCACCACCGGCGAGGCCGCCCAGGCCCACCACCAGCGCTCCGACGTCTCCGCGGTGCCGGCCGCCGGCATCGTCGCCGAGGCGATGGTCGCGCTCGTCCTCGCGGACGCCGTCGCCGAGAAGTTCGGCGGTGACTCCGTGGCCGAGACCCGCCGCAACGTGCAGTCGTACCTCGACAACCTGCGGATCCGGTGAGCGCCGTGCCCGCCGTCGTACTGGTCGGACCGATGGGCGTCGGCAAGTCCACCGTAGGCCAACTGCTCGCCGAGCGCCTCGGGCTCGGCTACCGGGACACCGATGAGGACATCGTCGCCGCCGAGGGCCGCACCATCGCCGAGATCTTCGTCGACGAGGGCGAGCCCGCCTTCCGCGCGCTGGAGAAGCGGGCCGTGCACACCGCGCTCGCCGAGCACGAGGGCGTCCTCGCGCTCGGCGGCGGGGCCGTCCTCGACGCCGACACACGCGCGCTTCTCGCCGGGCACCGGGTGGTCTACCTGTCCATGGACGTGGAGGAGGCCGTCAAGCGCACCGGCCTGAACGCGGCCCGGCCGCTGCTCGCGGTCAACCCGCGCAGGCAGTGGCGTGAGCTGATGGAGGCCCGGCGGCACCTGTACGAGGAGGTCGCCACCGCGGTCGTACCGACGGACGGCCGTACGCCCGAAGAGGTCACCCGAGCAGCGCTGGACGCACTGGAGTTGAAGGAAGCATGAGCGAGGCAGTCACCCGGATCCAGGTCGCCGGCAGCGCGGGCACCGACCCCTACGAGGTGCTGGTCGGGCGCCAACTGCTCGGCGAACTGGGCGGGTTGATCGGTGACCGGGCCAAGCGGGTCGCGGTGATCCACCCGGAGGCGCTGGCCGAGACCGGCGACGCGCTCCGCGCCGACCTGGCCGGGCAGGGCTACGAGGCGATCGCCATCCAGGTGCCGAACGCCGAGGAGGCCAAGACCGCCGAGGTGGCCGCCTACTGCTGGAAGGCGCTCGGCCAGTCGGGCTTCACCCGCTCCGACGTCGTCGTGGGCGTGGGCGGCGGCGCGACCACGGACCTCGCCGGCTTCGTCGCCGCGACCTGGCTGCGCGGGGTGCGCTGGATCGCCGTCCCGACCACCGTGCTCGCCATGGTGGACGCGGCGGTCGGCGGCAAGACCGGCATCAACACCGCCGAGGGCAAGAACCTCGTCGGTGCCTTCCACCCGCCGGCCGGCGTCCTGTGCGACCTGGCCGCGCTGGACTCCCTCCCGGTCAACGACTACGTCTCCGGGCTCGCCGAGGTCATCAAGGCCGGTTTCATCGCCGACCCGGTGATCCTGGACCTGATCGAGTCCGACCCGGAGGCCGCCCGGACCCCGGCGGGCCCGCACACGGCCGAGCTGATCGAGCGCTCCATCCGGGTGAAGGCGGAGGTCGTCTCCTCGGACCTGAAGGAGTCGGGCCTGCGCGAGATCCTCAACTACGGCCACACGCTCGGCCACGCCATCGAGAAGAACGAGCGGTACAAGTGGCGGCACGGCGCCGCGGTCGCGGTCGGCATGCACTTCGCCGCCGAACTCGGCCGTCTGGCGGGCCGGTTGGACGACGCCACGGCGGACCGCCACCGCACGGTGCTGGAAGCGGTCGGCCTGCCGCTGCACTACCGCTACGACCAGTGGCCCAAGCTGCTGGAGACGATGAAGATCGACAAGAAGTCCCGTGGCGACCTGCTGCGCTTCATCGTCCTCGACGGCCTCGCCAAGCCGACCGTCCTGGAGGGCCCGGACCCGGCCGTGCTGCTGGCCGCGTACGGCGAAGTGGGCCAGTAAGTCCCACGCTGTTCCGTCCGCCCGGTTCCAGATCTCGACTTCCTTTGCGGAATGGGCACTTCCGGCCGCCCCCGGCCGTTTCACCACACGACGGCGGGGGACGGTACCGTTCGGTAGGCAGCGGGGTTCGCCCCGCTGCCGGCGCGAACTGCTTGTACGAGACGGAGTGGCAACGGATGCAGCACGCAGTGGGGTCTCCGCTGCCGCCGCCCCACCAGCCGGGGCAGGTGCCGCACGCCGGCTGGGCGTCGGCCGCACACCACCCGGGCCCGCCCCCGGGAGCCTCCCAGGGGCCCGCCCCCGTGCCCCCGCCGCCGGGCTTTCCGGTCCACACCGGCGCTGTCCCGCCGACACCCCCGCAGCCCCCGGCGCCCCAGCCCCCGGCCGCACAGCCCCCCGCCGTCCCTCCGGCCCCCGACACCACCGGTCACGTCCCGCTGCCGCCCGGCGGCCCCGTCGGCGTGCCCAGCGTTCCCCCGGCTCCCGCCGCGGCCCCCGACCCGGCGACCACCACGCTGGCCGTGCTGCTGATCGGCCCGGCCGGCGCCGGCAAGACCAGCGTCGCCAAGTTCTGGGCGGACCACCGCCGCGTGCCCACCGCGCACATCAGCCTGGACGACGTCCGCGAATGGGTCCGCTCGGGCTTCGCCGACCCCCAGTCCGGCTGGAACGACAACTCCGAGGCCCAGTACCGCCTGGCACGCCGCACCTGCGGCTTCGCCGCACGCAACTTCCTCGCCAACGGCATCTCCTGCATCCTGGACGACGCGGTCTTCCCGGACCGCCCGGTCGTCGGGCTCGGCGGTTGGAAACGCCACGTGGGCCCCGGCCTGCTGCCCGTCGTCCTCCTCCCCGGCCTGGACATCGTCCTGGAACGCAACGCCGAACGCACCGGCAACCGCCGCCTCACCGACGAGGAGGTGGCCCGCATCCACGGCCGCATGGCGGGCTGGTACGGCTCGGGCCTGCCGATCATCGACAACTCGCAGCTGGACGTCCCGGGCACGGCCCGTGTTCTGGACGAGGTCCTGGCCAGGGCGATTGCAAGCCCACCGAGCTGGTAGGCAGGGGGGCGACCGGTCCAACTCAGGGGCGCGGGGCTGTGTCGATGTGCGGCTCCGCCGCGCGGGCGCGACCGGCCACCCACGGACCCGCATCCGGCGATCACGGACACCGCCCCGCACAACCCCACTCGGACCCGCTCAACCAGCGCAAGTCGGTCAAAACTCCTACGCTCATCTCATGTCAGAGGTGTACGCGAACCGCCGATCCCGGCTGAGGGACCACTTCACCGCGGCCGGCTCCGCGGCAGCGCTCGTCACCCGCCCGGCCAATGTGCGCTACCTCGCCGCCGTGGCCCCGCAGGGGTCCGTCCTGCTGCTGGGCAAACGCGAGGACGTGCTGGTCTGCGCGGCTTCCCCGGACGACCGGCCGACAGAGGGGCGTCCCGACGAGGCACTGGCGCTCCACGTCCTTCCCGAGCCCGGAGGCGACCCCGCCGTGGCGGCCGCCGGTCTCGCCGGGAGCCAGGGTGCCGACTCCCTCGCGGTCGAGGAGCACCACCTCACCGTGGCCCGCCACAGAGCCCTCGCCTCGATGGTCCCCAAGCTGCGGCTTGCCGACCTCGGCGCAGCCGTGGAGCAGCTCAGGGTGGTCAAGGACGAGGAGGAGATCTCCTGCCTGCGCATCGGCGCCGAGATCGCCGACCAGGCCCTCGGCGAGCTGCTGGAGTCCATCCTGGTCGGCCGCACCGAACGGCACCTCGCCCTGGAACTGGAGCGCCGGCTGGTCGACCACGGCGCCGACGGGCCGGCCTTCCCGACCTCGGTGGCCACCGGGCCGAACTCCGGCCGTCGCGGGCACCGCCCCACCGACCGGCGGGTGGAGGAGGGCGACTTCCTCTCCGTGTGCCTCGGGGCGACCTATCGCGGCTACCGCTGTGAGATCGGCCGTACCTTCGTGATCGGCACCTCGCCCGCCGAGTGGCAGATCGAGCTGTACGACCTCGTCTTCGCCGCCCAGCGCGCCGGACGCGAGTGCCTGGCACCGGGCGCCGTCTACGGCGACGTGGATCGTGCGGCACGCCAGGTACTGGACTCCGCCGGCTATGCGGAGGCCCTGCCTCCGTTGACCGGACACGGTGTCGGACTCGAAATCGACGAGGACCCGCAGTTGGCGCCCTCGGCCATGGGTAAACTGGACGCTTGCGTGCCGGTCACCGTCGAACCGGGGGTCCACCTCCCGGGCCGGGGCGGTGTCCGGATCGATGACACGCTCGTCGTACGCCCCGAGGCGGACGGCGGACCCGAGCTACTCACCATCACGACCAAGGAGCTGCTCGCGCTGTAGCGCGTGACCCGGGGTCGTACGTCAGTCCAGGAGATTCCGCAACCGTGGCTTCCACGAACGACCTCAAGAACGGCATGGTGCTCAAGCTCGAAGGCGGCCAGCTCTGGTCCGTCGTCGAGTTCCAGCACGTCAAGCCCGGCAAGGGCCCGGCCTTCGTGCGCACCAAGCTGAAGAACGTGCTGTCCGGCAAGGTGGTCGACAAGACCTTCAACGCCGGCGTCAAGGTCGAGACCGCCACTGTCGACAAGCGCGACATGCAGTTCTCGTACATGGACGGCGAGTACTTCGTCTTCATGGACATGGAGACCTACGACCAGCTGCACATCGACCGGAAGGCCGTCGGCGACGCCGCGAACTTCCTGGTCGAGGGCTTCACCGCCACCGTCGCGCAGCACGAGGGCGAGGTCCTCTTCGTCGAGCTGCCCGCCGCGGTCGAGCTGACCATCGCCGAGACCGAGCCGGGCGTCCAGGGCGACCGCTCCACCGGTGGCACCAAGCCCGCCACCCTGGAGACCGGCCACCAGATCCAGGTCCCGCTCTTCATCACCACCGGTGAGAAGATCAAGGTCGACACCCGCACCAGCGACTACCTCGGCCGGGTGAACAGCTAACCGTGGCTGCCCGCAACACGGCCCGCAAGCGCGCCTTCCAGATCCTCTTCGAGGGCGACCAGCGCGGCGCCGACGTCCTGACGGTCCTCGCGGACTGGATCCGGCTGTCCCGGTCCGACACCCGCCAGCCGCCGGTCAGCGAGTACACGATGCAGCTGGTCGAGGGCTATGCCGAGCACGCGAGGCGGATCGACGAGCTGATCGCCCAGTACGCGGTCGGCTGGACGCTCGACCGGATGCCGGTCGTGGACCGCAACATCCTGCGGCTGGGCGCGTACGAGCTGATCTGGGTCGACGAGACTCCGGACGCCGTCGTCCTGGACGAGATGGTGCAGCTGGCGAAGGAGTTCTCCACGGACGAGTCGCCCTCGTTCGTCAACGGCCTCCTGGGCCGTCTGAAGGAGCTCAAGCCGTCCCTGCGCCGGGACGAGGCGTAGCACCGCCCGGCACGCTATCGCCGGAGGGCCCGCAGCATGCCTGTGCTGCGGGCCCTCCGGCGTTCTTCCAGCGCGCGTGAAAAGCCGCCGGGGTGGCCGGAACCGCAAAGTTCCGGCCACCCCGGCGGCACGTTTCTGCTGAGGCGGTCGAAGCGGCTACGCGTCCTCGTGCGTGGCCACCGCGCGGCGGGCGTCCGCGTCCAGGACACCCCAGCTGATCAGCTGCTCGGTGAGGACCGAGGGGGACTGGTCGTAGATGACGGCGAGTGTGCGCAGGTCGTCCTGGCGGATGGAGAGCACCTTGCCGTTGTAGTCACCGCGCTGGGACTGGATCGTGGCCGCGTAGCGCTGCAGCGGGCCCGCCTTCTCGGCGGGCACCGTGGCCAGCCGCTCCAGGTCCAGGACCAGCTTCGGCGGCGGCTCGGCGGCGCCGCCCGGCGTGGTGCCCGGCAGCAGCTCCTGCACCGGAACGCCATAGAAATCGGCCAGCTCGGCGAGCCGCTGTACGGTCACCGCACGGTCGCCGCGCTCGTAGGACCCCACCACCACGGCCTTCCAGCGACCCTGGGACTTCTCCTCGACACCGTGGAGGGAAAGGCCCTGCTGGGTGCGGATGGCCCGGAGCTTGGCCCCGAGCTGTTTGGCGTATTCGCTGGACATATAGCTCCCCGGACACTGTGTCGACGCGGCCGGACTGGCTTCCCGCCGCGCGGCTGGTAACTCACTGTGAGGTTACGCAGCGTGACTCTCCTGCGTCAAGCCGAATGGTCCACACCGACTCTTCCGTGGTAGTGGCAGCGCATTGGGCCAGGGGGGTGATCGGGGCCCTCTCCATGACCTGCTAGGGTTGATGGCGCAAATCAGACGTCCTTTAAGGTCCGTCCCGTGAGGCGGAGAAGGAGGTCCTTTTCGTATGGACAAGCAGGACTCGCACGCCACCCCGCATGCGTCCGATGCGCGGCCCGTTCTCGAGGGCCCCGACATCGCACGGGTGCTGACCCGTATCGCCCACGAGATCGTCGAGCGCGCCAAGGGCGCCGACGACGTGGTGCTCCTCGGCATTCCGACCCGGGGCGTCTTCCTCGCCCAGCGGCTCGCCGCCAAGCTGGAGGAGATCACCGACCGCAAGATCCCGGTCGGCTCCCTCGACATCACCATGTACCGCGACGACCTGCGCATGCACCCGCCGCGTGCGCTGGCCCGCACCGAGATCCCCGGTGACGGCATCGACGGCAAGCTGGTCGTCCTCGTCGACGACGTGCTCTTCTCCGGCCGCACCATCCGCGCCGCCCTCGACGCCCTGAACGACATCGGGCGCCCCCGTGCGGTCCAGCTCGCGGTCCTGGTCGACCGCGGCCACCGCGAACTGCCCATCCGCGCCGACTACGTCGGCAAGAACCTCCCCACGTCGCTGCGGGAGACGGTCAAGGTCCAGCTCGCCGAGGAGGACGGTCGCGACACCGTGCTGCTCGGCGTGAAGGCCGGCCAGTAGCAACTCGGGCGCCGGGCTGCTCAGGCATGCCCGCACGCGCGCCGGTTCGCCCCGAATCTCCCTGAATGAACTGCCTTACGGAGCCTGACAGATGCAGCGTCATCTCATCTCGGCCGCCGATCTCACCCGCGACGACGCCGTCCTGATCCTCGACACCGCCGAGGAGATGGCCCGGGTCGCCGACCGGCCGATCAAGAAGCTGCCGACCCTGCGCGGCCGCACGATCGTCAACCTCTTCTTCGAGGACTCCACGCGCACCCGGATCTCCTTCGAGGCCGCCGAGAAGCGCCTGTCCGCCGACGTCATCAACTTCTCCGCCAAGGGGTCGAGCGTCTCCAAGGGCGAGTCCCTGAAGGACACCGCGCAGACCCTGGAGGCCATGGGCGTCGACGCCGTGGTCATCCGGCACGGCGCCTCCGGAGCCCCCTACCGCCTGGCGAACTCCGGCTGGATCGACGCGGCCGTCATCAACGCCGGCGACGGCACCCACCAGCACCCCACCCAGGCCCTGCTGGACGCCTTCACCATGCGCCGCCGGCTGATCGGCCGGGACGCCGGGCTCGGCCAGGACCTGTCCGGCAGGCGGATCACCATCGTCGGCGACGTCCTGCACAGCCGGGTCGCCCGCTCCAACGTGGACCTGCTGCACACCCTCGGCGCCGAGGTCACCCTGGTCGCCCCGCCCACCCTGGTGCCGGTCGGCGTCGAGACCTGGCCCTGCGAGGTGTCGTACGACCTGGACAGCACGCTGCCCAAGTGCGACGCGGTGATGATGCTCCGCGTCCAGCGCGAGCGGATGAACGCCGCCTTCTTCCCCACCGAGCGCGAGTACTCCCGCCGCTACGGCCTCGACGGCGACCGCATGGCCAGGCTGCCCGAGCACGCCATCGTGATGCACCCCGGCCCGATGGTGCGCGGGATGGAGATCACCGCCGAGGTCGCCGACTCCGACCGCTGCACCGCCGTCGAGCAGGTCGCCAACGGCGTCTCCATCCGGATGGCCGTGCTGTACCTGCTGCTCGGTGGCAACGAGCCCGCCGTCACCCACACCCGCCCCACCGGTCCCGAGGAGAAGTAAGACCATGAGCAAGACCCTGATCCGTGGTGCGAAGGTGCTCGGCGGCGAGCCGCAGGACGTGCTGATCGACGGCGAGGTCATCGAGGCGGTCGGCACTGGGCTGTCCGCCGAGGGCGCCGAGGTCGTGGAGGCCGACGGCAAGGTGCTGCTGCCGGGCCTGGTCGACCTGCACACCCACCTGCGCGAGCCGGGCCGCGAGGACTCCGAGACGGTCCTCACCGGCACCCGCGCGGCCGCGTCCGGCGGCTACACGGCCGTCTTCGCCATGGCCAACACCTTCCCCGTCGCCGACACCGCCGGTGTCGTGGAGCAGGTCTGGCGGCTCGGCAGGGAGCACGGCTACTGTGACGTGCAGCCCATCGGCGCCGTCACCGTCGGCCTGGAGGGCAGGAAGCTCGCCGAGCTGGGTGCCATGCACGAATCGGCCGCCGGCGTCACCGTCTTCTCCGACGACGGCAAGTGCGTCGACGACGCGGTGATCATGCGCCGCGCGCTGGAGTACGTGAAGGCCTTCGGCGGTGTCGTCGCCCAGCACGCGCAGGAGCCGCGGCTGACCGAGGGCGCCCAGATGAACGAGGGCGTCGTCTCCGCCGAGCTGGGCCTGGGCGGCTGGCCCGCCGTCGCCGAGGAGTCGATCATCGCCCGGGACGTGCTGCTCGCCGAGCACGTCGGCTCCCGCGTCCACATCTGCCACCTGTCGACCGCCGGCAGCGTCGAGATCGTCCGCTGGGCCAAGTCCCGCGGGATCGACGTCACCGCCGAGGTCACCCCGCACCACCTGCTCCTCACCGACGACCTGGTGCGGACGTACAACCCCGTCTACAAGGTCAACCCGCCGCTGCGCACCGAGCGCGACGTGCACGCCCTGCGCGAGGCGCTGGCGGACGGCACGATCGACATCGTCGCCACCGACCACGCCCCGCACCCGCACGAGGACAAG
This sequence comes from Streptomyces puniciscabiei, assembly GCF_006715785.1. NCBI lineage: Bacteria > Bacillati > Actinomycetota > Actinomycetes > Kitasatosporales > Streptomycetaceae > Streptomyces > Streptomyces puniciscabiei. Next base: position 5,983,547 of record NZ_VFNX01000001.1, read on the forward strand.
GACTGCGAGTGGGCCGCGGCCGCCATGGGCATGGTGGGGCTGGAGACCGCGTTGTCAGTGGTCCAGGAGACCATGGTCGACACGGGCCTGCTGGACTGGGCCGGCGTCGCCGACCGCATGTCCGTCAAGCCCGCGCAGATCGGACAGGCCACCGGGCACGGCCGTCCCGTCTCGGCTGGTGAGCCTGCCAACCTCACCCTCGTCGACACGGCATACCGTGGCCAGGTGGACCCCGCGGGCTTCGCCTCGCGCAGCCGCAACACCCCCTACGAGGGGCGCGAGCTGCCGGGCCGTGTGACGCACACGTGGCTGCGGGGCAAGGCCACGCTCGTCGACGGGAAGCTCACGTGACACCTGTAATCCTGCTGGCCGAGGCGAAGAGGTCGGCCGAGGTCACCGACTGGCCGGCGCGCATCGGCTGGCTCGTCGGACTCCTGCTCTTCATCGCGCTCGTCTACTGGCTGATGCGCGAGGGCTGGAAGTGGCGCGGCACCCTGCAGAGCGACCTGCCCGCGCCACCCAGCGCGCCGGAGGAGACCAGCCCCGCCAGACTTGAGCTGAGCGGCCGCTACCACGGCTCCACCACCGCGGGCCAGTGGCTGGACCGGATCGTGGCCCACGGCCTGGGCACCCGCAGCCGGGCCGAGCTCACCCTGACCGACCAGGGGCTGGAGGTCGAGCGTCCCGGAGCGAGCGACTTCTTCATCCCCACCGCCGCGCTGCGCGGGGCCCGGCTGGACAAGGGCATCGCCGGCAAGGTCCTCACCGAGGGCGGGCTGCTGGTGGTGACCTGGGCGCTCGGCGACAAGCTGATCGACTCCGGCTTCCGCTCCGACCACGCGGCCGAGCACACCGAGTGGGTCGACACCCTGAACCACATGATCAACGACACGGAAGGCGCACGATGACGACCTCCACAAGGGGAGCTGCCAGGGTTCCCGCCGTACTCGTCCTGGAGGACGGCCGCCTCTTCCGCGGCCGTGCCTACGGGGCCGTGGGGGAGACCTTCGGCGAGGCCGTGTTCTCCACCGGTATGACCGGCTACCAGGAAACCCTGACCGACCCGTCGTACGACCGGCAGATCGTCGTCGCGACCGCACCCCAGATCGGCAACACCGGCTGGAACGACGAGGACGACGAGTCGAGCCGCATCTGGGTCTCCGGCTATGTCGTGCGCGACCCCGCGCGCGTGCCGTCCAACTGGCGCGCCAAGCGCTCCCTGGACGACGAGCTGGAGCGCCAGGGCGTGGTCGGCATCTCCGGCATCGACACCCGCGCCCTCACCCGCCACCTGCGCGAGCGCGGCTCGATGCGCGCCGGCATCTTCTCCGGAGAGGCGATCGCGGCCGAGTCCGAGCTCCTCGCGCGCGTGCAGGCCCAGCCGCACATGAAGGGCGCGAGCCTCTACGAGGAGGTCGCGACCAAGGAGGCTTACGTCGTCCCGGCGATCGGCGAGAAGAAGTTCACCGTCGCCGCGATCGACCTCGGCATCAAGGGCATGACCCCGCAGCGGATGGCCGAGCGCGGCATCGAGGTGCACGTCCTGCCCGCCACCGCCACGGCCGACGAGGTCTACGCGGTCGACCCGGACGGCGTGTTCTTCTCCAACGGCCCCGGCGACCCGGCGAGCGCCGACGGTCCCGTGGCCCTGATGACCGCCGTTCTGGAGCGCAGGACGCCGTTGTTCGGCATCTGCTTCGGCAACCAGATCCTCGGCCGTGCCCTCGGCTTCGGCACCTACAAGCTGAAGTACGGCCACCGGGGCATCAACCAGCCGGTCCAGGACCGTACGACCGGCAAGGTCGAGGTCACCGCGCACAACCACGGCTTCGCGGTCGACGCGCCGCTCGACAAGGTCAGCGAGACGAAGTTCGGTCGCGCCGAGGTCTCGCACGTCTGCCTGAACGACGACGTCGTGGAGGGGCTGCAGCTGCTCGACCAGCCGGCCTTCTCCGTCCAGTACCACCCCGAAGCGGCAGCGGGCCCGCACGACGCCGCCTACCTGTTCGACCGCTTCGTTTCCCTGATGGAGGGCCAGCGTGCCTAAGCGCACCGATATCCAGTCCGTCCTGGTCATCGGCTCCGGCCCGATCGTCATCGGCCAGGCCGCCGAGTTCGACTACTCCGGCACGCAGGCGTGCCGCGTGCTCAAGGCCGAGGGCCTGCGCGTCGTCCTCGTCAACTCCAACCCGGCGACGATCATGACCGACCCGGAGATCGCCGACGCCACGTACGTCGAGCCGATCACGCCCGAGTTCGTCGAGAAGATCATCGCCAAGGAGCGCCCCGACGCCCTGCTGCCCACCCTGGGCGGCCAGACGGCCCTGAACACCGCCATCTCGCTGCACGAGAACGGTGTCCTGGCCAAGTACGGCGTCGAGCTGATCGGCGCCAGGCCCGAGGCGATCCACAAGGGCGAGGACCGCGACCTGTTCAAGGAGGTCGTGGAGGAGGTCCGCAGGAAGATCGGGCACGGCGAGTCCGCCCGCTCGGTCATCTGCCACTCCATGGACGACGTCCTGAGCGGCGTCGAGACCCTCGGTGGCTACCCGGTCGTCGTCCGCCCGTCCTTCACCATGGGCGGCGCCGGCTCCGGCTTCGCGCACGACGAGGAGGAACTGCGCCGCATCGCCGGCCAGGGCCTCACGCTCTCCCCGACCACCGAGGTGCTCCTGGAGGAGTCCATCCTCGGCTGGAAGGAGTACGAGCTGGAGCTGATGCGCGACAAGCACGACAACGTCGTGGTCGTCTGCTCCATCGAGAACTTCGACCCGATGGGCGTGCACACCGGTGACTCCATCACCGTCGCGCCCGCGATGACGCTGACCGACCGCGAGTACCAGATCCTGCGCGACATCGGCATCGCCGTCATCCGCGAGGTCGGCGTCGACACCGGCGGCTGCAACATCCAGTTCGCGGTGAACCCCGAGGACGGTCGCGTGATCGTCATCGAGATGAACCCGCGCGTGTCCAGGTCCTCGGCGCTCGCCTCCAAGGCGACCGGCTTCCCGATCGCCAAGATCGCCGCCAAGCTGGCCGTCGGCTACACCCTGGACGAGATCCCGAACGACATCACGCAGGAGACCCCGGCCTCCTTCGAGCCGACGCTCGACTACGTGGTCGTCAAGGCCCCGCGGTTCGCCTTCGAGAAGTTCCCGCAGGCCGACTCCACGCTGACCACCACCATGAAGTCGGTCGGCGAGGCCATGGCCATCGGCCGCAACTTCCCCGAGGCCTTCCAGAAGGCGCTGCGGTCGCTGGAGAAGAAGGGCAGCCAGTTCACGTTCACCGGTGTCCCCGGTGACAAGTCGCTGCTCCTGGAGGAGTCCCGGCGGCCCACCGACGGCCGGATCAACACGGTCATGCAGGCCATCCGCGCCGGCGCCACCCCCGAGGAGATCTTCGAGTACACGAAGATCGACCCGTGGTTCGTGGACCAGCTCTTCCTGATCAAGGAGATCGCGGACGAGCTGGCCGAGGCCCCCGAGCTGACCCGCGAGCTGCTCGCCGAGGCCAAGCGGCACGGCTTCTCCGACCAGCAGATCGGCGAGATCCGCGGCCTGCGCGAGGACGTCGTCCGCGAGGTCCGGCACGCCCTGGGCATCCGCCCGGTCTACAAGACGGTCGACACCTGCGCCGCCGAGTTCGCCGCCAAGACGCCGTACTTCTACTCGGCCTACGACGAGGAGACGGAGGTCGCCCGGCGCGAGAAGCCGGCCGTCATCATCCTCGGCTCCGGCCCGAACCGCATCGGCCAGGGCATCGAGTTCGACTACTCCTGCGTCCACGCCTCCTTCGCGCTGTCCGACGCCGGGTACGAGACCGTGATGGTCAACTGCAACCCGGAGACCGTCTCCACCGACTACGACACCTCCGACCGGCTGTACTTCGAGCCGCTGACGCTGGAGGACGTGCTGGAGATCGTCCACGCCGAGCAGCAGGCCGGCCCGGTCGCGGGCGTGATCGTGCAGCTGGGCGGCCAGACCCCGCTCGGCCTGTCGCAGGCCCTGAAGGACAACGGCGTGCCGATCGTGGGCACCTCGCCCGAGGCGATCCACGCCGCCGAGGACCGCGGCGCCTTCGGCCGGGTGCTCGCCGAGGCGGGCCTGCCGGCCCCGAAGCACGGCACGGCCACCACCTTCGAGGAGGCCAAGGCCATCGCCGACGAGATCGGCTACCCGGTCCTGGTCCGGCCGTCGTACGTCCTGGGCGGGCGCGGCATGGAGATCGTGTACGACGAGACCCGCCTCGCCGCCTACATCGCCGAGTCGACCGAGATCAGCCCCTCCCGGCCGGTGCTGGTCGACCGCTTCCTGGACGACGCGATCGAGATCGACGTCGACGCGCTCTACGACGGCGAGGAGCTGTACCTCGGCGGCGTGATGGAGCACATCGAGGAGGCCGGCATCCACTCCGGCGACTCGGCGTGCGCCCTGCCCCCGATCACCCTCGGCGGCTTCGACATCAAGCGGCTTCGCGCCTCCACCGAGGCCATCGCGCGCGGTGTCGGGGTGCGCGGTCTGATCAACATCCAGTTCGCGATGGCGGGCGACATCCTGTACGTCCTGGAGGCCAACCCGCGCGCCTCCCGTACGGTCCCCTTCACCTCCAAGGCGACCGCGGTGCCGCTGGCCAAGGCCGCCGCCCGCATCTCGCTGGGCGCGACCATCGCCGAGCTGCGCGCCGAGGGCCTGCTGCCGAAGACGGGCGACGGCGGCGAGCTGCCGCTGGACGCGCCGATCTCCGTCAAGGAGGCCGTCATGCCGTGGTCGCGCTTCCGCGACATCCACGGCCGCGGCGTCGACACGGTTCTCGGCCCGGAGATGCGCTCCACCGGCGAGGTCATGGGCATCGACTCCGTCTTCGGCACGGCGTACGCCAAGTCGCAGGCGGGTGCCTACGGCCCGCTGCCCACCAAGGGCCGCGCGTTCATCTCGGTCGCCAACCGCGACAAGCGCTCGATGATCTTCCCGGCGCGTGAGCTGGTCGCCCACGGCTTCGACCTGCTCGCCACCTCCGGCACCGCCGAGGTCCTCAAGCGCAACGGCATCAACGCCACCGTCGTGCGCAAGCAGTCCGAGGGCACCGGCCCGAACGGCGAGAAGACCATCGTCCAGCTCATCCACGACGGCGAGGTCGACCTCATCGTCAACACCCCGTACGGCACCGGCGGCCGCCTCGACGGCTACGACATCCGTACGGCGGCCGTCGCCCGGTCCGTGCCCTGCCTGACGACCGTCCAGGCGCTCGCCGCGGCCGTGCAGGGCATCGACGCCCTCAACCACGGTGACGTGGGCGTCCGCTCGCTCCAGGAACACGCGGAGCACCTGACCGCGGCCCGCGACTAGCAGCCCTTGAGGGGGACACCGGAAACGGTGTCCCCCTCTTCATGAGGACCCCTGAGGACTTTCCGAGATGTACGACCTCTTCTTCCGTCTGGTTTTCCGACGGATGGACCCCGAGAAGGCCCACCACCTGGCCTTCCGCTGGATCCGTCTCGCCGTGCGCATCCCCGTGCTGCGTACCTTCGCCGCGGCCGCCCTCGCGCCCCGCTACAAGGAGCTGCGCACGGAGGCCTTCGGGCTGCGCATGCACGGCCCCTTCGGGCTCGCCGCCGGCTTCGACAAGAACGCCGTCGCGATCGACGGCATGTCGATGCTGGGCTTCGACCACGTCGAGATCGGCACGGTCACGGGCGAGCCGCAGCCCGGCAACCCGAAGAAGCGGCTGTTCCGCCTGGTCGCGGACCGCGCGCTGATCAACCGCATGGGCTTCAACAACGACGGCTCGCTGGCCGTGGCGGCCCGCCTCGCCTCGCGCCGGCCGGTCTTCAGGACCGTCGTGGGCGTCAACATCGGCAAGACGAAGGTCGTCCCGGAGGCGGAGGCCGTCGGCGACTACGTGAAGTCGGCCGAGCGGCTCGCGCCGTACGCGGACTACCTGGTCGTCAACGTCTCCTCGCCGAACACGCCCGGCCTGCGCAACCTGCAGGCGGTGGACCACCTGCGCCCGCTGCTCACCGCCGTCCGCGAGGCCGCCGACCGCACGGTCGCCCATCGCCGTGTCCCGCTGCTGGTGAAGATCGCCCCCGATCTCGCCGACGAGGACATCGACGCCGTCGCCGACCTGGCCGTGGAGCTGGGCCTGGACGGCATCATCGCGACCAACACGACCATCGCGCGCGAGGGTCTCGGCCTGAAGTCGTCGCCTTCGCTGGTGAAGGAGACGGGCGGTTTGTCCGGCGCCCCGCTCAAGCAGCGCTCGCTGGAGGTCCTGCGCCGCCTGTACGCGCGTGTGGGCGACCGGATCACCCTCGTGGGCGTGGGCGGCATCGAGACCGCCGAGGACGCCTGGCAGCGCATCCTGGCCGGTGCCACGCTGGTCCAGGGCTACAGCGCCTTCATCTACGAGGGCCCGTTCTGGTCCCGCGCGATCCACAAGGGCCTCGCCGCGCGCCTGCGCACCAGCCCGTACGCCACTCTCGCCGACGCGGTCGGCGCCGACGTGAGGAAGCCCGCATGACGTCGTACGAGCCCTTCGGTGCCCGTTTGCGCCGCGCCATGGACGAGCGCGGCCCGCTGTGCGTCGGCATCGACCCGCACGCCTCCCTGCTCGCCGAGTGGGGCCTGGACGACGACGTGGCCGGTCTTGAGCGGTTCAGCCGTACGGTCGTCGAGGCGGTGGCCGACCGGGTCGCCGTGATGAAGCCGCAGAGCGCCTTCTTCGAGCGCTTCGGCTCCCGGGGCGTCGCCGTGCTGGAGAAGGTGGTCCAGGAGGCCCGCGCGGCCGGCACGCTCGTCGTGATGGACGCCAAGCGCGGCGACATCGGCTCGACCATGGCCGGGTACGCCGAGGCCTACCTGCGCAAGGACGCCCCGCTGTTCTCCGACGCCCTGACCGTCTCGCCGTACCTCGGCTACGGCTCGCTCAGCCCGGCCGTCGCACTGGCCCGGGAGAGCGGCACCGGCCTGTTCGTGCTGGCGCTGACCTCCAACCCGGAGGGCCCCGAGGTGCAGCACGCGGTCCGTGCCGACGGCCGCACGGTCGGCGCGACCATGCTGGCCCATCTGGCCGCCGAGAACGCGGGCGAGGAGCCGCTGGGTTCCTTCGGGGCCGTCGTGGGCGCCACGGTCGGCGAGCTGTCGACGTACGACCTCGCGATCAACGGCCCGCTCCTCGCGCCCGGCGTCGGTGCGCAGGGCGCGACGGCGGCCGATCTTCCGAAGGTCTTCGGGCCGGCCGTGCGCAACGTCGTGCCGAACGTCAGCCGGGGTGTCCTGCGGCACGGTCCCGACGTGGGGGCGCTGCGCGGGGCCGCCGAGCGCTTCGCGGAGGAGATCCAGGCGGCCGTCTCCGGCGCCTGACACCTGCGACACGTGCTCGGCTGAGCGGCCTGGTGGCGACTTGAGTGTGAATACATCCTCAAATCGGGGGCATTATGTCTGAAATGTCCGGCCTGGCGGAGGCTGACCAGGACTTTTCCGCTGTTCTCGCTGACTCTGGCGGACTTGACCGCTAGTCTCCGAGCTGTGGGGGCACCCCCACACCCATTAGGTAGTGGGGGAGAACGGGCGAAGCGTGTTGCTCGTAGCTCCCCAGGTGTGGGGCGACTAGGTTCCTCACCGGTCCGTATCCGACAGTTCGACATCCGAGGTGACGTAGGCGTGGCTCTTCCGCCCCTTACCCCCGAACAGCGCGCAGCCGCGCTCGAAAAGGCCGCCGCGGCTCGCCGGGAGCGGGCCGAGGTCAAGAATCGACTCAAGCACTCCGGCGCCTCCCTGCACGAGGTCATCAAGCAGGGCCAGGAGAACGACGTCATCGGCAAGATGAAGGTCTCCGCACTGCTCGAGTCGCTGCCCGGCGTGGGCAAGGTCCGCGCCAAGCAGATCATGGAGCGTCTGGGCATCTCCGAGAGCCGCCGCGTGCGCGGTCTCGGTTCCAACCAGATCGCTTCCCTGGAGCGTGAGTTCGGCAGCACCGGCTCCTGAGTCCCGGCCTTGCCGGACCGGGAGTCCCGGGCACTCCGGGATTGCTGGAATAATCGCTGCATGAGTGAACGTCCGCGGCTGACCGTGCTCTCCGGCCCCTCGGGGGTCGGCAAGAGCACGGTCGTCGCCCATATGCGCAAGGAACACCCCGAGGTCTGGCTCTCGGTGTCGGCCACCACCCGCAAGCCGCGCCCCGGCGAGAAGCACGGAGTCCACTACTTCTTCGTCACCGACGACGAGATGGACAAGCTGATCGCCAACGGCGAGCTGCTGGAGTGGGCCGAGTTCGCCGGCAACCGCTACGGCACGCCCCGTGCTGCCGTGCTGGAGCGGCTGGAGAAGGGCGAGGCGGTGCTGCTGGAGATCGACCTCCAGGGTGCCCGGCAGGTCCGCGAGTCGATGTCCGACGCCCGGCTGGTGTTCCTGGCTCCGCCCTCCTGGGAGGAGCTGGTGCGCAGGCTGACCGGCCGGGGCACCGAGCCGCCCGAGGTCATCGAGCGCCGTCTGGAGGCGGCCAGGACCGAGCTGGCGGCCGAGCCGGAGTTCGATACGACCCTGGTCAACACCTCCGTCGAGGACGTGGCGCGCGAGCTGCTAGCCTTGATGGACGTTGTGTGATCGTGACTGTGATCACGATGTTTCATTCTTTTCCATCCATCGGAAGGTAGAGCGTGTCCTCTTCCATCACCGCGCCCGAGGGCATCATCAACCCGCCGATCGACGAGCTTCTCGAGGCCACCGACTCGAAGTACAGCCTCGTGATCTACGCGGCCAAGCGTGCCCGCCAGATCAACGCGTACTACTCGCAGCTCGGCGAGGGTCTCCTCGAGTACGTCGGTCCGCTCGTCGACACCCACGTCCACGAGAAGCCGCTCTCGATCGCCCTGCGCGAGATCAACGCGGGTCTGCTGACGTCCGAGGCCGTCGAGGGCCCCGCGCAGTAACCGTTCGTTCTCGCACGACAGGCCCGGCGGCACGACCGCCGGGCCTGTGGTGTGTCATGGAGGCGTAGGTTCAACGAATGGGAGTCCCGGTGGACAAGCCGAGAGTCGTTCTGGGCGTCAGCGGCGGCATCGCCGCCTACAAGGCCTGTGAGCTGCTGAGAAGGTTCACGGAGTCGGGCCACGACGTCCGCGTGGTCCCCACCGCCTCGGCGCTGCAGTTCGTCGGCGCCGCCACTTGGTCCGCCCTGTCCGGCAACCCCGTCTCGACGGACGTGTGGGACGACGTCCACGAGGTCCCGCACGTCCGCATCGGCCAGCACGCCGACCTGGTGGTCGTCGCACCCGCCACCGCCGACATGCTCGCCAAGGCCGCCCACGGCCTCGCCGACGACCTGCTGACCAACACCCTCCTCACCGCCCGCTGCCCGGTCGTCTTCGCGCCCGCCATGCACACCGAGATGTGGGAGCACCCGGCCACCCAGGAGAACGTGGCCACGCTGCGCCGCCGCGGCGCCGTCGTCATCGAGCCCGCGGTCGGCCGGCTCACCGGCGTCGACACCGGCAAGGGCCGGCTGCCCGACCCGGTGGAGATCTTCGAGGTGTGCCGCCGGGTGCTGGCCCGCGGTGTCACCGCGCCCGACCTCGAAGGACGGCACGTGGTGGTCTCCGCCGGCGGCACCCGCGAGCCCCTCGACCCGGTCCGCTTCCTCGGCAACCGTTCCTCCGGCAAGCAGGGCTACGCCCTCGCCCGCACCGCCGCCGCCCGCGGTGCCCGGGTCACGCTGATCGCGGCCAACACCGGCCTGCCCGACCCGGCGGGCGTGGACGTCGTCCGGGTCGGCACGGCCGTGCAGCTGCGCGAGGCCGTGCTGAAGGCGGCGGCGGACGCCGACGCGGTGGTCATGGCCGCCGCCGTGGCCGACTTCCGCCCGGCGGCCTACGCCGCCGGCAAGATCAAGAAGAAGGACGGCCAGGACCCCGACCCGATCGTGCTGGTGCGCAATCCGGACATCCTGGCGGAGATCTCGGCCGAGCGCGCCCGCCCCGGTCAGGTGATCGTCGGTTTCGCCGCCGAGACCGACGACGTCCTCGCCAACGGCCGCGCCAAGCTCGCCCGCAAGGGCTGTGACCTGCTCGTGGTCAACGAGGTCGGGGAGCGCAAGACCTTCGGCTCCGAGGAGAACGAGGCCGTGGTGCTGGGCGCCGACGGCAGTGAGACCCCCGTGCCGTACGGGCCCAAGGAAGCCCTGGCCGACACCGTGTGGGACCTGGTGGTACCGCGCCTCGGCTGACGGGCGGCGGGCCGCCGGGCGACCGCGACGGCGGGTTCGCGCCACGTTCAATTCGGGTGTGGCGGCCCTGGCCAAGGTCGCCCGGCATTGTGCAGAATGCCCGTGCCGCAGGTCACAGCGCTCCCGAGAGGCGAGACACGTGCCCCATCGGCCGAGTGCGACCGATAAACTGTTCACGGTCGACGCCGGGCGCAGCCCCGCGCGTCGCCGCAAATGATCAGCCAGCAGCCGCTGCAACCACAGGGAGCGTTGTGTCCCGTCGCCTGTTCACCTCGGAGTCCGTGACCGAGGGTCACCCCGACAAGATCGCTGACCAGATCAGCGACACCATTCTCGACGCGCTTCTGCGCGAGGACCCGACCTCCCGGGTCGCCGTCGAGACGCTGATCACCACCGGCCTGGTGCACGTGGCCGGCGAGGTGACGACCAAGGCCTACGCGGACATCGCGACCCTGGTCCGCAACAAGATCCTCGAGATCGGCTACGACTCCTCCAAGAAGGGCTTCGACGGCGCCTCCTGCGGCGTGTCGGTGTCGATCGGCGCGCAGTCGCCGGACATCGCGCAGGGCGTGGACACGGCGTACGAGAGCCGGGTCGAGGGCGACGACGACGAGCTGGACCGACAGGGCGCCGGCGACCAGGGCCTGATGTTCGGCTACGCGTCGGACGAGACGCCGACCCTGATGCCGCTGCCGATCTTCCTGGCGCACCGCCTGTCGAAGCGCCTGTCCGAGGTGCGCAAGAACGGCACCATCCCCTACCTGCGCCCGGACGGCAAGACGCAGGTCACCATCGAGTACGACGGCGACAAGGCCGTCCGCCTCGACACCGTGGTCGTCTCCTCGCAGCACGCCTCCGACATCGACCTGGAGTCGCTGCTGGCGCCCGACATCCGCGAGTTCGTCGTGGAGCCGGAGCTGAAGGCGCTGCTGGACGAGGGCATCAAGCTGGAGACCGACGGCTACCGCCTGCTGGTCAACCCGACCGGCCGCTTCGAGATCGGCGGCCCGATGGGCGACGCCGGCCTGACCGGTCGCAAGATCATCATCGACACCTACGGCGGCATGGCCCGCCACGGCGGCGGTGCCTTCTCCGGCAAGGACCCGTCCAAGGTGGACCGCTCGGCCGCGTACGCGATGCGCTGGGTCGCCAAGAACGTCGTGGCGGCGGGCCTGGCCTCCCGCTGCGAGGTCCAGGTCGCCTACGCGATCGGCAAGGCCGAGCCGGTCGGTCTGTTCGTGGAGACCTTCGGCACCGCCAAGGTCGACACCGAGAAGATCGAGAAGGCGATCGACCAGGTCTTCGACCTCCGCCCGGCCGCGATCATCCGTGACCTGGACCTGCTCCGCCCGATCTACGCCCAGACCGCCGCCTACGGCCACTTCGGCCGCGAGCTGCCCGACTTCACCTGGGAGCGCACGGACCGCGTGGACGCCCTGCGCGCCGCCGTGGGCCTGTAAGCCCCGGTCACCCTTCGCACCGAGGCCCGGTTCCCCCTCGCCGGGGGGCCGGGCCTCGGCGTGTCGCCGGTCGGCCGGCACCAGCCGGATCCGGCGCCACTTCCCCCAATGCGAGTCGGCGGTGATCACCTCGCCGGTGACCCTCTGTCCCGGGCGCACCGGGAAACCCTGGTCCGCGGTCCCGCCACCGGTGGCGAATCGACTGGCGGGCCCGGCCGGGCGGTGCCTACCCTGACGCCGTCGGCGCCGCCCGGTGCGAAGGCCGCGGCTACTTCGTGGAGTGCGCCCTTCGGGGCGTGCGGTGAAGCTGAATCCGTACCGCTGCCGATCCTGATCTCGGGCGCACGTCGGTTGTCAGTGCCGTTTGGTAAGAATGCAAGCGTGAGCAGCGAGAACGGGGCACCCCGGGCGGACGGGGACGGCGGGGCCGAAGGGGCGCCGCCGGAGCAGCTCGCGCTCATCCGGGAGAGCGTGCGGAAGGCGAAGGTGCCCCGGGCCAAGCCGCGGACCTGGCGGGGAGCCGCGCTCGCCCCGCACCTGCCCGTCGCCCGGGTACTGGTCGACAAGGGCGTCCTGCATCTCGACCGGTACTTCGACTACGCCGTGCCCGCGGACCTGGACGAGCAGGCCCAGCCCGGCGTGCGGGTCCGGGTGCGGTTCGGGGCCGGCCGGAGCCGGGTGCGCGAAGGGCGCCGCGAGGGTGGCGGGCTCATCGACGGATTCCTCGTCGAGCGGCGGGCCGAGTCCGACTACTCCGGGCCGCTGGCAGCGCTGGCCCAGGTCGTGTCGCCGGAACCGGTGCTGAGCGAGGAACTGCTGGGTCTCGCCCGGGCCGTTGCCGACCGGTACGCCGGAAGCCTCGCCGACGTCCTCCAGCTGGCCGTGCCGCCGCGCAGCGCCCGGGCCGAGCAGCGGCCCTCACCCGCGCCCCTGTCCCCGCCGAAGGCGCCGGAGACCGCCTCCTGGGGGCGGTACGAGCACGGGGAGGCATTCCTCCAGGCCCTCGCCTCCGGCGGGTCGCCCAGGGCCGTCTGGAACGCGCTGCCGGGCCCGCTGTGGAGCGAGGAACTGGCCCGGGCCGTCGCCGCCGCGCTCGCCTCGGGCCGCGGCGCCCTCGTCGTCGTACCGGACGGGCGGGCCGCCGCGCGTGTCGACGCCGCGCTCACCGCGCTGCTGGGCACGGGCCGGCACGCCCTGCTCACGGCCGAGGCGGGCCCCGAGAAGCGGTACGCGCAGTGGCTCGCCGTGCGCCGGGGGTCTGTGCGGGCCGTGGTGGGGACCCGCGCCGCGATGTTCGCGCCCGTGCAGAACCTGGGGCTCGTCGCCGTCTGGGACGACGGCGACGACAGCCACAGCGAGCAGCACGCCCCGCAGCCGCACGCCCGGGATGTGCTGTTGCTGCGGGCCGCTCTGGACAAGTGCGCCTTCCTGCTGGGGAGTTGGAGCTGCACCGTGGAGGCCGCCCAGCTCGTGGAGAGCGGCTGGGCCCGGCCGCTGGTCGCCGGGCGGGAGCAGGTGCGGCGGGCCGCCCCGCTGGTCCGGACGGTCGGGGACGACGACCTCGCCCGCGACGAGGCCGCCCGCGCCGCCCGGCTGCCGACGCTCGCCTGGCAGGCGGCACGCGAGGGGCTGCGGCACGGACCGGTGCTCGTACAGGTGCCGCGGCGTGGCTACGCGCCCCGCATGGCCTGTGCCCAGTGCCGGGCGCCGGCCCGGTGCCGGCACTGCTCCGGGCCGCTGCAGGGGCAGGACGCGGGGGTGCTGCGCTGCGGCTGGTGCGGGCGCGAGGAGAGCGCGTGGCACTGCCCGGAGTGCGGCGGCTTCCGGCTGCGGGCCCAGGTGGTGGGGGCCCGGCGGACGGCCGAGGAACTGGGCCGCGCCTTTCCCGCCGTCCCCGTACGCACCTCGGGGCGGGAGCACGTGCTGGACACGGTGCCGGGCACGCCCGCCCTGGTGGTGAGCACACCGGGGGCCGAACCGGTCGCCGAGGGCGGCTACGCGGCGGCCCTGCTGCTGGACGGCTGGGCGATGCTCGTACGACCCGACCTGCGGGCCGGGGAGGACGCGCTGCGGCGGTGGATCGCGGCGGGCGCGCTGGTGCGGCCGCAGAGCGAGGGGGGCACGGTGGTCGTGGTGGCCGAGCCGACCCTGCGGCCGGTGCAGGCGCTGGTGCGCTGGGACCCCGTCGGGCACGCGGTGCGGGAACTGACCGAGCGGGCCGAGCTGGGCTTCCCCCCGGTGTCGCGGATGGCGGCCGTGTCCGGGCCGCCCGCGGCCGTCGCCGAGTTCCTGGCCGCTGTGGAACTGCCGCCGGACGCCGAGGTGCTGGGGCCGGTGCCGGTGCCGCCGACGCCGCCCGGGCGGCCCCGCAGGGCCGGGGAGCCGCCGCCGGGAGAGCACTGGGACCGGGCGCTGGTCCGGGTGCCGCCGGGCAGCGGGGCGGCGTTGGCTGCCGCGCTGAAGACCGCGCAGGCTGCTCGGCTGGCGCGGGGGAGCGGGGAGGCGGTGCGGGTGCGGATCGATCCGCCGGACATCGGGTGACGGGTGGTCTTCCGGCGGGTCTCCTGCGGGGTCGTCCGCCGTCGGCGGCTGTCCGCTCGCCGGGGTGGTGGCCGTCGTCGGGACGGGTGCGTGGCTGCCCTCCCGGGTGTTGCCGGGAGGGCAGGGGGAGACGTCAGCCGTTGCGGGGGCTGGGGAAGGCCGTCGGGCGGGCCTCGTCGCGGTCGCGGAGGGCCGGGCTGCCGGCGGTGGGCTGCGTGGGCATCGAGCGGGCCGCGGGGACCGTCGGGACCGTGGGCAGGCCGGCGTTCACACTGAGCGTGCGCGTGCCCGACGGCTCCGTGGCCCGCTCGGCCTCGGCGGCCGCCTGGGCCGCGGCGCGGCGGGCGCCGTAACGGCGGTGCACCGCCTGCTTGGTGACTCCGAGCGCCGAGCCCACCGCGTCCCACGAGAAGCCGAGTGAGCGGTCGAAGTCCACGGCGGCCGTGACCAGGGTTTCGACGCTGTCCCGGAGTTCCTGGGCGAGACGCACCGTCGGGGCGGGCGCGCGGCCGTAGACGACGAAGCCCGTGGACGGGCCGGAGCGGCGCGGGCGGTAGACGTTGCCCAACTGGGCGGTGAGCGTGCGCAAGGCGTCCACCTGCCGGCGGACTCGCTCGATGTCCCGCACCAGCAAGTGCAGGCTGGCCCGGGCCTGGGCGTCGTGGGTGGCGTGGTCGGCCATGAACAAGCCTCTCGAACCGGCGTTGAAAGGAATTGGGCCGCGAAAGCGGCCCCATGTGGTCAACTCTTTCTTGACCAACGCGTGGGCGCTCCGCTGGTCACGGGGTGGGGGCGTACGGGCATATGCGTACGCCGGTCGTCCGGGTGCGCGCCGTACGTGGTGTGGTGGTCCGGGTCCGGGTCCGTCGTTCGCGTGGGCGTGCGTCCGTGGGCAGGGCTCGTGCGCGCTTGCTTGGTCATAGACTGGTGCGCTGCCCGTCCAACCCCCGCCCGAGAGGCCCGATCCCGCCCATGAAGCTCGTCTTCGCCGGTACCCCCGAGGTCGCCGTTCCCGCCCTCGACGCTCTGATCGCCTCCGGGCGGCACGACGTGGCCGCCGTCGTCACGCGGCCCGACGCGCCGGCCGGGCGTGGGCGCAGGCTGGTCGCGTCGCCCGTGGCCGAGCGGGCGGAGGAGGCCGGGATCGAGGTGCTGAAGCCGGTCAGGCCGCGGGACCCGGAGTTCCTGGAGCGGCTGACGGAGATCGCGCCGGACTGCTGCCCCGTCGTCGCCTACGGCGCCCTGCTGCCCCGCGTGGCCCTCGACATCCCCGCCCACGGCTGGGTCAACCTGCACTTCTCGCTGCTGCCCGCCTGGCGGGGAGCCGCTCCCGTGCAGCACGCCATCATGTCGGGCGACGAGATCACCGGGGCGTCGACGTTCCTCATCGAGGAGGGACTCGACTCCGGGCCCCTCTACGGCACCGTGACCGAGGAGATCCGGCCCACCGACACCAGCGGCGACCTGCTCACCCGGCTCGCCTTCGCGGGCGCGGGGCTGCTCGCTGCCACCATGGACGGCATCGAGGACGGCACCCTGAAGGCCGTACCGCAGCCCGCCGAGGGCGTCACCCTCGCGCCGAAGATCACCGTCGAGGACGCCAGGGTCGACTGGTCGACGCCCGCGCTGCGCGTCGACCGGGTCGTGCGCGGCTGCACCCCGGCGCCCGGCGCCTGGACCACCTTCCGCGGCGAGCGCCTCAAGCTCATCCAGGTCACCCCGGTGCCCGAGCGCACCGACCTCGCGCCGGGGCGGATGGCCGTCGGCAAGAACAGCGTCCACGTGGGCACCGGTTCGTACGCCGTCGAGCTCCTCTGGGTGCAGGCGCAGGGCAAGAAGCCGATGCGGGCGGCCGACTGGGCGCGCGGCGTACGCATCGCCGAGGGCGAGAAGCTCGGCGGCTGAGCCCCGGGCAGCGGGGGCGGCGGTCCGCCGACGTAGGCTGGACACCGCACCCCCTCTTCACATCCGGAGCACCTTTTTCGTGAGCGAGCAGTCCCGGCGGCCTCGTAAGCCCGCCAAGCCGTACCGTCGTCCGCAGAAGGACCCCGTCCGCATCCTGGCCTTCGAGGCGCTGCGCGCGGTCGACGAGCGGGACGCGTACGCCAACCTCGTGCTGCCCCCGCTGCTGCGCAAGGCCCGCGAGAAGGAGGGACCGGAAAAATTCGACGCGCGGGACGCCGCCCTCGCCACCGAGCTGGTCTACGGCACGCTGCGCCGGCAGGGGACGTACGACGCGGTGATCGCCGCCTGTGTCGACCGGCCGCTGCGCGAGGTGGACCCGCCCGTGCTCGACGTGCTCAGCCTCGGTGTGCACCAGCTGCTCGGGACCAGGATCCCGACGCACGCCGCCGTGTCCTCCGCCGTGGAGCTGGCGCGGGTGGTGCTCGGCGACGGGCGCGCCAAGTTCGTCAACGCCGTGCTGCGCAAGGTGGCCCAGGACGACCTCGACGGGTGGCTGGAGAAGGTCGCGCCGCCCTACGACGAGGACCCGGAGGATCACCTCGCCGTCGTGCACTCGCATCCCCGCTGGGTCGTCTCCGCGCTCTGGGACTCCCTCGGCGGCGGGCGGGCCGGCATCGAGGAACTGCTGGAGGCCGACAACGAACGGCCCGAGGTGACCCTGGTCGCGCGGCCGGGCCGGGCCACCGCCGAGGAGCTGCTCGGCGAGGAGGCCGCCGTACCGGGGCGCTGGTCGCCGTACGCCGTGCGGCTCGCCGAGGGCGGGGAGCCGGGCGCGGTGCGGGCCGTGCGCGAGGGGCGGGCCGGAGTGCAGGACGAGGGCAGCCAGCTGGTCGCCCTCGCGCTCGCCGGCGCGCCCCTGGAAGGCTCCGACAGCAAGTGGCTGGACGGGTGCGCCGGGCCCGGCGGGAAGGCCGCGCTGCTGGCCGCCCTCGCCGCCGAGCGCGGCGCCACACTGCTCGCCTCGGAGAAGCAGCCGCACCGCGCGGGCCTCGTCGCCAAGGCGCTGGCCGGCAACCCGGGGCCGTACCAGGTGATCGCCGCCGACGGCACCCGGCCGCCGTGGCGGCCCGGCACCTTCGACCGCGTCCTCATGGACGTGCCGTGCACCGGACTCGGCGCCCTCCGCCGCCGCCCCGAGGCCCGCTGGCGCCGCCGCCCCGAGGACCTGGACAACTTCGCCCCCCTCCAGCGCGCCCTGCTGCGCACGGCGCTGGACTCGGTGCGGGTCGGCGGGATCGTCGGCTACGCGACCTGCTCGCCGCATCTCGCCGAGACCCGCGCGGTCGTCGCCGACGTCCTCAAGCAGCGTCCCGACGCCGAACTGATCGACGCCCGTCCGATGCTGCCGGGGGTTCCGGCGCTGGGCGAGGGCCCGGACGTACAGCTCTGGCCTCACCTGCACGGCACGGACGCGATGTACCTGGCCCTGATCCGCAGAACCGCCTGAACGCCCTTGGGTGCAGCGCCCCGAAAGGGGCGCGGGGAACTGCGCGAGAAGCCCCACCGGCCGGTGGTCGAATCACAACCGCGACGGACCGCCGTTACAGCCCGGCGCAGCGGCATGGCAGGCTTGGGGCATGGCCGTGCAGATCAACCCCAGCATCCTGTCCGCCGACTTCGCCCGCCTCGCGGAGGAGGCCAAGGCGGTCCAGGGCGCCGACTGGCTCCACGTCGACGTCATGGACAACCACTTCGTCCCGAACCTCACGCTCGGCGTGCCGGTCGTGGAGTCCCTGGCCCGTGCGACGGACACCCCGCTGGACTGCCACCTGATGATCGAGGACCCCGACCGCTGGGCGCCCCAGTACGTCGAGGCGGGCGCCTCCTCCGTGACCTTCCACGTGGAGGCCGCCGCCGCGCCCGTGCGACTCGCCCGGGAGATCCGCGCCAAGGGCGCCCGCGCCTCCATGGCGCTGAAGCCCGCGACGCCGATCGAGCCGTTCGAGGACCTGCTCCCCGAGCTCGACATGCTGCTGATCATGACGGTCGAGCCCGGCTTCGGCGGCCAGGCGTTCCTCGACATCATGCTGCCGAAGATCCGCCGCACCCGTGAGCTGATCGGCAAGCACGGCCTGCAGCTGTGGCTCCAGGTCGACGGCGGTGTCTCGGCCTCGACGATCGAGCGGTGCGCGGACGCGGGAGCGGACGTCTTCGTGGCAGGCTCGGCGGTGTACGGCGCGAAGGACCCGGCGGAGGCGGTCCGTGCCCTGCGCGCGCAGGCCGAGTCGGCTACCGCCAAGGCATCCTGGGCATGCGACCACTGAGCCACAGATACGTGAACGGTTAAGTGAACGGCCCCCATCAGGGCGGATCCGTAGCGCCGAATCTGCAAGGATGAACGGCGAATCCAGAGTGTGAACAGCAGTGAGGAGATCGCCGTGTCGGGTATGTCGGCGGGCCGGTCAGCCATGCGGATGGGACCCGCTGAGCTGGTGCAGGCGGCGGCCATGGCCCGCCGCTTCTACCTCGAGGGCAAGTCCAAGATCCAGATCGCGGAGGAGTTCGGCGTCAGCCGCTTCAAGGTGGCCCGGGTCCTGGAGACCGCTCTCGAACGGGATCTCGTACGCATCGAGATCCGTGTCCCGGCCGAGCTGGACGCCGAGCGCTCCGACGCGCTCCGCGCCCGCTACGGCCTGAGGCACGCCGTCGTGGTCGAGTCCCCGGCCGAGGCCGAGGAGACCCCCGACCCCGAGAACCTCGGCGAGGTCGCCGCCGACCTGCTCGGCGAGCTCGTCAACGAGGGGGACGTGCTCGGGCTGGCCTGGGGCCGGTCCACCATTCACATGGCGGCGGCGCTCGACCGGCTGCCCCCGTGCACGGTGGTGCAGCTGACCGGCGTGTACGACGCAGGGACCTCGGAGCGCGGCTCGGTCGAGGCCGTGCGCCGCGCCGCTCAGGTGTCGGGCGGCGACGCCCACCCCATCTACGCGCCGATGCTGCTGCCGGACGCGGCCACCGCGGCCGCGCTGCGCAACCAGACCGGGATCGCCCGGGCCTTCGAGTACTTCGACAAGGTCACGGTCGCCTGTGTGTCCATCGGCTCCTGGGAGCCGGGCATCTCGACCGTGCACGACATGCTCAGCGACGAGGAGCGGGCGCACTACGCCTCGCTCGGCGTCGCCGCCGAGATGGCCGCGCACCTCTTCGACGCCGAGGGACGCCGGATCGGGCGGGACCTGGGGGAGCGGTGCATCACGGTCAAGGCCGACCAGCTGCGCCGTATCCCGGAGGTCGTGGCGATCGCCGGCGGTCAGCGCAAGGCGTCCGCGATCGACGCGGTGCTGCGGTCCGGGCTGGTCACCAGCCTGGTCACGGACACCTCCGCCGCGGACTACCTGATGACGGCCGGACCGACGCCGAAGCCGACGCTCGGCCGCGCGGACCCCGACGGCCACTGACGACTCCGCGGGCTGCCACCGGACTCACCGCACCGCGCCGGGCGGGCCGCGCGGATCGTGTCCGGCACCGGTGGATCGTGTCTGGGCTGGGCGGGGCGTGACTGGGTCTGGTGGCGCTGACCGGGTCTGGCGGGTCGTGTCTGGGCTGGATGCGCCGTGTTCGGGCTGGACAGGCTGTGACCGCGTCTGGCGGTCCATGTCTGGACTGGACGGGCCGTGACCAGGTCTGGCGGCCCGTGTCTGGTGCCGGCGGGTCGCGCCCGTCCTGACCGTGGTCTGCTCCTGCCCTGGCGGGGTGTGCTCCTGCCCTGGCGGGGTGTGCTCAGGTCCTGGCGGGGTGTGCTCCTGGCCTGGCGGGTCGTGGGGGCATCGGGGTGGGGCGGGCGTGGCAGCATCGTCGGCATGTTGCCGCGGTTCCTCGCTCACAGGCCTCGCCGGTCCTTGCTCCCCGCGGTCGCGGGACTGCTGGCCCTCGTCCTCGCCGTCCTGCTGGCTGGGTGCTCGTCGGGCCCGTCCGGCGCGTCCGCCGCGGCCGTGTCCACTCCCGCCTGGGCGCACGGCATGGCCACCGTCCGGGAGTCCCGGCTGCCGGCCGAGGCCCGGCAGACCCTCGCCCTGATCGACAAGGGCGGCCCCTACCCGTACCCCAGGGACGGGGTCGTCTTCGGGAACTTCGAGCGGCGCCTGCCGAAGCACCAGCGCGGCTACTACCACGAGTACACGGTGCGGACGCCGGGCTCGCGCGACCGTGGCCCCCGGCGCATCATCACCGGCCGGGGCGGGGAGATCTACTACACCGATGATCACTACAACTCGTTCCGGGCGGTGCTGAAATGACACAGGTCGTGGTCACCCTGGACCTCGACGGCGTCACCGACAAGGCCGGTCTGATGGACGCCGTGGCGCGGACGCTGGCCCTGCCCGACTGGTTCGGCCGGAACTGGGACGCGCTCCTCGACAGCCTCTCCGATCCGTCGGTCTGGCCCCGGGAGGCGGCGGACCGGGGGCTCCTCCTCGTCGTCACCGGCTGGCGGCCGTATGCGGACGGCCGCCCGGAGGAGTGGCGGATGGCGCGGGAGGTGCTCACCGAGGCCGCCGACCGCACCGGCCCGCTCACGGTCGCCCTCGCCCTGGAATGACGACCTCACCGCGTGATGGTGTGTCAACTTCCGCCGCTGGATAGGCTCCTGCCGATGCGGAGCGATTCGGGACGGGGGTCCAGCGACAGGTGGCGTACCAGATTCCGCCGGGGCCGGCGCACTTCGTGGACCGTGAGCACGAGCAGGCACGGGTCCTGCGGCTGGTCACGGAGCGGCGGACGGCGGAGGGCGCGGCCCGGCCGCTGTGCCTGCTGCTGACCGGGTACGGCGGCACCGGCAAGACGGAGCTGGCCTTCCGGCTGGCCCGGGCCCTGCACGAGCGCTACCCGGACGGTGTGCTGTACGTCGACCTCGACGACGTCCGCCGGGACGGCGCCGTGGAGGTCGCGGACGTCCTCGGCGAGCTGCTGCGCGGCCTCGGCGCGGAGTGGATCGCGCCCGTGTTCCGGGAACGGGCCCGCCAGTACTGGTCCCTCACGCACGGCAGACGGATCGCCGTCATCGTCGACAACGCCCGCTACGGCACCGAGGTGGAGCCGCTGCTGCCCGCCTCGGGAGACAGCCTGGTCATCGTCACCAGCCACGGCCCCCTGTACGACCTCCAGGCCGGGGCGGCCGTCGAGCTCCCCCTCGGTCCGCTTGAGCCCACCGATGCCCTGGACCTGCTGGAGCTGGTCACCCGGGACGCCCGGTTGTCCGCCGAGCCGGAGCAGACGCGCAGGCTGCTGGCGCTGTGCGCGGGACTGCCCGCCGCGCTGCACGTCGCCGGGCAGTGGCTGCGCCGGCACCCGGAGCGCCCGCTGGCCCGGCTGCTCGGCCGGCTGACGTCCGAGCTGCACGACAAGGGCATCCCCGTGGTGGAACAGGTGTGGGACGCGGCCCACGACAGCCTCGGCCCCGACGCCGCCCGTCTCTACCGGCTGCTGGGCGCCTTCCCCGGCCCCTCATTCACCCTCGCCGCCGTCGACGCCCTGCTCGGCCGGGGTGCCGAGGCCGCCGAGGACGCGCTCGACGAGCTGCGCGCGGCCGGGCTCCTGGACGGCCGGGATCCCGACGGCCGCCAGCGGCTCCCGGAGCTGCTGCGCGCCCACGCCCGGCGCCGGGCGGAGGCGTGCGGTGATCCGGCGGAACGCGAGGAGGCGCTGCGGCGGCTCGTCCGCTGGTACGCGCGCCAGGCCCAACGCGCCGACCTGGCCGCCGCCGGGCCCCGGCTGCGGACGGCCGGCGCCGTCGGCCTGGTGCCCGGCACCCGTGACGTGCTCTTCGAGCGGCCCGGGGACGAGGAGGGCGACCGGGCGGCCCGGGCGTACCGGTGGCTGGAGGCCGAACGGCACGCCCTTTTCGGCTGCGTCCGCCTGGCCCACGCGGCAGGGGCGGCCGGCGACTGGGGACTGGAGGAGGTCGCGGCGCTCTGCGAACCCCTCTGGACGCACTTCCTGAACCATCCGCACTACGCCGACCACATCGAGGCCTTCCGCACGGGCGTGGCCGCCGCCCAGCGCGCAGGTGATCCGCGGGTGCTGGTGCGCATGCGCTGCCAGCTGGCCCGGCCGCTGTGGGAGCAGGGGGAGTTCGAGGAGGCGGAGCAGCAGCTCACCCAGGCGTGGTCCACGGTCCGGACCGCCTTCGGAACCACCCCGGAGGAACGCAAACTCGCCGCCTCCGTCCGGGAGTTCCTCGGCATGCTGCGGTCGGCGCGCGGCGACTGGGCGGGCGCGGCCGAGGACTTCGCGGCGGCGCGGGCCGTGCACGAGGAGATCGGCAACGCGTACGGTGCCGCGCTCCAGGCCTACCGCCTCGGTGAGGCACTGGCCCGCCTCGGTGAACCGGCCCGGGCCGAGGCCCTGTTGGAGGAGGCGCGCACGCGGTTCGCCGCGGACGGGCGGACGCGGCTGACCGCGCGGGCCGCGTTCGCGCTCGGCGGGGTGCGGGCCCGGCTCGGCCGGACCGAGGAGGCGCGCGAGCTGTACCGGGCGGCACTGTCCGGCACCCGGGCGGTGCGCGGCGCCCGCGACGAGGCACGGGTCCTGGACGCCCTCGCCGAGCTCGCCGACCGGACGGGACAGGAGACCGAGGCCGCGGAGCACCGCACGGCGGCCCACGAGATCCGGGTGCGCCTGGGGCTCGCCTGACAAGAGGGGCCGTCGGGCTCGCTCACACCGGTGTGGCGGCCTCCTCGGGGGTGGCGGGTGTCAGCCGTACCTCGGCCGTGTGGGGGCCGACCGCGCAGGTGAGGGTCGTGTGGTCGGTGCCCGGGCGGGCGACGAGCACGGCGTGGACCGCGGAGAGCACGGGGACCGGATCCACGGGCGCGGTCCGCCGGTCCTGCCGCTGAGGGGCGATGCGGACGGACAGCAGGGGGCCGGACCGGGTCCGTACCAGGCAGTGGGCGGCCGAGACGACGACCGCGGCGGTACGCCGGCCGCCGGGATGGTCCCCCAGGATCCGGGCGGTCCACAGGTCGGCCGGCTCGGCCGGCGCGCCCGGGTGCTCTCCCGCCCGGCGGTACAGCAGCGCGGCGCTCTGGGTGTACCGGTGGTGGGCGGAGCCGACCTCGGCGGCGAGGTGGTGCGCCGGGGCGGGCAGCGGCAGGTGCGCGGGGTGCCGGAGCACCCGGATCGGTGGCCGTTCGTCGTGCTCGCCGTGCTCGTCGTGCTCGTCGTGCTCGCCCAGTTCGTCGAGCTCGACGCGCACCGCGAAGGCAGCGGGTGTGTGCGGTGCCGGTGCGGGGTCGGGGAGCAGGCGGGGCACCACCGGATGGGCGGGCGGGGCGAGGCCGAGCAGGTCGTACACGGCCTCCCGGAGGCGGTCCAGCGCGTGCCCTCGTTCGGCGAACACCGACTCCGTCAGCGCGCGGATGCCGCCCGGCCGGTGGGCGCTCAGGGCCGCCGGGATGCGGCGCGGGTCCCCGTCGAAGCGCGGCACCCGGTCGAGGAGGTCGGCCATGGGGCTGCCGGGAAGCAGCTCGACCCCGCCGTCGTAGGCGCCGAGCAGCGGGCGGTCGAGGGCCGCGGGGTAGAGGGCGGCCGAGCCGTGGTCGGTGATCAGCACGTCGGCGGCGAGGGCGACCGAGGCCCACTCCTCGTACCCGCCGGGCAGGATCAGGCCCGCCCGGCGCGCGGGGGCCAGGTACTCCTCGAGGTCGAGTGCGCCGCGCCGGACGCGTTCGTTGGGGTGCAGCACCAGGGCGAGCTGGTACTCGTCGTGGGGGAGGGCGGCGGCCAGGTCGGCGGGGAGGCCGGGACGGCGGCCGATCAGGGACTCCGGGCCCCAGGTGGAGAACAGCACGACCAGGGTGCGGGAGCCGGTGCGCAGGGCGGCGCGGTAGCGGTCGCGGCGGGCCCGCGACTCCAGGAACCGTTCGAGGAGCGGATCGCCCACGACCGTCGAGCGGGCCGCCGCCTCGGGGCTGACCCGGGCCAGCCGGGATATCTGGCTGGGGTGCGAGAAGAGGTACCGGGTGGCGAGCGGGGCGCCGTCGGGGAGCAGGAGGTGGGCGGGGTCGAGTCCGGAGGCGGAGTCCGCGGTGCCCTCGCCCGGGAGGGACTTGTTGAATCCCGCGCCGTGCGGGAGCAGCGCTCGGGGGCCGTGGAGTGCGTGCAGGTCGCCCTTGGGGCTGGCGGCGAGGACGAGCGCGAAGGAGCGGTCCCTGGCCTCCGGCCAGGGCAGGGTGCGCCCGCCCGCCCGTTCGATGGCGGTCAGCGCGTCGAGCGAGAACTCCGAGCCGGGGACGAGGGTGAAGTACCGCCGGACACGCGCGTCACCCTCGAAGACCGGCAGGGTGTCGAGCAGTCGGTGCAGCGCGTTCTGCGACCGCGCGGCGAACAGCACGGAGACCTGCGCCCCGTCACGCCCGTCGCCCGTCGCCCGTCGCCCGTCGCCCGTCGCCCGTCGCCCGTCGCCCGTCGCCCGTCGCCACAAGTGTCTTCTCCAGTCTACTTGGCATGCACCTGCCCCATGGGGGTGTTTCCGCAGGTCGATGCGGGCCCGCCGATGCTTCCCGGGCTCGGCGTGGCGATCGTACCCGTGGCCGAATCCGCCCCGCCGGTGTGCCGTGGCCCTGCAGAATGCGCCGCATGAACGAATGGCTCATCGCCCTGTCCGCCGCTCTCATCGGCGCCGGATCCGCGCGCGGCGGCAGTGTCATCTCCGCTCGCTCCACGCGCGCGGCGGGGGAGCGGCAGGCGGAGGCGGCGCTGGAGGCGCTGCGGCTCAGTGCCGAGGAGCAGCGCGCGGCGCGCGTGCACGACCAGCGTCGGCAGGCGTGCGTCCGTTTCCTGGACGCGGTGGGCGCCGTCACCGAGACCCGTCGTACCGGCGCCGGTCAGCCCGGCGACCGTACCGACCTGCAGCGGGCGCTCGACATCGTGCAGCTGGAGGGCCCGGCCGAGGTGGCGGCTGCCGCCCGCGTACTCGTGGATCTGGTCCGGCGCGATGCCCGCCCCGACGCGCTCGACGCCGCCCGGGAGGCCTTCCTGGAGGCTGCGCGCCGCGCCCTCCGCTGAGGCGTTCGGCGGATCCTCCGAAGATCCACTGGGCACCCTGGAGGTTCCGCCCGGGCATGGCCGGGGCCGTGGCATGGGACAATGAAGTACGTGCTCTTTCCCCCTGGCGCACCCGTCGGGGGGTCACCTCTGATCGACTGGGATGTGCAGCACGTGCGTTTCCTCAATGACATCCAGCCCGCGTACGACCTGACGTACGACGACGTGTTCATGGTGCCGAGCCGCTCCGCGGTGGGCTCGCGTCAGGGCGTGGACCTCGCCTCGCCGGACGGCACGGGCACCACCATCCCGCTCGTCGTCGCCAACATGACCGCCATCGCCGGCCGGCGCATGGCCGAGACGGTGGCCCGCCGCGGCGGCCTGGTGGTCATCCCGCAGGACATCCCGATCGACGTCGTCACCGACGTCGTCTCCTGGGTGAAGAGCCGCCACCTGGTGCTCGACACGCCGATCGTGCTGGCCCCGCACCAGACCGTCGCCGACGCGCTGGCCCTGCTGCCCAAGCGCGCCCACAACGCCGGTGTGGTCGTGGACGAGGAGCAGCGGCCCGTCGGCGTCGTCACCGACGCGGACCTCACCGGCGTCGACCGCTTCACCCAGCTCGAAGTGGTCATGTCCAAGGACCTGCTCCTGCTGGACGCCGACATCGACCCGCGCGAGGCCTTCAACACCCTCGACCACCACAACCGCCGCTACGCCCCGGCCGTCGACAAGGACGGCAAGCTGGCCGGCATCCTCACCCGCAAGGGCGCCCTGCGCGCCACGCTGTACACCCCCGCCGTCGACAAGCACGGCAAGCTGCGCATCGCCGCCGCCGTCGGCATCAACGGCGATGTGGCGGGCAAGGCCAAGCAGTTGCTCGACGCGGGCGTGGACACGCTCGTCATCGACACCGCGCACGGCCACCAGGAGTCGATGATCAGCGCCATCAAGCTGGTGCGCGCGCTCGACCCGCAGGTGCCGATCGCCGCCGGCAACATCGTCTCCGCCGAGGGCGTCAAGGACCTGATCGACGCCGGCGCGGACATCATCAAGGTCGGTGTGGGCCCCGGCGCCATGTGCACCACCCGGATGATGACCGGCGTGGGCCGGCCGCAGTTCTCCGCGGTGCTGGAGTGCGCCGCCGAGGCGAAGAAGTACGGCAAGCACGTGTGGGCCGACGGCGGTGTCCGGCACCCGCGCGACGTGGCCATGGCGCTCGCGGCCGGCGCGTCCAACGTGATGGTCGGTTCGTGGTTCGCGGGCACGTACGAGTCCCCGGGCGACCTCCAGCACGACGCCAACGGCCGTGCCTACAAGGAGTCGTTCGGCATGGCCTCCGCGCGCGCGGTGCGCAACCGCACCTCGGAGGAGTCGGCGTACGACCGCGCCCGCAAGGCGCTGTTCGAGGAGGGCATCTCCACCTCGCGCATGTTCCTCGACCCGGCCCGCCCGGGCGTGGAGGACCTGATCGACTCGATCATCGCGGGCGTCCGCTCCTCCTGCACCTACGCCGGTGCCGCCTCCCTGGAGGAGTTCGCCGAGAAGGCGATCGTGGGCATCCAGAGCGCGGCCGGCTACGCCGAGGGCAAGCCGCTGCACGCCAGCTGGAACTGATCCAACTCGCCTCCGCACGGCCCCCGTTGTTCCCGCTCGCCGGGAGAACGGGGGCCGTTGCGCTGCAACGGGTCGACAGCCGGTGCACAACGATTTGTCATTCCGGGCCGAGCAACGCAATGATCATGCGGGGACGCGCAAGGTTGCTGCATTACGCCCGTGAAGGCCACCCCCGTAAGGTGCTGCGCTGTACGTGGCGTGGCGGGGACCCCGCTCGGTGGGCCCCTGCCCGCGCAGGGCTACCCCCGGTCCCCGTCCGCAATGACCGGCAGGATGAAGGAGCCAACGCGTGCTCGACCAAGGCGCACCCCCGCACGACCGCACAGCGACCGCCCCCGCAGCCCAGGGCGTCGCCGCGCGCCTCATGCGGCGCAAGCCCGTGGAACGCCTGGTCGCGGAGGGCGGCCACGGCGAGGGAGGTGCGCTTCGGCGCTCCCTCGGCCTGTGGCAGCTGACCATGATCAGCATCGGCGCCACGCTCGGCACCGGCATCTTCGTCGTGCTCGGCCAGGCCGTCCCCAAGGCGGGCCCGGCCGTCACCCTCTCCTTCGTGATCGCCGGTCTCACCGCGCTGTTCTCCGCCCTGTCCTACGCCGAGCTGGCGGGCACCATCCCGGTCTCCGGCTCCTCGTACTCGTACGCATACGCAACGATGGGCGAACTGATCGCCTGGGTCTGCGGCTGGTGTCTGCTGCTGGAGTACGGCGTGTCGGTCGCCGCCGTGGCCGTCGGCTGGGGCGAGTACCTGAACGAGCTGCTGTCCGGCACCATCGGTGTCACCATCCCGAAGGCCTTCGCCAACCCGCCCGGCGTCGACGGCGGTGTCTTCAACCTGCCCGCCCTGATCGTCGTGATCCTCGCGATGGTGTTCCTGATGGGCGGCGCCAAGGAGTCCGCGCGGGCCAACACCGTCATGGTGTCCGTGAAGATCGCCGCGCTGATCCTGTTCTGCGCGATCGGCTTCATGGGCTTCAGGTCCGGCAACTACTCGAACTTCATGCCGCTCGGCATGGCGGGCGTCAGCGGGGCCGCCGGCACGCTGTTCTTCTCGTACATCGGCTTCGACGCCGCCTCCACCGCCGGCGAGGAGGCCAAGGACGCCCAGCGCGACCTGCCCCGCGCGATCATGCTGTCCCTGGTCATCGTGACCGCCCTGTACGTGCTGGTCGCCGCCGTCGCCGTCGGTGCCAGGCCGTGGCGCAGCTTCAGCGACTCCGAGGCCACGCTCGCCCAGATCATGAAGGACGTCACCGGGCAGAGCTTCTGGGGCACCCTGCTGGCCTTCTGCGCCGTCATCGCCATCGCGAGCGTCGTGCTGACCGTGCTCTACGGCCAGACCCGCATCCTGTTCGCCATGTCCCGGGACGGGCTGGTGCCCAAGATCTTCGCCAAGGTCCACCCGAAGACCGGCGCCCCGCGCGCCAACACGGTGATCGTCTCGGTGTTCTGCGGTGTCCTCGCCGCCGCCATCCCGCTGGGCCAGCTCGCGGACGCGACCAGCATCGGCACGCTGTTCGCCTTCGCGCTGGTCAACGTGGCCGTCGTGGTGCTGCGCCGGACCCGCCCGGCCATGCACCGCTCCTTCCGGATCCCGCTGTCGCCTCTGCTGCCCGCGCTGGGCTTCGCCTTCTGCGTCTGGATGATGGGCAGCCTGTCCGCCGTCACCTGGATCGTGTTCGGTGTCTGGATGGCCGTCGGGCTCGTGTTCTACTTCGTATACGGCTTTCGCCGTTCCCGTCTCGCGACCGGTGACGGCCTCGCGGTGACGGCAGAGAAGTGACCGAACCGAAGAAGTGAACCACCCCCTGTGCTGAACGATCTCGACGAACGCATCGTGCACGCCCTCGCCGAGGACGCCCGCCGCTCCTACGCGGACATCGGGCAGATGGTCGGCCTGTCCGCCCCCGCGGTGAAGCGGCGCGTGGACCGGCTGCGCGCCACCGGAGCGATCACCGGATTCACCGTGCGGGTGGATCCGGCGGCGCTCGGCTGGGAGACCGAGGGCTACATCGAGATCTACTGCCGGCGGAACACCTCGCCGGACACCATCCAGCGGGGCCTGGAGCGTTACCAGGAGGTCGTGGCCGCGTCGACCGTCACCGGGGACGCGGACGCGATCGCGCAGGTCTTCGCGTCCGACATGCGTCACTTCGAGCGGGTGCTGGAGCGGATCGCCGGGGAGCCGTTCGTGGAGCGGACCAAGTCGGTGCTGGTGCTGTCGCCGTTGCTGCGCCGCTTTTCCTCCGGGGCGCCGGGGTAGGCGGCTGCCGGCTCGGGGCGCCTTCACCGTTGCCGGGTGCGGGTACGCCGTGGTTTCTCGCGCAGTTCCCCGCGCCCCCGAGGGAGCTGCGGTCCAGCATGCCTGAAGGGGCGCGGGGAACTGCGCGACCAGCCACACGCGACCCGCACCCGGCGATGGTGAAGGCGCCCCGAGCTCTACTCCGCGGTCTTCCGCGCCAACGCGTTGCTGCCTATCGAGTTCCGCACGCTGAAACTGACCGCGTCCGGGCGGTACCGGTCATCGGACCACTCGACGGGTCGGCCCTCACGGGTCGTGGTGACGCGTCGCACCCGCAGCAGCGGACTGGTACGGCGGATCCCCAGCAACTCGGCGTCCCGCGCGCCGCAGGCGACCGCGTCGATCACGTGCTCGCCGTACGCGAAGACGAGACCCGTGTCGTCGTACAGCCGCTGCGTGACCGAGGGACAGTCCGGCTCGATCGACTCCACGGCGGGAGAGATCCAGTCGGCGTAGACCGTGCGCTCCAACAGCACCGGCTCGCCGTCCAGGCCGCGCACCCGGAGCACGTGCAACACCCGTGTACCGACAGCCAGTTGGAGACGTACGGCGTCCTCGGCCGTGGCCGGGCGGTACTCCTGGGCCACCACATGGCCCGTCGCCTCGCGGCCCATCGCGCGGGCCCACTGGGCGAAGCTGCGCAGTTCCTCGAAGCTCTGGCTGCGGCGGCTGGCGAGGACGACGCGCCGGGCGCCCTGGCGGGAGCCGATCAGGCCTTCGGAGGTGAGGGTCGCGACGGCCTGGCGGACCGTGCCGCGTGAGACGCCGTAGGCCGCGGCCAGCTCCGACTCCGAGGGCAGCCGGCTGCCGACCGTGTACTCCTCGCGGTCGATCGCACGCCGCAGCTCGTCGGCGATCTCCTCGTGTCGCGCCGTCATGCTTCCCCTCTGCTCAGGTCGCTGTGCACAGCGTGACCAGCCTAATCGAGACCTGAGCGTGATCTGCAACGGTCTGGATTGTGCAGCCAAGCAGCGCCCAAAGTTTCGCTCACGTTTACAGACAGGACACCGCGAGCGGGCGTACTGTGACGCAACTTGTTCAGACAAGTTCTCCGCACTGCCTCAACCCTCGTGTGCACCCCCTGGAGAGACCGTGACCGTGTCCCTGCCGAGAAACGCCGCACTCGGCGGCTGTATCGCCGTCGTCGCCGCGCTGGCGCTCAGCGCCTGCGGCGCCGCTCCCGACAACGCGTCGAGCACCACCAAGGACGGCAAGAGCGCCGCCACCGCCACCTCCGCAGCCGCCTTCGGCGGTATGGACGCCCTGGTCAAGGCGGCCAAGAAGGAGGGCACGCTGCACATCATCGCGGTGCCGCGCGACTGGGCGAACTACGGCGCGATCATCGACGGATTCCAGAAGAAGTACGGCATCAAGATCCAGGACGAGAACCCCGACGGCACCAGCGAGGAGGAGATCAGCGCCGTCACCACCCGCAAGGGCCAGGACCGCGCCCCCGACGTTCTCGACCTGGGCTCCTCGTTCGCGCTGAGCGCCGCCCAGCAGGGCCTGCTCGCGCCCTACAAGGTGGCCTCCTACGGCGACATCCCCGAGGCCCAGAAGGACCCGCAGGCCCGCTGGTACAACGACTACGGCGGCTATGTCTCCATCGGCTGCGACGACAAGCGCGTCAAGGAGTGCCCCACCAGCTTCAAGGACCTGCTCAAGCCCGAGTACAAGGGCCAGGTCGCCCTCAACGGCAACCCCACCAAGTCCGGCTCCGCCTTCGGCGGCGTCTACGCGGCGGCGCTGGCGAACGGCGGCTCCTTCGACAACATCCAGCCCGGCCTGGACTTCTTCGCCAAGCTGAAGAAGAGCGGCAACTACACGCCCGTCGAGTCCACCCCGGCCACCGTCGAGAAGGGCGAGACGCCGATCTCGATCGACTGGGACTACCTGAACGCCGGTTACGCCGACGAGTTCAAGTCCAAGGGCCTGGACTGGAAGGTCGCCGTCCCGAGCGACGGCCAGTACGCCCAGTACTACTGCCAGGGCATCAACAAGGACGCCCCGCACCCGGCGGCCGCCCGTCTGTGGCAGGAGTACCTGTACAGCGCCGAGGGCCAGAACCTGTGGCTCAAGGGCTACGCCCGCCCGGCTCTCATGGCCGCGATGGAGAAGGCCGGCACGCTGGACAAGACCGCCGCCGCCAGGCTCCCCCAGGTCACCGGTACCCCCACCTTCCCGACCGAGACCCAGCAGAGCAAGGCCAAGACGGTCATCGCGCAGGGCTGGGGGAAGGCCGTCTCCGGATGACCGCCGCCCTCCCGCGCGCGGACGTGGCGCCCGTCGCTTCGGCGAAGCGGCGGCGCCGCGCCCCCGGCTGGCTCGCCGTCGTACCGCTGCTGGTCTTCGTCGCGATCGCCTTCGGCCTGCCCGCCGTGGCCATCGTGAACGGCGCCTTCTCGGTCGACGACGCCACTACGGGCGCCACCACCTACACCGGCGCCAACATGACGGCCTCGCTGCGGGGCCCGTACCTCACCGCCCTGCTCGGCAGCGTCAAGCTGTCCGCGCTCTCCGCCGCGCTCGGCGCCCTGCTCGGGCTGCCGCTCGCCCAGGCCGTGGTCTCCTCCCGCTCCCGCTGGCTGCGCGAGGCCGTGCTGACCGCCTCCGGCGTGCTCGCCAACTTCGGCGGGGTCCCGCTGGCCTTCGCCTTCGTCGCCACCCTCGGCAACGCGGGCGTCCTCACCGTGCACCTGGGCCTGAAGGACAGCGGCTGGGACCTCTACAGCTTCTGGGGCCTGGTCCTCGTCTACCTGTACTTCCTCATCCCGCTCATGGTCCTCACCATCACCCCCGCGCTGGACGGCCTGCGCTCCCAGTGGCGCGAGGCCGCGCTGAACAACGGCGCCACCGGCGTGCAGTACTGGCGGCACGTGGCCCTGCCCGTGCTGACGCCCTCGCTGCTCGGCGGCCTGGTGCTGCTGTTCGGCAGCGCCTTCGCCGCCTACGCCACCGCCGCCGCCATGGTCGGCAGTGCCGTGCCGCTGGTCACCCTGCAGATCGCCGACGCCCTGTCCGGCAACGTGCTGGTCGGCCAGGAGAACGTCGCCCTCGCCCTCAGCCTCGACATGGTGCTGGTGGCGGGCCTGGTGATGGCCGTGTACCTGCCCCTTCAGCGAAGGAGCGCCCGATGGCTCGACGCCTGACCCCGTGGCGGTGGGTCGTCCTCGGCCTCGCCGCCCTGTACTTCCTGGTACCGCTCGCCGCCTCCGTGATCTTCACTGTGGACGTGCCCGGCCAGGGCCTCACCTTCGACGCCTACACGAAGATCCTCTCCGCCGACGGCTTCCTCTCCAGCCTGCTGCTCTCGCTGGAGCTGGCCGTCGCCACCATCGCGGTCGTGCTGCTGCTGATGGTGCCCGCCGTGGTCGCGCTCCGGCTCGGCGCGCCCCGGCTGCGCCCGGTGGTGGAGGTGGTGTGCTCGCTGCCGCTGGTGGTGCCGCCCATCGCGTTCGTCACCGGGATCGCCACCGTGCTGAAGTGGGGCCCGCAGTATCTCTCTCGGACGCCGCTGTTCGAGACGTTCGTGGTGATCCAGAACGACAGCTTCCCCGTCGTGCTCGTGCTCGCCTACGTCGTGATGGCCCTGCCGTTCGTCTACCGGGCCCTGGACGCCGGCCTCCGCGCCATGGACGTGCGGACCCTCGTCGAGGCGGCCCGCAGCTGCGGCGCCTCCTGGCCCAAGGCCCTCGTCCGGGCCGTCCTGCCCAATCTGCGCGGGGCCCTGCTGAACGCCTCCTTCCTCACCCTGGCCCTGGTCCTGGGCGAGTTCACGGTCTCCCATCTGCTCGGCTACACCCCCTTCGCCGTGTGGATCTACAACGTCGGCGGCGAGCAGGCCCAGATGTCCGTCGCCGTGTCCGTGCTCAGCCTGCTCGTCACCTGGGCCCTGCTCCTCGCGCTCGCCGGTGCCGGCGGCGGCCGCAACCGAACCGCTCCTTCCCGGGGATGACCTACATGACCGCCACCCTGCCCGAGACCCGCACCCAGGCCGCGACCGTCGAATTCCGTTCGCTGCGGCGGGAGTTCGGGACCACCGTCGCCCTCGACGGGCTCGACCTGACCGTCCGCCCCGGGGAGTTCCTGGCCCTGCTCGGCCCCTCCGGCTGCGGCAAGACCACCGCGCTGCGCATGCTCGCCGGGTTCGAACACCCCGACTCCGGCGCCGTGCTGGTGGACGGCGAGGACGTCACCCACGTCCCCGCCCACCGCCGGGACGCCGGCATGGTCTTCCAGTCGTACAGCCTCTTCCCGCACCTGAACGCCGTCGACAACGTCGCCTTCGGGCTGCGCATGCGCGGCGTCCGCACGGCCGAACGGCGCGCCCGCGCCGCCGAGTTGCTGGAGCTGGTCGGGCTCGCCGACAAGGGCGAGCGCTATCCGCACCAGCTCTCCGGCGGCCAGCAGCAGCGCATCGCGCTGGCCCGTGCCCTGGCCCTGCGCCCGCGCGTGCTCCTGCTCGACGAGCCGCTGTCCGCGCTCGACGCCAAGGTGCGGCTCACCCTGCGCGAGGAGATCCGACGCCTTCAGCAGGAACTCGGCATCACCACCCTGTTCGTCACGCACGACCAGGAGGAGGCCCTGTCGGTCGCCGACCGGGTCGCCGTCATGCGCGCCGGCCGCCTCGAACAGTGCGCGGAGCCCGCCGAGTTGTACGGCCGCCCCGCCACCGCCTTCGTCGCCGAGTTCGTCGGCACCATGAGCCGGATCCCGGGCGAGCTCAAGGACGGCACGGTCGAGGTGCTCGGGCAGCGGCTGCCGGCCGACGGCGAGGTGCCGGACGGTGCGGTGGACGTGCTGGTGCGGCCCGAGGCCGTCCGGGTGCGCCCGGACGAGCAGGGCAGCGCCCGGATCGTCGCCACCGCCTTCCTCGGCGCGGTGGTCCGGGTCACCGTACGCCTCGCCGACGGCACCGAGGCCAAGGCCGACCTCCCCGCCCACGAGGCCACCGGCCTCGGCGCCGGAGCCCCCGTCGGCGTGTCCCTGCCGGAGCGCCCGGTGCTCGTGGCCGAACGTATCCAGAAGTGAGGAATTTCCCGAACGTGACCCCCCACATCCATCAACTCCCCCTTCAGGCCGTTCTGTTCGACATGGACGGCACGCTCGTCGACACCGAGCGGCTGTGGTGGGAGGCGGTCGAGCAGGTCGCCGGGCGCCCGCTGACCGAGGCCGACCAGCCGGACGTGCTCGGCCGCCCGGTGGAGCACACCGCCGCCTGGCTCGGTACGGCGACGGGCCGGGCGGCGGCGGACCTCGCGGCCGAGCTGCACCGCGAGTTCGCCGACCGCGTCCGCACCGGGATCGTGCCCCGCCCCGGCGCGCACGCCCTGCTGGACGCGCTGGCCGCCGCCGGCGTCCCCGTCGCCCTGGTCACCGCGTCCCCGCGCGCGGTCGCCGACGTCGTCCTCGACGCCCTCGGCGCCGACCGGTTCGCGGCCTCCGTCACCGCCGACGACACCGCCCGCACCAAGCCGGACCCCGACCCCTACCTGGCCGCCTGCCGGGCCCTCGGCGTCGACCCCGCCGCCTGTGTGGCCGTCGAGGACACCGAGACCGGCGTCGCCTCCGCGGAGGCCGCCGGGTGCGCCGTCCTCGCCGTACCGTCCCTCGCGCCCATCGGCGCGGCGCCCGGCCGGACCGTGCGGGAGAGCCTCGCCGGGGTGACGGTCGAGGAACTGGGGCAGATGGTCGCGCCCGAGCTTCGGGTGATGAGCTGGAACCTGTGGCTCGGCGGCAGTGAGGTCGACGACCACCGGGCCAAGCAGCTCAAGGTCATCCTGGAGAGCGGCGCCGACGTCGTCGGGCTCCAGGAGACGGGCGGAACCGCCGCCCAGGAGCTCGCCGAGGCGCTCGGCTGGCACCACCACCGGGCCGGCGAGAACCTCGGCGTGATCAGCCGCCACCCCATCACCGCCCGCTTCGGCGACCCGGACGTCGGCTTCTACGGCGCCGCGGGCGTCCGCATCGCCGTGGCGCCCGGCCGCGAGGTCGACGTCTGGACCGCGCACCTGCACTACACGCCGTACGGGCCCTATGAGGCGGTCTTCGACGGGTTGCCGGCGCAGGAGCTCATCGCCCACGAGGAGCTGCGGCTGGCGCAGATGCGGGACGCGCTGGACCGCATCGCCGAATCGTCCGCCGAAGGCATCCCGGTCGTCCTGGTCGGCGACTTCAACTGCCCCTCCCACCTGGACTGGCCGGACGTCGCCTGGCCGGTGACCAGGGCCGCCGAGGACGCGGGCTTCGCCGACTCCTACCGAGAGGTGCATCCGGACCCTGCGGCCGAGCCCGGCCACACCTGGTCGCCGATCCACCCGGTGCACGAGGACGGCAGCGGACGGCCCGAGCCGCAGGACCGGATCGACTACGTCCTGCACCGGGGCCTGACCGTGCGGGACGCGCGCACCCTGGTCACCGGCAGCCCGCGGCCCTGGCCCGATGTCGCGGGCAACGACTGGCCCTCCGACCACGCGGCGGTCCTCACCACCTTCGCCCCGACCAGGACATAACCCGGGGTTACCGCAGGTCACCATTGCGGTCCGGGTGACCATCCCGTAGGTTGTGCCGGACTTTCTACCGACTGGTAACACCGGCAGGTACTTCATGCGCTGGCCCCTCGGCCGTCCCACCACCGTCCGTTCGCGGATCGTGGCGCTCGCGCTCGCCCCGGCCGTCGCGCTGATGGCGCTGTGGAGCTTCGCGATGGTGTCCGTCACCGCCGAACTGCGCGCGTTGATCCGGCTCCAGGGGGTGTACGAGGACTTCGGCACCCCCGTGGACACGGCGGTCGGGCAGATCCAGATCGAGCGCCGGATGTCCGCCGCCTACCTGGGCGCCCGCCTCGACACGGCGACGGCCGGTCAGCTGCTCGAACAGCAGCGCCGTACCGACCGGGCCGTGGACGCCATGCGGCAGGCCGTCCGGGACGGCGACCGGGGCCGGCTCACCGAGCGGCAGCGGCAGACACTGGACGCCATGGACGCGGCGACCGGCAAACTGGACGGGCTGCGCTCGCAGGTGCTGTCCCGGCACATCACCTGGGACCGGGCCGTGGACGAGTACAGCGCACTGGTCGAGCCCGGCTTCGACGTGCAGTCCACGCTCACCGCGCTCCAGGCCGGACAGCTCGCCCGCGAGGCGCAGGTCGTCATCGAGCTGGTGCGGGTGCGGGAGTTCGTCTCCCGGGAGGACGCGCTGGTCGCCGGGGCGCGGGCGGCCGGCACACTGACCGACCGGCAGTACGACACGCTGACCGCCACCATCGAGGACCGGCGGGTGTTCCAGCGCACGTACGTGCCGGACCTGCCCGCCGACTCGCGCGCCCTGTTCGAGGACTTCCAGCGCGGGGACCTGTACGGCTCGCTGGTGCGCGGCGAGGACGCACTGCTGCGGGCCGGGGCGGCGGGCGCCGGCCGGGCCGTAGCGGCGGACACCTGGCGGTCCACCACCGACCGGGCCGTCAAGCGGTACATGCAGCTGTGTACGCGGTCCGCCGAGAACTCGGCGGCACGCGGGCGGGCGTTCGCCTACCGGGAGCTGACCAAGTCGGCCGTCGCCGGCGTGGTGGGGCTCGCGGCCGTGGGGCTGTCGCTGTGGTTCGCGGTGCGTGGTGCGCGGCGCATCTCGCGGCGCCTGGAGACCCTGCGGGACGCGGCGGACGTACTGACACAGCGTCAGCTCCCCGAAGTGATGCGCCGGTTGAGTGCCGGTGAGGACGTGGACGCGGTGGCGGAGGCGCCGCCGCTGGCCGCCGACGAGGTGCGCGACGACGAGATCGGGCAGGTGGGCCGGTCCTTCAACACAGCGCGGCTCGCCGCCGTCGAGGCCGCCGTCAGACAGGCGACCCTGCGCCGGGGACTGTTCGCGGTGCTGCTCAACATCGCGCGCCGCAACCAGGCGCTGGTGCACCGGCAGTTGAAACTGGTCGACACCCTGGAACGGCGCACCGACGACCCCGACGTCCTGCGGGAGCTGTTCCGCATCGACCACCTCACCACGCGCATGCGCCGGCACGCGGAGAGCCTGATCATCCTCTCCGGCGCGGCCCCGGGCCGCCGCTGGCGCCGGCCCGTGCCGATCGCCGACGTCGTCGCCTCGGCCGTCGGCGAGATCGAGGACTACGCGCGCGTGGTGGTGCCGCCGATGCCGGAGATCGGCGTCGCCGCGGACGCGGTCGCCGACGTCGTCCATCTCGTGGCCGAACTCCTGGAGAACGCCACGGTGTTCTCGCCGCCGCACACCCAGGTCACCCTGCGCACCGGGCGGGTCGGCAGCGGGTTCGTGATCGAGATCGACGACCGGGGCCTCGGCCTCGACGCCGAGGCGCGCACCCACGCCCACGCCACCCTCACCGACCCCGACGCCTTCGACCCCACCCGCCACGACCGCCTCGGCCTCTATGTCGTCGGCCGCCTCGCCGCCCGCCACGGCATCGAGGTGAGCCTCGGGGACTCGCCGTACGGCGGCACGACGGCGGTGGTCCTGCTGCCGGAGGGGGTGCTGGCGGTGGCGGGACAACGTGAACAGGGCGCAGCAGTACGCGAGTTGCCGACCCGGGCGCGGGCGGCTGTGCCCGCGCCCGGTGAGCCGCGGACCGGACCCGCCGGTGAACCGCCCACCCGGAACCGGCTCGCGTCCGTGCCCGCGCAGGGCGCGGGAGCCGTGTCCGAGCCGGCGTCGGACACCCCGACGACCGGAGCCGCCGACGGTTCGGGTGCCGGCTCCGCGCCGTCGTCGGGGGAGCGGCTGACGGCCCTGCCGGAGTCCGAGTCGCCGGCCGGTGCCCGGCTGTCGTCCTTGCCCGCGCGCGGCTCCGAGGCCGTCTCCGAGTCGCCGGCCGGTGCCCGGTTGCCGTCCTTGCCCGCGCGCGGCTCCGAGGCCGTCTCAGAGTCGCCGGCCGGCGACCGGTTGCCGTCCTGGTCCGCGTCCGGGACGCCGGCGCCTCCGCCCGCCCTGCCCACCCGGACCCGGCAGGCCTCCCTCGTCCGGGAGCTGCGGGACGAACCGCCGCCGCGCGACACCGCCCCCGGGCGCGAGGTCGACGCCGAGGAGATGCGCGCGATCTTCGGCGCCTTCCAGCGTGGCCTCGACCGCGGCCGCAAGGGTCTGCCGACGACCGGCGAGGCTGCCCGGAGTTCCGGTACTGCCGAACCGACGGGACCGCAACCCCCCAGCGCCGCGAGGAACCGCGCGACCGGCCCTCACGCACCCGCACCCGAAGACGCACCCACACCCGCCCCCTCGGACGACACGATCACCGACACTGTGACCACCCACGCCCACGAAGGGACGGACACCGACGATGCCCGGTGACGAACACAGGACCGAGCAGCCCGCCGAGACCAGCGGAGCGCTCGGCTGGCTGCTGGACGACCTCGTGGCGCGCACCGAGCACGTCCGCCAGGCCGTGCTGCTGACCGCCGACGGTCTGCCGATCAGCAGCTCGGACGGGATGCGCCGACGGGACATCGAGCACCTGGCCGCCGTCTGCTCCGGCTTCCACGGTCTGGCCCGCTCGGCGGGGGAGCGGTTCGACGCGGGCGAGGTGCGGCAGACCATGGTGATGCTGGACGACGCCTACCTCTTCATCACCCCGGCCGGGCACGGCAGCCGGCTGGCCGTCCTCAGCGAGGCCGGCACCGACGTCGGCCAGCTCGCGCACGAGATGGCCCTGCTCGTCCGCCGCCTCGGCCGCCACCTGGACGCGGCGGCCCGCACCCCCAGATGATCCCGCGGTGAGCGACGAGCACTGGTACGAGGACGAGACCGGGTCGATGGTGCGGCCCTACACGGTCACCCACGGCCGCACCCGGCCCTCGGGCGCGCACGCCATCGACCTGATGTCCCGGGTCACCGCGCTGGACGCCGACGCGCCGGGACCGCGCGTCGACCATGCCCGTGCCGCCCTGCTCGACCTGATCCGGCGCGGCCCGCGTCCCGTGGTGGAGCTGGCCGCGGACGCCGACCTGCCCCTGACCGTCCTCCGGGTGCTGCTCGGTGACCTGGCCGAGGCGGGCCTGATCCGGATCGACGAGCCCCGCCGCCACCGGACCGGCGGCCCGGCCACCGACCCGGGGCTGCTGCGGGAGATCATGGAGCGGCTGCGGGAGATCTAGCCATGTGTCTGCGAGCTCGGGGTCGAGGAGTCGCCGGTGCCGGAGGTGCTCGCAGGACGGCACGGTCGGCGCCCGGCGGAGCAGGCTCGCCGCGCCGCTGGTCGGTCTCGGACGGCGGCGGCTCCGCCCTCACCGTCGACCCGGTCGGCACCGGCAAGTAGCCGGCACCTAGAGCTTCGGCTCCCAGGGCACGACCCTGAAGTCACCGGTGCCCCGCTTCACCTTCTCGAAGGGGGCGGAGGACACACACCTGGGCAGGTCCCCGGGCCCGATCCCGTCGTCCGTCGCGGCCCAGCTGTAGCCGAGCCGGTCGACGCCCCCGGTGTCGTGCACGGTGACTCCGACCCTGTGCCCCACCCATTCGGGATGGTCGGAGTCGGTGATCACCCCGGACACCACCGCCACCTTGCCGCCCGTCACCAGACAGTCCACCGTCGCCTTCGCCCGGCCGTTCATGTGGGGCGAATAGTGGCTCCAGGCGAAGGTCCCGGTCGCCTTCAGCGGATCCGCGGTGTCCGCCGCCGCCAGATGCGCGTCGAAGCTGAAGGTGATGTCGTCCCCGGCCGACCGGTACAGCTTGGCCGAACCGGTCAGTGACGCGGCCTCGCGCACGGGGTGGTGCGCCCCGCCGCCCGAGGCCAGTGCCGCCCCGGCCGTACCGGCGGTGATCAGCAGGGCGGCTGCGAGGGTCACGGCGGCGATCTTCGTACGGCGCTTCACGACGGCCTTCATGAGGGTCCTTTCCGCAGGTCAAGCGCGTGAACTGAACGATCACCACTCTCCCGGCGCCGGCCCTTCGGCACATCGCTCCGCAGGCGGGACCCCGCCTCCCCCGTCCGGCGGGGAACCCCAGCGGTCACCTGCGCCCCAGGGGGGACGGAACCGGGCCCGAGGGTGCGCAACGAATCGCCGCCCGAGCCGCGCACCACGCAACAAACCGCGCACGGGCGCGCAACGGCTCCTTCTTGTCCGGCCGAGCGCGCCGACCGTACCTTCTTCATGGCCCCAAAAACGTCGAGGCCACCCCCAAAGCCCCTTTCCGGTGAGGATCCGCATGCGCACCGCCCTGCTCCAGAGCTCCGGCCGCCCCGGCTCGATCGTCGAGAACCTCAAGGTCCTCGACGAGGCCGCGGGCCGTGCCGCCGCCGCGGGCGCCGCGCTGCTCGCCGCACCGGAGATGTTCCTGACCGGGTACGCGATCGGTGACGACATCGCCCGCCTCGCCGAGCCCGCCGACGGCGCCTGTGCCGACGCGATCGCCGAGACCGCCGGCCGGCACGGCATCGCCATCGCCTACGGCTACCCGGAGCGCGGCGGCGAGACGGTCTACAACTCCGCCCAGCTGATCTCCGCCGACGGCACCCGGCTCGCGAACTACCGCAAGACCCACCTCTTCGGCTGCTTCGAACGCGACCACTTCACACCGGGCGAGCAGCCGGTCGTCCAGGCCGAGCTGAACGGCCTCACCGTCGGCCTGATGATCTGCTACGACGTCGAGTTCCCGGAGAACGTCCGCGCCCACGCCCTGGCCGGCACCGACCTCCTCGTCGTCCCGACCGCGCAGATGCACCCCTTCCAGTTCGTCGCCGAGTCGATGATCCCGGTGCGCGCCTGGGAGAACCAGATGTACGTCGCGTACGTCAACCGGGTCGGCCAGGAAGGGGAGTTCGAGTTCGTCGGCCTCTCCGTCCTCGCCGGTCCCGACGGCGTCGCCCGCGCCCGGGCCGGCCGCGCCGAGCAGCTGGTGTTCGCCGACGCCGACCCCGCCTTCCTGGCCGCCTCCCGCGAGGCCAACCCGTACCTGCAGGACCGCCGCCCCGGTCTGTACGGGTCCCTCGGCTGAGCCGCCGCAACAGCCTCCCCCTGTTTCACCTCGTGCAAGGAGTCCGTACCCCATGACGTCCACGGTGCCCAACGCCGTCGAGCACACCGACGAGCAGCAGCCGCCGATCACCATGTTCGGCCCGGACTTCCCCTACGCCTACGACGACTTCCTCGCCCACCCGGCGGGCCTCGGCCAGATACCGGCGACCGAGCACGGCACCGAGGTCGCGATCATCGGCGGTGGCCTGTCCGGCATCGTCGCCGCGTACGAGCTGATGAAGATGGGCCTCAAGCCGGTCGTCTACGAGGCCGACCAGATCGGCGGCCGGCTGCGCACCGTCGGCTTCGACGGCTGCGACGAGTCGCTCAACTGCGAGCTGGGCGCGATGCGCTTCCCGCCGTCGTCCACCGCCCTGCAGCACTACATCGACATGGTGGGCCTGGAGACCCGTCCCTTCCCGAACCCGCTGGCCGAGGCCACCCCCTCGACCGTCGTGGACCTCAAGGGCGAGTCGCACTACGCCGAGACCATCGACGACCTGCCCCAGGTCTACCGTGACGTCGCCGAGGCCTGGAACAAGTGCCTCGACGAGGGCGCCGACTTCTCCGACATGAACCGCGCCATGCGCGAGCGCGATGTCCCGCGCATCCGGGAGATCTGGGCGAAGCTGGTCGAGAAGCTCGACAACCAGACCTTCTACGGCTTCCTCTGCGACTCCGAGGCCTTCAAGTCCTTCCGGCACCGCGAGATCTTCGGCCAGGTCGGCTTCGGCACCGGCGGCTGGGACACCGACTTCCCGAACTCCATCCTGGAGATCCTGCGCGTCGTCTACACCGAGGCCGACGACCACCACCGCGGCATCGTCGGCGGCTCCCAGCAGCTGCCGCTGCGCCTGTGGGAGCGCGAGCCGGAGAAGATCGTCCACTGGCCGTACGGCACCTCGCTGAAGTCCCTGCACGTGGACGGCGAGCCCCGCCCGGCCGTGACCCGGCTGCACCGCACCGCGGGCAACCGGATCACCGTGACCGACGCGAACGGCGACATCCGGACCTACAAGGCGGCGATCTTCACCGCCCAGTCCTGGATGCTGCTGTCCAAGATCGAGTGCGACGACTCGCTCTTCCCGATCGACCACTGGACCGCGATCGAGCGCACCCACTACATGGAGAGCTCGAAGCTGTTCGTCCCCGTGGACCGGCCGTTCTGGCTGGACAAGGACGAGGAGACCGGCCGGGACGTCATGTCGATGACCCTGACCGACCGCATGACCCGCGGCACCTACCTGCTCGAC
This sequence comes from Streptomyces puniciscabiei, assembly GCF_006715785.1. Lineage (NCBI taxonomy): Bacteria > Bacillati > Actinomycetota > Actinomycetes > Kitasatosporales > Streptomycetaceae > Streptomyces > Streptomyces puniciscabiei. Next base: position 6,025,869 of record NZ_VFNX01000001.1, read on the forward strand.
AACGGGCCGGACCAGCCCGCCGTGATCTGCCTGTCGTACACCTGGTGCGACGACAGCCTGAAGTGGCTGCCGCTGTCCGCGAACGAGCGGATGGAGGTCATGCTGAAGTCGCTCGGCGAGATCTACCCGAAGGTCGACATCAGGAAGCACATCATCGGCAACCCGGTGACGGTCTCCTGGGAGAACGAGCCTTACTTCATGGGCGCGTTCAAGGCCAACCTGCCCGGCCACTACCGCTACCAGCGGCGCCTGTTCACCCACTTCATGCAGGAGAGGCTGCCGGAGGACAAGCGCGGCATCTTCCTCGCCGGTGACGACATCTCCTGGACGGCCGGCTGGGCCGAGGGCGCCGTCCAGACCGCGCTGAACGCGGTCTGGGGCGTGATGCACCACCTCGGCGGCGAGACCGACCCGGCCAACCCCGGCCCGGGTGACGTGTACGACGAGATCGCCCCTGTGGAGCTGCCCGAGGACTGACCGAACAACGAGCAAGGACCAAGGCGCGGGCGCCCGGACTCAGACTCCGGCCGCCCGCGCCTTTTCAAACACCTCCGCGGCGACGTCCGTCAGCTCCCGCGCGTCCCGCGCGGTGCCCTGGAGGTCGATGAGGATCTCGTCCAGGCCGATGCCGGCGTACTCCACGAGGTCCGCCACGATCTGCTCGGCATCGCCCTGGAAGGGCCGGCGGTCCGCCCCGTCGTACGGCTTCGCCTGGCGGTCGGCGTTCACCCGCAGCACCGTCCGGATGGGTTTCGTACGGCCACGCTCCTCCGCCAGCTCCCGCAACTGCCGCCACTGGGCGGCGACCGCCTGCGCACCGGTGGCCACCGGCAGCCAGCCGTCGGCATGGTCGACGAGCCTGCGGAAGGTCCGCCCGCTGCTCGCGGCCAGCATCAACGGGATCGGCCGGGCGGGTTTGGGCCCCACCACGGCGGAAGTGATCTTGGCCAATTGCCCGTCGTGGACGACCGGATCCGGACCCCACACGGCCCGGCACACCGCGATGATCTCGTCCAGGACCGCGCCACGCTCGGCGATCGGCCGGACGCCCGAGGCCGCGTACTCGTCGAGGGACCAGCCGGTGCCGAAGCCCGCGATCACCCGGCCCCCGCTCGCCGCGTCCAGCGAGGCCAGGGCCTTCGCGAGCTGGAACGGCAGGTGCAGGGGCGCCACCAGCACGCTGGAGCCCAGCTCCGCCCGCTCGGTGGCCGCCGCGGCCAGGGTGAGGGTGACCAGCGGGTCCGCCACATTGCGGTACTGGTCGGGCCAGGGCAGGCCGTCGACGCCGTACAGACCCTGGGTGGCGGGCTCGGGGAACAGGGCCCGCTCGAAGACCCACAGGCTGTCATAGCCGATCCGTTCGGCGGCGCGTGCCACCGCGCGCACGTCGGTGCCGATCGAGTACTGCCGCATCTGGGGAAGACTCAGGCCCAGCCGGGTCGCCATACCGCTGCTCCTCTGCGATTCGATGCTTGCCGGGCAACGTAGGGCGATCACCGGGGGATTCCGAGGCGGCTCGCCCAGGGGCGAGATCCGGCCAGGTCAGTCGGCGAGCGGTGTCAGCAGCATCCGCCCCGCGAACCCCACCGCCGCGTCCAGCCGTTCGGCGAACTCCTCGGCCATGCCGCCGCGGTGCCGCAGCGCCCACAGGGCCCGTGCCGCCATCCAGGCCGCGTCGCGGGCCCGCTCCAGGCTCCAGGAGCCCAGCAGATGGGTGAGCGGGTCGGCGATCTGCAGCAGGTCGGGGCCCGGCATCAGATCCTCGCGGATGCGCTCCTCCAGCGCGACGAGGACCTCGCCCACGCGGTCGAACTCGTCCTCCAGATCGGCCGGTTCGCAGCCGAGCGTACGGCAGGAGGCCACCACGGCGAGCGCCAGGTCGTGCCCGATGTGCGCGTTGATGCCCGCCAGCGCGAACTGCAGTGGCCGTACCCCGGGATGGCGGCGCAGCTGGAACAGCGGACGCCAGCAGGCGGGCGGTCGGCGGTCGTGGGCCACCGCGTCGACCGCGGCGAGATACCGCTCGGCGAACCGCACGTCCAGCGCGGTCGCCGCCCGTGGGTCCGGGAACTGCCCGGAGTCCAGGCGCCGGTCGAGCTCCTCGGTGACGGTGAGGTAGACGCGGTTGAACACGGCGACACCGTCCCGCTCGGGCAGCGTCGCGTCGAGGGACCGCATCCGGGAGACGACCGCGTCGACGGGAGTCGTGAAGTGTTCCAGCTGCGCCATGGGGGAAGGGTCCCAGCCCCGGACCGGACGACGAGGCGACCGGCCGGACACATCGCCGGAACGGGGGAACGGACCGCCGCGGCCCGGCCGGACGTCGCTCCGGCGTACGCCTACGACTTGGCGCGCGGCGTCTGCCGGTCGCCGGCCTCCTCGTCGTAGGCGGAGGTGCCCTCGTCCAGCAGCGGCTGCTGCCGCTTGAGGTGGGCCGGGGCGAAGGCGCGCAGCGCGTGGTAGCCGGTGATGACGACCAGAGTGCCGAGGGCGATGCCGCTGAGCGAGAAGGTGCTGGTGAACTTCAGGCTGACATTGCCGACGCCGATGATGATGCCCGCGGCGGCCGGCACCAGGTTCAGCGGGTTGCGCAGGTCCACCTTGGCGTGCAGCCAGATCTGGGCGCCGAGCAGGCCGATCATGCCGTAGAGGATCACGGTGATGCCGCCGAGGACACCGCCCGGGATCGCCGCCACGACCGCGCCGAACTTCGGGCAGACACCGAAGAGCAGGGCGAAGCCGGCCGCGGCCCAGTAGGCGGCGGTGGAGTAGACGCGGGTCGCGGCCATCACGCCGATGTTCTCGGAGTAGGTGGTGTTCGGCGGGCCGCCCACCGCGGTGGACAGCATGGAGGCGACGCCGTCCGCCGAGATCGCCGTACCGAGCTTGTCGTCCAGCGGGTCGCCGGTCATCTCGCCGACCGCCTTCACATGGCCCGTGTTCTCCGCGACCAGCGCGATCACGACCGGCAGCGCGACGAGGACCGCCGACCACTGGAAGGACGGTCCGTGGAAGTGCGGCAGGCCGATCCAGTCGGCCTTGGAGACACCGGAGAGGTCCAGGCGCCAGTGGCCGGTGACCTTGCCGCTCGGGCTCATGGAGTGGATCTTGCCGAAGATCCGGTCGAAGGCCCAGGAGACGCCGTACCCGAAGATCAGCCCGAGGAAGATCGCGATCCGGGACCAGAAGCCGCGCAGGCAGACCACGGCCAGCCCGGTGAACAGCATGACCAGCAGGGCCGTCCACTGGTCCTGCGGCCAGTAGGTGGAGGCGGTCACCGGGGCCAGGTTGAAGCCGATCAGCATGACCACCGCGCCGGTGACGATCGGCGGCATGGCCGCGTGGATGATCCGCGCCCCGAACCGCTGCACCGCGAGCCCCACCAGGAACAGCGCCACACCGACGACGAACACCGCGCCGGTCACCGTGGCACTGGTGCCGCCCTGGGCGCGGATGACGGCGGCCACGCCGACGAACGACAGGGAACAGCCCAGATAGCTCGGCACCCGGCCGCGCGTGGCGATCAGGAAGATCGCGGTCGCCACGCCCGACATCATGATCGCCAGGTTCGGGTCGAGGCCCATCAGGACGGGCGCGACGAAGGACGCGCCGAACATCGCGACCACGTGCTGGGCGCCCAGGCCCACCGTACGGGGCCAGGAGAGCCGTTCGTCGGGCCGTACCACCGCTCCGGGCGCGGGCGTGCGCCCGTCACCGTGCAGCTTCCAGCGCACGCCGAGGTCCATGGTGGGGTTTCGCTTTCTTACGTACGTGAAGACGGTCCGAACCATTGTCAGGGGTAACGAGCGGCTCTACGCTCGCACGGTCCTGTTCATGAACTCAGTTCACATATCTGATCAGAAGTTCGTCGGACGAGATCGGAGTGCTTGATGAGTGGAAGATCCCGTGCGGCCGTGCTGCTGGCCGCGTTGGTGACCTTCGGGGCCGCGCTGGTGCCGTCGGCGCACGCCGCGCCCCGGGCTCCTCGGACCGTCGTCCTCGACGGCGCCCGGCTCCAGCAGACCCGCGCCCGACTGGACCGCGACCCCCGACTGCGGCGCGTGCTCGGGGACTTGACCGCCCGGGCCGACACCTGGCTGGACCAGGGCCCGTGGACGGTCGTCGACAAGCCGCGGCCCGCACCGGGCGGCGACGTTCACGAGTACCTGAGCCAGGCCCCCTACTGGTGGCCCACGACCACCCCGACCGCCGACAACCCCTGGGGCTGCCCGTACGTCCAGCGGGACGGGCAGCGCAACCCGGAGGTCGACAGCGGCACGGACCGGCAGGACGCCGAGAAGGTCTTCGACTCCACGTACGACCTCTCGCTCGCCTGGTACTACACGGGCAAGCCCGCCTACGCCGTCAAGGCCGGGCAGATCCTGCGCACCTGGTTCCTCGACCCGGCCACCCGGATGAAACCCCGACCTGGAGCACGCCCAGTTCATCCCGTGCAAGTACGACGGCCGGGCCATCGGCATCATCGACTTCTCCCAGTCGTACACCAGCGTCCTCGACGCCCAGGCGATCCTGGCCACCGGCGCCCCCGGCTGGAGCGCGCAGGACCGCGCCGCGATGAGCCGGTGGAACACCGGCTTCCTGGACTGGCTGAAGAACAGCGACTTCGGCAAGCAGGAGGGCGCGGCCGCCAACAACCACGGCACCTTCTACGACATGCAGCTCGCCGCTCTCGCCTGCGCCACCGGAGACACCGCCCTGGCCCGGCGGACCGTGCTCGACGCGCGCGCCAGGCGGATCGACCCGCAGATCGCGGCCGACGGCAGCCAGCCCCAGGAGCTCGCCCGCACCCGCAGCTGGCACTACTCCACCTTCGACCTGGTCGCCTACACCCGGCTCGCGGCCATCGGCCGGCACGCGGGCGTGAACCTGTGGTCGTACCGCGGCCCGGACGGGCAGAGCCTGTTCCAGGCCGTCGACTATCTGCTGCCGGCCGCGACCGGCGCCGCCGCGTGGCCGCATCCGGAGCTGGAGTTCCACCGGTACGCGGCCACCGATGTCGTGCACGCGGCCGCCGACGCCGGGGACGCGGCGGCCGGGGCGGCCGTGGCGAAGCTTCAGGCGCCGCCCGGGGGAGACCTGTGGGCGCTGCGGCCCGCCGCGGAGCAGCTGGACTCGATAGCGGGCTGAGCGGACTGCAGGGGCCGGCCCGGCAGGGCTCCTGAGCGGTCGCTTAGTATGGACCGTCCGCGATGTACCGTCCCAGCAGCTGTTCAGGAGCTCCTCCCGTGACCGCCGAAGCCCCGGCCGCCCCCGTCGTCTCCTACGGCCGGCTGATCCCCGTCACCGTGCACTTCGACGACCTCGACGCGCTCGGGCTCCTGCACAACGCCCGCTACCCCCTGCTGGTCGAGCGCGCCTGGACCGAGCTGTGGAGCGAGCACGGTGTCCGCTTCGACGGCGACTGGCACGCGGCCGGCGACGCCTGCAACGCGGTCCGCGAACTGCGCATCAGCTACGAGGCACCGGTGACCAGCCCCGGCCCCTACGCCGTCCACCTCTGGCTGGACCGCCTCGGTACCACCGGCCTGACCTACGGCTTCCGCTTCTGCTCGGCCGACGGGACCCGGACCTACGCCCAGGGCACCCGGGTCCTGGTCCGCCTGGACGCGTCGACCCTGCGGCCCGCGCCGTGGAGCGACGCCTTCAGGGCCGCGGGTCGGGAACTGCTGCGGCCGGCCGGCTGACCTCGGTCCGGCCGCCGCGCTCGGCGGTGCGCAGCACACCGGCGAAGCCCGCGAGCCCGCACGCCAGGGCCGTCACCACGCCGAACGACACCACCAGGCTGGTCGCCTGGGCCACCCCGCCGATCAGGCTCGGCGCGATCAGGCCCGAGGTGTAGGTGATCGTCGCCACGCCCGCGATGGCCTGGCTGGGGTGGGGCCCGGCGTGCCCGGCCGCCGCGAAGCACAGCGGTACGACCACCGCGATACCCAGCCCCATCAGCGCGAACCCGCCCATGGCCACCGCCGGGTGCCCGGCGGCGACGATCAGCAGACCGCCCAGCACGGCCAGGACACCGCCGGCCCGCACGGTACGGACCGCGCCGAATCGATTCACCACCGCGTCCCCGGCGATCCGGGCCACCGCCATCGTCAGCATGAAGCCGGTCGTGCAGGCCGCGGCCACTCCGGCCGAGCTGTCCAGCCGGTCCCGCAGGAACACCGCCGACCAGTCCAGGCTCGCGCCCTCCGCGAACACCGCGCAGAAGCCGACCGTGCCGATCAGCAGCGCCGAGCGCGGCGGCAGCGCGAACCGCGGCGGGGGCTCCTCGTCCTCGGCCGGCTGCAGGTCCAGCACCCAGGTGCAGGCCACCAGGCCGAGCGCGGTCAGCACGGCCGCGGCGAGCGAGAAGTGCAGACGGGCGTCCGAGCCGAGGTGCGCCGCGAGCGTGCCGGCGGCCGAGCCGATCAGCGCACCCGCGCTCCACATGCCGTGCAGCCCCGACATGATCGACTTGTCCAGCAGCCGCTCGATCTCGACACCGAGCGCGTTCATCGCCACGTCGGCCATGCCCGCGCTCGCCCCGTAGGCGAACATCGCCAGGCACAGCGTGTACAGGTTCGGCGCGAGGGACGGCAGGACCAGGGAGAGCGTCCACAGCGCGAGCAGCCCGCGCAGGGCCGTACGGCTGCCGAAGCGGTGGCTGATCCGGCCCGCCAGCGGCATCGCGCAGGAGGCGCCGAACGCGGTGAAGGCCAGCGCGAAGCCCAACTGGCCCGCGCCAAGCGAGGCGTGCTCCTGGATCCACGGCACCCGGGTGGCGAAGGAGCCGGTCACGGCGCCGTGCACGGCGAACACGGCCGCCACGGCGTACCGGGCGCGCCTGACTTCGTCGCGCGCGCATCCCACGTCACCCATGTCCGATCCCTCCCCAGGGTCGCCGCTGCGGCATGCGCCGTAAACTATCAGGGACCCTGCCTGATAGATAGACGGTTTTACGGCCGCCGTCGGCGCCCCCAGGTGCGCCGATCTGGAAGGATGCCCGTCATGCCCGCATCACCCAGCACCGCCCGGGCCATCAACGACCGCCTGGCCCTGCGCCTGCTGCAGCACGAAGGGCCGCTCACGGCCGGGCAGTTGAAGCAGCTGACGGGGCTGTCCCGGCCGACGGTCGCCGACCTCGTGGAACGGCTCACCGCCGCCGGGCTGATCACCGTGGTCGGCGAGTCCGGCGAACAGCGCCGGGGTCCCAACGCCCGGCTCTACGGCATCGTCGCCGACCGCGCCCACCTGGCCGCGCTCGACGTCCGCACCGGCGGTGTCTTCGTCCTCGTCTCCGACCTGGTCGGAGAGGTGCTGGCCGAGGCGTCCGTGCCGATCGGCGGCGACACCGGGACCGGCCCGGCCGTGGAGCAGGCGGTGGCGGCGGTGGAGCGGACCGCGAAGGAGGCCGGGGCGGACCGGCTGCACACCGTCGGTATCGGCGCGCCGGGCCTCGTCGACCCCGCCACGGGCGACCTGCGCGACTCCGGCGGGCTGCCCGCCTGGCACCGCAGCCTGGCCGCGGCCCTGCAGGAGCGGATGCCCGGAGCCCGCGTCACCGTGGAGAACGAGACCAACCTCGCCGCCCTGGCCGAGCAGCGCGAGGGCGCGGCGCGGGACCGGGACACGTTCGTCCTGCTCTGGCTGGGGCACGGCGTCGGCGCGGCGGTCGTCCTCGACGGCACGCTCCGCCGCGGCGCCTCGGGCGGCACGGGAGAGATCGGCTTCCTCCCGGTGCCGGGCACCGCCTCCCTCCCCTCGTCGAGCGACTGCGACGGCGGCTTCCACTCCCTGGCCGGCGCGGCGGCGATCGGCGCCCTGGCGGCGGAGCACGGCCTGCCGGTACCGGCGACGATGGACGGACCGGGCGCGGCGGTGGTGATCCGGGAGGCCGTGGCGGAGGTGACGGGTCAGGGGGGCGACTCCGGCGCGGCTCGTCCGGGGGCCGAAGGGCCCGCCGAGCGGTTTCTCCACGCCCTGGCCGACCGGATCGCCATCGGCGCCGCGTCCGTGGTGGCCGTGCTCGACCCCGGGTGCGTGGTGCTCGGCGGGGAGGCCGGGCAGGCGGGCGGCGCGGTGCTCGCCGGGCTCGTGGAGGAGCGGCTGCGCCGTATGTCACCCCTGCTCACAGAGGTACGGGCGAGCACCCTCGGCGGCGCGGCGGTCCTGCGCGGCGCCCTGCTGACCGCCCGTGACCGCGCCCAGGAGGAGCTGTTCGCACCCCAGGACCGGAACTGACGGAGCGTCAGGAAAGAGAGCGGTCGTCGTGGGGACCGCCGGAGGGAACGCGCCCGTCCCGCCCCCCGACGCTCAGCCGGCCGGTGTCCCGGCCGGTGTCCGCCCGGCAAGCGGCCCCAGCGATGGCTGCAGCCGGTGGCGCAGCACCGCTCCCGGCCGCGCCCGTCCGCCGGTCGAAGGACTTGGACCGGCAGGCGGAACGCCTTGATGCGCTCGCGGTCCGGGGTGAGGGCGGCCGCCCTGTCCAACCGGATGCCGATCGGGTCACCCGCGACGAGGACCGACGGGGTGTGGGCCGCCGGAGCCTCGCGCGGCGGACGGCCGCCAGGGCGTCGTCGCGGGTGGCGCGGGCCTGGACGCAGAAGGGGTGCGGATCCCGCAGCACGGGGTGCAGATCCCGCAGCACGGCGGACTGCTCCTCGGCGTCCAGACCGGCGAACCAGGTGAACCCCTCGGGCAGCGGCCGCAGGCCCTGGGCGAGTTCGTCCAGCGCCGACGCCCGCGCGTCCGCCCCGTCCCCCTCGCCGCCGCCCTGTCAGCCGCCGAAGCGGCGCCCCAGGTACTCCTCGAACGTCGTCTTGCCCACCGCCTGTTCCGGCGCCAGCAGCCCGCCCTCGCGGCAGGCGCGGTAGGTCCGGCCGAACAGCGGCAGCCGTGCCACCGCCCGGCGCCGCCCGGTCGCCCGGAGATAGGCGCGGGCCAGCGAGTCCAGGGTCCGTACTTCGGGGCCGCCCATGTCCGCCACCCGCCCGGCCGGCGCGGCGAGCGCCAGCTCCACCAGGCGGTCCGCGACCTCGGTCACCTCCACCGGCTGGTCCTGGACCCCGGCCGGGACCAGCATGACGGGCGGCTTGGCCAGTCCGCCGAGGATCGTGACCAGCAGGTCGTGGAACTGGGTCGTGCGCAGGACGGTCCAGCCGAGCCCCGACTCCTCGATCCGCCGCTCCACGGCCAGCTTGGTCCTGTAGTAGCCGAGCGGCACCCGGTCGACGCCGACGATGGAGATGTAGACCATATGGCCCACCCCGGCCCGCCGTGCCGCCGCGATCAGATGGTCGCCGGAGGTCTCGTCGCCGCCCCGCTGCGTGGTCGCGCAGTGCACCACGGTGTCCACGCCGGCGAGCGCGGCGTCGAGACCGCTCCCGCCCACGCGCAGATCGACGGTGTACGGCTGCGTGTGCCGGCTGAGCACCCGCACCTCGTGCCCCTCCGTCCGCAGCCGCTCCGTCACGCACCGGCCGAGCGTGCCGGTCCCGCCGGTCACCAGGATCCTGGGCATGCTGTTCCCGTCCCTTCGGACTCCGGGTGCCCCCGCTCGGAGCACCTTCGCCAGCTGAGACCACGCAGCCCCGGAGAATGTGACAAGCCCCGGCCGGCTCTGCTACGACCGCGTCAGCTGCCGCCGCATGTAGGCCAGCTTGTCCGGGTTCATCACGGTACGCACATGAGCGATCAGCCCGTCCCGCAGCTCGAAGGACGCCACCCCGGCGAGTACGTCGCCCGCCCACGCGACCAGCGCGCTCGCGCCGTTGACCTCCGCCACCACGATGTCCAGGCCGCCCGTGAACCGCCCGGCCCCGCCCACCAGGAAGCGCACGACCTTCTCGCGCCCCTCGACCGGACGCCTGGCCGCGGACACCTTGCCGCCGCCGTCGCCCCAGTAGGTGACGTCCGCCGCCAGCATCTTCTCCAGAGCGGCCAGGTCACCCTCGCGGGCCGCCGTGAGGAAGGACATGAGCAGTTCCTCCTGCCGCTCGGGCGCCGGCTCGAAGAGGCCCTCCGGCACGGCGACCCGGGCCACCGCCCGCCGGTACAGCTGGCGGCAGTTGGCCTCGCTCAGCTCCAGGACCTCCGCGATCTCCCGGTGGGCGTAACCGAACGCCTCGCGCAGCACGTACACCGCGCGCTCGGTCGGCGTCAGCCGCTCCAGCAGGACCAGCAGTGCCATGGAGACCTGCTCGCGCCGCTCCGCCGACTCCAGGGGGCCGAGCGTCCCGTCGGAGGTGGCCACCGGCTCCGGCAGCCAGGTCCCGGGGTACTCCTCGCGCCGCGCCCGGGCCGAGGTCAGCCTGGTGAGGCAGAGGTTGGTGACGGCCTTGGCGAGCCAGGCCCCCGGGTGCTCGATCGCCGCCCGGTCGACGCCGCTGAACCGCAGATACGCGTCCTGCACCGCGTCCTCCGCCTCGTGGGCTGAGCCGAGCAGACGGTAGGCCAGGCCGAACAGGCGGGGCCGGTGGGACTCGAACTCGTCGGAGGGCGGCGATGGCGTCATGCGCCTCAGCCTGCCAGAGCCCGGCGACGTCCTGATCATGGAGCCCCGACGCCCAGGTCGCCCCGGCGTCCCGGCACGGCGTCCCGGCACGGCGTCCTGGCGGCCCGGCGGCGGGCAAGGGCCGTCGTCACCGCCACCGGACCCGCCCGCACGATAAAAGGACTAGACCAGTACGGTCAATGGTCCGGGCCAACGGTCAATCCGTACCAGGTGTCCAGCAGTTGTGCGGTTCCGGCTGCGCCGTGCAAGGCCGGCGGCACGTGCTGTGAGGGAACCCACACCCTCCGCCTGTCTGGAGCGCCGTCCGGCGTGGCACACTGGGCCTGTACCAGAAGCAGCGCACTCCGGGGTCGGTGAAAGTCCGAACCGGCGGTTACAGTCCGCGACCCGGTCGCTTCCAGCGGCCGGTTGACCAGGTGAAATTCCTGGACCGACGGTTAAAGTCCGGATGGGAGGCAGTGCGCGGCGGGCGGGCACATCCCTGTGCGCGTCGCCGTATCTGGGGCTTGTCCGTACGCGGACGGCCCTCTTTCGGCGTCGCCCCGGCGTGCTCACCCGTACATTCTGTCGTCATCGACAGGCCCCGGAGTCCGTGCCCGAAGAGGCAGGAGGACCCGGGAAGTGTTCACCGGAATCGTCGAAGAGCTGGGTGAGGTCACCGCCGTCGAGAACCTCGACGACGCCTCCCGCTTCCGGCTCCGCGGCCCCGTCGTGACCGAGGGCGCGCGGCACGGCGACTCCATCGCCGTGAACGGGGTCTGTCTCACCGTCGTGGAGCACGAGGGCGACGAGTTCACCGCCGATGTGATGGCGGAGACCCTGAAGCGTTCCAGCCTCGGCGCCCTCACCGTCGGCTCCCGCGTCAACCTCGAACGCCCGATGGCCGTGGGCGCGCGTCTCGGCGGGCACATCGTGCAGGGCCATGTCGACGGCACCGGCGAGGTGCTGGAGCGCAAGCCCTCCGAGAACTGGGAGATCGTCAAGATCTCGCTCCCCGCGGACCTCTCCCGCTACGTCGTCGAGAAGGGCTCCATCACCGTCGACGGCATCAGCCTCACGGTCGTGGACGCCGGCCCCGACCACTTCACCGTCAGCCTCATCCCGACCACCCTCGACCTGACCACGCTCGGCCACAAGCAGCCCGGCGACCCGGTCAACCTCGAGGTCGACGTCGTCGCCAAGTACGTCGAGCGCCTGCTCGGCGACCGCGCCCAGGGGGCCGGCAAGTGAACTGGCTGAACTCCGAGGCCTTCACCCTCTTCGGCCAGCGCATCATCTGGTCGGACATGACCGGCAACATCCTCGGCCTGATCACCCTGGCCCTCGGCTGGCGCCGCTCCCTGTGGACCTGGCCCGTGCAGTTCCTCTCCGGCCTCGTCCTGTTCGCCGCCTTCTACGGCCACCTCACCGGCAGCGCCGGCAAGCAGGCCGTCGTCATGGCCGTCGCGCTGTACGGCTGGTGGCAGTGGCGGCGCAGCCAGGGCCGGGCCGAGGACGGCCACATCGCCCCCCGGTTCGCCAGTTGGCGTGAGCGCGCGGCGATGCTCGGCGCGGCCGCCGCGGGCACGGTCGCGGTGGCCCTGCTCTTCACGGCCTACCCGTCGCTGTCCTGGGACCCCTGGCCCGACGCCTACATCTTCGTCGGCACCATCGTCGCCATGTACGCCCAGGCCAAGGGCATGGTCGAGTTCTGGATCGCCTGGCTGCTGGTCGACCTCGTCGGCGTACCCCTCAACTTCGCCAACGGCTACGCCTTCTCCGGTTTCGTCTACGTCATCTACGGCGCACTCGTCCTGTGGGGCATGCGCGACTGGTGGCTGCGCTCCCGCCGGAACCCGCAGCCCGTCCTGGAAGGAGCCCCGGCATGACCTCGGCACTGCCCCTGTACGACACGGACGCCCCCGAGAACTTCGGCCTCGACCCCGTCGAGCGGGCCATCGCCGACATAGCGGCCGGCCGCCCGGTCGTCGTCGTGGACGACGAGGACCGGGAGAACGAGGGCGATCTCGTCATCGCCGCCGAGATGGCCACCCCCGAGATCGTCGCGTTCATGATGAGCGAGTGCCGGGGACTGATCTGCGCCCCCATGGAGGGTGAGGAACTGGACCGGCTGCGGCTGCCGCAGATGGTCCAGGAGAACACCGAGTCGATGAAGACCGCGTTCACCATCTCCGTGGACGCATCCGCCGCCCACGGCGTGAGCACCGGCATCTCGGCCGCCGACCGCGCGACGACGCTCCAGCTGCTCGCGAGCGGCACGGCGGAGCCCACGGACTTCGTCCGCCCCGGGCACATCTTCCCGCTGCGCGCCAAGCCCGGCGGCGTCCTCGTCCGCAACGGCCACACCGAGGCCGCCGTCGACCTCGCCCGGCTCGCGGGGCTCCGCCCGGCCGGCGCCATCGTGGAGATCGCCGGCGAGGACGGCCGCATGCTCCGCCTGCCCGAGCTGATCCCCTTCGCCCGCAAGCACGGCCTGACGATCATCTCCATCGAGGACCTGATCGCCTACCGTCGCAGCAGCGAGCCAACCGTCCGCCGCGAGGCCGAGACCCGCCTGCCCACCCGGCACGGCACCTTCACCGCCTACGGCTACCGCTCCACCGTCGACGGCGTCGAACACGTCGCCCTCGTCCACGGAGAGCTCGGCGACGGCGAGGACGTCCTGGTCCGGGTCCACTCCGAATGCCTCACCGGGGACGTCTTCGGCTCCCTGCGCTGCGACTGCGGCCCCCAGCTGGACACGGCACTGAAGCGCATCCAGGACGAGGGCCGGGGAGTCGTGGTCTACCTGCGCGGCCACGAGGGACGCGGCATCGGCCTGCTGTCCAAGCTCCGGGCGTACGAGCTCCAGGAGCGCGGCCGGGACACGCTCGACGCCAACCTGGAACTCGGCCTGCCCGCCGACGCCCGCGACTACGGCGCCGGCGCCCGGATCCTCGCCGACCTGGGCGTGCGCAGCGTCCGGCTGCTGACCAACAACCCCGACAAGACCGACGCGCTGCTGCGGCACGGCCTGAAGGTCACCGGCCGGGAGCCGATGCCGGTCCAGGCCGGCGAGCACAACCTGCACTACCTGCGCACCAAGCGCGACCGCATGGGACACGACCTGCCCTGGCTGGACACCCCGGCCGTGGCGGCCAGCCAGTAAGCACGACAGACGGCACTGAAGCACGACAGCAAGGCACTTAGGAGACACGTGAGCGGCAAGGGTGCACCGGCGTTGTCCGTACGCAACGCGAGCGACCTCAGGGTCGCCGTCATCGCGGCGCAGTGGCACGAGAAGGTGATGGACGGTCTGGTGAACGGCGCCCTGCGCGCCCTGCACGAACTGGGGATCGACGAGCCGACCCTGATCCGGGTCCCGGGCAGTTTCGAACTCCCGGTGGCCGCCAAGGTGCTGGCCGGGCGCGGGTACGACGCCGTGGTCGCCCTCGGCGTCGTCATCCGCGGCGGCACCCCCCACTTCGACTACGTGTGCCAGGGCGTCACCCAGGGCCTCACCCAGGTCAGCATCGAGACCGGGGTGCCCGTCGGCTTCGGCGTGCTCACCTGCGACACCGAGGAGCAGGCCCTGGACCGGGCCGGCCTGGAGGGCTCGAACGAGGACAAGGGCCACGAGGCGGTGACCGCGGCGGTCGCGACCGCGGCGACGCTCCGCTCAGTATCCGAACCCTGGCACTGAGGCACCGGCCGGAGCGCGTAGGGTAAGGACCACCATGTCCAAGAAGACGTTCGAGGAGCTCTTCACCGAGCTCCAGCAGAAGGCCGCCCACGGCGATCCCGCCACCTCCCGCACCGCAGAGCTGGTCGGCAAGGGCGTCCATGCCATCGGCAAGAAGGTCGTCGAAGAGGCCGCCGAGGTCTGGATGGCCGCCGAGTACGAGGGCAAGGACGCGGCCGCCGAGGAGATCTCCCAGCTGCTGTACCACGTCCAGGTGATGATGGTCGCCCGCGGGATCTCCCTGGACGACGTCTACGCCCACCTGTAAGCACGCCCGCCGTCAGAGTCGTAACAGAACACCCCTTCACGCAAAGGAAGCCGACCTCATGCTGCGCATCGCCGTCCCCAACAAGGGTTCACTGTCCGGCCCTGCGGCGGAGATGCTGCATGAGGCCGGCTACCAGCAGCGCCGCGAGTCCAAGGAGCTGCGGATCGTCGACCCGGAGAACGAGGTCGAGTTCTTCTACCTCCGCCCCCGAGACATCGCGATCTACGTCGCCTCCGGCCGCCTCGACCTGGGCGTCACCGGCCGCGACCTGCTGATCGACTCGGGCGCCGACGCCGAGGAGATCCTGCCGCTCGGCTTCGCCCGCTCCACCTTCCGCTTCGCCGCCAAGCCCGGCACCGCGAACGGCGTCGAGGACCTCAAGGGCAAGACGGTCGCCACCTCCTACGAGGGCATCGTCGCAGGCCACCTCACGGACGCCGGCGTCGACGCCGCCGTCGTGCACCTCGACGGCGCGGTGGAGACCGCGATCGAGCTCGGCGTCGCCGAGGTCATCGCCGACGTCGTGGAGACCGGCACCAGCCTGCGCAACGCCGGCCTGGAGGTCTTCGGCGAGCCGATCATGAAGTCCGAGGCCGTCGTCATCCGCCGCACCGGCACCGACGGCGAGGAACCGAAGGTCCAGCAGTTCCTGCGCCGCCTGCAGGGCGTCCTGGTCGCGCGGACGTACGTGATGATGGACTACGACTGCCGCGTCGAGCAGCTGGAGAAGGCCGTCGCGCTCACCCCCGGCCTGGAGTCCCCGACCGTCTCCCCGCTGCACAACGAGGGCTGGGTCGCGGTCCGCGCCATGGTCCCCGCCAAGGAGGCGCAGCGGATCATGGACGACCTCTACGCTATCGGCGCCCGCGCCATCCTCACCACGGCCATCCACGCCTGCCGCCTGTAAGGGGCCCGCGCGAGATGTCCGACACGCCCGCCACCCCCTCCCTTCCCGTCACCTTCCGGCCCGGCCATACCCGGGCGATCCTGCTCACCGCCGGGGTTGTGATTTTCCTGACCATCTCCGGGATCGGGATGCTGCTGGAGCAGCTCGGCCCGGGGGAGCGGGCGAGCTTCGTCGTCACCGGGGCGCTGATCTTCTGGGTGCTGGCCCAGCTGGCCCGGGTGAGGGTCGTCGCCGACGAGGCCGGCGTCACCGTGGTCAACATCGCCGGCAAGCGGCGCCTGGAATGGGCGGAGATCGTCCAGGTGAACCTCCGTCCGGGGGACCCCTGGGTGTTCCTCAACCTCAGCGACGGCACCAGCCTGCCCGCGCTCGGCATCCAGCCGGGCCTCGCCAGGCAGCGCGCCATCGCCGACGCGCAGGCCCTGCGGACCCTCGTCGAAGCCCGAGCCACCGCCCACCCGGCGGACGGCCGGGGCTGACTCGGGGCAAGATCAGGGCTGACTCGGGGGCGTCCACCCTGCCCGAGTGGCCCGTGTCTTGATTAATCTGGTGACGGAGGCCGTTTCGCTGCGGCCCCGCCCCTGGAGCACCACCCGGTGCACAGGGGTTCCTGCTACCCGAGGAGTGACTCCCTCCAGCGATGGACGGATCGTCCTGTAGTACCTGCGCCGCCCCGACCCGACATACCGGGAAGGCGGTGGCAGCGTGACCATCTCCCTGCTGCTCCTCGGAGCGGCTTTCCTGCTGATCCTCGCCAACGGCTTCTTCGTGGCGGCCGAGTTCGGACTGGTGACCGTCGAGGCGACGGACGCCGAGAAGGCGGCCGCCGAGGGCGACCGGCGGGCCCGCAGGGTCGCCGAGTCGCTGAAGGAGCTGTCCTTCCAGCTCTCCGGCACCCAGCTCGGCATCACCATCACCTCCCTGGTCGTCGGCATGCTCGCCGAACCGGCCCTGGCCCGGCTGCTGCACGGCCCGTTCGCCGCCCTCGGCATACCGGGCGGCGCCGTCTCCGGTGTCGCCGTGGTGGTCGGCATGCTGCTGGCCTCCGCGATCCAGATGGTGATCGGCGAGCTCGTGCCGAAGAACTGGGCGGTGTCCAAGCCGCTGCCGGTGGCCCGGTTCGTGGCCGGCCCGCAGGCCCGCTTCTCCCGCCTGTTCCGCCCGGTGATCGCCGCGCTCAACACCGTCGCCAACCGGCTGGTGCGGGCCCTCGGTGTCGAACCCGCCGAGGAGCTGGCCTCCGCCCGCACCCCCGGCGAACTCGTCTCCCTGGCCCGGCACTCCGCGCAGGCCGGAGCCCTGGAACAGGACACGGCCGACCTGTTCGTGCGCACCCTGTCCCTGGGCGAGCTGACCGCACAGCACGTCATGACCCCCCGCGTGAAGGTCAGCGCCCTGCAGGACACCGCCACCGCCGAGGACGTCGTCAACCTCACCCGGGCCACCGGCCTGTCCCGCTTCCCCGTCTACCGGGAGAAGATCGACGAGATCGTCGGCATGGCCCATCTGAAGGACGCCCTCGCCGTCCCCGTGCACGACCGGCTGCGCACCCCGGTGAGCCGCATCGCCCGCAAGGCGCTGCTGGTCCCCGAGACCCTGCCGGTCCAGCCGCTGCTCACCCGGCTCCGCTCCGAGCAGCCCATCGCGGTCGTCGTCGACGAGTACGGCGGCACGGCGGGCGTGGTCACCCTGGAGGACATCGTCGAGGAACTCGTCGGCGAGGTCCGCGACGAGCACGACGCCAAGGACATCCCCGAGCTGGCCCCCGCCCCGCCGGAGGACGGCCGGCCCGCCTGGGACGCCGACGGCAGCTGCCGCGTCGACATCCTCCAGCGCATAGGCCTCGACGTGCCCGAGGGGCCGTACGAGACGGTCGCCGGACTCGTCGCCGACCTGCTCGGCCGTATCCCGGCCCCCGGCGACCGGGCCGAACTGCCCGGCTGGCGGCTCTCGGTCCGCCAGGTCGGCCACTACCGCGCCGAACGGGTCCGCCTGGTCAGGACGGCCCCCGCGGTGAACGTGATGGAGGCCGCCCGATGAGCGTCCTCCAACTGGTCTTCGCAGCGCTGCTCGTGCTCGCCAACGGCTTCTTCGTCGGCGCCGAGTTCGCGCTCGTCTCCGTGCGCCGCAGCCAGATCGAACCGCTGGGCACGGCGCGGGCCCGCCAGGTCCTCTACGGCCTGCAGCGCCTGCCCCAGATGATGGCCGCGGCCCAGTTCGGCATCACGCTCTGCTCGCTGACGCTGGGCGCGGTGGCCGAGCCGACGGTGGCGCATCTGCTGGAGCCGGTGTTCGCGGCGGTCCGCCTGCCCGACGGCATGGTCCACCCGCTGGGCTACGTCATCGCCCTCGCCGCGGTGGTCTTCTTCCACCTGGTCATCGGCGAGATGGTGCCGAAGAACCTGGCGATGGCGGCCCCCGAGAAGGCGGCGCTGTGGCTGAGCCCCGGACTGGTCTACTTCGCCCGCCTGTGCAAGCCGATCACCGTGACCCTCGGCGCCTGCGCCCAGGGGATCCTCCGGCTCTTCCGGGTCGAGCCCAAGGACGAGGTCGAGGCCGTCGTCACCAGCGAGCAGCTCAACCGCCTGCTGGAGGACTCCGGACAGGCGGGGCTGCTCGACCCCGAGGAGCGGGAACGCCTGGAGGACGCGCTGGAACTGGGCTCCCGCCCGGTGACCGACGTCCTGTTGCGCCGGGAGTCCCTGGTCACGGTGGCCCCGTCGGTCACGCCGGGCGAGATCGTCGAGCTGACGGCCCGCACGGGTTACTCCCGCTTCCCGGTCTCGGCGACGGACAAGGGCCCCTTCATGGGCTATGTCCACGTCAAGGACGTCCTGGACCTGGAGCACTCCGACCGCGCCGTCCCGCAGCACGTCTGGCGCCCCATGACCACCCTGCGGGCCGAGCTGCCCCTCGACGACGCGCTGACGGTCATGCGGCGGGCGGCGACGCATCTGGCCCAGGTCGCGGACGCCTCCGGCAAGGTGCTGGGTCTGGTGGCCCTGGAGGACGTGCTGGAGCTGCTGGTGGGCGAGGTCCGGGATCCGGCCCACCGGGAGCTGCCCGCGGTGAAGGCCGACGTGAAGCTGGCGGAGCCGAGGGTGAGCGGGGAGCCGGAAGGAGCGCTCGCCTGAGCGCTCGGGTGGAGGCGGGGAGCCGCGCGGTTGCGGCCAGTGGTCGGCTGGTCGCGCCCGCGCGAGCGGAGCCGCAGGTCAGACACAGCCCCGCGCCCCTTTGGGGCGGCTTCACACCCCCGGCGGATCCTGTGGCCCCCGCCCCGACAGCACCTCCCCGTACGCCTGCATCAGGTCCGGCAACCGCAGCGTCGCCAGGTCCTCCCGGGACAGCGTTCCCGCGTACGCCGACAGCCGGAGATCCCGGTACGCGCAGCTCTTCTCGTACAGGGTGCGCAGGAACCGGCCGTTGCCCAACTCGTCGATCCACCCCTGTTCGACCACGTGCCCGGCGATCGAGCGCAGTTCCTCCAGCGCCTCCTCGTCCCACACGTCCCCGTTCTCCGCGGCCAGCACCTTGCCGATCTCGGTGAGTTCCTGCGGCCGGTAGGAGGGGAAGTCGACGCGGGTCGTGAAGCGGGAGGACAGCCCGGGGTTCGCGGCCAGCAGGCGGTCCATGCCCTCGGGGTAGCCGGCGAGGATCACCACCAGGTGGTCCCGGTTGTCCTCGGCCCGCTTCAGCAGCACCTGCAGGGCCTCGTCGCCGTAGGCGTCCCCCTTGCCGTATCCCGAGTTGGACAGCGAGTACGCCTCGTCCACGAACAGCACGCCGCCGATCGCGGAGTCGATCAGCTCGTTGGCCTTCACGGCCGTCTGCCCGAGGTACTCGCCGACCAGATCGGCCCGCTGCGCCTCCACCAGGTGGTCACCGCCGAGCAGCCCGAGGGCGTAGAACACCCGCCCCAGGATCCGGGCCACCGTGGTCTTCCCCGTCCCCGACGGCCCCGAGAAGACGAAGTGCCGTTTCGGCGGCTGCACCGGCAGCCCCTGACCGGCCCGCAGCCGGGCCATGTTCAGCTGCGCGGACAACGCCTTGACCTGCCGTTTCACCGGCTCCAGCCCCACCATGCGCTCGAGCTCGGCGAGCGCCTCCTCGAGCAGGGCGGGATCGGTCGGACCGGCCGGAAGGGGGGAGGAGACGCCGGTCTTCACCCGTACCGCCGGATCGGTCACCGACGGCAGGGGCCCCGTCGGCAGGTCCGGCTCCGGCAGCCGCAGGTCGCGGCCCTCGGTGCCGAAGAGCGGATCGAAGCCGTCGGGCCCGTCCACGCTGTCCTGCCCGGCACCGGTCAGGGTGATCGAGGCCAGGTCGGCGGTGTCGTCGTACCCGTCCCCCTCGGCGATCGCCGCGAGCCGTGCCGAGGTGTCCATGAAGGCCGGGTCGACGCGGTGGACCGCCCGGTACAGGGGGAGCGCCGCCGCCGAGCGTCCCGTGCCCTCGTGCGCCCGGGCCAGCCAGTAGCGCAGCTCCTTGCGCTGCGGCTGCTCGCTGCGGCAGCGCATCAGCGCCGCAGACAGCAGCGGTTCGGCCTGGCCGTACATCTCCAGCCGGACTCTGGCCATGCCGCCGAACAGGCCCGCCTCGATGCCGAGCATGGGATCGTCCAGCAGCGGGTCGGTGTGCCGTACCAGCTGCTCCCAGTCCTTGACCAGGTAGGAGCGGCAGGCGTGCAGGAAGCGGACCTGCGGGTCGGTGTCGACCGGGGGCAGCCCGGCGAGGGCCCGGTCCAGCTCGGGCACGTGCCGGCCGTCCAGCCAGTGCGAGGCGTGCGCCAGCAGCAGATCGCGCGGGCTCTCCAGTACCGGCTGCACCCACCAGCCCAGCCAGTACCAGGAGTTGAGCGTCCTGCGGTGCCGGGCGCGCTGTTCGCCGAAGCGGTCCCGGTGCCGGAACATCCTGAGCAGCGAGGTCGTCGTGTCGACCCGGAGCGCGTGCAGCCCGAGCCAGCCGTCGGCCATGCCCGGGTCCATCCGCACCGCGGCGCGGAACTCCTCCTCGGCCTGCGGGTAGGCGCCCATGGTGTAGGCGTCCACCCCGCGCAGCCAGGCCAGGTCGGCCGGGGCCTCGGGGCCCTGCGTGCCGAAGTCCATCCCGTCCCCCCACAGACCATGCCCCCGTGGTTCACCACCGGGCAGTCACCCGACGGCCGCCGCGGTCGAACCGCCGGGCCGCGGACCGGAGTTACCGGTGCGCGAGGCAGCCTCGAAGGTCGCACCGAGGGCATCGTACCCGCGCGACGACCGTGGGCCGAAGGGTGCCGCACCGGCCGTTCGGCGAGGTGGGAGCAGACGGGGCGCACCCGCCATTGGTGACCGTGGGTGAGCGGATCGGTGCGCGGGGCGCCCGGAAAAGGGCTCGCGGGCAGAACGAAGCCCCCGGTCACGGGGGAACAACCGGGGGCTTCGCGTGTGGGGGCGGTCACCCAGGACCGCTCATTGAGAACGTAAGACCTGTACGGCCCCCCGGTCAAGCGGAGTTGAGGCACTCGGAGAAGTTCCCCCGCAAGGGTCTTCACGACTTCACCACAACGCCGACGAACCGTCACTCTGGGTCACGCTTTGGTCCGGTCCAGCGGTTGACCTAGGTCCCGGCAGTACCTCGTACCCCTTCGGCGTCTGCTGCACCAGAAGATCGGCATGGGGGCGCGAGGGGTCCACGGCGAAGTGCGCTTGCTCCGCCCGGACCCAGCCCTCCCAGAACTCCCGCTGTTCCGCCCCGTCCCGCAGCCGGCCGCGGGTCCAGGACTCCTCCCGGGGCAGCTCCATCCACAGCAGCAGCGCCAGATACGGCCGCAGCGCCCGTCGGCCGGCCCCGACCCCCTCGACGAGGACCACGGGCGCGGCCGCCAGCGGGCGCGGTGTGCCGAAGCGGCGGGCGCGCCAGTCGTAGGGCGTGTAGGCCGCGCTCCCGCCACGCGCGAGCGGGTGGATCACCTGGGCCATCAGTCGGTCGGTCCACTCGAAGAGCTGCTCATGGCTGGCGATGTCGTCGAGGTGCAGCACCGGGGCCCCGCCGAGCGCGGCGGCCAAGTGCCCGGTGAAGGTGGACTTTCCCGAGCCGGCGTGCCCGTCGACCCCGATCAGCCGGACCGGACCGAGGGAGGGGGGAAGCCCGCGCAGCCGGGCGGCGAGGTCGCGAATGGTGGTTCCCCCGGGGTGGGTACGTGTGGGCGGTTTTCCGGAAACAGTGTAGTAGTGATGGTCGCGGTTTGAACCATCGGCTGGCAGCCAGTCAAAGGCCGGGATAAACATTCGCGAATCCCCTGACCGATATGTCGAATTAGGCGTTCCGGGTGCGCCCGCCGCTGAGTAAGGTGCCCTCCAGCGCAACCACTGTGCGCCGTACGGGTACTGGCAGGGGGACATGGCCGCGGAGTTATTCGAAGGGCACTATGTGTGGCATCCGGCGGCCGACGACCGTGTCCTGGCGAGCGTATGCGTCGATGTGCGCGCCGGACGTTATCGATACGCGTACGAGGCCCTCGCCGAGACGCGTACCGACTTCGCCCTGCGTGCCCATCGCTCGCTGGTCCTCGCCTCCGAGGCGGCCGGCACTGATCTGGTCGAGCGCTGGCTCGCCGAGGAGCCGACGCCCGAGGCGGCGCTGATGTGGGCCCGGGTCGCCGTGCAGCGCGCGCTGCGGGCCGCCGACGCCCGCGACGAGCGCGCCGAGGCCCTGGAGCGGATCGCGCTGACCGCCTGTGACCGCGCCGCCGCCATGGACCCCGGGGACCCCACGCCCTGGGTCGCCAAGCTGGCCATGGCCCGGCTGCACCGGCTGCGCGATCCGGCCCCGCGGGGCCTGCTCACCGCCCCGCCCGGCCCCTGGCGGCTGTTCACGCACGTGCTGTCGCTCGACCCGTGGCACCGCGAGGGTCACCATCGCTTCCTGTCCTGCTTCTTCACGCGGTACGGCGGCTCGGTCAACGCGGCCTGGGACGTGGCCGCCTTCCTCAGCCAGCGGGCGCCCGCCGACTCCGCCCTCCGGCTGCTGCCCCTGGTGGCCCTGGTGGAGAGCTACAACCCCACCCAGCTGCTCGCCGACCGCGTCTGGGAACAGCCGCAGTGGCGCTCCACCGCGCTGGCGATCTACCAGAACTGGCTGCCGACGGTGGGCCGTTACCGCTTCACCCCGGTGCTCGACCTGGCCTACCTCGCGCACGCGCTGGTCATGGCCCAGTGCGAGTTCGAGGCCAGGGCGGTGTTCGCGGCGATGGGCCCGTACGCCTCACGCATGCCCTGGAGCGCCTTCGGCGACCCCGCCGAACAGCTCTCCCGGGCCCGGCGCGCCTGCGGACTGCCCGTACCGCGGCCCGACTGACCTGCACATGCTCCGCCCCTTCACTCGGATTCACCCCCGGATCCACTCAGAGAAAGGCCGAACTGTGTCGGAACGGACATCGATGTCCCGGGCGAAGGCCCGCGCGGGTAAGGACGCGGTCGTGCTCGACGACGACGCGACCCTGCACGCGATGGGCTATCCGCGGAAACTCACCCGGCGTTTCCAGGCGTTCGACAATTTCGCGATCTCCTTCACGATCATCAATATCCTCTCGGGGATTTTCTCGTCCTTCGGATTCGGTATGAACGCGGGCGGGCCCCGCATTCTCGTGTTCGGCTGGATCGGGGTCTGTGTCATGGTGCTGCTCATTGGCGCCGCCATGGCAGAAGTCGCCTCGGCCTATCCGACGAGCGGCGCCCTGTATTTCTCCGCCGGTAAACTTGCAAAGCGCCACAAGGGCGCCTGGTCCTGGTTCACCGGCTGGCTGAACTTCGTGGGCCAGATCGGCGGCACCGCGGCCACCGGCTACGCGGCCGCCACCTTCATCCAGGCCTTCGTGCAGCTGCAGTGGCCCTCCTACCAGCCGACCGCGCACCAGACGGTGCTGATCACGGCCCTGATCATCGTCGTGCAGGGCCTGGCCAACACCTACACCGTGCAGCTCGTCGCCGTACTGAACCGCATTTCCGTGTGGTGGCTGCTGATCGGACTCGTGGTGATCGTCGGCGCACTCATAGTGATGCCGGATCATCATCAGCCGGCGTCCTTCGTGACGCATTTCGCGAACAACACCGGCTTCACGAGCGGACTTTACGGTGGCATGCTCGGCCTGCTGGTCACGAGCTGGACGTTCACCGGGTTCGACGGCAGCTTCCACATGTCCGAGGAAACGGTCCACGCCACGGTGAACGCGCCCAAGGGGATCACCCGCGCCATCGGCTATTCGGCGATCACCGGGCTGATCCTGATGCTGGCACTGGTCTACAGCATCGGCGACTACGCCAAGGAGGCCGGTTCGCCGGTGGGCCCGCCCGTCCAGATCCTCATCGACGGCCTGGGCCTCGGCGCCGCCAAGGTCATGCTCCTCATCGTCATCGGGGCCATGCTCTTCTGCGGCCTCGCCAACCTCACCAGCAACACCCGGCAGATCTTCGCGTTCTCCCGCGACGGCGCCATGCCCGGTTCCCGCTGGTGGCACTCGGTCTCGCCGCGCACCCGTACGCCCGTGAAGGCGGTGTGGCTCGCGGTGGCCTGCTCGCTGGCCCTGGTGGTGCCCGGCTGGTGGTCGCACACCGCCTTCACCGCGATCGTCAGCGTCAACGTGGTCGGTCTCTTCCTCGCCTACGCCGTGCCGATCTTCCTGCGGCTGCGGCTCGGTGCGGAGTTCCAGCCCGGGCCCTGGCACCTCGGCCGCTGGGGGCGGCCGGTCGGGTGGCTCGCGGTGATCTGGATCGTGCTCAGCAGCGTCCTGTTCATGCTGCCGCAGGCCTCGCCGATCACCGTCGACACCTTCAACTACGCGCCGATCGCGCTCGCCGTCGTCCTGGTCGTCGCGACGGTGTGGTGGTTCGCCACGGCCCGCCGCCGCTTCCAGGGTCCGATCAGCTATGGCCGTCCCGACGAGGTCGCCGCGATGGACCTCGTCTGACGCCGAACGCCTTTCCGAGGGGCGTGGAGCTCGGGTGGTGAGGGGGAGCTGCGCGGCTGCCGGCCGGTCGCGCAGCTCCCCGCCCACCTCCGTCACCCCCCCCGCTCGCCGCGGGCACCCGCCCCATTCCCCCTTCCAGTGGACCAGACCAATATTGGTGGCGCGGCATGCGTCGAAGTGCTGGCAGGGCCCTGCCGGCTGCTCCATAGTTGGCGCACGAACCGCACCGGATCACCGGACACCTGGGGGTAATCGCGCCCATGAGCAGAGCCCGACAGCCGTCCCGCAGAACCGTCCTCACCGCAGCCGTCGCCGTGGCGGTGGCCGGCGGAACGGTCCCCGCTGCCGCCGCCGCGCAGCAACCCGGCACCGACGCCGACGACCCCGGCCAGGCGCCGGCCCGCCCGATCGACTACCACGCCTGGACCACGTACAGCCAGTGGCGGCTCGGCGCCGCCCAGGGAGTCCGGGCCGTCGCGGGTGCCCGCCCCGGCGTCCTGATCGGCGCCCCCGCCGGCCGCACCGACTACACCGACCCGCACACCGGGACGACCGCCACCTGGGAGTACGCCACCTGGACTTCCCCGGTCCACCGGCTCACCGTCCCCGCCACCGAGGTCGTCTCCTCCTGGAACGCCCACACCCCCGCGGGCACCTGGCTCCAGGTGGAGCTGCGGGGCACGTACACCGACGGCACCGAGACCCCGTGGTACGTGATGGGCCGCTGGGCGGCCGGTGACCAGGACATCAAGCGGACCTCGGTGGACGGCCAGGCCGACGGCAGGAGCGCCGTCTGGACCGACACCTTCGCCATCGACGACGCGAGCACCGGCCTGCGCCTGACGTCGTACCGGCTGCGGCTCACCCTCTACCGCAGGCCGGGGACGCACCTGACGCCGACCGTGTGGCGGCTCGGCGCCATGGGCTCCGACATCCCCGACCGCTTCACCGTCCCCGCCTCCACCCCCGGCCTCGCCCAGGAACTGGCCGTACCGCGCTACTCGCAGGAGATCCACAAGGGCCAGTACCCGCAGTACGACAACGGCGGCGAGGCCTGGTGCAGTCCCACCTCCTCGCAGATGATCATCGAGTACTGGGGCGGCCGGCTCACCCCCGAGCAGCTGTCCTGGGTCGACCCCTCCTACACCGACCCGCAGGTGGACAACGCTGCCCGCTTCACCTACGACTACCAGTACCAGGGCTGCGGCAACTGGCCGTTCAACGCCGCCTACGCGGCCACCTTCGAGGGCCTGCAGGGCGTGGTCACGCGCCTCGCCTCGCTGACCGACCTGGAGACGCTGATCGCGGCCGGCATCCCGGCCATAACGTCCCAGTCGTTCCTGAAGACCGAGCTGACCGGCGCCGGCTACGGCACCTCCGGCCATCTGATGACGGTGATCGGCTTCACCGCCGACGGCGACGTGATCGCCAACGACCCGGCCTCGCCGGGCGACGACGCGGTGCGCCGGGTCTATCTGCGGCGGGAGTTCGAGAACATCTGGCTGCGCACCAAGCGGTACAACGCCTCCGGAAAGGTCGTCTCCGGCACCGGGGGAGTCTGTTACCTCTACTTCCCGGCCCATCCGAGCCCGCGCCAGCGCAAGGCGCTCGCGGCGGTGGGTGTGCGCTGACCCGTGAGCACGACCGTGTGAGCAAGCTCATCGCCGCGAACGCGGTCGCGGGTGGCAAGGTGGCCACATGGACCTGACCGCACACCCGGCCACCACCCCCCGCGCCCGCACCGGCGGCCCCCGGGAAGACGGCCCGGAGATCCTCGAGCACGTCATGGGCTGGGTGCTCGTCGCGGTCCTCGCGATGCTCGTGACCCAGCTCGGCCTGCTCTGAGGCCGGGCTCGGCCCGCTCTGAGGCCGGGCTCGGCCCGCTCCGAGTCGGCCCGCTCACGTGTGCGGCATGTTCTGACATACTGCGGAGGTCCCGCCGACCGCCTGGAACAGGGCCGAACTTGAACATGCCGCATCAGCGTGCCTCCGTCCGTCCCCGGATGCGCGGTACCGAGCGCTCGGTGGCGCGTCGCGCCGAACTCATCGCCATCGGGCGGAGGTTGTTCGCCGACACGTCCTACGACGCGCTGTCCATGGACGACATCGCCCGCCAGGCGCATGTCGCCAAGGGGCTGATCTACTACTACTTCCAGTCCAAGCGCGGCTATTACCTGGCGATCGTCCAGGACTCCGTCGCCGATCTGGTCACCTTTGCCGCGAAGGGCCTCGAGATACCCGCGGTGGACCGGGTCCACCGCACCATCGACGCCTATCTGCGCTACGCCGAGCACCACCAGGCCGCCTACCGCACCATCGTCAGCGGGGGCGTCGGCTTCGACGCCGAGGTCCACGCCATCCGGGACGGCGTCCGCGAGGCGATCATCGCCACCATCGCCGAAGGGGCCTACGGCCGCAGCGACATCGCCCCGCTCGCCCGGATGGGCCTGCTCTCCTGGGTGTGCAGCGTGGAGGGCGCGACCCTGGACTGGATCGACCGCCCCGAGCTGTCCCGCGACACCATGCGCGAGCTGCTCGTGAAGACGCTCGGCGGAGCCCTGCGCGCCGTCGAGGAGCTGGACCCGGCCTACCCGGCGCCGCAGCCGGCCCGCCGCGAGGCCTGACGCACCGGGGAGCGGGGGCTCGTGGTCCCCCGCTCCCGAGTCCCCTTGGGGCGGGGCTAGTCGATGGCCTTGATCAGCTCACCGTTCGCGGTGTCACCGCTCAGCTCCCAGAAGAAGGTGCCGCCGAGGCCCTGCTGGTTCTTGTACGTCATCTTCGTGGCGATGGTCGCCGGGGTGTCGTAACTCCACCAGTTGTTGCCGCACTTGGCGTAGGCCGTGCCGCCCACGGTGCCGGTCGCCGGGCACTTGGCCTTGAGCACCTTGTAGTCGTCGATGCCCTGCTCGTAGGTCCCCGCCGCCGGTCCGGTGGCCGTCCCGCCGGGTGCGGCCTGGGTGACCCCGGTCCAGCCGCGGCCGTAGAAGCCGATGCCAAGCAGCAGCTTGGACGCCGGGATGCTGAGGCCCTTGAGCTTGGCGATGGTCGCGGAGGTGTTGTAGCCCGCCTTCGGGATGCCCGAGTAGGAGGTCAGCGGGGAGTGCGGGGCGGTCGGGCCGGTGGCGTCCCAGGCGCCGAAGTAGTCGTAGGTCATCGGGTTGTACCAGTTCACGTACTGCGCGGCGCCCGCGTAGTCCGCCGCGTCGATCCTGCCGCCGCCGGAGGCGTCCGCCGTGATCGCGGCCGTGACCAGGCCACCGGAGCCGAACTTCGACCGCAGCGCCGCCATGACGTTCCTGAACGCCTCCCGGCCGCTGGTGTCGCAGGTGTTGCCGCAGCCGTTCGGGTACTCCCAGTCGATGTCGATGCCGTCGAACAGCCCGGCCCACTTGGAGTTCTTCACCAGGTCGTAGCATGACTGGGCGAAGGCGGCGGGGTTCTTCGCGGCCTCGCCGAAGCCGCTGGACCAGGTCCAGCCGCCGAAGGACCACAGGACCTTCAGACCCGGGTGCTTCTTCTTCAGCTTCAGCAACTGGTTGAAGTTGCCGCGCAGCGGCTGGTCCCAGGTGTCGGCGGCGCCGTCCACCGACTCGGCGGCGGTGTAGGCGCGGTCGGTGGCCGCGTAGGAGTCGCCCATGGCGCACTTGCCGCCGGTGACGTTGCCGAAGGCGTAGTTGATGTGGGTCAGCCTGGCGGCCGAGCCCGAGGTCTCGACGTTCCTGACGTAGTACTTGCGGTCGTAGGTGCCCCATTCCGTGAAGTAGCCGACGACCTTGGAGCCGGCCTTGACCTGCGGTGCGGACGGGGCCGCCGCGGTGGCGGTGCCCGCGCCGGCGAGCAGTCCGGCGCCCAGGACGGCGGTACAGGCGGTCGCGGTGAACGCCCGCAGCCGCGAGCGGTGGGGAGTGTGCATCGGGTGTCTCCTCGTGGGGGGAGGGGAACGCGCGCCGATTGGCATGAACGCGGTAAAGCGTTGGTCATGCACAGTAGGAGGACTAGACCACTCCGTCAATGGTTCGGACCAATCTCGCCGGTCGTTCCGCCCCTGCATAACGTTCCGGCTGGATTCTTGGAGTAAGCGGTCGTTAACTGGTGACGGAAGGGCGCTGATCGGGCATACTCACAGCGCACAGCCGCTGGTCAGCCGCTTCCGAGACCCGGGAGCGGGCGCCTTCGGCCATCACGGAAAGACCAGGCGGAGCCGCCCCCACCCGACGGGCCAGACCGCCGGTGCCCGACCAGGGAGGAGACCGACGCCATGTCCGAGCGCGACCCGCAGCCGGTGGAGCGTCAGCTGCCGACGGAGGAGGCGCGGGATCTGCTCGCCCTCGTCCGGGACATCGCCCAGCGCGAGATCGCGCCGAAGGCCGCCGAGGAGGAGGACGCGGGCCGCTTCCCGCGCGAGGTCTTCACCCTGCTGTCCGAATCCGGCCTGCTCGGTCTGCCGTACGACTCCGAGTACGGCGGCGGCGACCAGCCCTACGAGGTGTACCTCCAGGTCCTGGAGGAGCTGGCCGCGGCCCGCCTCACCGTGGGCCTCGGCGTCAGCGTGCACACGCTGGCCTCCTACGCGCTCGCCACCTACGGCACCAAGCAGCAGCAGGTTGAGCACCTGCCCGCCATGCTCGGCGGCGGCCTGCTGGGTGCGTACTGCCTCTCCGAGCCGTCCTCGGGCTCCGACGCGGCCTCCCTGCGCACCAAGGCGGTCCGGGACGGCGACCAGTGGGTGATCAACGGGACCAAGGCCTGGATCACGCACGGCGGCATCGCCGACTTCTACACCGTGATGGCCCGCACCGGCGAGGACGGCCCGCGCGGGATCACCGCCTTCCTGGTCCCCGGGGACGCGCCGGGGCTGAGCGGGGCGCTGCCCGAGAAGAAGATGGGCATGAAGGGCTCGCCCACCGCACAGGTCCACCTCGACAACGTCCGGGTCGGCGACGACCGGCGGATCGGCGAGGAGGGCCAGGGCTTCTTCATCGCCCTGTCCGCCCTCGACTCCGGGCGGCTCGGCATCGCCGCCTGTGCGATCGGCCTCGCCCAGGCCGCGCTGGACGAGGCGGTCCGCTACGCCACCGAGCGCCGCCAGTTCGGCCACCCCATCGCCGACTTCCAGGGCCTGCGCTTCATGATCGCCGACATGGCCACCCAGATCGAGGCCGGCCGCGCGCTCTACCTCGCGGCGGCGCGGCTGCGTGACGCCGGCAAGCCGTTCGCCAAGCAGGCCGCCATGGCCAAGCTGCACTGCACCGACACGGCCATGAAGGTCACCACGGACGCCGTGCAGATACTCGGCGGCTACGGCTACACCGCCGACTTCCCGGCCGAGCGCTACATGCGCGAGGCCAAGGTCCTGCAGATCGTCGAGGGCACCAACCAGATCCAGCGGATGGTCATCGCACGTCACGTGGCGGGACCCGAAGGCCGCTGAACTGCCCGGTGAGCACGGTCGGGGCCGCCAGCCTGATCCACTCCGGGTCGTGGCGGCCCGGCAGCGTCCGGCCCCGGTCGGCCCAGGTCCGCATGAGATCGCGGTAGATGGGCGGGTCCTGCGGCACGGGCGGCGGAACCGATTCTGCCGAGCGGGGAAGGAAGATCCGGCGCTGACGCCCGGTGGCCGAGTGCAAGGCGGTCATACCTGGGCAACGCGCCGGCGGCCGGACAGGTCACCGCCTCTCGGAATCGAGCGTCAGTTCAGCGCGTCCCGCCCCCGCTCTGGCCTCCTGCAGCCGACTGACGTACCGTCAGCCGACCATCGCTGCAGGGGGTGTCCGTGGCCGACGACCGTCCCGTACCGCTCGACGAGTATCCGGTGCACCAGGTACCGCTGTCCATGAAGCACGTGGCGACCGGCGACCGGAACGCCTACGACCGCTGCATCTTCCACGTCTTCGACCACGCCGGCCGGGCCCTGCTCATCCTCGGCCTCGGCGTCTACCCCAACCTCGGCGTGATCGACGCCTACGCCACCCTGCGCACCGGGGACACCCTGCACGCCGTGCGCGCCTCGGACGCCCTGGGCGAGGACCGGATGCGGCTCGTCGTCGGACCGCTGCGCATCGAGGTCCCGCGGCCGCTGCGGGAACTGCGCCTGATCTGCGAGGACGAGCAGCTGTCGTACGACCTCACCTGGACGGCCGCCTTCCCCGCGCTCTGGGAGCCGCACCACCTCCAGCGCCGTGGTGACCGGCTCACCCTGGAGGGCCGCCGCTTCGTCCAGGCGGGCACCGCGCAGGGCGTGATCCGGGCCCGGGGAGCGGAGTTCCGGGTCACCGCGGACGACTGGACCGGCACCCGGGACCGCAGCTGGGGCGTGCGCCCCGTCCCGGGCGAGGACGGCGGGCGGCTCGCCGCGGACCACCCCGCCGAGGGCTTCCACTGGATCTGGTGCCCGGTCCGTTTCGAGGACCGCTTCCTGATGGTGATCACCCAGGAGGACGCCGACGGCCACCGCTCCCTGAACGAGGCGACCCTGGTCCGCCCCGGCCGGCGCGACCGCCAACTGGGCTGGCCGCAGGCCGAGATCGGCTACCGCTCCGGCACCCGCCACCCGGAACGTGCGGTCATCCATCTGGGGGACGCGCGGGAATCACGGAAGCTCGACGTCGACATCCTCACCTCCTCACCGCTCGCCCTCGGCGCGGGCTACCCGCCGGCGGACGACTGGCAGCACGGGACCTGGCGCGGGCCCGGCTGGACCGACCGGCGCACCTACGACATGACCCAGCCGCACCCCCTGGCCGGTTACGGCGTCACCGACCACTCCGCCCGCTTCCGGCTGGACGGACAGACCGGTCACGGCATCTTCGAGCACGGCTCGTTCGGCCGGCACGACCCGAGCGGCTTCACCGGCTTCGACTCGGTCGCACCCTGAGCGACCGTCGTTCCCCGAGCATCCGTCGGCCCTTGAGCAATCGGTCGCCCTCCGAGGAAGGAGCCCGGCATGGCCACGGCACCGCGCCCCCGCACCACCACCCGCGACCCCGAGGATCTGACCCGGCGCCTCACCGCCTGGCTCGGCACCCGGCTGCCCGGCGCCAAGGCCACCGGCGTCGCCGTCCCCGCCTCCAACGGCATGTCCAGCGAAACCCTGCTGTTCGACCTCGAGCACCCCGAAGCGCCGTGCACCGCCTGCGCGTTGCGGCTGGCGGCGGACCCGGCGGCGTACACCGTCTTCCCCGTCTACGACATGGCCCGCCAGTACCGCACCCTGCGCCTGGTGGCCGAGCACACCGACGTGCCCGTACCCCGTGTGCTGTGGCTGGAGGAGGACCCGGGGCCGCTGGGAGCGCCGTTCTTCGTCATGGAGCGGGTCGCCGGGCGGGTACCGCCGGACGTCATGCCGTACACCTACGAGGGCAGTTGGCTGCACGGGGGCGAGCGACGCCGAGCGCGCGCACCTGGAGGCGGCCACCGTGGGTCTGATCGCCCGCCTGCACGGCCAAGTGCCGCTCGCCGAGGCCGGGTTCCTCGCCTCACCCGGTGCGGAGGACGCGCTGCGCCGGCACGTGACCGCCCAACGCGCCTACTACGCCTGGGTGATCGACGGCCTGCCCCGCTCACCCCTCATCGAGGCCGCCTTCGACCGGCTGGAGGAGCTGTGGCCGCGCGAGGCGGGTGAGCCCGTCCTCAGCTGGGGCGACGCGCGCATCGGCAACATCGTCTACGACGGCTTCGACCCCGTCGCCGTCCTGGACTGGGAGATGGCGGCACTCGCCCCGCGCGAGGTCGACCTCGGCTGGCTCGTCTATCTGCACCGCTTCTTCCACGACCTCACGGTCGCCTCCGGACAGCGCGGCCTGCCGGACTTCCTGCGACGGGACCGCGTCGAGGCCCGCTACGCACGTCTGACCGGCCACACCCCACGGGACATGGACTTCCACACGCTCTACGCCGCCCTGCGGCACGCGATCGTCATGCTGCGCGTCGCCTACCGGCAGGTGCACTTCGGGGAGGTCGCCGTCCCGGCGGACCCGGACACACTGATCCTGCACCACGGCAGCCTGCGTGCCATGGTGCAGGGCACGTACTGGGTGCGGTGAGGCGGCTCAGGCGGCCTGGCGGCGCATCGCGGGTACGCGCATCGGGCGCGAGCCCGGGCCGCCGACGTGCGAGAAGGGCTGCGTACGCCAGTCAAGCCCCTGGGGGAGCGTCAGCAGCAGGGCGGTGTCCTGCTCCTGCGGCGTGCCGGACTCGTCCGCGGGGCGGGCGTCGGCCGCCGCACGGCCCGTGCCCGCACAGACCGTGAGGCCGAACGGGTTCCACGGCGAGGCGCACAGCGCGTGCTCGGGCAGGACCTGCTCGTCCGCCAGCAGCGCGATCGGCTGGGCGCAGTCCGGGCAGATCACCCGGTACATCTCGAAGGTGTCGTAGGCGTCCGGTTCGTCGTCGAAGGCGTCGGGTTCGACGCCCTCCGGCTCGGGCTCGACGACGGGCTGCTGCCGCTTGGACGCGGATCGACCAGGGCGATGGACACTCTGCATGGGATTCTCCCCCTAAGGCTGGGCCGTTACGGCGCTGCGGCCTCGACCACAGCAAGCACTTCCCGCCCGCCCTCGGCGGTAATCACGAGAACATCACGGAGCTCACTCCGGGTGTGTGGCGTTCGTCACATGCCATGTGCAGGTGCGTAATACGGGCCTTGTGCGGCGCCTTTTGTATCGAACCGGCTATGACCTGCGCTCTCGGCTATCCCGGAGATCAAGCGCACTGTAGGTTTTGGCGCCATGGAGGAGCTGGACCGACAGATCGTGCAGCTGCTCGTCAAGGACGGGCGGATGAGCTACACCGACCTGGGCAAGGCCACGGGCCTGTCCACGTCCGCCGTGCACCAGCGGGTGCGCCGGCTGGAACAGCGTGGCGTCATCCGCGGCTATGCCGCGGTTGTCGACCCCGAGGCCGTCGGGCTGCCGCTCACCGCCTTCATCTCGGTGAAACCGTTCGACCCCAGCGCCCCCGACGACATCGCGGACCGCCTCGCGGGCGTCCCCGAGATCGAGGCCTGCCACAGTGTCGCGGGCGACGAGAACTACATCCTCAAGGTGCGGGTGGCCACCCCGCACGAACTGGAGGAGCTGCTGGCGAGGCTGCGCGGCCTGGCGGGGGTGTCGACGCGCACGACGGTGGTCCTGTCGACGCCGTACGAGGCACGGCCGCCGCGGATCTGATCACGCGTTCCGGCACGCCCCCAGGTGCGGCCCCGCCCCGGCGGCAGGGGAAACTGTCCGCTATGAGCGACCGCACCGCCGACCCCCAGACCGACAAGACCGTCCTCCTGCGCCGAGGCGAGGTGCACAGCCCCGCGGACCCCTTCGCCACGGCGATGGTGGTGGAGCGCGGCCACGTCGCCTGGGTCGGTTCCGAGGGCGCCGCCGACGCCTTCGCCGACGGCGTGGACGAGGTGGTCGACCTCGACGGCGCCCTGGTGACCCCGGCCTTCACCGACGCCCATGTGCACACCACCGCCACCGGCCTCGCCCTGACCGGCCTCGACCTGTCCGGCGCACCCACCCTGGAGGCGGCCCTCGCCCTGGTCCGCGACTTCGCCGCCGGCCGCCCGGACGACCGCGTCCTGCTGGGCCACGGCTGGGACGCCGCCCGCTGGCCCGGTGGCCGCCCGCCGACCCGCGCCGAACTCGACGAGGCCACCGGCGGCCGCCCGCTGTACCTCTCCCGCGTCGACGTGCACTCGGCGGTCGTCACCACCGCCCTGCTGGATCTGATCCCCGGCGACGTCCCCCGGGCGGACGCCCCGCTCACCGCCGACGCGCACCACACCGTCCGCGAGGCCGCCCTCGCCGCCATCACCCCGGCCCAGCGCGCCGAGGCCCAGCGCACCGCCCTCGCCCACGCGGCCTCCCTCGGCATCGGCTCGGTGCACGAGTGCGGCGGCCCGCAGATCTCCTCCGAGGACGACTTCACCGGCCTGCTCGGGCTCGCCGCCGAGGCGCCCGGCCCCCGGGTCGTCGGCTACTGGGCCGAGCAGAACGTCGAAAAGGCGCGGGAGCTGGGCGCGGTCGGCGCCGCGGGCGATCTGTTCGCCGACGGCGCCCTCGGCTCGCACACCGCCTGTCTGCACGAGCCGTACGCCGACGCGGGCCACTCCGGCACCGCCTACCTGGACGTCGCCGCCGTCGCCGCCCATGTCGTCGCCTGCACCGAGGCGGGCCTGCAGGCCGGCTTCCACGCGATCGGCGACGCCGCCGTGACCGCCGTCGTGGACGGCGTGCGCGCCGCGGCGGAGAAGCTCGGCCTCGCCCGCGTCCGCGCCGCCCGGCATCGCGTCGAGCACGCCGAGATGCTCACCCCCGAGACCGTCGCCGGCTTCGCCGAGCTGGGCCTGATCGCCTCCGTGCAGCCCGCCTTCGACGCGCTGTGGGGCGGCGAGGACGGCATGTACGCCCGGCGGCTGGGCGCCGAACGGGCCCGCACCCTCAACCCCTTCGCGGCTCTGCTGCGCGCCGGCGTGCCCCTGGCCTTCGGCTCGGACACCCCGGTCACCCCGCTCGACCCGTGGGGCACCGTGCGTGCCGCCGCGTTCCATCACACGCCCGGGCACCGGATCTCCGTCCGGGCCGGCTTCACGGCGCACACGCGTGGCGGCTGGCGGGCCGTGGGCCGGGACGACGCCGGCGTCCTGGTGCCGGGCGCGCCCGCCGACTACGCGGTCTGGCGCACCGATGAACTGGTCGTCCAGGCCCCCGACGACCGGGTGGCCCGCTGGTCGACCGACCCGCGCTCCGGCACGCCCGGACTGCCGGACCTCACCCCGGGCCGTGACCTGCCGGTCTGTCTGCGCACCGTGGTGGGCGGACGGACGGTGTTCGTACGGCCGGGCGAGTGATCTACCGGGGTGGCGCGGTGGCGACCCGTCACCGCCCCGCCACCGCCCGACCTGCGCATCCTCCCCCCAGGCCGTGCCGTCCGGGCAGTCGCCGCAGGCCAGAGGGCTGTTGACAGTCGGCGGCCGGGGGCCGGTAGGTTCGGCCGAGTCCACCACCGGACGCCCGACCGGGGATCGTTCGCACAGCTCGTCGCAGCGCTGCTGGGTCAGGGACGGTGTGCCGCACCGGGGCACCGTCGCTTGGGAGCCAGGCTCAGCGCCCGCGCCGCCGAGGGAACGTTCCAGCCGGTCGGCAAGGTGTGACCCGGGTGGGGCCCGTGCGCTCAGTAGACAACGGCTCTCGGTCGATCCGCAGCCAGCGGGTCCCAGGTCGGCCCGAAGGGCGCCGGGCCCCCATCCGCCGTGGCGGGAACGCGAGCGACGCCCCGTCAAGGAGCGGAAACACGCATTCTTACCCCACTCTTGTGGAATCGACACCACCATGAGAACGAGCTGTCCCATCTACCCAGGCGGCGGCCACTATGGTGGACGTCTGCGTACGACCAGAAGGGGCAGCAGTGAACGACGGTGACGGGACCCTCGCGGCCAAGGCCCAGGGGAGGCACTTCGGTCCGCTCGGCACGGCCTTGGTGATCATTCCGACCTACAACGAGGCGGAGAACATCAAGACCATCGTGGGCCGGGTACGCAAGGCCGTCCCCGAGGCGCACGTACTCATCGCGGACGACAACAGCCCCGACGGCACCGGCAAGCTCGCCGACGAACTGGCCGCCGAGGACGACCACGTCCAGGTGCTGCACCGCAAGGGCAAGGAAGGCCTCGGCGCCGCCTACCTCGCGGGCTTCCGCTGGGGCATGGAGCACGGCTACGGCGTGCTGATCGAGATGGACGCCGACGGCTCGCACCAGCCCGAGGAACTGCCCCGGCTGCTGACCGCCCTCCAGGGCGCCGACCTGGTGCTCGGCTCGCGTTGGGTGCCCGGCGGGCGGACCGTGAACTGGCCCAAGTCCCGCCAGTTCATCTCCCGCGGCGGCAGCTTCTACTCCCGCCTCGCCCTCGGTCTGCCGCTGCGCGACATCACCGGCGGCTACCGCGCCTTCCGCCGCGAGACGCTCGAGGGTCTGGGCCTTGACGAGGTCGCCTCGCAGGGCTACTGCTTCCAGGTCGACCTGGCCCGCCGCGCGGTCAAGGCCGGCTTCCATGTGGTGGAGGTGCCCATCACCTTCGTGGAGCGCGAACTCGGCGACTCCAAGATGAGCAAGAACATCGTGGTCGAGGCGCTGTGGCGGGTCACCGCCTGGGGCGCGAGCGACCGGCTCGCCAAGCTCACCGGCAGGAACAAGCGGAACTCGTAGGGGCACACCCTTATCCGGTGCTGAGCCGCCGCCAGGCACACTGGGAGCATGACGACTGGCGCTCCGACCTCTCCCTACACCACCGCCCGGCCCCGACGCTCCCGGCTGCGCAGGTATCTGCCGCTGGGCATCGCCGCCTGGCTGGTGCTGGAGATCTGGCTGCTGACCCTGGTCGCGGGCGCGGCCGGGGGGCTCGCCGTGTTCCTGCTGCTCGTCGCGGGCCTCATGGCCGGCTCCGTGGTGATCAAGCGGGCCGGCCGCCGTGCCTTCCAGAGCCTGAACGAGGCGCTGCAGCGGGGCGGTTCACCGGAGCGCGGCGGCGGAAACGGCCTGATGATGCTCGGCGGTCTGCTGCTGATCATCCCGGGACTGGTCTCCGACGCGGCCGGACTGCTCCTGCTGCTGCCGCCGGTGCAGAAGGCCGTGGGCCGGTATGCGGAGAACGCCCTGGGCAAGAGGCTGCGCACGGCGCGCCCGGGCAGCCTCGGCGACGCTTTCCAGCAGGCCCGGATGCACCGTCCCGACGGCAAGGTGGTGCAGGGCGAGGTCATCCGGGACGACCGTCCCGAGCCGGGCGAGCAGTACCCGCCGCTGACGCGCTGACCCGGTCCAGGACACCCTCAGGACACACCAAAACCGCGGGCGCCGTACGTGAACCTCACGTACGGCGCCCGCGGTATGTGCGCGTTATGCAGACTTACGGCTGTCCCGAGGGTGAACGGCGATGTTCATCGCCCCCGAGCGCAGAACCGCCAGGCGCTCCTCGAGGACCTCTTCGAGCTCCTCACGGGTGCGCCGCTCCATCAGCATGTCCCAGTGGGTACGCGCGGGCTTGGCCTTCTTCTCCTCAGGGCCGTCGCCGTCGACGAGGAGTGCCTGGGCTCCGCATACCTTGCACTCCCACTCCGGCGGGATCTCCGCCTCGACCGAGAAGGGCATCTCGAAACGGTGCCCCTTCTCGCATGCGTACTCCACGGCCTGGCGCGGGGCCAGGTCGATACCGCGGTCCGTCTCGTAGCTGGTCACCACGAGGCGCGTACCGCGAAGAGCTCGCTCACTCATGAATCGTGCCTCCCGGGCTTGTCGCCCACAGGACAGGTGTCGCTGTCGTCGTCATCCGGTCAACGTCCGGTCGGCGGTAAAGATTCCCGTTCCGTGTCCCGTTCCGGGTCATGCGTCGCCGTCGTAGCCGCCCCTTGTTCTACCCACCGGCGCCCGGTTTGTCACATCTGCTAGCAGATGTCACCCAGCGTTTCGGCATCTTTGACGCGCAGTAACGGTACGCCTGGCAGGCCAAAGGCGTACACTACCGCCCTTTGGCGTTGAACGCTAAATCGGTGCTAAATCTTCTCCGGAACGGGATTGCCCGCCTCGCCGATGGCCCGCCGCACCGGGACCCGCGCCAGCAGCACGAAACCGATGACGAAGAAGGCCACCAGCGAAATGATGGCGGACCGATAGCTTCCGGTCAGCTGGTACGTCATGCCGAACAGCAGCGGCCCGAGCCAGCTCATCCCGCGGTCGCTCATCTCGTATGCCGAGAAGTACTCGGCCTCCTTGCCGGGCGGCACGAGGTGGGAGAACAGCGACCGGGACAGCGCCTGGCTGCCGCCGAGGACCAGGCCGATCCCCCCGGCCAGCACGAAGAAGAACAGCGGTGCCCTCGCGGGCAGGAAGTAACCGGCCGCCAGGGTCGCCGTCCAGGCCACCAGCGAACCGAGGATCGTCCGCTGGGCGCCGTACGTCCGCGCCAGCCGGCCCATCGCCAGCGCCCCGGCCACGGCCAGCACCTGCACCAGCAGCACGGCCACGATGAGGGTCGACTGGGAGAGCCCCAGTTCCTGCGAGCCGTAGACGGAGGCCTGGGTGATCACCGTCTGGATGCCGTCGTTGTAGATGAGGTACGCCAGCAGGAAGGCGAGCGTCAGCGGGTGCCGGCGCATGTCCCGGACCGTCGCCGCGAGCTGCCTGAGCCCGGGCGCCGCGGCACGGTCCACGCGCGCGTGCCGGTCGCGCAGCCTGCGCAGCGGTACGAGCGTGAACGCACCCCACCACAGGCCCGCCGAGGCCAGGCAGACGCGGACCGCGGCCGTCTCGGTCAGGCCGAAGGAGCCGTGCGCCGAGTACAGGACCAGGTTGGCGACCAGCACCGTGGAACCCGCCGCGTAGCCGAAGGCCCAGCCCCGTGAGGAGACCGCGTCGCGCTGCTCGGGCGGGGCGATCTGCGGCAGGTAGGAGTTGTAGAGCATCATCCCGACGGACTGCGCCGCGTTGGCCACCACCAGCAGCGCCCCACCGAGCAGATACCGGTCGCCGTCCAGGAAGAACATGCCCGTGGTCGCGGCGGCCCCGGTGTACGCCGCCGCCGCGAGGAGCGGCTTCTTGCGGCCGGTGCGGTCGGCGGCGCTGCCCACGATCGGCATGACCACGACGGCGATGATCACCGACAGGGACACCGTGTAGGCGAAGAAGGACCCCGCCCGGACCGGGACGCCCAGCGGATGCACATAGCCGTGGGCGTCCGCGGCCCGCTTGGCCACCGCCGTGAGGTACGGCCCCAGGAAGACCGTCACCACGCTCGTCGAATAGACCGAGCACGCCCAGTCGTAGAAGTACCAGCCGCGCTGCTCGCGCCGGAGGCCGGCGGTGTCCTCCGCCGCGTCCCTCCGCACGGTGTCCGTGCCCACCCCTTGCCCTCGCTTCCCCGCTCAACTGCTTCAAGTGCGAAGGCTCGGGCCGGCGGCCGGGTGGTCAGACCCAGACGCCGCGCTCCTCCATGACCTTGCGCAACGTGTCGATGTGATCGGTCATGATGCCATCGACTCCCAGGTCCAGGAGCCGGTGCATGCGCTCGGGCTCGTTGATCGTCCACACGTGCACCTGCAGCCCGTACGCGTGGGCGGCGCGGACGAAGCGGTGGTCGACCACCGGGACGCCCGACTGGGCCTCGGGTACCTGCGCGGCGACGGCGGACCGGCGCACGGCGGCCGGCAGGCCCCAGGAGCGCAGCCGCAGATTGAGCACCCCACGGGTGCCGAACGAGGTGGCCAGCTTCGGCCCGGCCAGCCGCTGGGCGCGCAGCACCCGCGCCTCGGAGAACGAGCCCACGCAGACCCGGTCCCAGGCGCCCGTGCGCTCGATCAGCTCCAGCAAGGGGCGCAGGGCGGGCTCGGCCTTGACGTCGACGTTCCAGCGGACCGCGGGGAAGGTCTCCAGCAACTCGTCGAACAGCGGCACCGGTTCACGCCCGGCCACGCGTGCCTGCCGTACGTCCTCCCACGGCAGGTCCGCGATGCGGCCCGCACCGTCGGTGACCCGGTCCAGCGTCGAGTCGTGGAAGGCGACGAGCCGGCCGTCGGCCGTGGCGTGCACGTCGGTCTCGATGTAGCGGTAGCCCAGCTCGACCGCGCGCCGGAACTGCGCCACGGTGTTCTCCAGCCCGTCGGCGGCCCCGCCCCGGTGGGCGAAGGCGATCGGTCCGGGATGGTCGAGGTAGGGGTGGCGTATGGACGGTGTCGTGAGGCTCACGATCGCAGTATGACCTGCTCCGGTGTCGCGGTGGCAACGACCGTACTGCCGCCCGGTGCGGCCGGGACGGCGAACACCCGCAGGAACAGCTGCGCCAGCGGCCCGATCGACACCGCGTAGAGCACGGTGCCGACGCCGATGGTGCCGCCCAGCAGGAACCCGGTGACCACCACCGCGACCTCGATCCCCGTCCGCATCAGCCGGATGGAGCGCCCGGTGCGCCGGTGCAACCCGGTCATCAGCCCGTCGCGGGGGCCCGGGCCGAAGCGCGCGGCGATGTAGAGGCCGGTCGCCGCGCCGTTCAGCACGATCCCCGCGAGCAGCAGCGGGACGCGGACGGTGAGGGAGTGCGCGTCCGGCACGAGGGCGAGCGTGCCGTCCATCGCGAGGCCGACGACGAAGACGTTCGAGACGGTGCCGAGCCCGGGCCGCTGGTGCAGCGGGATCCACAGCAGCAGCACCGCGGCTCCCACGATGATCGACACCACCCCGATGGTCAGCCCGGTGAGCTCGGCGAGGCCCTGGTGCAGCACGTTCCAGGGCTCCAGGCCCAGACCCGCGTCGACGAGCAGCGCGGAACTCGCGCCGTAGAGCGCGAGACCGGCGTACAACTGGATCAACCGTCGTCCGGTACGGCGCCGAGTGGACATGAAGTACCCCCCTGGGTGGTGGCAGTGGCCTGACGCATGTCACTCTGTGGCTTGGGAAGAATCGTCATCCATGGCCAATTCGGGGAAGGTGGACTGATTGTCGTGGCGCAGTGGACCTCTGCGATGGGAGCCGCGCAGCTCGCCCGGCTGCTCAAGTCCCAGCAGGACCGCCCGGCCGGCCCGGGCACCCGCCGTCCGCCCGCCTACCGCGCCCTCGCCGACGGCATCCGGCTGCTGGTGCTCGAGGGTCGCGTACCGGTGGCCGCCCGCCTGCCCGCCGAACGCGAACTGGCCCTCGCGCTCTCCGTCAGCCGCACCACCGTCGCGGCCGCGTACGAGGCGCTGCGCGGCGAGGGCTTCCTGGAGTCCCGGCGCGGCGCCGGCAGCTGGACCGCCGTCCCGGCCGGCAATCCGCTGCCCGCCCGTGGTCTAGAGCCGCTGCCGCCCGAGGCCCTGGGCTCGATGATC
Organism: Streptomyces puniciscabiei; assembly: GCF_006715785.1. Classification (NCBI taxonomy): domain Bacteria; kingdom Bacillati; phylum Actinomycetota; class Actinomycetes; order Kitasatosporales; family Streptomycetaceae; genus Streptomyces; species Streptomyces puniciscabiei. The sequence continues at coordinate 6,067,066 of NZ_VFNX01000001.1, forward strand.
GACCTGGGCTGTGCCTCACTGCCGGCTCCCGAGCCGTGGCTGACCCGCGCCGTACAGGGCGCCCTGGAGGAACTGCCGCCGTACGCCCACACGCACGGCGACTACCCGGCCGGCCTGCCCGCGCTGCGCTCGATGATCGCCGAGCGCTACACCGCCTGCGGGATCCCCACCATGCCCGAGCAGATCATGGTGACGACCGGCGCGATGGGCGCCATCGACGCCATCTGCCACCTCTTCGCGGGGCGCGGCGAGCGGATCGCCGTGGAATCCCCGTCGTACGCCAACATTCTGCAGCTGATGCGGGAGGCCGGTGCCCGCCTGGTGCCCGTCGCGATGGCCGAGGGGCTGTCCGGCTGGGACCTGGACCGCTGGCGCCAGGTCCTGCGCGAGGCCGCACCCCGCCTCGCGTACGTCGTCGCCGACTTCCACAACCCCACCGGTGCGCTCGCCGACGAGGACCAGCGGCGCCGGCTGGTGGACGCGGCGCGTTCGGCCGGCACGGTGCTGGTCGCCGACGAGACGATGACCGAGCTGTGGCTCGACGAGGAGCTCGCGGACAGCGGGATGCCGCGCCGGGTGTGCGCCTTCGACCCGGCCGGCTCGACCGTCATCACGGTCGGCTCGGCGAGCAAGGCGTTCTGGGCGGGCATGCGGATCGGCTGGGTGCGGGCGGCGCCGGACGTCATCCGCAGCCTGGTCGCCGCTCGGGCGTACGCCGACCTCGGTACGCCGGTGCTGGAACAGCTCGCCGTCAACTGGCTGTTCAGCACGGGGGGTTGGGAGCAGGCGGTGGAGCTGCGCCGGGCCCAGGCCCGGGAGAACCGGGACGCGCTGGTGGCTGCGCTGCGGCGCGAGCTGCCGACGTGGGAGTTCAGCGTGCCGAAGGGCGGGCTGACCCTGTGGGTCCGCGCCGGCGGCCTGTCCGGCTCCCGCCTCGCCGAAGCCGGCGAGCGGACCGGCGTCCGCGTCCCGTCCGGCCCCCGCTTCGGCGTGGACGGCGCGTTCGAGGGCTATCTCCGGCTGCCGTTCACCGTCGGGGGAGCGGTGGCGGAGGAGGCGGCGGTCCGCCTCGCGGCGGCGGCTCGGCTGGTGGAGAGCGGTGGTACGGGGGGTGTGGAGGCGCCGGGCACGTTCGTGGCGTAGCCGGGCGCCTGACAACTCGGGGCGCGCTGCGCGTCGGCGGCTGCGGGTGCGTGGGGGTTGTTCGCGCAGTTCCCCGCGCCCCTTCGGGGCGCTCCAGCTGCGGCTCCCCAGGGGCGCGGGGCTGTGTTGACATGCGGCTCCGCCGCGTGGGCGCGACAAGCCACGACGGATCCGCGCCCGGCAGCCGGCCCGAACCCCGACGGCGCTACCCCGCAGCGTCCGCGGCCACCGCAGCCTCCGCAGCCACCGCCGGTTTCGTGAGATCCGCCGGCTTCGTGAGATCCGTCGGCTGCGGCGGCTCCGTCGGCTCAGCCCCCACGGCAGTGGCCCGCGCCGGCAGCAACTCCAGCACCGCCTGCCGGTCGGCGTCACTGGTCGCGTCGTCGTACGGATCCGGCGTACGCGGCACCTGAAGCCGGTGCACCGGACCCGACCCCAGCCGCGCGTACCCCCGCCCCGGTGGCACATGCCCGAGCGGTGTGGTGTGCGGCGGGGCGCCCAGTACCGCCTCCACCTGCCGGGGCGCCGCGGGCCCGAGCACGACACGCGCGCGTGTGTGCTGCCGTACCGCCTCGCCCAGCGCCTCCGCGCTGTCGAACTGCTCGGCCACGACGACGGTCACGTTCGCCGCCCGGCCGTGCCGCAGCGGCACCTGGAGCAGCGCCTGCGGATCCTTGCGGCCGTCCGCCGCGGCGAGGTGGGCGAAGACGGACGGGCGGTCCAGCATGATCCACAGCGGGCGGCGGGCGTCGGCCGGTGGCGGTTCGCCCGCCTGCCGGGCCAGGTTGACGGCGATGAGCCGCCGCTCGGTCTCCTGTGCCGCCCACTCCAGGCTCGCCAGCGCACCGGGCAGCGCGCACTCCACGGCCAGCACGCCGTCCCGGCCGGTCAGGCACGCGTACTCGCCGGTGCCGCCGCCGTCCACGATCAGGACGTCGCCGTGCCGGAGGGCCTGCAGGGCGATCGAGCGCAGCAGGGTCGAGGTGCCGCTGCCGGGCTGTCCCATGGCCAGCAGGTGCGGCTCGGTGGAGCGGATGCCGGTGCGCCAGACGACCGGTGGCACGTCGATCTGCTCCTCCCCGTAGGAGAGGGGGAGTGTGCGCTGGACCTCGCTGGGGTCGGTGAAGCCGAGGACGGTCTCGCCGGGCGCGGTGACGAAGTGCTGGGCCGGGATGTCGGCGGGCAGGGGAGGCAGGACGGCGACGGTGAGCTGGTTGCCCTCCTCGTCCCACACGAACCGGTACTCGCGGCCCCGGCCGGCCTTCGCGGTGAGCAGTTGCTCGATCCGCGTGCGGGCCTCGGGCTCGCCGTCCGGGAAGTACGCGGGATAACGGATCGCCAGGTGGCCGACGCGCCCGGCCTCGTCGAACTCGTGAGTGGTGAAGGCCTTCTGCCATTCCCCGCCGTGCGCGTACAGCGGCGCCGGGTCCTCGGGGCCGGAGAAGTGCGGCACCAGGGCTTCGTAGAGGGACTGGAGCCGTTCGGTCTGGGACTCGTCGGGTCCTTCCGGGGCCGGCGGGGTGCGGTCGCGGCCCTGCCAGGCCGCCGCCGCCATCACGGTGATGACGGCGAGCAGCGGTCCGTACGGCATCAGCGCCACGGCCAGGACGACGGAGGCCACGAGGAACAGCAGGGGCCCACGCTTGTCCTGGGGCGTGTCCGTCCATCTGCGCCGCCCGGCCGAGGCCAGCCGGCGCAGCCCGCGCGTAACGGTGATCAGCGGGTGGAGGACATCGGTCGCGCTGTCGGCCGCCGTCCGGGCCAGCTCCCGGCTCCGGGCGAGCTGCGTCCGGGCGATCTGGGCGCTGTCCTTGCTCAGGATGCGGGGGAGAGGGCGCCGGGCCACTGCTGTCTCCTGACGGTGCGTGCGGGCGGGACGAGCGGGGTCAGAACTTGATGCCGCCGAGGAGACTCGCCAGGCTCTCGCCGCCTGCCTTGATGCTCGGGGCGATGCCCGTGTTGGCGAGGTAGAAGCCGAACAGGGCCGAGGTGCAGGCGTGTGAGCCCTTGAGGCCGTCCTTGCGGAAGAAGAGGAAGACGACGACGCCGAGCAGCATGACGCCCGAGATGGAGAGGATCATTTGAGGCCTCCTGGTGTCGAGGGGGGACAGTCACCCTGAGTTCTTCCAGGATCACAGCATGTATCTATACTATTAAAGGTGCAACTGGGTGAAATCTGGTTGATTTCGCCCGGTCGGCGGAGCGGACCACGGCCCGGCTGAGCTGGGCGGTTGCCTCCGGCGGCGCCTGTCGGTGATCTTTACCTCGGGCACAACGGGTCATGTGCCGCGCGAGCCAGTACCCTGGCGATTCACTCGTACGGCCGCGTTCCGCTCGCGCTGCCGTACGCTCCCTGCAGTCCCCGAAGTTCCCAGGAGAGGCGGTCCGGCCGATGAGTGAAGCCCCCGACCCCGAGGTCGTGGAGCTGGCGACCAAGATCTTCGATCTGGCCCGGCAGGGGCAGACCGAGGCGCTCGTCGCGTACGTCGACGCCGGCGTTCCGGCCAACCTCACCAACGACCGCGGCGACTCCCTGGTGATGCTCGCCGCCTACCACGGTCACGCCGACGCGGTACGCGCCCTCCTCGCCCGGGGCGCCGCGGCGGACCAGATCAACGACCGGGGCCAGACCCCGCTCGCGGGCGCCGTCTTCAAGGGCGAGACGGAAGTGATCAAGGCGCTCCTGGAGGGCGGCGCCGACCCGGCGGCGGGGACGCCGTCGGCCCTCGACACCGCCCGCATGTTCGGCAAGACAGAACTCCTGGAGCTGTTCGGCGCGCGCTGACGCGCCTGTCCTGACCAGGTACGACACGGAAAACGGGGGAGGCGGTAAAGGGCCGCCGGAAATACGGTCGCGGCAGCGCAAACGGCCGGGTCATCATGGCGACGTGGTTCACGGACGCGATGGCTGGGCAGGGGTTGCCGCACCGCGCGGGCCGTGATGCGGTCCGCATGGGCCACCGACGAGAGGCAGAGAGAGATGGTCTACAGCAAGCAAGAGACGGCGGGCGCTCCGACGTTGTGTCACGCGGCCAGGTAGTGCGTGTTCCCCGGATGCGTCGACGCTTGATGTGAGGCTGTTTCCCATGTTCGATCCGGTCATAGCGCCCAGCGGTACGCTGCTCGGCCTGCTCCAGCGGGGCCGCGGCGACGGCACACTGCACGCGCTCACCGCCCCGCGCGCCGAAGCCCTCGCGGCCCTGGACCACTGTGTGCTGCGCGATCCCCGCCACGACTGGCAGGTGGAGAACCGCTCCCTCTACTACGCCCGGCTCTACCTCGACCTGAACGGCGAGCTGGACGCGATCGAGGCGCACCTCTTCGACCCCGAGGACGTCCTCGACACCGACGAGTCCCGCACCGGCCTCGCCCTGGCCGTCCTCGGGCACCTCGCCTCCTACGGCAGGCGGGACGCGCTCGAACTGCTGCGCCGGTACGCCGCCCACGGGTCCAACTGGGCCTGGGCCCTGGACGAGCTGGCCCTCAGGGACGACGACGCGGGCCTGCGTGCCCTCGCCGCGCCCGTCCTGGCCCGCTTCCCCGCCGACGCGGAGGGCGAGGCCGAGCTGGCCGCCGCCGTCCGCGACGCCTTCGAGCCGCGGCCATGGCGCCTGTGGGCGGAGGATCCGCGCGAATCGATCGCCACGCGCGTGCGTGCCGCCCAGGAGACCGGCTGTTTCGACCGCTGGCAGCGCCAGATGCGGCCCAGCGGCCCGCGCCCCGGCTGGAGCGTGCGCGCCGTCTTCGAATGGGCGCAAGCGGGCCTGGACCGCGGCGCCGCCCTCCATGTGCCGGCCGCCCGGTGTCTGGTCGCCGTGGCCGGCCCCGAGGACCGGCCGGAGATCGTCCAGGCCGCCCGCGACGGCATCGACGGCGCCCGCTGCACCGCGCTGCGCTATCTCGCCGACAGCAACGACCCCGACGCCCTCGGCCTGATCGAGGCCGCCGTCGCCGACGGCACCACCGTCGTCGTGGAGGCCGCCGTCGACGCCTTCGAACGGATGCGCGGCGTCGCCGTCGTCGACCGTGCCCGCGGCTGGGCCCAGCGCCCCGACGCGCTCGGCGCCGCCGCCGGACGCATACTCGCCTGCCACGGCGGCGTCCAGGACCGCGACCTCGTCCTCGGTGCCCTTCGTGAGGCCGTACGCGGCGAGGGCCCGGACGCACCCACGCTGTGGACCCTCGTCGACGGCGCCGGACGTCTCGGCATCGCCTGCGCGGCCCCCGTCCTGCGCCACATCTACCGTGAGACGGCCTCCTCCCATCTGCGCGGCCGCGCCGCCCGGGCCCTGGCCGCGACCGACCCCTCCTTCGCCACCGGCTTCGCCGTCGAATGCCTGTGGGACTGCGAGGAGACCACCCGCGAAATCGCCGCCCGGCACGCCGAGACCGGTGACGCCCGGGTCGTGGAGCGCCTGCGCCGCCTGGCCGCCGATCCGGCCGAGGAGGCGGAGGTACAGACGGCGGTGCGCAGCCGCTTCGGACCCGACGCCGCCCTCGGCTGACCTCCCGCATGCACTCGGCCCGGGCGGACGCCCGCCCGCCGGGTGAACACCGGGTGTCCCGCAGGTCAGGCGGTCATGACGGCCGCCTGACCTGCGCGGGTGTGCAGCTCAACGCTCATGGGACGTTCCCCGGGCGGAAAGATCGACGTTGACGCGGCCACGTCCGGCGCGGCGACAACACCGGTATGCGTGTCGTCATCGTGACCGAATCCTTTCCCCCCGATGTGAACGGCGTGGCCCACTGCGCGCTCCAGACCGCCCGGCACCTCGTAGATCGCGGTCACCATCCGCTCGTCGTCGCCCCCGCCCCCGCTCCGGGCAGCGGACCGGACACGGACGCCCCGTGCCCGGTCGTCCGGATCCCCTCCCTCCCGCTCCCCGGCTATCCCCAGGTCCGCGTCGCCCTGCCCAGCCGGCGCCTCGCCGCCGCGCTCGTCCAACACCGCCCCGACGTGGTCCATCTCGCCAGCCCCTTCGTCCTCGGCGTGCGCGGCATGGCCGCCGCCGCCAAGCTGGGCATCCCCGCCGTCGCCGTCTACCAGACCGACCTGGCCGGATACGCCCGCACCTACATGGGTGCCGGCGAGGCGGCCGCCTGGCGGCGGATCCGCTCCGTGCACGCCGCCGCCGACCGCACCCTCGCCCCCTCCAGCGCCGCCCTCATCGATCTGGAGGAGCACGGCGTGCCCCGGGTCCGGCTGTGGCCGCGCGGCGTGGACACCGTACGTTTCCGGCCAGATCTGCGTGATGCGGCGCTGCGCCGCGAACTCGCCCCCAACGGCGAGCTGATCGTCGGCTACGTCGGCCGGCTCGCCCCCGAGAAGCACGTCGAACTCCTCGCCGGCGCCTGCGCTCTGGAAGGCGTCAAGGTCGTGGTCGTCGGCGACGGGCCCAGCCACGCACACCTCAGCGAGGCCCTGCCCGGCGCCGTCTTCCTCGGCCGCCGCACCGGCGACGACCTCGCGCGGATCTTCGCCTCGCTGGACGTGTTCGCGCACACCGGCCCGTTCGAGACGTTCTGCCAGACCGTCCAGGAGGCCATGGCCAGCGGGGTCCCGGTGGTCGCACCCGCCGCCGGCGGCCCGCTCGACCTGGTTGCCCACGGCCGCACCGGATACCTGGTCCCGCCGCGCGACGCCGGCGCCGTCGAGGCGGCCGTCCGCGAACTGGCCGCCAACCCGGAGCGGCGCAGGGCGTTCGGCGCCGCCGCGCGCACGATGGTCGAGGGCCGCACCTGGGCCGCCGTCGGCGACCAGCTGATCGCCCACTACGACGACGTGCTCGCGGCACGGAAGACGGCGGTGGCGGCATGACCGGCCAGTCCCTGCGTATCGTCCGGCTCGCCAACTTCGTCGCCCCCGCCTCCGGCGGCCTGCGTACCGCCCTGCGCGAGCTGGGCAAGGGCTTCCGGGCGGCGGGCCACGAACCCGTCCTGATCGTGCCCGGCGAACGGCACACCGACCGTGACACCGAGCAGGGCCGCGTCATCACCCTGCCCGGCCCGCTGCTGCCCGGCACCGGCGGCTACCGCGTCCTCACCGACAAGCGGCGCGTGGCCGCCCTGCTGGAGGAGCTCGCGCCGGACCGCCTGGAGGTCTCCGACCGCACGACCCTGCGCTGGACCGGCCGCTGGGCCCGCCGCGCGCGGGTGCCCGCCGTGATGGTCTCCCACGAGACCGCCGACGGCGTCCTGCGCACCTGGGGCCTGCCCGAGCACCTCTCCCGCCGGGCCGCCGACGCTCTCAACACCCGTACCGCGCACGTCTACTCACGGGTGGTGTGCACCACGGAGTTCGCCGAGCGGGAGTTCGTCCGCATCGGCGCACGCAACGTCGTACGCGCCCCCCTGGGCGTCGACCTGATGGAACGCCACCCCGCCCTGCGCGACCCGGGCCTGCGTACCCGGCACGCGCGCGGGGACGAGGTGCTGCTCGTGATGTGCTCCCGGCTGTCCGTCGAGAAGCGCCCCGGCACCGCCCTGGACGCCCTGGACGCGCTCATACGACGCGGGCGGCGCGCGGTGCTCGTGGTGGCCGGGGACGGGCCGCTCAGGGCCCGGCTGGAACAGCGCGCGCGGGAGCACGGGCTGCCGGTGACGTTCCTCGGACACGTCTCCGACCGGGCCGCGCTCGGCGCCCTCCAGGCGAGTGCGGACATCGCCCTCGCGCCCGGGCCCGCCGAGACCTTCGGGCTCGCCGCACTGGAGGCCATGGCGTGCGGTACGCCCGTCGTGGCGAGCGCGTCGTCCGCGCTGCCCGAGGTCATCGGCTCCGCCGGGGCGACCGCGGCCGACCGCGGCGAGGCGTTCGCGGACGCCGTGGAACTGCTCCTGGACCGCGGTGAGAGCGCCCGGCGGGAGGCGGCACGCGCGCGTGCGGAGTGCTTCGGCTGGGGTACGGCCGTGGAGGCGTTCCTCGCGGCCCACGACGCGGAACTGCTCCGCCCCGGCGGTGCCCGTCGCGACGTGCCGGAGGGCGTGGCATGAGCCCCGTCCGCTTCGTCGCCCTCGGGGACTCGCTGACCGAGGGCGTGGGCGATCCCGCCGGGGACGGCTGGCGGGGCTGGGCCGCGCTGCTGGCGCCCGCCCTCGCCGAGACCCCCGGTGCCGTGGAGTTCACCAAGCTCGCGGTCAGCGGCGCGCAGACCCGCGACGTCCTGGAGCGGCAGACTCCGGCCGCACTCGAACTCCGTCCCGACCTGGTGTCGGTGGTGATCGGCGTCAACGACACGCTGCGCCGCACCTTCGACATCCAGGCAGTGGCCGCCCGCCTCGACGAGGTCTACGCGGCGTTCACCCGCGAGGGCGCCACCCTGCTCACGGCCTGCCTGCCGGATCCCGGCGCGATGCTCGGTCTGCCGAGCGCCCTCGCCCGTCCGCTGGCCCGCCGGCAACGGGCCGTCAACACGGTCGTCCACGCTCTGTCCGAGCGCTACGGCGCCGTCCACCTGGACGCCACGGACGGTGCCTGGATCAGCGACCGGACCCTGTGGAGCGCCGACCGGCTGCACCCCGGCGAGCGCGGCCACCGGCAGCTGGCGGTCCGCTTCCACGTGCTGCTCAGCGAGGCGGGCCGGGCGACGGGCCGACCGCCGTCCCCGGCACCGGAGTTCCCCGCCCCCACCCGGGCGGCTAGCCTGCTCTGGCTGGCCACGGCCGGCACCGCCTGGGTGGCCCGGCGCTCCCAGGACCTGCTCCCGCAACTGCTGCGCCTGGCCGCCGACGAACTGCACCACCGGGCCCGCGGCACCAGCGCCCGCCTGGACCTGAGCGCCTCCACGGCGGCCTCCGCGGCCCTGGCGGCCCTGTCGGAGGACTCCGGCCGCCGGATCGCCGGCGCCCAGCGACGCCCCGCCGGCACGCATCCGACGGTGCCCTCTGCTCCCGTACGGGCGGGCATCAGGGCGAGCACGGCCCTTGAAGCCGCGGCGGGGACGGCTTGCACGGTCATGGCGGCGGACCGGGTCGGGCAGGGGATCCGGTGACGGCGGGTACGGTCTGCTCCGCGATGGCGCGGCCGACGCGGCCGGCGAGGCCGTGACGGTGGCGGATCCGGTCGGTGAGGTCCTGACGCTCCAGGCCCTGCTGGGGCTCACCGGGCGGGACACGCTCGGGTGCGGGGTGCCGCGGCGGGCGGGCGTCCGGCGGGCTGCGGCGACGGAGACCGCGCAGGAGGTACGCGCGCGTGGGGCGGAGTCCCACGCCCGCCGCCTCCTCCTCCAGCGCGCCTTCCCGCCGCCTCCTGCGCACATGAACGAACGGGAGCCGCCCGCACCGGCGTGAACCGGGAGCCTCCGCACCGGCGGCGATCGGCCCCTCCGCACCAGCGCCCGTACGCGCGCGTGCCCCCACAGCGCCGTATCCAGCCGTGAGGCCGGCCGACCCCGGAGGCGCCTGGCGCCCCCGACCCGTCGGTCTCAGACGATGCCGACCAGCCGGTACTGCTCGTCGCGCGCGTCGGTCAGGAACATCTGGCCCGGGGCGTGGGTGATGGCGAACGGCGGCCGGGAGGCCATCACCGCCGCCTGCGGGGTCACTCCGCACGCCCAGAACACCGGGATGTCACCGGGCGCGAAGGCCACCGGGTCGCCGAAGTCGGGGCGGGCCAGATCCCCGATACCGAGGGCCGCGGGGTCCCCGCAGTGCACCGGGCCGCCGTGCACGGCCGGCAACAGACCGCTCTCCCGGATCGCGGCGCGAATGTGCTCCGCGGGCACCGGCCGCATGGACACCACCATCGGCCCGCGCAGCCGCCCCGCCGCCCGGCACGCGCGCGTGGTGACGTACATCGGCACGTTACGGCCCTGCTCGACATGCCGGATCGGCACGCCCGCCCGGGCCAGCGCCCACTCGAAGGTGAAGCTGCAGCCGAGCAGGAACGACACCAGGTCGTCCCGCCAGTGCGCGCGCACGTCGGTGGGCTCCTCGACCAACTCGCCGTCCCGCCACACCCGGTAGCGCGGCAGATCCGTGCGCAGGTCGGCGCCCTCGGCGAGGACGGTCGAGGTGGAACCGGCGTCCGTGACGTCCAGCACCGGGCACGGCTTGGGGTTGCGCTGGCAGAACAGCAGCATGTCGTACGCCCAGTCGGCCGGCACCGAGATGAGGTTGGCCTGTGTGTGGCCCGCCGCGACCCCGGCCGTCGGGCCCGCGAGGCCGTCCCGGAAGCGGGCCCGGGCGGCTTGCGGACTCCACGCGTGCGCGCGCTCGTCGACTGCGGTGACGGGGAGGTCCTCGGTACGCGGGGTCTGCGTCATGCCGGCTCCTCGGGACGTGAGCAATGCCGTCCCGAGCACGATAGAGGATCGTTCAACGATCCTTCAATACCCATGTTGTTTCGTTCCGGTCTGTGCGATTGAATTCCGGCATGGCAGAGCAGCTGACGGCACTGGCCGACGACCGTGCGCTCCTGGGGCGTACCAGCACCGCGGAGCGGGTCTCGGACATCCTCCGGAGTCGTATCGCCGACGGGTACTTCCCGCCCGGCACCCGGCTGTCGGAGGACGGCATCGGCGGGGCGCTCGGGGTCTCCCGCAACACCCTGCGCGAGGCGTTCCGGCTGCTCACGCACGAGCGCCTGCTGGTCCACGAGCTCAACCGCGGGGTCTTTGTGCGGGTTCTGACCGTGGAGGACGTCGAGGACATCTACCGCACGCGCTCCCTGGTCGAGTGCGCCGTCGTGCGCGGGCTCGGCGAGCCGCCGTACCGGCTGGAGGGGGTCACGGCGGCGGTCGCCGAAGGAGAGCGGGCGACCGCGGAGAAAGACTGGAAGGCGCTGGGCACCGCCAACATCCACTTCCACCGGGAGCTCGTCGCCCTCGCGGGCAGTGAACGCACCGACGAACTGATGCGCAGTGTCTTCGCCGAGCTGCGGCTCGCCTTCCACGTCGTCGACGACCCGCGCCGACTGCACGAGCCCTACCTCGCCCGCAACCACGAGATCCTGCAGGCGCTGCAGGCCGGGGACCGGAACGGGGCGGAAGAACTGCTGGAGACCTATCTGGCGGACTCGCTGGAGCGGATCGTCGAGGTGTACCGGCGAAGGGTGGGCGAGGAAGCCTCCCCGTAGCCGAAGAGCGACCCGCGGCCCTTTCGGTCAAACCGGCGGAGCCGCACCGTTTGGGTCGATGTCAGACCCAGGACCTAATCTGTGCACCGTGACTTCGCCTGCATCGACGGACAGTGTTCCGCCCCAGCTCAGCGCGGGGCCGCGCCCGGCTCCGGGCCCGGCCGCCGACGAGGGGCTGGCGCGGCGGCTGCGCGCGCTCGCCTGCACCGCGCCGCTGCACGACCTCGACGCGCGCAAGGCCAACCTGGCCGGTGAGTACTCGGTGTACGGCATGGCCGAGGTGGCCCTCGCCGCCATCGACCTGGTCACCCTCAACATGGACTTCGACACCGGCGCCGACCACGAGCAGATCGTGGCCCGGCTCATCCCGCGCATCGCCGCCCAGGCCCCGCACCGGCCGCCCGCCGAGCACGAGCGCGTGGCCCGCTGGGTCCTGGAGAACCTGATCAACGTCGGCAGCGTCGACCGCGGCTTCCGCGCCGTCTACGGCACCTTCGCGCCGGATGGTTCATACGTCCGCCGGGACTACGACTTCAAGCTGATCGAAGAGGTCCCCGGCCCCGGCGGCACGGTGTACCTGCGCACGACGGACGAGGCGGTCAACGTCCTGGTCGGCGCCCTCGACACCGACGTCACCAGCGCCCAGATCGCCGCCGAGGTCAAGCTGGAGGTGCTGATCAGCCGCGGGCGGCTCGCCGACGCCCAGCTCGCCGCCGAGCAGGCCCGCTACCGCACGGTGCAGTACTCGGAGACCCTGCGCCGGGCCCTGGAGGCCACCCGGCGCAACGTCCGCGCGGTCGACTGGCTGTCCGCCGTGCCGGACATGATCGCCGAGGCCCTGGACCACGTCGCCGACCGCTACCGCCACGAGAACGCGATCCTCACCAACATCCGCAGGGCACGGGACGAGACCGAGGAGCCCGAGCACAAGCGCCGCGCCGCCGAGCTGGTCGACATCGTCAAGGACTGCATCCGGCGCCACACCCAGCTCCAGTCGCGGCTGCTGGAGGCCGGCCCGCTGTTCCGCGCCGAACAGGACCGCCAGGCCTTCGCCGCACCCGCGGCCACGTCCGGAATAGACCTCTACGGCCATCTCGTCGCCCCTGTCCTGCCGTTGCCCCTGGAGCAGGCCATCCGGGTCACCGACGCCTTCTTCGCGAACGGCACGGGGCTGCGGACGCCCGTGTCCGTACGGGTCGCCGATCTCGTCGACATACTGCTGACGCCGCCCGTCGAGCGGGAACACCTGGGTGCGGAGATGCCCGAACCCGACCTGATCGCCACGCCCGACGACAGCCGGTTCAGCGAGGAGCAGCTGGCCGCCGCGACGGAGCTGCTGGACCTGCCGGCCGACGCGCCGCGCAGGCTGTCGGGGCTGCTGGCCGAGGCCCGGCGCTCCGGTGACCCCGATCTGGCCTATCTGGTGGCCCTGTTGGCGGTGCACGCGGCCAGTCCGGCTGTCGGCACCGCGTACCGGCAGGGTGAGGAGAAGCTGCTGTTCGCCGTGGACGACGGGACCGAGCTGGACGATCCCGAGTTCGGCGGGGCAGACCTGATCTTGGGGACCGCCCTGCTGGACGCGGCGGGGATGGCGGCGGACCGGACGGAAGCAGCATGAGTCAACAACAGCGCGACAAGGAGCCCCAACCGTGAGCGAGCACGTCGAGTGGAGTGAGGCGGAGTCGTCGGCACCGTCGGCGCCCGCCGCCGTCACCCCCGCCGACGCCGCCGACGCGGCGCGGCTCGTCGCCTTCGGGCTCCAGCCCAAGCTGCAGCCCGCGCGCGACCAGGAGTACACGGAGCTGCTGCGCCGCTACCGCGAAGACCCGGCGTTCGCGCGGCTCGCCGACGCCGTCGCCACCGGCCTGGGCCTCGTCGTGCTGGAGGTGTCCCCGCGCGCGGGCATGGCCGTGACGGCCGCCGAGGACTCGGTGTTCGCCGTCCGCATGGGTGACTACGCGCGTCGCACCGCCGCCGACTCCGGCGACCGCTTCCTGCACGGGCTCGCCCACCTCGCCGTCGCCGCACTGGCCTTCCCACGCCCGGAGGACCTGGCCGACGACACCTACATCGGACGCGTCACCGTCAACGGCGTCGACGCCTTCGTACGGCAGGCCTGCCGGCGCCTGGAGGAACGGGCCGAGGAACTGGGCGAGAACACCGACCCGGCGACCGACGCGCCCGGGCTGGAGGCCGCCTGGCGCATCTGGGCCAGACGCAGCGCCACCGGCGCCACCAAGGACGCCCGCCGCCCGGCCGCCTCCACCACCGGCATCGTGGCCAAGGCACTCGCCTTCCTCACCGACTCGGGTTTCCTGCAGCGCACCGGCGACGACGGCGGCGGCACCTACCGCACCACGGCTCGCTACCAGCTCCAGGTCCGCGACATGGCCGGCAGCGCCGCCATGGCCGAACTGCTCGAGCTGGGCGTCGTACCGGTGACCGACGGCACGGCCAGCCTGCTGCCCGCCGAGGACACCGGGGATCTGGAACTGGTCGCCGACGCCGGGCTGCCGTTCCACTCCTGAAACCCTCCGAACCACCGCACCTTTCCGAAGACTTAACGCGAGAGTCCGCCATGTACGAGCTGTCCCGGGTCCGCCTCTACTCCATCGGTCCCGCCGGTGCGCGCTACGCCGACACCGTGCTTGACCTGCGGGGTGTCGGCGAGCCCGTGCCCGACCCGGCGCCCACGCAGGCGGAGTTCTTCGAGGAGGAGCCGTCCGGCCCGCCCCGCCGGCCCGCGCCCGCGGGCGTGCTCTTCCTGGAGAACGGCGGCGGCAAGTCCGTCCTGCTCAAACTGATCTTCTCGGTGATGCTGCCGGGCCACCGCAACACCCTCGGCGGCGCCAGCTCCGGTGTGCTGCGCAAGTTCCTGCTCGCCGACGACTGCGGACACGTGGCGCTGGAGTGGCAGCACGTGCAGACCGGCGAGTGCGTCGTCGTCGGCAAGGTGAGCGAATGGCGCGGACGGCAGGTGTCCAACGACCCGCGCAAGTTCGCCGAGGCCTGGTACTCGTTCCGGCCCGGCCCCGGACTGAGCCTGGACAACCTGCCCGTCGCGGAGTCCACCGCCGTACGGCCGCCCGTCGAGGGCACCTCGGGTGCCCAGGGCCGGCGCCGCACCATGAAGGGCTTCCGTGACGCCCTGACGGAGGCGGGCAAGGCCTACCCGCACCTGGAGGTGCACTGGGAGGAGATCCACGACCGCTGGATCGAGCACCTCGGCGACCTCGGCCTCGACCCCGAACTCTTCCGCTACCAGCGGGAGATGAACGCCGACGAGGGCGAGGCGGCCGGTCTCTTCGCGGTCAAGAAGGACTCCGACTTCACCGACCTGCTGCTGCGCGCCGTCACCGACACCCGCGACACCGACGGCCTCGCCGACCTCGTCAGCGGCTTCGGCAACAAGCTGGGCAGACGCGCGGAGCTGATCGCCGAACGCGACTTCACCGCCGGGTCGGTCGACCTGCTCGGGCGGATCGTCGAGGCCGCCGAGGCCCGCTCACGCGCGCGTGACATCCACGCCGGCGCCGAGCGCCGCACCCGCACCCTCGCCCGGCGGCTGTCCGCGCGGGCGGTGCGCGAGCGCGTGCGCGCCGCCGACCTCGCCCAGCGGGTCACGGCCGCCGCCTACGCCGTCACCCACTCCGAGGGCGCCCGTGAGCGCAGCGCCCTGATCGCCGCCGAACTCGCCTACCGGCACGCCTCCCTGGCACTGGCCGCCGCCGAGAAGTCCGCCGCCGCGCAGAAGCGCGAGCTGGCCGACGCCCGCACCCTGCACTCCGCCTGGCAGGCCGCCGAGGCCGTGCTGCGCCACCGCGCCGCCGCCGACCGGGTCGCGCGCGTGTCCGCCGCCATCCAGGAGGCAGAGCGCGACGCGGCGCCCGCGCTCGCCGCCCGTGCCAAGGCCGCCGTGGACCTCGTACGGGCCCTGCACGCGGCCGCGGAGAGCGCCGAGGCCCTCGCCAACGAGGGGGAGGAGCGCTCCGCCGCGCTTCAGGAGGTCAGCGAGTCCGCCTACCGCGACTCGACGACCGCGGCGACCGAGGCCCAGCGCGCCCGCAGCGAGGCCGGACATCTGCGCCAGCGCCTCGCCGAGGTCGAGCAGGAGACCGCCGAGGCGGTCCGGGCGGGCTGGCTCGACGACACCGCCCCGGACGCCGACCCGGCGCGGGCCGCGCTCGCCGCCAGCGACGCCGAGAAGACCGCCGTGGCCACCTGGGACGCGGCCCGCGAGGCCGCCCGCAAGGCCGCCGAGCACGCGCGCGAGGCGGCCTCCGCCGAGGCCCGCGCGGAACTGACCGCCGCGCGCGCGGCGGACGCCGCGACGGCGGCCGAGCGGTCCTACCAGGCCGAGCGGCGCCTCGCCGAGTCCCTGGCCGCCGAGGAACGGCTCGCCGAACTGCTCAGCCTGCCGGGTGCGCCCGCGACCGGGCAGCCCGGAGTGCCCGGGCCCCGCTCGGGGGCCGACGACGCCACGGGGACGCGGCCCCGGGCGGGCGCGGACGGGGGAACGCACGCCCCTGCGGGCGGACGCGACGGCGTACCGCAGCCGACGGGGCCGGGCGCGCCCGGCACCCTTCGCCCGCTCGCCGAAGGCTCCCTCACCCCCGAGGAACTCGACCGCTTCGCCGACGAGTTGCGCGAACTCCTCGACGATGCCGTCTCGACCGCCGAACGGCACCTCTTCGAGCTGCGCACCGCCGCCGCCGACGACTCCCGGATCCTCGGCGCGCTCGGTGACGGCGGACTGCTGCCGCCGGGCCCGGACGTCCTGGCCACGGTGGAGTTCCTCGGCGAGCACGGCATCCCGGCGCTGCCCGGCTGGCGCTATCTCGCCCAGGCCGTCGATCCCGCCGACCACGCGCGCGTGCTCGCCGCCCGCCCGGAGCTGGTCGACGGCGTGATCATCACCGACCCCGACACGCACGCGCGTGCCCGCGAGACGCTCGGTGACGCCGCCCTGCTGCCCCGCTCCGCCGTCGCCGTCGGCACCGCCGCCGCCCTGCTCGCCCCGCCGCCCGCCGACAGCGCCGCCGCCGCAGACGTCTTCCTCGTGCCGCCGAACCCGGCCATGCACGACGAGCACGCCGCCGACGAGGAACGGCAGGCACTGCGCGCCCGGGCCACCGAGCGGGACGAGGAGATCCGCGCGCTCGCCGCACGACTCGGCAAGGACCGCGAACTGGCCGCCCGGCTCGCCTCCTGGCGCACCGGCTGCCCCGCCGGACGCCTCACCGAACTGCGCCAGGCCGCCCAGGAGACCCGCGCGTTCGCCGAGGAGGCCGAGGCCGAACTGGCCGAGGCCCGCACGGTGCGCGCGGAGGCCGACGAGGCCGCCGCCGAGGCCGCCCAGGTCCGCGACGAGCGGCAGGAGGCCGCGCAGAAGGCCCGCCGCGCCGCCGACGCCCTAGCCGGACTGGCCTACCGGCTCCGCGAGCGCGCCGGCTGGCAGGTGAAACTGCGGGAACTCGCCGACGAGGCCGCCGAGTCCGAGGCCCGGGCCCAGGCCTGCCTGGAGCGCGCCCGCGCCGCCGACGAGGACCGCCGCGCCGCCCAGCGCGCCGCCGACGACGCCCGCCGCACCGCACGGGCCCTGCGCGCCGAGCGCTCCGAGATCGCCGGCGCCCCCGACGACGTACCGGTCGAGGACGCCGACGCCCCCAAGGCGTCCCTGCCCGCCCTCCGCGAGGCCTACCGGGCCGCCTCCCAGGTGTACGAGAAGGTCGGCGTCGGCGCCGATCTGCGCGCCGAGCAGGCCCGCGCGGAGAGTGACGAGAGTGCCGCCCGCGCCGAACTCGACCGGCTCAGCAACAAGGTCCGCACCCGCGCCGAGCAGCTTCTGGAGTCGCCCGACGGCTCCGACGGGCCCTCCCGGCAGGCCGCCGCCGCCCGCGCGGAGGAGCTGGTGCAGCTCCTGGAGACCCGCATGTCCAGCGCGAGCGAGCAACTCGGCCGACTGCGCGGCGAGGCCGAACGGCACGCCCCGGAGGACGGCGCGGCACACACCGAGCTGCCCGAGGAACTCGTCCCGCGCGACGCCGAGCACGCCCAGGCGCTGCTGCGCACCGCGACGGGCGAACTCGCCGCCCGCACCGAGGCGCTGGCCGAGGCCCGCGAGGCCCACGCGGAGCTGCTGGAGGCCCACCGGGCCGCCGAGGACGCGGCCGGCGGCTTCGACGAGATCGCCGCGATGCTCCGCGACCTGCTGCGCGAGCACACCCCCGAGGAGGAGCAGGAGGAGCCGGAGCCGTACCCCGGCAGCCTGGAGGAGGCCCGGCACTCCGCCGCCGAGGCCCGCCGCTCGCTGCGGGGCTGTGCCGCCGACCTGTCCGCCGCCGAGGCGGCCGTGCGCGAGGCGAGCGACGTCCTCGTCCGGCACGCCAACTCCACGCGCTACGAGCAGGTCCGCACCCCCGCCCGGCAGCAGATCCGCGAACTGCCCGCGTCCGCGCTGCCCGAGCACGCACAGAAGTGGGCCGACGCCTTCGCGCCCCGCCTGCGGGTCCTGACCGACGAGCTGGCCCAGCTGGAGCGCAACCGCGACTCGATCGTGGACCGGCTGCGGGGCCTGGTGGAGTCCGCCCTCGCGACCCTGCGGTCCGCGCAGCGGCTGTCCAGGCTGCCCGAGGGGCTCGGTGAGTGGTCCGGCCAGGAGTTCCTGCGCATCCGCTTCGAGGAGCCCGACCAAGCCACGCTCACCGAGCGCCTCGGCGAGGTCATCGACGACGCCACGCGGGCGGCCGTGAAGAAGAACTCCGACCTGCGCCGGGACGGGATGTCGCTGCTGTTGCGCGGGGTCGCGGCCGCGCTGCAGCCGAAGGGCGTGGCCGTGGAGATCCTCAAGCCCGACGCCGTGCTGCGCGCCGAGCGCGTGCCCGTCGGCCAGATGGGCGATGTGTTCTCCGGCGGCCAGCTCCTCACCGCCGCGATCGCCCTGTACTGCACGATGGCCGCGCTGCGGAGCAACGACCGGGGCCGGGACAAGCACCGGCACGCGGGCACGCTGTTCCTGGACAACCCGATCGGCCGCGCCAACGCGACCTACCTGCTGGAGCTGCAGCGGGCCGTGTCGGACGCCCTCGGTGTGCAGCTGCTCTACACCACCGGTCTGTTCGACACCACCGCCCTGGCCGAGTTCCCGCTGGTCATCCGCCTGCGCAACGACGCCGACCTCAGGGCCGGCCTGAAGTACATCAGCGTGGAGGAACACCTCCGGCCGGGGCTGCCCCAGCCGCCTCGGGCCGGAGAGGCGGTGCACAGCGAGATCACGGCGACGCGCATGTTCAAACGCCCGGCCCCCGCAACCCCCTGACCGGGGGCGCCGGACTGTGCCGACCTGCGGCTCCGCTGCCTCAGGAGTGCGACAACTGCCCGGTGCCACCCCGCCGGCGTATCCGCTCCTGCTCCCGCAGGGCCGCGCGCTCCGCACGCCGGCGGGCCCGCCGCTCGCGGCGCAGTGCGCGGGCCGTGCTGCTCGGCTCGGAGACCACGCCGTACCGCTGGTTCCACACCTGGCGGGTCACCCACACGTCGACCACGGCCCAGGTGGCCACCACCGTGCTCACCACGCTGCTGATCACCATGGGGAAGGCCAGCCAGGACCCGGCCAGCGTGCACAGGAACGCCACCATCGCCTGGATCAGCGTCACCGCGATGATGATGAGGGCCCGCACCGCTGCCGTACGCACCGGATCCGGCAGCGGGTGCCGCCGGGCGGGCTCCTCGACCCACAACGGCCGGTAGTGCTGCTGCCGTTCCCCGGCGGACTCCCGGGCGCGCCCACGCGCCGGAATGTCGCGATCCGGTGCCTCCTCGCCCCGTCGCGCCGCCGAGCGCCCCGCCACGCTCTCCTCGGGCGCCACGCGCCACTCCACCGTGCCCATCACCGTGTCCCTCCCCACCGCCGGCAGACCGATCGCCCCGGCGTCGCAAAGACTCCGACTCCCCAGTGGCTGCCCGGCTTGCGCTGTTTTACGCCGCCCGGGTGCAGGATGCGGCTCCTGTGGCCCATTCCGCCCCCATTTCCCGTAGAGAAGGACGAACGACCGCGCCCGATGATTCCCGAGCGGGGAAAAATTCCAGCCAACCGCCCGGTCACCGCAGCACCCGCCGGCCAGGCACGGGCAGCGGATCGCGGTGGCAATCTCCCGCAATGCCCGGACAACTCGGCATCTCTCGCCGCCGGAGCGGAAGTTCGCCCTCCGGACATGTCTTCGAGTTATCTGTGAGGCGGTAGTAGGCTCGCGCCGTTTGTTGACGGACCTGTGCACCCCCGGCCGGCGGGGGTCGAGCTGGGGGAGGCCATGCGCTTTCGCGGGAAGTCGATCCGCCGGAAGATCGTGGCGCTGCTTCTCGTGCCGCTGGTGTCCCTGACGGCCGTCTGGGGCTTCGCGACGGTACTCACCGGGCGCGAGGCCGCCCGGCTGTTCCAGGTGTCGGACGTCAAGCAGGACATCGGCTACCCCGCCGAGGACACCGTGCGCGTACTGCAGCAGGAGCGCCGCCAGGCCCTGGTCTACCTCGCCGATCCGAGAGCCGCCGACGCCCTCTCCGCGCTGCAGCGCACCCGCGCCGCCACCGACCGGGCGATCGCCGGGATCCGCAGGAACGCCGGCGGCCATCACGTCTTCGACGGCCTGGACGCGGCGGACAACGAGCGTCTCACCGCCGTCCTCGACGCCTTCGACGGCCTC
This sequence comes from Streptomyces puniciscabiei, assembly GCF_006715785.1. Lineage (NCBI taxonomy): Bacteria > Bacillati > Actinomycetota > Actinomycetes > Kitasatosporales > Streptomycetaceae > Streptomyces > Streptomyces puniciscabiei. The sequence continues at coordinate 6,086,980 of NZ_VFNX01000001.1, forward strand.
GGCTCCCTGCGCCGCAGCGTCGAACAGCGCACGGTCACCCGCGCCCAGGCCCTCGACCGCTACAACCACCTCGTCGATCCCTGCTACACGCTGCTCGCCTCCCTCGAAGGCGTCGACGACGTCGGCCTGGACGCCCAGGCCCGCGCGCTCGTCGACATCAGCCGCGCCCGCGAGCTGCTCTCCCGCGAGGACGCCCTGCTCGGCTCCGCCCTCGTCGTCGGCCGCCTCACCCGGGACGAGACGCGGCACATCTCCGACCTCGTCGCCCAGCGCACCGTCCTGTACGACGTCAGCCTGCCGCTGCTGCCCGCCGACGAGCGCGACCGCTACGAAGGCTTCTGGGAGAACACCACCACCGCCCCGCTGCGCACCGCCGAACAGAGCGTCCTGCGCACCGACTCCGGCACTCCTCGCGGTGTCGACGCCCAGAGCTGGGACTCCGCGGCGGCCGACGTCCTCCACCAACTGGGCACCCTCGACGACCAGGTGGGCGACCGCCTGCAGAGCCGGGCCCGCCCGGTGGCCATGGGCGTCATCCTGCAGGCGGCCGTCGCGGGCCTGCTCGGTCTGGTCGCGCTCGTGGTCTCCGTCTTCCTGTCGGTCCGGATCGGCCGCGGCCTGGTCCGCGACCTGCGCCAGCTGCGCCTGGAGGCGCACGAGGCCTCCGGCGTACGGCTGCCCAGCGTGATGCGCCGCCTGTCCGCGGGTGAGCAGATCGACGTCGAGACCGAGGTGCCGCGCCTGGAGTACGACAAGAACGAGATCGGCGAGGTCGGCCAGGCCCTCAACACCCTCCAGCGGGCCGCCGTGGAGGCCGCCGTCAAACAGGCCGAACTGCGCTCCGGCGTCTCCGAGGTCTTCGTCAACCTCGCCCGTCGCAGCCAGGTGCTGCTGCACAAGCAGCTCACCCTCCTCGACACGATGGAACGCCGCACCGAGGACACCGACGAACTCGCCGACCTCTTCCGCCTGGACCACCTCACCACCCGTATGCGCCGGCACGCCGAGGGCCTGGTGATCCTCTCCGGCGCCGCACCCTCCCGGCAGTGGCGCCGCCCGGTCCAGCTGATGGACGTGGTACGCGCCGCCGTCGCCGAGGTCGAGGACTACGAACGCATCGAGGTACGGCGGCTGCCCAGGGTCGCCGTCACCGGCCCGGCCGTCGCCGACCTCACCCACCTCGCGGCCGAACTCCTGGAGAACGCCACGGTCTTCTCGCCCCCGCACACCGCCGTCCAGGTCCTCGGTGAGCGGGTCGCCAACGGCTTCACCCTGGAGATCCACGACCGGGGTCTCGGCATGCCGGCCGAGGCACTGCTGGAGGCCAACCTGCGCCTCGCCGAGACCCCCGAGTTCGAACTGTCCGACACCGACCGGCTCGGTCTGTTCGTGGTCAGCCGCCTCGCCCAGCGCCAGAACATCCGGGTCTCGCTGCAGCCGTCGCCCTACGGCGGCACCACCGCGGTCGTCTTCATCCCCGACGCGCTGCTGAGCGACGACGTACCCGACACCAACGGCCTCGGCTTCCGCCTCGACCGGGACCGCCCGGCGAAGGGGCTCGGGCAGGCGGGCCGTGGCGCCGGACGGTCCACGGCACCGGCCCAGCTGCCCGGCCTGCCGACGTCCCTGCTGGACGGCCCGGTCGAACTGGAGGCGCCGGTGGATCTCGACGCCATCGACGACTTCCCCGGCGTCCTGGGTGACGAGGACAGCGAGCGCGGCGGACTGTTCCGGCCCCGCAGCTCCCGCACCGAGGACCAGGCGCCGCCTACCGCCGACCGCGCGGCACGCGACGAGGCCGACGACCGCGGGCCCGTACCGCTGCCGCGCCGGCAGACACCCAAGCTGGTCAGCTCGCACGGCAGGCCCGTCACCGACCAGCGCCCCCGCCGCGACGAACCGGAACAGCAGCCGCCCGTCGCCGCCCGCCGCCCCGAGACGGGCGCACTGGCCCCGCTGCCCTCCCGCCGCCGCAGCACCACCTCCCGGCGCTCCGCCGAAGACACCGACCGAGGCCGGCAACGCGACACGGCTCCCGCCGACGGCAGTGGCGCGACGCCCGACGTCCCGGCCCTGCCCCGGCGTACCCGGCCGCCCGAGCCCGCTGCCGACGGCAGTGGCACGACGTCCGACGTCCCGGCCCTGCCCCGGCGTACCCGGCCGCCCGAGCCCCCCGCCGACGGCACCGGCACCACGGGCCCGTCCGGCACGGGCGAGCGCACGCCCGGGCAGTCCCGTCCCGGCGACACCCGCGACACCGGCAGCCACGCGGCCACACAGCCGGCCGGTGGGCCCCTGCCCCGGCGCGTACGGCAGGCCAGCCTGGCACCCCAGCTCAAGCAGGACACCGTACGGCGCGCCGAGGGCGCGGCGCAGCCGGCCGACCGCGACGCCGAGGAGGTCCGCAGCCGGATGGCCTCGCTGCAGCGCGGCTGGCAGCGCGGCCGGGAGGAGAACGCCGGCGGCGACACAGACCACGACGGCACAGCACAAGGAACGACTAAGGGGGACGGTCGATGACCGCACCGAAGGCGACCGGCCACACGGCGACCGACAAGGGGCAGCTGAACTGGCTCCTGGACGATCTGGTCGACCGGGTCTCCAGCATCCGTAAGGCCGTCGTCCTGTCCGGCGACGGGCTCCCGACGGGGGTGTCCAAGGACCTGACCCGGGAGGACAGCGAGCATCTGGCCGCCGTGGCATCCGGCTTCCACAGCCTCGCCAAGGGCGTGGGCCGCCACTTCGACGCGGGCGGCGTCCGGCAGACGGTGGTCGAACTGGACGACGCCTTCCTGTTCGTCACCGCCGCCGGGGACGGCAGCTGCCTCGCCGTTCTGTCCGACGCCGACTCCGACGTCGGACAGGTCGCCTACGAGATGACGCTCCTGGTCAAGCGGGTCGGCGTGCATCTGGGCACCGTCCCGCGCACCGATCTGCCCGCAGGCGGGTAGTGGGATGACATGAGCGCAGACGGTCAGGGAAGAAACCACTGGTTCGACGACGAGGCCGGACCGGTCGTCCGTCCGTACGCCATGACACGCGGCCGTACCACGAGTCCGGCGCAGCACCGGCTCGATCTGATCGCGGTGGTCGTCACGGAACCCGGCGCGGGCGATCCGGAGACGGACCCGACGCTGGCGCCGGAGCACGTGCAGATCGTCGGGCTGTGCCGGCAGGCACCGCAGTCGGTCGCCGAACTCGCCGCCGAGCTCGACCTGCCGACCGGCGTGGTGCGGGTCCTGATCGGCGACCTCGTGCATGCGGAACTGGTCCATGTCACACGCCCGGTGCCCCCGGCCGAGCTGCCGGACGAGAGCATTCTGCGCGACGTGATCAACGGCCTCCGGGCGCTGTGACCCCGTCAGGCAAGACCCCTGAAGCAGGAGAAGAAACCGATGATCCTCGGGCGTTCTGAGCGCGGCAAGCCCCCGGTCGAGCCCGTCACGCTCAAGATCCTGGTGGCCGGCGGCTTCGGCGTGGGCAAGACGACCCTCGTCGGCGCGGTCAGCGAGATCAGGCCGCTGCGCACCGAGGAACTGCTCACCGAGGCCGGCCGCCCGGTCGACGACACCAGCGGTGTGGAGGGCAAGCACACCACCACCGTGGCCATGGACTTCGGCCGCATCACCCTGCGCGAGGACCTGGTCCTGTACCTCTTCGGCACGCCCGGGCAGGAACGGTTCTGGTTCATGTGGGACGAGCTGTCCGAGGGTGCGCTCGGCGCCGTCGTCCTGGCCGACACACGGCGCCTCGAGGACTGCTTCGCAGCCGTCGACTATTTCGAGCGGCGTGCCATCCCCTTCCTCGTCGGCGTCAACTGCTTCGAGGGAGCGGCCCGTTACCCGGCCGAGGCGGTCCGGCAGGCCCTCGACCTGGACGACGGCGTACCCGTCCTGCTCTGTGACGCGCGGGAGAGGGAATCGGTCAAGGAGGTGCTCATCGGAGTCGTCCGGCATGCCATGGAGTACGCGGCCGACCGCAGGCAGGCAGCCCTCGGCTGACCCACGGGCACGGCCCGTACCCCCGCCGACAGGGGTACGGGCCGTGGTCCGTGAGGCTCCCGCACGCGCGCGTGCAACGTGGCGAGCCTCCACGCGCGCGTGCCCCGTGAGGACCTCTCACGCGCGCGTGCCCCGTGAGGACCTCTCTCGCGCGCGCGTGCCACGCACCGTTACGCGCCGTCCTCTTCCTCCAGCCAGCCGAAGCTCTTCTCCACGGCCTTGCGCCAGTTGCGGTACTCGCGGTCGCGCACCGACGGCTCCATCGCCGGCGTCCACTCCGCGTCCCGCTGCCAGTGCGACTTCAGCTCGTCCAGGTCGTTCCACACGCCGGTCGCGAGTCCGGCCGCGTAGGCGGCTCCCAGGCAGGTCGTCTCCGACACCCGTGGCCGGATGACCGGTACACCGAGGACGTCCGCCTGATGCTGCATGAGCAGATTGTTCTTCGTCATGCCGCCGTCGACCTTCAGGGTGGTGATCCGCACCCCGGAGTCCTGGTACATGGCGTCCACGACCTCCCGGGTCTGCCAGCTCGTCGCCTCCAGCACCGCGCGCGCGAGATGCGCCTTCGTGACGTACCGGGTGAGGCCGGTGACGACACCGCGCGCGTCGGAGCGCCAGTAGGGCGCGAACAGGCCCGAGAACGCGGGCACGATGTAGGCGCCGCCGTTGTCCTCGACGCCCGCCGCCAGCGTCTCGATCTCGTCGGCCGTGCGGATGATGCCGAGCTGGTCGCGGAACCACTGGACCAGCGCGCCCGTTATCGCTATGGATCCCTCCAGGCAGTACACCGGCGCCTCCCCGCCGATCTTGTAGCCCATCGTCGTCAGCAGCCCGCTCTTGGACGGCACCGGCCGGTTGCCGGTGTTCAGCAGCAGGAAGCTGCCGGTGCCGTAGGTGTTCTTCGCGGTGCCCACGTCGTAGCAGGCCTGCCCGAAGACGGCGGCCTGCTGGTCGCCCAGCGCGGAGGCCACCGGCACCCCGGCGAGCTGCCCGACCGCCGTGCCGTACACCTCGGCGGAGGACCTGATCTCGGGCAGCACCGCCTCGGGCACGTTCATGGCGGACAGGATGGCCGGATCCCACTGGAGCGTCTCCAGGTTCATCAGCATGGTGCGGCCGGCGTTCGTGACGTCGGTGACATGCCGGCCGCCGTCGGTGCCGCCGGTGAGGTTCCAGATCAGCCAGGAGTCGATCGTCCCGAAGGCGATCTCGCCGCGTTCGGCCCGCTCCCTCAGGCCGGGCACATGGTCCAGCAGCCAGGCCGCCTTGGGCCCGGAGAAGTAGCTGGCCAGCGGCAGCCCGGTCTGCTCACGGAAGCGGTCCTGCCCGTCCGCGCCGCCGAGTTCGTTGCACAGGGCGGCGGTACGGGTGTCCTGCCAGACGATGGCGTTGTGCACCGGCTTGCCCGTGGCGCGGTCCCACAGGACGGTGGTCTCCCGCTGGTTGGTGATGCCGAGCGCGCTCAGCTGGTCGGCGCGCAGCCCGGCCTTGGCGAGCGCCCCGGCCACCACGGCCTGCACCTTGGACCAGATCTCGGTCGCGTCGTGCTCCACCCAGCCCGGCTTCGGGAAGATCTGGCGGTGTTCGCGCTGGTCGACGGCGACGATGGCGCCGCTGTGGTCGAAGACGATGCAGCGGCTGGACGTGGTGCCCTGGTCGATGGCGGCGACGTAGGTGTCGGCGGTGTCCGTCATGGCAGTCCCCTGGGTCGCTGGGTCGGGTCGCTGGTCTTGAGGGGCGCGTGCGGGGTGGGAGGGCGGCGTGCGGCGCCGGGAGCGGGCGTGCGGGCTCGAAGGAGGCAGGGCCGGGGGTGATGTACGGGGTCGTGGGTGATGCACGGGGTCGGACGTGACGTACGGGATCAGAAGGCCGCGTTGTAGATCGCGCCGGCGAGTGCTCCGCCGATCAGGGGTCCGACGACCGGGATCCAGGCGTAACCCCAGTCGGACGTGCCCTTGTTGGGGATCGGCAGGAAGGTGTGGACGATCCGCGGTCCGAGGTCGCGGGCCGGGTTGATGGCATAGCCGGTGGGCCCGCCGAGGGAGAGCCCGATGCCGACGACGAGCAGGGACACGATCAGCACCGTGGTGCCGGACTCGCCGAGTCCCTTGGTCAGCCCGAAGGCGAGGATCGGCAGCACCAGCGAGACGGTCGCGATGATCTCGGTGATGAGGTTGGCGACCGGGTTCCGTATCTCCGGGATGGTCGAGAAGATCCCGAGCGTCGGCACCGGTTCGCCGGCCGTTCCCTCCGTCGTGCCGCCCTTGCGGACGTTGGCCTGGAACTGGGCGAGGTACACCAGGTAGGCCAATACGGCCCCGAGCATCGCGCCGACGAGCTGGCCCAGCAGATACACCCAGACCTTGCCCCACTTGCCGGTGTCGATGGCGATGCCGATGGTGACCGCGGGGTTGAGCTGGCCGCCCGAGAGCGGAGCGGCGGTGTACGCGCCCGCGAGGACGCCGAAGCCCCAGCCGAAGGCGATGACGACCCAGCCCGAGGCCCGCGCCTTGGAGTATCTGAGGGTGACGGCGGCGCAGACACCGGCACCGAAGAGGATCAGGATCGCGGTGCCGATCACTTCGCCGACGAAAATGTCTCCGTTGCTCATGGCGGCTCCCTTGGCGCCGGTTGGGGGCGATCAGCCCCGGCCGTCCGTGCAGGAACGTTCCCTTGGCGACGTCAGCCGTAGGCAGGAAGCCCTACGCCCCGCCCGGCCTCCGTGGCGAGCATGCCGTCGCAGCCGTATCGCCAGGGAGGAACGAGCCGTGGAACAGGACAGACCCCTGGCGCAGTGCCTGATAACGCCGAGAATGTACGGCGATGTCGGCTGACACCGGGAAGTGTTCACCGGCGTTCCGGGGGCGTCAAGGTTGCGGACGGCGACGGTGACGACGGCCGGCCCCGCGGCCCGGCGGCGACGGTGCCGGCGACGCACCCGACGCCCAGGTCACCGCTGCCGCGACTCGACGGACGCAGCCGGAAGCTCGTTCACCGACCCGGCTCGACGGTCGCATACCCGGCCTGCGCCGGCGCCGCCGCCGTGCCGCGGCGGACCTCATGGCCAGGCAGTCCGGCCCGTCCGAGCACCCAGCTCGCGCCGCGCAGCGCCTTGGCCGCCTGCTTCAGCGGAGCGAGCTGGGCGGCGGCCTGACGGTGGTCACCCACGCTCCCCGGCGCACACACCACGGTCGCGAGGGAGAGCGTGACCGGCCGGTCTCCCGCCGACCAGCGCGCGTCGAGCACGGCCGCGACCAGCGGGTCGAGCGCCTGCTCCTCGGCCAGCACCAGGAAGTCGTCCCCGCCGATGTGCCCCACGCGCGCGTGCCCGGAGGCCGCCTGCTGCAGGGCCCGCCCCACCGACCGGATCAGCTCGTCGCCCGCGGCGAACCCGGCACCGTCGTTGACCTGCTTGAAGTGGTCGATGTCCAGCCAGCTGAGCGCGAAGGACCGGCCGTCCGCGATCCACCGGTCCACCTCGCTGGTGATCGCGTCCGAACCGGGCAGCCGGGTCAGCGGGTTGAGCCCGGCGGCCTCCTCGACCCGGCTCTCGGCCAGCGCCCGCACCAGATCCGCGAGCCGTACGACGCCGACGCACCGGCCGTGCCGGTCGACCACCGCGACATCGTCGGAGGTCCGGTCCCGGCCGCCGACCGCGACGACGTCCAGCACCTCCCAGGCGGTGGCGTCCACGCCGACCGTGCGGGGCGCGTCCCCCAGCTTGAAGGCCGGCCGGTCGGCGTACAGGGCGTGCCCGTAGCGGCCGGACATCGACAGCAGGAAACGTGAGCGGTGCACCGAGCGCACGGGCCGGCCGGCCTGGTCCACCAACAGCACTCCGGACACGTCCGGCGATCCGGTGAGCAGCGCCCGCACCTGCCCCGCCGAGGCGGTCACCGGCAGGACGGCGGCGGGACGCACGAACTCCCGCACCGAGGGCCCGGACCGGGGCACACCGATGGTGCCGGGGGAGCGGGGCGGAACGTATACGTCCGCCGCGGGGATCCGGGCCGGCGGCGCGAACAGCTCGCCCTGGCCCAGCTGCGCCCCGGCCGACAGCGCCACCCCGTACTGGAGCTCGGTCTCCACGCCTTCCACCGCCACCAGGGCCCCCAGCTCCTCGCACAGCGTCCGCATCGCGCGCACCGCGGCCGGCCGGGCGAGCAGCGAGGCGTCGAGTTTGACCAGGTCGGGGGAGAGGTCGGTGAGCAGCCGGAGCGGTACGTCGCCGTCGCCGATGCCGTCCGCGCTGATCCGGAAGCCCTGCTCGCGCAGCGCGGCCACCGCCTCCAGCAGGGCGCGTTGCGGCACGTGTGTGTAGGGCGGGGCCACATCCAGCGTCACCTCCCAGGGCAGGCGCCCGGCCGCGCGAACGGCGTCGTGCAGCGGGGCCAGGCCGCCGAGGTCGGCGAGGGTGGCCGCGAACACGTTCAGATGCAGCGGCAGCAGGGTTTCCTTGTGTGTCGCGGCACGGAGCGCCAACACCGTGAGCCGGCCGTCGAGTTCGGGGTCTCGGCGGGCTTCGGCCAGGATGTCACCGGTCTCCGGGCGGGCGAGCGTCTCCAGTGCGGCGACCGCGCCCGTCCTCAGGTTGACCACCGGCTGGAAGGCGAAGCGGAGAGTGTCCGTCCAGGAGTGCACGTGGAGCATGATGGCGCTGCCCGGGTGTGCCCAGGCCCAGTTCATGAGACGTTCACGCAGGATTCCGGGCTGATCACTCAGCGTGGAAGACCTCCGTGGCCTCTGCTGTCACACGCCCGCCCTCCGCCGGCGTCATCTCACCGCGATCACCGACGACCCGTGCCCGAAGAGTCCCTGGTTGGTGGAGATTCCCACGTGCGCCCCGGCGATCTGCCGCTCGCCCGCCGTGCCTCTCAACTGCCAGGTCAGCTCGCAGACCTGGGCGATTGCCTGGGCCGGTACCGCCTCCCCGAACGAGGCAAGACCCCCACTGGGGTTGACGGGTATGCGGCCACCCGGGGCCGTCGCGCCCTCCCGGAGGAGCTTCGCGCCCTCGCCCCCGCCACACAGCCCCAGGTCCTCGTACCACTGCAGCTCCAGTGCGGTGGACAGGTCGTAGACCTCGGCCAGGGACAGGTCGCCGGGGCCGACGCCGGCCTCCTCATAGGCGGCGCGGGCGATGGAGGCCCGGAAGGTCTCATCGGGAGCGCCCACCGCGACGGTGGAGTCCGTGGCGATGTCCGGCAGGTCCAGCAGCGTGTTGGGGAAGCGCGGGGTCACCGTCGAGACCGCCCGGATCCGCACCGGCCGCGTCGCCCCGTGCCGGCGCGCGAACTCCATGCTGGAGAGCACCAGGGCCGCCCCGCCGTCGGACGTGGCGCAGATGTCGAGCAGCCGCAGCGGATCGGCGACCACCGCGGACGCGGCGACCTCCTCGGAGGTGACCCGCTTGCGGTAGCGGGCGTACGGGTTGAGCGCGCCCATTGCGGCGTTCTTCACCTTGACCAGGGCGAAGTCCTCCGGAGTGTCCCCGTGCACCGCCATCCGCCGCCGCGCGTACAGCCCGAAGTACGCCGGATTGGTCGCGCCCAGGACCCGGAAGCGCAGCCAGTCCGGATCGTCCGGCCGGTCGCCGCCCGCCGGCCGGAAGAAGCCCTTGGGTGCCGCGTCCGCCCCCACCACGAGGACGACGTCCGCGAGCCCGGCGAGTATCTGTGCCCGGGCCGCCGCGATCGCCTGCGCCCCGGAGGCGCACGCCGCGTACACACTGGCGACCCTGGCCCCCTGCCAGCCCAGGGCCTTGGCGAAGGTCGCTCCCGCCACATACCCGGGATACCCGCCACGCACCGTGTCGGCCCCCACGACCGAGCCGACGTCCCCCCAGTCGACACCGGCGTCCGCGAGCGCCGCGCGGGCCGCCGCCGTCCCGTACTCCACGAAGGAGCGGCCCCACTTGCCCCATGGGTGCATGCCCGCGCCCAGCACTGCCACGTCCATCGTCACGCCCTCACCCCCGTCGGCCGCCAGTGCCAGGTCGTCCGGGTCGTCTCCGCGTCCTCGTGGAGCACTCCGGGGACGACCTCCACCTGCATGCCCACCGTCAGATCGGCGACGGTGACCCCGGGAGCCGCCTGTCCCAGCACCACGATCCGCTCGGCCTCCAGCTCCACCGCGATCAACGCGTACGGCACCCATGGAAGTTCCGGATCGCTCACATAGGGTGACGGCGGCCGGTATCGGCTGTCCGTGTACGACCAGACGCGCCCGCGGCGCGACAGCGGCACCTCCTCGAGGTCTCCGCCGGAACACCAGGGATTGCGGCAGTGGGTGTCCTCGCGGGGAAAGAACACCGAGGCGCATGCGGCGCACCGGGTGCCGAGGAGCCGGAAGTCGTCCGCTGTGCCGGCGAACCATCCGTCGACCACAGGCATGCGTGTCCGGGACATTGGCCCTCCTGATACCTGACGGGGTGTCAGAAGTGTGTCACGGGCATCCGGAATTGGGCAGTGCAGGAGACATGACACGACTCACCGGTGCAGTCCGCGGTCTCGTCACCGCCTTCGCCGCCCTGCTGGCCATGGCCACCGCCCCCGCCACCGCCGGGGCGACGACGGACCCCAAGGCCCCGAAGGACTTCGTGGCCCTGAGAACCGTGGATCCGACGATCATCCAGGAGATGCGCTACTTCACGCCGCACAACTTCGTCGGCGAGCGCATCGAGGGCTACGAGCAGCCGATGTGCATCCTCACCCGCCCCGCCGCCGAAGCCCTCCACAAGGCGCAGCTCACCCTGCTGCGCAAGGGCTACACCCTCAAGGTGTACGACTGCTACCGGCCACAGCGGGCCGTGAACCACTTCGTCCGCTGGGCCGAGGACCTCGGCGACCAGTCGATGAAGGGCGAGTTCTACCCGAACGTCGACAAGACCCGCCTGTTCGCGGACGGCTACATCGCGGAGAAATCCGGCCACAGCCGCGGCTCGACCATGGACCTCACGATCGTGAAGCTCCCCGCGAGGCCGACCCGGCCCTACCACCCCGGACAGCCACTCGTGCCCTGCTTCGCGCCCAAGGCCGAGCGTTTCCCCGACAACTCCGTCGACATGGGCACCGGATTCGACTGCTTCGACACCCTCGCGCACACGCTCGACCCGCGCGTCCAGGGCGAACAGCGCGCCAACCGCCTGCTGCTCAAGAGCACCATGGAGAGCCTCGGCTTCGTGAACCTCGCCGAGGAGTGGTGGCACTACACGTACAAGCCCGAGCCCTACCCGGACACCTATTTCGACTTCCCCGTGTCCTCGAAGTCGCTCAACTGCGGCCACTGAGCAACCTCCGGAAGATGTCACTCCTCTGATCGGATACAGTCCGCGCGTGTCCGAAACTCAGCACTCAACTGCCAACTCCGCACCGGACTCGTACTGTTCGAGTTGCGGAGCGCCCTATGGAGAGGGCGTTTCCGGCTGGCCGCGCACCTGCCCGACCTGCGGGACCGTCGCCTACCGCAATCCGCTGCCGGTCGCGATCGCGCTCCAGCCCGTGTACGACACCAAGGGCACGGCCCTGGTCGTCATCACCCGGACCGTCGCCCCCGCGCGCGGGGGCACGGCACTGCCCGGCGGCTACATCGACGACCGGGAGGACTGGAAGCAGGCCGTGGTGCGCGAGCTCAAGGAGGAGACCGGCATCGACGCGGCCGCCCGGGACGTGCGGCTCGTGGACGCCATGAGCTCGCCCGACGGTCACCTCCTGCTGTTCGGACTGCTGCCGGAACGCCCGGTGGAAGGACTCCCGCCCGCCGACCCCACGGACGAGACCGAGGGCTGGCAGCTGTTGCGCAGGCCGGAGGAGCTCGCCTTCCCGTTGCACACCGTGGCCGTACGGGCCTGGTTCGAGGGCCGGTACGTCTGACCGGCGCCGCTCAGCCGAGCCCCCGCACCCGCACCGGGTGGGGCGGCTCGGCGGAACCGCCCTCCCGCTCCCGGGTGACCACCACCCGAGGGCCCTGCCGACGGGCGACGTAGCGTTCGATCTCCGGCTCGTCCCACCCGTCGCCCGCGTCCGGCACCACCAGACCGCCGCCCGTCCGGCCACGCGCGGGTGCCCACACCTCCAGCTCCAGGCCGCCGTCGGCGCCGCGCACGGGGATGACCGCACCCGCGCGCGCGAACACCGGTATCCGCGACAGCGGCGCGTCGACGAGCACCTGCGCCGGGCCCTCGTACGACTGCTCCGTCACGGTGTCGTACCAGCGGCCCCGCGGCAGCTGCACCGCCCGCCGGTCGGCACCCGGATCCAGCACCGGAGCCACCAGCAGGGCGTCCCCGAGCAGAAACGTGTCCTCGCAGTCGCGCAGCGCCCGGTCCTCCGGCGCCCCCCACCACAGCGGCCGCACATAGGGCGCGCCGGTGCGCCGGGCCAGGTGGGCCAGCGTCACGAAGTACGGCAGCAGGCGTCGCCGTTCGAGGAGCGCCACGCGCGCGTGCTCCAGCACCTCGGCGCCGAACTCCCAGGGTTCCCGGCGCCCCGCCCGCAGACTCGCGTGCGTGCGGAACAACGGCAGGTAGGCGCCGAGCTGGAACCACCTGAGATACAGCTCCGGCGACGGACTGCCGTCGAAACCGCCCACGTCCGGGCCCGAGTACGGCACCCCGCACAGCCCGAGCCCCAGCACCAGCGACAGCGAGGCCCGCAGCCCGGGCCAGCCCGTCGCCACGTCCCCGGACCAGGTGCCCCCGTACCGCTGCATCCCCGCCCAGCCCGACCGGGAGAACAGGAAGGGCCGCTCCCGCGGCGACAGCTCGCGCAGCCCCTCGTAGCCCGCCCGGGCCATGCAGAGCGCGTACACGTTGTGCGCTTCCCGGTGGTCGCCCCCGCGTCCCTCCAGGGCGTGCCGGGCCGAACGCGGCAGGGTCGGCTCCCCGAAGGCGCTGAACGACGTGGGCTCGTTCATGTCGTGCCAGAAGCCCGCGAAGCCCTGCCGCAGCCGCTCCTCGTACAGCCCGCCCCACCACGAGCGCACGCGCGCGTGCGTGAAGTCCGGGAAAACCGACTCCCCGGCCCACACCACACCGCGCACCGTCCGTCCGGAGGCGTCCCGTACGAACGCGTCCACGGCCGCACCGCCGTCGTACACCGCGTTGCCCGGCTCCGCCTTCACGGCCGGGTCGACGATCGACACCAGCCGGATCCCGTCCCGGCGCAGCTCGTCGGCGAGCTGCGGCAGCTTCGGGAACCGCTCCTGGTCGACGGTGAACACCCGGTGGTCGTCGTAGTGGTCGATGTCCAGGTGCACGGCGTCCAGCGGCAGATCGCGCTCCTGGTAGCCGACGACGATCCGGCGCACCTCCTGCTCGCTGCCGAAGCCCCACCGCGCGTGCTGGTGGCCGAGCGCCCACGCGGGCGGCAGCGCGGGCGCACCGGTCAACGAGGCCCAGGTGTGCAGCACGCGCGCGGGAGTGCCCACCATCACCCAGCAGCGCAGCGGCCCGCCGTCCATCCGCAGTTCGCAGCGCCCCACCCGGTCGTGCCCGGACCCGGCGCCCTCCTCACCCTCGCGCAGCACGACCGTGCCGTCCCACGTGGTGTCGTGGAAGACCAGATGCGTGCCGGCGTCGCCCACCACGAGCTGCACCGGCATGGTCACGTACAGCGGATCGTCGCCGGGGCCGAACGCCCGGCCGGGATCGGTGTTCCACAGCCGGTACGTGCCGTCCCGCAGCCGGGGCCCGGACGCCCGGCCGCCCAGACCGAAGAAGTGGGCGTCCGCCGCCACCTCCGACCGCTGCATCCAGCGCGCCGTACCCCCGCCGACCGGCTCCCACCAGCGCGGCGGCAGATCCCGTCGCAGGGTCACGCCGCCCGGCGTGCACACCTCCACCGCGCCGTGCCGCGAGACGGTGACGGTCACCCGCTCGGCGACCACCCGCCAGCCACCGTCCTTGTCCGGCTCCAGCAACACGCGTGGATCCGGCTCCGGGCAGCTCCCCGCGAGCGCGTACGACGGCTGCGGACCGGCCCCGTCCCATCCCCAGAACACCGCCCCGTTCACCGCGACGATGATCCGCAGCTCGGACCGGCTGAACCGGATGACACCGCCCCCCGGACCGGGCGCCACGCCCGTCACCTGTCCCGGTACCCGCGCCCGCTCGGCCCCCCGCGGCGGCAGCCCGGCCGCGTCGATCCGCCTCCTGCGCCACGCGGCCCGCACGGTACGCAACCCCTGTGCCGCCCTCCCCGAACCGATCACACTCACCGAACGCACCAGGTCACGACCGTCCATGCTGCTCACCCTGCCACTGAGCGCCCCACGCGCGCGTGTCGTTCAACTGCCGTTCACCCGTGCCGGGACCGGATCTTCACGACGCCGACCGTGTGGGGCACACCCTGGTGCAGAAGTCGATCACATGGCATCGTCCCTGTCAGCCGCGTCACGCGCACACCCCAGCCCGTGCGCGGACCGACGCACACGAAGCGCACAGCCCGGGAGCCGCCCCCATGACGACCGCGAACCCCCAGCCGCTCTGGCAGCCCGATCCCGAGCGGATCGCCCAGGCACGCATCACCCAGTTCCAGACATGGGCAGCCGCACACCACGGCGCCCCGGCCGAAGGCGGCTACCCCGCCCTGCACCAGTGGTCCGTCGACCAGCTGGACACCTTCTGGAAAGCCGTCACCGAGTGGTTCGACGTCCGGTTCTCGACGCCCTACGCGCGCGTACTCGGCGACCGCGCCATGCCCGGCGCCCAGTGGTTCCCCGGCGCCACGGTCAACTACGCCGAGCACGCCCTGCGCGCCGCGGCCGACCGCCCGGACGAGGCCGCCCTCCTGTACGTCGACGAGACCCACGAACCGCGCCCGGTGTCCTGGTCCGAGCTGCGCCGCCAGGTCGGCTCGCTCGCCGCCGAGCTCCGTGCCCTGGGCGTCCGCCCCGGCGACCGCGTCAGCGGCTACCTGCCCAACATCCCCCAGGCCGTCGTCGCTCTCCTCGCCACGGCCGCCGTCGGCGCCGTGTGGACCTCCTGCGCCCCCGACTTCGGCGCCCGCAGCGTCCTGGACCGCTTCCAGCAGGTGGAACCCGTGGTCCTGTTCGCCGTCGACGGCTACCGCTACGGCGGCAAGGAGCACGACCGCCGGGAGATCGTCGCGGAACTGCGCCGTGAGCTGCCCACCGTGCGCGCCCTCGTCCACATCCCGCTGCTCGGCACCCAGGCCCCCGAGGGGGCGCTGGAGTGGTCGGCGCTGACGGCGGGGGAGGCCGAGCCCGTCTTCGAGCAGGTCCCGTTCGACCACCCGCTGTGGGTGCTCTACTCCTCCGGCACCACCGGACTGCCCAAGGCCATCGTCCAGTCCCAGGGCGGCATCCTGGTCGAGCACCTCAAGCAGCTCGGCCTGCACTGCGACCTCGGCCCCGAGGACCGCTTCTTCTGGTACACCTCGACCGGCTGGATGATGTGGAACTTCCTCGTCTCCGGCCTGCTCACGGGCACGACGATCGTCCTGTACGACGGCAGCCCCGGCTATCCGGACACGGGCGCCCAGTGGCGGGTCGCCGAACGCACCGGAGCGACCCTGTACGGCACCTCCGCCGCCTACGTCATGGCCTGCCGGAAGGCCGGCGTCCACCCCGCGCGCGACCACGACCTGACGGCGGTGAAGTGCGTCGCCACCACCGGCTCCCCGCTGCCGCCCGACGGCTTCCGCTGGCTGCACGACGAGTTCGCGGAGAGCGGGGCCGACCTGTGGATCGCCTCCGTGAGCGGCGGCACCGATGTGTGCTCCTGCTTCGCCGGCGGGGTCCCGACCCTCCCGGTGTACACGGGTGAACTGCAGGCGCCGGGTCTCGGCACCGACCTGCAGGCCTGGGACCCGAGTGGCAAGCCCGTCATCGACGAGGTCGGCGAGCTGGTCGTCACCAACCCCATGCCCTCCATGCCGATCCGCTTCTGGAACGACCCCGACGGCAGCCGCTACCACGACAGCTACTTCGACACCTACCCCGGCGTCTGGCGGCACGGCGACTGGATCACCGTCACCTCACGCGGCACCGTGATCATCCACGGCCGCTCCGACTCCACCCTCAACCGGCAGGGCGTGCGCATGGGCTCGGCCGACATCTACGAGGTCGTCGAGCGCCTGCCCGAGATCAGGGAGTCCCTCGTCATCGGCATCGAGCAGCCCGACGGCGGCTACTGGATGCCGTTGTTCGTGCACCTCGCGCCGGGCGCCGTCCTCGACGAGGCACTGCTGAGCCGCATCAAGCAGACCATCCGCGAGCAGCTCTCGCCGCGTCACGTACCCGACGAGGTCATCGAGGTGCCCGGCATCCCGCACACCCTCACCGGCAAGCGCATCGAGGTCCCCGTCAAGCGCCTGCTGCAGGGCACCCCCCTCGAGAAGGCGGTCAATCCGGGCTCCATCGACAACCTCTCCCTGCTCGGCTTCTACGAGCAGCTCGCCCGCAAGCGCGGCTGACCGCGCGGCGCAGGCATCACCCCCCATAGGTGGCCTCGGACTCGCCCAGCACGGCGGCGAAGTCCGAGGCCAGCCGCGCGGCATCGGCCGGCTCGAGACCGGCGGCCGTGATCCGCACCCCCGGCCCGGAAGCCAGCCGGAACCGCGCCCCGGCCGCGACCCACCAGCCGTACGACCGCAGCCCGTTCACCACCGCCGACTCGTCACGCACGGGCACCCACACGTTCATCCCGCTCGCCGCGTGCGCCGCCACACCCCGGGCGGCCAGCTCGCCGGCCAGCGCGGTGCGTCGCCGCGCGTACGTCTCACGCGCGCGTGCCACCAACGCGCGCGTGCCCGCGTCCGTAAGGAGCCCGTGCACGGTCTCCTGCAGCAGGTGACTGACCCAGCCCGAGGTCAGCAGCAGCCGGCCGTCGTGCCGGGCCAGCGTGACCGGATCACAGGCCGCGGCCGCCCAGCGCAGATCGGTCCCCAGGAACTTGCTCACGGTCCGCACATGCACCCAGCGGGCCAGTCCGGCACCCGTCACGGTGTGCAGGGCGGTGCCGGCCACCTCGGAGGCGTGGTCGTTCTCCACCACCAGCACATCGGGCGCGTTCCGCAGCACCTCGGCCAGCGCCTCGCGACGGGCGGCGGAGAAGTGTCCGCCGTACGGATTCTGCGCCCGTGGACTGAACACCACCGCCCGCACCCCGGCGCCGAGCGCCCCGCGCAGGGCCTCGGGGCGGATCCCCTCGTCGTCCACCGCGACCGGGACGGTGCGCAGCCCCAGCGCCGCGACCAGATCCAGCAGGTGGTGATAGCCCGGGTCCTCCACCGCCACGCCGTCCCCGGGACGCAACTCGACCGACAGCACCCGGCCGAGCAGGTCCAGCGCCCCGTGCGCGAACGTCACGTGCTCCACCGGGACACCCTCCGCGCCCAGCCATGCGCGCACCGCCTCCTCGAGCCGCGCCAGCCGGGGCGTGGAGCGATGGGAGCGGGCGCCGGGGGAGAGGCGTGACGGCGGCAGGAGGGCGGGCAGCAGCGCCGGGTCGGGATGCCCGCCGGCCAGGTCCCGCAGTCCTTCGGGCACCCGGGGAGGCCGCCGTGACGCGACCGCCGGAGCCGGTGCGACCACCGTGCCGCCCCGTCCGCGCGTGACGACGATGCCCCGCCGCCGCAGCTCCTTGTACGCCGCGGCGACCGTGCCGGGACTCACCCCCAGCTCGTCGGCGAGCCGCCGCACGGGCGGCAGCGCGACCCCCGGCGCCAACGCGCCTTCCGACACGCCGCGTTCGACGGATGCGGAAACTCCCTTGGCCGTCGTACCAGTGATCTCATATTGTGTTGCCACGTAGAACATTATGTATCAGTACATAACTGCGGACAAGTCGCTCATGGGGGATCAGTGCACGACAAGCCCGAGGCCGCCGTCCGGCCCGCACGCATACCAGGAGGCCGCGACGGACGCCGGATGCTCCTCATCACCTTCATCGACCGCATCGGCAGCGGCCTGTGGGCATCCGCCTCCGTCCTGTACTTCACCTACGCCTCCGGCCTCTCCGTCGCCCAGGTCGGCACCCTCGCCGCCGTCTCGGGCGCCGTCGGCATCGCGGGCGCACCCCTCGGCGGACGCATCGCCGACCGCTTCCCCCTCACCCGGATCCTGACCGCGCTCCAACTCCTGCGTGCACTCGCGTCCTTCGGCCTCCTCACCACCGACCACTACCTCCCGCTGCTCGCGATCTCGGCCGTCGGCAGTCTCGGCGACCGCGCCTCCAGCGTCCTCACCAAGCTTTACGCAGCCCGCATCGCCGGCCCCGACCGTGTCCGCTACCAGGCCGTCAACCGCACCGCCTCCAACGCCGGCTGGGCCATGGGCGGCCTCGCCGCCGCGGCCGCCCTCACCGTCGGCACCACCGCGGCCTACCGCTGGCTCCTCACCGGCGACGCGCTCTCCTTCCTGGCGATCGCGCTCCTCACCCTCACCTGCGCGGAACCCCCCTCCAGCAGCCGCGTCGCCGCCTCCGGCACCACAGCTCGCGACGCGAGGCCGGCCAATCCCTGGCGCGACCGCACCTACCTCGGATACGTGGCGACCGATCTGGTCCTCTTCCTCGACGACTCCGTCTTCCAGGTCGGCCTGCCCCTGTGGATCGCGCACACCGAGGGCGTACCGCACGGCCTCGCCCCCCTGCTGCTCGTCCTGAACAACCTGATGGTCGTCGCCTTCCAAGTCCCGCTCGCGCGGTACGGCACCACCACAGCGGCAGCCCGACGACTGCTCGTCCCCCTGTCCGCCGCCTCCGCCGCCGGCGGCGTCACCATGGCCCTGTCCGCCACCGGCGGCACCCTCGCGGCCATCTGCCTGCTCACCGCGGCCGCCACCCTCTTCACCCTGGCCGAGATGCTGCACGCCGTCGTGTCCTGGGAACTCTCCCTGGCCCTCGCCCCGGACACCGCGCCGGGCGCCTACCTCGGCGTGCACGGCCTCGCCCAGGCCGGCCAGCGCAGCATCGGCCCGCTCGCCGTCACCGCCGCCATCGCCACCGGGCCCCTCGGCTGGACCGTCTTCGGCGCCGCGATCGCCGCGACCTGCGCACTTCAGCATCGACTGGTCCGCGACCGCCTCCGCCGAAGCCCGTTGTCAGTGCCGCCGGTTACGGTGAGTGAGCACTGATCGACTGCGCACTTTGGGGGAAACATGGCGCACACCGACCACCGGACCATGCGACGCGTCCTGCGCCGTGAGATCGCCGGCACCATCGGCCTGCTCACCGACGAACACGACTTCCGCGCCATGCGGCGCTACCGCAGCTTCACCTTCGACGACCACGCGACCTACCTGAAGCAGGTCGAGGCCGTCCTCAAAGCCCGCGCCGAGCAGGGCACCCACACCACACTCGCCCTGTTCGACCCCGAGGACTACGCCGCCTACTGCGCGGAAGCCGGCCTCGACCCGGAAGCCCCGACCAGCCGGACCCGCTTCACCGCGGAACTCGCGGCCACCGGCCCCACCATCCCCTACGACGGCCAACCCCTCGCCACCCTCGTACCCGCCCTCGTCGACGAAGCCGTACGCCAGGCGACCTGGGAGTACGCCACCACCCTGCTGTCCCGCCTCGGCCCCTGCCCCACCTGCGGCGAGGACATCGGCCGGGCCGCCTTCACCCGCGCCTCCGAGCTCCTGGTCCGCATCCTCGACACCGCACCGCCCGGCGACCGGCACCTCGTGTGCAGCGTCTCCGGACCACCGGACACCCTCGTCTCCGTGCTGCACGGCGACCAGCACAGCGACGGCGGCATTCGCCTGGACGAGGCCGAGGCCCTGGAATTCACCAGCGTCCTCGCGCTCGGCCTCGCCACCCGCAGCCCCGGCGGACTCGTCCTGCGCACCAGCGCCCCGGACACGGCCGACCGCGTCTATGGCTGGCGACTGCGCTCCGGAGGCCTCGAAGCACTCACCGCCTCCGAAGTGTTCGACGCCTACTGCACGGACGTCGAATCCGGCGACCTCATCTCCCCGGAATCCGGCGTCGACTACTGCGAGCCCCCCGACCTCGGCGACCAGGACACGGCCCCCAGCCACCGGCACTGACCCGGCCGGCGCCCGAAGGCGCTGACCGGCCCGAGAACACGCCGGACGCACCAGGGGCGCCCCACCCGAAGGCGGGACGCCCCTGCACCCGGCACACACACCCTGCCGCCGGTACGGCTACTCGCCGGACAGCACCGCCTGAGCCGCGCTGCGCGCCTCCTCGGCGCTGTCCGAGGCACGCGCGGCCGCCGCCGCCCGCTCGCACTGCGCCAGCGTGTACTTCGCCAGGGTCGCCCGGACATAAGGAATCGACGCCGCACCCATGGACAAGGAGGTGACACCCAGACCGGTCAGCACACAGGCCAGCAGCGGGTCGGACGCGGCCTCGCCACAGACACCACAGCTCTTGCCCTCGGCCTTGGCCGCCTCCGCGGACAGCGCCACCAGGTCCAGCAGCGCGGGCTGCCAAGGGTCCTGCAGCCGGGACACCGCACCCACCTGCCGGTCGGCCGCGAACGTGTACTGCGCGAGGTCATTGGTCCCCAGTGACAGGAACTCGACCTCCTGCAGGATCGAACGCGCCCGCAGCGCGGCCGACGGGATCTCCACCATCGCGCCGAACTTCGCCCGCAGCCCAGCCGCACGGCAGGCGTCCGCGAACGCCTTCGCGTCCGCACGGTCCGCCACCATGGGCGCCATGACCTCGAGGTAGACCGGCAGCCCCTCGGCGGCCTTCGCCAGCGCGGTCAGCTGCGTACGCAGGACCTCGGGATGGTCGAGCAGGGTCCGCAGACCCCGCACGCCCAGCGCAGGGTTCGGCTCGTCGGACGGGGTCAGGAAGTCCAGCGGTTTGTCCGCACCCGCGTCCAGCACACGCACGACCACACGGCCCTCGGGGAACGCCTCCAGCACCTGCCGGTAGGCCTCCACCTGCTTCGCCTCGGAAGGAGCGTTCTTGCTGTCGTCCAGGAACAGGAACTCGGTACGGAACAGACCGACACCCTCGGCCCCGGCCTCCACCGCGGCAGGCACGTCCGCCGGACCGCCCACATTGGCCAGCAGCGGCACCTTGTGCCCGTCCGCCGTCGCACCCGGCCCGGTAGAAGCGGCCAGCGCGGCCTTGCGCTCGGCGGCCGCGGCCTCCAGCTGCGCCTTCTTCGCCTCGCTCGGGTTCACGAAGATGTCACCGGTGCTGCCGTCCACGGCGATCACCGTGCCCTCGGCCAGCTCACCGGCACCCGGCAGCGCCACGACCGCCGGCACCCCCAGCGCCCGCGCCAGGATCGCGCTGTGGCTGGTCGGCCCGCCCTCCTCGGTCACGAAACCGAGCACCAGCGAGGGATCCAGCAGCGCGGTGTCGGCGGGAGCAAGGTCCCGCGCCACGAGTACATAGGGCTGGTCACTGTCCGGGACACCCGGCATCGGAACGCCCAGCAGCCGGGCGACGATACGATTCCGCACATCATCGAGGTCGGCCACCCGACCGGCGAGGTACTCACCCGCACCGGCCAGCAGCTCCCGGTACGCCGCGAACGCGTCGTACACCGCACGCTCGGCCGTGCTACCGACGGCGATCCGCCGGTCCACGTCCGCCATCAGCTCGGGGTCCTGGGCCATCATGGCCTGCGCCTCGAGCACGGCCTGGGCCTCGCCCCCCGCCAGGTTCCCGCGCGCCATCAGATCGGCGGCCACGGCGTCCACGGCCTGGCGGGCCCGCCCCTGCTCGCGCTTGGCGTCCTCCGCGGGGATCTGCTTGGCCGGCGGCTCCAGGACCGCCGTACCCATGTGCCGTACCTCGCCGATGGCCACGCCATGGCTCACGCCGACGCCTCGCAGCGTTGTCTCCATCTCACCCGTCTCCGATAGTGCGGCGGGTCCCGCCGCCGCGATGGTTGTCCTGATCGCCGTCCGATGACGGCACTGCCGTCAGTTCCAGGCGAAGAGGCTGTCGCCGGCCTTCACGTCTCCGCTGTCACGGAGGTCGGAGAGGGACTCGGCCGTGGCTTCGAGAGCGACGACGGGGCAGACCGGCGACTTGCCGGCGGCTTCGACCGCGGAGGGGTTCCAGCGCACGATGGCCTGGCCGCGTGTCACGGTGTCGCCCTTGTTGACGAGCAGCTCGAAACCCTCGCCGTTGAGCTGCACGGTGTCGATGCCGAGATGGGTGAGCACGCCGTGCCCACTTTCGTCCACCACGACGAAGGCGTGCGGGTGCAGGGAGACGATGACACCGTCGACGGGCGCCACGGCCTCGGACGGCTCACGCACGGGGTCGATCGCGGTGCCCGGGCCGACCATGGCCCCGGAGAAGACCGGATCCGGCACTTCGGCCAGTCCGATGGCGCGTCCAGCGAGAGGGGACGTCACGGTGGTCATGGGAAGCCTCCCAAGGAGTGGAGCTGCTTACGGGCCGTCACTGCCTGTCCCGGACGGCGCTGGCAGCAGCGTATGTCATATGAAGTGGCGGTTCCGTATGGAAGCTACCAGCTAGTGGTCTAGACCACCAACCCCGTGGATTTGCACGGTCTTCGAGGCTCCGTGTACAGTCGTACCCCTGCTTGGGACGGAGGCCGCGAGAGCGCCCTCGAACAGTCACAGCAGAACCCAAACTCGTCAGATCCTATCTCTGGATCCGCTTCTGCATGTCCGCAGGAGGGTGGTCAGAGAGACGGAAAAACCCTGGTAGAGTTTGAAACACCGAAGGGAAGCGCCCGGAGGAAAGCCCGAGAGGGTGAGTACGAAGGAAGCGACCGTTCCTTGAGAACTCAACAGCGTGCCAAAAGTCAACGCCAGATATGTTGATACCCCGTCCGTCGGAACAATCCGATGGTCGAGGTTCCTTTGAAATAACACAGCGAGGACGCTGTGTGCGAGGGGACTATTCCTCCTCTCGCACCGCTCTCGTGGTGTTCATCCCGATTACGGGAAAACATTCACGGAGAGTTTGATCCTGGCTCAGGACGAACGCTGGCGGCGTGCTTAACACATGCAAGTCGAACGATGAAGCCCTTCGGGGTGGATTAGTGGCGAACGGGTGAGTAACACGTGGGCAATCTGCCCTTCACTCTGGGACAAGCCCTGGAAACGGGGTCTAATACCGGATACGAGGTTCGCAGGCATCTGTGAACTTGGAAAGCTCCGGCGGTGAAGGATGAGCCCGCGGCCTATCAGCTTGTTGGTGAGGTAATGGCTCACCAAGGCGACGACGGGTAGCCGGCCTGAGAGGGCGACCGGCCACACTGGGACTGAGACACGGCCCAGACTCCTACGGGAGGCAGCAGTGGGGAATATTGCACAATGGGCGAAAGCCTGATGCAGCGACGCCGCGTGAGGGATGACGGCCTTCGGGTTGTAAACCTCTTTCAGCAGGGAAGAAGCGCAAGTGACGGTACCTGCAGAAGAAGCGCCGGCTAACTACGTGCCAGCAGCCGCGGTAATACGTAGGGCGCAAGCGTTGTCCGGAATTATTGGGCGTAAAGAGCTCGTAGGCGGCTTGTCACGTCGATTGTGAAAGCCCGAGGCTTAACCTCGGGTCTGCAGTCGATACGGGCAGGCTAGAGTGTGGTAGGGGAGATCGGAATTCCTGGTGTAGCGGTGAAATGCGCAGATATCAGGAGGAACACCGGTGGCGAAGGCGGATCTCTGGGCCATTACTGACGCTGAGGAGCGAAAGCGTGGGGAGCGAACAGGATTAGATACCCTGGTAGTCCACGCCGTAAACGGTGGGAACTAGGTGTTGGCGACATTCCACGTCGTCGGTGCCGCAGCTAACGCATTAAGTTCCCCGCCTGGGGAGTACGGCCGCAAGGCTAAAACTCAAAGGAATTGACGGGGGCCCGCACAAGCGGCGGAGCATGTGGCTTAATTCGACGCAACGCGAAGAACCTTACCAAGGCTTGACATACACCGGAAAGCATTAGAGATAGTGCCCCCCTTGTGGTCGGTGTACAGGTGGTGCATGGCTGTCGTCAGCTCGTGTCGTGAGATGTTGGGTTAAGTCCCGCAACGAGCGCAACCCTTGTTCTGTGTTGCCAGCATGCCCTTCGGGGTGATGGGGACTCACAGGAGACCGCCGGGGTCAACTCGGAGGAAGGTGGGGACGACGTCAAGTCATCATGCCCCTTATGTCTTGGGCTGCACACGTGCTACAATGGCCGGTACAAAGAGCTGCGATACCGTGAGGTGGAGCGAATCTCAAAAAGCCGGTCTCAGTTCGGATTGGGGTCTGCAACTCGACCCCATGAAGTCGGAGTCGCTAGTAATCGCAGATCAGCATTGCTGCGGTGAATACGTTCCCGGGCCTTGTACACACCGCCCGTCACGTCACGAAAGTTGGTAACACCCGAAGCCGGTGGCCCAACCCCTTGTGGGAGGGAGCTGTCGAAGGTGGGACTAGCGATTGGGACGAAGTCGTAACAAGGTAGCCGTACCGGAAGGTGCGGCTGGATCACCTCCTTTCTAAGGAGCACTTCTTACCGGGTTCGCTCGGTCAGAGGCCAGTACATCGGCGAACGTCCGATGCTGGTTGCTCATGGGTGGAACGTTGATTATTCGGCACGGTCCAGGATGGACCAGGCGCTAGTACTGCCCCTCGGGGCGTGGAACGCTGATCTGGTCGGCTGATCGTGTCGGGCACGCTGTTGGGTGTCTGAGGGAATGGTTTTCCTCAGTCGCCGGCCCCAGTGAACTCGAGCCTGTTGGTTCGGGGTGATGGGTGGCTGGTCGTTGTTTGAGAACTGCACAGTGGACGCGAGCATCTGTGGCCAAGTTTTTAAGGGCGCACGGTGGATGCCTTGGCACCAGGAACCGATGAAGGACGTGGGAGGCCGCGATAGTCCCCGGGGAGTCGTCAACCAGGCTTTGATCCGGGGGTTTCCGAATGGGGAAACCCGGCAGTCGTCATGGGCTGTCACCCGCTGCTGAACACATAGGCAGTGTGGAGGGAACGCGGGGAAGTGAAACATCTCAGTACCCGCAGGAAGAGAAAACAACCGTGATTCCGGGAGTAGTGGCGAGCGAAACCGGATGAGGCCAAACCGTATGCGTGTGAGACCCGGCAGGGGTTGCGTATACGGGGTTGTGGGATCTCTCTTCTATCGTCTGCCGGCGATAGGGCGAGTCAGAAACCGTTGATGTAGGCGAAGGACATGCGAAAGGTCCGGCGTAGAGGGTAAGACCCCCGTAGTCGAAACGTCAGCGGCTTGCTTGAGAGACACCCAAGTAGCACGGGGCCCGAGAAATCCCGTGTGAATCTGGCGGGACCACCCGCTAAGCCTAAATATTCCCTGGTGACCGATAGCGGATAGTACCGTGAGGGAATGGTGAAAAGTACCCCGGGAGGGGAGTGAAATAGTACCTGAAACCGTGTGCCTACAAGCCGTGGGAGCGTCGGATGCAGCTTGCTGCATCTCGTGACTGCGTGCCTTTTGAAGAATGAGCCTGCGAGTTTGCGGTGTGTTGCGAGGTTAACCCGGGTGGGGAAGCCGTAGCGAAAGCGAGTCCGAATAGGGCGCTGTAGTAGCACGCTCAAGACCCGAAGCGGAGTGATCTAGCCATGGGCAGGTTGAAGCGGAGGTAAGACTTCGTGGAGGACCGAACCCACCAGGGTTGAAAACCTGGGGGATGACCTGTGGTTAGGGGTGAAAGGCCAATCAAACTCCGTGATAGCTGGTTCTCCCCGAAATGCATTTAGGTGCAGCGTCGTGTGTTTCTTGCCGGAGGTAGAGCACTGGATAGGCGATGGGCCCTACCGGGTTACTGACCTTAGCCAAACTCCGAATGCCGGTAAGTGAGAGCGCGGCAGTGAGACTGTGGGGGATAAGCTCCATGGTCGAGAGGGAAACAGCCCAGAGCATCGACTAAGGCCCCTAAGCGTACGCTAAGTGGGAAAGGATGTGGAGTCGCACAGACAACCAGGAGGTTGGCTTAGAAGCAGCCACCCTTGAAAGAGTGCGTAATAGCTCACTGGTCTAGTGATTCCGCGCCGACAATGTAGCGGGGCTCAAGCGTACCGCCGAAGTCGTGTCATTGCAGCTTTAGCCCCAACGGGTGCTGTGATGGGTAGGGGAGCGTCGTCTGCCGGGTGAAGCGGCACTGGAAGGTAGTCGTGGACGGTTGACGAGTGAGAATGCAGGCATGAGTAGCGATTCACACGTGAGAAACGTGTGCGCCGATTGACTAAGGGTTCCTGGGTCAAGCTGATCTGCCCAGGGTAAGTCGGGACCTAAGGCGAGGCCGACAGGCGTAGTCGATGGATAACCGGTTGATATTCCGGTACCCGCTGTGAAGCGTCAAACATCGAATCCAGTGATGCTAAGCCCGTGAAGCCGCCGGCTGAGTCTTCGGACGAGGTCGGAGTGGTGGAGCCGGTGACCCGAGCTGGTAGTAGGTGAGTGATGGGGTGACGCAGGAAGGTAGTCCATCCCGGGCGGTGGTTGTCCCGGGGTAAGGGTGTAGGACGCAGGGTAGGCAAATCCGCCCTGCATGTGTCTGAGACCTGATGCCGAGCCGATTGTGGTGAAGTGGATGATCCTATGCTGTCGAGAAAAGCCTCTAGCGAGTTTCATGGCGGCCCGTACCCTAAACCGACTCAGGTGGTCAGGTAGAGAATACCGAGGCGTTCGGGTGAACTATGGTTAAGGAACTCGGCAAAATGCCCCCGTAACTTCGGGAGAAGGGGGGCCACACCTGGTGATCCAATTTACTTGGTGAGCTGGGGGTGGCCGCAGAGACCAGCGAGAAGCGACTGTTTACTAAAAACACAGGTCCGTGCGAAGCCGTAAGGCGATGTATACGGACTGACGCCTGCCCGGTGCTGGAACGTTAAGGGGACCGGTTAGCTCCATTTCGGTGGGGCGAAGCTGAGAACTTAAGCGCCAGTAAACGGCGGTGGTAACTATAACCATCCTAAGGTAGCGAAATTCCTTGTCGGGTAAGTTCCGACCTGCACGAATGGCGTAACGACTTCTCGACTGTCTCAACCATAGGCCCGGTGAAATTGCACTACGAGTAAAGATGCTCGTTTCGCGCAGCAGGACGGAAAGACCCCGGGACCTTTACTACAGTTTGATATTGGTGTTCGGTTCGGCTTGTGTAGGATAGCTGGGAGACTGTGAAGCATGCACGCCAGTGTGTGTGGAGTCGTCGTTGAAATACCAGTCTGGTCGTGCTGGATGTCTAACCTGGGTCCGTGATCCGGATCAGGGACAGTGTCTGATGGGTAGTTTAACTGGGGCGGTTGCCTCCTAAAGGGTAACGGAGGCGCCCAAAGGTTCCCTCAGCCTGGTTGGCAATCAGGTGTTGAGTGTAAGTGCACAAGGGAGCTTGACTGTGAGACCGACGGGTCGAGCAGGGACGAAAGTCGGGACTAGTGATCCGGCGGTGGCTTGTGGAAGCGCCGTCGCTCAACGGATAAAAGGTACCCCGGGGATAACAGGCTGATCTTCCCCAAGAGTCCATATCGACGGGATGGTTTGGCACCTCGATGTCGGCTCGTCGCATCCTGGGGCTGGAGTCGGTCCCAAGGGTTGGGCTGTTCGCCCATTAAAGCGGTACGCGAGCTGGGTTTAGAACGTCGTGAGACAGTTCGGTCCCTATCCGCTGTGCGCGTAGGAGTCTTGAGAAGGGCTGTCCCTAGTACGAGAGGACCGGGACGGACGAACCTCTGGTGTGCCAGTTGTTCTGCCAAGGGCATGGCTGGTTGGCTACGTTCGGGAGGGATAACCGCTGAAAGCATCTAAGCGGGAAGCCTGCTTCGAGATGAGGACTCCCACCCACTTGATGGGGTAAGGCTCCCAGTAGACGACTGGGTTGATAGGCCGGATCTGGAAGCCAGGTAACTGGTGGAGGTGACCGGTACTAATAGGCCGAGGGCTTGTCCTCAGTTGCTCGCGTCCACTGTGTTGGTTCTGAAACCACGAACAGCCCCATGCCTTGCATGGTTCGGTTGTCAGTTTCATAGTGTTTCGGTGGTCATAGCGTGAGGGAAACGCCCGGTTACATTCCGAACCCGGAAGCTAAGCCTCACAGCGCCGATGGTACTGCAGGGGGGACCCTGTGGGAGAGTAGGACGCCGCCGAACTACCTTTACAGCTCCGGCTCTTGGGCACTGCCCAGGGGCCGGAGCTTTTTTGCGTTGAGGTAAGGTCAGGGGGCATCGTCGGCTCTTTTCGCACAGGAGGCCCCCGGGTGGAGGTCCAGGAGACGCGTGTCCAGACGGACCGGGTCCTCACCATCCCCAACATCCTCAGCATGGCACGGCTCGTCGGCGTACCCGTCTTCCTGTGGTTGATCCTCAGGCCCGAGTTCGGGGGCCCCAAGAGCGACGGCTGGGCTCTCCTCGTGCTGGCCTTCAGCGGGGTCAGTGACTATCTGGACGGCAAGCTCGCCCGGCGCTGGAATCAGATCAGCAGCCTCGGCCGGCTTCTCGATCCTGCCGCCGACCGGCTGTATGTCCTTTCCACGCTGCTCGGTCTCACCTGGCGGGAGATCCTGCCGCTCTGGCTGACCGCCCTCCTGCTCGCGAGGGAGCTGATGCTTCTGGTGATGGTGGGCATCCTCCGCCGGCACGGGTATCCGCCGCCCCAGGTGAACTTCCTCGGGAAGGCAGCCACCTTCAACTTGATGTACGCCTTCCCCCTGCTGCTTCTCAGCGACGGGAGCGGTTGGATCGCGTCACTCGCTGCTATTTTCGGATGGGCGTTCGCCGGGTGGGGTACAACCCTCTACTGGTGGGCAGGAGTGCTCTACGTAGTACAGGTCCGCCGCTTGGTCCGTGCGGACGCCATGGCCGATTGAGCTCGGCGATTGTCCGGACGTTACGCCACGATGGCCCGCGGTGGAAAAGTGCGGGACAATCTGGACGGGTGAAGTCGGCTAGACCGTCGTCTCTTGTGAGGAGGACGCTTCCGACATGAAGGCCGTCGTGATGGCCGGAGGCGAAGGCACCCGCCTGCGCCCCATGACCTCTAGCATGCCCAAGCCGCTCCTGCCCGTGGCCAACCGCCCGATCATGGAGCACGTGCTGCGGCTGCTCAAAAGGCACGGGCTCACCGAGACCGTTGTCACCGTCCAGTTCCTGGCATCGCTCGTCAAGAACTACTTCGGCGACGGCGAAGAGCTCGGAATGGAGCTCACGTATGCCAATGAGGAGAAGCCACTCGGTACCGCCGGAAGCGTCAAGAACGCCGAAGAGGCGTTGAAGGACGATGCCTTCCTCGTCATCTCCGGCGATGCCCTGACCGACTTCGACCTCACGGAGCTGATCAATTTCCACAAGGAGAAGGGCGCGCTGGTCACGGTCTGTCTGACCCGGGTGCCCAATCCGCTGGAGTTCGGCATCACCATCGTCGACGAGGAAGGCAAGGTCGAGCGTTTCCTGGAGAAGCCGACCTGGGGGCAGGTCTTCTCCGACACGGTCAACACGGGCATCTATGTCATGGAGCCCGAGGTATTCAACTACGTCGAACCCGATGTTCCGGTCGACTGGTCCGGTGACGTCTTCCCGCAGCTGATGAAGGAGGGCAAGCCGATCTACGGCTTTGTCGCCGAGGGCTACTGGGAGGACGTCGGCACCCACGAGAGCTATGTGAAGGCCCAGGCCGACGTTCTCGAGGGCAAGGTGAACGTCGACATCGACGGCTTCGAGATCTCCCCTGGAGTGTGGGTGGCGGAAGGTGCCGAGGTGCACGCCGATGCCGTACTGCGCGGGCCGCTGTACATCGGCGACTACGCGAAGGTCGAGGCCGGCGCGGAGATCCGGGAGCACACCGTCGTCGGCTCGAACGTCGTCGTCAAGAGCGGGGCGTTTCTGCACAAGGCCGTGGTGCACGACAACGTGTACGTCGGGCAGCACAGCAATCTGCGTGGCTGTGTCGTCGGCAAGAACACCGACATCATGCGTGCCGCGCGGATCGAGGACGGCGCGGTCATCGGTGACGAGTGCCTGATCGGTGAGGAATCGATTGTTCAGGGCAACGTCCGGGTCTACCCGTTCAAGACCATCGAGGCCGGCGCCTTCGTCAACACGTCCGTCATCTGGGAGTCCCGGGGCCAGGCCCATCTGTTCGGTGCCCGTGGTGTGTCCGGCATCCTGAACGTGGAGATCACACCGGAACTCGCCGTGCGGCTGGCCGGCGCCTACGCGACCACCCTCAAGAAGGGCTCCACGGTCACCACGGCCCGCGACCACTCCCGAGGCGCCCGTGCGCTCAAGCGGGCGGTCATCTCCGCCCTGCAGGCCAGCGCCATCGACGTACGCGACCTGGAGAACGTACCGCTGCCCGTGGCCCGGCAGCAGACCGCGCGTGGCAGTGCCGGCGGCATCATGATCCGGACCTCGCCGGGTGTGCCGGACTCGGTCGACATCATGTTCTTCGACGGCAACGGCGCCGACCTGTCCCAGGGCAGCCAGCGCAAGCTGGACCGGGTGTTCGCGCGGCAGGAGTACCGGCGGGCGTTCCCCGGTGAGATCGGTGACCTGTACTTCCCGGCGAGCGTCTTCGACTCGTACACCGGATCGCTGCTGCGGAACGTCGACACGACCGGGATCGCCGATTCCGGCCTGAAGGTCGTCGTAGACGCCTCCAACGGCAGTGCCGGCCTGGTGCTGCCCAGCCTGCTCGGCAAGCTGGGCGTGGATTCCCTGACCATCAACCCCGGTCTGGACGAGTCCCGGCCCACGGAGACCGAGGAGATGCGGCGCAAGGGGCTGGTGCGGCTGGGCGAGATAGTGGCGTCCTCGGGGGCCGCGTTCGGTGTCCGGTTCGACCCGGTCGGCGAGCGACTGTCGCTCGTGGACGAAAAGGGCCGGATCATCGAGGACGACCGCGCGCTGCTGGTGATGCTGGACCTCGTCGCCGCGGAGCGGCGCAGCGGCCGGGTGGCGCTCCCGGTCACCACGACCCGGATCGCCGAGCAGGTCGCCGCGTACCACGGCACCCAGGTCGAATGGACCACCACCTCGCCGGACGACCTCACGCGCGTCGGCGGTGAGGAGGGCACCATCTTCGGCGGTGACGGCAAGGGCGGCTTCATCGTCCCCGAGTTCAGCAGCGTCTACGACGGCACCGCGGCCTTCGTACGGCTGATCGGGCTGGTGGCGCGCACACAGCTCACCCTGAGCCAGATCGACGCGCGGATCCCGCGGGCGCACGTCCTCAAGCGGGACCTGGCCACGCCGTGGGCCGTCAAGGGCCTGGTCATGCGGCGGGTGGTCGAGGCCGCAGGGGATCGCTTCGTCGACACGACGGATGGTGTGCGGGTCGTGGAGACGGACGGGCGCTGGGTGATGGTGCTGCCCGACCCGGCCGAGGCCGTCACCCACCTGTGGGCCGAGGGCCCCGACGACGCCTCGGCGCAGGCCCTGCTGGACGAGTGGTCGGCCGTCGTGGACAGCGCCGGACGGTAAGGGGACGCGCCGGGGGCAAGACCACCGGACGGCAGAACCCCCGCACGCGCGCGTGCCGGACAAGTGTCCCCCAAGGGGGCCTGTCCGGCACGCGGGTGGGGCCGTTCGGAGGTACTCCTCTCGACATGCGACGATGTGCGGCATGCCGCAGCAACCCCCCGTTCGGAGCAGCCCCCCGCGGTCGCAGCGCCCGGACGCCTCCATGTCGTTGATCACCAACGTCATGGACCACAGCCTCGACGACGGGTACGCCGAGGCCGCCGCCCGCAGGAAGTCCCAGGGCGAGGGCGGCCTGCCCAGGACCCTCAGGGCGAAGCTCGGTCTCGCGGCCGGCCTCGTCCTCGCGGCGCTGGTCGTGACCGTCGGGGCGGCACAGACGCAGGCGGCGGCGCCCGTGGTCGCCAAGGAGCGGCAGGAGCTGATCGACCGCATCGACAGTGAGACGGCGAACGCGGACAAGCTGGAGGGCACGGTCGACAGGCTCCGGGACGACGTCAGCGCGCGGCAGCGGGTGGCGCTGAAGTCGAGCGGCGGCAGCGCACAGGCGGACCTGGTGGGCGTGCTGTCGGGCGCCACGGCGGTCCACGGTCCGGGCGTCAAGCTCGTCGTGGACGACGCCAAGGAGGCCAGCTCCGGTGGTGGCGGGACCAACCCGCGGGAGACCTCCGGATTCTCCGACACCGGCCGGGTGCGCGACCGGGACATGCAGCGCGTGGTGAACGGGCTGTGGCAGTCCGGCGCCGAGGCCGTCTCCATCAACGGGCAGCGGCTGACCGCCCTGTCCGCGATCAGGGCCGCGGGAGACGCGATACTGGTCGACAACAGGCCGCTGGTGCCGCCGTACACGGTGCTGGCGGTGGGGGACGGGCGCAGGTTGAGCACCGATTTCCAGAACAGCGCGGACGGCTTGTATCTGCACGCGCTGGAGCAGGACTTCGGCATCCGCGCCATCATCTCCACGGAGGGCGACCTGCGCTTGCCCTCCGCACCGAGTGTGATCGTACGCACGGCACAGCCGGGCACCGAGAAGACTGAGAAGGGCACATCGTGATCGCCGTACTGGGCCTCGTCGTGGGAGTCGTGGCCGGCCTGTTGGTCCGGCCCGAGGTTCCGGCGGTCGTCGAGCCGTATCTGCCGATCGCCGTCGTCGCGGCGCTGGACGCCGTGTTCGGCGGTCTGCGGGCCATGCTCGACGGGATCTTCGACGACAAGGTCTTCGTGGTGTCGTTTCTGTCGAACGTGGTCGTCGCCGCGCTGATCGTGTTCCTGGGTGACAAGTTGGGCGTCGGTGCGCAGCTGTCCACGGGTGTCGTGGTCGTCCTCGGCATCCGGATCTTCTCCAACGCCGCGGCGATCCGGCGGCACGTGTTCCGGGCGTGACATCGATGAGCGAGCAGAACGAGCAGAACGAGCCGGACGAGCAGCCGGAGCAGCAGAAGACGCCGGAGACGCCGGAGTCCCCGCAGAAGGCGGGCGAGCCGGAGAACAGGCTGCGCAGGGAACTGCCCGAGGAGGTACCCGCGCGGGCACCGGAGCGGGAGCAGCAGGCCGAAGGGCAGCTGACCGGACGGCAGCGGCTGATCAAGGGAGTGTGGCCGCCGCGGTTCACCCGGGCCCAACTCATCGTCGCCGTGCTGCTGTTCGGCCTCGGCTTCGGCCTGGCGGTGCAGGTGGCCTCCAACAGCGACACCGACAGCGCGCTGCGCGGCGCACGCCAGGAGGATCTTGTTCGCATCCTCGATGAACTGGATTCGCGTACTCAGCGTCTTGAGGACGAGAAGCAGGGACTCGAGAAGCAGCGCCAGGAACTGCAGAGCAGCTCCGACCAGGCGGCGGAGGCTCGCAAGCAGACGGCCGAGAAGGAGAAGCAACTCGGCATTCTGGCGGGCACCGTGGCGGCGCAGGGTCCCGGCATCACGATGACGATCGAGGACACGAAGGGGACGGTCAAGGCGGACATGCTGCTCGACGCGATCCAGGAGCTGCGCGCGGCCGGTGCGGAGGCGATCCAGGTGAACGGGGTCCGGGTGGTCGCGAGCACCTACTTCACGGACTCGGACAACGGAGTCGGCGTCGATGGGAACAAGATCAACGCCCCCTATCGTTTCAAGGTCATCGGCAAGCCACAGGATCTGGAGCCGGCGCTGAACATCCCGGGAGGCGTGGTGCAGACACTGGAGAAGGAGCAGGCCACGGTGACGGTCCAGCAGTCGGGCAAGATCGTCGTGGACGCCTTGCGACAGGCGAAGCGGCCTGACTACGCTCGATCGTCCTCCCAGTGAACCGGCGGTGCATGGGGGACATCAGGCAGGGGCATGAGGTTGCGGGGGGTCGGCGCACCGAAGGGGTGGTGCGTGGTGGAAACTGTCCGGTGGATACGGACGTTGTGAGAATGTCCGGCTCGGCCGGTGTAGGCAATCAGGGTTCGTCCTGCCCCACGGGCGGGTCTGTTTCGGTCAAGGGGAATCGCCCGTGAAGTTGTTTGCGAAGTTGTTCCGCAAGAGCGCGCGAGAGGGCAGCGACAACGCGACCGCCCGTCACCGCGCGCAGCCTGACGCGGAGGGCCAGCGCCCGCTGTTCCGGGACCAGGTGGCTGGTCCGGGCGGTGACATTTCCGGAGGTCAGGGCGGGGCGTCGGTTGACCCTGCCCAGTCCGGCGGCATAGGTTTCGGGCAACCGTCAACCTCAGGTGCGGGTGGAGGGTTCGCCCCCGGCCCGTACGCGTCCAACGCCCCGGCGGGGCAGCCGCAGGAGGATCCGTCGATGTCGGTCCTGGTGTGTACGAGGTGCGGTAACCGCAACGCGGAGAACGCCCGCTTCTGCTCCAACTGTGGCGCGCCGCTGCGCCCCGGAGTGGCCCCGGAGCGTGCCGCCGAGACGACGTCCACGATCTCGATCTCCGGTCTCGAGGCCTACGACTCCGAGGTCACCGGTCAGACCCAGGTGCCGATGCTGTCGCCGGAGGCGCAGGCCGCGGTGGACGCGCTGCCGATGGGCTCGGCACTGCTGGTGGTGCGCCGCGGACCGAACTCGGGCAGCCGCTTCCTGCTGGACAGCGACCTGACCACGGCCGGCCGTCATCCGCAGAGCGACATCTTCCTGGACGACGTCACGGTCTCGCGCCGGCACGTGGAGTTCCGGCGCCACGCGGACGGCTCGTTCACCGTGGCCGACGTGGGCAGCCTGAACGGCACGTACGTCAACCGCGAGCGGATCGACCAGGTCGCTCTGTCGAACGGTGACGAGGTGCAGATCGGCAAGTACCGGCTGGTGTTCTACGCGAGCCGGCAGGGCATCTGACCCGCCCCCGGACCGGTGTCCGGGGGGACTCCCAGGGAAGGTCCATGCTTCAAACACCGAGCGGCGGTGCCGGAAGCGGTACCGCCGCCAGGGACAGTGGGCTGATGAGCATCGGCACGGTGCTGAATGCGCTGCGCGACGAGTTCCCCGAAGTCACCATCTCCAAGATCCGTTTCCTGGAGTCGGAGGGGCTCATCGAGCCGCAGCGGACGCCTGCGGGGTACCGCAAGTTCAGCGCGGGGGACGTCGAGCGCCTGGCGCATGTCCTGCGGATGCAGCGGGACCACTATCTGCCGCTCAAGGTGATCCGAGAACATCTGGACGCCATGGAGCGGGGCGAGGCCGTCCAGCTGCCGGTCGTCGGCCGTCAGCGCAGCGCCGAGGACGTTCCGGAGCCGGCCGCGGCGCCCACGGTGGCCCGGGTCGGCAGGGCCGAGCTGCTGGCGGCCGCGGAGATCGACGAGGGCGACCTCAAGGAGTGGGAGTCGTACGGGCTCATCGCTCCGCTGGCGGACGGGGTGTACGACGCCGAGGCGGTCACCGTGGCCTCGCTCGTGGCGGAACTGGGCCGCTTCGGTATCGAGCCTCGCCACCTGCGGGTGATGAAGGCGGCCGCCGACCGTGAGGCCGGACTCGTCGACCAGGTGGTGGCCCCCTTGAGGCGCCACCGCAACCCCCAGACCAGGGCCCATGCCGAGGCCCGGGCGAAGGAGCTGGCGGCGCTCACGGTGAAGCTGCACGCCGCACTGGTGCAGACCGCGCTCGGGGTGCGGCTGCCGTGAACGCCAGGGGCTGCCGGCGGCCGGATCGGGCACCTGTTCCCGGCCCGACTACCCAAACGTCCCGGGCACGGCCTAGGGTTGCTGTGTGAACGAGCTCGATGTCGTAGGTGTCCGGGTCGAAATGCCCTCCAACCAACCGATCGTGCTCCTGCGCGAAGTGGGAGGCGACCGTTACCTCCCTATCTGGATCGGGCCGGGGGAGGCGACGGCGATCGCCTTCGCCCAGCAGGGCATGGCCCCCGCCAGGCCGCTGACCCACGATCTGTTCAAGGACGTGCTGGAGGCCGTCGGCCAGGAGCTGACCGAAGTACGCATCACCGATCTGCGTGAAGGTGTTTTCTACGCGGAGCTGGTCTTCGCCAGCGGCGTCGAGGTCAGCGCCCGTCCCTCCGATGCCATAGCGCTGGCCCTGCGGACGGGGACGCCGATCTACGGCAGTGACGCGGTGCTGGACGACGCCGGTATCGCCATCCCGGACGAGCAGGAGGACGAGGTGGAGAAGTTCCGCGAGTTCCTCGACCAGATCTCGCCCGAGGACTTCGGCACCAGCAGCCAGTGAGGGTGAACGGCCGGTGCGTGTCGGCGCCCGGTGTGCGGGCATTTGCCACCGGCCAAGGAGAGCGTCCTACGGCTTCCCCCGAAAGCATTCGGCTAGCCTTTCCCCGCGGTGGGGCACGGGAAACCACTCCTAGGGTGATTATCACTCGGCGTGCCGAGTGTGGCGATCGTTGACGCACCCCTGGTGACTGCCTACCGTCGTGAAGGCAGGTCAAGGACGGAGGTCGGCGTGAGAACCAGCGGCGACGGTACGGCTGGGGGTGCCCCCGTGCGCGGTTTCGGGGAGAGCGGTCCGTACCCGGTTCACAGCAGCGCGGTGGATCACGCTCCGCAACGGCCGACAGCAGTGCCGAACGGCGGAGGGGCGGCGGCCATGACGTCCGAGCAGATCGGCTATCGGGGGCCCACGGCCTGTGCGGCCGCCGGCATCACCTACCGGCAGCTCGACTACTGGGCCCGCACCGGGCTCGTGGAGCCGAGCGTGCGGCCCGCGTACGGGTCGGGCACGCAGCGGCTGTACAGCTTCAGGGACGTCGTCGTCCTGAAGATCGTCAAGCGGTTCCTGGACACCGGGGTCTCGCTGCAGAACATCCGCACGGCCGTGCAGCATCTCAGGGAACGCGGTTTCCGCGACCTGGAGCGGATGACCCTGATGAGCGATGGCGCCACGGTGTACGAGTGCACCTCGCCGGACGAGGTCCACGCGCTGCTCCAGGGCGGTCAGGGCATCTTCGGGATCGCCGTCGGCGTGGTGTGGCGAGACGTGGAAAGCGCGCTCTCCCAGCTGCACGGTGAGCGCATCGACACCGGGGAGACCCTTGTCGGCCACAATCCCGCGGACGAGCTGGCGCGGCGCCGTAACCGGGCGGTCTGACACCGGTCCGGCGGTTCGCGCGGGCCCCCAACGCGGCGGGGGCATTGTCAGTGCCGTGGTGCAGCATCGGAGATGTGAGAAACGCGCCCACGATCCTGCATCTCGACATGGATGCCTTCTACGCCTCGGTGGAGCAGGCATCCAAGCCGAGCCTGCGCGGGAAGGCGGTCGTCGTGGGCGGGCTCGGGCCGCGCGGGGTGGTGGCCACCGCGTCGTACGAGGCCCGTGTCTTCGGGGTCCACTCGGCGATGCCCATGGCCCAGGCGCGCCGGCTGGCACCCCACGCCGCGTATCTGGTGCCGCGCTTCACCGTGTACCGGGCGATCAGCGAGCAGGTGATGGCGCTGCTGCGGGAGCTGTCGCCGCTGGTGGAGCCGCTCAGCCTGGACGAGGCGTTCGTGGATCTGGAGGCCGGGGGGACGGCCTGGGACGAGGAGTCGGCGCGGCTGGCCGGGATCAAGCTGCGCGCGGACATCCGGGCGGTCACGGGGCTGACCGGATCGGTGGGGCTCGCCGCCTCGAAGATGCTCGCGAAGATCGCCTCGGAGCAGGCCAAGCCGGACGGCCTGGTGCTCATCGAGGCGGGAACCGAGCGGGCGCTGCTGGGGCCGATGCCGGTGCGGACGCTGCCGGGGGTCGGGCCGGCCACCGGCGACCATCTGCGCCGAGCCGGGATCACGACGGTCGAGGAGCTGGCCGAGGCGGGTGAGGACGAGCTGGTCCGGCTGCTCGGCAAGGCGCACGGGCACGCGCTGTACGCCATGGCCCTGGCCCATGACGAACGGCCCGTGGTGGCCGAGCGTGAGGCGAAGTCGGTGTCGGTCGAGGACACCTACGACGTGGACATCCACGACCGGCTGCGGATCGGGCTGGAGGTGCAGCGGCTCGCCGACCGGTGCGTGGGAAGGCTGCGCGGGGCGGGATTGTCGGGGCGGACGATAGTCCTCAAGGTGCGCAGGTACGACTTCTCGACCCTGACCCGCTCCGAGACGCTCAGAGGGCCCACGGACGATCCGGCGGTCGTGCGGGAGGCGGCCGCACGGCTGCTGGACTCCGTGGACACCACGGGCGGGGTACGGCTGCTGGGCGTGGGCGTCTCCGGGCTCGCCGACTACACCCAGGAGGACCTGTTCGCGCAGGCCATGCCCTCGCGGGCGGCGGAGGCGGCGGAGGAGGCCGTGGTCGAGGCCGTCGTGGAGCGGCCGGAGCCGGTGGAACGCCACTGGCGGGCGGGACAGGACGTGCAGCATACGGAGTACGGGCACGGCTGGGTGCAGGGGAGTGGGCTGGGGCGGGTGACCGTGCGGTTCGAGACGCCGCAGTCCCCTCCGGGGCGGGTGCGGACGTTTTTTGTCGATGATCCAGCGCTGGAGCCCGCCGAACCGTTGCCCTTGGTTTTGGATCCTTCCCGCCCGCCCGCCCGTGTGGAGGCTCAGGTCTCCTCCGAACCCGCCAGCTTGCCGAAGTCGTGGTCGGGGACCGAGGGGGGTGAGGCCACGTCCAGGCCGTAGTGGTGGTAGAGCTGCAGCTCCTGTTCGGGGGAGAGATGGCGGCCGACGCCGAAGTCCGGGGCGTCCTTGATCAGGGCGCGGTCGAAGGGGACGTGGAGGGAGCCCTCGATCAGTTCGCTCGGCTCCAGGGGGACGAAGGCGTCACGGGAGAACAGGCCGGTGCGTATGGCCGCCCACTCGGGCACGCCGGTCGCGTCGTCGAGGTACACCTCGTCGATGGTGCCGATCTTGGTGCCGTTGCGGTCGAACGCCTTGCGGCCGATCAGGTTGCGCGGATCGATCTCGGTCTGCACGGTCCGTCTCCCTCCACTTGGTCGCAACTCATCCGTAAGCACTACGAAAGAGCACATTCAGGGAGGCGGCCACTCGAGGACCCGTGCGTTGACCTCGCTGGTAGGCTGACAGCGGCTGCTGACCCCGTGCGGGAGAGTCCTCCGACCACCTCGGAGGCGCCGAAGGAGCAAATCCTCCCCGGAATCTCTCAGGCCCACGTACC
Organism: Streptomyces puniciscabiei; assembly: GCF_006715785.1. Lineage (NCBI taxonomy): Bacteria > Bacillati > Actinomycetota > Actinomycetes > Kitasatosporales > Streptomycetaceae > Streptomyces > Streptomyces puniciscabiei. The sequence continues at coordinate 6,125,863 of NZ_VFNX01000001.1, forward strand.
GCACGGACGAGGTCACTCTGGAAAGCAGGGCGGGTGTCGACGGCTCCCGCTCTCACCGACGGTGAAAGCCGGGGCGTACCCGGTGAAGCTCTCAGGTTGAGATGACAGAGGGGGAGGCCGTCCGGGCACCCGCGCCGTGGTGCCCTCGAAGGTCGCGTCAGACCAGGAGGCCTCCGCAATGACCGCCCATCGTATTCCGCTCTCGGAGCTCGAAGCGGGCATCCCGTTCGAGCAGCGCCACATCGGGCCCGACCACGAGGCGCGGGCCAAGATGCTCGCGCAGGTCGGCTACGGCTCGCTGGACGAACTGACCGCCGCGGCGGTCCCGGATGTGATCAAGAACGCCGACGCCCTCGACCTGCCGGGTGCCCGCACCGAGGCCGAGGTGCTCGCCGAGCTGCGCTCGCTCGCCGACCGGAACCAGGTCCTCGACTCCATGATCGGACTCGGGTACTACGGCACCTTCACCCCGCCCGTCATCCTGCGCAACGTCATGGAGAACCCCGCCTGGTACACGGCGTACACGCCGTACCAGCCGGAGATCTCCCAGGGCCGCCTCGAAGCCCTGCTGAACTTCCAGACGATGGTCGCCGACCTCACCGGGCTGCCCACCTCCGGCGCCTCGCTGCTGGACGAGGGCACCGCCGCCGCCGAGGCCATGGCACTGTCCCGCCGCATGGGCAGGAACAAGAAGGGCCTGTTCCTCATCGACGCGGACGCGCTGCCGCAGACCATCGCCGTCATCCAGACCCGGGCCGAGCCGACCGGTGTCGAGGTGGTCGTCGCCGACCTCAGGGAGGGCATCCCGGCCGACATCGCCGTGCGTGAGATCAACGGCGTGCTGATCCAGTACCCGGGCGCCTCCGGTGCCGTACGCGACATCAAGCCGGTCATCGACCAGGCGCACGAGCTGGGCGCTCTCGTCACCGTCGCCGCCGACCTCCTCGCGCTGACCCTGCTGACCTCGCCGGGCGAGCTCGGTGCCGACATCGCCGTCGGCACCACCCAGCGCTTCGGTGTGCCGATGGGCTTCGGCGGCCCGCACGCCGGCTACATGGCGGTGCACGAGAAGTTCGCGCGCAGCCTGCCCGGCCGTCTCGTGGGTGTCTCCGTCGACGCCGACGGCAACAAGGCCTACCGGCTCGCGCTGCAGACCCGTGAGCAGCACATCCGCCGGGAGAAGGCCACCAGCAACATCTGCACCGCGCAGGTGCTGCTCGCCGTGATGGCCGGCATGTACGCCGTCTACCACGGACCGGAGGGCCTGCGGACCATCGCCCGGCGCACGCACCGGTACGCCACCCTCCTCGCCGAGGGTCTGAAGGCGGGCGGCGTGGAGATCGTGCACGGCGCGTTCTTCGACACCCTCACCGCGCGCGTGCCCGGCAGGGCCGCCGAGGTGGTGGCCGCCGCCCGGAAGAACGGCGTCAACCTGCACCTGGCCGACGCCGACCACGTCACGATCGCCTGCGACGAGACCACCAAGCGGGCCCAGCTGGCCGCCGTGTGGTCCGCCTTCGGCATCGAGGGCGACATAGAGGCGCTGGACGCGACCGCCGAGGACACCCTGCCCGAGGCGCTGCTGCGCACCGACGTCTACCTCACCCACCCGGTCTTCCACCAGCACCGCTCCGAGACCGCGATGCTGCGCTACCTGCGCAGGCTGGCCGACCGCGACTACGCGCTCGACCGCGGCATGATCCCGCTGGGCTCCTGCACCATGAAGCTCAACGCGACCACCGAGATGGAGCCGGTCACCTGGCCCGAGTTCGGCCAGCTGCACCCCTTCGCGCCCGCCGAGCAGGCCGAGGGCTACCTCACGCTCATCCGCGAGCTGGAGGAACGTCTCGCCGAGGTCACCGGCTACGACAAGGTCTCCCTGCAGCCGAACGCCGGCTCCCAGGGCGAGCTGGCCGGTCTGCTCGCCGTACGCGGCTACCACCGGGCCAATGGCGACGAGCAGCGCACCGTCTGCCTGATCCCGTCCTCCGCGCACGGCACCAACGCGGCCAGTGCCGTGATGGCCGGCATGAAGGTCGTCGTCGTCAGGACCGCCGAGGACGGCGAGATCGACGTCGAGGACCTGCGGGCGAAGATCGAGCAGTACCGCGACGAGCTGGCGGTGCTGATGATCACCTACCCGTCCACCCACGGCGTCTTCGAGGAGCACGTCGCCGACATCTGCGCCCGGGTCCACGAGGCGGGCGGCCAGGTGTACGTCGACGGCGCCAACCTCAACGCCCTGGTCGGCCTCGCCAAGCCGGGCCACTTCGGCGGTGACGTCTCCCACCTGAACCTGCACAAGACCTTCTGCATCCCGCACGGCGGCGGCGGCCCCGGCGTCGGCCCGGTCGCGGTCCGCTCCCACCTGGCGCCGTACCTTCCGAACCACCCGCTGCAGCCGGCCGCGGGCCCCGAGACGGGTGTCGGCCCGATCTCGGCCGCTCCGTGGGGTTCCGCGGGCATCCTGCCGATCTCGTGGGCGTACGTCCGCCTCATGGGCGGCGAGGGCCTCAAGCGCGCCACTCAGGTGGCCGTGCTGTCGGCGAACTACATCGCCAAGCGCCTGGAGCCGCACTACCCCGTGCTCTACACCGGCCCCGGCAACCTGGTCGCGCACGAGTGCATCATCGACCTGCGCCCGCTGACCAAGGCGACCGGCGTGAGCGTGGACGACGTGGCCAAGCGCCTGATCGACTACGGCTTCCACGCGCCGACCATGTCCTTCCCGGTGGCCGGCACCCTGATGATCGAGCCGACCGAGTCGGAGGACCTCACCGAGCTGGACCGCTTCTGCGACGCGATGATCGCCATCCGCGCGGAGATCGAGAAGGTCGGTGCGGGCGAGTGGCCGGCGGAGGACAACCCGCTGCGGAACGCCCCCCACACCTCCGCCGCGCTCGGTGGTGAGTGGAAGCACGCCTACAGCCGCGAGGAGGCCGTCTTCCCGGCCGGTGTGTCGGCCGCGGACAAGTACTGGCCGCCGGTGCGCCGTATCGACCAGGCCTTCGGCGACCGCAACCTGGTCTGCTCCTGCCCGCCGCTGGACGCGTACGAGGACTGAGCGAGCGGTGCTGTTCAGGGCCCCGTCCGGTTTCCGGGCGGGGCCTCGCCGTGTCACGCGGTCGCCAGGGACACCTCGGTCGCCTTGATCAGGGCGACCACGTCGGAGCCCACGAAGAGACCGAGGTCGGCGACCGCGTCCTTGGTGATCGCCGCGGTCAGTTCGCCGCCGTCGACGGAGATCTTCACGGAGGCCATGACGGCGCCGGTGGTGAGGCCGGTGATCGCGCCGGGAATCTGGTTGCGGATCGACAGTCCCGACACCCGCTGGGTGGCCAGGGAGACCTCGGTCGACTTCACCAGCGCGCGGACGGGTGTGCCGGGGGCGAGGGAGAGCTCCTCGGCGGACTCCTTGGTGATGGCGGCCATGAGGTTCTGGCCGCCGTCGAGACGCAGTCGGACGGTGGCCATGGCCTCGCCCGGGTGGACCTCGGTGACGGTGCCGGGGAGCTGGTTGCGGATGCTCAGGGTCATGGGCACTCACGCTAGAGCGCCCGCCCTTTCAGGCGGGGTATGCGTGGGTCTGCGTCGCCTTGACCGTCGCCCAGACAGCGGCGCCAGGATGCAGGTCGAGCTCGGCGGCGGCGACCGTGGTGAGGTCGGCGGCGAGCGGGAGTTCGCCGGTGAGGTCGGCGCGGATCTGGTCGCCGTGCGTCTCCAGGCCGGCCACCTCGCAGCGCCAGAGGTTACGGGCGCTGGCGCCGGTGGGCCGGTCCCGGAACAGGGTGACGGCGGAGGGCGGGAACGCCACGAAGGCCGGGCCGGTCAGCTCCTCGGTGGTCGTGATCGCCGGGCCCGCGTCGAGCCGTACCGTGTGCCCGTCCGCCCGGCCGCGGTAGAGGTTGAGGCCGACGAGCTGGGCGATGTAGTCGGTGCGCGGATGGCGGGCGATGTCGGCGGGACCGCCCTCCTGGACGACCCGGCCGTGCTCGATGACGACCAGCCGGTCGGCCAGCACCATGGCGTCCAGCGGGTCGTGCGTGACGAGTACGGCCACGGCCTCGAACTCGGCGAGATGGCGGCGGAGTTGGGCGCGGACCTCCAGGCGGGTACGGGCGTCCAGGGCGGCCAGCGGCTCGTCCAGCAGCAGCAGCCGGGGCCGTGTGGCCAGGGCTCGGGCCAGGGCCACGCGCTGGGCCTGGCCGCCGGACAGGCGGCGGGGCCTGGCGGTCGCGTGGTCGGCGAGGCCCATGCGGTCCAGCCACGCCGCGGCCTGTGCGCGGGCCTCGGCCTTCGACGCCCCCTGGCAGCGCGGGCCGAAGGCCACGTTGTCCAGGGCGGACAGGTGCGGGAAGAGCAGATAGTCCTGGAAGACGACGCCGACCGGGCGGGACTCCGGGGAAGTGTGCTCCAGTGCGGTGCCGTCCAGGCGGAGGTGGCCGTCGGTGAGGGGGGTGAGGCCGGCCAGGGCGCGCAGGGCGGTGGTCTTGCCGGCGCCGTTGGGGCCGAGGAGGGCGAGTACGTCTCCGGGGGCCGCGGTCAGGGCCACGTCGAGCCTGAAGGAGCCGCGGGCCACGACGAGCCGGGCGTCGAGTCCCTCGTCGCCCACCATCCGGAGGTCGGTTTCGGGGGCGTCGATGTCGGTCATGGGTCGGTACGTTCGCACACGCCCCGGGTCGGCTGCCACGCTCATACTCCCGTCAGCCAGCGGTCCCGCAACCCCGCCAGCACCGCGATCGACACCGCCAGCAGGACCAGGCTGAGGGAGATCGCGGCGTCGGGATCGTTCTGCAGGGCCAGGTAGACCGCGAGGGGCATGGTCTGGGTGCGGCCGGGGAAGTTGCCCGCGAAGGTGATCGTCGCGCCGAACTCGCCGAGCGCGCGCGCCCAGGCGAGGACCGCGCCCGCCGCGATGCCGGGCGCGATCAGCGGCAGGGTCACCCGGCGGAACGCGGTGAAGCGGGACGCGCCCAGCGTACCGGCCGCCTCCTCGAAGCGCGGGTCGGCCGCGCGCAGCGTGCCCTCGACGCTGATGACCAGGAACGGCATCGCGACGAACGCCTCCGCGATCACGACCCCGGTGGTGGTGAACGGCAGGGTGATCCCGAACCAGGTGTCCAGCCACTTGCCGATCACGCCGTTGCGGCCGAGGGCCAGCAGCAGCGCCACACCGCCGACCACCGGCGGCAGCACGAGCGGGAGCGTCACCAGGGCCCGTACCAGGCCCCGGCCGGGGAACTCCGTCCGGGCCAGCAGCCAGGCCAGCGGCACGCCCAGGACGAGGCTCACGGCCGTTGCCGCTGTGGCGCTGACCAGCGACAACTGGAGCGCCTGCCACACCTGCGGGCTGGACAGCTGGTCCGGCAGACTGCGCCAGGGCGCGCGGACGAGCAGCGCGACCAGCGGCAGCAGCAGGAACGCCAGCGCCAGCAGACCCGGCAGCAGCAGCGGCAACGGCACCCCGCGCCGGCCCCCCGCGCCGACGCGGCGACGCCGCGGCCCGTCCGTGCGGGGACCGGTCGCGGCGCCGGGCTGGTGGAGCGAGGTCACGGCTTGAGGAACCCCGCCTCGCTGAGCACCTTCTGGCCCTCGGCGGACCGCACCAGGGCGATGAACGCCTTGGCCGCCTGGGCGTTCGGCGCGTCCTTCAGCAGGACGATCGGGTAGGCGTTGATCGCCTTGGCGGACTCGGGGAACTCCACGCCCTCCACCTTGCCACCCGCGGACTTCACATCGGTCTTGTAGACGACCGCCGCATCGGCCTCCTTCAGCTCCACCTTGTTCAGAGCGGACTTGACGTCCTGCTCGTAGGAGACCGGGGTGAGCTTGAGCTTGGAGGCGTCCAGTGCCTTCTGGGCGGCGGCGCCGCACGGCACGGTCTTGTCGCACAGCACGACCTTCAGACCGGACTTGGTGAGGTCCTTCAGCGAGGACACCTTGTCGGGGTTGCCCGGCAGGGTGGCGATCTCCAGCTGGTTGCGCACGAACGTGTCCGGGGTGCCGGCCGCGTCCTTCTTGTCCGTCACGAGCGCCATCGTCTTGGGGCTGGCGGCGGCGAAGACGTCGGCCGGCGCACCGCCGGTGATGCTCGCGGCGAGGGTGTCGCTGCCGCCGAAGTTGAAGTTGACGTGGGTGCCCGGGTGCTGCTGCTCGAACTCCTTGCCCAGGGCCGTGAAGCTCTCCTTCAGGGAGGCGGCGGCGAACACGGTGACGTCGCCGGACAGCTTCGGGGAGGCGGAGTTCGACTTGTCCGACTGCGCGGGGGACGAGTCGGAGGACGAGGAGCAGGCGCTGAGTGCCATCAGGGCGGCGGCTCCCGCACCGGCCAGCTGCAGCATCCGCCGGGTCCGGCGCACGGAACGGGTCATCACGGATCTACTCCTCAGGTTCTGTCGAACGACGGTCGCGCCCTGCCACGGCGGCCACCACCGACCGTGCCGCGATGATACTGCCGCATCTGCCAGCCGTAAGTCTCCTGTTGCATCGCATGAGCTGCGCACTTGTGACTTGTAGCTTGCATATGCGTTTGTACGGCACTTCGCGGCGGGTACGGTCCTGCGGGAGGTGGTCGCCGATGACGCTCGCAGAACTCGCCCTGACCGGCGATCTGGCCCGGCCCGCCCGGCTGACCGTGCCGGACCTGCTCCGCTGGCCGCAGCAACGGGTGGACGTCAGCTTCGAGTGCGCGACCAGCGGCACCCAGCACCACCGCTTCGCGGGCCCGCGCCTGTACGACGTCCTCGCCGACGCGGGACCCGGCTTCGACCCGGCGCGGCGCAAGGACCGGCTCCGCTTCCTCATCGCGGTCACCGGCACGGACGGCCATCACGCGATGCTGTCCTGGGCCGAGATCGACCCGGACTTCGCGCACGCCCCCGTCCTGCTGGGCGTGCGCATCGACGACACCCCGCTGGACGCGGCGGGGCCCCAGCTGGTGCTGCCGCAGGACCGGTGCGGGGCCCGGCACATCAGCGGGATCACGGCGATCCGGTTGGACGGCGGCTACCGCTGCGGCGGTCCCGCGCCCGCCGGACCAGCCGGTCACGCGGCAGCGGCACCTCGGTGAGGCCGGCAGCCGGCCGGCGCGGGGCGGGCGGCGCGCAGGTGACCTGGCCGGGGTGCTGAGTTCCCCGGCCGCCGTCCGCTCGGGCGGTGTTGTCGGTGACGGGTCAGACGCGGTCGATGTGCACGTTGGTGGACTTAACGCGCGCGGTGGCCTCCATGCCGACCTCCAGGCCCAGTTCCTCGACGGCCTCCCGGGTCAGCAGCGACACCAGCCGGTGGGGGCCCGCCTGGATCTCCACCTGGGCGGCGACGTCGCCGAGCTTGATCGCCGTGACGATGCCGGGGAAGGCGTTGCGGACGGAGGTGTAGGAGGCGTCCTCCTCGCCGCCGCCCGCCTTGGCCAGTTCCACGGAGAACGCGGCGAGATCCCTGCCGTCGATGAGCCGCCGTCCGGACTCGTCGCGATGGGTCGCCACCCGGCCCGCGTCGGCCCAGCGGCGGGCGGTGTCGGGGCTCACGCCGAGCAGCCGTGCCGCCTGGCCGATCGTGTAGGACTGCATGCCGGTCACGATAGGGGCCGTTCCCGGGAACCGTTGGACGGGGGTTGGCCGTTGGGTATAACGCGATATAACGTTAGTTGGTGACGATGCCCCTCGCGGGGCAGTGCCGAATCGGGGTGAGGGTATGGCGGCCGAACTGCTGCACACGGAGATGCCGGCCGGGCTGCGTGCCTCGCACGCGGACCGGGACCGGGTGGTGGACGTGCTGACGGGCGCCGCGGCCGACGGCCGGATCACGGCCGAGGAACTGGACGAACGTGTGACGGCCGCCCTGTCCGCCCGCACGCTCGGCGAACTGGCGGTGCTCACCGCCGACCTGCCGGAGGAGTCCGGCGTCGCACCGGCCAAGGACGTCGTGCGGATCGAGCAGCAGGGTGCGTCAGCCGTACGCGCGGACGGCTGGGCGGTGCCGCGCCGGATGGAGATCACCTCGGCCTGGGGGGATGTGACTCTCGACTTCTCCAGCGCGGTGATCACCCACGACAGCCTCCGCATCGACCTCGACATGCGCGGCGGCACACTGCGGCTGATCACCCGGGCCGGTGTCGTCGTGGACGCCGACGCGCTCGTGATCGGCTACGGCAAGACGAAGGTGCGGCCCGCCGGCGATCCAGGGGCGCCGGCCGTGCTCCGCGTGGAGATACACGGCCGGCTCAGCCTGGGGCGGCTGGAGGTACGGCCGCCCAGGCGCTGGTTCGGCCGGTAGAGCGAGCGCGGCGCTGCCGCCTGCCTCGGGCGTCGCCTCCCGCCCGGTCTCAGCCGGTGTGCACCCGCGGCCGGAGTTCCCGGTTCGGTTCCGCCTCGCGCAGCACCTCGCGGGTGACGGGGGCGACCTCGCCCTGGCCGAAGAGGAAGAAACGCAGGAAGTTGGCGAAGGGGTTGCCCTCGGTCCACTCGAAGTAGATGTGCGGGGTGCAGCCGGTGGCGTCGCGCACATGGAGGAGGAGCGCGGCGAGGGCGTTGGGGATGGAGGAGGACTCCAGGGTGAGCACACGGTAGCGGTCGTGCAGGACCTCGCCGCGTACGGTGAGCCCCGCCTCGAACTCGGAGGGGTCGGTGACCGTGACCTCGACGAAGACGAAGTCCTCCTGTTCCGGCATGTCGTTGTCGGCCCGGATCTGCTCGACCTTGTCCCGGTACTCGGCCTTGTCGCGATGGCCGGGCTCGTTGGCGATGAACCGTATCTTCCGGCTGGCCATGTCCCGGACGAATCGTTCCGCCATCGGATCGAGGGTCACGCTGGTCACGCGCAGTTCGAAGGCGCGGGCGAGCCGGGACAGCAGCGAGACCAGGATGATGCCGACGATAAAGCAGGCACCGATCTTCACACCGTCCGGGCGCTCGATGACGTTCACCACGGTCGTGTAGAGGAACACCGCGGAGATCACGGCGAACCCGACGGTCCACTTGCGCTGCCCCGCCTTGCGCGCGGCGATGGTCACCGCGATCGCCGCGGAGCTGATGAGCACCAGCACGCCGGTGGCATAGGCGCCGCCCTGCGCGTCGACGTTGGCGTCGAAGATCCAGGTGACCAGGAAGGCGATGAGCGTGAAGACGATGACCATCGGGCGCACGGCACGGGCCCAGTGCGGGGCCATGCCGTAGCGCGGCAGGTAGCGCGGCATCAGGTTCAGCAGACCGGCCATGGCGGAGGCGCCCGCGAACCACAGGATCGCGATGGTCGAGACGTCGTAGACCGTGCCGAAGGCGCCGCCGAGGTACTCGTGCGCGAGGTAGGCGAGAGCGCGCCCGTTGGCCTGACCGCCGGTCTTGAACTCGTTCTCCGGGATGAGCAGCGTGGTGACGAAGCTGGAGGCGATGAGGAAGGCGCTCATGATCAGCGCGGCCGTGGTGAGCAGCTTCTTGGTGTCCCGGATCCGGCCGGTCGGCTTCTCCTCGGTGTCCTCGGGATCTCCCTGGACGTGCGGCATGACGGCGACGCCGGTCTCGAAGCCGGACAGGCCGAGGGCGAGTTTGGGGAAGACGAGCAGCGCGAGGCCGATCATGACGAAGATGTTGCCGTGCTGGGCGGTCAGCGCGCTGGACCAGTCGGTGATCACATGTCCCGCGGTGACCACGTGATACAGGCCGACGGCCACGACGACGACGTTCAGCGCGAGGTAGACGCCGACCAGCGCGGTCGCGACGCCGATCGCCTCCAGGAAGCCCTTGAGGAACACCGCGCCGAGCAGCGCCACCAGGACCAGGGTGATCAGCATCTGCCTGCCGTGCAGCGCGTTGGTCAGGTGCGGGTTCTCCACCAGGTGGGTGGAGGCGTCGGCGGCCGACAGGGTGATGGTGATCAGGAAGTCGGTGGCGGCGAAGCCCAGCAGCGTGAGCACGAAGAGCTTGCCCTGCCAGAAGGACAGCAGCCGCTCCAGCATGGCGATCGAACCCTCGCCGCGCGGGCTCTCCTCGGCGACCCGGCGGTACACGGGAAGCGCGCCGGCCAGGGTGACGATGACGAGGACGATGGTCGCGATCGGCCCCAGCAGTCCCGCCGCGAGCGCCGCGATGCCCGGCTGGTAGCCGAGGGTCGAGAAGTAGTCGACACCCGTCAGGCACATCACGCGCCACCAGCGCTGGCCCTGGTGGGCGGGCTCCGGCTCGGCGTGCGGGCCGGTGTGGCCCCCGGCCTTGCCCATGTCGGACAGCCCCTCCAGCATCCAGGTCCGGAGGCGGTTGGTACTGGGAGGCTGCTCGGTCGTGGCCATCAGTGGGCTCCTGTGTGCGGCTCAGCTCTTTTCCGGCCATCACGCGGATGGCGGCATCAGCGTAAGCAGAGAGTGACGCCTCGGCCCACGGATACGGGCCCGGAGCGCGTCAATCTTGCGTTAAGAATGACCCGGTGACGCCAGACCCGCATCAAGAAGCTGAGGCCGGAGAGGTGGTGCCGGGAGCGGGTCCGTCCCGGTCGCAGGTCGCGCCGCCGCCCCGTGGGCGGCCACCGAGTGTCATCCGTGTCCCCGGCCGAGTGCCCGTGGGCGTCGTTTCGCAGCCCTCGCCCGAGCGGCACGCCGGCGCCCGGGCTCCCTGACTCCAGCGAGCCTGGTCGAGCCGTCGACGCGCGGGGCCGGGCCTCAGAGGCGGCGGATGTCCATGCGCAGATGCCAGGTGTTGCGCCGGTGGACGGACAGCAGCTCCGACTCCAGCGGGGACGGGGGCACCGCGAGCACCGGGCACACGGCGTGAGCCAGGCAGTGCCGGGAAACGCGGCCCGAGAAGGCGCGCTGCAGACCGCGCCTGCCGGCGCCCACCACCAGGACGTCGCCCTCCCGGTCCGCCGTGGCCACGAGCGCGGGGCCGGCGGCGCCGCGGACGACGACGGCGTGCATCGGTACGCCGGGGGCCTCCCCGCCGAAGATCTCCTCGAGGACCGAGGCCAGTCGCTGCCTGGCCAGTCGCTGCCAGTCCTCGACCAGCAGGCCGGCGGCGGGGGAGCGGCGCGCGGCGGCGTCACCGCCCGGTGGTTCCCAGGCCAGCACCGGCCAGAGCTCCGCCCCCAGCCGGCGGGCAAGCGCAGTGGCCCGCCGCAGGGCCGTGACGCTGCCCAGGGAGCCGTTCACACCGACCACCACCCGGGTGGTCGCCGAGGCGTCGTAACCGGACATCACTCCACCGTTCCTCGCGGGCGACGCCAGGGCGTCTCGCGCGCGGACGTGCCCGCCCTGCAAGGCCCTTGCTTCCTTCCATCCCACTCCTGTACCGGCGATCGGACCAGCCCGGCGGACGATGTCTTCGCGAGCGGCTTCCGTTCGGCGCCGAGCGTCGAAAGTTTCGAGATCGGGCCAGGCCGCTGCCGATGCGGTCCGGCATCGGCTTCCGGAAGCGGGCCGCGCTGGTGGTACCGGCTGCTCGCCGGGACGACTTCACCGCTCCGCCGCTCGCGCAGCACCGGTTGCCCCCGCGCCGCCTGGTTTCACCTCGCACCCACGACCTCCTGCACGACACCTTGACGCTCCCCACGTGCGTTCCTAGAGTCGCCGTTCGGAACGTTCGGAATTTCCTTCGAATGTTTCGGAACCACCCCTGTGAAGCCACTCCGAAATTTTTCGAAGGAGCGCAAGATGGGCGACCCTGCACTGTCCCGCCGCGGCTTTCTGGCGGCCTCCGTCGCCGCCGGTCTCGGTGGGACCGCACTCAGCGGCTGCGGCGGCGGCTCGGACGGGGGGTCGTCCTCGGGGACGACCACGATCGAGTGGTGGAACATCTCGACCACCGAACCCACCAAGACCGTGTGGGCCGGTCTCGCCAAGAAGTTCGAGGCCCAGAACCCCAAGGTCAAGGTCAAGATCGTCCAGCTGGAGAACGACGCCTACAAGTCGAAGATGACCGCGCTGATCGCCTCCGGGAAGCTGCCGGACATCTTCCACACCTGGGGCGGTGGCGTACTCAAGCAGCAGGTGGACGCCGGGCTGGTCGAGGACCTCACCGACCGCACCAAGCCCTGGGCCGACGGACTGCTGTCGGTGGCCAAGCAGCCGTACCTCATCGACGACAAGCTGTACGGCATCCCGTTCGACATCGGCATGATCGGCTTCTGGTACAACAAGGCGCTCTTCAAGAGGGCCGGGATCAGCGCGCCCCCGACCACCTGGAGCGGCTTCCTGGACGCCGTGAAGAAGCTCAAGTCCGCCGGGATCACCCCGCTGGCGCTCGCCGGCAAGGAGAGCTGGACCGGCATGTACTACTGGGCGTACCTCGCGATGCGGACAGCGGGGGTCGACGCGCTGCGGAAGGCCAATGAGAAGAAGGACTTCAGCGACGCCGGATTCGTCCAGGCCGGGCAGCACCTGAAGGACCTGGTCGATCTCCAGCCCTTCCAGAAGGGCTTCCTCGGGGCGGCCTACTCCTCCCCGACCGGGCAGGCTGCGACCGTCGGCAACGGCAGGGCCGCCATGGAACTCATGGGTCAGTGGGCGCCGGTCGTGGAGGCGGACGCGGGCAAGGGGCTCGGCGCGAACCTCGGCTTCTTCCCGTTCCCCGAGGTCGAGGGCGGCGCCGGGAAGATCACCGAGGTGTTCGGCGGAGGCGGCGGCCACGCCCTGCGCAAGGGTGCCCCGCAGGCGGCCGTGGACTTCCTGAAGTTCTTCGCCTCTGAGACCACCGACAAGGAGCTGGTGAAGAGGACCGGTGTGCTGCCCCTGGTGCCGGCGGCCGAGAGCGTCCTCACCGACCCCAACCTCAAGGCGGTGCAGGCCCAGTTGAAGGGCGCCACCGGCTTCCAGCTCTACCTCGACCAGGCCTACGCCCCCGCCCTCGGCCAGCAGGTCAACGACAGCGTGGCCGGGCTGATCGCCGGCTCCAAGTCCCCGCAGCAGGTCACGCAGGCGATCACCAGCACCGCGAAGCAGGAGCAGTAGGCCGCCCGATGACCTCCACCTTCCTCTCGGATCAGCGGGGCGAACGGGGTGGACGAAGCGGGCCCGGCGCCGTCCCACCCGCCCCGGCGGCCGACGCCGGCCGGCAGCGCGCGCGTCGGCGTGCCCTGCACTGGCTCACCGCCGTCGGCCTGCAACTGCCCGCCCTCGTGCTCTTCGGCGCCCTGGTCCTGCTGCCGATCCTGTTCGCGCTGTACGCGTCCTTCTTCCGCTGGGGCGGCTTCGGGATGCCGTCCGACTACACCGGCACCGACAACTTCAGCCGGCTGCTGCAGGACCCGGTGTTCCTCGGCGACCTGTGGCGCATGCTGCTGCTGGTCGTGCTGTCGCTGGCGCTGCAACTGCCGTTCGCGCTCGCCATGGCCGTCCTGCTCAACCAGAAGGTGCGCGGCCGGGCGGTGTACCGGATGCTGTTCTTCGCGCCGTACGTGCTGTCCGAGGCCATCACCGGCGTGCTCTTCGGCATGATCTTCGCCCCGGACCAGGGTCTGGCCGACCACGTCCTGAAAGCCATCGGCCTCGACGGGCTCGGCGGCCAGTGGTTCGCCGGTACCTCCACCGTCATGGCCACGCTCTTCCTCGTCATGATGTGGAAGTACTTCGGCTTCCACATGATGCTCTATCTGGCCGGACTGCAGTCCATACCGGCAGAGTTGACCGAGGCGGCGATCGTCGACGGCGCGAACCCCTGGCAGCGCTTCCGGCACGTCACCCTGCCGCTGCTCGCGCCCACGCTGCGGATCAGCGTGTTCCTGTCCGTGATCGGGTCGATCCAGCTGTTCGACCTGGTCTGGGTGGTCACCGCGGGCGGTCCCGACCACCACTCCGAGACGATGGCCGTGACCATGTTCCAGTACGGCTTCAAGCGCTACCAGGTCGGCTACGCCAGCGCGATCAGCGTGGTCATGTTCGCCATCAGCCTCGTCTTCGCCCTCGCCTACCAGCGGTTCGTCCTGCGCCGCGACCTCGAAGGGGCCACCACGAACATGAGGGGAGCCGGAGCATGAGTGTCCGCCGCAGGGGTCGTACGCTCCCGCTGCACGTCGTCCTGGTGGCGGTCGGCGCCGTCATGGCCGTACCGCTGCTGTACGCGCTGCTCTCCGGCTTCAAGTCCACCGACCAGCTCTCCCGCAACCCGGTCGGGCTGCCCAAGCCGTGGGTGTTCTCCAACTACGGCGACATCCTCGGCTCGGGCTCCTTCTGGCGGCTGGTCGGCAACAGCACGCTGATCGCGGTCGGTACGACGGTGATCGTCGTCGCGGTCTCGGCGCTGGCCGCGTTCTCCTTCGCGCGGTTCGCCTTCCGGGGGCGTGAAGCGCTGTTCACGCTGTTCACGATGGGGCTGATGTTCCCGTTCGCGGTGGCGGCGCTGCCGCTGTTCCTGCTGCTGCGCTCGATGGGCCTGCTGGACAACCCGCTGGGCGTGATCCTGCCGCAGGCCGCGTTCGGGCTGCCGATGACGATCATCATCCTGCGCGGCTTCTTCCGGCAGATCCCCGGCGAACTGGAGGAGGCGGCCACGCTCGACGGCTGCGGACCGCTCGGCTTCTTCTGGCGGGTGCTGCTGCCGATGGCCCGGCCCGCGCTCGGCACGGTCTCCGTGCTCGCGGTCGTCACCAGCTGGAACAACTTCTTCCTGCCGCTGCTGGTGTTCACCGACAACACCTGGTGGACCATCCCGATCGGCGTGCAGCAGTTCCAGGGCCAGTACTCCGCCGACACCGCACGCGTCTTCGCCTACCTCGTCCTCGCCATGGTCCCCGCCCTCGCCTTCTACTCGGTCGCCGAACGCCAGCTCGTCGGCGGCCTCACCGCGGGCGCCACCAAGGGCTGACACCCTTCAGAGACAGGAGTCGCACCATGCCCAGCAAGAGCACGCGTCTCAGAGTCGCCGGGGCCCTCGCGGCCGCCCTCGTCGCCGCCGCACTCGCCGCCCCCGCCGCGCAGGCCACCCCGGCTCACGCACGGCAGCCCACTCTCGCCGACCTGGCCGAACGCCACGGCCGGTACTTCGGCAGCGCCACCGACAACCCCGAACTCACCGACAGCGCCTACACGAAGATCCTCGGTGGCGAGTTCGACATGATCACGCCCGGCAACGGCATGAAGTGGTACGCGACCGAGCCGCAGCAGGGCGTCTTCGACTGGACCGACGGCGACCAGATCGTGAACCTGGCCCGGAGGAACCACCAGCGGGTCCGCGCCCACACCCTGGTCTGGCACAGCCAGCTGCCCGACTGGCTCACCTCCCGGCAGTGGACCGCGAGCGAGCTGCGGGCCGTGCTGAAGAAGCACATCACCACGGAAGTACGGCACTACCGGGGCAAGGTGTACTCCTGGGACGTCGTCAACGAGGCCTTCAACGAGGACGGGACCTATCGCGAGACCCTCTGGTACAAGACCCTCGGCCCCGGCTACATCGCCGACGCCCTGCGCTGGGCGCACCAGGCCGACCCGCACGCGAAGCTCTACCTGAACGACTACAACATCGAGGCGGTCGGCCCGAAGAGCGACGCCTACTACACGCTGGCCAAGGACCTCAGGGCCCGCGGCGTGCCGCTCGACGGCATCGGCTTCCAGACCCATCTGGCCCTGCAGTACGGCTATCCCACCAGCCTCCAGGACAACCTGCGCCGCTTCTCCGGCCTTGGCCTGGACACCGCCCTCACCGAGGTCGACGTACGGATGCAGCTGCCGGCGACCGAGGAGAAGCTGGCCGAGCAGGCGAGCTGGTACCGGCAGCTGACCCTGGCCTGCCTGGCGGTGCGCAGGTGCGTCGGCGTGACCATCTGGGACTACACCGACAAATACTCCTGGATCCCGGCCGTCTTCCTGGGCGAGGGCGCCGCTCTGCCGTGGGACGAGCAACTGAACCCCAAGCCGGCGTACCGGGCACTGCGGGAGGCACTGCGCTAGCGCCCGGTCACGCCCGGTAGCCATCTCTGGACGCACATCGGGGCCGGTGCGCACCTCACCGGGTGCGGCCGGCCCCTCGGGTCGTTCGCCCGCGCTCCGCTCAGGCGGCGGTCATCACCTGCTCCGCACCGAGCGGGCGGTGCGGAGCGATGATCCGGCCGTCGGGCAGCAGCTCACCGGTGTCCTCGAAGAGCAGGACGCCGTTGCACAGCAGACTCCATCCCTGCTCCGGGTGGTGCGCCACGAGACGGGCGGACTCCCGGTCGGCGGACTCGGCTGGCGGACACGGTGGCTGGTGCTGGCACATGGGTGGGATCTTTCGCTCTGTCGTGGTCATGGCCGTCCCCCGTGGTGATAGTCGGTCGGAACCCAGTGTTGCCCTCTCGGCGTCATTCCGCAGGGATTTCGCAGCACCGCTTCTCACAGGTTCATGACGCGTCACCCGGGCGGACGGTTCAGTCCAAGTGCACGGTCACTTCGGATGGTTCGCGGTGGCCGGAACGGGCTAGTCCCTGCAGGCCGGACCCCTGACATGGAGGTACCCCGCCTGCCGGCCGGGCAAGCGGGGTACGCGGGCGATCGGTCAGGCGGCGGGGGAGTCCAGGACGGGCGCGCCGAGCAACGGCAGCGGGGTCGCGCGATGGGTCAGCACCGGCAGCAACTCGGCGACGCGGAACGGACGGTGCGCCGGTATACCGGGCGGCGCCGGCGCCAGCGGGACGAGCAGATCGGTGTCGGCCGGCTGTCCCTGGGCTCCGTCGGCGGTGATGTCGCCGTGCAGCCACAGGGTGAGCATGTACAGGTCGGGCACGGACAGCAGCCGGGCCTGGTAGGGCTGTTGCAGCGCCTCGGCCTGCTGCAGGGCGCGCTCGGTGGAGGGGACGTAGGGGCCCTCGAAGAAGTGTGAGAAGGCCCAGCCGTCGGGGGTCAGCATGGTGTCCGCCGCGGCCACCGCCCGGTCGCCGCAGCGGATCAGGAAGCGCCAGCCGGCCAGCCGGGTCGCGGACAGGCCCGGTGCGGTGATGCGCTCCAGTACATGCACGGGCAGCGGCAGTTCGGGTGTCGTCGGCCCCTGCGCGGCGCGCAGGGAGGGGGTGCGGGCCTCACGGACCGCGGTGGGCGAACCGAGGGCGGTGAGGACGGAACGCAGGGCAGGCGCGGGGGCGGAGGGCACGTGCAGCGGCATGTGGGTCGCCTCTCTCGTACGACAGGCGCAGCGGCGCGAGGAGGGGTGGGGCGGACGGCGCTGTCTGCTCACGGAAGGCCGGAAGGGTTAAGGCCCAGGTTGGTGAACATGGGTACGGCTCGGCCTGCCGCCCGTCACCGGGACGGCCTGGACACGGCAGGAACCAGGACCGAGGCGTCAACCTTCTGCCTTGTGGGCGAAGTTTATATGACGCTTGTTCGGCCGTTGTTTCGTCTATCCCATTTCGGGAAGTCGCGCAAGGCGGTAATACGCCGGAGTTTTGCGGGGCTCCTCCCGTTTCCCGGTCCCTCCGCCGCCGCTGACCTCGGAATACGCGCCGGTAACGGTCGGCCGAATGTCGTCGGCGTTTTTCACGAGGTGCTGCGGGAACCCGTGGGTGCAGACCGAGGCATGCCCCGTGAATGTGCCGCGGGGAACATTCCGACACAGTAGCGGGTGCCGGGCCCGCGCGGGACGTTATCGATCGCTTCCACTGGGCATCATCCCCCCTGCACCCGGGAGCCCGGCGGCCGGATCGTCGGCCCGCCCATCCGAGGAGGGACACTTCGATGGGGGAGAAGGTCGTGGCGGGGCGGTTCGACCTGTCCGATCGCCAGCGCTACCGAGAAAAGCTCCAGAAGTGCCTCGCGGGGCTGGAGCGACTGCTGCGGGAGAAGCGGTTCGATCGTCCGAAGAACCTCATGGGAGTCGAGATCGAATTGAATCTCGCGGGGCCTGACGGCATGCCGAAAATGTTGAACGGGCAGGTACTGGAGCGCATCGCGAGCCGCGATTTCCAAACAGAACTTGCCATGTTCAACCTGGAAGTCAACATAGCCCCACACCGGTTGGGTGGCCGGGTATTCGACCGGCTCGCCGAGGAACTGCGAACCTCCCTCGCCTACGCGGACCGCAAGGCGGGCGAGGTGGACGCCGGCATCGTCATGATCGGCATCCTGCCCACGCTCGACCGCGACGACCTGGTCTCCTCCAACCTCTCCGAGAACGACCGCTACACCCTGCTCAACGACCAGATCGTGGCCGCGCGCGGCGAGGACTTCCGGCTCGACATCGACGGCGTGGAACACCTCGTCTGCACCTCCAAGTCGATCGTCCCCGAGGCCGCCTGTACCTCGGTACAGCTGCACCTGCAGGTCACCCCGGCCCGGTTCGCCGACGTGTGGAACGCGGCACAGGTGGCCTGCGCCGCGCAGATCGCCGTCGGCGCCAACTCCCCGTTCCTGTTCGGTCACGAACTGTGGCGCGAGTCCCGGCCCCCGCTGTTCCTGCAGTCCACCGACACCCGCCCACCCGAGCTCCAGGCGCAGGGCGTACGGCCGCGGATCTGGTTCGGCGAGCGGTGGATCAGCTCGGTCCAGGACCTGTTCGAGGAGAACCTGCGCTACTTCCCCGCCCTGCTGCCCATCTGCGACGACGAGGAGCCGCTGGAGATCATCGAGGCGGGCGGCACACCCAGGCTGGCCGAGCTGGTGCTGCACAACGGCACGATCTACCGCTGGAACCGGCCGGTGTACGGCATCGCCGACGGCGTCCCGCACCTGAGGGTGGAGAACCGGGTGCTGCCGGCCGGGCCGACCATCACCGACGTGATCGCCAACGCGGCCTTCTACTACGGCCTGGTCCGCGCCCTGGCCGAGGAGTCCCGCCCGGTGTGGACCCGGCTGCCCTTCGCCGTGGCCGAGGCCAACTTCGACGCCGCGTGCCGGTACGGCATCGACGCGCGGTTCGTGTGGCCCCGGCGGGGACGCTACGGCGGCACGGGCGAGGTCGACGCGGTCACCCTGGTCCGCGACGAGCTGCTGCCGCTGGCCTCGGCCGGGCTGGACGCGTGGGGCGTGGAGGCGGCCGACCGCGACCTCTACCTGGGCGTCATCGAGGAGCGCTGCCGGCGGCGGGTGAACGGGGCGGCCTGGCAGGCGGCCACGTTTCACCGTGCCCTGGAACAAGGGCTGTCCCGTCAGGCGGCGCTGGCGGCCACGACGCGGCGTTATGCCGAGCTGATGCATGTGGGGGAGCCGGTGCACATGTGGCCGGTGGGGCTGCCGGAGGCGGTGCCCTTGGGATGACGGAGGGGTGACGAGATCACGGAGGTGCCGGCCGCCCCGGGCGCGAAGAAAAGGGTGTACGCCCTCCTCACATCTCCTTCTGCGATCCTTGCCGGGCAGAGGTGGGTCAGTCAGGGGCCCATGAGCCGGATGGAGGCAGGGGTGCAGGTGGAGGCTGACTCGGTGGCCGGTTCCGGGGCGCGGCAGCGCGACCCGCGGCGCATCCTGCGGGACGAGACGCTGCTCGTCCTGGCGCTGTCGCTGGGAGCGAGCGGGGTCTCCGCGCTGATCAGCTTCATCGGCGCCGTCACCAAGCCGGGCGGCCTGAAGGACCAGGCGGCCACTCTCAACGCCTCGGCCGCGCCCGGCCGCCCCTGGCTCGACCTGGCCTGGCAGCTGTTCGGCATCGCCACCGCGCTGGTCCCCGTCGCCCTGGTCGCCCATCTGCTCATCCGCGAGGGCGGCAGCCTGCGCACCCTCGGCTTCGACCGCACCCGGCCCTGGCCGGACCTGGGCCGGGGTGCCGGGATCGCGGCCGTGATCGGCAGCACCGGGATCGCCTTCTACCTGGCCGCCCGCGGCCTCGGCTTCAACCTCACGGTCGTGCCCGAGGCGCTGCCGGACGTGTGGTGGAAGTTCCCGGTGCTGATCCTGTCCGCCCTGCAGAACGCGATCCTCGAAGAGGTCATCGTGGTCGGCTATCTGCTGCGCAGACTGGGGCAGTTGGGCTGGACCCCGGGGACCGCCCTGGTCGCCAGCGCGGTCCTGCGCGGCTCGTACCACCTCTACCAGGGCGTCGGTGGCTTCATCGGCAACATGGTGATGGGCGTGGTGTTCGTGTACCTGTACCGCCGCTGGGGGCGGGTCGGCCCGCTGGTCGTCGCGCACTCCCTGCTCGACATCGGCGCGTTCGTCGGCTACGCCCTGCTCGCGGGCAAGGTGGGCTGGCTGCCGACGGCCTGAGCACCGGGACCGCCCGCTCAGGCGTGCAGTTCGCCCTCGATGACCGTGACCGCGCGGCCGGTGAGCAGGGTGCGCTCGCCGCGCAGAGCGGTGCGGACCAGGCCGGTGCGGCGGGAGGCCTGCAGCCCGGTGAGGTCGTCGCGGCCCAGGCGGGCGGACCAGTGCGGGGCGAGCGCGGTGTGGGCGCTGCCGGTGACCGGGTCCTCGTCGATGCCGACGTTCGGGAAGAAGCAGCGGGAGACGAAGTCGTAGCCGCGGGACGGGTCGTCGGCGCGGGCGGTGGCGATGATGCCGCGCGTGGAGAAGGCGCCGAGCGCCCTGTGGTCCGGCGCGAGGCCCAGGACCGTCTTCTCGTCGGCCAGCTCCACCAGCAGGTCCCCCACGTTCGGGCCGGTGTCGAAGGCGGCGACCGGCTCCGCGCCGAGGGCCTCGGCGACCCCGGCCGGGATCTCGGCCGGGGTGAGCGGGGCCGTCGGGAAGTCGAGGGTGATCGAGCCGTCCGGGGCGGGCGTGGCGATGAGCACGCCGCTGCGGGTGGTGAACCGCACCGGGCCCTCGTGGGCGCCGGTGGTGTGCAGGACGTGGGCCGTGGCGAGCGTGGCGTGCCCGCACATCGCGACCTCGGCGACGGGCGTGAACCAGCGCAGCGCCCAGTCCGCCTCGCCGCCCTGGGGCAGCGGGTGGGCGAACGCGGTCTCGGCATGGTTGACCTCCATGGCGACGTTCTGGAGCCAGTCGTCGTCCGGGAAGACGTCGTCGAGGAGCAGGACCCCGGCCGGGTTGCCGGCGAAGGGGCGGTCGGTGAAGGCGTCCACGATTCGCATGCGCATGGCGCCGACGCTAGTGCTCCGACGGACGCCCGCCCAAGGCCAATTCACGAGTTCTGGCACGTTTTCCGCACGGTGGCGGCACGCGGCCGCGCCCACGGGGTGAGTTGGGCGACGCCGAACGACACCTCCACCACCAGGAACGGCCACAGCACCCCGGGCCCACCGTGCGCCAGCGCGTACGCCTGCCACAGGGAGAACAGGACGCGCGCGGTGCCGTCGAGGAGGCCGTGCAGGGGAAGGGGCCGGACGACGCGCAGGACGGACCAGACCACCACCACCGAGCCCATCAGGTTGGCGTAGAGGGTCTGCATGGGGGTGAGCGCGGGCATGGTCCCGAGGCCGGCCGCCGCGCCGCCGGCCGACAGCAGGCGGTGCACCAGTGCGTACGTCCAGGGCGTCGCGAAACCGGCGGTGATGATCAGGTCGTACCAGCCGCTCGTACGGACGAGGCGCAGATAGGACGAGGTGGCAGGGGCGGCAGGGATCACCTGGGGGCTCCTCGGGTCGGCTCGCTTGGGCGCCGCCCACGCTAAACAGTGGAGTACGCTCCAAGGTCAAGTCGGCCTGGTCGTGGGGTAGTCGGGGCGGGGGAGTCATGCGCATCGGAGAACTGGCCGCGCGCACGGGGCTGTCGAAGGACACCCTGCGCTTCTACGAGCGCGTCGGCCTGCTCGACGGCGACCGTCTGCCCAACGGCTACCGCGACTTCCCCCCGGAGACCGTGATCTGGCTGCGCTACGTCCGCACCGCTCAGGCGCTCGGCTTCACCCTGGCCGAGATCGCCCGGCACGGTGAGGAACTGCGGGAGGCCCCCGACAGCGCCGAGGCCCTGTCCGCACTGTTCGAGGACAAGATCCGGGTCATCGACGCGCGCATGGCCGAACTGAGCGCACTCCGCGCGGACCTCACCTCGCGTGTCGGCACCGGCTGCCCGCTGCGAGCGGCTGACCAGCAGTAGCGCCCCGGGCAGCCAACTTTCGGTACGGGGCTTGGTATGCGATCGGTTCCGATATATCGTTGAGACATCGCGAACGATACGCGATGCAGACGTGACAGATCATCGATGGAATGGAGTGATCACGATGCGTACCCATGGACATGAGCGTGGACATCGGCACGAGGGCCCCGGCCTGCGGGGCTTCGGTGGATTCGACGGGCGGCGCGCCGCCTTCGGGCCCTTTGGTCCGGGCGGTCCGGGGTTCGGCCCCGGCGGCCCCGGTTTCGGGTCCGGCCCCTGGGGACCCCGGGGGCGCGGCGGCCCGAGGGGGCGGGCCCGGCGCGGTGATGTGCGGGCCTCGATCCTGGCCCTGCTCAAGGACCGCCCCATGCACGGCTACGAGATGATCCAGGAGATCGCCGAACGCAGCGGCGGCGCCTGGAAGCCCAGCCCGGGCTCGGTCTACCCCACGCTCCAGCTGCTGGAGGACGAGGGCCTGATCGCCAGCGAGAGCGAGGGCGGCAAGAAGCTGTTCGCGCTCACCGAGGCCGGACGCGCCGCCGCCGACGAGGGCCCGGAGGCTCCTTGGGAGGAGGCCTCGCGCGGGGTCGACTGGGAGGCGCTCGGCGAGATCCGCCAGGCCGGCTTCGGTCTGATGGAGGCCTTCGGTCAGGTCTGGAAGACCGGCAGCAAGGAACAGCGCGAGAAGGCGCTGGGTGTCATCAACGACGCCCGCAAGAAGCTGTACCTCATCCTCGCCGACGAGCACTGAGCGCGTACGACGGTCCGAGCGCCCCACGGAAGCACCTCCGTGGGGCGCCTTCCCGTGTCCCGGCTCAGGCGACCAGGCCGGCCAGCTTGCGCAGCGACTCGTTCAGCGCGGCCGTCGCCGAGTCCTTCAGCTTGCCCGCCATCAGTGACACCGCGGCGCCGGTGAACTCGCCGTCGATCCGGACGGCCGTCGCGTCGCCGTCGGGTGTGAGGGTGTAGCGGGTGGCGACCGTCACCGCCATCGGGCCCTTGCCCCGGATGGCGAACACCCGTGCCGGCTGTAGCTCCTCGATGGTCCAGTCGACCTCGGCCGGGAAGCCCATCAGCTTCATGTTCTCCTGGAAGGTCCCGCCCACGGCCAGGTTCTCCGGGCCTCCTTCGGGGAAGTTGGTGTGGGTGGCGTTCCACTCTCCGTACGACGACCAGTCGGTGAGCTGGGCCCACACCTTCTCGGCCGGTGCCTGGATGCGTGCCTCGGCGCTGACTTCGGCCATGCGACCACCCCTTCGGATCGGGCGTAGCGGGCTAGGGTGTCGCGGAACGTAGCCGCAGGGGCGCGAACATTCAATACTGATGAACCGTCAGGAATCCGCGGCCGAAGGGGCACGGCGTCCTCGGGGACGTACACCCCGTACACGTACTGCTTGCCGCCGGCCGGCACCCGCCCACGCTCTCCACGCAGGGGCGGGACGAGTGAGGGCGCGCAGTGGTTGCGTAAGGGCGCGTGGCAAGGCGGCGCGCGCCCCTCGGGTCGGATCGGCCGAATCTCCTCCGTAAGGATGAGATCGCGAACGCCGAGGTCCACTCTGTGTGGGACGCGAAGATGGTTCCCCTCGTGGATGACTCGGCCCGCTGAGGCTGATGGGGTGGGGGTTGTGCACCCCCGTACAGCCCCCTGGACCGCCCCTGACGAGACGGCCGCGCACCTGGACGACGATGCCGTGCTCGGCGCCGAGCTGGCAGCGGTGGTCGCCGGTGCCCGCCGCAGGGCCGTCCGGGACGGGGACCGCCAGACCGACACCGCCCATCTGCTGCACTCCCTCCTGGAGCTCGACCCCGAGGTCCGCGCCGCCGTCGGCGGCCCGCAGCAGCTCGCCCGGCTGCTCGGCTACCTCGTGCAGCGCAGCATCGGCTACGGGCTGCGCTGGCAGGGCAGCGTCGAGGACTCCGGCGCGCTTCCCGCCGTTCCCGCCCCGGCCGTTCCCGCGCCACGCGAGCCGAAGGACACGGCCGGGTGGTCGCCCGCGGCCGCCGCGGCCCTCGCCGCCGCCCGCGAGCGGGCCAGGCTGCGTGGCGAGCCCCGCGTCAGCGGCATGGACCTCCTCGCCGCGCTCACCGCGGACCCGGGTTCGCGGGCCGTGGAGGTTCTCGAACACGCCGGAATCCGCGAGCTGAACGCCCCGCTCGAACCGGGCGTGGACGAGTGCGCCGGCGACGCCGGGCCGATCCACTGACGCCCGCGGGCCGATCCACCGACGCCGGCGGACGTCGAGCCCCTGCGGTTCGTCCTCTTCGTGGCCATCCCTCGAGGTCCATCACCTGAGACAGGTGTCAACGGGGATGACGCTCATGTCGCCGCCTGTCATCATGTGCCGGTGCATATGTCAGAGAGCAGTCAGGGCAGCCGCGGCAAGGGCGTCGGGCTCGGTCTGGCGCTGGCCTCGGCGCTCGCCTTCGGCGGGTCCGGGGTGGCAGCGAAGCCGCTGATCGAGGCGGGACTCGACCCGCTCCACGTGGTCTGGCTGCGGGTGTCCGGCGCCGCCGTCGTCATGCTGCCCGTCGCCGTACGGCACCGCGCGCTGCTGCGCCGCCGTCCCGCGCTGCTCGCCGGGTTCGGACTCCTCGCCGTCGCCGGCGTCCAGGCCTGCTACTTCGCCGCGCTGTCCCGTATACCGGTGGGCGTGGCCCTGCTCATCGAGTACCTGGCTCCCGCGCTGGTGCTCGGCTGGGTCCGGTTCGTGCAACGGCGGCCCGTGACGCGCGCCGCCGCGCTCGGCGTGGTCCTGGCCGCCGGTGGCCTCGCCTGTGTGGTGGAGGTCTGGTCGGGCCTGAGCTTCGACGCTCTCGGCCTGCTCTTCGCGCTCGGCGCCGCCTGCTGCCAGGTCGGCTACTTCGTCCTGGCCGACCACGGTGGCGACGCGGGCGACGAGGCACCGGACCCGCTCGGCGTCATCGCCTACGGCCTGCTCGTCGGCGCCGTCGTACTGACGCTCGTCGCCCGCCCCTGGGGCATGCGCTGGTCGGTGCTGACCGGTTCGGCGCACCTCGACGGCACCGCCGTACCGGCCCTCGCGCTGCTGGGCTGGATCGTGCTGATCGCCACCGTCGTCGCGTACGTCACCGGGGTGCTGTCCGTGCGCCGTCTCTCCCCGCAGGTCGCCGGTGTCGTCGCCTGCCTGGAGGCGGTCGTCGCGACCGTGCTGGCCTGGGTGCTGCTCGGTGAGCACCTGTCGGCGCCTCAGGTGGCCGGCGGCGCGATCGTCCTGGTCGGCGCGTTCATCGCCCAGTCCTCGACTCCCGCGAAGGGCTCGGCCGAGCCGGTCGCCGCGGGCGGCGTCGAAAGGGATTTGTCGCCCCGGGGCACGACTGCATAAGGTGCCGCTCATGCCGTCGAACGCACTCGTCCTTCCGCCCCCGGCCGCCTGAGGCGGGCCTCCGGGACATCAGCCCCGCGCATCCGCGCCGGGCGGGACGGTGCTGCCCGCAGACGAAGTCCGTGCGCCCCGCTGAAGCGGGCCGCCTTCGAACTTCCGCACCTCCGGGTGCGTTTCTGCGGAAGAGATTCCCTTGACGACGTCGAACGCTGCTTCCGGCCTGCCCGTCGGGCGTGGCCTGCTCTATCTGATCATCACCGGTGCCGCCTGGGGCACCGCGGGCGCCGCCGCCTCCCTGGTCTACCGGACCAGTGACATGGGCGCCTTCGGACTGTCCTTCTGGCGCTGCGCACTGGGCCTGGTCCTGCTGCTCGCCGGACGCGGACTGCGCCCCTGGACCCGCCCGGCCGGCACCGAACCCCTGCTGCGCAGGGCCGGGAAGGTCCTCGCCACCGGCCTGGGCCTGGCGGTGTTCCAGACCGCCTACTTCGCCGCCGTGCAGTCGACCGGCCTGGCCGTGGCCACCGTCGTGACCGTCGGCGCGGGCCCCGTCCTCATCGCGCTCGGCGCCCGGCTGCTGCTCGGCGAACGGCTCGGCGCCGGCGGGGTGCTGGCCGTCGCGGGGGCGCTCGCCGGGCTGGCCGTGCTGACCTTCGGCGGCTCGGCGGCGACCGTACGGCCGGCGGGCGTGCTCCTGGCGCTGGTCTCCGCCGCGGGCTACGGCGCCATGACCCTGCTGACCCGCTGGTGGGGGAGGGGCGGCGGCACCGACGCCTCCGACACCACCGTCGGGGCCTTCGCGGTGACCGGGCTGTGCCTGCTGCCGTTCGCACTGCACGAGGGCCTGCTCCCGCACACCGCCCACCCGGCGCGGCTGCTGTGGCTCGTGCTCTACATCGCCGCCGTGCCCACGGCCCTCGCGTACGCCCTGTACTTCGCCGGGGCGGCCGTCGTACGGTCCGCCACCGTCTCCGTGATCATGCTGCTGGAGCCGGTGACCGCGGCCGTGCTCGCCGTCGTGCTGCTCGGTGAGCGGCTCACGGCGACCACCGCGGCCGGCACGCTGCTCCTGCTCGGCGCGGTCGCGGGCCTGGCGGTGAGCGAGGCCCGCGGGGGCGGTGGCCGGGAGTCGGTCCCCGTGTGACTCCCGCCGAATCCGGGCCCTACAGGGCCTTCAGGTAGTCCGGCAGCTCGATGCCCGGCGCCAGATCGGCGTTGGGCAGCGGCGCGTCGTAGCCCTTCCGGAGCGGGACGACGCCGGCCCAGTGCGGCAGGGCGAGGTCCTCCGGGTCGTCGTTCGCGCCGCCCGTGCGGACCTTGGCCGAGACCTCGTCCAGGTCCAGCCGGATCACCGCGGTGGCGGCCAGCTCCTTCTTGTCGGCGGGCCGGGAGTCCGCGGACCGGCCCGGCACGACGTGGTCCACCAGCGCGTCCAGGGCCAGCCGCCGCTCCTCGGGGTCGGTGACCTGGCGCGCGATGCCGTGCACCACCACGGAGCGGTAGTTGATGGAGTGGTGGAAGGCGGAGCGGGCCAGCACCAGCCCGTCGACGTGGGTCACCGTCAGGCACACCGGCAGGCCCGGGTCGGTCCCGCCGGTCATCCGCAGTGGGCGGGAACCGGTGGATCCGTGCACGTACAGGCGCTCGCCGACCCGGCCGTACAGGGTCGGCAGCACCACCGGGGCGCCGTCGCGGACGAAGCCGAGGTGGCAGACGTACCCCTCGTCGAGTATCGCGTGCACCAGTTCCCTGTCGTACGACGCCCGGTCCGCGGAGCGCGTGGGTACGGTGCGGTCGGTCGGGGTGTAGGCGGCGGCCCGGTTCTCCTCGGTCGTCCCCTGCATGTCGGTCCCTCCATCGGCGAACAACAACGATCTGGCGATCTGGCGATGTCTATTGCACTAGTGCATAATGTCTTTTGTGCTAGGAGAGTATCCCATCGAAGGGCGTGGCGCAGCCGAGATCGCGGCCAGCGTCGAGCGCGCGGTCGGCGCCGGTACGCTGCAGCCGGGTCAAGCCCTGCCTCCCATGCGGGAGTTGGCGACCCGGCTGGGCGTGAATCCGAACACCGTGGCGGCCGCCTACCGCACCCTGCGCGAGCGCGGGGTCATCGAGACGGCCGGCCGGCGGGGCAGCCGGGTCCGGCCCAAGCCGGCCACCACCGGCCGCGAGGAACTGCGCGTGGAGGTCCCCGCCGGGGGCCGCGACCTGTCGGCGGGCAACCCGGACCCGGCCCTGCTCCCCCGCCTCGCCCCGGCGCTCGCCGCGGCGGCGCAGGAGGGCGACAGGCGGCCCGTCCTCTACGGCGACGACCCGGTCGAGCCCGAACTCGTCCGCACGGCCCGCGCCGAACTCGACGCCGACGGCGTCCCGGAGGGCCCGCTGACCGTGACGTCCGGCTCCCTCGACGCCATCGAGCGCGTCCTCGCCGCGCACCTCAGGCCGGGCGACGCGGTCGCCGTCGAGGATCCCGGCTGGGGCAGCGTCCTCGACCTGGTCCCGGCGCTGGGCCTGTGCACGCTCCCGGTCGGTATGGACGACGACGGACCGCGCCCGGAGGACCTGCGCCGGGCCCTGGAGTCCGGGGCCCGCGCGCTCATCGTCACCGACCGTGCGCAGAACCCCACCGGGGCCTCGGTGACCGCCACGCGCGCGCGTGCCCTGCGTGCGATCCTGCGCGACCACCCGCGCACCCTGCTGATCGAGGACGACCACGGACACGGCATCGTCGACCTCCCGTTGCACCCCCTCGCGGGCGTCACCCACCACTGGGCCGTCGTCCGCTCCGCCTCCAAGGCCTACGGTCCCGACCTGCGTGTGGCCGTCGTCGCCGGCGACCCGGTCACCGTCGACCGGGTACGCGGCCGCCAGCGCCTCGGCCCGGGCTGGGTGAGCCTGCTGCTGCAGCGAGCCGTGGTCCGGCTGTGGGCCGAGGGCGCGGTGGACCGGGCGGCGGTGGCGAAGGCGTACGGCGCCCGGCGGGACGCGCTGGTCGACGCGCTCGCGGAACGCGGGGTCGTCGCCCACGGCCGCAGCGGCATGAACGTGTGGGTACCGGTCCCCGACGAGACCGGTGCGGTGGCCCGTCTGCTGCAGGCGGGCTGGGCGGTGGCCCCGGGGGCCCGCTTCCGCGTCTCCTCCCCACCCGGCATCCGCATCACGATCTCGACCCTCGCGGAGCAGGACATCAGCCTGCTGGCAGACGCGGTGGCGGCAGCGGTACGACCGTCACCGGCGCGTGTCTACGGCTGAGGGCAGGTGAGCGGTTCCGCCGCGTGGGCGCGACAAGCGCCCCCGAACCTGTGTCAGAGCCGCCCCCGTCAGAACGATCACCGCTCCCACCGGCGTCGTCCACCGCAGCGACTCCCCCAGAATCGCAACGCCCGCGCCCGTGGCGATGACGGGAATGAAGTACGTGACCATCTGCGCGGTGGTCGGCCCGACCTCGGCGACCAACCCGTACTGAATGAGAACCGCCACCCCCGTGCCCAGCGCGCCCAGCGCGGCGATCGCCAGCAGCGGAACGAGCGGGAAACGCGTGGGGAAGCTGGTGAAGAAGGGCGTCACAACGGCCAGTTGAAGCGCTGCGAGCATCAGCTGCGCGCCCGTCATCGACAGATGCGAGTTCCCCGTCCCGGCCAGTGTCCGCCGGACATAGATCCAGCCGACCGGGTAGCTCAGTGACGCCAGCAGAGCCATCGCCGTGCCCTTGGCGTCCAGTCCGTGGAAGCCCTGCCACGCGCCCAGCACCGTCAGGACGCCCAGGAAGCCCAGCCCGAGCCCGGCCACGCGGACCCGGGTCGGCCGGTCCTCGGAAAGGGCGACCAGGGACAGGGCCATGCCCCACAGGGGAGAGGTGGCGTTGCAGATGCCGGCCAGCGTGGACGGGATCGTCAGCTCGGAGTAGGCGAAGAGGGAGAACGGCAGGGCGTTCAGAAAGAACGCGGCGACGGCCATGCGGCCCCACAGCCGGACCCCGCGCGGCAGCCTCTCCCGTTTGAAGGCCATCGCCGCCGCCAGTACCGCCGTACCGAACACCAGACGCCCGAGGGTGACCTGGAAGGGCGCGTAGCCCTCGGTGCCCAGCTTGATCAGCAGGAAGCTGAAGCCCCAGATCAGGGACAGGGCGCCGAAGCGGAGTCGCCAGTCGAGGCGGGCGCGGGGGCTGGCGGGGGCGGGGGACTGGGTCCGGGGTGCGGTGGCCGTGCTCATGGTCTCTACGATGCCGAAGGCAACCTCGTAGCACAATCGAGATTTCTCACGAGGTATCTCTTAGAATCACTTACATGTTGAACCTGGAGCGCCTGCGCACCCTCGATGCCCTGGCCCGGCACGGCTCGGTGAGCGCCGCCGCCGACGCGCTGCACGTCACCACGTCCGCCGTCTCCCAGCAACTGGGCAAGCTGGAGCGCGAGATCGGCCAGCGGCTGCTCGCCAAGAACGGCCGTGGGGTACGGCTCACGGACGCCGGCCGGCTGCTGTCGGAGCACGCGGCACGCATCCTGTCGCAGGTCGAACTCGCCGAGTCCGACCTCGAGGCCCACCGCGGCCAGGTCGTCGGCGAGCTCAGGCTGTCCGCGTTCCCGACCGCCGCCCGCGGGCTCTTCCCGGTCGCGCTCGGCGCGCTGCGGGCCGAGCACCCCGGGCTGCGGGTGCGCTCCAGCGAGCTGGAGCCGGAGGGGGGCGTCGCCGGTGTCGTCCGCGGCGACCTGGATCTCGCCGTGGTCCTGGACTGGTACAACAAGCCGATGCCCGTGCCCGACGGCCTGGTCAAGGCACCCCTGCTGGACGACCCGGCCGATGTCGCCATGCCGGTCGGACACCGGCTCGCCGCGCGGGACGAGGTGGACCTCACGGAGTTCGCCGAGGACGAGTGGATCACCTGGGGCGAGGGCGAGTTCTGCCACGAGTGGCTGATGTTCACGCTGCGCTCCAAGGGAGTCGAGCCGATCGTCGGCCACCGCGCGGGCGAGACCCACACCCAGCTCGGCCTGGTCGCCGCGGGACTGGGCGTGTGCATCGCGCCGCTGCTGGGCCGGCACCCGGTCCCCGAGGGCGTGGTCCTCGTGCCGCTCAGGCAGCGGGTGCGCCGGCACGTGTACGTCGTCTGGCGCGCGGACGCCGACCGCCGCCCCTCGATCAGGGCGGCGGTGGACGCCCTGCGTACCGCCGCGCAGAAGGTCGGGTGAGCCCTACGCCGACCCCAGCTTGCGGAAGTCCCAGGAGACGATCTTGTCCGGCGTCAGCCGTGCCCACGCGTGGCGGCCGTCGTGCGGCATCTCGTCCAGGCCGAAGTTCTTCCGTGCGAACAGCGTCTCGGCCGTGTCGAGCTCGGCGCGCAGCTCCCCGGTGCGCGGCACCTCGCCGACGAACTCCACCCGGCCGGACAGCTCGACCCCGCGCAACTGGTCGTACTCCTCGCCCGAGTCGACCACGACGGCCACCCGAGGATCGCGGCACAGCTGCGACCAACGCCTGCTGCGCACCACCGAGTACAGCCACAGCGAGGTGCCGTCCCAGGCGAACCACAACGCGCTGACATGCGGAGTGCCGTCAGCCGAGACGGTCGCGACCCGGCAGGTGCGCTGACTGGTGAGGAACTCGTCCAGCTCGCCGGGCGTCATCATGATCTTCCGGCCCCGGCGCTGCTGAGTGACGGTCATGCGGCCCCCTCTTCTCCCACGTCGTGCCAGAGAACTATCGTGTCGTGGTGATCCTCTGACATCACGTCAGAAAAGAGAACAGGCCGTCCTCGTAAGTCCTCATAACTCCTTGTGAGTCCTCGTACGGTTCCTCGAAAGGAGGCGTGCCATGCCGTCGTACGCACAACTCGGCGAACTCCTCGACCCCGTGAGCACCGTCCTGCTCACCGTGGAGTGCCAGCAGGGGGTCGTCGGCCCGGACAGCGCCCTGCCCGAACTCGCCCGCGCGGCCCGGTCCTCCGGTGCGCTGCGCAATGTGGCCCGGCTGGTCGCCGCCGCCCATGAGACCGGTGTCCAGGTGGTCCACGCGATCGCCGAGCGCCGTCCGGACGGCCGGGGCGCGAGCCGCAACGCCCGGCTGTTCCGCGCCGCCGAACGGCTCCCCGTGCAGCAGCTGTCCGGCACCACCGCGGTCCGCGTCGCGCCCCCGATCGAGGTCACCGAAGAGGACATCGTCGTACGGCGGCTGCACGGCCTGTCCCCGATCCACGGCACCGATGTCGACGCCCTGCTGCGCAACCTCGGCTGCCGGACACTGATCGTCACCGGTGTCTCCGCCAACGTGGCCATACCCAACGCGGTGTTCGACGCCGTCAACCTGGGCTACACCGCCGTCGTCCCGGCCGACGCCATCGCGGGGGTGCCCGCCGATTACACCCCCGCGATGATCCGTCACACCCTCGCGCTGGTCGCCACGGTCGCGACCACCGACGAGGTGCTCGGCTGCCTCGGACGGCGGCGCGGGCGGGCGTGAGACCGCTCAGGCCAGCTTGATCTCGTCGCCGGATACGGCGATCTTCGCTGCCGGCAGCGGCTGGGTCGCGGGACCCTGCTTCACGCTGCCGTCCTCGGCGGAGAAGTGGCTGTTGTGGCACGGACAGACGATCACGCCGTTCGCCACGCTGCCCACGGCACACCCCTGGTGGGTGCACTTGGACGAGAACGCCTTGAACTGGCCCGCTGCCGGCTGGGTGACGACGACACCCTGGTCCTTGAAGACCTTGCCGCCGCCCTCGGGGATGTCGGAGGTCTTGGCGAGCGCGGTGCCGCCGGCCGAACCGCCGCTGCTCTGCGAGGCCCCCGTGGAGCCGGTGCTCCCCGTCGACCCGGTGGAGCCGGTCGAGCCGGAGGAACCGGACCCGGTGCTGGCCGTGTCCGCCGAGTTGTCGCCCGAACCGCAGGCGGTCAGCGCGGCGGCGAGCCCCGCCGCTCCGGCCGCCGCCACGACGGTACGGCGGGCCGGTCCGGCATGGGGCTGGGGCGATGCGCTGGTCATGTGGGGTTCCCTTCCGCGGAGCTTCTCGTGATCCGTCCAGGGGTACGGCGCCGGGACGCCACCCGTTCAGACGGGCACCCAGATCCTTGCCGTCCGGGCATGAGACGCCCGTGAGCCACAGCTGTCGATCCGCTGTCGGCCTCACCCCCCGGCAACCCGGTGTGGTCCCGGTAACCTGGGTCGATGCTCAAGGAAGTCACCGCGACCCGCTACATCACGCCCCTGCGTGAGGGCGGCTCGCTGCCGGGGCTCGTCGAGGCCGACGACTTCGGGATCTACGTACTGAAGTTCACCGGCGCCGGACAGGGCCGCAAGACACTGGTCGCCGAGGTGGTGTGCGGCGAACTCGCCCGCCGCCTCGGACTCCGGATGCCCCGGCTGGTCACCGTCCGGCTGGACCCGGTCCTCGGCCTCGGCGAACCCGAACAGCAGGTGCAGGACCTGCTCAGGTCCAGCGGCGGCACCAACCTCGGCATGGACTTCCTCTCCGGCGCCCTCGGCTACGACCCGCTCGCCTTCCCGGTGAGCCCCGAGGAGGCCGGCCGGATCGTCTGGTTCGACGCGCTGATCAACAACGTGGACCGCTCCTGGCGCAACCCCAACCTCCTGGTGCACCGCGGCGCACTGTGGCTCATCGACCACGGCGCGACGATGATCTGGCACCACAACTGGCCCTCGGCTCCAGACTCCGCGGCCCGCCCCTACGACGCCTCCGACCACGCCCTCGCCCGCTTCGCCCCGGACGTCGCCGCCGCGGCGGCCGACCTGGCGCCCCGGGTCACCGAGGACCTGCTCGCCGAGGTCACCGCCGAGATCCCGGACGCCTGGCTCACCGGGGAGCCCGGCTTCGACACCCCCGACGACCTGCGCCGGGCCTACGCCGGGCCGCTGCTCGCGCGGGCGAAGGCCGTCCACGAACGCATCACCGGCATCGAGGGGACCAAGTGAGCGAGACCCACATCCACATGGCCGGCCATGTCACCGAGCGGCACATCACCCGGGCGGGGCAGGGCGGCGACCGGGACGTGTTCGAGTACGCGCTGCTCAGGATCGTACCGCGGGTCGAGCGCGGGGAGTGCATCAACGCGGGCGTCGTCGTCTACAGCCGTGCCAAGGCCTACGTCGGCGCCCGTACCCACCTGGACGAGGCCCGGCTGCTCGCGCTGGACCCGGAGGCGGACGTGGCCGGGATCAGGGCCGCGCTCGGTGCGATCGAGCGGCACTGCGCGGGCGGCGAGGAGGCGGGGCAGGCGGCCGGGGACGACGCCGGGCGCCGCTTCCGCTGGCTGATCGCGCCGCGTTCCACGATCGTGCGGCCCGGTCCCGTGCACACCGGTCTGACCGCAGACCCGGCGGCCGAGACCGAGCGGTTGCTGGACCTCTTGGTGAGGTAATGGATCACACGCACCCGGTGTGCCGTTGACACCGGGTGCCAGGGCTTCTAGCGTCACCTCTGCTGAAGGTACTAAGCGGTCGCTCACCGCATGAGGGGCTCACTGCCAAGGGCCCCGACAGGTTCTCTCAAGGGCGAGGAGAAGCAGCAATGTCCACCACTGAACAGCGGGTCGCGGTAGTCACCGGCGCGGCGCGCGGCATCGGCGCCGCCACCGCCGTACGGCTGGCCGCCGAGGGCCGTGCCGTCGCCGTGATCGATCTCGACGAGGCCGCCTGCAAGGACACCGTCGAGAAGATCACCGCCGCCGGCGGCAGGGCCGTCGCGGTCGGCGCCGACGTCTCCGACGAGGCGCAGGTCGAGGCGGCCGTCGCCCGGATCGTCGAGGAGCTGGGCGCCCCGACGATCCTCGTCAACAACGCGGGCGTCCTGCGCGACAACCTGCTGTTCAAGATGAGCGTCTCCGACTGGGACACCGTCATGAACGTCCATCTGCGCGGCTCGTTCCTGATGACCAAGGCCGTCCAGAAGCACATGGTCGACGCGGGCTTCGGCCGGATCGTCAACCTCTCCTCCTCCTCGGCGCTCGGCAACCGCGGCCAGGTCAACTACTCCGCCGCCAAGGCGGGCCTGCAGGGCTTCACCAAGACCCTCGCCATCGAGCTGGGCAAGTTCGGCATCACCGCCAACGCCGTCGCCCCCGGCTTCATCGCCACCGAGATGACCAAGGCCACGGCCGACCGCGTCGGCATGGGCTTCGAGGACTTCAAGAAGGCCGCCGCCACCCAGATCCCGGTGCAGCGCGTCGGCGAGCCCGAGGACATCGCCAACGCCATCGCCTTCTTCACCGGCGAAGCGGCCGGCTTCGTCTCCGGCCAGGTGCTGTACGTCGCCGGCGGACCGCTCAACTAAGGGACACAGGTACATGACTTCCGCTGAACTGCCCGAGCTGTCGGGCAAGGTCGCCCTCGTCACGGGCGCCAGCCGCGGCATCGGCTACGGCGTCGCCGAGGCGCTCGTCGCCCGTGGCGACCGCGTGTGCATCACCGGCCGCAACGAGGACGCGCTGAAAGAGGCCGTGGACCAGCTCGGCGCGGACCGGGTCATCGGCGTCGCCGGCAAGGCGCACGACCTGGCCCACCAGGCCGAGGCCGTCGAGCGCACCATGGAGGCCTTCGGGCGCCTCGACTTCCTGGTCAACAACGCGGGCACCAATCCGGTCTTCGGCCCGATCGCCGACCTCGACCTGGACGTCGCCCGCAAGGTCTTCGAGACCAACGTGATCTCCGCGCTCGGCTTCGCCCAGAAGACCTGGCACGCCTGGCAGAAGGACAACGGCGGCGCGATCGTCAACATCGCCTCGATCGCCGGCCTCGCGCCCTCGCCGTTCATCGGCGCCTACGGCGTCAGCAAGGCCGCGATGATCAACCTGACCCAGCAGCTGGCGCACGAGTTCGCGCCGAGGGTGCGGGTCAACGCGATCGCTCCGGCCGTGGTCAAGACCAAGTTCGCGCAGGCTCTGTACGAGAACCGGGAGGAGGAGGCGGCCGCCGCCTACCCCCTCGGCCGGCTCGGCGTGCCCTCCGACATCGGCGGCGCCGCCGCCTTCCTCACGTCCACCCAGTCCGACTGGATCACCGGTCAGACGCTCGTCGTGGACGGCGGCATCTTCCTCAACGCCGGCGTGGGAGCCTGAGAGCAACCTTACGGGCGCCGATTTTCGGACGGATCGGCGCCCGTGAGGCCCCCTGGAATCCGCACAGCGGACTGACAACGTCGTCATCGTGAAATCGATCAAGAAGCCCCGTTTCCGGGGAGGTTCAGGGCTGCGAACGCTGCGGTATGGTCTGCCGACCCTTGGTATGGCAGATCGAGGAGCGTGCGCGTGTTCAACCGGAACCGATTCCTGCGGAGAGTCGCGGCGATCGCGTCCATATCCCTGGTGGCCGGCTGCAGCCTGCTGTCCGACGGCGGCGGCGACAGCAAGGGCCCGATCGTCGTCGGTACCACCAGCGCCCCCAGCACGCTGGACCCCGCCGGAGCCTACGACGGCTCCTGGGAGCTGTACCGCAACATCTTCCAGACACTGCTCGCCTACCCCAGCGGTGCCACCACCCCCCAGCCCGACGCCGCCCAGAGCTGCGCCTTCACCGACTCCTCGAGCCGCACCTACCGCTGCACCCTGCGCGCGGGCCTGAAGTTCGCCGACGGCAACACCCTGAACGCCCAGGCCGTCAAGCACTCCATCGACCGCATCCGCACCATCAACGCCCCGGGCGGACCCGCCCCGCTGCTCGGCAGCCTGGACCGGGTGCAGGCCCTTGGCGACCGCGAGATCGTCTTCCACCTCAACCAGCCCGACGCCACCTTCCCCTTCGTGCTGGCCACGCCCGCGATGTCGATCGTCGACCCGGACGACTACCCCGCGCGCTCCCTGCGCAAGGACAACAGCGTCTACGGCTCCGGGCCGTACAAGCTCCAGTCCTACGACGAGGACAAGCAGGCCGTCCTCGTCGCCAACGGCAACTACCAGGGCTTCGCCAAGCGGCAGAACGACGCCGTGACCATCCGCTACTTCCAGGACTCGGCCCAGATGGTCAAGGCCCTGCGGGACAAGCAGATCGACGTCACCTACCGCGGTCTCGCCGCCGACGACATCCTCACCCTCCAGCAGCACGCCGACAGCAACCTCCAGCTGGTCGACGGCTCCGGCATCGACATCAGCTACCTGGTGTTCAACCCCAAGGACCCCTGGGCCAAGGACCCCGCCGTACGCAAGGCCGTCGCCCAGATCGTCGACCGGGGCGCCATCGCGCACAAGGTCTACAAGGACACCGTCGACCCGCTGTACTCGATGGTCCCCAAGGGCCTGACCGGGCACAGCACCGGCTTCTTCGACAACTACGGCGACCCGAGCGCCCCCAAGGCCCGCAAGATCCTCTCCGACGCGGGCATCCACCAGCCGGTCCCGCTCACCCTCTGGTACACCACCGACCGGTACGGCTCCGAGACGGGGCTGATGTTCCAGGAGCTGAAGCGGCAGCTGGAGGCCTCCGGGCTGTTCACGATCACGCTCAAGAGCCGCCCGTGGAAGACGTATGTGGTCGGCTACCAGAACGGCGAGTACCCGGTGTTCGGCCGCGGCTGGTTCCCCGACTTCCCCGACGCGGACAACTTCATCGCCCCCTTCGTCGGCGATCACAACGCCCTCGGCACCCCCTACCCGGCCAAGGAGATCACCGACAAGCTGCTGCCCCACTCCCGCGCCGAGAGCGACCGCGCGCAGACGGTCAAGGACATGGAGCAGGCCCAGCAGATCCTGGTGAACGACGCCCGGCTGATCCCGCTGTGGCAGGGCCGGCAGTTCATCGCCGCCAGCGAGGACATCTCCGGCGGCGAACAGTCCCTCGACCCGTCGACGATCATGATGATGTGGGCACTGCACCGCAAGACCAGCTGGTGAACAGGCTTTCTTGGGCCGGTTGTCAGTGGTCGCCTGTAGGTTCTGAACCCTGGAAGTGACCACAGGCCGTAGTTGATCGACATCGTGAGGACGTTGACGTGACCGACATCGCCATGCTGCCCGAGTCCTGGCGCGGGGTTCTGGGCGACGAGCTGCAGCAGCCCTACTTCAAGGAGCTGACCGAGTTCGTCGAGGAGGAGCGGGCGAAGGGTCCCGTCTACCCGCCGCGCGAGCAGGTCTTCGCCGCGCTGGAGGCGACGCCGTACGAGCAGGTCAAGGTCCTCGTCCTCGGTCAGGACCCGTACCACGGCGAGGGCCAGGGCCACGGCCTGTGCTTCTCGGTGCGCCCCGGAGTGAAGACCCCGCCCTCCCTGCGCAACATCTACAAGGAGATGCAGGAGGAGCTGGGCCTGCCCATCCCCGACAACGGCTACCTCATGCCGTGGGCCCGCCAGGGCGTGCTGCTGCTCAACGCGGTCCTCACGGTCCGCGCCGGCGAGGCCAACTCGCACAAGGGCAAGGGCTGGGAGAAGTTCACCGACGCGGTGATCCGCGCGGTGGCCTCCCGCCCGGACCCGGCGGTCTTCGTGCTGTGGGGCAACTACGCCCAGAAGAAGCTGCCGCTGATCGACGAGGAGCGGCACGTGGTGGTCAAGGGCGCGCACCCCTCCCCCCTGTCCGCGAAGAAGTTCTTCGGCTCCCGCCCCTTCACCCAGATCAACGAGGCGATCGCCGCGCAGGGACACGAGCCGATCGACTGGCGGATCCCGAATCTGGGCTGAGGGCTGAAGGGGCCGGGGGAAAGCGCCCCCGAAGGGGGCGCGGGGCCGTGTCGATATGCGGCTCCGCCGCGTGGGCGCGACCAGCCGCAACGGACCCGCAGTCGACCCCCGGCTCACGGCACAACGGCGCCGCCTGGCCCAGAATCCGGGCGGCGCCGTTTAACGTCAGCACCACACGTCGGTCGACAGCCCGGAGGGCCCCGTGGCGGAGCAACAGGAGCAGGCGGCACCCGATGCCCTGCTGACGCGGATCGGGCAGGTCGTGATGCTGCACCACGGCGGCGACCGCGAGGAGGCCCGCAGCCGCTTCCTGAACCTGTGGGCGGAGATCTGCGAGGACGGCGACCCGCTGCACCGCTGCACCCTGGCCCACTATCTGGCCGATACCCAGGAGGACCCGGAGGACGAGCTCGCCTGGGACCTCAGGGCGTTGTCGGCGGCGGAGGAGCGGGGCGCTCCGCGGAGCGTGCGGGGGTTGTTCCCCTCGCTCCATCTCAATCTCGCCGCCGACTACGTGAAACTGGGCCGGGACGAGGCGGCCCGCAGCCATCTGCACCGGGCACGCGAGTTCGCCGCCGCGCTGGCCGACGACGGGTACGGCGATGGGGTGTGGGCGGCCATCGACCGAATGGAGTGGCGGCTGGGGGAGGGCGCCTAGGAGCGTGCCGGGCCGTCCCGTCGTGCCGGTGCGGCTCAGTGGCCGTACGTCTGTTCGCAGATCCTCGCCTCGGCGCTGTCGTCGCGCCAGCCGCCGTACTGTTTGCCCAGGGCGCACACGTTCGGGGCCCGGGGGGCCGTGTTCGGGAGTTCCGGGGCGGTGGGGTGCGGCTGCCGGGGGTGCTCGCGGTGACGCGGGGAAACCGGCGGGGCGGCCGGCGGACGGTGGGCGACCGGCGGTACCTCGGCCGGGTGCCGCGGGGCCGCCGGAGGCCGGTGCTTCGGATGCGGGGACGGGCCCGTCATCTCCAGGGCCTCCTGGGCCGGTGCCTGCACCGCCCGGGGTTCGGTGCTGCCGTCCGGCCGGGGTGCCGTCGGGAGCGAGGGGGCTGTGTCCCCCGGCGGCGCGGGGGTCGCGGGGCGCGGTACCGTCACACAGCCGGAGAGGGCCGAGACGGCCACGGTGACCAGGAGCGCTGCGGTCGTCGTCGTTCGATGCACCCGGTCAACTCTGCTGGTTCCAGGCCCGGGTTGGGGCCAGGGAGCCGAGGTTGATGCCCCCGCACGGGTGATCTCGTGCCCCGTACGGAGGGTTTTGGTGTGCCGGGGCTGACGCTCAGTCCCCGGTGGCGCCGTCGATCCGCTCACGGATCAGGTCGGCGTGGCCGTTGTGCCGGGCGTACTCCTCGATCATGTGGGTGTAGATCCAGCGCAGACTGAAGGGGTCGTCACGGAACCGGCTCTTTCCCCGGGACAGGTCGTCGAGCTCGAAGCCGGCCGCGTTGCGCCGGGCGACCTCTATCTCCGCCTGCCAGGTCGCGTACGCCTCCTGCCAGGTGTCGGCCTCGGTGAGGTGGAACTCGCCGTCCCGGTCCTCCTCCGTGTAGTAGATCGGGCCGGGGTCGTCGCCCACCAGCACCTTGCGGAACCAGCCCCGCTCCACCTCGGCCATGTGCCGCACCAGGCCCATGAGGGACAGCTCGGAGGGAGGCACGGACGCGGTCCGCAACTGCTCGTCGGTCAGTCCCTCGCACTTCCAGGCCAGGGTCCGGCGGTGGTAGTCCAGCCAGCCCTCCAGCATGGCGCGTTCACCGGCGTTCTGGTCGGGCTCTCGGCGTTCGATCGTCATGCCCGTATCGTCACCGAAGATCATGCCCCTCCACCAGGGGTTTTCACCGGCCCAGCAGCCCCGCGAGCAGTTCCCGCAGACCGGTGCGGATCTCCTCGAGGCCCGGTTGCTCGGCGCTGAACGAGCCCGCCGCGCAGGAGAACATCAGCCCGTCCGCCCAGGCGACCAGGG
Organism: Streptomyces puniciscabiei; assembly: GCF_006715785.1. Classification (NCBI taxonomy): domain Bacteria; kingdom Bacillati; phylum Actinomycetota; class Actinomycetes; order Kitasatosporales; family Streptomycetaceae; genus Streptomyces; species Streptomyces puniciscabiei. The sequence continues at coordinate 6,165,648 of NZ_VFNX01000001.1, forward strand.
ACAGCACATGCCGGGCCGGGGCCGGGGAGCCCGCGGCGGTGAGCACGGCGGCCAGCTGTTCCTTGAACACGGCACCGGTCCGGTCGTAGAAGGCCCGCAGCTCGGGGCGGCGCGTGGCCTCCAGGGCGAGTTCGTAGCGGGCGATCAGCAGGGGGCGCCCCTGGGTCAGGGAGCGGTGCACGGCCAGGGCCAGCCCGTCGGCCAGCGCGTCCGCGCCGCCGCTCGGATCCGGCAGTTCCGCGACGTCCAGCACCCGGGCCTCGCGCTCGGCGTGCCGTCGTACCGCCAGTTCCAGCAGGGCCTGCCGGGTGCGCGCCACGTTCGACGTCGAGCCCGGCGGCAGTCCGGCCGTCTCGTCCACCGCCCGGTGCGTCAGCCCGCGCATCCCGCGCTCGGCGAGCAGGGCGAGGGCGGCGTCGGCGACGAGATCGGCACGGGAGGCGCTGGGCGTGCGTACGGACATGAGGCGACCCTATCTGTCTCACTACGGGTGTAGTAGAGTCGCCGTTCACTACAGATGTAGTCCGGGTTGAACGCGGATCGCGGAATGGGGAATCGGGAGGAGCCATGGCTCGGTCGGGACGCGCGGTCGTCATCGGCGGCGGCATCGGAGGTCTGGCCGCGGCGGCGGCCCTGCACCGCAGGGGCTGGGACGTGACGGTGCTGGAGCGGGCGCGCTCCCTGGAACCGGCCGGCGCGGCCATCTCCCTGGCCCCGAACGCCCTGCGCGCCCTGGATGTGCTCGGCATCGGCGAGGAGATCCGTGATCTGGCGGCCTGGCAGGGAGACGGCGGACTGCGCACCCCCGGCGGGCGGTGGCTGTCCCGGACGAGCGCCGAGGCGGCCGCCGCCCGCTTCGGCGGCCCCCTGGTCCTGCTGCCCCGCGCCACCCTGGTCGACCGGCTCGCCGCCCTGCTCCCGCCCGGTGCCGTCCGCACCGCGGCCGCCGCGTCCCTCACCGATCCCGGCGACCGCCGGCGGCCCGCCCGGCTGAGCATCGGCGACGACGAACTGGCGGCCGAGCTGGTGGTCGGCGCGGACGGCATCAACTCCCGTGTGCGCAGCGTCCTCTTCCCGGCTCATCCCGGCCCGGTGTACGCGGGGTTCACCACCTGGCGGATGCTGATCGCGGTGCCCGGCGTGGCGTTCGCCTCGCACGAGACCTGGGGCCGGGGCCGCATCTGGGGCACCCATCCGCTCAAGGACGGCCGCGTCTACGCCTACGCGGCGGCCATGACCCCGGCCGGCGGACGGGCACCCGACGACGAGAAGGCCGAACTCCTGCGTCTGTTCGGCGACTGGCACGACCCCGTTCCCGCCCTGCTCGCCGCCGCCCGCCCCGAGGACGTGCTCCGGCACGACGTCCACCACATCGTCACGCCCCTGCCCGCCTACCACTTCGGCCGGGTGGCCCTGCTGGGCGACGCCGCCCACGCCATGCCGCCGACCCTCGGCCAGGGCGGCAACCAGGCCATCGAGGACGCCGTGGTGCTCGCGCACCACTGCGACGACCTCGCCGCCTACACCGCCGCCCGGCTGCCGCGCACCACCGCGATCGCCCGCCGAGCCGTCCGGGTCGCCCGCGTGAACATGGCCGCCAACCCCGTCGCCGTCGCCGTACGCGACACCGTGGTCGCGGCCCTGTCGAAGGCCGGACCGGCGCTCTTCCTGCGCGGCTTCGACGACATCGCCGACTGGCGGCCCCCGTATGCTGCCGGAGAGGCAACCAAGCGGTAGGGGAGAGGCACGTGAAGGTCGGCTGCATCGGGCTCGGGGACATCGCGCAGAAGGCGTACCTGCCGGTGCTGGCGGTGCAGCCGGGCGTCGACCTCCACCTGCAGACCAGGACGCCCGCCACCCTCGACCGGGTCGCGGACAGCCTGCACCTGCCGGCCGGCCGGCGGCACACCACGCTCGACTCCCTGCTCGGCGCCGGTCTCGACGCGGCCTTCGTGCACGCGCCGACCGCCGTCCACCCCGAGATCGTCACGCGGCTGCTCCAGGCGGGCGTACCGACGTACGTGGACAAGCCGCTCGCCTACGAACTCGCCGACTCCGAGCGGCTGGTGACCCTCGCCGAGCAGCGCGGGATCTCCCTGTTCGTCGGCTTCAACCGCCGGTACGCACCCGGATACGCCCAGTGCCTGGAGCACCCGCGCGAGCTGATCCTCATGCAGAAGAACCGGATCGGACTGCCCGAGGAACCCCGCTCGATGATCCTGGACGACTTCATCCACGTCGTCGACACCCTGCGGTTCCTGGTGCCGGGCCCGGTGGACGACATCACGGTCCGCGCCCGCGTCGAAGCCGGGCTGCTGCACCATGTGGTGCTCCAGCTCGGCGGGGACGGTTTCACGGCCCTCGGCGTGATGAACCGGCTCAGCGGCTCCACCGAGGAGATCCTGGAGGTCTCCGGGCAGGACACCAAGCGTCAGGTGGTCAACCTCGCCGAGGTGATCGACCACAAGGGCCAGCCGACCGTGCGCCGCCGCGGCGACTGGGTGCCGGTGGCCCGGCAGCGCGGCATCGAGCAGGCGGTCCTCGCCTTCCTCGACGCCGTGCGCGCCGGGAAGGTGCTCAGCGCCCGGGACGCGCTGGCGACTCATGAGCTGTGCGAGCGGGTGGTACGAGCGGTTCGGGACCGCTCCGGCGCGTCCTGAGCGCCCGCATCCCCTCGGTGGCGCACCACACGGCCAGCACCAGCAGCGCGCCGTGCACCGGCCAGTCGCCGTAGCGGACGTACGGGGTGATGCCGTGGGCGAGCGGCACGTCGTACACGCGGGCGCCGCTCGCCTCGGTGCCGAGCCACGGGCCGAGCCGCTGCCCGCCGGGGCCGTACACGGCCGAGACGCCGGTGAGGGTCGCGTGCACCATCGGGCGGCCGGTCTCGGCGGCCCGCAGCGCGGCCAGCGAGGCGTGTTGCTCCGGGGCCCAGCTGTCCTGGAAGGTGGAGGTGGCGGACTGGCCGAGCAGGACATCGGCGCCGTCCTCCGCCAGATGCCGGCTCATGTCGGGAAACGCGGTCTCGAAGCAGATCAGCGGGCCGATCCGCAGCCCGTGCCCGACGTTCATCACGACCTGCTCGGTGCCGCGCCTGCGGTCCTCGGCGGCCGCCTTGCCGACCGAGGTCGCCCAGCCGAGGAGCGAGCGGGCCGGTATGTACTCGCCGAAGGGCACGAGCCGCATCTTGTCGTACCGGTCACCGGTCAGGCCGTCCGGACCGACCAGCACCGAACTCTTGTAGATGCCGGGCCGGTCGGAGCGGCGGGCGTCCACGTTCACCAGCACGTCGGCCCCGGTCTCGCGGGACAGGGCCCCGATCCGCCGGGCCAGGTCGGGCCGGTGGCCCAGGTCGTACCCGACGCTGGACTCGCCCCACACGACCAGGTCGACATCCTGCCCGGCGAGCCGCCGGGTCAGCTGCTCCTCGCGGTCGAACCGCTTCCCGGCGCTGTCGGGCCCGTCCATGATCCCGGGCTGTACGACGGCGATCCGCACCCGCCCGTCGACGTCCGGGTGCGGTGCCCAGGCCCACGCGGCGGAGGTCGCGGCGGCCGTGGCGACCAGCGAGGCCACCGCCGGGACGCGGGCCTCGCGCACGGACATCAGCACGGCCGCGGCCACGTTGACGGCCACCACCAGGAAGCTCAGCAGCCACACTCCGCCGACCGAGGCCAGCCGCAGCGCCGACGACACCTGCCACTGGCTGGCGCCCAGCATGCCCCAAGGCCCGCCCAGGCCCTGCCAGGACCGCACCAGCTCCACCATCAGCCAGCCGGACGGCAGCACCAGCAGCGCGGCGGCGCCCCGCCCCGGCGTCGGCTGCTCGCCCAGGAAACGGCGCACCAGCCAGCCCCAGGGCGCCCACAGCGCACCCAGCAGGACGGCTATCAGGAAGATGAACACGTTCAGGCTCGGCAGCAGCCAGTGATGCACGGCCAGCAGGAAGCCGAAGCCGCCGCTCCAGCCGTCGTACGCCGCGCGGCGCCCGCTCGGCGCCGAGCGGGCCAGCAGGATCCAGGGGACCAGGGCGACGTAGGCGAACCACCACAGTGCCGGCGCGGGGAACGCGAGCACCGGGAGCGCGCCGGCCAGTGCGGCGATGCCGGAGCGCCGCCAGGGGGAGGTGAGCCAGTGGTTGATCGTCCTCATGTGGGCCCTCCTACCCTGCACTTCTCCCAGTGTGCGCGTCAGGAGCGATCTAGGACAGGGGGCATGGAACCGGTGCGCCTCGGAGCGCGGGTGGTGGCGTGTCGTGGGGCGTCCGCGGCTCGTCGTTCGTTGATCGCGCAGTTCCCCGCGCCCCTTACGGGGTTGCGGTCCCCGTGGCCGGCAGGCGGCGCCACTTTTCATCGACGATCACCTCGCGCAGGCGCCAGCCCTCCGGGGTGCGCAGCAGCCCGAAGTCATACCGGCCACCGCACACCAGGTCCGGCGCCGTCGGGGTGCCGTTGGTCGCGAAGCGCATCGGGTTGAGGTAGTCGGCCCGTACCGAGGCGGTGTCGCCGGTGTCGTGCTCCAGGAGGCCGAAGCGGACCTGGCGGTTGACGATCAGGTGCTGGCGCATGGCGAACAGGGCCAGGTTCTCGGCGAGCCATGCGGCGATCTGTCCGGCGTCGCCCTCGATGCCGCCGGCCGATCGGTAGTCGGCCCGTCCGTCCGCCGTGAACAGCATCCGGTACGCGGGCCAGTCGCCGTCGTCGACCGCCACCGCGTACGCGGTGATCAACTCGTCCACGGCCAGCCGGTCCATCACGGTCGCGAGCTCAGCGCGCTGGGTCATCGGCACAGTGTTGGGCATGGCGGGCGCGGAGCCAAGAGGCGCGCCGGGGCAATCGGTGGTCCGGCGATATTCGGTGGGGCGTGGCGGCCCGGAGCCCCGAACCTCTTGTCATGAACGATCAACCCATCGAGCCCGAACCGAAGTTCCGCATCCGCGCTTGGGACACGGACTCCACGGTCAGCGTGTATCAGGCCTACCACTCATCGAGCCGCGTCCATGGACCGTCAGCGTGCGAACTCTGTCAACCGACCTGGAAGATCCGGTTCAGATGACGATTCAGGATCGCGGCTGCAGACTCCGGGCTGCGCTGGCCGACGAGGATGCTGGTGCCGAGTCCGGCTGACATGGCGAGCAAGCCGGCCGCTTCGTCTCTCGCATCGATTCCAGGCCCAGTGAGACCGGCCTCTTGCGCCTCCCGGAGGAGCCCGGTGAGGGCGTCCTCGGCGGCATCAGGGTTCGCGATGAAGGGCTGGGCGGCAAGGGCCTCGTCGGTCACGGCCAGGACGGCGTACGAGGTGTAGAGGAAGTGGAACGTACGGCTTTCGTCATCGGTCGGTAGTGCCGCCATCAGCAGCGCCTCGATCACGGCGCGTGGGCCCGGACTGCTCCCGGCGGCTCGAACCCGGGCGCTGACCCGTTGTCCGAACCTCTCCGTCAGATGGTGCAGCCCGAAGAGCAGCAGCTTCTCCTTGGTCTCGAAGTAGTACTGGACCAGCCGGAGTGACACGCCGGCCTCCGCTGCCACATCGCGCATCCCCACGGCGTGCAGCCCGTTCCGCCCCGCGGCCCTGACGAGTGCCTCGGCGATCTCGGTTCGTCGTTGTGCGTGGTCCACGCGTTTCGGCATCGGTTGCGCCTCTCGTCCGTCCGCGCCGGTTGCTCTGCTGTTTTCATGATACGGCTGTATCAAGTTAATGATACGGTCGTACCACGATCGAGTTGTCGCCTCTGGAGGTGCCTGCCGTGTCCGAGACCACGACCCACGAACGGGTCCGCCCCGACGTAGGGCGGTATGTGAGCGACGCCCTTCGCGAGCGCTACTTCTCCGCGTGCGAAGCCGTGTACGCCATGGGTGCGTCGGCTGTCGCGGAGGAAGACGTGGAGACCAGCTTCGGGACGACGCACGTCTACCGGTACGGCCCCGACGACCCGGCCGGCGTCTCCCGCACCCCGGTGGTCCTGGTACATGGAGCGGGCAGCTGCTCCGCGATGTGGTACCCGAACACCAAGGCGCTCAGCGCCGAGCGCCCCGTCTACGCGATCGACACACCAGGCGACCCCGGCCGCAGTGTTCAGCGTGAACCCATTCACCAGCCCGAACGTGCCGCCCAGTGGCTGGACGAGACACTCGCCGGACTCGGCCTCGACCGCGTCCACCTGGTTGGTTCCTCCTATGGAGGATGGCTCGTTCTGAACCAGGCACACCGCAGGCCCGCACGCCTCGCCTCGGCCACCCTGCTCGACCCAGGCGGCCTCGAGAAGGTCGGCCTGCGTTTCTTCGTCTGGATTTTCGTCAGCCTCTTCGCGACCTTCGCGCCCAAGGGACTGCGCCCTCGACTGGCGGCCTGGCTGGAGCAGCCGGTCCTCGTCGTGCCCCAGTTGCGCGCGATGATCAGGGCAGGCGTCCGCGCTTACCGCATTCGCCGCCCGGCTCCGCTGCCCCTGACCGAAGAGGAACTGTCCACTATTCGCACCCCGCTCTATCTGGTGCTCGGCAAGCGAAGCCTCCTTGTGCATCCGGCGCGGCAAGTGGAGCGTGTTCCGCGGCTGATACGGGGCGCCCGGGCCGAGATCGTCTCGAACACCGGTCACGGACCGCAGATCGACCATGCGGACGAGGTCAACCGCCGGATGTTGGATTTCATGGACTCGATCGGCTGACGGGTGCGGACCCGGGCGGGTCTCGGCCGCGATCTCGGGTCCAGTGACCGTCTCCCGTCAAAGGGTTGTGAGCGCGGCTTGACCTGGGTCATCAAGCCGCGTTTACGGACTCCAGGGACGCGTTGCTGCCTCCCGGTCTGTATCAACGCTGTTGGGTGAATCCGCCGGAGTATGGATCATGGCTGCGTGACGAAGTGGACGAAGAGCGAACCTCCGGTCGAGCAGCCAGGTCCCGAGCCGGAGTTTTCCCCGTACCAGCACGCGATGCGGCAAAGGCTCCTCGCGGCCCCGGTAGTGCCGGCGCCCGAGCCCTGGCAGCGCATCGCTTACGTCCCGGTCGGCGGACTTCTCGGTATCGGCTTCGCCTCGCACCCCGGCACCGGCCAGGACCTGGTGATGGTCGTCTCGCACGACGGTCATGGTCTCTTCGACGCCGCCACGGGAGAGAAGATCGCGCGGGATCGTGACCCGGACGCCGAGGACGGCAACCGTGATGCGGATCCCGCTCTGTGGTGTCCTGGGTTGGGACCGGTCGCCGGAAGCAGAGTGCGCATCGCCGGGCTTTTCGGAGGAGGGTTGCACACCACCAGCGGAGACGGTTGGAAGCTGGAGGTCGTCGCCCCGGCCTGGCCGAACGAGCGTGTCCTGCTCTCCCGCGACGGCGGTTTGCCCCACTCCGGTCCGCACGGGGAACGCTGGTGGCACATCTTCCACTCCAACTACTCCGAGCTCCGTGCCGCCGGATTCTCGCCCTCCGGGCAGACCCTCGCCGTGGCGACGAGCAGCGATCTGTCCCTGTGGACGGCAGTCTGCTGATTCTCGCCGACCATCGGGTGCGGGCCATGACGTTCCAGGTACGGCCCGTTGCGGTGGTCTGCGGCCGGTCATGAGTGTCCAGCTCCGCAATGGGGTTGTGAGCGCGGCTTGACGTGGGTCACCAAGCCGCGTTCACAGACCCTTGCCCTACCGGTCGTTGCAGCTCGGCCTCGCCGGGGAGGCGGCGGCGCGGTATGCCGACGAGTGGGTCGTGGGCATCGAGGACGTGACGCCGCCGGCCTCCGAGGTGCACGGCCTGGTGCGGGCCGGTGAACTGGCGGGGGCGACAGGGCTGTTGCCCGAGGAACGGCCGTATCCGGTGGCGGACGGGGTGCTCGCGCATCTGCGGGCGTAGGCCGGTGGCGGCGGGGCACCATCCGGGTCAGGCGGCCTCGATGACCTCACCGCGAACCGCCTCGGCCCACTCGACCACCAGCAGCTCGTACTCGACGCGCTCCTGGGCCGACAGGGTGGCGCCCGCACGCAGCCACAGCGCCCGGATCTGCTCGTTCACCTCGGCGGCAGACCGCACGGAACCAGAGGGCGGGACATCGGGGGACATGGGCACAGCCTAGGGCCAAGCACTGACACTGCGCTACCGCCCGGCTACACAGAGGGGGTGCGGTTGGTCACCGTCGCTGTCGCCGGCCGTCAGGTCGTCAGGTCGTCGGGTCGTCAGTCGATCCAGACCACCACGCACATGCCCTGCCGGTCCGCCTCACGGAAGAAGGCGCGGGTGGCGGCGAAGTGCCCGGCCAGGTAGGCCCGTACGTCACCGCTGAAGCCGGGGAATCCGCAGGCCGTGGCGGCCGCGGATGGCGTCGTGGGCAGCCGGGCGAGGACGCCGTCCAGGTCGAGTCGGTTCAGGGCACGGGAGATGTCCGAAACAGCGGCTACGGACAGCAGCCGGGGCGGACCGCCGAATCCGTCGTGTACGTCGGGGTGGTCGAGGAAGCCCACGTCCCCGCCGGCGTCCCCGCCCCCGCCCCCGCCCGCGTCGCCGCCGGTCACCCGGTCGAGCAGGCGGGCCGCGGCAGGGTCGGCGCCCAGGCCACGGCAGAACCGCAGCAGTCCCCACAGCGCCCAGTCCGTGTCCAGGGTGCCGCTCTCCGGCGGGTCCCAGCCCGGCGCGGCGTCGGGGGAGTCGAGCGAGGATGCCCGGCACCGCTCCAGATACTCGGGAGTGACGCGGGCGAACCGCTGGGTGAGGGCCATGGACGTCTCTCCGGCCGGACCGTGCCGCGCTCGGTCGCCGAACTGCGCCGCGTGCGGGCCCAAGGCGCCTGCCTGGACAAGCGCGACGGTAAAAAGTGATCAAACGACGAGAGCAGCGTAGTCGGCCGGAGTCACTGCGCCGAATCGGCGGTCGAACGGTTCAGCCGCTCCCTGGTGTTGACCGGTCCCGGCGCCTCCGCTTACGTTGCAGCGCAGGAGAAAGCGCTTGCTGAACATGCTCGCCGCATCGTCGGCCCGCGCGCCCGCCGTACCGGAGGAGTGCTGAACCCGCCCATGCCGCCCTCTCCCCTCCCGCCCAGGCCCGACCGCTCCCGTCCGCCGACCCGGTTCACCGGCCGCCGTATCCGTGCCGTCGTCATCGGCACCGGCGCCATCGGGCGCGGCTCCCATCTGCCGGCGCTGGCCCAGCTCGCGCGGGAGGGGGAGGTAGAGGTCGTGGCCGCCGTCGACATCGACCAGGGCGCCGTCGAGGCCTTCTGCGCCGAGGGCGGCATCCCGCACGCCTACACCGACCTCGACCGGATGCTGGCCGAGCAGCGGCCCGACCTGGTCAGCATCTGCACCCCGCCGACCCTGCACCGCGCGCAGACGCTGGCCGCGCTGCGCGCCGGGGCCTGGGTGTGGTGCGAGAAGCCGCCGGTGCCCTCGCTCGCCGACTTCGACGCGATCGAGGCGGCGGAGGGCGCGGACGGCGGGCCGTACGCGGCGATCGTCTTCCAGCACCGGTTCGGCTCGGGATCCCGGCATGTGCGCCGGCTGCTCGCCGAAGGGGCCCTCGGGCGGCCCCTGGTGGCGCACTGCCAGACCACCTGGTACCGGGACACCGCCTACTACGCCGTGCCCTGGCGGGGCCGCTGGCACACCGAGGGCGGCGGCCCGGCCATGGGGCACGGCATCCACCAGATGGACCTGCTGCTGGATCTGCTCGGCCCGTGGAGCGAGGTGCGGGCCATGGCTGGGCGGCTGGTGCACGACGTCGAGACCGAGGACGTCTCCACCGCGCTGGTCCGCTTCGCGAGCGGGGCCCTCGCGACCGTCGTCAACAGCGTGCTGAGCCCCGACGAGGTCAGCCGCATCCGCATCGACTGCGAGCGCGCGACCGTCGAGCTGACCCACCTGTACGGGCACGCCAACGACGACTGGCGCATCACCCCGGCCCCCGACGTACCCGCCGAACTGGCCGAGCGCTGGCGGGACTTCGGCCCGGACGTGCCCAGCTCCCACCTGGCCCAGCTGCGCGAGCTGGTCGCGAGCATGCGCGCGGGTGAGCGGCCGCGCAGCAGCGGCGCGGACGGGCGGACGAGCCTGGAGCTGATCACGGCCCTGTACAAGTCGGCGTTCACCGACACGACCGTCCGCGCCGGCGGCATCGGGCCCGGCGACCCCTACTACGCCGCCCTGCACGGCGGCGCCCCCGGCTGGGCGCCGGTGACCGCCGACGAGGTCCCGGCATGACCGGCGTACCGCGGGTGGTCCACGCGCACGGCGACCGGATCACCGTCTCCGAAACGGCCACGGGCGTCGACCTGTTCGCCTACGTCTACCGCGCCGAAGCCGCCTGGGAGGCGCCCCGCCCCTACCTGCACCCGGTCCGCACCCTCACCGGCGCCGTCGTCACCGACCACCGCCCGAACGACCATCGCTGGCACAAGGGCCTGTCCCTGACCGCCTCGCACCTGTCCGGGGCGAATCTGTGGGGCGGCAACACCTATGTGCACGGGCAGGGATACCTCGAACTGCCCGAACGGGTGGGTTCGATGCGCCACGCCGGCTTCGACGAGGTCTCGGCGGCCGACGGCCGGGCGGTGATCGCCGAGCGGCTGACCTGGCATCCGTACGACGGCGAGCTGTGGGCGGAGGAGGAGCGGCGGATCGAGGTCCATGACATCGACCACGACTCCGGCTCCTGGGCGCTCACCTGGACCAGCGCGATCACCAACCGGCGCGCCGAGCCGCTGCGCTTCGGCAGCCCCACCACCGCCGGGCGCGAACTGGCGGGCTACACGGGCCTGTTCTGGCGGGGTCCGCGCGCCTTCCGGGAGGGGCGGATCATCGGCCCGGAGGGGGAGGGCCCCGCACTGATGGGCACCCAGGCGCCCTGGCTCGCCTACTCCGGCGAACACGACGGGATCGACGGCCACGCCACCCTCGTCTTCGCGCACGCCCCGGAGAACGACCACTCCGGCGCGGGCGGAACCCACCCCGCCCACTGGTTCGTCCGCAACGACCCCTTCGCCGCCGTCGCCCCCTCCTGGTCCTTCTTCGAGGAGCTGGAGCTCGCCCCCGGCGACGCGCTCCGCCGCCGCTACCGGGTCGTCGTGGCGGACGGTGCCTGGCAGCGGGCGCACGTCGTCACGTACCTGGAGGCACATCCGTGGTGAGCTCCGGGAAGCACACGTTCACCGGTCTGCCGGGCGGGATCGCCGTGTCCCGGCTGTGCGTGTACGACTGGCCCGCCGCCGACGGGGCGCGTGGCGGAACTCCCCATATGCACCTGGCCTGTTCGGAGGCGTACGTCGTCACCGGCGGCCGGGGCGCCGTGCAGACGCTGACCACGTCCGGCTACGAGGTCACCCCGCTCGCGCCCGGCACGGTCGCCTGGTTCACGCCGGGCACCATCCACCGGCTGGTCAACGACGGCGATCTGCGCATCACCGTCCTCATGCAGAACAGCGGGCTGCCGGAGGCCGGGGACGCGGTGCTCACGCTCCCACCGGAGTACCTGGCCGATCCGGAGGCGTACGCCGCCGCGACCACGATCCCGGCGGACGCGCCGGAGGCGGAGCGGGAGCGGGCCGCTCGCGCTCGGCGTGACCTGGCTCTGGAGGGTTACCGGTCGCTGCGCGAGGCTTCGGGGCCGGAAGCGCTGGCCGCCTTCCACCGGGCCGCCGTTGCGCTCGTCCGGCCCCGGGTCGCCGAGTGGCGGCGGCGTTGGCGGAGCGGTGCGCTGGCTGCGTCGGATGCGACAGGCCGGCATCTGGATCAACTGGCGGCGGGCGACGCCGCCCACCTTGCCGAGGCGGTTGTACAGGCGGAATTTCCCTTTGAGCAGGGGCGATGGGGGATGTGCGGACGGCTTGACGTCTACGGTACGCCGCTGTAGGCGCCGCACTGGGCCGTCGAGCGGCTGCCGGTCCGTTGTGGCTGGTCGCGTGCACGCGGCGGAGCCGCATATCGATACAGCCCCGCGCCCCTTCCGGGGCGCTTACGCCGCTGTCGGTCCGGTCAGAGTCCACCCCGGCGCCTGCGGATGCGCCGTGAGGTCCTCGTGGCGGACCTCCTCCCCGCAGGCGCGGCAGGTGACGACCGGGACCAGTTCGTTTCCGCAGACGTGCTCGACGGCCATGGGCAGGTCGGCGCCCTTGCGGATGTGGCGGTCGCCCCACTCCTTGAGGGTCATGAGGACCGGCTCCAGTTCGAGGCCCGCCTGGGTGGGCCGGTACTCGAAGCGCTGCGGGCGCTCGCTGTAGACCCGCTTGGTGAGGATCCCGGCGTCCACGAGCCGGCGCAGCCGGGTGGCCAGGATGTCGCGGGGGGCGCCGATGTTGCGCACGAGCTGGTCGAAGCGGCCGTTGCCCAGGCACACCTCGCGCAGGACGAGCAGGGAGTACTTCTCGCCGACCAGCGCGAGCGCGTCGGCGATGGAGCAGGGGCGCGGGTCGTGGGCGGTCTTTCGTGCGGCCATGAGGGCCAGTCTAGAGGAGGGTTTGTTTTTCCAACCCGTCAAGCTATGGTGGGTTTGGATTTCCTACTCACTGGTAGCTGTCGCAGCCCGCCGCCCGGCTCGCTGCGGACAGCCAGGCGGCCAAGGAGGCCCGCGCCATGCGCGACGCAGTGATCGTCGAAGCCGTACGCACCCCCATCGGCAAGGGCAAGCCGAACGGCTCCCTCGCCCATGTCCACCCCGTGCAGCTGCTTGCCCACACCCTGCGCACCCTGGTCGAGCGTTCCGGCGTCGACCCGGCGCTGATCGACGACGTCATCGGTGGCACCGTCGACCAGGTCGGCGAGCAGGCCATGAACACGACCCGGTACGCGGTCCTCGCCGCCGGCTTCCCGGAGACGGTGCCGGCGACCACGGTGGACCGGCAGTGCGGCTCCTCCCAGCAGGCCGTCCACTTCGCCGCGCAGGGCGTCATGTCCGGGGCGTACGACCTCGTCGTCGCCTGCGGTGTGGAGTCGATGAGCCGGGTGCCGATGTGGTCCAACGTGCCCGCAGGAAAGGACCCCTTCGGTCCCGGCGTCGCCGAGCGCTACCCCGAGGGCCTGGTCCCGCAGGGCATCAGCGCGGAGCTGATCGCCGCCAAGTGGTCCCTCACGCGTACCCGGATGGACGAGTTCGCCGTCTCCTCGCACCACAAGGCCGCTGCGGCCTGGGACAAGGGCCTGTTCGACCCCGAGATCGCGCCGCTGGACGGCGTCGCCCGCGACGAGTGCGTCCGCCCCGGCAGCACCCCGGAGATCCTCGCCGGCCTGAAGCCCGCCTACTACGACCCCGCCTTCGCCGAGCGCTTCCCGCAGATCGAGTGGAACGTCACCGCGGGCAACGCCAGCCCCATCAACGACGCCGCCTCCGCCGTCCTGATCACCTCCGGTGACACCGCGGCCCGCCTCGGCCTGCGCCCGCTCGCCCGCCTGCACAGCTTCGCCGTCACCGGCTCCGACCCGCTGCTCATGCTCACCGGAGTCATCCCGGCGACCGAGAAGGTGCTGCACCGGGCGGGACTGAAGCTGGCCGACATCGACCTCTTCGAGGTCAACGAGGCCTTCTCCAGCGTCGTACTGGCCTGGCAGCAGGAGACCGGCGCCGATCTGGCCAAGGTCAACGTGCACGGCGGCGCGATCGCCCTCGGCCACCCGCTCGGCGCCAGCGGCACCCGGCTGACCACCACCCTGGTCCACGCCATGCGCGAGCGCGGCGCCCGTTACGCCCTGCAGACCATGTGCGAGGCCGGCGGACTGGCCAACGCGATGATCCTCGAGGGCCTCCGACCGGAGTGACCCCTACCGGCGGCGCAGATGGTGACGCTTGCGCCAGGCCACCACCGCGCCCAGCAGCGCCGGTACGGCGATCCCGGCCATCGCGATCAGGAAGGCGGGGGATGTCGGCGCGGAGGCGCGGGCGCCGGCGACCGCGTAGGCGGCGGTGTTCGGGATCGAACCGACGGCAGTGGCCAGCAGGAACGGCCACCAGCCCATGCGGGAGACGGCCGCGCAGTAGTTCGCCGCCCAGAACGGCACACCCGGGAAGAGGCGGGCGGCCAGCATGGACCGGAACCCGTGCCGGCTCAGCTGACCGTCGGCCGCCCTGAGCCAGCGGCCCCGCAGCAGCGGGCGCAGCGCGTCCTGCCCGAGCACCCGCCCGAGCCCGAAGGCCACGCCCGCCCCGAGCACCGTGCCCGCCAGCGCCGTCGCCAGTCCCAGCTGCGAGCCGAACAGCGCGCCCGCCGCCAGGTTGAGCAGGGGGCGCGGCACGAACGCCACGGTGCACAGCCCGTACGCCACGCCGAACACCGCGGCCGCCGCGGCCCCGCCCAGCTGCGGCGGCCAGCCGTGCGTCAGCAGCCGCTGCGGCTCGAAGACCAGCACGCTCGCGGCGGCACCGGCGAGCAGGGCGAGCAGCAGGGACAGCCGGGCACGGGGATGCGCCAGCGCCCGCCCGCACCGACCGGCGAAACCGGCGCGGGGCAGGGGTGACACCGGTACGGCGAGCTCCGTGGCGGCGGCCCGGGGAGGGGCCGTGGCGGTGCCAGAGCGGTTGGCATCGAGCATCCGGTGACATTAACCGACGAACGCGTGTGATCGCCGTCAGGTCCGCCGCACCCAGCGGGTCCGGGCACCCGTGGCGCCCGGACCCGTGGTCCCGTGTCTCACGCGGCGAGAGCGTGACCGGGGTGCAGTACCACCTTGGTATAGCCCTCGATCCGCTTGTCGAACTTCTCGTACGCCTGCGGCGCCTGGTCCAGCGGCAGCTCGTGGGAGACCACGAAACTGGGCTTGGCGCGCCCGGCGATGATCAGGTCGCGCAGCTGGCGGTTGTACCGCTTGACGTTGCACTGACCGGTGCCCATCTGCTGGCCCTTCTCGAACATCTTGCCGATCGACACCAGCAGCTGGCCGTGCCTGGCGTGGTCGTCGGGGCCGCCCGGGTCCGCGGGCACGTACAGACCGGGTACGCCGAGCATGCCCGTCGGCCGTACCGTCTGGACCAGCTCGTTGAGGACGATGGCGGGCTCCTCGTGGCTGGCGTCGTGCGCCTGGGCCTGGTAGCCGACGGCGTCGACACCCTTGTCGGTGCCCTCGCCTCCCGTCTGTTCCTTGATCTGCTCCGCCGGATCGCCCTTGGTGAAGTCGATCGGGATGGCCCCGATCTCCTCCGCCTTGGCCAGCCGCTCGGGCACCCGGTCGACGGAGAACACCTTCGCCGCACCGCGCAGCAGCGCCGAGTAGGCGGCCATCAGCCCCACCGGTCCGGCGCCGTAGACGGCCACGCTCTCGCCAGGGGAGACCTGGGCGAGTTCGCAACCGTGGTAGCCCGTCGGGAAGATGTCGGCGAGCAGCACGAAGTCCGTCTCGAACTCGTCGCCCGGAGGCAGCTTCAGACAGTTGAAGTCGGCGTACGGCACCCGCAGCAGCTCGGCCTGGCCGCCGATGAACGGGCCCATCGCCACATAGCCGTAGGCCCCGCCCGCGAATCCGGGATTGACCGTCAGGCAGAAGCCGGTCTTGCCGGCGAGACAGTTCTTGCAGAATCCGCAGGCGACGTTGAACGGCATCACGACACGGTCACCCTGGGACAGGGAGGTCACCCCGCTGCCGACCTCCTCGATGATGCCGAGGTTCTCGTGCCCGAAGACGATGCCCGACTCGGCCGCCGTGCGGCCCTCGTACATGTGCAGGTCCGAACCGCAGATCGCGGTCGACGTGACGCGTACGAGCACATCGTTGGGATGCTGGATCCGGGGATCCTGGACGTCCTTCACCACCACGCTGAAGGGCTCTTCGTAGACGACGGCTTTCACCTCTGTCACCTCCGCCGCTTCACCGCCACTACTTCCAGGGAACGCCGGTGCCGAGGGGGGTGCAACCCGCGTCGGAGGGGCGCTGCGCCGCGGTTCGAGGCGCGTGATCGGACAGCCGTGATCGAACGGGTGTGCGATAGTATCGTTCCTTCATGACCGCCTTGGGTACGGCCCCGCCGCACGTGCCGCCCAGTGCTCTCGCCGACACCGTGCTGGAGCGGCTGGCGGCCGTGTTCGCGGCCGCCGCCGATCCCGGGCGGGCCGGACCGATGCGGGCGTACATGAAGGACGTGGCCCCCTTTCTCGGCATCCCCACGCCGGACCGCCGCACCCTGTCCCGCACCGTCCTCGCGGGCACCCCGCGCCCCGACGAGGCCGACTGCACCGCGATCGCGCTGCGCTGCTGGTCGCTGCCCGAGCGCGAGTACCACTACTTCGCCGTGGACTACCTGCGCCGGCACGCCGCCCGGTGCTCCTCCGGCTTCCTGCCGGTGGCCCGGCACCTCGTCACGACCGTCCCCTGGTGGGACACCGTCGATCTGCTCGCCGCCCACGTGGTCGGGCGCCTGGTCGCCGCCGACCCGCGGCTCACCGCCGACATGGACGCCTGGATCACCGACGGCGACCGGTGGCCGGTGCGCACGGCCCTGCTCCACCAGCTGACCCGCAAGGAAGACACCGACGCCGAGCGGCTGTTCGGCTACTGCCTGCTCCAGTCCGGGCATCCCGACTTCTTCGTCCGCAAGGCGATCGGCTGGGCCCTGCGCGAGTACGCCAAGACCGACCCCGAGGCGGTACGGGCCTTCCTGGCCCGGGAGCGGGGCAGGTTCGCGCCGCTGACCGTCCGGGAGGCGCTGAAGAACATCGGCGCGTGAGCATCCCCGGCGGGCGGACCTCAACTCACCGGCAGCCGAAAATCGTTCGACGCCGGACGTCTGCTCGGCGATGATCGACCGCATGTTCCGGTACGCCTTCCTCCTCGCAGCATCCGCCGTCGCGGATGCGCCGAAGGCTGCCGTCCTGATCCTCGTGGCCGCTGTCGACGGCGCCCGAAGCTGACCCTCTCCGGAACGTCCGGCGGACCCCGCAGGGGGAGGGTCGGCCAGTCCCCGGGGTCCCGCGTTTCTCCTACCGGCTGAGAGGCTTCGAGGTACAGCCATGTCCAAAACGGCCTACGTGCGCACCAAGCCGCACCTGAACATCGGCACCATGGGTCATGTCGACCACGGCAAGACCACCCTGACCGCCGCCATCACCAAGGTCCTCGCCGAGCGCGGCACCGGCACCTTCGTGCCGTTCGACCGCATCGACCGGGCCCCGGAGGAGGCCGCCCGCGGCATCACCATCAACATCGCGCACGTCGAGTACGAGACCGACACCCGGCACTACGCCCACGTGGACATGCCGGGGCACGCCGACTACGTCAAGAACATGGTCACCGGCGCCGCACAGCTCGACGGGGCGATCCTCGTCGTGTCCGCGCTCGACGGGATCATGCCGCAGACCGCCGAACACGTGCTGCTCGCCCGGCAGGTGGGCGTCGACCACATCGTCGTCGCGCTCAACAAGGCCGACGGCACGGACGACGAGGAGCTCGTCGACCTCGTCGAGCTGGAGGTCCGCGACCTGCTCACCGCCCAGGGCTACCCGGGCGACTCCGTACCCGTCGTGCGGGTCTCGGGACTACGGGCGCTGGAGGGCGACCCGCGCTGGACGGCGGCCGTGGAGGCGCTGCTCGACGCGGTGGACACGTACGTGCCGATGCCGGAGCGGTATCTGGACGCGCCGTTCCTGCTGCCGGTGGAGAACGTCCTCACCATCACCGGTCGGGGCACGGTCGTCACGGGCGCGGTGGAGCGGGGCACCCTCCGCCTGGGGGACCGGGTCTCGGTTCTCGGCGCCGGGGTGGACAGCGTGGTCACCGGGCTCGAGACCTTCGGCAAGCCGATGGAGGAGGCGCAGGCCGGGGACAACGTGGCGGTGCTGCTGCGGGGGGTGCCACGGGACGCCGTGCGACGCGGGCATGTGGTGGCGGCGCCGGGGAGCGTGGTGCCGGCGCGGCGGTTCTCGGCGCGGGTGTACCTGCTGGCGGGGCGCGAGGGAGGTCGTACGACGCCGGTCGCGACCGGGTACCGCCCGCAGTTCTACATCCGTACGGCGGACGTGGTCGGTGACGTCGACCTCGGTGCTGCGGGTGTGGTCCGGCCCGGAGAGACCGTGGAGATGACGGTCGAGCTGGGGCGGGAGGTGCCGCTGGAGCCGGGGCTGGGGTTCGCCATCCGTGAAGGTGGTCGGACGGTCGGAGCGGGGACCGTGACGGCGGTCGGGTAGCGCGGTCACCCCCACAATGGAGAGGTGAACGATCCCATACCCGTGACCCGCACCACCGATCACGGCACCGCCAAGCTCATGCCCGATGTCGATCGCGACCGGGCCTGGCTGCTGACCGTCGACGGGGCGCCGCAGTCGTACGTCGATCTCGACGATCCGGCGCATCTGGAGTTCGAGTACGCGCGGCGGCTCGGGTATGTGCTCGACGCCGTGGCGGAGGCCGGGCGGCCGCTGGACGTGCTGCACCTCGGCGGTGGGGCGCTGACGCTGCCGCGCTATGTGGCGGCCACCCGGCCGGGCTCGCGGCAGGACGTCGTCGAGGCCGACCGGGGGCTGCTGGAGCTGGTCGCCGAGTATCTGCCGCTGCCGGCGGGCTCGGGTGTCGCGGTGCACGCCGCCGACGCCCGGGCCTGGCTGGAGGCGGCGCCGGACGATCACGCCGATGTGCTGATCGCCGACGTCTTCGGCGGGTCCCGGGTGCCGGCGCACCTGACCACGCTCGCCTACGCCCGCGAGGCCGAGCGGGTGCTGCGGCCGGGCGGGGTCTATCTGGCCAATCTCGCGGACGCCGCGCCGTTCGGGTTCCTGCGGTCCCAACTGGCCACGCTCGGGGCCCTTTTCGAGGAACTGGTGCTGATCGCCGAGCCCGCGGTGCTGCGCGGCCGCCGGTTCGGCAACGCGGTGCTCGCCGCGGCACACCGGCCCCTCGACACCGCCGCGCTGGCCCGTCGTACCGCTGCGGACGCTTTCCCGGCGCGGGTCGAACACGGGGCGGCGCTGCGGGAGTTCACCGGTTCCGTCCGTCCTGTCGAGGACGCCGACGCCGTACCGTCCCCCGAGCCCCCCGGCGGGGCGTTCGGCATCGGCTGACGCGGCGGCGACCATCACCCCGGTGCCGGGGCAGCCGGTCCGCGCGAGCGTCGGCCTGCCCAACTCGCCCGGCAGCGCGCTCCTTTGACTGCCATGACGCCCCGTCATAGACGGTACGGCCGCGCTCATCGGCGCCGCCCTGCCCGCCGTCCCTCGCGGTGCCCGCCTCGGCGTCCGGGGCGATCAGGTGTCAGCCCGTCGCCCTCCGTGACGTCGTGACCAAGGGCAAGGCGCCCGTGGGCCACTGGGTCTACCGCGGCCACCTGCGCCAGGGCTGAGGCTCCACGGTGTTCCGGCCCGCCGTGCCATGGCGGGCCGGAACACCCCGCGGGCTCACTGGTTCGTCGGGTCCCCGTGCAGCCGGACGGTGCTGAGCACCTTCAGTACGGTCGCCCTGGACACCTCGCCGTTCACGCCTTTGGCGCCGTAGAAGTTGAACGACACGTAGTCGTGAGCCGAGTTCTGGAAGCCGAACGTGAGCGCCTTGCCGTCGGTCACACACTTGCCCTTGCGCGGCGTGTGGGTCGACTGGGCCCAGGCGTAGCTGCCCTCGACACCCGAGGCGGACTTGAAGGAAGTGGCCTTTTTGTCCCAGGAGATGCTCTTCTTGTCCGGCATGGTGTAGCCGCCGTAGACCCACCAGGGCGGAGTGTTGAGGGCGATCTCGTCCGTGTTCTTGGCGCCGCTCGCCCCCTTGGTGCCCACGACCGCCAGCGGGGTGTCCTCGGTGCGGCCGTCCTTGTCGTCGTCCGAGGTGCACCACTTGGGCTGGTACTCGGCGAGACCCGACATGGTGATGCCCGTGTCCTTCTCGCTCTTCGGGAAGTCGAAGCCGACCGCGAGGCCGGTGGACTGGACCTCCCACTGCGGCGGCACGTCGAAGGCCACGCCCCACTTGGGGTTCACCACGACCTTCCAGCCGGGGATGGCCGGCTTGTCCGTCCCGGTTCCGCGCGGGTCGTCCGTGGCCGACGAGCTGGTCGTGGGCTGAGCGGCCGGCGACTGACTCGCCTGCCCGCCCTTGCCGCCGTCGGCCCGGTCGTCCTTGCCGTCCTTCTTGCCGAGGACGAGATAGCCGGTCACGGCGGCCGCGATCACGACCGCGGTGGCCGCGACGATCGCGATCAGTTTCGTGCGGCCGCCACCCTGCGGAGGCTGCGGAGCGGGCGCGGTGGGCGGCTGCGGCTGCCCCCACTGCGGCTGCTGGCCGTACGGCCCGGCCTGCGGATACTGCTGGTATCCGGGCTGCTGGTACGGATTCGGCTGCTGGTAACCCGGCTGCTGGTACGGATTCTGCTGCGGGTTGTTCTGCGGGTTCGGCGCGCCCCCTGGCGGCTGCTGATCTGGCCACATGGCCAGTAACCCTAGTGCCGCGAGGGACACGATTCGGTCACCGGCCCTCGTCAGGGTCGTAGCGAAGCGGGACGGGGAGGGGCCAGAGCTGGCCAGTTTCGGCTACTCGTGAGTAACATGGCGCCATGAGTGCAGACCAGATGTCGATCGGCGAGATGCTCTCCGCCACCGTGCCCATGGCCCGGACGCTGAACCTGGAGTTCCTGGAGACCTCTGCGGACAAGGCCGTCGTGTCCCTGCCCGACCAGGGTGCGTATCACAACCATGTGGGCGGACCGCACGCCGGTGCGATGTTCACGCTCGGGGAGTCCGCGAGCGGCGCCATCGTGCTGGCCGCCTTCGGGGACCAGCTCTCCCGCGCGGTGCCGCTCGCCGTCCGTGCCGACATCGCCTACAAGAAGCTCGCGATGGGCGCCGTCACCGCGACCGCCACGCTGGGCCGTCCGGCCGCCGAGGTCGTGGCCGAGCTGGACGCCGGGCAGCGCCCCGAGTTCCCCGTGGCGATCGAGATCCGCCGCGCGGACGGCGCCGTGACGGGCGAGATGACGGTCGTCTGGACGCTGCGTCCCAACAGCTAGGAAGCGACAGGCGATGGAGAGGGGGCCTCGGGAGGCCCCTTCTCTCGCCCGGTGCGAGGCTCTACGCGGCCCGGCGGCCGTCCCGGCCGCCCGTCGCGCCCTCCTCCAGTCCCGCCACGAACTCCCTGAGCCAGCGCGAGAATTCGGGGCCGAGGTCGGGGCGGGCGCAGGCCAGCCGGACCACCGTGCGCAGGTAGTCGGCCTTGTCGCCGGTGTCGTAGCGCAGGCCGTCGAAGACGACCCCGTGGACGGTGCCGTCCGTCGCGAGGGCCTGCAGGGCGTCGGTCAGCTGGATCTCGCCGCCGCGGCCCGGCGGGGTGCGCTCCAGGACGTCGAACACGGCCGGGTCGAGGACATAGCGGCCGATGACCGCGTACCGGCTCGGCGCGGTCCTCCGGGCCGGCTTCTCCACCAGTCCGGTGACGCGCACGACCCCGTCCTCGCCGGCCGGTTCCACCGCCGCGCAGCCGTAGAGGTGGATCTGCGCCGGGTCGACCTCCATCAGCGCCACCACGCTGCCCGCGTGACGCTCGCGGACCCCGAGCATCCGGCTCAGCAGGGTCTCCCGGGGGTCGATCAGATCGTCGCCGAGGAGCACCGCGAAGGGCTGGTCGCCGACGTGGTGACGGGCGCACAGCACGGCGTGGCCGAGACCGAGCGGGTCGCCCTGGCGGATGTGGTGGATGTCGGCGAGCCGCGCCGGATCGCGCACCGCGTCCAGCCGCACGGTGTCGCCCTTGGCCGCCAGCGCCTGTTCCAGTTCGAAGGCCTGGTCGAAGTGGTCCTCGATGGCCCGCTTGTGGCGGCCGGTGACCATCAGGATGTCGTCCAGACCGGCCGCGGCCGCCTCCTCGACCACGTACTGGATGGCCGGCTTGTCGACGACCGGCAGCATCTCCTTCGGTGTGGCCTTGGTCGCGGGCAGGAAGCGGGTACCGAGTCCGGCGGCCGGTACGACCGCCTTGCGGACCGTACGGGACGAGGCGGGGGTGGTTGTGGAGTGGGGGGCGATCATGCGGACCATGTTCGGGCACCCGGATGAGAGCACGCCCGGAGAAACATGGGAACCGGCTGTGGAAGTGATACCGGCGGTAACCCCCGAGCAATTCGCTGACTTTGAAACCGTGTCAATCGAACTTCTTGTTTCCTGTGAGCAGCGTGTGCGAAGGTGAGCCTTCCCGCGGGAGGGCGAAGGCAGGCGTCGAACGCCAGGGCCGGCCCTTTAGGTATGTACCAGAACCAGGTATGCATCACATGGCACTGCTTTCCGTCAGGACGGCATTTCGTGTGCGGTCCTGCGGCTGGAAGGAAATGGTTCCGTGCAGTCCCCCCACCCCCCACGCCCGCCGTATCCGCCGCTGCCCGGTTCGCCCGGGGAGTCCGACCGTGACCTCGCCGCCCGGCTCGGCGGCCCGCACGCCGCCCACCACCACGCCGTCGCCCTGCTGCTGGCCCGCCACTGGCGGGCCGCCCGCGACTACGCCGTCGTCTGTCTGGCCTCCGCCGGTCCCGCGCCCCAACTCGTGGCCACCGCCGCCTTCCACGAGGTCCTCGGCCGGACGGCGGGCGGAGCGGCCGGCGGCGCCCTGCGCCCGCACCTGCTCGTCGCCGTCCGCGACATCGTCCGCGCCTGGGCGGCGGACGACGTGGCCTGCGCGACCCTGCCGGAATTGCGCAAACCCACCGGAGGTCGCGGACTGCGTGCGGCAAAGCCCGGAACGCCGGAAAGGCGACAACTCGCCGAGCGCGCCTTCCGGGCCCTTCCCGGCGCCTCGCAATGTCTTCTGTGGCACACCGAGGTAGAAGCGGAACCGATAAACATACCCGCTGGTCTGCTGGGCATCGACCCGGCCACCGCCACGGCCGCCCTGGAACAGGCGCGCGAGCAATTCCGGGCGGGCTGCGTACGCGCCCACCGGGAACTCGCGCCGACCAAGGAATGCCGCTTCTACAACCGGCTCCTGGACGTCCCGATGCGCCGAGGCGGCGCCCTGCTGCCGGACGTACGACAGCATCTGACGGCCTGTGCGTACTGCCGGCACGCCGCCGAGACCTTCGGTCTGGTGGACGACGGCCTGGGCCTCCTGCTCGCCGAGACCGTGCTCGGCTGGGGCGCCCGCCGCTACCTCGACTCGCGCCCCGGACGCGGCGCCGCCGAGGACCTGCCGTGTGCCCCGGTGCCCGGCCAGGGGGAGGCGAGAGGGGCCGGCAGACACCGAACGGGGCCCGCCAACCGCCACCGCGCAGCCCTGGCCATCGGCGTCGGACTGACCTCGCTCGCGCTGCTCGTCACCGTCCTCGCGGCCAGGAGCTGGTCCGATGACAACGGTGTCCCCGTGCCCGGCGCCACCTGGGGTGCCCCCGCCGGTCACACCACACGCCCGGGCGACACCGGCGCACGGGCCGCCAACTCCTCCGCCGCCTCGGCCGGCGAACCCGCCGAGGTGGCCCGCGGCGGCCTGCGCGGCCTCGAGTCCGGGCGCTGCCTGGACGTGCGTGGGGACACTGTGCGGGCGGGCGCGGGTGTCGTGCTCGCGCCCTGCACCTCCGCCGCCTCGCAGCAGTGGTCGTACCAGGACGACGGGTTGCTGCGCAGCGCCGCCGACCCGTCCCTGTGCCTGGCCGCCGACCCCGGTGCGAAGAGTGTGGTGCTGGCCGGGTGTGTCGTGCACGCGGGAGAGGTGGCGTACGACATCACCGTGCGCGGCGAGATCCTGCCGCGCCGGCACGAGGACCTCGCGCTGGCTCCGGGCTCCGGCGACACCTCCGCGAGCGTCGCGCTGGAACCGCGCGACGGTTCGCCGGACCAGCGCTGGGTGCTGGAGCCGGCGGCGGACGGGGCGGGCCGGCCGGACGCGGCGCCGGGCGGGCCGGGGGCACCCGGTGTTCCCGGCGTTCCGGTCCGTTCCGGCGGTGCCGGGGACGGTGGGGCGGACGCGCCAGCGGGCTCACAGGCGGGGTCCTCGGCGGGCGATGGGCTCTCGACGGGCGATGCCGGGGACCCGGTGCACGGGTTCACCTCGGGCGGGGTGCCGGAAGGCGTGGCCGGCGGGCCGGGGGATCCGGGGGAGTCGGGCCAGGCCGAGGAGACCCGCATCGCGCAGGTCGGCACCGGCCATGACCGGCGGCGCACCGGATCCATGTCGCCGGTCCGGGCGGTGCGCGCGGTGCACCGGGTCCTGCCGCCGGTCGCCGGCACGGCCGCCGTCGTACCGGCGACCGTGGGCACACTGCTCCGCTGACGCGCGGCGCGGGGCAACTCCCCGACGCCTGGCCGCGATCGAGCCACGGCGCCGAAGGCATGCGGGATTTACAGACTTCGAGCGGATGTCCCGCCGTGGTGCGGCCGGGCGTGCGGGCGGCGGCCCCGGAGGGGACTTTGCCGGGGTTGTGGTGGTGTGGTGCGGGGGTACCGGTGGTCCCCCGCCCGTACCGGTGAAGGGAATTACCGCGTTTTCCGCTTCTTGCGGTGAATTCGACCCACTGGCCGAATCGATGCCTCCGGGCGCGAAAAGGGAGCGTCGTTATTGACCCGTGAGTAGGCCGGGGCTAGTTTCCGGTGCCCTCGCACCAGAGCGTTCCGCCGCACACCCCCCACCGTGCAGTCTCGCCGATCGTGCCGGAGCATCATGACCTCGCCTGTGCGCGCCCATGACCTCGTCCTGTGCCTCACCCCCTTCGGAGAACCCGACGCCGGTCTCACCGCCGCCGCCTGCGCCGCCGGCGCGCTCGGCATCCTCGACCTCGGCACCGGGGACCGAAGATCCCGAGAGGCGCTGACCCGGCTGAGACGGTCCGCGCCGGGCCCCTTCGGGATACGGATGACCGGGCGGTGCGCGCTGACGCCGGCCGAGGCCGGAGACGGCCCCGCCACCCTGGTCCTCACCCCGGACGTGACCTGGAACCGGACCGAACTGCCCTCCGGCGTCCGCGTGTTGGCGGAGGTCATGGACCTCGGGCAGGCGCGCCTGGCCGTGCGCGCCGGTGCCCACGGGCTCATCGCCCGCGGCGGCGAGAGCGGTGGCCGGGTCGGCGAGCTGAGCACCTTCGTCCTGCTGCAACAGCTGCTGTCCGACCCGGAGTCGGGCCGCGTCCCGGTCTGGGCCTGCGGCGGCATCGGCCCGCGCACGGCGGCGGCCGCGGTGGCCGGCGGTGCCGCGGGGGTGGTCCTCGACAGCCAGCTGGCGCTGCTCGCCGAGTCGGGGCTGCCCGAGTCGGTCCGTTCGGTGCTGCGCTCCCTGGACGGCTCGGAGACCGTGGTGCTCGGTGGCCACCGGGTGCTGCGGCGCAGGGGACCGGACGCCCCGTGCCCGCCGGCCGACGACCCCCGGGCGGTCGCGTCCCTGCTGGGCGCCGACGACCGGCGCGGCCGGCTGCTGCCGGTGGGCCAGGACGGTTTCCTCGCCGCCCGGTTCGCCGAACGGTACCGGGACGTACGACGGGCGGTGCGGGAGGTGTCGGCGGCGATGCTCGGGGTGGCCGGCGGTGCTGCCACGGCCCTGCGGTCCGGGTCGGTCATGAGCCGGGCGCTCGGCACCCGGCTCCCGGTGGCCCAGGGGCCCATGACCCGGGTCAGTGACCAGGCGGGCTTCGCCGCGGCCGTCGCCGCGGACGGGGCGCTGCCGTTCCTGGCGCTGGCCCTCGCCGACGGCGAGCGGGCCCGGTCGATGCTCACCGAGGCGCGGGCCGTGCTGGACGGGCGTCCCTGGGGCGTGGGCGTGCTCGGCTTCGCCCCCGAGGAGATCAGGAACGCCCAGCTGGAGGCCGTACGGGAACTGCGGCCCACGCACGCCGTCATCGCGGGCGGACGGCCCGCCCAGGCCGAGACGCTGGAGCGGGCCGGGATCCACGCCTACCTGCACGTGCCCTCGCCTGGGCTGCTGCGGCAGTTCCTGGACGCGGGCGCGCGCCGGTTCGTGTTCGAGGGGTCCGAGTGCGGCGGGCATGTCGGACCCCGTGCCTCCTTCCCGCTCTGGGAGGCCCAACTGGCCGTGCTGGAGGACTTCCTGGCCCGCGCCGACGACCCGGCGGCCCGAGGGCTGGAGGTGTTCTTCGCCGGTGGTGTCCACGACGAGCGGTCGGCGGCGATGGTCGCGGCCCTGGCCGCACCGCTCACCGCGCGGGGCGCCGCCGTCGGCGTGCTCATGGGCACCGCCTACCTGTTCACCGAGGAGGCCGTCGCGCACGGCGCCGTACGGCCCCTCTTCCAGCGGCAGGTGCTCACCGCCACCACGACGACGCTGCTGGAGACCGCCCCCGGCCACGCCACCCGCTGTGTCCCGAGCCCCTTCACCGGCGACTACCGGGCGCGCGAGGCCGCTCTCCGGGCCCAGGGACTGACCGACCGCGAGGTCTGGGAGAGGCTGGAGCGGCTCAACGTGGGCCGGCTGCGCATCGCCAGCAAGGGCGTCGAACGCGGGGCCGCCGGCGCGTTGGCGACCGTGGACGAGCAACGGCAGCTCGCGGACGGGATGTTCATGGCCGGCGAGGTCGCCGTGCTGCGTTCGGCGACCACCACCCTGGCGGACCTGCACCGCGCGGTGACCGACGGCGCCGCCGCGTTCCTGGCACGGTCGGCCGCCGGCTTCCCGGCGCGGCGGGCCGCCCATCCGAGCGCCCCTTCGGCCGCCGAGCCGGAGCCGCCCGCGCCACTGGACGTCGCCGTCGTCGGCATGGCCTGCATGTTCCCCGAGGCCCCCGACCTCGCGACCTTCTGGACCAACATCGTCAGCGGCCGCGACGCCGTCACCGAGGTGCCGCCCGAGCGCTGGGACCCGGCCGTGCACCACGCGGCCGGCAGTACGGCGTCCAAGTGGGGCGGATTCCTGCCCCGCATCCCCTTCGACCCGCTGCGCTACGGCATCCCGCCCGCCTCCCTCGGCAGCATCGAACCCGTCCAGCTGCTCTCCCTGGAGGCGGCCCGCCGGGCCCTGGAGGACGCCGGATACGGCGAGCAGGGGCGGGAGTTCGACCGCGCACGGGCCTCGGTCGTCTTCGGCGCGGAGGCGGGCAGCGACCTGTCCAACGCCGTCACCCTGCGCGCCGTGCTCCCGTCCTACTACGGCAAGGTGCCCGACGGTGTCGAGGAGCAACTGCCCCGGCTGACCGAGGACTCCTTCCCCGGCATGCTCGCCAACGTGATCTCCGGCCGGATCGCCAACCGGCTGGACCTCGGCGGCGCCAACTTCACCGTCGACGCCGCCTGCGCCTCCTCCCTCGCCGCCCTCGACGTGGCCTGCAAGGAACTCGTCGCCGGCACCAGTGACCTCGTGCTGTGCGGTGGCGCCGACCTGCACAACGGCATCAACGACTACGTCCTGTTCTCCTCCGTCCACGCGCTTTCGCCGACCGGACGCTCCCGCGCCTTCGACGCCTCGGCCGACGGCATCGCCCTCGGCGAGGGCGTGGCCTGCGTGGTCCTCAAACGGCTCGCGGACGCCGAACGCGACGGCGACCGGATCTACGGCGTGGTCAAGGGCCTCGGCTCCGCGAGCGACGGCCGCTCGCTCGGCCTCACCGCGCCCCGCCCCGAAGGCCAGCGGGCGGCGCTGGAGCGCGCGTACCGCAACGCCGGTGTCTCGCCCGCGGACGTCGGCCTGGTCGAGGCGCACGGCACCGGCACGGTCGTCGGCGACCGCACCGAACTCACCGTGCTCAGCGAGGTGTTCACCGAGGCGGGCGCGGAGAACGGCCGCTGCGCCCTCGGCTCGGTCAAGTCCCAGATCGGGCACACCAAGTGCGCCGCCGGGCTCGCGGGACTCATCAAGACCGCCCTCGCGCTGCACACCGGCGTCGTCCCGCCCACCCTGCACCTGGAGCGGCCCAACCCGGCCTGGACGCAGGACGACAGCCCCTTCGCCTTCCACACCCGCGCCCGGCCCTGGACGGCACCTGCCGCCGAACGCCTCGCCGGGATCAGCGCGTTCGGCTTCGGCGGCACCAACTTCCACGCCGTGCTGGCCGCTCACGCCGACGCCGTACCGCCCCGGCAGGCCCTGGACGCCTGGCCGGCCGAGCTGTTCCTCTTCCGCGGCCGGGACACCGCGGCGGCCCACCGGCAGGCAGCGGAGCTCCTCCGGGCCGCCGAGGCCGACGGCCACCCCTGGCGCCTGCGCGACCTCGCCCTCGCCGCGGCCCACCGCGCCGACACCTCGCACGAACCGGCCCGGGCCGCACTCGTGGCCCGCGACACCGAGGAACTCACGCGGCAACTCCGACGGCTCCTCACCGGGGAGCACGATCCGGCTGCGGGCATCCATGTCGCCGATCCGGTGCCGGAGCCGGAGCACCCGGTGACGCAGCCGGAGGGGGAGGGGGCGGCGGATCGGCTCCAGGGCAAGGTCGCCTTTCTGTTCCCCGGTCAGGGCAGTCAGCGTCCCGGGATGCTGGCCGAGCTGCTGGTGCATCTGCCTGAGCTGCGGCACTACCTGGAGCTCGGTCGCGTGCACGCCGACGCGGTCCACCCGGCCGCCGCCTTCGACGAGGCCGCGCGGGAGCGCCGGCGGGCCGCGCTCACCGACACCCGGGCCGCGCAGCCCGCCCTCGGCATCACGGGACTCGTCGCGCACGCCTTCCTCACCTCGGCCGGGGTCCACCCCGACCTGGCCGCCGGCCACAGCTACGGCGAGCTGGTCGCCCTTGCCGCGGCCGGCGCCCTCGACCCCGGGACGCTGCTCGAGCTGAGCGCCGAGCGGGCCGGAGCGATCCTGGCGGCGGCGGGCGACGACCCGGGCACCATGGCCGCCGTCGGCGCCCCCGCCGAGACCGTCGTGCGCACCCTGCAGACGGCCGGCGCACCCGCCTCCGTCGTCGTCGCCAACCTCAACGCACCCGACCAGACGGTGATCTCAGGTCCGACGGCGGATGTCGACTCGGCCGTGCGGCTGCTGCGCGACGCCGGGCTCGGCGCGCGGCGCATCCCCGTGGCCTGTGCCTTCCACAGCCCGCTCGTGGCCGCGGCGGGGGAACGGTTCGCCGAGGTCCTCGGCGGCAGAACGGTGCGCGCGCCCGAGTTCCCCGTCTGGGCCAACCGCACCGCAGCGCCCTATCCGCCCGACCCCGACGAGGTGCGCGCCGAACTCGCCGCCCAGATCGGGGCCCCCGTCGCGTTCGCCGCCCAGATCGAGGCCATGTACGAGGCGGGCGCGCGCGTCTTCGTCGAGGCGGGCCCCGGCACGGTCCTCACCCGGCTCGTCGCCCGGATCCTCGGCGAGCGCCCGCACCGCACGGTCGCCTGCGAGCCCGACGCCGACAGCGGCCTGCGCGGCTGGCTCGACGCCCTCGCCCGCCTCGCCGTTGCCGGCCGGCCGGTGCGCACCGCCTGGCTGCTGCGGGGCCGCGACGCCGTCGACGCGCTGCGCACCCCGGCACCGGAACGGCCCGGCTGGGAGGTCGACGGACACCTCGTCCGCACCGCCGGCGGAGCACTCCTGCCCGGTGCCCTCGCACCGGCCCGACGAGTCATGGAGACGACCGTGACCACCGACCAGCCGTACGGCGCCCCCACCGACCACCGGGACGCGCTCATCTCCGAATTCCTGCGCACCAGCCGGGAGATGATCGCCGCCCAGCGCGATGTCCTGCTCACCTACTTCGGCACGGCACCCGGCGCGACGCCGCAGGCACCCGTTGCAGCCGTACTGCTTCCGCAGGTGCTCACACCCGAAGTCCCCTCGCCGGAAGCGCGGTCGACCGAGCCGGACGGTCCGGCGCCGGTGACCGACGTGGAGCAGGTCGTCCTGGAGATCATCAGTGAACGCACCGGCTACCCCGTCGACATGATCGAGCCCGACCTCGACCTGGAGGCGGACCTCAGCATCGACTCCATCAAACGGGCCGAGATAGCGGGTGAGCTCGCCAAGCGGCTCGGCATCGCGGGCGGCGCCGACGTGCTGGACGACTCCGCACTGGAGGAACTGGCCAAGGCCCGTACGGCTGCCGCGGTGACGGCATGGCTGACGGCGCGGGCGGGGGCACAGTCCGGCGGCGCGGGGACACAGTCCGGCGAGGCCGGCGGGCGGAAGGAGGGGCCCCGCGCCGACGGCCGGACCGGGCACGTGGCAGAGCGGGCCGAGGAGGCGCGCACGGGCGCGGTGGCCGGGCGCGCCTGGGAACCGGCCGAAGCCGTGCACGCCCCCGTCCCCGCGCTCGGCGTTCCACCCCGGCGCTGGGAGCTGCGTCCTGTGCCCCTCCCGGCTCCGGACCCTGCTGCCGCCGACGACCAGGACCACCCCCTGTCCGGCCGGCGTTTCGCCCTTCTCGGGGACGGCGCGGGCGCGGCGGCGCGGGTCGCGGCGCGGCTCGCCGAGCACGGGGCCGAAGCCGTGACGCTCGACGCGAGCCACCTCCTCACCGCGGCGGACGGCACGGTCGACGATGTCGTGTACCTCGGCGCGCTGCCCGGCCCGGACCTCCCCGTGCTGCCGGACGCCTTCCCGGTGCTCCGCGCGGCGCTCGCGCGTGGCCCGCGCCGGCTGTTCGCCCTCCGGGCCGCCGACCGCGCGGGCGCGCTTCGGGCGGCCGGGCTGGACGGCCTGTTCCGCAGCGTCGGCCGCGAGTACCCGGACCTGCTCGCACGGGTCGTCGCCGTCGCCGACACCGCTCCGGCGGCCGTCGCCGACGCCCTGCTCGCCGAGCTGCGGGCGCCCGGGCCGGCCCCCGTCGTCCTGCGAACGGCGGCCGGTGCCCGGCGCGGTCCCGAGCTCGTACCCGCCCCCTTGGGCCCGCTCGCGAGCACCGGCGCCGGGCCCGCGGGGGACGGCGTCGCCGAAGCGGCGGCACTCGGGCTCGACCGGGACTCCGTCGTGCTCCTGGTCGGCGGCGCCCGGGGCATCACCGCGAGGTTCGCGGCCACGCTGGCCGGCGCCTGCCGGTGCCGTATCGAGCTGCTGGGCCGTACGCCCGCGCCCACCGCGCCCGAGGCCCCGCACACCGCCGGCGCGCGCACCCCCGTCGAGCTGCGGGCGGCACTCGCCGCGGGCCCGGGCGCGGCCGCCCCCGCCGAGATCAACACGGCCGCCGAACTGATCCTCGCCCAGCGGGAGATCACCACGACTCTCGCCGAACTCGGCGCACTCGGCAGCGAGGCACGCTACCGCTCGGTGGACTTCCGGGACCGGGACGCCGTCCTGCGGGCGGTCAAGGAGATCCACACCGAACACGGGCGCCTCGACGGGGTCGTCTTCGCCGCCGGTGTCATCGAGGACCGGCTCATCACGGACAAGACCGCCGAGTCCTTCCAGCGGGTCTACGGCACGAAGACGGCCGGGGCCGCGGCGCTGTTCGCCGCCCTGGACGACCTGCCCGGCGCGCCCGCGTTCACCGTGCTGTTCGGCAGCGTCGCCGCCGTGCTCGGCAACCGCGGCCAGGCCGACTACGCCGCCGCCAACGACGCCCTGGAAGCCCTCGGCGCCGACTGGGCGGCCCGGACGGGCGCGCGCACGCTGACCGTCCACTGGGGGCCCTGGGCGCCGTCCGCGACGCACGGCGGCATGGTCGGCGCGGAACTCGGCCGCGCGTACGCCCGGCGCGGGATCGAGCTGATCGACCCCGACGAGGGCACCGCGGCGCTGCTGCGGGAGCTCGCCTGGGGCGAACCGTCGGCCCGCGCCGTCGTCTACACCGCCTCGGGGACGCTGACATGACCGAACGTCAAGTTCCCGTCGCCGTCGTCGGGATGGCGGTGCTGCTGCCCGGCGCCCCCGGGCTCGAGGCCTACTGGCGCAACCTGCGCGACGGAGTCGACGCGATCGGCGAGGTCCCCGCGGACCGGTGGGACGCCGACTACTACCGGCCCGGCTCGGCCACCGGACCCGCCGCGCCCGACCGGATCTACTGCCGGCGCGGCGGATTCGTGGACGGCCTCGCCGAGGTGGACGTCACCCGATACGGCATCATGCCCGCCTCGGTGCCCGGCACCGAGCCCGACCAGCTGATCGCCCTCGACGTGGCCGCCGCCGCGCTCGCGGACGCCGGCGGCGAGGAACGGCTGCCCGAACGGCACCGGATCGGCGTGGCCCTGGGCCGCGGCGGCTACCTCACCCCCGGCCTGGTCCGCCTCGACCAGCGGGTACGCACGGCCGCGCAACTCACCCGCACCCTGGGCGAGTTGTTACCCGGCCTCTCCGGGGCCCAACTCGACCGCGTCCGCACGGCGTTCACCGAACGGCTCGGCCCCGACAGCCCGGAGTCCGCGATCGGCCTGGTCCCCAACCTGGCCGCCTCGCGCATCGCCAACCGGCTCGACCTGCGCGGCCCCGCCTACACCGTGGACGCCGCCTGCGCCTCCTCCCTGGTCGCCGTGGACCAGGCGGTCACCGCACTCACCACCGGCCGCTGCGACCTGATGCTGGCCGGGGGAGTGCACCACTGCCACGACATCACGCTCTGGAGCGTCTTCGCGCAACTGCGCGCGCTCTCCCCGAGCCAGCGCATCCGCCCCTTCCACCGTGACGCCGACGGCATCCTCATCGGCGAGGGCACCGGCGTCGTCGTACTGAAGCGGCTCGCGGACGCCGAACGCGACGGTGACCGGGTGTACGCGGTGATCCGGGGCACCGGCGTGGCGAGCGACGGCCGTACGGCGTCACCGGCCGCACCCGACCCGGGCGGGCAGACCAGAGCCGTACGCCAGGCCTGGCGGGCCGCCGGGCTCGACCCCGCCGCGCCGGACTCCATCGGCCTGCTGGAGGCGCACGGCACCGCCACCCCTGCCGGGGACACGGCCGAACTCACCACTCTCGCCGAGGTGTTCGGGCCCGCCCAGGGTATGGGCCGCCGCCCGGTCCTCGGCTCGGTGAAGTCGATGATCGGCCACACCATGCCGGCCGCCGGGGTGGCCGGGCTGGTCAAGGCCGCCCTCGCCCTCCACCACGGCACCCTCCTGCCCACCCTCCACTGCGACGACCCCCACCCCGCCCTCGCCGCCACCCGCTTCCGCACACTGGAGCGGGCCCGCCCCTGGGAGACGGACGCCCGCCGGCCGGTCCGCCGGGCCGCCGTCAACGCGTTCGGCTTCGGCGGGATCAACGCCCATGTGGTGCTGGAGGAGGCACCGGGTTCCGGGTCCGCGCCGGGGGAGAGCGGACGTGCGCGTGCCGGCCGGGCGGAGGCATCGCGTGTCCGATCGGGGCCTGCGGAGGCAGCAGGGGCGCGGGCCCGTGCGGGCCGGGTGGAGGCCGCGTGTGCCGGAGCGGCGGCGCGGGAGACAGGGGGGACGGGAGCCGGGGTGCAACCGGGCGAGCGGGACCGGTCGGTGTCGGCCGGCGCCCTGAGTCCCGGATCCGCGAAGCCGGAGGCCACCCGGCCGCGTTCGGCGCCGGGCGAGGCGCCCGGTGTGCGCCCGGCGTCCCCTCCCGCGCAGGTCACCGAGCCCGAGCGGATCCTGCTGCTCGCCGCCGACGGCGTGGCGGACCTCGCCGCGCTCCTCGGTGGCGACGACGCGGCCGTCCTGGCCGCCGGACTCGACCCGGACCTGCCGCACGCCGACGCCGGCCCCGCCCGGCTCGGCATCGTGGCCCCGACCGCCA
The DNA here is from genome assembly GCF_006715785.1 of Streptomyces puniciscabiei. Lineage (NCBI taxonomy): Bacteria > Bacillati > Actinomycetota > Actinomycetes > Kitasatosporales > Streptomycetaceae > Streptomyces > Streptomyces puniciscabiei. Next base: position 6,199,045 of record NZ_VFNX01000001.1, read on the forward strand.
AGCGGCTCGCGCTGGCCCGCCGGGCCGTCGCCAAGGGGCGCGGCTGGCACGGCCGTGGCGATGTCTGGTTCCGGCCGCACCCGCTGCTCGGCCCCGCCGGCGGCGGCAGGCTGGCCTTCGTCTTCCCCGGCCTGGAGGGCGACTTCGCGCCCCGTACCGACGACATCGCCGCCCACTTCGGCCTCACCCCGCTGCCCGGCGGGGACGTCCGGGTCGGTGATGTGGGCCGGCACGGTTTCGGGGTCGTCGGGGTCGGCCGCCTGCTGGACCGGGCGCTGCGCCGCATGGGTGTCGTACCGGACGCGGTCGCCGGGCACAGCGTCGGCGAGTGGACGGCCATGGCGGCGGGCGGGCTCTACGCGCCGGACCAGGTCGACGCGTTCATGGCCGGGTTCGACCCGGACGCCCTCACCGTGCCCGGTCTCACCTTCGCCGCCCTCGGTACCTCGGCCGCGCACGTCCGCGCCGCGCTCGCCGAGTCCTGGGCGGACTCCGGGATCGTGCTCTCGCACGACAACGCGCCCCGCCAGTCCATGGTCTGCGGGCCCGGAGCGGCGGTCGAGGAACTCGTACGGTCCTTGCGTGCGCGGGGCGTGATCTGCCAGGTGCTGCCCTTCCGCTCCGGCTTCCACACGCCGATGCTTCAGCCGTACCTCGCGCCCATCGAGGAGGCCGCCGGCCGCTTCCGGCTCCATCCGCCGACGGTTCCGGTGTGGTCCGGGACCACCGCCGCGCCGTTCCCGCAGGCCGAAGGTGCGGTGCGCGAGCTGTTCGTACGGCATCTGCTGGAACCCGTCCGCTTCCGCGAGCTGACCGAGGCCCTGTACGCCGCCGGGCACCGCGTCTTCGTCCAGGTGGGCCCCGGCCGGCTCACCTCCCTGATCACCGACACCCTCGGCGACCGTGACCACCTGACCGTCGCCGCCAACGCCCCCGAGCGCAGCGGTATGTCCCAACTGCGCCGCGTGGCGGTGGCGTTGTGGGCCGCGGGGGCATCGGTGGCACCGGCGGTGCGACGGCACACGGCAGCGACTCCCTCCGTATCCGCGGCGCCGTGGACCGCAGCCGCTCCGTCGGCCGTGGCGTCCGGCACCGCAGCGATCACGTCGCCGGTATCTCCCCGTACCGCGGCGACCGCGCCCGCACGTCGCCGTCTCCCGCCCGTTCGGCTCGACCTCGGCGGCGCCCTGGTCTCGCTGGACGGCCCTGTACTCGACGCACTCCGCGCGGAACTGCGCTCCGCATTCCCTGCCGTGCGGCCCGCGCCCACGGTTCGCCAGGGGTTGTCCGCCGCCCAGCCCGCGCCCGTGACCGGCCCGCGAGCGCCCGCCGGGCACCCGGCGCCCGGTCACCGCCCGGGACGCCCGGCCGTCGCGCAACCCGTGCCCGCAGCGGGGCCGAGCGGCGCAGCGCTCGGTGGACTGGAGGGCCTCGCCGCGCACTCCCCGGCCGCCGCAGAGCTGACCGCCCTGCTGCGGGACACCGCGGACACCGCGGCCGAGCTGATCGCGGCGAGCGCCCGGCGCAACCGGACCGCCACGACCACAGCCACCGCAGCGACCACGGCCCCCGCGGCTGTCGCCCCGTCCCCGCGGCCCGGCACGCTTCCCACGCGTCCTGCCCCAGCCCCGGCCCCCGCCCCCGCTGCCCCGGCTCCCGCCGCCCCGGCCCCGGCATCCACCGCCCCCGTGCTCGCCACACCCCCGGTGCGCCCTGCCCCGGCGCCCGGGCCCGTCACGCCGAACCCGACGACGACCACCCTCCACGTCTCCCCCCGCACCATGCCCCACCTCCTCGACCACTGCTTCTTCCGGCAACGCCCCGACTGGCCGGACATGGAGGACCGTTGGCCGGTCGTCCCGGCCACCACGATCGTCCGGCACATGATGGACGCGGCGGAGGCGGCGGTGCCCGGCCTGCGGGCGGTCGCCGTGCGCGAGGCCCGATTCGACCGCTGGCTCACCGCCGCACCTCCCGTCGACGTACCGGTCACCGTCACCCCGGCCCCCGGCCACCCGGACCGCGTCACCGTCGCGTTCGGCCCCACGGCCCGCGCCACGGTCGAACTCGCCCGGCGCCACCCCGCACCACCTCCGCCCCGCCCCCTCCCGGACGTCCCCGAGCGCCGCCCGGAGCACACCGCCGCCGAGCTCTACCGGGACCGCTGGATGTTCCACGGCCCCGGGTTCCAGGGCCTGACCGACCTCACCGCGATCGGCGAGCGGCACATCCGGGGAGTGATCACCGCGCCCGCCGCTCCCGGCGCGCTGCTGGACAACGTGGGCCAGCTGCTCGGCTACTGGATCATGGCGACCGGTACGGAGCGGACCGTCGTCTTCCCCGTGCGGATGCGGCACCTGCGGTTCCACGGACCGCACCCGGCACCCGGCACGGAGGTGGGCTGTGTGCTGCGGATCACCTCGCTGACGGACACCGTCCTGGAGGCCGACGCGGAGCTCACCGTCGGCGGCCGGGTGTGGGCGGTGATCGGCGGCTGGCAGGACCGCCGCTTCGACAACGACCCCACCACCCGCCCGGTCGAACGCTTCCCGGAGCGCAACACCCTCTCCCAGGCCATGCCCGGCGGCTGGACGCTGGTGCACGAGCGCTGGCCCGACCTCGCCTCCCGTGAGCTGATCATGCGCAACTCGCTCGGCGGCGCCGAACGGGCCGAGTACGCCGCACGCCCGCCGCGCGGCCGCCGGCAGTGGCTGCTCGGCCGGATCGCCGTCAAGGACGCCGTGCGGCAGTGGCTCTGGCAGCACGCCGAAGGCCCCGTCTTCCCGGCCGAACTGCGCGTGCGCAACGACGAGTTGGGGCGTCCGTACGTCACCGGCGCACACGGCCGGACCCCGCCCCCGCTGGACGTCTCGCTCGCCCACCGCGCCGAGGCGGCCGTGGCGATCGTCCGGCCGCACAGCCCGCGGCCCGGCCCCGGCATCGACATCGAGGAGGTCACCGAGCGCGACCGGGCGACCCTCGCCACCGCGCTCGGCCCGGCCGAACTCCGCCTGCTGCGCGCCAGCGCCGCGGAGGGCGGGGAAGCGGTGTGGTTCACCCGGTTCTGGGCAGCCAAGGAGGCCGTGGCCAAGGCCGAGGGCGTCGGATTCGGCGGTCGGCCACGGGACTTCGCGGTGCTGGAGACCGCGCCGGACGGCAGCCGGCTACTGGTCTCCGGCCGCCTGGAGCGCGTCCACACCGTGCACTGCGCACCGGTGGCCAACCCGCCCGGCCTGCCGAAGCGCACCTACGTGGTGGCCTGGACGACCGGGCCCGGAGCCGACGACGGACACATCCACGAAGCACCCGACGACGCAGCCGAGGAGTTCCCCCGATGAACCCCACCCAGCCGGCCCCGGCGCAGTCCACCGCCGACACCGTGCTCGCCGACCTCACCGGCATGCTCCGCACCGTGCTCGCGGAGTACGGCGACGACGACGTGGTCATCGGCCTGTCCACCACCTTCAACCGTGACCTGGAGCTGGAGAGCATCGACCTGGTCACCCTGGCCGGGCTGCTGGAGGAGCGCTACGGGCAGCGGGTCAACCTGGCCGAGTTCCTGGCAGGCATGGAGTTCGACGAGATCATCGAGCTGACCGTCGGCCAACTCGTGGAGTACGTCGTCCGGAGCCTGCGGACCACGCAGGCGGGCTGAGCCGTGGCGATGGCCGACGCCGGCGGGATCCGGCTGCACGTCCAGCGCACGGGCCCGGCCGACGGCCGCGTCCCGCACGCCACGGTCGTCCTGGTGCACGGGCTGCTCACCGACAGCCTGGCCAGCTACTACTTCACCGTCGCGCCCGCGTTCGCCGCGGCCGGTCTCGACGTGGTCATGTACGACCTGCGCGGCCACGGCCGCAGTGAGCGCCCGTCGCACGGCTACACCCTCGACCACAACATCGACGACCTGGAGGCCCTCCTCGACCGGCTGGCCGTCACCGGGCCCGTCCACCTCGTCGGCAACTCCTACGGCGGCACGATCGCCTTCGGCTTCGCCGCCCGTCACCCGGAGCGCACGTCCAGTCTGACGCTGATCGAGTCCGAGCCCGCGACCCCCGCCTGGGCGGCGAAACTCGGCCGCATCCTCGACCGGGTCATGACCGAACTCGCCCACAACGAGCCGGACGCGATCGCCTGGATCACCACCCACCGGGGCCACAACACCGCCCGGCTGGCCAAGGGCGCGGCCCGGCTCGCCCGGGAGACCACCCTCGGCCGGGACATCCCCGCCAGCCGGGTGCTGACCGAGGCCGCGATCAGGGCCGTACGCTGCCCGGTCCTCGGCGTGTACGGCGGTGAGTCGGACCTCGTGGGGCTGGTGCCGCTGATGCGGGGGCTGCTGACCGACTACCGGGCGGTGGTGCTGCCCGGGCACGAGCACTCGGTGCTGGTCGAGGCGCCGACGGACGTGGGCGGGCACGTTCTGGACCTGATCGGCGCCGGGGCGGGGGTGCGATGAGCGCCTTCCTCTTCGTGGTGCCGCCGCTGACCGGGCACGTCAACCCGGCCGTCGGCGTCGCCGCCCGGCTGGCCGCCCACGGGCACCGGGTGGCCTGGGTGTGCGCGGACCCGGCGCTGGTCCGGCGGCTCGCCGGCGCGGACGCCGAGGTGTTCGGCTGCGCGGGCCCGGTGCCGGGCGCCGAGGGCGCCGTACGGCCGCCGGACCTGCGCGGCGCGGAGGCGCTGAAGTTCCTGTGGGAGTGGTATCTGCTGCCGCTCGCCGACGCCATGGCGCCGGGTGCCCGGGCGGCGGCCGAGGCGTTCCGCCCGGACGTGGTGGTGGCCGACCAGCAGGCCTTCGCCGGCGCCCTGGTGGCCGAACGCCTCGGACTGCCCTGGGCCACCTCGGCCACCACCTCGGCGGAGTTCACCGGTGCCTACGACGGCCTGCCGAAAATCGCCGACTGGCTGCGGGACCGGCTGACCGAGCTGCGCACCCGCATCGGCGACCCGTCCGGCACCACGGACCCCCGCTCCTCCCCCCATCTCCTGCTGATCTTCAGCACACCCGAACTCATCGGCCCGCCGGCTCCGTTGGCGCCGCACATCCACTACGTCGGGCCCTCCCTCGCCGGCCGCCCGGCGGGCCCCGGTTTCCCCTGGGAACTGCTGGACCAGCCCCGGGCGAAGGTCCTGGTGACCCTGGGCACGGCGAACGCCGACGCGGGCGGCCGGTTCCTCGCCGAGTGCCTCACCGCGCTGCGGGAACGCGCCGACCGGGTGCAGGCGGTGATCGCCGACCCGGGCGGCGCGCTCGTGGTGCCGCCCGGCGACAAGGACGTCCTGGTCCTTCCGTGCGTGCCCCAACTCGCCCTGTTGGAGCGCATGGACGCCGTCGTCTGCCACGCCGGACACAACACCGTGTGCGAGGCCCTGTGGCACGGCGTCCCGCTCGTCGTCGCGCCCATCCGCGACGACCAGCCCGTGGTGGCCGGACAGGTCGTGGACGCCGGGGCCGGTGTCCGGGTCCGCTTCGGCCGGGTCCGGGCGGACCGGCTGGGCGCGGCCCTCGACACCGTCCTCACCGATCCCGGCCACCGGGCCGCCGCCGCCCGGATCCGCAGCGCGTTCCGCGCGGCGGGCGGCGCCCGGGCCGCGGCGGCCCACCTCGAACGACTCGCAGCGGAGAGCCGATGAGCGACCACGCCGGAAACAAGACCGAGAACGGCGAAGAGAAGGCCAAGAGCGACGAGAAGAAGCCCAAGAGCGACGAGAAGAAGGCCGAGGGTGCCGGGAACGCCAGGAGGGCGCGGATCGCCGCCCTGCGCCCCGGCTACCAGAGGGATCTGGCGCCCGGCACGGACCGGTTCTTCGCCGCCCGCCGCCCCGACTGCCCCTGGTGCGGCTCGGACCGGCTGCACACCCGCCTGCGCACCACCGACCTTCTCCAGCACAAGCCCGGCCGCTTCACCCTGGACCGCTGCGCCGACTGCGGCCACATCTTCCAGAACCCCCGACTGACCGCCGAAGGCCTGGAGTTCTACTACCGGGACTTCTACGACGGCCTCGGCGAACAGCGCATGAGCGGCACCTTCGGCGGCCGTGCCGCCATGTACCGGGCCCGCGCCGAGGCGATGCTCCCGCACGATCCCACCCCGAAGACATGGCTGGACGTCGGCACCGGGCACGGCCACTTCTGCGCGACGGCCCGCACCGTCCTGCCCGGCACCACCTTCGACGGGCTCGACTTCACCGACGGTGTCGAACTCGCCGTCCGTGAGGGCCGTGTGGACCGTGCCCACCGCGGCGCCTTCCCCGATCTCGCGCCCGAACTCGCCGCCCGCTACGACGTGGTGAGCATGTTCCACTACCTGGAGCACAGCACCGACCCGGACCGCGAACTGCGCGCCGCCCACCAGGCCGTACGCCCCGGCGGCCACCTCGTCGTCGAGGTGCCGGACCCGGAGAGCCGCTACGCCCGGCTGCTCGGCCGCTGGTGGCTGCCCTGGCTCCAGCCCCAGCACCTGCACCTCATGCCGGTCGCGGGTCTGAGGCGGCGGCTGACCGAGCGGGGCTTCACGGTGGTCGCCGAGCAGCACGCCGCGGCGCACGACCCGGTCGACCTGCTGGCCGCGGTCTGGCTGGCCCTCGACCACACCGCCCCGCGCGAGGACGCCCCCTGGCTGCCCGAGCCGCCCGGCGCCCTGCGCCGCGCCGCGCGCACCGCACTCCTCCTCGCCGGCGTGCCGGCGCTCCTCACGGCGACACTCCTCGACCGGTTCGCGATCCGGCCCCTGTCCCACCGCCTCGGCCTGTCCAACGCCTACCGCCTGGTGGCGCGCCGTGAGTGACCGGGACTCACCGCACCGTGGTGACTCACAGCACCTTGGCGCGGATCAGCGCGGACAGCGTCAGGGTGCCCGGCAGCAGCGGCACCCAGTCGGTCAGCACCCGGTAGCCGATGACCGTCGCGGTGGCCACCGCCGGTGCGGAGCCGAAGGTGACCAGCGTCCACACCAGCGCCGCGTCGACCGCGAACCCGCCCGGCGCCGGAACGGCCCCGACGGCCGTGCCCGCCGCGAGATAGGCGAGCACCACGTGCTCCCAGGGCAGCCCCAGCCCGAGTGAGGCACCGACACAGGCCAGGGTGGTCCCCTGCACCAGCGGCATCGCGACCGCCCCGCCCCACAGCGCGGCCACCCGGCAGGGCCGCGTGTGCACCTCCCGCGCGTCGGCGAGGGCGGAGCGCAGCAGCCCGGCCACCGGCCGCCTGACCGGCCGTACGACCGTCAGCAGCACCGCGGCCACCACGACGGCCCCGCCCCCGGCGGCCGCGACCGGAATCCCCAGCCGTCCGTCCGGAAGCAGGTCCCCGAGGCGCCGCCAGGACGGCGACGCGGCGAGGAACACCAGCAGCACCACGGTCTTCGCACCGGACTTGGCCAGGGAGTAGAGGCCGATCGACGCGGTGGCCCGGGCCGGCGGCACCCCGCGCCCCCGCAGAAAGCGCAGGGTGACGGCATGGGCGCCGAGCCCGCCCGGGAGCGCGTGGTTGGCGGCACCGGCCGCGAACTGCGAGGCCAGCAGCAGGCCCGGCGGCACCCGGTCGGGCAGGGCGCCCTGCCGGACGCACGCGGCCGCCACGCAGTTCAGGCAGCTGAAACCGGCCCCGGCCAGCAGCCACCCCGGGTCGGCCGCGACCAGCCGCCGGACCCCCTCGTACAACACGGGCCGGTTGGCGACGGCCCAGCCGGCCGCGAGCAGCAGGGGAGCCAGGCACAGGGCCAGCCGCAGGTGCCGGGACGCGAGGGGGGACGCGGGCCGGGTGGACGGAGGAGAGGCGAGCGAGGGAGAGGCGAGCGGGGGTGAGGTGAGCGGGGGAGATGAGAGCGAGGGGGAGGGAGACAGTGAGGACACGGGGACGTCGTCCTTCCGCAGCGGGTCCCGCGGCGGGGACCTGGGGAGGCGGGTCGGGCGATACGGCGGGGAGCCTTCCCCTCCCGCGTGACACGGGGATGTCCGAAAACCGAAGGCGCGAGGGCGGGACGGTGCCGCCGGCGGGTGCGAGCCGGCCGCCGTTCACCGCCGACCAGGTAGCCTTCCCTTGGGGCGCGCTTTGCATGCGGCGGCCCGGAAGGCAAGGACAGCGACAGGGGAGGATCCCGCCGGTGCACGTCCAGGAATGGCTCGACACGGTGCCCGCGGCCGCCGTCTACGCCGTGGTGGCCCTGGTGATCGGTCTGGAGAGCCTGGGCATCCCGCTTCCCGGAGAGATCATCCTGGTCTCCGCGGCGCTGATGTCCTCCCAGCACTCGGGCATCAACCCGGTCGTTCTCGGCGCGTGTGCCACCGCCGGCGCCGTGATCGGCGACTCCATCGGCTACGCGATCGGCCGCAAGGGCGGCCGCCCCCTGCTGGCCTGGCTCGGCAACAAGTTCCCGAAGCACTTCAGCGAGGGCCATGTGGCCACCGCCGAGCGGTCCTTCGAGAAGTGGGGCATGTGGGCCGTCTTCTTCGGCCGCTTCATCGCCCTCCTGCGCATCTTCGCCGGCCCGCTCGCGGGTGTTCTCCACATGCCGTACTGGAAGTTCCTGATCGCCAACGTCCTGGGCGGCATCTGCTGGGCCGGCGGCACCACGGCCGCCGTCTACTACGTCGGCGTGGTCGCCGAGGGCTGGCTGAAGAAGTTCTCCTACGTGGGCCTGGCCGCGGCGGTGGTGCTCGGCCTGGCCACCATGCTGATCATCAAGCGCAAGGCGAAGAAGGCTCAGCAGCAGCACGAACGGGACGCGGAACCCGTCAGCGCCGGCGAGTGACCTGCCGGCCTACGGGTGCACATCCCTGTGCGCCTTCGCCAGCTCGGCATACATCGTGCCGTTGAGGGTGACCCCCTGCCGCTCCTCCTCGGTCAGCTCCCGCCGCACCTTCGCCGGCACCCCAGCCACCAGCGACCCCGGCGGCACCACCATCCCCTGCGGCACCAACGCCTGAGCGGCCACGAGCGACCCCGCGCCGATCACGGCCCCGTTCAGCACAGTCGCCCCCATCCCGATGAGGCAGTCGTCCTCCACGGTCGCCCCGTGCACGACGGCGTTGTGCCCGATGGACACCCGCTCACCCACGCTCACCGGAAACCCGGGATCCGCGTGCAGCGTGACGTTGTCCTGCACATTCGCCTGCGCCCCCACGGTGATCTTCTCGACGTCGCCGCGCACGACGGCCCCGTACCAGACACTGGCCCCGGCGTGGAGCGTGACGTCCCCGATCACGGAAGCCGTGGGCGCCACGAACGCCTCGGGATCGACCTCGGGCTCCCTGCCCCCGATGCCCACGATCAGCGCCTGCTGTGTCATCACCGTCTCCTCGCATCCGTACGTACCCCGCACGGTACGACACGGGTTGGGGCAAAGATCACAGCAGCCCACCCTCTCCCCGAAGGCAACCGCTGAGTAACGTGACCCCGTGCCGAAGCGCAAGAACACGTTCTCATCCTGGAGGCAGGGCCTCGCCCAGCGTGCCGTACACGCGGCCTGGGCCTGGGCCCAGCGCGCCGGCTCCGTCACCGCCGCTCACCCCGGCCGCCTGAGGTTCGGCGCGATCGGCGAAGCCACCCGGCTCGCGTTCCCGCTCGGCACGGTCTTCGGCGAGCCCTGGATCCACCTCGGCTCCCACTGCATCATCGGCGAACAGGTCACACTGACCGCCGGCCTGATGCCGGACCTGGACCTCGGCCCGGACCCGATCCTGCGGATCGGCGACGGCGTGGTCCTCGGCCGCGGCAGCCATGTCATCGCGGACACGACGGTCACCATCGGCAGCGACTGCTACTTCGGCCCGTACGTCTACGTCACCTCCACCAACCACTCCTACGACGACCCGCACCAGCCCATCGGCAGGCAGTGGCCGCGCATGGAGCCGGTGGAGATCGGCCCGGGCTGCTGGATCGGCACCGGCGCGGTGATCCTTCCGGGCGCGCGGATCGGCCGGAACGTGGTCGTCGCGGCCGGGGCGGTCGTGCGGGGCGCGGTGCCGGACCATGCCGTGGTGGCCGGGGCCCCCGCCCGGGTCGTCCGGCGCTGGACGGCCGAGCAGGGCTGGCAGCCGCCGCTCAGGACGCCCGCCCCGGTGCCCATCCCGGAAGGGACGACGCCCGAGCAACTGCGGGCCCTCGCGGAGCTGGACGAGGACGGCCTGGCCCGGCTCGCGGAACTGGACGAGGACGCGGTGGCCCGGCTCGTGGAGCTCGAGCCCGAGGGCTGACCGGCTCCCGGTCGCCGGCGGCGGTGGTTCAGCCGGTCGCCAGCAACAGCGTGCCGAGCAGCGCCAGCCCCGCGCCCGCGGTCTGGATCGCCCGCAGCCGTTCGCTGAGGAAGCCGCGCGCGGCCAGCGCGGTCACCACCGGATACAGCGAGGCGAGGACGGCCGCCACGGTGACGGGGCCGTGCTGGGCGGCGACCGCGTAGGCGCCGTTGGCTGCCACGTCGGCGAGCCCGACGAAGGCCAGCGCGGGCAGCGAGGTCCAGGGGAAGCCGCCCTCCGGCACCGCCCGGCCGCCCCGCCGTACGGAGACGGCGAGCGCGGCCCCGCCGGCCGCGACGTTCGTCAGCCGCTGTACGAACAGGGCGAGGAACAGGCCGGTGACGGTGGTCGAGGCCTCCGTGATCAGCGCGAAGACCGTGCCGAAACCCAGCGCCGCGACCAGCGTGAGCAGGATCGTCCGCCGCTGCACGGGTGCCCCGCGCAGCTGCGGACCGCCCGCGAGGACTACACCGGTGACGGCGACCGCGATACCCGTGATCTGGAGCAGCCCGGGCCGTTCGCCGAGGACCAGGCCCACCCCGACCGGCACGGCCACGCTCAGGGTCGCGAGCGGCGAGACGACCCCCATGGGGCCGAGCGCGAGCGCCTTGTAGAAGGAGAGCAGGGCCACCGGCCCCACCAGCCCGGCGGCGAACGCGAACCACAGGCGGGGTCCGGCCTCGCTCCATCCGCCGGTCGCGACGACGATCACGCCGAGGACCGCCGCCGCGACGGCCTGGGAGACGACCACCACGGTCAGCGCGGGCGTACGCCGGGTCAGCAGTCCGCCGCCGAAGTCGGCCAGCCCCCACAGGAGGCTGGTGGTCAGGGCGAAGAATGCTGTCACGGCCGGCCTCGCAGTACAGTTCGATGAACGAGCGGGTACATCCCACCGTAGTTCAGTCAAGTGAACCCTGTCATCCCATATATTGGACCTTCATCGATGGACGTGATGTGTCGGACCTCGACCTGCTGACCCAGTCCCTGGCGCGCAACGTCAAGCGCTGGCGCACCGAGCGCGGCTTCACCCTGGACGCGCTCGCCGCCCGCGCGGGCGTCAGCCGCGGCATGCTCATCCAGATCGAGCAGGCCCGGACGAACCCCAGCATCGGCACCGTCGTCAAGATCGGCGACGCGCTCGGCATCAGCATCACCACCCTGCTCGACTACGAACAGGGCCCCACCGTCCGCATCGTCCCCGCCGAGCAGGCCGTACGGCTGTGGCACACGGAGGCCGGCAGCTACAACCGCCTCCTCGCCGGCACGGAGGCGCCCGGGCCGCTGGAGATGTGGGACTGGCGGCTGATGCCCGGCGAGCAGAGCCCCTCCGAGCCGCATCCGGTGGGCACGGTGGAGCTCGTCCATGTCACCGCCGGTGAACTGACCCTCACCGTGGACGGCGTGAAGCACCTGGTGCCCACCGGCGCGAGCGCCACGTTCGAGGCCAGCACCTCGCACACCTACGGCAACGAGGGCGACGTACCGATGGAGATGGTGATGGCCGTCTCGGTGCCGCCCGTGCGCTGAGCCGTACCCCGGGCGGCTGTTGGCGTGCGGCCATGCGCGCACCCATCGGAGACGTCGACACCGCCACTCCCGTCCCGGACTGCCTTCAGGAGCTGACCGCCCCGGTCGCCGACGCCGTACGCGCCTGGCAGGGCGGTCCCCGCCGACCGCGTCCTCTACGTCGAGACGGACCCGCGCTGGGCCGACACGGCCGTCTTCGTCGAGCACTACGGCCGCGAGCTGCTGGAGCGGTCGGCGAACTGCGTGGTCGTCGCGGGCAAGCGGGGCAGCGAGACCACGCTGGCCGCATGCGTGGTCCTCTCCACCGCCCGGGTCGACGTCAACGGCGTGTGCGCCGCCGGCTCGGCGCCCGCAAGGCGTCGTTCGCCTCGATGGAGACGGCGACCGCTGAGACCGGCATGGAGTACGGCGGCATCACCCCGGTCGGACTGCCCGCCGGCTGGCCGGTGCTGATCGACTCGGCCGTGGTCGACCTGCCCTACGTCCTCGTCGGCAGCGGACGCCGGCGCGGCAAGCTGCTGGTCCCCGGCACGGCCCTCGCGGACCTGCCGGGCGCCGTGGTGCTGGAGGGTCTCGGGGTCGCCTGAGGCCGGGGAGGGACGGACGCCGCCGGGGGATTCAGTAGGCGGTCGCGGTGCCGAGGTACTGCTCGGCGAACGCCGCCGCGGCGGTCGGCGAGGTGAACAGCCGGCGCAGCCGGGCCAGGGTGGTGCCGGCGCGGAACGGGTCGCCGGACGCGACACCGTGATAGATGTCCGACAGCCACTGCGAGAACTCCTGGTAGTCCCACACCCGGCGCAGACAGGCCGCCGAGTACCCGTCCAGGCCGCTGACGTCGCCCTTGGTGACGTAGGCCGCGAGCGCGTCGCCGAGCAGGAAGGCGTCGTGGAGGGCGAGGTTCATGCCCTTCGCGGCGATCGGCGCGACCAGATGACCGGCGTCCCCGGCCAGGAACAGCCGCCCGTGGGCGAGGGGTTCGACGACGTAGTGGTGCATGTCCAGCACGCGCTTCTCGACCAGCCGGCCCTCGGTGAGCGGGGGCGCTCCGGCCGCGCCGAGCCGCTCGCGCAGCTCGGTCCAGACCCTGTCGTGCGGCCAGTTCCCCGGGTCGTCGCCGGGCGGGCACTGGAGGTAGAACCGGGTCAGCTCCGGACTGCGGGGCATCTGGCCGGCGAAACCGCGCGGATGGATGCCGAACAGGACGCAGTCCGTGGAGGGCGGGACCTCCGCCAGCAGCGACAGCCAGCCGATGCCGTCGTCCTGCCGCGCGATCCGCCTGGCTCGCGCGGGTATCGCGTCCCGCGTCACGCCGCGCGCCCCGTCGCAGCCCGCCACGAAGTCGCAGCGCAGCAGCCGCCGTTCACCCGTCTCCGGGCACCGGTACGACACCGCCGGCCGGTCCGAGTCCAGGTCGTGCAGCATGACGTCGCGGACGCCGAAGCGGATCTCGCCGCCGCGTACGTCGGCGTACTCCCGCACGAGGTCCGTCACCAGCAACGGCTGCGGGTAGACGTAGTGACGGCTGCCGGTCAGCTCGGCGTACGGGAAACGGTAGCGCTCGCCGTCGAAGCGGAACTCGCAGGCGCTGTGCGCCCCGGCCCGCTCCGGCAGCCGTTCGGACAGTCCGCGCCGGGCGAGTTCACGCACCGCCCACTCCTCGATGACCCCGGCCCTGGGCCGGGTCTCGATGAACTGCCTGCTCTCGGTCTCCAGGACGACGCAGTCGACGGAGGCGGCCCGCAGGATGCCGCCGACGGTGAGCCCGGCCGGCCCGGCGCCCACGACGACGACCGTACGGCGTTCCCCGGGCGCGGAGTCTAGGTGCGCGGAGGTGGGGTGGGGGGAAGGGGAGATCATCCCCGCATTATGACGGTGTCCCGTCAGCCGCGACGCGGCCGACGGGACACCGGGGCAGGAGTGGGGTCAGTGCGCCGGGGCGTCGGTGACCACGACCTCCTCGATGTCGCGCTCGATCTGCTCGGGCTTGGAGGCGGTCGCCTTGGCCCAGTAGTAGATGCCGAGCGAGAACACCGCGACGACCAGGATGTCCCACCACAGCGGCAGGTCACCGTTACCGCCGAAGGTGCTCAGGTAGGAGATCACGCCGATGCCCGCCAGGTAGGGGAGCAGCCACTGCGCGGCCTTGAAGTCCAGCCGCGGCGCGTTGGGCAGGTTCTTGCTGATCGCGTAGGCGGCGTACGAACCGAGCAGCACGTAGCCGATGAGGATCGCGAAGCCCAGGCGCCACAGGGTGTCCCAGCCGGACCAGAAGATGATCAGGTTGGCGACCACGAAGGACAGCGGCGAGATGATGTTGCCCGCGGGCAGCTTGTACGGACGCTCGTGGTTCGGCAGGCGGTCCTTGAAGACGCCGTAGGCCAGCGGAGCACCCGCGTACATCAGCACGCTCGCCGAGGTGATGAAGCTGACCAGCGTCTGCCAGCTCGGGAACGGCAGGAAGCAGATCACACCGGTGACGAACGAGACCGCGAGGCCGAACCACGGCACACCGCGCTTGTCCGTCTTGGCGAAGACCTTCGGCGCGTAGCCGTTCTTGGCCAGGCCGTAGGAGATGCGCGAGGTGGCGGTGGTGTAGATCAGGCCGGTGCCGCCGGGGGAGATGATCGCGTCGGCGTACAGGACCCAGGCCAGCCAGCCCAGGCCGCACAGCGTGGCGAGACCCGCCCAGGGGCCGCTGATGCCGGCGTAGTTCAGGTTCGCCCAGCCCTTGGCGAAGGAGGCGTGCGGCAGGGCGGCGATGAACACGACCTGGAGCAGCAGGTAGATCGTGGCGCCGATCGCGACCGAGCCGAGCGTCGCGCGCGGCAGGTCACGCTTCGGGTTGCGGCTCTCGCCGGCCAGCTGGATCGCCTGCTCGAAGCCGAGCAGGGCGAAGATGATGCCGCTGGAGCTGATCGCGCCGAGCACGCCCGCGGCGCCCTTCGGTGCGAAGCCCTCGGAGGTGAAGTTGCCCGGGTGGAAGTTGCCGATCGCGATGATGAAGATCGCCGCGAGCGGGACCGCGATCTTCCACCAGGTGGCGGCGCTGTTGGTGTGTGCCAGGACGCGCACGCCGAGGAAGTTGACCGCGACGAACACGGCCATGAGCAGCACCGCGACGGCGATGCCGCTGGCCGTGAGGGTGCCGTTGGCGTTCTGGAACCCGTCGGCAAAGTGCCAGTGCTTGGCGTAGCCGATCATGGCCTCGACCTCGATCGGGGCCACGGTCGCGGCTTGCAGCCAGGAGAACCAGCCGAAGGACATACCGGCCAGGCCGCCGAAGGCGTAGTGCGGGTAGCGGGCGGTGCCACCCGCCACCGGGAACATGCCGCCGAGTTCGGCGTGCACGAGGGCGAGCAGCACGATCGCCACCGTCCCGATCACCCACGAGATGATCGCGGCGGGGCCGGCCGCCACGACGGCCTTCTCGGCGCCGAAGAGCCAGCCGGAGCCGATGATGGAACCCACCGAAGCCCACATCAGGCCGATGAGTCCCACATCGCGGCGCAGGCCGCCGCCGGTGTCGCTTGTGGCTACCGGCGCAGCCTGGTCGACGTTCGCCATGTCTAGGGGCCTCTCAGATCTATACGCAGCATTAACGAGCAAGGAGGCCACAGGCTAGGGAGACTTTCCGAGCGAGCAAAAGAGTGTTAACCAAATTTTGACCCGGGATCTTAGCTGTCTTGGGCGCACACTCGGTTACTGACTTGTCACAGGTCAGATGCCGGGCCGGAATGTCAATATTCAGCCGAGGATTGTGAGTAGAAGGAAAGATTCACTAGTCCAGACGGGGAATTTCGATGGCCGGGCAGCGGTCCATCACCATGTCGACGCCCGCCGCCCGGGTCCGCTCGTAGGCCCCCTCGTCCATAACCCCGAGCTGGAACCAGACCGCCCGCGCACCCTTGACCACGGCCTCGTCGGCCACGGCGCCGGCCAGCTCGCTGTTGACGAAGACGTCGACCACGTCGACCTCGAAGGGGATGTCCGCGAGGGAGGCGTAGCCCTGCTCTCCGTGGACGGTCTCGGCCTTGGGATGCACCGGCACGATCCGCTTGCCGAACCGCTGCAGCACCTGCGCCACCCCGTACGCGGCCCGGCTCCGGTTGCTGGACAGACCGACCACCGCCCAGGTGTCGCCCAGCTCGGTCAGGATCCTGCGGATCGTCGCCTCGTCGCCGTACACGGCCGCCTCCTCGGGGCTGCGGGAAACCGTTTCCCTGGGCAACAGCACCCTACGGGTCCGGATTCCCGGCCCGCCACCTCGCCACCACGGCCGGAATCGGTACAAGATGCCTGCGCACGGCGGCCCGCCCGCCTACGCTCAGCCCGTGCTGCGCATCCTCGACGCCCGAACCGGCGAGCCCGTCCCCGCCGCGCCCT
Organism: Streptomyces puniciscabiei; assembly: GCF_006715785.1. Classification (NCBI taxonomy): domain Bacteria; kingdom Bacillati; phylum Actinomycetota; class Actinomycetes; order Kitasatosporales; family Streptomycetaceae; genus Streptomyces; species Streptomyces puniciscabiei. The sequence goes on from NZ_VFNX01000001.1 coordinate 6,215,194, forward strand.
CCCGCCGCGGTCTGACCCGCATCGAGGCCCATGTCTCCGGCCCCGACCCGACGGCCCTGCGCGTGCTCCTCACCGCCGACCTCCTGGTCCGCGCCCTGGAACTGGGCGGCACACCGGTCTGGGCGGCCCTCGCCGCATCCCACCGCCCCGCCGAACTCCGCACCGCCGCGACCACCCTGTCCATCCGCCCCTTCGAGGACGCCCGCGACCTCCCCTCGGGCCTGGGGGAGGCCCAGGTGATCCACGTGACCGCCGAGACCCCGGACGCCTCCGGCGCGGGCCCGGTGGTCCGGGTGGCACCGGTGGAGTGGACGGGGGAGGCGACGGGCGGCCCGTCCGCGGTCCGGCCCCTCCGCGACCGCGCTCCCGGCTCGGTCTCGGAGCCAGCTCCCGCCCCTGCCCCCGAGCCCGCGCCCGGCCCTCCTGCGGAGCCGGCTTCTGGCGCGGTCTCGGAGCCTGCGCCCGCCTCCGCCCCCGGGCCGGCGCCTGACTCTGCTGCGGAGTCGGCTCCTGCCGGCGGCCCCGAGTCCGCTTCTGGCGCTGTCTCCGAGCCTGCGCCCGCTCACGCTCCCGGGCCCGCCGCTCCTCCTCCGCTCGCGGTGCTTCTCGCTGACCCCTGCGCGCTTCGGCTGGCCGTGCTGTCCGTGCCGCGCGGTGAGCCGGTTCGGCTGGACTCCGCCGTGCTGGAGGAGGCCGCCGGGCGGCTGGCCGGGTGGCGGCGGGCCGTGGCCGGGTGGGCGCGGCAGCCCTCGCGGCCCGTGCCCGACGAGGTGCGGGCGCGGTTGCGCTCCGCGTGGGAGGACGACCTGGACCTGCCCGGAGTGCTGGAGGTGCTGCGGGCCGTGGAGAGCGCCCCGGATCTCCCCGACGGCGCCCGCTTCGAGACGTACGTCTACGCCGACCGTCTGCTGGCCCTCGACCTCGCCCGCGACCTGGGGAGCCCCGCGTGATCGCGCGGGCGGGCACGGGCCCGCTGCGCCGGCTGGTGGTGCTGCGGCACGCCAAGTCCGCCTGGCCCGAGGGCGTCGAGGACCACCGCAGGCCGCTCGCACCGCGCGGCCTCCGCGACGCCCCGGCCGCCGGGCGCGCCCTCGCCGAGGCCGACTGCCTGCCCGACCTCGCCCTGTGCTCCACGGCCGTACGCGCCCGCCGCACCTGGGAGCTGGCCTCCGCCGAGTGGGGCACTCCGCCGCCGGTGCGCTACGACCGGCGCCTGTACGGGGCCGGAGTGCAGGAGCTGCTGGACGTGATCCGCGAGACGCCGCCCGAGGTCGAGACGCTGCTGCTGGTCGGGCACAATCCCGGTCTCGAGGAGCTGGTCCTGGAGCTGGCGCGGGACGGTCTCGACGACACGCTGGAGCGGGTGCGGACGAAGTTCCCCACGTCCGCGATCGCCGTCCTCGCCTGGCGCGGCACCGGCTGGCCGGCCCTCGGCCCCGGCGCGGCCCTCCTGACCTCGCTGGTCGTGGCACGCGGGAGGAAGAAGTAGCCCCATGCGCGCGTGAGCCGGCACTCCCGGGCACCGCATAGGCTGACGGGATGCAGGACGAGTACCGCACAGTCGCCCACGCGGGCGTGCACGAGACCGAGGTCAACCGCTCCCGCTTCCTGTGCGCCCTCGCCCCGGCCGCCACCGAAGAGGAGGCGCAGGACTTCGTCGCCTCCGTGCGCAAGGAGCACGCCGACGCCACCCACAACTGCTGGGCGTATGTCATCGGAGCGGACGCCTCCGTGCAGAAGGCCAGCGACGACGGTGAGCCGGGCGGCACCGCCGGTGTCCCCATGCTGCAGATGCTGCTGCGCCGTGAGATGCGCTACGTCGTCGCGGTCGTCACCCGCTACTACGGCGGCGTCAAGCTCGGCGCCGGCGGACTCATCCGGGCCTACGGCGGCGCGGTCGGCGAGGCCCTCGACGCCCTCGGCACCCTCACCCGGCGCCGCTTCCGGCTGGCCACGGTGACCGTCGACCACCAGCGCGCCGGCAAGGTCCAGAACGACCTGCGCGCCATCGGACGCGAGGTGCGGGACGTCCGCTACGGCGAGGCGGTCACCATCGAGATCGGTCTGCCGGACGCCGACGTGGACGCGTTCCGTGCCTGGCTGGCCGATGCGACGGCGGGCACGGCGGTGTTCGAACTCGGCGGCGAGGCCTACGGAGATGCCTGACAATCTTTAACAAATCGGGCATATATCGGCAAAGTTGACCGGCTGAGCTCGGGTCGATACGGGAGTAAGCGCCCGTGATGTCAGACCCGGCCGTTAGTCTCGGGGATCATGAGACTCCTGCACACGTCCGACTGGCATCTCGGCCGGGCCTTCCACCGGGTGAACATGCTCGGGGCCCAGGCCGGGTTCATCGGTCACCTCGTCACCACCGCGCGCGAGCGCGAGGTGGACGCGGTGGTCGTGTCGGGCGATGTGTACGACCGCGCGGTGCCCCCGCTCGCCGCGGTCGAGCTGTTCGACGACGCCCTGCACCGCCTCGCGGACCTCGGCGTGCCCACGGTGATGATCTCCGGCAACCACGACTCGGCCCGCCGCCTCGGCGTCGGCGCCGGGCTCATCGACCGCGCCGGCATCCACCTGCGCACCGAGCCGTCGGCCGTCGGCACCCCGGTCGTGCTGAGCGATGCGCACGGGGACGTCGCGTTCTACGGGCTGCCCTATCTCGAACCCGCCCTGGTGAAGGACGAGTTCGCGGTGGAGAAGGCCGGCCACGAGGCCGTACTGTCCGCCGCGATGGACCGCGTCCGCGCCGACCTCGCCACCCGCGCGCCGGGCACCCGCTCGGTCGTCCTCGCCCACGCCTTCGTCACCGGCGGCCAGGCCAGCGACAGCGAGCGGGACATCACCGTCGGCGGGGTCGCCGCCGTACCGGCCGGGGTCTTCGACGGCGTCGACTATGTGGCGCTCGGCCATCTGCACGGCTGCCAGACCATCACCGAGCGCGTGCGCTACCCGGGCTCCCCGCTCGCCTACTCCTTCTCGGAGGCCGGCCACCGCAAGAGCATGTGGCTGGTCGACCTCGACGGCGACGGCTCCGTCACCGCCGAGCGCGTCGACTGCCCGGTGCCGCGCCCGCTGGCCCGTATCAGGGGCACCCTGGACGGCCTCCTCGCCGACCCGGCGCTGGCCCGTCACGAGGAGGCCTGGGTCGAGGCCACCCTCACCGACGCGGTCCGCCCCGCCGATCCCATGGCCCGGCTCACCGAGCGCTTCCCGCACACCCTCAGCCTCGCCTTCGCCCCCGAGCGCGCCCCGGACGACCCCCAGGTCTCGTACGCCCGGCGCCTCGCGGGCCGCAGCGACCAGCAGATCGCCCAGGACTTCGTCGCCCACGTACGCGGCGCCGGGCCCGACGAACGGGAGGCGGCCGTCCTGGGCGAGGCCTTCGACGCCGTGCGCGCCGACGCCGCCGTACGGGAGGTGGCCCGGTGAGGCTGCACCGCCTCGACATCACCGCCTTCGGGCCGTTCGGCGGCTCCCAGAGCGTCGACTTCGACGCCCTGTCCGCCGCCGGACTGTTCCTGCTGCACGGCCCCACCGGCGCCGGCAAGACCTCCGTCCTGGACGCCGTCTGCTACGCCCTGTACGGCTCCGTCCCCGGCGCCCGGCAGAGCGGCCAGGGCATGAACCTGCGCAGCGACCACGCCGAGCCGCCCCTGCGCACCGAGGTCCGCCTCGACCTCACCGTCGCCGGGCGCCGCCTCGAGATCACCCGGCAGCCGCCCTGGGAGCGGCCCAAACTGCGCGGCACCGGCACGACCGTCGACAAGGCCCAGACCTGGCTGCGGGAGTACGACGGCGCGGCCGGCGTCTGGAAGGACCGCAGCCGTTCCCACCAGGAGATCGGCGAGGAGATCACCCAGCTGCTCGGCATGAGCCGCGAGCAGTTCTGCCAGGTCGTGCTGCTGCCCCAGGGCGACTTCGCGCGCTTCCTGCGCGCCGACGCCGAGGCCCGCGGCCGGCTGCTGGGCCGGCTCTTCGACACCCAGCGCTTCGCCGACGTCGAAAAGCGCCTCGCCGAGCGTCGCCGCGCCACCGAGGCACGCGTGCGTGAGGGCGACGCGGCGCTGCTCGCCGACGCCCACCGCATGCAGCAGGAGGCCGGCGACGCCATGGAGCTGCCCGAGCTCGCCCCCGGCGAACCGGGGCTGGCCGACGCCGTGCTCGGGGCCGCCGCCGTCGCGCGCGCCACCGCCCGTGAACGCCTCACCGTCGCCCACTGCCGCCTCACCGCCGCCGAGTCCGCCCACGCCGCCACCCGGCGCGCCCTGGACGACGTACGTGAACTAGCCCGTCTGCAGAGGCGGTTCGCCGAGGCCCGGCAGCGCGCCGAGCGGCTCCAGGCACGGGCGGGCGCCCACCAGGAGGCCCAGCGGCGCATGGAGCGGTCCCGCAAGGCGGAGGCGGTCGCGCCCGCGCTGGAGCTGCGCGAGGCCGCCGAGGAGGAGCACCGCAGAGCCGCCGCGTCCGAGGCACGCGCGCGCGGCCTGCTCCCCGACTCCCACGCCGACGCGGGCGCGGGCGGGCTCGCCGCCGCCGCCCGCCGGGCCGCCGAGGAGCTGGGCGGCCTGGACGCGGCCCGGCGCGCCGAGCGGCGGCTCGCCGAGCTGGCCGAGGAGCGGTCCGGACTCGACCGCCAGGAGCGCGCCGACGAGGACGTGCTCCGCGAGGCCGAGGCCTGGCTCGCCGACTGGGCCGCCACCCGCGCGGCGCTGCAGTCCCGCGTCGACTCCGCCCAGGAGGCCGCCACCCGCGCCGAACAGCTCGCCGTGCAGCGGGAACCGATGCGTGGCCGCCTCGACGCGGCCCGCACCCGGGACCAGCTGGCCGCCGACCTGGAGGACGCACAGCACCGGGCACACGCCTCCGACCAGCGCGCCCTGGACGCCCGCGCCCACTGGCTCGACCTCAAGGAACAGCGCCTGAACGGCATCGCCGCCGAACTGGCCGCCCACCTCACCGATGGCGAACCCTGCGCCGTCTGCGGGGCCACCGAACACCCGGCGCCGGCCCGCAAGGTCGCCGGACACGTCGACCGCGAGACCGAGGAGCGGGCGCACCAGGCCTGGCAGCAGGCCGAGGCCCGGCACGCCGAGGACGAGCGGCGGCTCGGACTGGTTCGCGAGGCCCTGGCCGCCGCCACCGCCGAGGCCGGCGACACGCCCACCGGCCAACTCGAAGAAGACATAACCGAGTTGGAGCAGGAGTACGCTCGCGCCCGCCGCGACGCCTCCGCGCTGCACGCCGCCCACGAGGAGCTGCGGCGCGCCGAGCACGAGCGCGAGCGGCGCCTGGCCGACCGTCAGCAGGCCGCCGTACGGGCCGCCTCCCGGCTCACCCGACGCGAGACCCTGGAGCGCGAACAGTCCCAGCTGGAAGCCGAGTTGACCAAGGCTCGCGGCGGATCCGGCAGCGTGGCCGCCCGTGCCGCGCAGCTGGAGCGGCAGGTGGCGCTGCTCACCGACGCCGCCGACGCCGTACGCGCCGCCGAGGACGCCGCCCAGCGACTGAAGGACGCCGACGCCCGCCTGGCCGACGCCGCCTACCGGGCCGGTTTCGACACCCCGCTGGCCGCGGTCGCCGCCCTGCTGGACCCCGCCGCCCACCGCGAGCTGCAGCACCGTCTGGACGCCTGGCAGACGGAGGAGGCCGCCGTACGCGCGGTGCTGGCGGAGGCCGACACCGTGGCCGCCGCCCAGCGCCCGCCCGCCGACCCGGCCACGGCCGAACGCGCGGCCGCCGCGGCCGAACACCGGCTGCGCGAGGCGGCGTCCGCGCGCGACGCGGCGGCCCGCTGCAGCGCCGAACTGGACCGCCTCTCCGCGCGCGCCACCGAGGCCGTACGCCGGCTCGCCCCGCTCCGTGAGGAGTACGACCGGGTCGCCCGCCTCGCCGCCCTCACCGCCGGCACCTCCGCCGACAACGAACGCAAGATGCGCCTGGAGTCGTATGTGCTCGCGGCCCGTCTGGAGCAGGTCGCCGCCGCCGCGACCGCGCGTCTGCAGCGCATGTCCTCGGGCCGCTACACCCTCGTCCACTCCGACGACCGCACCGGGCGCGGCCGCAGCGGGCTGGGACTGCACGTGGTCGACGCCTGGACCGGGCGCGAACGCGACACCGCCACGCTGTCCGGCGGCGAGACCTTCTTCGCCTCGCTCGCCCTCGCCCTCGGCCTCGCGGACGTCGTCACCGCCGAGGCCGGCGGCGTCCGGCTCGACACGTTGTTCATCGACGAGGGCTTCGGCAGCCTCGACGACCAGACCCTGGACGAGGTCCTCGACGTCCTCGACTCCCTGCGGGAGCGGGACCGCAGCGTGGGCATCGTCAGCCACGTCCCCGACCTGCGGCGGCGCATCCATGCCCAGCTGGAGGTGGTCAAGGGCAGAACGGGGTCGGTGCTGCGGCAGCGGGGCGTCTGACGGCTCGCGAACCGGCACCTGGCGGCCGACGCATTGCCGCCAGTATGGACGGATTTGTTACCTGCCTTTCCGTCTCCTTCCTTGATCGTCCTTGGCATTCTGTCCCCCGCCTGCCCCCGGGACCAGGCGTCACGCGAGTCGGGCCTGGGGCGTGCCCGCAGCCGCAGGTAGCGAATGGCGGAGGATTTGATTGACGACCGCTTCGAGTTCGCGATGTCTGGGGGATCGCACGCATCGAGCTCCGCCGACGGCTTGCGGCCAGGCGATGCGGTCGCGACGGCGGTGACGAGCACTAGGACCATGAGGAGCCAGACGCGGCGACTAGCCGGTCACCCCGGACTCAAGTCGGGGGCGTGCCGGGCCTCGTACTCCAGCACCGCCCGCGCCAGCCGTGCCGCTGCCTGTGCCGGCGAACACCTCCGCCCCAAACCCCATGGGTCCGCTTTGCAGTACCGATGGGAGATCGTCACGTGGGTCCCGTGTGTCCGCGCCATCTTTCGCGATGGCCGTGATGTGGTCCACCTGGGGCGCCCGCGGGTGCGCGCGGGTTGGCCTCGCGCGGCACGGGCGTCAGGCAGTGTGGCGCCGGTGGTGGCGGAGCCCAGTGCAGTTCCGAGACGGAAGCGGTGGATCACCAGCAGTTCCGCTGTGAGCTGGGCTGAAGCCGTTTGCCAGGTGCGAAGCAAGACGGTGAGTTGGTAGGCGATCCAGGCCAGGGCGGCGATGCCGAAGCCCATGAGGATCTTTGGCCCCGAACCAGTAGCGAGGGCAGTAAGAGCACGCACGGGATCGCCGGCAGCCACCGCTGCCGAGAACCGCGGGCTCTTCGGGCCCGGGCACCGCGCCGCGGCGAGGCAGCAGGCCTGTGCTGGACCGACCGCCGCCAACGCACCCCTTGACCTGGTATCACCCCAGTCCACGACGAAGAAGGACTACGCGTTGCGGCAGCGGGGTGGCTGACCGGGTCAGTGGCCCAGTGCGCGCCGGGGCAGCGGCGAGGAGTACACCACGCTGGTGGTCACCGAGCCGAGCGCGCCGATCTTCCCGGAGACCTCCTCCAGGTGTGCCATGGACCGGGTGGCGACCTTGATGACGAAGCAGTCGTCGCCGGTCACATGGTGCGCCTCCAGGATCTCGGGCGTCGCGGCCACCAGGTCGTGGAACGGCTTGTAGTTGCCGTTGGGATAGCGCAGCCGTACGAACGCCAGGATCGGCAGTCCGAGCCGCTCGGGGTCCACGACCGCCGCGTACCCCTGGATCACGCCCGCCTCCTCCAGCCGGCGGACCCGTTCGGTGACGGCACTCGGCGACATGGAGACGGCCCGCGCCAACTCGGCGTAGCTGGCGCGCCCCTCCCGTTGGAGGACTTCGAGAATGCGCCAGTCGGTGGCGTCCGGGGAATGCGCGGTCACCCCGGATGGATAGCAGGGAAATCCCGGCGTGGACAAGGGGGAGCCGTGGATTCCCCCTTCATGGGGCGGGCTCCGGATCGTAGATTTCCAGTCATGATCACCAAGACCTCCGAGAACCCCGTCCTGCGGGTCGCCCCCACCGCTCCCGCCGAGGCGGCGGCCTACTTCCGGGCGAGCCTGGCCTTCCACGCCGACGTCTCCGACGTGGCCGCCGCGCTCGCGGCCGGCGGCGACCCCGGCTTCGTCGTCGTGGACTCCCGCTCGACCGAGTCCTGGGACCAGGGACACATCCCCGGCGCCGTCCACCTGCCCACCGCGCTCATCCCCGAGCAGGCCGAGCAACTCCTGGACAGGTCCGTGCCGGTGGTGACGTACTGCTGGGGCCCGGGCTGCAACGGCGCCACCCGCGCCGCCCTCGCCCTCGCCGAACTCGGCTACCAGGTCAAGGAGATGCTCGGCGGCTTCGAGTACTGGGCGCGCGAGGGCTTCGCCTACGAGACCTGGCAGGGAAGCGAACAGCGCGACGCCGACCCGCTGACCGCCCCCGTCCAAGGCGAGTGCGGCTGTTGATCGACACCCGTGTAGGTTCTCTGCCCATGGCTCGATACGCGGACACAGGCGCGCTGGAGTGGGTGGAATCGGGCGGCGGCCCGCTGATAGCCGTCCCGGAGACGGTGCTGCCGTTCTGGGCGGGCGCCGACAGCGAGGAGCTGGACACGGACTACGACCGGGCGTGCGAGGTCGACGGTCACATCGGCCTGCTGCCCGTCGGTGACAGCGCGGCCCTGGTGTTCGGCGACGAACCCGCCGCCACCTCGTACCTGCCGGACAACGCCACCTTCGTACGGTGGTCCGCCGCGAACTCCGAGGCGGAGCTCCTCGCCGGTGTCCCCCTCGCCCTGGACGCGGCGGTGTGGGGGAGCGAGGTGCACTGGCGGGTACCCGGCCCGGTGCTGCTGTTCGACTCCGCCTGGCCGGGGCGGGCGGCCGGGCGCAACGAGCACCTCAGGGTGCCGCTCCAGGCGGGCACGTACGCGGTGCGCGCAGCCTACGTCCAGCCCGGTCCGGAGACCTGGCTCGGCCTGGTGCAACTCCGCCGCCTCGGCCACTGACCGGACCGCCGGCGACGGTCAACCGAGGCTGTCGAACGCGATGTTGAGGTGCCTGGGGCCGCGCAGTACCGCGTTCTGCCGGTACGGCGGCGGGTCCTCGACCAGACGGGGATTCTCCAGCCGCCGGGCCAGCTCGGACAGGGCGATCTGAGCCTCGAGACGGGCCAGCGGCGCCCCGAAGCAGATGTGGATGCCGCTCCCGAAGCCGAGGTGCTGGATGTCCTGGCGGTCCGGGTCGAAGCGGTCGGGGTCCGTGAACCGCTCCGGGTCCCGGTTGCCCGCGGCGAGCACCAGCCAGATCCGCGAGCCCTTGGGAATGGTGATGCCGCGCACCTCGATGTCGGTGATGCAGGTGCGTTGCGGCAGGAGCTGGACCGGCGGCTCGTAGCGCAGCAGTTCCTCCACGATCCTGACCGACAGGCCGGGATCGCTGCGCAGCCGCTGCAGGACCTCCGGGTGGCGCAGCAGCGTGAGCATGCCGTTCGTGATGAGGTTGACGGTCGTCTCATGACCGGCGATGAGCAGCAGCACCGCCGTGCTGAGGATCTCCATCGTCGTCATCGCGCCGTCCGGACCGCTGCTGTTCACGAGGTCGGACAGCAGGTCGTCGCGGGGTTCTTTGGCGCGCTGTTCCACCAGCCCGTTCAGGTACATGCCGAGCTGCAGCCGTGACTCCTGCGCGGCCCGCTCGGACTCGGCGCTCGTGCGGGCGTCGGGGTCGAGGCCGGCCACGATCGGGTCGACCAAGGACCGGAAGCGGGGCTCGTCCTCGCGCGGCACCCCGAGCAGCCGGCAGATCACCGTCACCGGGAAGGGGTAGGCGAACTGGTCGACCAGGTCGATCTGCCGCGCGTCCCCGAAGCCGTCGATCAGTCCGGTGACGATCTCACCCAGTTCGCCCCGCATGTTCTCGATCCGGTGCGGCCGGTGCGGTGGCCCGAAGGAGCTGTTGGCGATCCTGCGCAACCGGTCGTGCTCCGGCGGGTCGAGCCGGAGCATGCTGGGGGGTAGCCCCGTCGCCTCCGGCCCGGACAGCTCGTCGTCCCCGGCGGCGATCAGGTTGGCCGCGTCGGAGCTGATCCGCGGGTCGTGCAGCAGCGCCTCGATGTCGTAGTACGAGCTGATGACGTAGGGGCCGTCCTCCTCGTGGAGCACCGGGGTCTTGCGGAGTTCCTCGTAGACCGGATACGGGTTGGCGCGGTTCGCGAAGTCGGTGATCTGGCGCAACATCGAGGCGTGCGGCATGGCAGGTCCTTGAAGCGTCGGGCCCGGACGGCGGTCAGTGGCGGGCGGGGTGGAAGAGCAGCTGCTGGTCGGCCGGTGAGTAGCCACTGAGGGTGACCATGGGGCCGTGGGTGGGCAGGGACGGGTCGGGGAAGTCGGCGTCCACCGGCTGGCGTCCCTCGGGACGCCGGTCCACCGTCGGGTACTCCACCGGGAACGGCGCTCCCCGTTCGATCTGCCGTGCGTAGAACTCCAGCCACCGGGTGTTGTCGAAGGTCACCGCGGCGATGACGCGGCCCTGGTAGCCGTAGACGCCGACGAAGCGGCGTTCGGCCAGCGAACCCTGCGTGATCATGAGCTGCTCGCCCATGGGCGGCACACCGACCGACTTGATGTTCACACCGAACATCGACGACCAGAAGGCGGGCATCCACAGGTGCGGGCGCCGCTCGGCGCCGTGGCAGACCATGTTGTGCGCAGCCGTCTCCGCCTGCGCGACGGCGTTGCCCCAGTGCTCCAGCGACAGGAACTGGTAACCGAACAGCGCGTGCGGCGAGCGTGCGACGTCACCCGCCACGAAGACGTCGTCGGTGACGATGCCCCGGAAGTCGAAGGCCCGGCAGCCCGCGTCACAGGCGACACCCCGGGGCCCGGCCCCCAGCCCCGACCCGGTCAGCCAGTCGGTATTGCGCAGCGAACCCAGCGACACCACCACCACGTCCGCCTCGACGACACTCCCGTCGGACAGATGCACGGTCCGCACCCGGCCGACCGAGTCGCCCTCCAGGGCGGTCACCGTGATCCCGGTGCGCAGGTCCACCCCGTTCTCGGTCTGCAGGTCGGCGGCGACCGCGCCGATCACCCCGCCGAGGGCGCCCACGAGCGGCGCCCCGGCGCGTTCCGCCACGGTGACGGGCAGCCCCATCTCCCGGCAGGCCGACGCGACCTCCGAACCGGCGAAGCCCGCGCCGATGACGAACACCCGGCGCGGCCCCGCCTTCAGCCGCCGGTACAGATCGGCCGCGTCGTCCCGGGTCCGCAGCAGGCAGACGCCGTCCAGCCGGGCCTCGTCCTCCTTCGGCCAGGGCCGGGCGCGCACGCCGGTCGCGATCAGCAGCCGGTCGTACTCCACCTCGTCGCCGTCGGCCAGCCGGACCCGTCTGGCGGTCAGATCCAGACCGGTGGCCGCGACGCCGAGCCGCCATTTGGCGTCGATCTCCCGCCGGTGCGGCAGCTCGGTGCGGTGCGGGGACGCCTTGCCCAGCAGGACCGACTTGGACAGCGGCGGCCGGTCGTACGGCTCGTACGGCTCGTCGCCGATCAGGGTCAGCTCGCCGGCGAAGCCCTCGGCGCGCAGCGTCTCTGCGGCCCGCAGGCCCGCCAGCGAGGCACCGACGATCACGATCCGGCCTTCGAGCCTGAGCCAGTCGACGTAGTCAGCGGGCATCGGACGCCTCCCCCGCGTCCCCCATGCCGTCCAGCCCGTCCGCGGTGATCGCCTGCACCGGGCAGGCGGCGACGGCGCGGGCCAGCCGTTCCCGCTGCTCCTCCGGGGCGTGCGGGTTGTAGATCAACGCCTCGTCGCCGTGCATGGCGAAGACGTCGGGCGCGAGGAACGCGCACTGGGCGTAGCCCTGACATTTGTTGAGGTCGACGACGAGCCGCATCGGCGCTCCGCCCTTCCGGTGGCCAGGTCCGGTGCGCGCCGGCCGTGTCGCGCGGCATTCCCGGACGGCGGTCATGTCCCGTTTGCCAGCATGGGTGCGGTGCGGCGAGATCGCCCGTCGGGCCATCCGTCCGGGCGGTGGCCACGTCCGGGCGCGCCCGGACGACCCGTCACGCCCGGGACGCGGGACGTGGGCGCGGGCGACCGCCGGCCAGGAGGATGTACAGGCCGAGCACCAGCGACCAGGCGGGGAAGACCAGCTCCGACCACGGCACGTTGCTCGAGACGAACAGCAGCGTCAGGGCGGTGAGAGCGCCCAGGGCGGTGAGCCGGCGGGGCAGGACCCCGAGACGGTGGCCGATCGCCGACACGGCGGACACGAAGACGGCCGCCATCCGCATCGCGTACCCCACCATCATCGTGTACGCGAAGTGGCGGCCGAAGTCCCAGTACGCGGCCGACGGCGCCGTGCCGGCCGGGTGGCCGACCGAGAGCACGGCACCGGCGGCCGCGGCGCCGCCGAACATCGTGGCCGTGAAGACCAGGCCGCTGCCCAGGAACACGGTGGCCAGAAACCGGTCCTCGGCCGCACCGACGTGCGCCCGGATCGCGCCCATGAACCACAGGAAGAAGATGCCGGCGAACGGCACGAGCGCGAGGGCCGTCCGCAGCGCGTCGCGCCGCGCGGACTTCGTGAATCCCTGGGCGGTGACCGCGCCGGCTCCCTGCGGCACCCCCAGCCGGACGAGGACGATCGCCGCTCCCAGCAGCAGCGCGAACAGGACTCCGGCCAGGCCGGCGGCCCGCGGCGTCCGAAGCGCCTGCTGCGCCGACCTCTTCCGCGGCATACCGCCCCGCCTCCTCCGCATCGCCTCCGGCACCAGCTAGCCCCCACCCGCCCACCCCTGCCACCGGGGACGGCCGGACGGCCGAGCGGTGTGCGGTGATGGGGGAGCGGGCACGGCTTTGCGGTGTCCGGCCCCCGCCCTCAATTCGCTCGCGTCCGTGCCCCCAGCCTCCTAAGGTGGGCCGCCATGTCTGCGAACAAGGTCCCCGCCCCGGAAGAACTGCGGCGCGACCCGTTGCCCCTGCGTGGTCGTACCGCCCTGGTGACCGGGGCGAGTCGGCGGGCCGGGATCGGGCATGCGGTGGCGCGGCGGTTGGCGGCGTACGGGGCGAGCGTGTATCTGCACCATCATGTGCCGCACGACGCCGCCATGCCGTGGGGCGCGGACCGTCCCGAAGCCGTGGCCGAGTCCGTGCGGGCGGTGCTCGGCGCCCCCGGGGCCCGCGTCGTCGCCGGACCGGGTGACCTCGCCGGCCCGGCGGAACCGGCCCGGCTCGTCGACACCGTCGTCCAGGAGTTCGGGCGTCTGGACATCCTCGTCGCCAACCACGCCCTCAGCGGCTCGGACGGCACCCTGGACGAGATCGACGCGGCGATGCTCGACGCGCACTGGGCGGTCGACACCCGCTCGGTCCTGCTTCTCGTCCAGGCCTACGCCCGCTCGCGTGCGCGGCTGGGCGACGGTGCTCCCGGCGGCCGGGTGGTGCTGATGACCTCCGGACAGGACCTCGGCGGCGGCATGCCGGACGAGATCGCCTACGCCCTCCAGAAGGGCGCCCTCGCTTCGATCACCCGCTCCCTGGCCGGCTCGCTCGCCGGGCGGGGCATCACGGTGAACGCGGTCAACCCCGGCCCGGTGGACACCGGTTACGCAGGCGGCGACGTCCACGCATCCGTCGCCGCTCGCTTCCCCGGCGGACGCTGGGGCCTGCCCGACGACCCGGCCCGCCTCATCGCGTGGCTGGCCACCGACGAGGCGGGCTGGATCACGGGGGAGGTCATCAACTCGGAAGGGGGCTTCCGTCGTTGAGGCCGGGCCGTCAGAGCCGGGACAGCTCGTCCACCAGGTCGTCCAGGCCCAGCGAACCCTGCGACAGCGCCGCCATGTGCCAGGCCTTCAGGTCGAACGCGTCGCCGTGCCGCTCGCGCGCCTTCTCGCGGCCCAGCAGCCACGCCCGCTCACCGAGCTTGTAGCCGATCGCCTGCCCCGGAATCGTCAGGTACCGGGTCAGCTCGCTCTCCACGAAGTCCGCCGGACGGCTGCTGTGCGCACCGAAGAACTCCTGCGCCAGCTCCGGCGTCCACCGCTCACCGGGGTGGAACGGCGAGTCGGCGGGGATCTCCAGCTCCAGGTGCATGCCGATGTCCACGATCACCCGGGCCGCCCGCATCATCTGCGCGTCCAGGTAGCCGAGCCGCTCCTCGGCATTGGTGAGGTAGCCCAGCTCGTCCATCAGCCGCTCCGCGTACAGCGCCCAGCCCTCGGCGTTGGCGCTCACCCCGCCGATCGTCGCCTGGTAGCGGGAGAGGTTCTCGGCCACGTGCGCCCACTGCGCGAGCTGGAGGTGATGCCCGGGCACGCCCTCGTGGTACCAGGTCGAGACGAGGTCGTACACCGGGAAACGGGTCTGTCCCATGGTGGGCAGCCAGGTGCGGCCGGGGCGGGAGAAGTCCTCGGACGGAGCCGTGTAGTAGGGGGCCGCCGCACCGCCGGGAGGGGCGATCCGCGACTCCACCTCCCGCACCCGCTCGGCGAGTTCGAAGTGCGTGCCGTCCAGGTCCTCGATGGCCTTGTCCATCAGGCCCTGCAGCCACTCCCGCACCTCCTCCACGCCCTCGATGTGCCGGCCGTGTTCGTCGAGGTGGGCGAGCGCCACCCAGGGCGTCTCGGCGCCGGGCAGGATCTTCTCCGCCTCCAGCCTCATCTCGCCGAGGATCCGGTGGAACTCCGACCAGCCGTACGCGTACGCCTCGTCCAGGTCCAGGTCGGTGCCGTTGAAGTAGCGGGACCAGCGTGCGTACCGTTCGCGGCCCACCGTGTTCGGGGCGCCCTCGATCGACGGCGCGTACACGTCCCGGAGCCAGTCCCGCAGCTCGACCAGGGCGCCGGTCGCCGCGCGGGCCGCCTCGTCCAGCTCCGCGCGCAGCGCCTCGGGACCGGCGGCGGCGAAGTCCTCGTACCAGCCGCGGCCCGTGCCGTCCGTGTCTATCCACTCGGTGAGCTGATCGATGTACGTCGCCGTCGGCCGCGGCGCCCCGAACAGCTTGCGGTCCAGGCCGAGTTGAAGAGACTCACGGTAGCCCGCGAGCGCGTCCGGCACCGCGCGCAGCCGCTCGGCGATCGCCGCCCAGTCCTCGTCGGTCTGCGCCGGCGTGACCGTGAAGATGTCGCGCACCGAGTGACCGGGCGTGTCCATGTTGCCGATCCGGCGCAGATGCTCGTCCGTGTCGTGGATGGCGAGTTCGGCGGTCAGCCGTTCCCGCAGCAGCCGCCCGCAGCGCCGCTCCACGTCACTGTCCGCCCCCGGCTGCCGCTCCGCCTCGTCCAGCTTCGCGAGCGTGGTCCGCGCCAGCTCCGCGAGGGCCTCCTGGCCTGCGGGCGAGTAGTCGGGCAGCCGGCTCGAACTCTCCCTCACACCGAGGTAGGTACCGGTGACCGGGTCGAGTGCGATGAGATCGTCCACGTACGCGTCTGCCACCTGGCGGGGCAGCGGGCTCTTGGTCTCAGACATGCGCCCATCCTCGTACGAGAAGGATCAGCGCGTCACCCGCGTTTCACGCGATTCAGCTCTGGGCGTGGCCGGGCGGGAGCAGCGGCCCGCACTCCCACTGCTGGAAGATCAAGCGGGTCTCCACCCGGGCCACCTCGCGCCGCGCGGTGAACTCGTCGAGCACCAGCCGTTGCAGATCGGCCATGTCCGCGACGGCCACATGCACCAGATAGTCGTCCGGCCCGGTCAGATGGAACACCGTCCGCGCCTCCGGCAGCGCCCGGATCCGCTCCACGAACGGGCCGACCAGCTCCCGGCGGTGCGGCCGTACCTGCACGGACAGCAGCGCCTGGAGTCCGCGGCCGATCTTGGCCGGATCCAGCTCCAGCCGGTGGCCGAGGATCACGCCGGAGCGGCGCAGCCGGGTCACCCGGTCCAGGCAGGTCGACGGTGCCACGCCCACCTGAGCTGCGAGGTCGCGGTAGGTGGTCCGGGCGTCGTTCTGCAGCAGCCGCAGCAGATGGAGATCCACCGGATCCAGTACGACAGATTCGGCCATTGGCCGAACGTAGCACGGTGTTCGATTCCGGTGAACCGTTCGCTGTTCACCCTTCCGCCCATGGACACAGCGAGCACCGGTGCCTACGACGGCGTACGCACCGCATCGAGAGCCCTGGCCACGGAAGCCGTGCACGCCGGCCGCGACGACCTCGCCCGCCAGGGCCTGCACGCCCCGCCGATCGACCTGTCGACCACCTACCCCTCGTACGACAGCCGCGGTGAGGCCGCCCGCATCGACGCCTTCGCCACCGACGGCGCCGACCCGGTCGGACCCCCCGTCTACGGCCGTCTCGGCAACCCGACCGTCGCCCGCTTCGAAACCGCCCTGGCCCGACTGGAGGGCACCGAGTCCGCGGTCGCCTTCGCCAGCGGGATGGCGGCGCTCAGCGCGGTCCTGCTGGCCCGCGCCGCCATGGGCCTGCGGCACGTGGTCGCGGTACGGCCCCTGTACGGCTGCAGCGACCACCTGCTCACCGCCGGGCTGCTCGGCACCGAGGTCACCTGGACGGACCCGGCCGGCATCACCGACGCGCTGCGCCCGGACACCGGCCTGGTGATGGTCGAGTCCCCGGCCAACCCCACCCTCGCCGAACTCGATCTGCGGGCCGTCGCGCACGCCTGCGGTTCGGTCCCGCTGCTCGCCGACAACACCTTCGCCACGCCCGTGCTCCAGCGCCCGGCCGAGCACGGTGCGCGCCTGGTGCTGCACAGCGCCACCAAGTACCTCGGCGGCCATGGCGATGTGCTGGCCGGTGTGGTCGCCTGCGACGAGGAGTTCGCGGGCCGGCTACGGCAGATACGGTTCGCCACCGGTGGCGTGCTGCATCCGCTGGCGGGCTATCTGCTGCTGAGGGGACTGTCCACGCTCCCGGTGCGGGTGCGGGCCGCCTCCGCGAACGCCGCCGAACTGGCCCGCCGGCTCGCCGCCGATCCGCGGGTGGCCCGTGTCCACTATCCGCGCATCGGCGGCGCGATGATCGCCTTCGAGGTGCACGGCGATCCGCACGAGGTCATCTCCCGGGTCCGGCTCGTCACCCCGGCGGTGAGCCTCGGCAGCGTCGACACGCTCATCCAGCACCCCGCCTCCATCAGCCACCGCATCGTCGACGCGGACGACCGGCGCGGGGCGGGGGTGAGTGATCGGTTGCTGCGGTTGTCCGTCGGACTGGAGGACGTGGACGATCTGTGGGGGGACCTGGATCAGGCGCTGGGGGAGCCCACCCGGATGCCGGTGCCGCTGCGGGAAGCGGTGCGCTGAGCGGTCGCGGTCTGCCCTGGTGGCGCCGGGTCGGCACCGTCGGCCACCGCGTTCGCGGGGGATTCGAGGGGCGGCCGGTGCGAAGGGAGAGCGGCCCGGCGGACGGCGCCGGGCCGCAGCCAGTGCGTGACCGGCGCCGACCAGGAGGGGCCGGGCCGGCCGCGCCTTCGTGTCCCTGCGTCAGTCGCGCCGCGCCGAGGCGCCGAGGTGGCGCAGGCCGGTGTCGTACCGCGCCCCGGAGCCGGCCTGTGCCGTGTCCAGACGGGCCGTGATGACCAGCGTGCCCTCCTCGATCTGGTAGTCCAGCGGCAGGCCGAGGCCGCGCATCGCGGCGACCATGCCGGTGTTGGACGCCTGCGTCACGGCGTACACGCTCTCGCAGCCGGCCTCCACGGCCATCGCCACCAGCCGGTCGAGCAGTTCACCGCCGATGCCGCGCTGCTGCCAGTCGTCCTCGATCAGCAGTGCCACCTCGGTCTCGTCGCCGTCCCACAGCAGATGCCCGAGGCCGACGATGCGGCCGGAGGTGGTCTGCGCCGCCAGCGTCCGGCCGAAACGGGGGCTGAGCAGGTGGTTCAGATAGCGGTCCGCGTCGCCGACCGGGCCGTGGTAGCGCATGCCGAGGGTGCGCGGCGAGCACCGCTCGTGCATCGCCCTGGCCGCAGCCAGGTCCCCGGTGTCCACCCGGCGGACGGTGATGTCGTTGCCCTCGGGCAGTGTCAGTACGTCCTGGCCGCGCGGGATCCGCGGACCGAGCCGGTTGTCGAGGTCCACCAGCGCCCGGGCCCGGGCGAACTCGGTGGGCGTGAACGGCAGATACGGCCGTTCCACGGTGAGCACTCCGCCCTCTGGCGCCGGCAGCCGCATCACGGTGTCCTCCAGCACGCCCTCGACCGGCACCGGCTCGGGCCCGCGGCCCCCGCCGACCGGTGTCCCGGGCAGCTGGCGGATCGTGCACCGGCCCAGCAACTGGCGCAGCGCCAACGGCAGTTCGGCGGCGTCCAGCGCGGTGCGCGCGGCCAGTCCGAGCACTCGGGTGGGGGCGTCGACCAGGTCGTGGGCGTCGGCCCGCTCGATCCAGGTGGACTCCCCGCCGGCCCGCGAGACCGCCCTGGTGATCTCGGCCGCCTCCAGCGCACCCGGAGCCCGCAGCAGGAACTCGTCCACCGTGCTGTCGCCGAGCGGGTGCGTCTGCAGGCTCAGGATGTCGACGCGCCGCTCGGCCAGTGCCGTGCACAGCGCCGCCAGCGAGCCCGGCTGGTCCTCCACCGTGGTCCGCATCCGCCACAGCGCGCCGGGCTCGCCCACGCCCTCGGTGCCGTCCGTGCCGTCGTCCGGCTGCCCGGAGCGCCCGGCCGACCGCGTCTCGGCGGCCGGCCGGGCGCCGGTATCACCGGCCGGGGGCGCGTGTCCGTGGCGCCGTGCCCACCAGGTGTGGAAGCCGGCCGTCGCGGCCAGCGCGAGCGCCGAGATCACGAGCAGGGCGGGACCGTCGGGGCCGTGCCCGACCAGGTTCGCCACCCCGTCGGCCACGGCGACGGCCGTGAACAGCGCGGCGAGCTCGACGACGTCCCGCCGCCAGTGGTGCACGGGGCGTCCGTGCTTCGCCCGGGTCACATCAGACATCTCTGGAGTCATGCATCCACTGTGAAGGAACGGTGTTGCGTGATCACGAACTGATTGTGACCGATGGGTAAAGCATGCTCCGTCCGTTTTGTTGTATTTTTTACGGCCTGCTGGCGCCGCGCCACCCGGCCCCAGATCGTGGCGTTGTCGTCATCCAGTGCTCGCGTCATACGAAAACCGTAGAGGCGACCACTGACAATCGGCCTGACCTGCGAAAAGGGCCGCACCACAGACGAGTTGCCCGTGCCGCGCCCCGTGGGATGACGCCGGTGCGCGGCACGGATGAAGGGTACGGGACCGGCGGGCCCCCGGCGCCTACTGGCCGACCCGGCCCGGCTGGAGCGTCTGGGTGAACAGCACGGTGCCGTCGTACTCGCGCAGCCGGACCGTCAGTTCGCCGCTGCCGCCGTCGATGTCGACCTCGCCGAAGAACTGGTAGCCCTGGGCAGGCGAGACATTGGACGCGGTGGGCGCCTTGACGAACACCCGGTCCGGGCCGAACGTGCCGTCCAGCGCGTTGGCCGGGAAGGCGCCGGCGTTGAGCGGGCCGGAGACGAACTCCCAGAACGGCTCGAAGTCCTTGAACGCGGCCCGTGACGGGTCGTAGTGCTGGGCGGAGGTGTGGTGCACGTCGGCCGTCAGCCACACCGTGCCCGTGATCCGCCGGTGCTTGATGAACCGCAGCAGCTCGGCGATCTGCAGCTCACGGCCGAGCGGAGCGCCCGGGTCGCCCTGCGCGACGGCCTCGAAGTTCGGCTTGCCCTCGACGGGGTCGGGTACGACAAGACCGAGCGGCATGTCGTTGGCGATCACCTTCCACACCGCGCGCGACCTGGCGAGCTCCCGCTTGAGCCACTCCAGCTGCTCGCGGCCGAGGATGCCCACCGGGTCCGTGGTCTGGTTGTCGGGGGAGTTCGCGTTGCGGTAGGTGCGCATGTCGAGCACGAACACGTCGAGCAGCGGACCGTGGTGGACGACCCGGTAGATCCGGCCGTCGGGGCGCTCGCTGATCGTCGAGATCGGGAAGTACTCGGAGAACGCCTGCCGGGAGCGCAGCGCCAGGTCGTCGAGTTTCGTGCCCGCCGGGTAGGGGGTGCCGGCGCCGATGACCTCGCCCGGGTACCAGTTGTTGCGGACCTCGTGGTCGTCCCACTGGATGATGTTCGGCACCTGGGCGTTGAACCGGCGCAGCGCCGAGTCCAGCAGGTTGTAGCGGAAGTTGCCCCGGTAGTCGTCCAGGGTGGTCGCGACGTGCGACTTCTCCTCGGTGGTGACGTTCCGGTAGACACTGCCGTCGGGCAGGGTCGCCGTCGCCGCGATGGGGCCGTCGGCATAGATGTTGTCGCCGCTGCAGAGGAAGAAGTCGGGGTCGACCTTCGCCATCGCGTCGAAGATGCGGTAACCGCCGATGGACTCGTTGATGCCCCAGCCCTGTCCGGCCAGGTCGCCGGACCACACGAACCGCACACCCTGGCGGCGCCGGGCGGGCGCGGTACGGAAGGTGCCGGTGACCGGCTCGCTGGTGCGGCGCGGGTCGTCCGGGTCGGCGAGCAGCACGCGGTAGTGGACCTGCTCGCCCGACGGCAGGCCGTGCAGCCGGGTGGTGCCGGTGAAGTCCGTGCCTGAACCCAGCAGCGGACCGTGCCATCTGCGCGGGTTGCGGAACGACTCGGTGGCCGAGGTCTCCACGATCATCCGGGCCGGCCGGTCCGAACGCACCCACACCAGCCCGGAGTCGGTGGTCACATCGCCCGCCTGCACGCCCCAGCTCGCCTGGGGGCGCCCGGAGCGGGCGAACGCCGGGGCGGCGCCGAGGCCGACGGGCAGGGTGAGGGCCGCCGACGCGGCCAGGGAGCCGCGCAGAACGCTGCGGCGGCCGGGGGACGGACGGTCTGACATGGCTGCGCCTCCAGGAGCGGGATCCGGCCAGTGTGCAGAGCCACACCTACTGGGACGCTGCGGCGCGCGCGGAAACCGCAAGTGAACAACGGGGCTTGGACAGTGCCCGCCGAGGGGCTCGCCGCGGCCGAATGGCCCGTCCGCGTACGGCGGACCAGGTGCGTCCGGGACCGCCACACGAAACCGAGCGCACGCGCGCGTACCGCGCGAACCGAAGCGGATCGTGTGAGCCCGGGCAGAGGGCGCGAGCCGAGGCGGACCGGCCGGGTGCGCGGCGTGCGGGACGCGTCCGGCCTCGCGGAAGGCGGCCGCCCGCGCACGCGTGCGCGGGACACCGGCACGCACGCGGGGGACCAGGACGGGCAGCGGCCCGGGCGTGACCGCGCGGTACTCGTGGCCGTGTGGTCACGCAGCCGGCCGCGGCCGGGGATCCGCACGTGGTGCGCGACGCCGTTGGCCGGGGAAAGTCCTTCGGCGGAGGCTAGAACCGGCCGCTGCCCCACCTCCTGCGGCGAAGCGCCCGTGCCGTACGGCCCGCTCCCTGCGGTGTGGCGACAACCCCGGGGACGCCCGACGCGTCGGCGAGGGCCCGCCGGCCTGAACGGCCGCCGATCCCCAGCGGACGGCCTCACCGTGCCGATGGTCCCCGACGACCTCGCCCCATCCGCAGCACAGGCCGTGGCCGCCGGTGCCACGGAAGTCGACGTGCACCCGAAGACGCCGTGCGGACACGACGGTCTCTCCCCGCGCGTCCTCGCCCCCGCGCCGGAGGCGATCCGGGCGCGGGCGTCCGGGGCCCGTCGCCCGCGGCCGGCGCCGGTCACGTCACCCAGCCGGGGCCGGTCGGTCCGCCGCCGGTGCCGACCGCGCCGGTGTGTTCAGCGGCTGCCGTCCAGGATGACCCGCGCGACCAGTGCCGGGTCGTCGTTCATCGGGCAGTGGCCGCAGCCGGGCAGCCGTACCAGCCGGGCGTGCGGGATCAGCTGCTTGGCGCGCACGCCCTGGCGGCGCACGAGGATCCGGTCGCGGGTGCCCCAGGCCACCGTGACCGGCAGACCCGGCAGGTCGTCGGTGAACCGGACGGTGCCGCCCGCCCGCAGCGTCGCGTCGAACCCGGTGGCGCCCACCAGCGCGAGCGTCTCGGCGACGACGGCCTCCGGGGCGCGGCGCGCGGGTCGCGCGTAGATGGTGCTCGTCAGCGCCGTACGTCCGGCCGCGCTGCGCGACAACTGCTGCACCAGCGGGAGCGGGAGCCGCTGGGCGATGCCCCGCATCGCGAGCAGCACCGCGAAGGCGTACCGGCGCTCGGCCTCCGTCCAGAACCCGGCCGGGGAGAGGGCCGTGACGGACCGTACGAGCTTCTCCCGGCCGAGCTCCAGGGCGAGCAGGCCGCCCAGCGAGTTGCCCGCTATGTGCGGCCGGTCCAGCTCCAACGCCTCGAACAGGGCGCCGAGCACCGAGTTGGTGGTGGGCAGGTCGTAGGCGAGGCCGTCAGGCAGGCCCGGGGACGCGCCGAAGCCCGGCAGGTCTAGGGCGATCACCTCGCGCTCGGTGGCGAGGATGTCCACCACCGGGTCCCAGGCCTGCCGGTGATGGCCGATGCCGTGCAGCAGCACCAGCGGTTCGCCGCGGCCCACGCGCGCGTAGGACACGGCCACGTCCTTCGGGCCGTGCGGAGTGGGGACCTTGAAGGAGACGGTGGCGGACATGGGGTGCTCCTCGTCTGGGTGCTGACGGACGCCGTAGACAGCTTGTCAGCAATTGCTACCAGCCGGTAGCCCCCGATGGGAGGGGCGTCCGCTTCGCGGTGGAGGTCAATCCGCCCGGCGCACCTCGATGTTGAAGTCCGCGGTCCCCAACGTCCGCATCATGGTCAGCCACAGCGGCAGATACATCTCCGTCGCCCGGGCCGCCCGGATCCCGCCCAGGTCCAGCACCCGCTCGGCCGGCCATCCGAACTCTCCGAGCAGCGCCGTCACCTGCTCCTTGGCGCCGGCGTCCTCACCGCACACGAACAGGTGGTGCGCACCCGGCACCCGGCCCGGCTCCACCATCACCTGACAGTTGACCGTGTTCAGCGTCTTCACCACGCGCGCGTGCGGAAAGGCCCGCTGGATCTGCTCGCCCACGCTGTCCGACTCCACCGGGTCCAGCCGCGGCTGGCCGTCCTCGAAGGCCAGCGGGTTGGAGACGTCCACCACGACCTTGCCGTCGAGGTGTTCGGCGCCGGCCGCCCGCAGGGCGTCCAGCGCCACCCGGCCGCCCACCGCGTTGATGACCACCTCGGCCGAGGCGGCCGCCTCCGCGAACGTGCCGGCGCGGGCCCGCTCGGCGGAGGCCGTGGCCCACTCCAGCGCCACCGGGTTGTCCTTGACGCGCGATCCCAGGGTCACCTCGTGCCCCAGTTCCACCAGCCTCCCGCCCAGCGTGCGGCCCACCTCGCCCGTGCCCAGCACCGCGTATCGCATCGGCCACCTTCCGTCACCGACCGCCGACTTCCGGCGGTCCGCGGTCATTGTGATCCGGGCCGGCGCCGGACGGGCCGATTCCGGGTGGACAGCTCCGGTGCGTGTCGGCTGGGATGGACCGGTGACCACCGACACCGCGACCGATGTCTTCGAAGAGCACCGCCCCCTGCTGATGGGCGTCGCCTATCGCATGCTCGGTCGTGTCGCCGACGCCGAGGACGTGGTCCAGGACGCCTGGCTGCGCTGGTCCCGCGCCGACCGCGCGGAGGTCCGCGAACCGCGCGCCTACCTGGTGCGCATCACCACCCGACTGGCCATCGACCGGCTGCGCCAGGTGCGGACGCGCGGCGAGGCGTACGTCGGGCCCTGGCTGCCGGAGCCGTATCTCACCGAGTTCGGCGACGTCGCCCCGGACGCGGCAGACCGCGCCGTGCTCGCCGACACCGTCTCGCTCGCCCTGCTGGTCGTCCTGGAGTCGCTGTCGCCGCTGGAACGGGCCGTCTTCGTGCTCAGGGAGGCCTTCGGCTACCCGTACGCCGAGATCGCCGCCCTGCTCGACCGCGGTGAGGCGGCGGTACGGCAACTGGCCGGGAGGGCGCGCCGGCACGTCGAGGAACGGCGGCCGCGCTACGACGTCGACCCCGGCCGGCGACGTGAGCTGACCGAACGTTTCCTCGCCGCCGCGGCCGACGGTGACCTGGACGGGCTCATGTCCGTGCTCGCCCCGGACGTCCGCCTGGTCGGCGACAGCGGCGGCAAGGCCAAGGCGCCGCTACGCATCCTGCACACCGCCGACAAGGTCGGCCGGTTCCTCGTCGCCGTCGCGCAGCAGTCCACGGCGGCCCTGTCCTACCGCTTCCTGGAGGCCAACGGCGGCCCGGCGCTGCTCGTCCTGTCGGACGGCAAACCCGAGAGCCTGGTCCAGGTGGATGTCGTCGACGGCCGCGTCACCACCGTGTACATCGTCCGCAACCCGGACAAGCTGCGGCATCTCGCCGACCGCTGAGCCACACCGCCGGACCCCACGCGCCCCGCGAGCCCCTGTCCTGCGACGGGGGCTTTGCCGCGATGTCACACACACCGCCGTGCGCGAACGCCTTGTGAACGCTCCGCGGCAGGTCACCTGTGGGGTGCCCGGGGGATCGACGATTGGTCTTGACCAAGGGTGAAGGCCGCCCTATGGTCGCAGAGAAGTGCAACAACCTTTAATAAACAAGGGCGCCAAAACCGCCGGACCACGGCTCTTGCGGAGGACAGGGTGGGGACCACGCAGCTGGAATCGGTACCGGAACCGAAGTACTGGCATCTCAAGACCGTGCTCAGCGAGGCACTGGACTCCGAGTTCTCGGTCGGCGAGATCCTGCCCAACGAGCGCGACCTCGCCGCCCGCTTCGGGGTGGCCCGCGCCACGCTCCGCCAGGCCCTCGAACAGCTCGAGCTGGAAGGCCGGCTGCAGCGCCGCCGCGGCGTCGGTACGACCGTGGCGCCGCCGCGCGTGGGCGTGGCCGTCGGCACCGAGCGGCACGTCTGGCCCGGCGCCGGCTCGGACGCCTGGCAGCCCGTCGACTGCGATCAGGCGGTGCCGCCCGCCGCCGTCTCCTCGGCCCTGGAGACCGGCGCGGACGAGCCCGTGCACACCGTGCGCCGCTCCCGGATGTCCCACGGCCAGCGGGTCGCCACCGAACTCCTCTACATCCCGGCGGCCTCGGTCCCGGACCTCACCGCCATCGACGCCCCGTCCGGCCCGGCACGCGCGCGCGCGGTGCTGCGTGAACTCCAGCACCTGACGCTCGAGGGCCAGGACCGCGCCGTCGAACTGGGCTCCGCCCGCGCCGACGACGCCAAGGACCTCGACCGGCTCCCCGGTTCCCCGGTCCTCGTCGTCACCACCCGCTTCTTCGCCGACGGCCGCACCGCGGCCCTGTCCGTCGCCACCTACCGCGCCGACACCTGCCGCCTGACCTTCGGCGACTCACCCGACGTCGAAATACACCACGACCCGGACCGCCAGGCCTCCTGACCTCCGGGGTACCTCATGAACACTCGGTGGGGGTGACCAACCCGGGCGCGGGGCCGTGTCGTTGAGGCTCCGCCGCCTGGGCGCGACCTGCCACGACGACGCCGCAGTGGCACGCGGCCCGCGCCCTGCACGGCCAAAGCCTCAGCGCCGCGTCACCGTTCCCTCCACAGCGAACAGCTGCTCCTCGACATGGTCCAGAGCCAGGCGCAGCGCCCCCGTCGCCACCGCCGCCTCACCCAGCACGGACAGCGCCACCTGCGGCGGCCGCAGGCAGTAGCGGGCCAGTTCGCGGCGCAGCGGTTCCAGGACGCCGTCGAGACCGGCCGCCCACCCGCCGATCACGACGAGTTCGGGGTCCAGCGCCAGCACCAGCGCGGCCACGTCGTGCACGAGCCGCTGGATGAACCGCTCCACCGCCGCCCGCGCCCGCTGGTCGCCCTTCCGGGCCAGCGCGAACACCTCGGCGACCGCCTGCTCGTCCAGCGGGTGCAGCGGCTCGTCGGTGGTGGACAGCAGCGTCTCCGGAGTCGCCTCCCGGCCCAGGAGATGCAGCGCGCCGATCTCCCCGGCGGCCCCGCCGTAGCCGCGGTGCAGCCGGCCGCCGATCAGCGAACCCGCGCCGGGGCTCAACCCGGCCAGCACGAAGACCACGTCCTCCGACTCGGTGGCCGCGCCCTTCCAGTGCTCGGCGACGGCCGCCGCGTTGGCGTCGTTCTCCACCAGCACCGGGCACTTGAAGGAGCGGCTGAGCCGTTCCCCCAGATTCAGGCCCGTCCACTGCGGCAGCGCCGTGCTCAGCCGTACCGTCCCGTCCGCCTCCACGATCCCCGGCGTGCCCACCCCGACGGCCCGCAGCGAGCCGCGTGCGACCCCGGCCCGGCGCAGCAGCTCGGCGACCGCGCCGCGCAGCCGGTCCAGCCGCTCGTCGGCCGTGGCCGTCTCGTCGACCTCCTTGGCCTGCGCGCCGAGCACCCGCCCGTCCAGGTCGGACAGCAGCGCGGCGACCCGGTGCGGACCGATCTCCAGGCCCAGCAGATGCCCCGCCTCGGCCCGGAACCGGAACCGGCGCGCGGGCCGCCCCTGACGGCGCGCGGTGCCCTCGTCCGCCGGGGTCTCCACGACGAGCCCGCCCTCGATGAGCCCTTCGACGACACCCTCGACGGTCGGCCGGGACAGTCCGGTGACCCGGGTGATCTCGGTGAGCGTCGCGCAGTCCGTGGCGCGCAGCGCGTGCAGCACCACCGCGGAATTGATCCTTCGCAGCAGCGAGGGATCGCCGCCGGTCAGCTGCCCCACCGTCCGTCCTTCCAGCTCGCGGGCGTGTTGGGCGGATCGTACTCGGCCCGGCGCACCCCGGCGAGTGCCGGGCCGCGGCCCTGCCTCACCGAGGCTCGACGAACCGCGACTCGTACGCCGCGATCACCGCCTGGGTGCGGTCGCGCGCGCCGAGCTTGGCCAGCACCGCGCTCACATGCGACTTGACCGTCTCCGTGCCCACGACCAGCCGCGCCGCGATCTCCGCGTTCGACAGCCCCCGCGCCATGAGCCGCAGCACCTCCGCCTCCCGCTCGGTCAGCCGGGCCCGGTCCAGGACGGCGCGCGCCGGCCGGTCGCCGTCGCCGTACCGGGCGGCGAGCCGCCGTACGGAAGCCGGGAACAGCAGCGACTCGCCCTCGGCCACCAGGCGTACGGCGTGCACGATCTCGGCGGGCCGGGCCCGCTTCAGCAGGAAGCCGTCGGCGCCCGCGCGCAGGGCTTCGTACACGTACTCGTCGTCCTCGAAGGTGGTCACCACGAGGATCTTCGGAGGGTCGTCCACCGTACGCAGCACCGCCTGCGTGGCCTCGATGCCGTCCATGAGGGGCATGCGCACGTCCATGGCGACCACGTCCGGCCGCAGTTGACGCACCAGCGGGATGACCGCAGCCCCGTCGGCCGCCTCGCCGACCACCTCGATGTCGGGCTGTGCCTCCAGCACGGCGCGCAGACCCGCGCGGACCAGGGGTTCGTCGTCTACGAGGAGTACGGTGACCGGCATCCGGCCAGCCTAGATCAGCTGATCGGCAGCTCCGCGCGCACCTCCCAGTCGCCCTCTTCGGGCCCGGTCCTGGCCGTGCCGCCGAGCAGCGCGGCCCGCTCCCGTATGCCCCGCAGGCCGCTGCCCCGGCCCGGGCCGGGTATCGGGTCCGGCAGTGGGTTGCGGACCTCCAGCGCGAGCGTACCGTCGCCGACCGCCACCCGGACCCGGACCGGGACGGCACCCGCGTGCCGCAGCACGTTGGTGAGCGCCTC
This sequence comes from Streptomyces puniciscabiei, assembly GCF_006715785.1. Taxonomy (NCBI): domain Bacteria; kingdom Bacillati; phylum Actinomycetota; class Actinomycetes; order Kitasatosporales; family Streptomycetaceae; genus Streptomyces; species Streptomyces puniciscabiei. Next base: position 6,242,715 of record NZ_VFNX01000001.1, read on the forward strand.
CTGGAGGATCCGGTAGCCCTCGCGGGACACCGGCCCCGGCACGGCGTCGACCGGTCCGGTCACCTCCGCGTCGACCTTCGCCCCCGAGGCCCGCGCCGACTCCAGGAGCCGGCCGGCGTCGGCCAGCGTGGGCCGGGCGCTCGCCGGACGCTCGGCCTCGCGCAGCACACCCAGCACCCGCTCCAGGTCCGCCAGCGCGGCCCGGCCGGTCTCCTCGATGGCGTCCAGCGCGCGGTCGGTGAACTCCGGGTCCCCTGCCGCCCGCGCCGCACCGGCCTGCACCACGGCCACCGTGAGCGCGTGCCCGATCGAGTCGTGCAACTCCCGGGCGATGCGGGTGCGTTCCAGCAACTGCTCGGTGCGCTCCTCCAACGCGGTCAGCCGCTCGGCCGCGGACGGCCCGAGGAGCCGGCGCGCGCAGAACGTGATCAGCTCGCCGAAGCCGACGACCACGCCGTACAGCACGAGCAGCGGAAGCGGCGTCAGCAGCGCCCATGCGCGGTCCGGCGGCAGCCGGTCCAGCAGCGGCATCCCGGACGGCATCCGCCCCCACGCGCAGCGCGCCAGCTCGATCGCGATGACGGGCAGCCACACCGTGGCGAGAGACGCGGCCAAGCCGAAGACCCACCGCACCTGAAGCCACAGCACCGTGCGCAGCCGGTCCCGCCATGTCCCGGACGGCGCCTCGGAGATGCCCGGCTCCTTCTCACCGGGCGTCAGCAGCAGCCGCGCCTGCACCCCCTCGCCCATCCGCACGGCGGGCAGGAGGCCCACCGGAACCAGCACCAGCGCGGGCACCCAGGGCTTCGACATGTCGATGAACAGCCACACGCTCTCCATCAGCATGGGCACCCACAGATGCAGCAGCCGCGTGTACGTCGTCCCGCGCAGCAGCGGGCGGAGGAAGCGGAGCAGATGGACCATGACGCCATCGTCGCAAGCGGCACTGACAACGGGCCTCCCCCGCACGGGGGAGACGATCTCCACCGGCGGGGGAGGAGCCAACTCCCACGGAACGCCAGGCTGGAGCCATGACCAGCATCGACGTACGCGACCTCACCAAGGAGTACGGCGCCCGGCGGGCCGTGGACCACCTGACCTTCAGCGTCCGCCCCGGCCGCGTCACCGGCTTCCTCGGCCCCAACGGCGCCGGCAAGTCCACCACCATGCGGCTCGTCCTCGGCCTGGACCGGGCCACGGCCGGCACCGCGACGATCGGCGGCCGGCCCTACGCCGAACTCCGCGAGCCGCTGCGCCGGGTGGGCGCCCTGCTGGACGCGGGGGCCGCGCACGGCTCCCGCACCGCGCACGCCCATCTGCGGGCCCTGGCGGCGAGCAACCGCATCCCGGACCACCGGGTCGACACGGTCCTGGAGCAGACCGGCCTCGCCGAGGTGGCCGGGCGCCGGGTGAAGACCTACTCCCTCGGCATGCGTCAACGGCTCGGCATCGCCGCGGCCCTGCTGGGCGACCCGGAGGTGATCCTGCTGGACGAGCCCGCCAACGGCCTCGACCCCGAGGGCATCGTGTGGATCCGCACCCTGCTGCGCGGACTCGCCGCGGACGGCCGTACGGTCCTGGTCTCCAGCCATCTGATGCACGAGACCGCCGCCTACGCGGACCACCTCGTGATCCTCGGCCGTGGCCGCCTCCTCGCCGACACCTCCGTCCAGGAGTTCATCCACGCACGCGTACAGCCACGGATCAGGATCCGCACCACCGACGCCGCGGCGCTCGCCGATCTGCTCGCCCGGCACGGCCACGACGCCACCCGCGAGGACGACGGGACGTGGATCGTGCGGCACGCGCACGTGGAGGCCCTCGGCCGTCTCATGTCCGAGGCGTGTGTGCCCGTACTGGAACTGGCCGCCCAGGAGGCCACCCTGGAGCAGGCCTACCTCGATCTGACCGCCGCCGAAGCCGAGTTCACCGCCCAGCCCCAGGAGGTCTGACCATGCCGTTCACCCCCGTTCTGCGCGCGGAGTGGATCAAGATCCGGACACTGCGCTCGCTCATCGGCGCCCTGGCCGCGATCCTTCTCGCCACAGCCACGTTCTCCGCGCTCGCCTCCGCCTCCGCCGATGCCGGCGCCGGCGCTACGGACCCGCTGTTCTCGGCGTTCTTCGGCATCAGCTTCGGGCAGATCGCCGCGATCGCCTTCGGTACGACGGCCCTGGCGTCGGAGTTCCGCGGCGGCGCGCTGCGGCTGACGCTGGCGGCCGTGCCGGACCGGCGACGGTGGTTCGCCGCGAAGGCCACGGCGATCGCGCTGCCCGTGCTGGCCGTCGGACTGGTCACGGGGGCGGTGACCCTGCTGGTGGGAAAGTCCGCACTCGGCGCCTCCGGCCCGACCTGGACCCAGGGCCTGCGCGGTGCCGTCGGCTGCGGCCTGCAGCTCACGCTGATGGCGCTGTTCGCGGCCGGACTCGCCGCCGTGCTGCGAAGCGGAGTCGCGACCCTCTCGATCCTGATCCCGTTCCTGCTGATCGTGTCCTTCGTCGTCGGTGACATGTCTTCCGGCCTCGCCGACTTCCTGCCCGACCGGGCCGGTCAAGTGGTGCTGCACAGCAGCTGGGACGGCGCCCTCGGTCCGTGGACCGGACTCGCGGTGAGCGCGCTGTGGACGGCGGCGGCGCTGCTCGCGGGAGCGTGGAGTGTGGGCCGCCGGGACGCCTGACAGCCCACCAATTGTCAGTGGGGCCCGCTTTACTGGATCACATGGACATCGCGAACCACCTTGCTGTGATCGACCTGCTGCGCGACCGGGAGTTTCCGGCGGAGCACGGCAGGACGGACGTCGGCATGGGCGGGCCCGGTTACCTGATAGCCGCATTACAGACCAGCGGCGACTTCCACGAGGACGACGGCACCGAGCGCGAGGAGACGGAGGCGCAGTACGAGGCGGACCGGGACGCGCTGGGGGAGCGGCTCGCCGAGCGGTGGGGGCCTGCCGACGTGATCGGTCTGGCCGGTGTGTTCCTGCGGAGCATGGAGGGTGAGGAGATAGCAGAGCCTTGGGGCACTCTCGCCTCGCACGTGCCCGATGTGCATCTGTGGCGATCGGAGTCGGGCCGCTGGGTCGCTCTCGGCGTGTCCCAGTGGGAGGGCGAACTGCCGTTCCAGCTGCTGGCGGTGGTCACCGAGACCGACCCTCCCTGACCCCTCAGGCCTGCGCAGCCGTCCGCAGCCGGGAAAACTCCTCCGCCATCGTCGCCGCCGTCCAATGGGCGTTCAGACCACTGGGGTTCGGCAGCACCCAGACCCGGCTGGCACCGACGGTCCGCTCCTGCGGTCCCACCCGCGCCGTGCGGTCCCCGAAGGCGGCCCGGTAGGCGGTCACCCCGACCACCGCGAGCCACCCCGGCCTCAGCCGCGACACCTTCTCGGTCAGCAACCGCCCGCCCTCGAGGTACTCCTCGGCGGTCAGCTCGTCGGCCCGTGCCGTCGCCCGCGCCACGACGTTCGTGATGCCCAGTCCGAATGCGAGCAGCTCCTGCTGCTCGGCCGGCTTCAGCAGCCTCGGGGTGAAGCCCGACAGGTGCAGCACCGGCCAGAAGCGGTTGCCGGGGCGGGCGAAGTGGTGGCCCGTCGCGGCCGTCATCAACCCCGGGTTTATACCGCAGAAGAGCACCCGGAGGCCGTCCGCGACGACATCCGGCACGAGACGGTCGCGGGCGGCCTCCAGGTCGGCCTTCGTCAGACGGGTCAGAGGATCGCTCCGGGGGTGTAGCCGGCGGCCTCCGGGTGCTGCTTGACGATCTCCTCGATCCGGCCCACGACGACACCGACCTGGTCGGCGGCGGCACCGGTGAAGGACAGCTTGTCGGCCATCAGCGCCGCCAGCTGGCCGCGGTCGAGCGGCAGACGGTCGTCGGCGGCGAGCTTGTCGAGCAGGTCGTTGCGCTCGGCACCCTGCTCGCGCATGGCGAGCGCGGTGGCGACGGCGTTCTCCTTGATCGCCTCGTGCGCGACCTCACGGCCGACCCCGGCCCGCACGGCGCCCATCAGTACCTTGGTGGTGGCGAGGAACGGCAGGTAGCGGTCGAGCTCGCGGGCGATGACGGCCGGGAAGGCGCCGAACTCGTCGAGGACCGTCAGGAAGGTCTCCAGCAGGCCGTCCAGCGCGAAGAAGGCGTCCGGGAGTGCGACGCGGCGCACCACCGAGCAGGACACGTCGCCCTCGTTCCACTGGTCGCCGGCCAGCTCGCCGGTCATCGAGGCGTAGCCGCGCAGGATGACCATGAGGCCGTTGACGCGCTCGCAGGAGCGGGTGTTCATCTTGTGCGGCATCGCGGAGGAGCCGACCTGGCCCGGCTTGAAGCCCTCGGTGACCAGCTCGTGCCCGGCCATCAGCCGGATCGTCCTGGCCAGCGAGGACGGCGCCGCCGCCAGCTGCACCAGCGCGGTGACGACCTCGTAGTCCAGCGAGCGCGGATAGACCTGGCCGACCGAGGTGAACGCCTGGGAGAAGCCCAGGTGCCCGGCGATCCGGTTCTCCAGCTCGGCGAGCTTGGAGGCGTCACCGCCGAGCAGGTCCAGCATGTCCTGCGCGGTGCCGACCGGGCCCTTGATGCCGCGCAGCGGGTAGCGGCCGAGCAGCTCCTCGACACGGCCGTGGGCGACCAGCAGCTCGTCGGCGGCGGTCGCGAAACGCTTGCCGAGGGTGGTGGCCTGGGCGGCCACGTTGTGCGAGCGGCCGGCCATGACCAGCTCGGCGTACTCGCCGGCCAGCTTGCCGAGACGCGCCAGGACGGCCACCGTACGGTCGCGCATCAGCTCCAGGGAGAGCCGGATCTGCAGCTGCTCGACGTTCTCCGTGAGGTCGCGGGAGGTCATGCCCTTGTGCACGTGCTCGTGCCCGGCGAGGTCGTTGAACTCCTCGATCCGCGCCTTCACGTCGTGCCGGGTGACCTTCTCGCGCTCGGCGATCGAGGCGAGGTCGACGGTGTCGAGGACACGCTCGTAGTCGGCGATCGCCTCGTCCGGCACCTCGATGCCGAGGTCCTTCTGGGCGCGCAGGACGGCGAGCCAGAGCTGCCGCTCCAGCTTCACCTTCTGCTCGGGGGACCAGAGCGTGGCGAGCTCGGCGGAGGCGTAGCGTCCGGCGAGGACGTTGGGGATGCGGGGCTTGGCGGGCGCAGAAGTCACGTGTCCAGATTCTACTGGCGGTTTCTGCAGGCCAGCGCCACGGCTCTGTTCGGCGGAAGCTACGAGAGGTCCGTCACGTCGGATGTTGGCGGCTCCGGCTCCGTTGCGCGATCCCCGCGCCTGCTCGGGGCGCTGCTACGCCTGAGCCTCGTACGGCAGCAGCTCGGGGCGCTTCGGCGGGCGGCCGTCGCCGGAGGAACGGCCCGTCAGGCGCCGGCCTATCCAGGGGAGCAGGTGCTGACGGGCGAACCGCACGTCCGCGACCCGGCGTGTCATCCAGCCCGGCGGGAGCGTGGCCGGCATCGGCACATGCCACTCGGCGTCCTCCGGCTCGTACCCGAGTGTCTGCCAGACCGCCTCGGCCACCCGGCGATGCCCCTCCGCCGTCAGGTGCAACCGGTCCACGTCCCACAGTCGGGGGTCGCCCAGGGCGGGCGCCCCGTACAGGTCGACCACGACCGCACCGTGCCTGCCGGCCAGCTCCTCCACGCAGGCGAACAGCTCCTCCATGCGCGGCCGGAACCGCTCCAGCACCGGGCCCTGCCGGCCGGGGCTGCGCATCAGCACCAGCTGCTTGCACGACGGTGCCAGCCGCTCCACGGCCTCGGTCAGCAGGCCCTTCACCCGGCCCATGTCGCACTTGGGCCGCAGGGTGTCGTTGAGCCCGCCGACCAGCGTGACCACATCGGCGTTCATGGCCGCCGCCACGTCCACCTGCTCGTCGACGATCTGCTTGATCAGCTTCCCGCGCACGGCCAGGTTGGCGTACCGGAAGCCCGGTGTGCGGGCGGCCATCCGCGCGGCGAGCAGATCGGCCCAGCCCCGGTAGGAGCCGTCGGGCAGCAGGTCCGACATGCCCTCGGTGAAGGAGTCGCCGACCGCGACCAGGCTGCTGTACGGGGGAGGTGTGGGATTCTTCTGCATGGCGCCAGCGATGGTATCCCGCCTCCATACCCGCCGGTCGGTCGCCCCCGAAACCCCGGCATCACCGCCGGCCCGTTCTCACCACCGGCCCCGTTATCACCACCCGCCCGCTCCGAGCCCCAGCCCCACTGACCTCCCGGGCCTTCTGGCCTCTCCTGGTCTTCCCGGCCTCCCAGGCCTCCTGGCCCCTCCTGGCCCCGGATTTCCCCGGGTCTCGGGACTCGTCTGGGCCTCCGTACCCGCCCGGAACTCCGGCCGTTCAGTGCCGCCGCCGGCCCCGCACGGCTACCCCGCCCGACGGCGGCCCGGGCCCCCTCTTCACCTGCGGATTCCCCCGGCCCTCGGCCGGTCGGCCCCAAGATCGCCCCTGCCCCCGGCCCCAGCCCCCCACGCCCGCCACGCCCGCCGGAGGCTCATGCCGGCTGGCCGAAGAGTTCTCGTAGGACGTCCTCCATGGTCACCAGGCCGGCCAGGCGGCCGTCGTCGCCGAGTACCGCCGCGACGTGCGTGCGGCTGCCGCGCATCGCGGTGAGTACGTCGTCCAGCGGGGTCCGCTCCCGCACGCGGGCGATGGGCCGCATGTCCCGCAGCCGGAACGGCACGTCCCGCGGCGAGGCGTCCAGCGCGTCCTTGACGTGCAGATACCCCACGATCCGACGGCCCACGTCGACCACCGGGAACCGGGAGAAGCCCGAGTCGGCCGAGAGGCGCTCCAACTGCTCCGGAGTGACGCCCATGTGCGCGTACACCACCCGCCTCAGCGGCACCACAACATCCCGCACCGGTCGGCTGCCCAGCTCCAGGGCGTCGTGCAGCCGCTCCTGCGCCCGGTCGTCGATCAGGCCCGCCTGACTGGCGTCCTTGACGATCTCGGCGAGTTCGGCGTCCGTGAAGGTGGCCGCGACCTCGTCCCGGGCCTCCACCCTGAGCAGCTTCAGCAGCCCGTTGGCGAAGGCGTTGACCGTGAAGATCACCGGGCGCAGGGCCCGGGACAGCGCGACCAGGGGCGGGCCGAGCAGCAGCGCGCTGCGCACCGGTTCGGCGAGCGCGATGTTCTTCGGGACCATCTCGCCCAGCAGCATGTGCAGATAGGTCGCCAGGGTCAGCGCGATCACGAAGGACACCGCGTGACCTGCGCTCACGGGCACCCCGACCGCGCGGAACACCGGCTCCAGCAGATGTGCGATCGCCGGCTCGGCGACCACGCCCAGGACCAGCGTGCACAGCGTGATGCCGAGCTGGGCGGCGGCCAGCAGCGCGGAGACGTGCTCCAGGCCCCACAGCACGCTCCTCGCGCGCCGGTCGCCCTCCTGGGCCAGCGGCTCGATCTGCGAGCGGCGCACGGAGATCAGCGCGAACTCGGCGCCGACGAAGAAGGCGTTGACGACGAGGGTCGCCAGACCGATCAGCAGCTGTACGGCGGTCATCGCGCCCCCTCCGCGGACTCCTGGGCCTGCTCGTCGTCCAGGGGCGCGTGCAGCAGCACCCGCGCCGCCCGGCGGCCCGTGGCGTCCACCACGTCCAGCCGCCAGCCCTCGACCTCGACGGTGTCACCGGTGACCGGTATCCGGCCCAGCAGGGTCGCGACCAGGCCGGCCAGGGTTTCGTACGGCCCCTCGGGCACCCGCAGTCCCACGCGGGCGAGCTGGTCGGCGCGGGCGGCGCCGTCGGCCGAGTACAGGGCCCGGCCCTGCTCGTCCGCCCCGGCGGGGGCGAGGTCGGGCGTCTCGTGCGGGTCGTGCTCGTCCCGCACCTCGCCGACGACCTCCTCGACGATGTCCTCCAGGGTCGCCACGCCGGCCGTGCCGCCGTACTCGTCGATGACGACGGCCATGGTGCGCCGGCCGCCGAGGCGGTCCAGCAGCCGGTCGACGGTCAGGGACTCGGGGACGAGCAGCGGCTCGCGCATCACCTGGGCGACCGTGCGATGGCGCCGCTGGTCGGCGGGGACGGCCAGCACGTCCTTGATGTGGGCGGTCCCGACGACCGAGTCCAGCGTGCCCTGGTAGACGGGGAACCGGGACAGACCGGTGGCCCGGGTCGCGTTCGCCACGTCCTCGCAGGTCGCCTGCGCGTCGAGGGCGATGACCTGGACGCGCGGGGTCATCACATTCTCCGCGGTCAGGTCGGCCAGGTTCAGCGTCCGCACGAACAGCTCGGCGGTGTCCGGCTCCAGCGCGCCCTCCTTGGCGGAGTGCCGGGCGAGGGCCGCGAGCTCCTGCGGTCCGCGCGCCGAGGCCAGCTCCTCGGCGGGTTCGACGCCCAGCCGGCGCACGACATGGTTGGCCGTGTTGTTCAGGTGTGTGATGAAGGGCCGGAAGGCCGCGCTGAACAGGCGCTGCGGGTTGCCGACCCGCTTGGCCATGGCCAGCGGCGCGGAGATCGCCCAGTTCTTCGGCACCAGCTCGCCGACGACCATCAGGAACACCGTCGACAGCGCCGTACCGAGCACCAGGGCGACCGTGCTCGCCGTGCCTTCCGACAGACCCATGGCCCGGAAAGGACCGGCGAGCAGCTTGGCGATCGACGGTTCGGCGAGCATGCCGACGACCAGGTTGGTCACGGTGATGCCGAGCTGGGCGCCCGACAGCTGGAAGGTCAGGTTCCGTACGGCCTTCAGAGCGCCCTGGGCGCCGCGCTCGCCGCGCTCGGCGGCCCGCTCCAGCTCGCCGCGCGCCACCGTGGTCAGCGAGAACTCCGCCGCGACGAAGGCCCCGCAGGCCATGGACAGCAGGATGGCCACCAGAAGGAGCAGCACTTCGGTCATCGGGTCACCCCCCACCCATGATCGGACAGGGCGCGACGGGACGCGCGGTGACGGGGACTGGGAGGCTCGCCCATGGGCGGACGCTCACAACCTTTCATAGAGGGCCGAGTGCTCCCTCTATGGTAAAGGATGGGCAAAGAGATCCTGGTTTCTCAGTGGGTGAGCGGCTTCACCCAGCGCCGCCAGTGTTCCTCGGCGCCGTAGCCGGCGGCGCTCCAGGCGTGGTGCGCGGTCTCGTTGCGGACCAGCACCATCGCGTCGGCGCGGCGTCCGCCGAGCCGTACGAACCGCTCCTCGGCCGCGGCCGGCAGTGCCGACCCGATGCCCTGCCGGCGCCGCTCCGGATGCACCGCGAGCCGGTACAGATGGCAGCGCCAGCCGTCGAAGCCCGCGATCACCGTGCCCACCAGCTCGCCGCCCCGCTCGGCGAGGATCAGCGCCTCTGGGTCGCGGGCCACCAGCCGCTCCACCCCGTCCCGGTCGTCGCTGACGCTGGTGCCCTCGGCGGCCGTCCTCCAGAAGGCGAGCCACGGCGTCGATGTCGTCACGGGCCGCCGGGCGAAGTCGCAGATCGGTCATGTGGTCATCGGAGCACGCGGCACGAGGCCCGCGCGGGGATTTCCATCATGCGGACTCATGCGGACTCCGCACGTGCATTCCTCATGCGGACTCACGTGGATTCCTCATGCGGACTCCTCACGCAGCCGCTCCATCACCGGCGCGAAGGCCTCCATGTACGGCTCCAGCACGGTCAGGTAGGAGAAGCCGAACCGCTCGCGCTGTGCCCGCACCCGCGCCACGATCTCCTCCAGCGGACCGGCCAGCACGATGGGCAGGGCCAGCGCGGCGTCCAGGGTCAGCTGCGACTGCCGCTCCAGCAGTGGCTTCAGCACGGGCTCCGGGTCGTCGGTGACCGCCACGAGCTGGATGAGCAGGTTCAGCTCCGCCGGTTCCGCCCGCCCCGCCGCCAGGGCCCGGTAGCGCGCCACCCGCTCGTCCAGCTCCTCGGCGGTGAGCGGCTCCAGCGCACCCGGGGCGGACCCCGGCCGGGCTCCGGTGAAGGCCGCGATGTCCGCGTGCTCGGCGGTCAGCCGCAGCATCCGGTCGCCGTTGGCGCCGATCAGCAGCGGCACCCGGGACTGGGCGGGCCGGGGCTGGTGCTCGTCGGAGCCCAGCAGCCGGTCCAGTTCCGCGACCGTGCGCCGCAGGTGGTCCACCCGTTCGCCCGGTGAGCCGTACGGCAGCCCCGCCGTCTCGTGCTCGGCCGGCACATACCCGGTGCCCAGCCCGAGTTCGAGGCGCCCGCCGGTGAGCGCGTCCGTGGTCGCCACCTCACGGGCCAGCAGCGCCGGGTTGTAGAACCCCGCGTTGAGCACGAACGTGCCGAGCCGGGGGCGCTCGGTCGCCTCGGCCGCCGCCACCAGGGCCGGGAACGGGGCGGGCATCCCGAGGTGATCGGGGACGAGGATCACGTCGTAGCCCAGCTCCTCGGCGCGCCGGCACTTCGCGCGCCACTCGGCGGCGGGCGCGGGCGTGAGCAGATTGACCCCGAAGCGGAACGGACGCGACATCAACTCTCCCCGTTGACAGGTGGCTTGGGCTACGCCCGCGATTCCATCACTCGTGCGCGATCGCCGCCAGCACGTTCATCCGCGACGCCCGCAGCGCCGGCAGCAGAGCCGCCACCACGCCCACCACCGCCGAGCCGATCACGACGCCGACGATCGTGCTCCAGGGGAACGCCAGTGCCGTCAGCCCGCGCAGGGCCAGCACCCGCTGCATGCACACGCCCCACACGAGCCCCAGCGCCAGCCCGAGGACCGCGCCGAACACCGCGATCACCACCGACTCCAGCCGGATCATCCGGCGCAACTGCCGTCGCCCCAGCCCGATCGCGCGCAGCAGCCCGATCTCACGGGTGCGCTCCACCACCGACAGGGCGAGGGTGTTGACCACGCCGAGCACCGCGATGACGATCGCCAGGCCGAGCAGCGCGTACACCAGGTAGAGCAGAACGGCGATCTGGTTGTGGACGAGCTCCTTGTAGTCGGTCTGGTTGCGCACCTGGACCTGCGGGAACGGCTTCAGCGCGTGCTCCAGCCGGGGGCGCAGGTCCTGCGGTTTCGTGCCGGTGGCCGCGTTGACGTAGAGCACGGAGTCCTGCGCGTCCGGGGCGTACTTGTCGAGGGTGGCGAGCCCGAAGAAGAGGCCGCCCTGCGCGCCGAAGCCCTCGGCCGTCTCCTGCTTGGTGAGTGCGGCGACGGTCAGCTCGGCGTGCCGCCCGCCCGGGAAGTCCACCGGCAGGACACTGCCGACGCGCACACCGTGGTCCCGGGCGTAGTCGGCGTCCATGGCGAGGTGCCCGTCCGCCAGCGCTGCCGCCGTACCGCCCTGGGCGTAGGTGAGGTGCACGACGTCGTCGAGCCGGGGGCCGTACGCGGCGGCGGCCGTCGTGACCCGGGCACCGTTCGGCAGCCGTACGGCGACCTGGGTGAGCCGCTGCGGTACGACGAGCCCCACACCGCGCGTGCGGGCCACGGTGTTCCGCACCTCCTGGGTGAACGGCGTGAAGTTGGTGTTCTGGACGATGAAGTCGGCGCCGAGCGTCCGGTCGATCTGCCGGTCGAACGACGCGGACATCGAGGCGCTCGCCACCGACATCCCGCCGACCAGGGCCAGGCCCACCATGAGCGCGGCGGCGGTGGCGCCGGTACGGCGCGGATTGCGCAGGGCGTTGCGCTGGCTCATCAGGCCGACCGGGCCGAACAGCGCGGGGAAGGCCGCGCCCAGCACCCGGATCACCGGCCGCACCAGCAGCGGACCGGCGACGACGGTCGCGATCAGCGTCAGGGCCACGCCGAGAGCGAGCAGCGAGGCCGCCTGGGCGGTCCTGGTGGCCGCCGCACACCCGGCCAGCGCCGCCGCGCCGACCGTCCCGATCACCGCACCGACGACCGCGCGAGTCCGCAACGGCTTGCCCACACCGGCGACTTCGGCGTCCACCAGCGCCGCCATCGGAGAGACGGCCGCCGCGCGCCGCGCGGGCAGATAGGCGGCCACGAAGGTGACGCCGAGACCGACGACGTACGCCGCGGCGGGCGTGCCCCAGCCGATGACCATCTCCGTGGCCTTCAGGTTCATCCCGAACGCGCTCATCAGCCGGATCAGCCCCAGGGCCAGCCCGATCCCGGCCGCGAGGCCGAGCGTCGAACCGACCAGCCCGAGCAGCAGCGCCTCGGCGAGCACCGAGCGCCGCACCTGCCGCCGGTCCGCACCGAGGGCCCGCAGCAGGCCCAGTTCGCGGGTGCGCTGGGCGATCAGCATGGAGAAGGTGTTGACGATGAGGAACACGCCGACGAGGAGCGCGACACCGGCGAAGCCCAGCATCACGTACTTGATCACGTCCAGGAACGTGCCGAGGCTGGCCGCCGCCGACTTGGCCTGTTCGTTCGCGGTCTTCAGGTCGTAGCTGCCGGTGTCGACCGCCCGGGCGACCCGCCGCTTGAGCTCCGTGTCGGACACGCCCTTGGCCGCGTCCACCGCGATGCTGGTCGCCCTCGCGGCCGACCCGAGCAGTTCGCGGCCCGCCACCGCCGGGTCCAGGAAGACCAGGGCCGCGCCGGGGTTGGTGGTGGTGAAGGTGGCGATGCCGACGACCCGCACCCGGAACACGCCGGGCTGGGCCTGCACGGTCAGCGTGTCGCCGATCCGTACGTGCTTCTTGCGCGCCGTGTCGGCGTCGAGCAGCGCCTCACCGGCGCCGTGCGGTGCGTGGCCGGAGGTGAGCTGCACCGGGCTGCGGTGAGTGACGTACCAGGCCAGCGCGATGGTCGGAGCGCCGGTGGTCGGGCCGACGGGCCTGTTGCGGCTGTCGACCACGACCGCGTTCTGCACCGACACCTCGGCACGGGCCGCCGCGACGCCGTCGACCCGCACCACCCGGTCCCGCAGCGCGGCCGGGAGCGTCTGCACCGAACCGCTCACCCGGGCCGACCTCAGGTCCAGCTGTTTCGGCTGGACCGTCACATCGGCGGCGGTGGAGGCGAAGAGCCGGTCGAACGTGCGCGTGACGGTGTCGGAGAAGATCAGACTGCCCGCGACGAACGCCACGGACAGGATCACGGCCAGCGCGGACAGCGCGAGCCGCCCCTTGTGCGCGAGGAAGCTCCTCAGGGTCGCTTTGAGCACCCGGTCAGTCCTCTCGGGTGGTGGCGTGGTCGTCGCCGAGCCGGCCCCGGACGGCGTCGAACCGCTTCATGCGTTCCAGTACGGCGTCCGCCGTCGGGCGTTCCATGTCGTCCACGATGCGTCCGTCGGCCAGGAACAGCACCAGGTCGGAGTGGGCGGCGGCGCCGGGATCGTGGGTGACCATGACGACGGTCTGCCCGAGTTCGTCCACCGCCTCGCGCAGAAAGCCCAGCACCTCCAGACCGGCCCGCGAGTCGAGGTTGCCGGTCGGCTCGTCGGCGAAGATCAGCTCCGGCCGGGAGGCCAGCGCCCGCGCGCAGGCGACCCGCTGCTGCTGACCGCCGGAGAGCTGGGCGGGCCGGTGCGTGAGGCGGTCGCGCAGGCCGAGCGTGTCGATGACCTGGTCCAGCCACTGCGGATCGGGCTTGCGGCCCGCGATGTCCATGGGCAGGGTGATGTTCTCGGCGGCCGTCAGCGTCGGGATGAGGTTGAACGACTGGAACATGAACCCGACCCGGTCCCGCCTGAGCCGGGTCAGTTCCCGGTCCCGCAGCCCGGTGATCTCGGTGTCGCCCAGCCACACCTGGCCCGCCGAGACCGTGTCGAGCCCCGCCAGACAGTGCATCAGCGTGGACTTCCCGGACCCGGACGGCCCCATCACGGCGGTGAATCGGCCGCGCGCGATGTCCACGTCCACCGAGTCGAGAGCGATGACGGCCGTCTCGCCGGAGCCGTACGCCTTGGTCAGCCCGCGGGCGCGGGCCGCGACGGCGCCGCCCGGCGCGTGCTGCGCAGCAGGTGTGGACAAGACCGCCTCCCGGTCGCCGGAACCGCCCGTCCCGGGCGAGCGTAGGCGACAAGCCGGCCCGGCGCACCGATTCACGCGCCCTTGCCTTGCTAGCATTCGGGCGCTAGCGTCGAGGTATGGCGAAGACCCAGCTGAACGTGCGCGTGGACGAGGGCACCGCCCGCGCCGCCCGCGAACGCGCCCTGGCCCGCGGTATCAGCGTCAACCGCTATATCGAAGAGCTGGTCAGACAGGACACCGGTGAGGCGGGCCGTACGTTCGTGGAGGCCGCCGCCGACTTCATGAAGCAGTACGAGTCCGTGTTCGCCGAGGAGTTCGCCGAGACCCGCGGCACCGGTGTCGGGGACGGCCGCTGATCCCTTGAACGAGCTCAGCATCGACCTCGCCTGGCTCCTCATGCTCGCCGAACAGAAGACACCCGGGGACCCGCAGGTCACCGACTGGGGCGCGCTGGTCGCCGCCGTCGCCCGGCACCGCGCCGAGATATTCGGCGTGCCCGTCTACGACGACCCGCACGCCCGTGCCGCCTCCCTGCTCCAGTTGCTGATCCATCTCCCGGCGCTGGAGCGCTCCAACGCGCTGTTCGCCTCGGCGGTCGCCTATGCCTACCTGGTCGCCAGCGGCGAGAAGGTGGCCACCTCGCCCGAGCAGGTGCGGGACCTCGCCCGGCTGGTGAAGGAGGGCGCGGCCGGGGTGGACGACATCGCGCGCGAACTGCGCCGCTGGAGCCTGTGACTTCAGGTGCGGCGCCGGGGCGCGCGGGCCGCAGGCGCGGGGCCGGGTCCAAGATCAGCGTGCGTCCGGCTCGTCCGGCCGCCAGGCGACCCCGAGCACGCAGTACGAGGTCGGCAGTGCCGGGCCGTTCTCCGGCAGCAGTACCTGCCGTTGCGGGCCGAGCGTGAGCCCGGCCTCGCGCAGCGCGGCCACCGGCTGCCGGGCCAGATGGCAGCCGCCGGTCAGCGTGGGCCACACGGTCCGGTCCAGGGAGCGCTGGGTCAGTCTCATCACCCGGCCGCCGCCCTGGCCGTGCTCGAAGAACCGCACCTGTCCGCCCGGTTTGACCACCCGTCGTACCTCGCCCAGCGCGCGCGCCACGTCCCGGACGCTGCACAGCACCAGGGACAGCACGGCCGCGTCGAAGGCCTCGCTCTTGACCGGCAGCGCCTCCGCCGCGCCCGGCACCACGTCGACCGGAACCTCGGAACGCAGGGCCGACTCCAGAGCCAACTTCCTGAGCAGCGGCTCCGGTTCGATCGCGACGACCTCGGCGACGGCACCGGGATAGTGCGAGAAGTTCAGCCCGTTGCCCGCGCCGATCTCGATCACCCGGCCGGACAGCCCGGCCAGCAGCCGCTGCCGTATCCCGGCCATGCCCATCCGGGTCTCGGCGCTCACACTGCAGCGGGCGTAGAAGCGGGCGAACAGGGGGTGGTGGACGGGACTCCGCGCCACCTTGCCGGAGCCGGACAGCAGCCGCATGGGGAACCTCCCGGGGGGACGGCCTAGGAACAGTGTCCCCCGTGGAAGGCCACCGCACCCCCGGCGCGTGTTCCCCTGCGCGGGGGCGAGGTCAGGCGGGCTGCCACAGCTCGACCCGATTGCCCTCGGGATCGGTGACCCAGCCGAATCGGCCGACGCCCTCCATGTCCTGCGTCTCGTCGGACACGTCCGCTCCCTTGGCGCGCAATTGCGCGAGCATCGCATCCAGGTCGCGCACCCGGAAGTTGAGCATGGTCTGCTGGGCGCGGGTCCCGAAGTAGCCGGTCTCGGACTCGAACGCCGCGAACACCGTCGGCCCGGCTCCCTGGCGCCACAGACCGTTCTCGTCGGCGTCCAGGCCCAGGCAGTCGCGGTACCAGGCGTTCAGGGCAGCCGGGTCGGCAGCCCGCATGAAGTAGCCGCCGATTCCAAGCACACGTTCCATGCCGCCATCCTGCCAGGACGGCGGCCGGAAGGTCGGCCGACGGCGTGGGACGGGCCGGGATCCGGTGCTGCCCGGCACCGGATCCCGTACACCGCCCCGGTCTACGGCGCCACCCGTACCCGGAACGCCTCCGCATCCCATGTGCCGTCCAGGCGGGGCGCCAGCCACTTCCGTGCCGCCGCGCGGAAGCCGGCCGGTGCCAGCGACCCCGCCCCGGCGGGGATCGCGCCGAGCAGCGGAGCGGCAGCGACCTCGGGGAGGTCGGCCACGTTGCAGCGGGACGCGAGGTCGGGGGAGTCGGGCCAGCTGCCGATCACCACACCTGCCAACTCCAGCTTCCGGCGGCGTAGTTCGAGTGCCGTCAGCTCCGTGGTGTTGAGGGTGCCCAGGCCCGCCTGGGCGACCACCAGCACCGGTGCGCCGAGCAGCTCGGCCGCGTCGGCCAGCGTGCCGCCGGCCGCGTCGAAGCGGACGAGCAGTCCGCCCGCCCCCTCGACCAGTACCAGATCGTGCTCCGCGGCCAGCTTGGCCGCCCGTTCGGCCACCTCGTGCGGGTGGACGGGGGCCATGCCCGCCCGCCGGGCCGCGGTGCCGGGCGCCAACGGCTCCGGATAGCGCGCCAGTTCCGTGGCCGTGACCGTCCCCGCGAGCCGCGCGACCTCGTCGGCGTCACCGCGCTCGTCCGGCCGTACGCCCGTCTGCGCGGCCTTCAGCACGGCCACCGAGCGCCCCGCTGCGAGCGCCGCGGCGGCGACGGCGGCGGTGGTGACGGTCTTGCCGACCTCCGTGCCCGTGCCCGTGATCACCAGTACCGGCATGTCATCCCTCCCGTGCCGCGGCGCACACCGCGCGCGCGATCCTCGCCACGTCCTCGTCCGAGGTGATGTACGGCGGCATCGTGTAGATCAGGTCGCGGAACGGGCGCAGCCACACGCCTTCCCGCACGGCGGCGGCGGTGGCCGCGGCCATGTCCACCTCGTGGTCGAGCTGGACGACGCCGATCGCCCCGAGGACGCGGACGTCCTTCACACCGGGCAGCTCGCGCGCCGGCGACAGGCCCTCCCACAGGCCCGCCTCGATCCGCTTGACCTCCGTCCGCCAGTCCTGCCCCAGGAGCAGCTCGATGGACGCGCAGGCCACGGCCGCCGCCAGCGGGTTGCCCATGAACGTCGGTCCGTGCGCGAGCACCGGCACCTCGCCCCGCGAGATGCCGTCGGCGACCCGGGCGGTGCACAGCGTGGCCGCCAGCGTCAGATAGCCGCCGGTCAGCGCCTTGCCCACGCACATCACATCCGGGGTGACACCCGCGTGCTCCGCCGCGAACAGCGCGCCGGTGCGGCCGAAGCCGGTGGCGATCTCGTCGAACACCAGCAGCACGTCGTGTGCGTCGCAGGCCTCACGCAGCACCTGCAGATAGCCGGGGGAGTGGAAGCGCATGCCGCCCGCGCCCTGTACCACCGGCTCCACGATCACCGCGGCCAGCTCGTCCGCGTGGCGGGCGACCAGTTCGCGAAGCTGGTCGGCGTACCACTCCTCGTAGTCCGCCGGCGGCGCGTCCGCGAACACCTGGCGCGGCAGCACGCCCGACCACAGCGCGTGCATCCCGCCCTCGGGGTCGCACACCGACATCGGGTTCCAGGTGTCGCCGTGGTAGCCGCCCCGCCAGGTCAGCATCCGCTGCTTGCCGGGCCGGCCGAGCGAGCGCCAGTACTGCAGGCACATCTTCACCGCGACCTCGACCGACACCGAACCGGAGTCGGCCAGGAAGACATGCTCCAGGCCTTCTGGCGACATGTCGACAAGATGCTTCGCGAGCCGTACGGCGGGCTCGTGCGTGAGCCCGCCGAACATCACATGGCTCATCCGCCCGAGCTGCTCACGCGCCGCCTCGTTCAGGACCGGGTGGTTGTAGCCGTGGATCGCCGACCACCAGGACGACATGCCGTCCACCAACTCGCCCGAGCCGTCCGCGAGCCGCAGCCGGACCCCGCTCGCCGACTCCACGACGAGCGGTTCGGCACGTCCGGGCATCGGGCCGTACGGATGCCACACATGCCGTCGGTCCAGCTCCAGCAGCTCGGGCACGGTCAGGCCGGGCAGCTCAGGCATTGGGCGCGAGGTCCGTCCCGGCGCCCCGGCGGCGGACGGCGACGAGATCGGTGCGCGCCTCCTGCGCGGCCGGCGCGGCCGTCGTACCGCACGCGCCCTCGTGACCGCAGGCGTCCGCGCCCTCGTGCGAGCCACAGCCCTCGTGCGAACCGCAGACCGACCCGCAGCCGGCCGCGGCCTCCACCCGGTGCTGCGGCAGCGTCACCTCGCCGGCGCCCTCCACCTCGAACCCGGCGTCCGCGATCATCTCCAGGTCGGCCTTGCCGGCCTGGCCCTCGCTGGTCAGGTAGTCGCCGAGGAAGATGGAGTTGGCCAGGTGCAGCGCGAGCGGCTGCATCGTGCGCAGGTGGACCTCACGGCCGCCCGCGATCCGGACCTCCACGTCCGGGCAGACGAACCGGACCATCGCGAGGATCCGCAGACACCGCTGCGGAGTGAGGTTCCACTCCTTGGCCAGCGGGGTGCCCTCGAACGGGATGAGGAAGTTCACCGGCACCGAGTCCGGGTCCAGTTCGCGCAGGCTGAAGACCACGTCCACCAGGTCCTCGTCGCTCTCGCCCATGCCCGCGATCAGACCGGAGCAGGCGGACAGACCGGCCGCGTGCGCCTTCTGCACCGTGTCCACCCGGTCGGCGTACGTGTGCGTGGTCGTGATGTCCGCGTACGTCCCCTCGGACGTGTTGAGGTTGTGGTTGTAGGCGTCCGCGCCCGCCTCGCGCAGCCGCTCGGCCTGGCCGTCGGAGAGCAGACCGAGGCAGGCGCACACCTCGACGTGCTCGTTCTGCTCCTTGATGGTCCGGATCGTCTCCGAGACCCGGTCCACGTCACGGTCCGTCGGGCCGCGCCCGCTGGCCACGAGGCAGACCCGCTTGGCGCCGCCCGCGAGGCCCGCGGCGGCCGCCTGGGAGGCCTCGTCGGGCTTGAGCCAGGTGTACTTCAGGATGTCGGCCTTCGAGCCGAGCCGCTGGGAACAGTACGAGCAGTCCTCAGGGCACAGACCCGACTTGAGGTTCACCAGATAGTTGAGTTTCACCCGTCGCCCGAACCAGTGCCGGCGCACCTTTCCGGCCGCGGCCACCACATCGAGCACGTCGTCGTCGGAGGTGGCCAGAACGGCGAGCGCTTCCTCGCGGGTCGGCAGCTCGCGCCGCAGTCCCTTGTCCACCAGCGTGTTCAGCAGGTCCATGAAGCCTGATCCTGTCCTACGGGACCGCCCCGGGCCAAGGAGAGTTCGCACAACGAAGGCGGATCACCGTGTGGGTATTGCCACACCGTGGGTGACTGGTAGTGCCGCTAGTGTCTGTCCGCTACCTACAAAAGCCCCGGAGGACCCATGGCGTTCGGCTGGATCGACGAGCAGGCCGAGGCGCGCCGCCGCGCCGGACTCGTACGCACCCTGCGCCCGCGCCCCGCCGAGTCAGCCCTGCTGGATCTGGCGAGCAACGACTACCTGGGCCTCGCCCACCACCCCGAGGTCACCGAGGGGGCCGTCCGGGCCGCCCGGACCTGGGGCGGCGGCTCGACCGGCTCCCGGCTCGTCACCGGCACCACCGAGCTGCACACCGAGCTGGAGCGCGAGCTGGCCGAATTCTGCGGTTTCGAGGCGGCGCTGGTCTTCTCCTCCGGTTACGCCGCCAACCTGGCCGCCGTCACCACGCTCGGCCCGCACGGCTCGCTGATCGTCTCCGACGCCGGCAACCACGCCTCTCTCATCGACGGCTGCCGGCTGGCGCGGGGCGAGCGGCAGGTCGTCGCGCACGCCGATCCGGAGGCGGTGCGCAAGGCCCTGGCCACCCACCAGGGACCGGCGATCGTCGTCTCCGACACGGTGTTCTCGGTCGACGGCGACCGGGCACCGCTGGCCGGGCTGGCCGAGGCGTGCCGGGAGCGCGGCGCGGGACTGGTCGTGGACGACGCGCACGGGCTCGGGGTGCTGGGCGACGGCGGCCGGGGCGCGCCGTACGCGGCCGGTCTCTCGGGCGCCGCGGACGTGGTGGTCACCGCCACCCTGTCCAAGTCGCTGGGCAGTCAGGGGGGAGTGGTGCTCGGCCCGGCGCGGGTGATCGACCACCTGGTCAACGCGGCCCGGACCTTCATCTTCGACACCGGCCTCGCCCCGGCGGCGGCCGGCGCCGCGCTGGCGGCACTGCGGCTGCTCGTCCGCGAGCCGGAGCGTGCGGCGCGGGCCCGCGCGGTGGCCGCGGAACTGCACGCACGGCTGACCACCGCGGGTCTGGAAGCGGTGCGTCCGGACGCCGCGGTGGTCTCGGTGCGGGCTCCGTCCCCGGAGCAGGCCGTGCGCTGGGCGGCCGACTGCCGCACCGCGGGGCTCGCCGTGGGCTGTTTCCGTCCTCCCTCCGTGCCCGACGGCATCTCACGGCTGCGGCTGACGGCCCGGGCGGACCTGTCCGGGGCCGAGATCGAACGCGCTGTACGGGTGATCGGCGAAACGCGACCATGAGTCGGCGTGACACGGCCGTGCTTCGACCTTGGCTGGTCATGAGTGATCGGTTGGGATCGCTTCTGATCGGAGAGTGCTTCAGAGAGTGCTGAGGAAGCCGGCCCAGCTCTCGGCGGAGAAGAGCAGCGCGGGTCCGGCCGGGCTCTTGGAGTCGCGCACGGCGAGCAGTCCGGCCCCGCGGCCGGAGCGCGGCCGGGCCGTCTCCACGCAGTTGTTGGCTCCCGTGCTGTAGCTGCTGCGCAGCCAGCGCACGTCGTGCAGGTCGGTACTGGCAGGGACGTTCCGAGGCAGTGCTGACATGGTGCCTCCTTACGCGCCGTCACCTATCCCGGCGATGTAGTCCAACGTGTCCTCGGGTGAGAGGGCGTGCATCCGAAGGGTGTCGAAGGCCTCCGTGTAGGCCATGAGGTCTTCTTTCCGTTCGAGGTAGAGGCTACTCGTCAACTGGTCGAGAACAACCACATCCAGATCAGAAGTGCTCGGAAATGACAAGATAACGAAAGGCCCGGTGAGGCCGACATGCGCTCCGGCCCCGAACGGCAGTACCTGGAGCCGGACTTGGGGCAGCCGGGCCGCCTCCATCAGCCGCTCCAGCTGCCGGGCCATCACCTCGGGGCCGCCGACCTCGCGCCGCAGCACCGCCTCGTCCAGCACCGCGCTCAGCTCCAGCGGGGGGTCGGCGCGGAGCACGTCCTGCCTGGCCAGCCGCACCTCCACCAGCGTGTCCAGGCCCTCCTCGTCCAGGTCCGTCACGGCCGCCCGGGTCACCGCCCGGGCGTACTCGGGCGTCTGCAGCAGGCCGGGTACGACCGTGGTCTCCAGGGTGCGCATAGTGCTGGCCTGCGACTCCAGGCTGATGAAATCCCGGTACGCGGGCGGCAGCACCCCGCGGTAGGCGTGCCACCAGCGGTGCCGGTCGCCCGTGTCCTCGGAGCCCGCCAGCATCAGCAGCAACTCGCGCAGTTGTCCGTCCCGTACCTCGTAGGCGTCGAGAAGTAACCGCACATCGGCTGGTTTCACACCACTGGCACCGGTCTCGATACGGCTGACCTTCGACTGGTGCCAGCCGACCAGCCGGGCCGCCTCACCGCTCGTGAGCCCAGCACCCGTGCGCAGCGTGCGCAGTTCGGCGCCCAGTTTCCGGCGGCGCACGGCCGGCCCGTTCTGCATGGGCTCCTCCTTACTCCTTCCGGGCCGCCCGAATACGGTCTCGCGTCGTAGAGTTCACCGCTTTGGGCGACAGATATATGCATATCTTGGTGGATCGCTCCCCGTGACCGGCGCCGTGATGGCAGTCTGACGAGCAAGCACCAGTCCGGGACCGTACTCGAACCATCCGGCTCCGTGTCGGACTGCGGTCCCGTGGGAAAGGGACGACGTCGCCATGGCAGACCATCTGGAAGCATCCGTCACTCTGCCGAGCGATCCCGCCTCGGTCTCCGCCGCCCGCACGTATGTCGTGGGCACGCTCGCGGAGTGGGGCCTGCCGTCGGACACCGAGACGGCCGACACCGTGCGGCTCATCGTCTCCGAACTCGCCACGAACGCCGTACAGCACACCTTCGGTCAGTCACCCACCTTCACGGTCGACATCGCGCTGGACCGTGACGAACATCTGCGCATCGGCGTCACGGACAGTCACCCGCGCTTTCCGAAGAGACTGCCCGCCGCCGTCCAGCAGGACAACGGCCGCGGCATGGTCATCATCCGCTGGCTCACCGCGGAGTGCGGCGGCAAGCTCCGCGTCCGCCCCACCCGCGAGGGCGGCAAGACGGTCTCCATCGAACTCCCCTGGATCATCCCGGCCGAGCCGGTGCCTGTGGCGGCCCCGCAGGAGCCGTAGCCCTCCGGGCGGGGCGTGGGCGCGTGGTGCTGGTGCTCTCACCGCGTGCCCGCATCGGGGAGGGCGGGGCGACGACGGCCGGAGACGACGGACAGGACAAGGGGGGCGGCGGGCACGGGAGCCGGGGCAAGGCCAACTCCGGTACGGCGGCACACCGAGGGCCCAAGGTGCCCGGCGGACGTCGCCGGGTGCGCCCCGAAGTGCCCGGGGTACGGAGGGGCGTCGTAGCCCCTGGGCGGCCCGCTCGGGCGCTCAAGCTCCCGGTGAGCGTCCGGCTCTGCCGAATGCTCCTCGGAGCAGTGCGCGGAAGGCGTCCGCGGCCGGCGTCGATTCGTCGGGGCGGTAGGCCACGGAGATGGTGCGGTGCAGGCGGCCCGCTTCCAGGGGGCGTACGCCGACCGGTGTGGAGGCCGTGCGGGCCACCATCTCGGGGACGACGGCCACGCCGAGGCCGGCGCTGACGAGGGCGCAGACCACCGCGTATCCGGGGGTCGGGACGAGCAGGGCGGGTGTGGCGCCCGCCTCGGACAGCAGGGCCTCGACGTCCCGGCGGGCCGGATGGTGCGGTGCCATGCTGATCAGCGGCTGTCCCGCCAGCTCGGCCAGTGGCAGCCGGGACGAGGTGCTGCTCAGGGCGTGTCCGGGCGCGGTCACGAGCACCAGTTCCTCCACCAGGACCGGCTCCAGACGCACCGACGACGGCACCGGGGAACGCTCGGCGGGGTGGTACGTGTGGGTCAGCGCCAGGTCCACCTCGCCGGCCGCCACGGCCGTGACCCCGGTCGGCGGGTCGTAGTCCGCGACCGACAGCGTCACGTCCGGGTGGGCCCGGCGGAACGCGCTCAGCGCCGGCGGCAGCAGATGCACCCCTGCGGTCGGGAAGGTGCCGAGCCGCAGCGCGCCGCCGGTGAGACCGGTCAGCCGGGCCAGCTCGTGCCGGGCCTGTTCCAGCTCGTCCAGCACTCGCCGGGCCCGTGCCACCAGCGCCTCGCCCGCCTCGGTCAGCCGGGCCCCACGATGGTGCCGCACCAGCAGCGCGGTACCCGCCTCCCGCTCCAGCTTGGCCAGTTGCTGGGAGAGGGCGGGCGGCGTGTAGCCGAGCCGGTCGGCGGCCCGGGTGATGGAGCCGGCCTCCGCGACGGCCACCAGTGCGGCCAGCCGGGTCGGGTCGTACATGGCGCCAGCCTAAAGCATTGCTTCAGGCTGACCCAGGAAAGCCGAAATACCTGCTGAAGGCCCCGTCGAGGCAGTCTGGGCGCATGGACGGACAGCTCATCGCCTTCACCGGGATCGCCGCCGGACTGGTCGCCATGCCGGGCGCCGACTTCACCGTGGTCGTCCGCAACGCGCTGGTCTCACGCCGGGCCGGCGCGGTCTGCGGACTCGGCATCGCGGGCGGACTCCTGGTGCACACCACCCTGGCGGTGGCCGGTGTCGCGGCCGTGCTGGTGGCCGTGCCCGCGCTGTTCCGGGCGCTGCAACTGCTGGGCGGCGCCTATGTGCTGCACCTCGGGGTGCGCACGCTGTGGTCGCTGCGGGGAGCCGTCCAGTCGCCCGAGGACTCGGCGGCCGAGCCGGCGCACCCGCTCCGGCAGGGCTTTGTCACCAACGTCCTCAACCCGAAGGCCTCGCTGACCTTCCTCAGCCTGCTGCCGCAGTTCGTGCCCGCCGGGAGCCCCGCGCTGCCCCGGACACTGCTGCTCGCCCTCATCGTGTGCGCGCTGGCGCTGGTGTGGTTCCAGGTGGTCGCGCTGCTGGTGGACCGTCTGGGCAGATGGCTGCGCCGGCCCCGGGCCGCCCGTGGGCTCCAGGCGGGCACCGGGGTGGCGCTGACGGTGCTTGGAGCGGCCCTGCTGCTGGAGCCGCTCCTGCCCTGAGGACGGGTCAGCTGACCCGGCCGTACCAGACGCTCGGCGTCCAGATCTTCTCGAGCCGGACCACGGAACCGGTCCTCGGGGCGTGCCAGATCTTGTTGTGCCCGGCGTAGATGCCGACGTGGTAGACGTAGGAACCCGAGTGGAAGAACACCAGGTCACCGGCCCTGCGTTGACGGGCGGAGATGTGGTTCGTCCGGTTGTACTGCTGTGCGGCGGTACGCGGCAGGGTCTTGCCCGCCTTCTTGAACGAGTAGAGCGTCAGCCCCGAGCAGTCGAACCTGCGCGGCCCCGTGGCCCCGTACTGGTACGGAGACCCCTTCTTGGAGGCCGCGACCTGCAGTGCTTTGGTCGCGAGCGTCGCGGCCGAGGCATCGGTGGCGAGCCCGGGGACCGCGATCGAGCCGCCGACGGCGGCGAGGGTGAGGGCCGAGGCCGTGCCGGCCCGGGCCATGAGCGACGGGACACGATTAGGCGCAGTCATGCGCAACCCTTCGTCAGCCGCCTGTGAAGGATGACCTGTCGGATTCGGGCTGGCGAAGTTGCCCGGCCGCGTTGCCGCGGCTTCACCCCAAGGGCTGCTCGGAACGACCGGCCGTCTGCGACGTACAGACGAACATCCGTTCCGGCGACCCGTCTTGCCTGGGTCCTCCACTCCTGCCGATCCACTCCTGTCGACCGGTCATCCGGGCGGCGGCAGGACTCGGCGTCCGCCCGGACCGCCCCGCCGCGGTGGCGGGGGCTTGTCGTCGGACGGGATCTTCACCCACACCGGTCCGAAAATCCCAACGCATCCGTGGATTTGTGGCATTACTCACCACTCACCCGTTCGGGTGGACAGGGTTCTGTTCGAGGCGTCGTCAGTTCTCTTACGTAGCCCCCCACCTGGGAAGAAGCGCCTTCTCGGGAACGGAGGACACGCGCTGGGCGCAAGTCGGGAGGCTCGTAGAACGATCGGGATATACACCGGTCGGCGGTACGTCGTTCGGGCCGTTTCAACTCCGGCCCGAGCGGCTCCTGTCGACAACCGGGGCGCGTCCGGCTGGTCCGACCGTCCGGATCAGCCGACACCGTCGGGCGGGAGCGCGACGCGCGCGGTACGGCGTTCACCGTCCAGCAGCCGCAAGGCCCGTGCCAGCGTGTCCCCGTGCAGCTCCGTCTCGCCCCGCCGGTGCATCAACGCGAGGGCGTCACGCAGCTCTGCGGCCTTGCGCGCCAGGGCCTGGGCGGCGCGCAGCCGGTGATAGGTGTCCCCGCCGCGCGCGGGGTTGATGCGGCCCAGCAGGTCGGCGGCCTCGAGATAACGGTCGATCAGTTCGCCCTCGGCACGCGTCAGTGCCGGCAGCGGCGGCAGTTCCGGCAGCATCGGCGGCTCACCTCGCGTCCGGTGCGCCGGGGGTGCTCCGCCGGCCGGGCACGACGGCGTCGACCAGGCCGTAGGCCACCGCCCCGGCGGCGTCGAGGACCAAGTCCCGCTCCAGATCACGCCGTACCTGCTCGGCCGTGCGCCCGGTGTGCCGTACCAGCATCTCCTCGGCCACTGTGCGCATCCGGGCCAACTCCTCGGCCTGGATGAGCAGGTCGCTGAACTGCCCCTGCATCGGTTCCGGGAGCTGCGGCTGCTCGATCACCACGCGCGCGCCCGGCAGCATGAACCGCTTGCCCGGGGTGCCGGCCGCGAGCAGCAGGGCGGAGTGGGAGGCGGCCTGACCCAGGCAGTAGGTCGCCACGTCGCAACTGACGTAGCGCATCGTGTCGTAGACCGCCGTCAGCGCGCTGAACGTGCCGCCGGGGGAGTTGACGTACAGCGTGATGTCCCGCTCCGGGGCGGCGTGTTCGAGGTACATGAACTGCGCCATCACGTCGTTCGCCGCCGTGTCGTCCAGCGTGGTACCGAGGAAGACGATCCGGTCCTCGAAGAGCTTGCCGTAGGGATCGAGCGTGCGGGCACCGCTGCCGGTGCGCTCGGTGAACTCGGGCAGGACCTGACGGGCGAACGCTCGGGACATGGGACACCCCTTCTCATCGCACGGCCCCTGGCGGGCTCGGCTTCTGTAAAAAATGTACAGGACGTACCTGACGTACGATGGGGGTATGGCCTACGAGATTCCGGTGACGCAAGCCAGGGCTGAGCTCGCCGATCTGATCAACCGGGTGGTGTACGGCGGTGAGCGCGTCGTCGTGACACGGCACGGCAAGCCGCTGGTCGCGCTCGTCTCGGCGGCCGACCTGGAGCGGCTGGACGCGCTGGAGGAGGCGGCCGGGGAGCAGGTCGTCAGCTCGGTCTCGGGCGTCCGCGAGGCCGGTTCCGCCACGCGCGAACAGCAGCGGTTCGGGATCGCGGCGGAGCATCGCGGTCCCGGCATGGCCGCCGAGCATCGCGGCCCGGGCGTGTCCTGACCCGCGCGGGTATCGGGGGTCCCATCGCGCGGTCAGCTGTGGATCAAGGTCTGGTTAACGTCGCTGAAACTCCGGCGCTCTAGCCTGCCGATCCACGCCATCAGGGGTTTTTCTGCCCGGATTGACGACGATCCGGGGATTTGTCTGTGTGTTACACCTATCCCCGTCGCGATGGCTGCGGCAACCCGGACCCCGCACGGTCCGGAGCAAGGACTGTGAGGTGGGACGTGCAACTGACCCCGCATGAGCAAGAGAGGCTGCTGATCCACGTGGCGGCCGACGTGGCCGAGAAGCGCAGGGCCCGCGGGCTCAAGCTCAACCACCCGGAAGCGGTCGCCCTCATCACGTCTCACATCCTCGAGGGCGCGCGTGACGGCCGTACCGTCGCCGAACTCATGTCCTCCGGCCGCAAGCTCCTCACCAGGGACGACGTCATGGACGGGGTCCCCGAGATGATCCACGACGTCCAGGTCGAGGCCACCTTCCCGGACGGCACCAAGCTCGTCACCGTCCACGAGCCGATCATCTGAGGGGGCCGCGATGATTCCCGGAGAGATCCTGTTCGCGGACGATCCCGTCCTGGTGAACGAGGGCCGCGAGGTCACCCGCCTCACCGTCCTCAACGCCGCCGACCGTCCGGTCCAGGTCGGCTCCCACTACCACTTCGCCGAGGCCAACCCCGGCCTGGAGTTCGACCGCGCCGCGGCCCGCGGCAAGCGGCTGAACGTCGCCGCCGGCACCGCCGTGCGCTTCGAGCCCGGCATCCCCGTCGACGTCGAACTCGTGCCCCTCACCGGCGCCCGGATCGTGCCGGGGCTGCGCGGGGAGACCGGAGGTGCCCTCGATGCCTGAGATCTCGCGTGGCGCCTACGCCGACCTGTTCGGGCCGACCGCCGGTGACCGTGTCCGGCTCGCCGACACCGACCTGCTGATCGAGATCGAGGAGGACCGCTCCGGCGGACCCGGCGCGTCCGGCGACGAGGCGGTCTTCGGCGGCGGCAAGGTCATCCGTGAGTCCATGGGCCAGTCCCGCGCCACCCGGGCCGAGGGCACCCCCGACACCGTCATCACCGGGGTCGTCATCGTCGACCACTGGGGGATCGTCAAGGCCGACGTCGGCATCCGCGACGGCCGGATCGCCGCGATCGGCAAGGCCGGGAACCCGGACACGATGGACGGCGTCCACCCCCGCCTGGTCATCGGTCCCGAGACCGAGATCATCGCGGGCAACGGGCGGATCCTCACCGCCGGCGCCATCGACGCGCACGTGCACTTCATCTGCCCGCAGATCGCCGACGAGGCGCTGGCCTCCGGCATCACAACCCTGGTCGGCGGCGGCACCGGCCCCGCCGAGGGCTCCAAGGCCACCACCGTCACACCCGGCCCCTGGCACCTCGCCCGGATGTTCGAGGCGATGGAGGCCTATCCGGTCAACGTCGGCTTCCTCGGCAAGGGCAACACCGTCTCGCACGAGGCGATGCTCTCCCAGATCCGGGGCGGCGCGGCCGGCCTGAAGCTGCACGAGGACTGGGGCTCGACCCCGGCCGTCATCGACGCCGCGCTGACCGTCGCGGACCGCACCGGCATCCAGGTCGCCATCCACACGGACACCCTGAACGAGGCCGGTTTCGTCGGTGACACCCTCGCCGCGATCGCGGGCCGGGGCATCCACTCGTACCACACCGAGGGGGCCGGCGGCGGGCACGCGCCGGACATCATGACCGTGGTCTCGCAGCCCAACGTGCTGCCCAGCTCCACCAACCCCACCCGGCCCTACACCGTCAACACCGCCGAGGAACACCTCGACATGCTGATGGTCTGTCACCACCTCAACCCCGCCGTCCCCGAGGACCTGGCGTTCGCCGAGTCCCGGATCCGGCCGTCCACCATCGGCGCGGAGGACGTCCTGCACGACCTCGGCGCGATCTCGATCATCTCCTCCGACTCCCAGGCCATGGGCCGCGTCGGCGAGGTCATCCTGCGCACCTGGCAGACGGCCCATGTGATGAAGCGCAGGCGCGGGGCGCTGCCCGGTGACGGACGCGCGGACAACCACCGCGTGCGTCGCTATGTCGCCAAGTACACGATCAATCCCGCGCTCGCCCAGGGTCTCGCCGCCGAGATCGGCTCGGTGGAGACCGGCAAGCTCGCCGACCTCGTGCTGTGGGAACCGGCGTTCTTCGGGGTCAAGCCGCACCTCGTGCTCAAGGGCGGGCAGATCGCCTACGCGCAGATGGGCGACGCCAACGCCTCCATCCCGACCCCGCAGCCGATCCTGCCCCGCCCGATGTACGGCGCGATCGGCCGGGCCCCGGCCGCCAACTCGGTCAACTTCGTGGCCCCGTTGGCGATCGAGGACGGCCTGCCGGAGCGGCTGGGACTCGGCAAGCGGTTCACGGCGATCGCGTCCACGCGTGCGGTGACCAAGGCCGACATGCGCGAGAACGACGCCCGGCCCGACGTCCGGATCGACCCCGACAGCTTCGCCGTCCACATCGACGGCGAACTGGTCGAGGCCACCCCGGCCGCCGAACTGCCCATGGCCCAGCGCTACTTCCTCTTCTGATGGGGTCGTGATGTCTCGGGCAGCACTTCTCGTCCTGGCCGACGGCCGCTTCCCCGCCGGAGGGCACGCGCACTCCGGCGGGGCGGAGGCCGCCGTCAAGGCGGGCCGGATCACCTCCGCCGCGAGCCTGGAGGACTTCTGCCGGGGCCGGCTGCACACCGCCGGACTGGTCGCGGGCGCGCTGGCGGCGGCCGCCGTGCTCGGCGTGGATCCCGGGGAGCTGGACGCGGCGGCGGACGCCCGTACGCCGTCGCCCGCCCTGCGCGTCGCTGCGCGTCGCCTCGGCCGACAGCTGGTGCGGGCGGCGCGGTCCGCCTGGCCGTCGGCCGAACTCGACGCGCTGGCACGGCGATTCCCCAAGGGGGCGCACCAGCCGGTGGTCCTCGGTCTCGCCGCGCGGGCGGCCGGGCTGGGGCCGGACGACGCGGCGTACTGCGCGGTGTACGAGAGCGTGAGCGGGCCGACGACGGCGACGGTACGACTGCTGAGCCTCGACCCGTTCGACGCCACGGGCGTACTGGCGCGGCTGGCTTCGGAGCTGGACCGCGTCGTGGACCAAGCGGTGGCGGCGGCCCGGAGAGTGCGCGACGAGGGCGTCGACGCGTTGCCGGCGGCGTCCGGGCCGCTGCTGGAGATCGGCGCGGAGTGGCATGCGGGCTGGCCCGTGCGGCTGTTCGCGTCGTAGAGGTCGCCCCCGCTGCCCCCCACCCCTCCCACCCCAAAGGGGCTCCGCCCCTTCGACCCCGCCAGGGGGCTTGGCCCCCTGAACCCCCGATCGGCCTGAACGGCCTCGTCCTCAAACGCAGGACGGGCTGATTGATGCCGGACCTGGCTGAAAATGGAGCCGCTGTCATGCACCTCGACCACACCCACTCCGGCCCCGCCGCCGTCAGCGCGGACGCGCACCGTCCCGATGGGGCGCGGCGGGCCCTGCGCATCGGGCTCGGTGGGCCCGTCGGATCCGGGAAGACCGCGACCGTCGCCGCGCTCTGCCGGGCCCTGCGCGACGAGCTGTCGCTGGCCGTCGTCACCAACGACATCTACACCCGTGAGGACGCCGAGTTCCTGCTCCGCGAGGCCGTGCTGCCGCCCGAGCGGATCACAGCCGTGGAGACGGGCGCCTGCCCGCACACCGCGATCCGCGACGACATCTCCGCGAACCTGGAGGCCGTCGAGGACCTGGAGGACGCGGTCGGCCCGCTGGACCTGATCCTCGTCGAGTCCGGCGGCGACAACCTCACCGCGACCTTCTCCAGGGGGCTCGTGGACGCGCAGATCTTCGTGATCGACGTGGCCGGCGGCGACGACATCCCGCGCAAGGGCGGTCCCGGTGTCACCACCGCCGACCTGCTCGTCGTCAACAAGACCGACCTCGCTCCCCACGTCGGCTCCGACCTCGCCCGGATGGCCGCCGACGCCAAGGCCCAGCGGGCCGAGCTCCCCGTCGTCCTCCAGTCGTTGCGCAGCGAGCGGGGCGTAGCCGACGTGGCCTCCTGGGTGCGCGAGAGGCTCGCCGCGTGGACCGCATGACGGCCACCGGCGTACGGGCGGACGCGCGGATCGTGGCCCGCGCGGACGGCCGAGGCGGCACCGCGCTGCCCGTCCTGGACAGCGACGGCCCGCTGGCCCTGCGCCGCACCCGGTCGAGCGGCACCGAGGCGAAGGTCATGGTGGTCGGCGCGATGAGCGGCCCGCTCGGCGGCGACCGCTTCACGCTCACCGCCCGGGTGGAGCAGGACGCCCGGCTGCACGTCGGCTCCGCCGCCGCCACCCTCGCGCTGCCGGGCCAGACCAAGGACGAGGCCCGCTACGACGTACGGCTCGACGTGGCCGACGGCGCCGAACTGCGCTGGCTTCCCGAGCAGTTGATCTCGGCCCGCGCCAGTGACCTGCACGTCACCACGCGGGCCGAACTCGCCGCCGGCGCCCGGCTCGTGCTGCGCGAGGAGCAGGTGCTCGGACGAGCGGGAGAGGAGCCCGGGCGCCTCACCAGCCGGCTGACGGTACGGGTCGCAGGCCGGACGGTGCTGGACCAGGAACTGTCCTGCGGGCCCGGTGCCCCGGGGGGCTGGGACGGCCCCGCCGTACTCGCCGGACACCGTGCGGCGGGCCAACTCGTGCTCGTCCGGCCGGAGTTCCTGGAAGAGCCGCGCCAGGCGCGGATGGTGGACGAGTGCGCGGCCCTGGTACCACTGGCCGGCCCGGCGGTTCTGGTCAGCGCCGTCGCGCCCGACGCCCTGTGCCTGAGGCGCGTCCTGGACCGGGCATTGGCCCAGTTCGGCTGAAGCGCGCCCCACAAAGGGGAGTTGACCGTCAATGGGACATGACCATCCGTTTATCGGATTGGTAAAGATGGCAGGCGCCCCCTGTTCTCAGACGGCTCACAGCCGAGAGGATCCCCCGGACTGACCACTCGCAGTGATCCTGCATGTAGGGGGAGGGGCCCACTTGAGGGACAACAGACCGAAGAGCCGCCTGCTGGCGCTCGGTTCGGCCGGAGCACTCGTCACCGCCACCCTGATCGCCGGTGCCGTCTCCGCGCCCGCCGCCAGTGCCGCCGGCCGGCCCGGCCAGGACCGGGAGGCCCAGGGCGCCGCGATCGCCGCCGCCCGCGCCGCCAAGGCCGGCATCGACTGGCAGGACTGCCCGGCCGACTGGGGGCTGGAGAAGCCCATCCAGTGCGGCTGGGTCAGCGTGCCGCTGAACTACGCCCACCCGTACGGCAAGCAGATCAAGCTCGCCGTGGACCGCATCGGCAACACGGGCACCAAGGAGGAGCGCCAGGGCGCCCTCGTCTACAACCCGGGCGGCCCCGGTGGCTCCGGCCTGCGCTTCCCGCGCCGGGTCACCACCAAGAACGCCGTCTGGGCGAACGTCGCCAAGGCCTACGACTTCGTCGGCTTCGACCCGCGCGGCGTCGGCCACTCCGCGCCCATCTCCTGCGAGGACCCGCAGGAGTTCGTGAAGGCGCCGAAGATGGACCCGGTGCCGGACTCCGAGGCGGACAAGCTGGCCCAGCGCAAGCTGGCCCGCCAGTACGCGGACGGCTGCCTGGACCGCACCGGCCGCGCCATGCTCCAGCAGATGACCACGCCGAACACCGCCCGCGACCTGGACGTCATCCGCGCCGCCCTGGGCGAGAAGAAGCTCAACTACCTCGGCGTCTCCTACGGTACCTACCTCGGCGCTGTCTACGGCACCCTCTTCCCGGGCCACCTGCGCCGTATGATCGTGGACAGCGTGGTCAACCCCGCCCGCGAGAACATCTGGTACCAGGCCAACCTGGGCCAGGACATCGCCTTCGAGGGCCGCTGGAAGGACTGGGAGGACTGGGTCGCCGCGAACGACGCCGCCTTCCACCTCGGCACCACCCGCGACGCCGTCCAGGCCAAGTGGCTCCAGCTGCGCGCCACCGCCAAGAAGAGCCCCATCGGCGGGGTCGTCGGCCCGGCCGAGCTGACCTCCTTCTTCCAGAGCGCGCCGTACTACGACTCCTCGTGGGTGCCGGTCGCCACGGTGTTCGGCAAGTACGTCGCCGGTGACACCAAGGCGCTGGTCGACGCCGCCGCCCCCGACCTGGCGAACACGGCCGGGAACATCTCCGCCGAGAACGGCAACGCGGTCTACACGGCCGTCGAGTGCACCGACGCCAAGTGGCCCACCAGCTGGAAGAAGTGGGACAGGGACAACACCGAGCTCAACAAGAACTACCCGTTCATGACCTGGGCCAACGCCTGGATGAACCTGCCGTGCGCCACCTGGCCGGTCAAGCAGCGGACTCCGGTCGACGTGCGGACCCACAAGGGCCTGCCGCAGGTGCTGATCGTTCAGTCCACCCGGGACGCGGCCACCCCGTACGAGGGCGCCGTCGAACTGCACAAGCGGTTCCAGGGCTCCCGCCTGATCACCGAGAAG
Source organism: Streptomyces puniciscabiei (assembly GCF_006715785.1). Lineage (NCBI taxonomy): Bacteria > Bacillati > Actinomycetota > Actinomycetes > Kitasatosporales > Streptomycetaceae > Streptomyces > Streptomyces puniciscabiei. The sequence continues at coordinate 6,275,642 of NZ_VFNX01000001.1, forward strand.
GACGCGGGCTCGCACGGTGTGACGGGCCTGGTCAACCCCTGCATCAACCAGCGCGTCGACGCCTACCTGCTCGACGGCACGCTGGACGGCGCGGACGTGACCTGCGGCCCGCACGCCACGCCCAAGCCGTAACCGGACTCGTCACGGCTACGAGGGGCGGCCGGGCTCACCGGCCGCCCCTCGCTCACGCCGCAGCCGGACTGTCCGTACCCCTCCGGCGACGGCAGGGGTCAGCTCAGCGGTGCCCGCGGGAACCTGCGCTCCCTCTTCTCGGCCGTCTGTGCCGCCTTGACGACCGCGGCGTACTCGTCGACGTACTCCTGCTCGGACAGGGTCAGGATGGCGTACATGATCTCGTCGGTGACGGCCCGCAGGATCGCCTTCTCCTGCTCCATCCCGGCGTAGCGGGAGAAGTCGAGGGGCTTGCCGAACCGGATGGTGACGGGATGGAAGTTCGGGACGACCTTCCCGGGCGGCTGGGCCTCGAACGTGCCGATCATCGCGCACGGCACGACCGGCACCCCGGCCGTCAGCGCCATCACCGCGACGCCGACCTTGCCCTTGTAGAGCCTGCCGTCGTGCGATCGGGTGCCCTCCGGGTAGATCCCCAGCAGCTCGCCCCGGCCCAGCACCTTCAGGCCCTCACGGATCGCCGCCTGCCCCGCGTCCTTGCCCGAACGGTCCACCGGGATCTGCCCGGCGCTGCGGAAGAAGAACGCCGTGAGCCGGCCCTTCAGCCCAGGGCCGGTGAAGTACTCCGCCTTCGCCAGGAAGGTGATCCGGCGCCGCAGCATCGCCGGCATCAGGAAGTGGTCGGAGAAGGACAGATGGTTCCCGGCGACGATCGCGGGGCCGGAGTCCGGCACGTTCTCCAGGCCCTCGATCCGGGGCCGGAAGACCAGTCTCAGCAGGGGACCCAGCAACACGTATTTGAGCAGGTAGTAGAACAAGGGGTCGCTCCTCACTCTGGCGGATCGGCTCAACCGCCGCGTTCTAGCAGGTCAAACGGCATGTCGTGGGGTGTCAGTGTAGGTGCGGGCGCAGTCACGGGGAACCGGGCCCGTTCGTATCCATGTTGACGCGGTGCCGACGTTGTTGACGAGTCGTCAGGGCCGGTGTGCGTTCGACGCGGAGCGGAATCGCCGGCCGCGGGTCACAGCCGGACGATGACCAGTGCCGTGTCGTCGGTGGCGCCCCCGGGCGGCAGCAGTTCCAGCAGGACGGCGTCCGCGAGGCTCTCGGGGTCCTCGTCGCGATGGCGTGCGAGGGAGTCGGCGAGCCGGGCCAGACCGGTGTCGATGTCCTCATGACGGCGCTCCACCAGGCCGTCGGTGTAGAGGACGAGGGTGGCGCCGTGGCCGTAGGTCGTGCCCGCCTCGGGTCTCGGCATGGGGTCGGGGCGGGCGTCGAGCGGCGGGTCGGTGGCCTGGTCGAGGAACTCCACCCGGCCGTCGGGGTGGACGAGGACGGGCGGCGGGTGTCCCGCACTGCTGTAGGTGATCGTGCGGCGGTCGCAGTCGATGAACGTCGTGACGGCGGTGGCCGATTCGGCGCCGTCGACGACGTGCGCATACCGGCCCAGGACGTTCAGGGCCTCGGCCGGCCCCGCGGCGACCCGGGAGGCGGCGCTCAGTGCGCTGCGCAGCTGACCCATCACCCCGGCGGCGTCCAGGCCGTGCCCGACCACGTCGCCCACGGCCACGCCGATGCGGTTGCCGCCCACCAGGTCGACGAGGTCGTACCAGTCCCCGCAGACGTTCAGCGCGCCGACCGCGGGCCGGTAGCGCACCGCGGCGCGATGGTGGCCGACCTGCCGGCGTGCCGGAAGCATCGCCTTCTGCAGGGCGAGGGCCACCTCGCGCTCGCGGGCGTGGGCCTGGCGCAACCGCTCGTTCAGTTCCTGCAGTTCGCGGGCGCGCGTGTACAGCTCCGCCTCCAGGACGCGGGACCGGCTGCCGGTGGGGCCGCCGCGGGCCCGGATCAGCTCGGTGACCTCCTCGAGCCGGTGCACCAGCAGCACCACCTTGCCGTCCGGACCGAACACCGGGGCGTTGACAGGGCTCCAGTAGCGTTCCTCCCACTCCCCGGGCCGGTCGGGGTTCTCCACGTCGTACCGCTGCAGGGCCATGGCGTCGCGCTCGCCGGTGGCCACGACCCGGGTCAGCGAGGCGGCCAGGTTGCGCATGCCCGACGCGGCGGGGGCGTTGGGATTGTCCGGGAAGACGTCGAAGAGGTAGCGCCCCACCACCTGCTCGCGGGTGCGCCCGGCCACCCGCAGGAACTCCTCGTTGGCGTCCGCGAAGAGCAGGTCGGGTGTCAGCAGCGCCACCATGCCCGGCAGCGCCTGGAACACCCCCGCGTAGTCGATGGCCCCATCGTTCATGGCTACCACCCATCCGCCGGAGTTACGTCATTTTCGCACGTGATGCGATGTATGCACGCTTCGTGGGGGTCAGGCCGGCTGGTCCGTCGAGGACTGCTCCGCCCAGATGATCTTCCCGCCCGGGACGAAGCGGGTGCCCCACCGCTCGGCGAACTGGGAGACCAGCAGCAGCCCGCGGCCGCCCTCGTCCGTGGTGCGCGGATGGCGCAGATGCGGCGCGGTCGCGCTGCCGTCGGAGACCTCGCAGATCACGGCGGCCCGCTCCCTGATCAGCCGGAGCCGCACGGGGCCCTCCGCGTGCCGGATGGCGTTGGTGACCAGCTCGCTCACGACCAGCTCCGTGGTGAACACCAGGTCGTCCAGTCCCCACTCGCTCAGCTGCCGGGTGGCCTCCTTGCGGGCGTCGGCGACCACGGCCGGGTCGGCGGCCAGCTCCCAGTCGGCGACCCGGCCGGCGCCGAGCAGCCGGGTGCGGGCCATCAGCAGGGCCACGTCGTCGTGCGGCCGGGCCGGGACCAGCGTGTCGACCACGCTCCGGCAGCGCATGTCCAGTGTGGGGGCGCGCCGTTCCAGGGCGCGGCGAAGCCGGTCCCGGTCCGCGGCGACGGTCCCCGCACTGTCTTCGTCGTCCCTGCCGTCCGCGTGGGCCAGCAGCCCGTCGGTGTGCAGGGCCAGCGTGCTGCCCTCGGCCAGGGCCAGTTCGACCGCCTCGAAGGGCGGACCGCCCGCCCCGAGCGGCGGGCCCTGCGGCAGGTCGACGAAGCTGACGGCGCCGTCGGGCAGGACGACGGCGGGCGCGGGATGGCCCGCGGCGGCCATCGTGCACTGCCCGGTGACGGAGTCGTAGATGACGTACACGCACCCCGCCCCCACCGCCTGGACACCGGCGGCCTCCGGGTCCTCGAGCCGCAGGCCCTCCTCCCGGGCCATCCGCGCCACCAGGTCGTCGAGGTGCGCGAGGATCTCCTCGGGCGGCAGGTCGAGCGCCGCGAGGGTGCGCACGGCGGTGCGCAGCCGCCCCATGGCCGCCGCGGCGTCGATCCCGTGCCCCGGCACCTCACCCACGACCAGGGCCACGCGCGCCCCGGACAGCGGGATGATGTCGTACCAGTCGCCGCCCAGGCCGGTCAGCTCGTCGGCAGGCCGGTAGCAGGCGGCCACCTCCACGGCGTCCTGCTCGGGCAGCCGGCGCGGCAGCAGGCTGCGCTGCAGGACCAGGGCCGCCTCCCGCTCGCGGGTGTAGCGGCGGGCGTTGTCCACGCAGACCGCCGCCCGGGACACCAGGTCCTCGGCGAGACTCAGGTCGTCCTCGTCGAACGGTTCCTGGCGGCGGCGCCGGAAGAAGGTGGTGACGCCCATCGTGACGCCCCGCGCGCGGATGGGCACGATCATCACGCTGTGCACACCGAGCTCCAGGAAGGTCGCCATCCGGCCGCCCGGGATGTCCGTCGCCCATTCCTTGGCCAGCGGGTCCAGCCGTTCCGCGCGCCAGGACCGGCCCGTGGTCAGACTGCGGATCGGGGGCGATCCGGCGAGGTAGGTGGCCACTTCGCCGATCGCGACGACGGCTTCCGGGACGCCGGGGTGCACCGACTGGTGCCCGGCCCGCCGCAGCGGCACCTGGTCCATGTCGCTGGGCGGCTCGGGCTCGGCGCCCCGCAGCACGGACTCCAGCAGGTCCACGCAGACGAAGTCGGCGAAGCCCTGCACGCCCACGTCGGCCAGTTCCTGCGCGGTCCGCACGATGTCCAGGGTGCGGCCGATCTGCTCCCCGGCCCGGTCCAGCAGGGCCAGCCGCTGCCGGGCACGGTGCCGGTCGGTGATGTCGACGACCGTGTAGTACACGCCCATCGGGTGGCCCTGGTCGTCGTCGAGGCGGGTGAACGACATCATGTGCGCCGTCTCCCGGTGCGGCGCGGACCGCACGTGCCCCACATGCTCGAAGCCGACCACCGGCCGCCCGGTCTGCAGCACGCGCCGCATCTGCGTCTCGATGTCCGCGAAGTCGATGCCCGGCTGGATCTCCGAAAGGCGCCGCCCCAGCCGTTCGCGCGGGGAGCCGCCGCCATACCGCTCCAGGGCCTCGTTCGACCACACACACCGCAGATCGGTGTCCACGATCGCCATGCCGACGGCGGAGTCGGTCACCATCTGCTCCAGCACCTCGCGGCTCATGTCCCAGCCGCGTGCCCCGGACACGTCGGAGACGAGAACCAGCCAGTGCGGCGCCCCGCCGGGTTCCATCGCCGGGGTGATCCGCACCATCACCCGCACCGGCTGCCCGCCCTTGCGCCGCGCGGTCAGCAGCCCCGCCCAGCCGCCGTCCCGGCGGCACCGCTCGGCCAGCTCGGGCACCCGCGCGGCGTCCTCGTCGGACAGCAGGCCGGTCACCTGGCTGCCCACCACCTCGGCGGCCGTGTACGCGAGCAGGCGCTGGGCGCCCTGCGTCCAGCTCGTCACCACGCCCTGTGCGTCGAGCAGCAGGGGCGCGGCGTCGGCCACGTCGAACCGCTGCCGGGTGACGTCCCGCTCCTCGTGAGTGCTCACGGCCGACCTCTCTGTAGCTGAGAGTGGTCTACCCCCCCTTGGCTCAATCTTCACTCTGCGGGCAAACGAACGGTCGGTGTGGGCGACCTGCGGGCCGCCCATTGGCCGCCCACACCGGGGTCACGAACCCAGGACCTTCTCCAGCGCCGCCAGCGCGGAGCGCAGTTCCTCCGCCGTGATGGTCAGCGGGGGTGCGAGCCGGATCGTGGAACCATGGGTGTCCTTCACCAGGACTCCTTCCCGCATCAGCCGCTCGCTGACCTCACGGCCGGTGCCGATCGCCGGGTCGATGTCGACGCCCGCCCACAGGCCACGGGAGCGGAAGCCGACCACGCCCCGGCCGGCCAGCTCGGTCAGCCCGTCCCGCAGGACCACGCCCAGCTCGGCGGCCCGGCGCTGGAACTCACCGCCCTCCAGCAGCTCGACCACGGCCGTGCCGACCGCCGCGGCAAGCGGGTTGCCGCCGAACGTGGAGCCGTGCTCACCCGGGTGCAGCACACCCAGCACCTCGCGCCGGGCCACCACCGCCGACACCGGCACGATCCCGCCGCCCAGCGCCTTGCCGAGCAGCAGCATGTCCGGCACGACGGCCTCGTGCTCCACGGCGAAGGTGCGGCCGGTGCGGCCGAGGCCGGACTGGATCTCGTCCGCGATGAACAGACAGCCCTTGCGGCGGGTCAGCTCCCGCACCCCGGCGAGATAGCCCTCGCTCGGGATGATCACGCCCGCCTCGCCCTGGACGGGCTCGATCAGCACGGCCGCCGTGGTCTCGTCGACGGCCTCCTCCAGCGCGGCCAGGTCGTCGTACGGCACGATCCGGAAGCCGGGCGTGAACGGGCCGAAGCCCGCCCGGGCGGTCTCGTCGGTGGAGAAGCTGACGATGGTCGTCGTACGGCCGTGGAAGTTCTCCGCCGCGACCACGATCGTCGCCCGGTCGGCGGGGACGCCCTTCACGTCGTACGCCCACTTGCGGGCGACCTTGATGCCGCTCTCCACCGCCTCCGCGCCGGTGTTCATCGGCAGCACCATGTCCAGGCCGGTCAGCGCCGCGAGCCGCTCGGCGAAGGAGGCGAGCCGGTCGTTGTGGAAGGCGCGGGAGGTCAGCGTCAGCTGGTCGAGCTGGCGGTGCGCGGCCTCGATCAGCGCGGGGTGCCGATGGCCGAAGTTCAGGGCGGAATAGCCGGCGAGCATGTCGAGGTAGCGGCGGCCCTCGACATCCTCCACCCAGGTGCCCTCGGCCCGGGCGACCACCACCGGCAGCGGGTGGTAGTTGTGCGCGAGGACCGGCTCCTCCGCACGGATCAGGTCGTCGGACGTACGGGTGCGCGCGGGTGCGGTCATGAGCGGATCTCCTGGGTGCAGCACTTGATGCCGCCGCCTGCCTTGTGGAACTCGGACAGATCGACGGGGACGGGGGTGTAACCGTGGCCGGTGAGACGCTCGGCGAGCGCCTCCGCCTGCGGGGCGATGAATACGTGCCGGCCGTCGGAGACGGAGTTCAGGCCGAACGCCATCGCGTCGTCGCGGGTGGCGAGCACCGCGTCCGGGTACAGCCGGCGCAGCACCTCGCGGCTGCCGGCCGAGAACGCCTCGGGGTAGTAGCAGATGTTGTCGTCGTCGAGGACGAACAGCGCGGTGTCCAGGTGGTAGAAGTACGAGTCCACCAGGGTCAGGCCGATCACCGGGTGACCGAGGAACTCCTGCGCCTCCCGGTGCGCCTCGCGGGTGGTGCGGAACCCGGTGCCGGCGAGCACGTACCGGCCCGTCCACACCAGGTCGCCCTCGCCCTCGGCCACCGACTCCGGGCGGTACACGTCGTAGCCGGCGGCCTTGAACCAGGTGTCGTAGTGCAGCGACTCCGGGCGCCGCTCGGGTGCGTGGAAGAGGGAGCCGAAGACGCGGCCGCCGACCACGAACGCCGCGTTGGCGGCGAAGACCATGTCGGGCAGGCCGGGGACCGGCTCGACCGACTCGACGGTGTGACCGTGGTCGCGGTAGGTGCGGATCAGCGTCTGCCACTGTTCCCGGGCGAGGTCCACGTCGACCGGCTTGTCGGGGTGCATCCAGGGGTTGATCGCGTACCGCACGGCGAAGTGTCTGGGTTCGCAGACGAGAAAGCGCCGAGGACGCTGTACACGGCTATCGGACACAGAGGGTTTCCTCCGCTTTGCTGTGTGTCACTGGGGGTGCACACCACGGTAGAAAGGGAGGCAGACGGCCGACAAGAAAAGAAAGCTGCGTAGATGCGCAGCATCGCTGCGTCTTTTGCGGGCATCACGCACTGGTCCTGCGCATACTTCGTCACTCGGGGGCCGCGTGGGTCGCACCCGCTTCCGGGCTTTCCGGGAGGAGATGGGACAGAACCATCACGCTGATCGTCTTCCGGATGAACGGCTCGACCCGGATCCGCTCCAGCACCTCCTCGAAGTGCTCCACGTCCCGCGCCCGCACGTGCAGCAACGCGTCGGCGCCGCCGGTGACCGTCATGGCCGCCGTGATCTCCGGATGGTTGCGCACGACCTCGGCCAGCCTGCGGGGCGGGGCCGCGCCCTCGCAGTAGACCTCGACGTACGCCTCGGTGCGCCAGCCGAGCGCCGAGGGCTTCACCGTCGCCGTGAACCCGGTGATCACCCCGGTCTCCCGGAGCCGGTCCACGCGCCGCTTGACGGCGGTCGCGGACAGCCCGACGCCCGCACCGATCTCGGCGAAGCTGGTCCGGGCGTTCGCCATCAACGCGGTGATGATCTGGCGGTCGAGGTCGTCGAAGGAGGTCGTCCTGCTGTTCATGCGGGCACTGTAGTCAGCCCCGCCCGGCGGCCGCCCTCACGACTGCGTGACGACCATGGCGAGCGTCAGCAGCCCCAGCACCACCCATCCGAACCACAGCCAGCCGTTGCTGCCGAGCGCGACCGTGTAGGCGGTGACGACGACGAGCCCGCCGACCGTGAGAGCCCCCATCGCCTTGGTGGAACCGTTCGTGGAACCGGGCATCGCGACACCCTCCTCATGGTCCGTCCTGACCATGGTGCCCCGATTCCCGCCCGGACGGGACGGCTCCGCCCCAGCTCTCGCGTGCGGCTCAGCCCTCGCGGGCGTTCAGCGAGGCCAGGTAGGCGTTGTACGCCTCCAGCTCCTTGTCGCCGTCGCGGTCCGCGGCCCGGTCCTCGCGCTTGGCCTGCCGCTGCTCGGAGCGGTACCACTGGAACAGCAGCGCGATCAGCACCAGCACCGACGGGATCTCGCTGAACGCCCAGGCGATGCCGCCGGCCGCGTTCTGGTCGGACAGCGCGTCGATACCGAGGGAGGCCGGCGGGTGCCGGAAGGTGTCCACCATCGGCGACGTCGCCATCATCAGGGCGATGCCGAAGAACGCGTGGAACGGCATGCCCGCGAACAGCTCCAGCATCCGCATCAGGTGCCCCGGCCGGTGCGGGCCCGGGTCGACACCGATGATCGGCCAGAAGAACACCACGCCGACCGCGAGGAAGTGCACCATCATCGCGAGATGCCCGGCCTTGGAGCCCATCAGGGAGTCGAAGATCGGGGTGAAGTACAGCGCGTACAGGCTCGCGATGAACAGCGGGATGGTGAACGCCGGGTGCGTGATGATCCGCATGTACCGGCTGTGCAGCAGCGCCAGCAGCAGCTCCCGCGGCCCCCTGCGGCCCCGGCCGGCGGTCGGCAGCGCCCGCAGCGCCAGCGTCACCGGCGCGCCGAGCAGGATCAGGATCGGCGACAGCATGCTGATCACCATGTGCTGCACCATGTGCACGCTGAACATCACCATGCCGTAGTCGTTCAGCCTGGTGCACATCATCAGGGCGACGGTCAGCACACCGACGACGTACGACACCGTACGGCCGGCCGGCCACGCGTCCCCGCGCCGCCGCAGCCGTACGACACCCCAGCCGTAGAGCCCCAGCCCGAGCAGGCAGGCGACGAGGAAGAACGGATCAGCGGACCACTCCAGCCCCCGTCCCAGCGTGAACGGCGGCAGATCCATCATCATGCCGTGCCCGCTGTGGTCCATCCGGCGGCTCCTGATTCGTGGGGGTTGTGCGAGTTGTCCGCCCCCAAGAGTAGAACCGCCCCCGGTCACGGCTGTGACGGGGGGCGGGTTGTTCCCGGGTGAACTACAGCACGCACTCCGCCTCGTCGTACCGCTCCACCGGAACCGTCTTCAGGGTCTCGACCGCCTCGGCCAGCGACACCATCACGATGTCCGTCCCGCGCAGCGCCGTCATCCGGCCGAACTCGCCCCGGTGCACGGCCTCCACCGCGTGCCAGCCGAAACGGGTCGCCAGTACGCGGTCGTACGCCGTCGGCGTGCCACCCCGCTGCACATGACCCAGGATCACCGGCCGCGCCTCCTTGCCGAGGCGCTGCTCCAGCTCGACCGACAGCTGCCGGGCGATCCCCGCGAAGCGCTCGTGGCCGTAGATGTCCTTGCCGCCCTCGTCGAAGTCCATGGTGCCGGGCTTCGGCTTGGCGCCCTCGGCCGCGACCACGATGGCGAACCGCTTGCCCGCCTCGAACCGCTCGCCGACCTTCCTCGTCAACTCGTCGATGTCGAAGGGCCGTTCCGGGACGACGATGGCGTGGGCGCCGGCCGCCATGCCGGAGTGCAGCGCGATCCAGCCGGTGTGCCGGCCCATGACCTCCACGATCAGCACGCGCTGGTGCGACTCGGCGGTCGTCTTCAGCCGGTCCAGGGCCTCCGTCGCCACGGTGACGGCCGTGTCGAAGCCGAAGGTGACGTCCGTGACGGCGATGTCGTTGTCGATGGTCTTGGGCACGCCCACGATCGGCAGCCCGTTGTCGGACAGCAGCCGGGCCGCCTTCAGCGTGCCCTCACCGCCGATCGGGATGATCGCGTCGAGGCCGAGTTCCGCGACATGGCCCTTGGCCCGCTCCACACCGTCCCGCAGATGCTCCGGGCGGACCCGGGAGGAGCCGAGGATGGTGCCGCCACGGGCGAGGATGCCGCCCACGGCGTCGAGGTCGAGCTTGAGGTAGTCGCACTCCAGGAGGCCCTTCCAGCCGTCCCGGAAACCGATGACCTCGTCGCCGTGGTCGGCGACGGCACGGTGCACGACGGACCGGATGACGGCGTTCAGGCCGGGGCAGTCGCCGCCGGACGTGAGGACACCAATGCGCATAGCCCGAAATACCTTCTCAACGTGGGCCGGGTAAACCGGACCACGTTGTCCGGCGGATTCCCGGCCACCCTACCGGCGTGAGGGGGTGGCTCCGTAGCGGGCGTCCGCCTGCTGGACGCGCCCGCACATGTGAGCGGACGGTCTGTCAGGCGGGCCCGCCGAGAGCGTGCCGGAAGGCGCTGGACTCTCGCTGAAACGGCGCTCAGGCGGGCTGCTGAGCGGCCGTGATGCGCTCGTTGCGGAGCGCCTCGTACCAGCGGTCGTCGGTCGGCGGCAGCGCGTTGACGTCGAGCGCCAGCTTCAGCAGCAGGTCGGCGATCTGCGGGTTGCGGGCGAGGACCGGGCCGTGCATGTACGTGCCGAAGACGGTCCCGTTGTACGCGCCCTCCGTGCCGTCCCCGGTGCCGTTGCCCTTGCCGATCTGCACCCGCGCGAACGGGCGGGCGGTCGGGCCGAGGTGGGTGACGCCCTGGTGGTTCTCGAAGCCGGTCAGCTGGGGCAGCCCGAGCTGCGGGTCGATGTCGGCGAGCACGTCACCGACGCACCGCTCGCCCTCGCCGCGCACCGAGACCACGTCGAGCAGGCCGAGGCCCGGCTCGCGCTGGCCGAGGTCGTTGATGAACTCGTGGCCGAGGATCTGGTAGCCGGCGCAGACGGAGAACACGATCGCGCCGTTCTGCACGGCCCGCTGCAGATGCCCGTCGCGGCGCAGCCGCTCGGCCGCGAGCCGCTGCGGACGGTCCTCGCCGCCGCCGATCAGGTAGATGTCGCCGGAGGTCGGGATCGGCTGGTCGCTGCGCACGTCGAGCCGGGCCACGTCCAGGCCGCGCTGCCGCGCCCGGCGCTCCACGACGAGGGCGTTGCCCTGGTCACCGTAGGTGCTCAGCAGGTCCGGGTAGATCCACACCAGCCGCAGTTGGTTGTCGCTCATTGAGGTGATCGCCCTTCGAGGATCAGAAGATCAGTTGCCGACGCGGCGGCGCAGGTCCTGGAACGCGGTGTAGTTCGCGATGACCTCGATCCGGCCCGGCGGGCACATCTGCACGGCCTGGTCGAGGTTCTCGCAGACCTGGAAGTGCTGGTTCGCGACCTCCAGACGCACGGCGAGGTCCAGCTTCCGGTCGCCGATCACGAAGATCGGGTGGCCGGTCAGCCGGGTGTAGTCGACGTCCCACAGCCAGGAGGTGTCGGTGCCGTCGGCGCCGCGGGCGTTCACGGACAGGATCACCGGGGTGGGCGGCGGGTCGATCAGGGAGAAGGTCTCCAGCCAGCCGGCCGGGTTCTTCGCCAGCAGCAGCCGAAGGTCGCGGTTCTGGAACTGCACGACGTCGTACCGTCCGGCCACGGCCTGCACCTGGTACATCCGCTCCAGGGCGACCTGCGGCGGCACCCCGAAGACGGCGGCGACGGCCGCGGAGGAGGCGGCGTTCGCCTTGTTGGCGCGACCCGGCAGCTGCAGGTGAATGGGCCAGGCGGACCCGTGCGGATCCAGCACGTGGTCCCCGGACAGCGCCCAGGTCGGCGTGGGCCGGCGGAACCCGCACTCCCCGCAGAACCAGTCGTCCCCCGGGCGCTGCATCACGCCACCGCAGGACGGGCAGGACCAGGCGTCGTCCTTCCACATCTGCCCGGCCGCGACCCAGATCACATTGGGCGAGGAGGACGCGGCCCACACCACCAGCGGGTCGTCGCAGTTGGCGACGACCACGGCCTTGGAGCCGGCGAGGCCCTCGCGCCAGTTCTCGGCGAGCATCCGGGTCTCGGCGGCACGGTCGAGCTGGTCGCGGGAGAGGTTGAGCAGGGCGATGCACTTCGGGGCGGTGTCCCGGGCCACACCGGCCAGGTACTTCTCGTCGACCTCGATGACACCGAACTTCGCGTCCGAGCCGCCTGCGAGTGCGGAGGTGATACCGGCCGGCATGTTGGCGCCCAGCGCGTTCGACACGACCGGGCCCGCGGCGCGCAGCGCCTCGGCGATCAGCCGGGTGGTCGTCGTCTTGCCGTTGGTGGCGGACACCAGGACGACGTCCAGGTTCTGCGCGAGCCGTGCGAGCAGGTCGGGGTCGAGTTTCAGCGCGACCCGGCCACCGATCACCGACCCGCTGCCGCGCCCGGCGGCGCGCGATGCCGCAGCGACCGCCTTGCCCGCGGTCACGGCCAGCTTGGCCCGCGGCGTGAGCGGGTCCGAGTTGCCTGCCATCAGTTCTCGATCCTCCTTGCGTACGCGCCGCGACTGGGGCCATCCGGCAGCGTGGTGTGACCTCAGCCTATCGAGATCCGTATCCACACCCGAATCCCGGCCCACGTCGTGAGCGGCGGGCGTGGGCGATACGAACCGTACCCTTGCCGCCATGCGACACGGTTCCATTCCGGGCGCCCACGGGCGCGTCCGGCCTCTCACCCTGCTCGGCGACGCGGGTTTGCGCGAACAATGCCGGGAAGTCACCGAATTCGGCCCCGGGCTGGCGGCCCTCGTGGAGGACCTGTTCGCCACGATGTACGCGGCGCAGGGCGTGGGTCTGGCGGCGAATCAGGTGGGGGTGCCCCTGCGGGTTTTCGTGTACGACTGCCCGGACGACGAGGATGTCCGGCATCTCGGACATGTGGTGAACCCGCGGCTGGTGGAGGCCGACGGGGTGGTCGTCCGGGGACCCGAGGGGTGCCTGTCCCTGCCGGGGCTGGAGGCGGGGACCGAGCGTTACGACCATGCGGTGGTCGAGGGCTTCACGGCGACGGGTGAGCCGGTGACCGTGCACGGCACGGGGTTCTTCGCGCGGTGTCTGCAGCACGAGTGCGACCACTTGGCGGGCCGGGTGTACGCGGACCACCTGACGGGCTGGCGCAAGCGCAGATTGGCGAGGCAGATCAAGCGAGCTTCATGGCACCGGGCGAGTGGTCCCAGCTGAAGGGGCGCGGGGCTGTACCGATGTGCGGCTCCGCCGCGTGGGCGCGCTCAGCCCCCACGCAGCCGCGGACGGGGATCGATCGCTAGAACCCCGGACCCCCCATTTTGTCCCCTGCCGCCGCAAGACGCCCCCACAGCAAATCCGCAAGAGACCGCACCAACTCGCCCCGGGAGCAAGGCCGTTCCCCCAGCCACCAGTCACCCGCCGCGTGCATCATCCCGACGATCCCGTGCCCCCACACCCGAGCCAGCTGCTGACTCCCCGGCCCCAGATCCACCCGCTCCTCGATGACCTGGGCCAGCTCCTCGCCCATCCGCCGAAGCAGCGGAGCCGAATGCTTGCCGACGTCGAAGCCCTGATCGCCGCCGGCGTTCCCCTCCGCCGGATGCATCAGGAACCGGTACACCTGAGGCCGGGCCTCGATCGCGGCGAGATACGTGTCCAGCGTCGACTCGACCCGCTCCCGCCGGTCGGCCGGAGCGTCCAGGGCCGCCCGCAGGGAATCGAGCAGCGCGTCCGTGTGCCGCTTGGCCAGGGCGGCGTACAGGCCCCCCTTGTCGCCGAAGTGGCGGTAGAGGATCGGCTTCGTGATGCCGGCCTCCGCGGCGATCGCGTTCATCGAGGCCTGCGGGCCGTCGCGCAGCACCACCCGGTCGGCGGCTTCCAGCAGCTCGCGCCGTCGGCGGTCGGCGGACCGCTGCTGATCGGTCCGCTGTGTGGTGTCCATGTGCTCTCCCCACCCGTGCTGATTCGGTGACGCCTGCGCAAACTAACACTGACTGTGCCCCTGACATCGAACGGGATGCCGGGACGTCATCGCCGGTTGACTTTTCCTACCCGCCGGTAACAGACTCGTGTTACCGCTAGTAACATCGCACCGCCGCCGCTGGAGGGGACATGGCCGAGTTCACCATGGAGCTCAACGACGAACAGAAGGAAGTCCGGGACTGGCTCCATGGCTTCGCCGCCGACGTGATCCGCCCCGCGGCCGCCGAGTGGGACGAGCGCGAGGAGACTCCCTGGCCGGTCATCCAGGAGGCCGCGAAGGTCGGCATCTACTCCCTCGACTTCTACGCGCAGCAGTACTTCGACCCCACCGGCCTCGGCATCCCGATGGCCATGGAGGAGCTGTTCTGGGGCGACGCGGGCATCGCCCTGTCCATTGTGGGCACCGGTCTGGCCGCCGTGGGCGTTCTGGCCAACGGAACCGAGGAACAGATCGGCACCTGGATCCCGCAGATGTACGGCGACGTCAACGACGTCAAGGTGGCCGCGTTCTGCTCCTCCGAGCCCGACGCCGGCTCCGACGTCGCCTCCCTGCGCACGCGTGCCGTGTACGACGAGGCCAAGGACGAGTGGGTGATCAACGGCACGAAGACCTGGGCGACCAACGGCGGCATCGCCAACGTCCACGTCGTCGTCGCCAGCGTCGACCCGGAGCTGGGCTCCAAGGGCCACGCCTCCTTCATCGTCCCGCCGGGCACGCCGGGCCTGGCCCAGGGGCAGAAGTTCAAGAAGCACGGCATCCGCGCCTCGCACACCGCCGAGGTCATCCTCGACAACGTCCGCGTCCCCGGCTCCTGCCTGCTCGGCGGCAAGGAGAAGCTCGACGAGCGCCTGGCCCGGGCCCGGGAGAAGGCCGCCAAGGGCGGCGAGCGCGTCAAGAACGCGGCGATGGCGACCTTCGAGGCCTCCCGTCCGGCGGTCGGCGCCATGGCGGTCGGCACCGCCCGGGCCGCGTACGAGGTCGCCCTCGACTATGCGAAGACCCGGGAGCAGTTCGGCCGGCCGATCATCGACAACCAGGGCGTGGCCTTCCAGCTGGCGGACATGCGGACGCAGATCGACGCCGCCCGCCTGCTGGTCTGGCGTGCCTCCTGGATGGCGGTCAACGGCAAGCCGTTCACCGCCGCCGAGGGGTCGATGTCCAAGCTGTTCGCGAGTGAGACCGCGAAGAAGGTCACCGCCCAGGCCATCCAGATCCTGGGCGGCAACGGGTACACCCGTGAATACCCCGTCGAGCGCATGCACCGGGACAGCGCGATCTACACGATCTTCGAGGGCACGAGCGAGATCCAGCGGCTGGTGATCGCCCGCACTCTGTCGGGCATGCCCATCCGCTAGCGGTGTCTGAGCGGCGTCAGCTGCTCGATGTCGTACTTGGCCCGCAAGGCCTCGATCGCCTCCTGGTCCGGCGGGCCCCCGTTCCCCAGGATCTCCAGCAACTCCTCGAAATAGCGCTCGTGATCGGGCGGGGGAGAGGCCTGGAAGAACATCTTGGCCGGGGTGTCCGTCGGATTGGCGAACGCGTGCGGGCACCCCGGTGGTACGACGATGACCGTGCCCGGCGTCGCCCGCACCACCCGTCTGCCGGAACTCGACTCCCACTTCCGCCAGTTGTCCGGGGTGCGGATGCGCGGCTCGAAGGCGAGGACGTCCAGTTCGCCCTCCAGGACGTAGAACAACTCCTCGCTGCGCGTGTGCACATGAGCGCCCACGTCGAAACCCGGGGGGACCTCCACCTCGAAGGTGGAGGCCATCCGCGAGTGCGTGCCGGTGACCTTGAACGTCACCCGCTGGGCCGGTGTCTCCACGACACGGCCGTGGCCCGGCGGCACGTACAGCGCCTCGATCCCGGTCATCGGCGGATCACCACGTCACCGGCAGGGCCTCGGGCCCCCGGATCAGCGCGCCCTTCTTGAAGGGCACCTTCTCCGGCGGTACGGCCAGCCGCAGGCCCGGAATCCGGTCCAGCAGGGCGTCCACCATGAGTTCCTCCTCCAGCCGGGCCAGCATGTTGCCGGGGCAGAAGTGCGGGCCGAAGCCGAACGAGACATGCGGGTTCGGGCTGCGGGAGAAGTCGATCGTGTCCGGGTCGGGGAAGACCTCCGGGTCGCGGTTGGCGGCCAGGTAGGAGTTGTACACCGCGTCGCCCGCGCGGATCCGCACGCCCCGGATCTCCACGTCCTCCAGGGCGATCCGGGACAGGCCGACCGCGTTGCGGTGCGGGATCCAGCGCAGGAGCTCGTCGATCGCCCGGGGGCGGATCTCCGGTTCCGCGCGCAGCCGCTCCACCAGGTCGGGGCGGGTCAGCAGCAGGTAGAACATCTGCCCGCTGTTGTTGGTGACCGCCTCGCCGCCGATCTGGAGGAGACCGGCCAGTCCGACGGCCTCGTCGAGCGTCACCTCGCCCCGGCCCACCGCGGCGCCGAGCAGGGAGGTGACGTCCTCGCCGGTGCTGTTCTCGCGCAGCCCGATGAGGTCGGAGAAGTAGGCGGCCATCTCCCGTTTGGCCTTCTCGCTGATCTCCTTGCCGTTGGAGGAGGACAGGATGAGCTGGGTCCAGGTGTGCATGGTGTGCCGGTCGGCGGCCGGGACGCCCATCAGCTCGCAGATCACCGCGATCGGGAACGGGCTGAGCACCGTCGCCGTGAGATCGGCGGGCGGGCCGTCCTGGAGGAGTTCGTCGACCAGCTCCTCCAGCATGGCGCGCGCCTTCTCCCGTACCCGCTCCACGCCCTTCGCGGTGAACGCGGCCGCCACCGAGCGGCGCAGCCGGGTGTGGTCGGGCGGGTCGAGGAAGCCGACCGCGCCCGGGTCGGGGATGAAGTGCGGGGCCAGCCGGGTGACCGGCTTCTTCATGACCTCCTCGCGGCTGAAGCGGGGGTCGTTGGTCACCATGCGCACGTCGTCCATCCGGGTCACCAGCCAGGCCCAGCCCTCCCCGTTGGGCAGCTGGATGCGGGTGACCGGGCCTTCGCGCATGAGCTCTCTCAGCACCGGGTCGAAGTCCGTCCCGGTGAGGTCGAGCGCCGGCCAGTGCCGGATAGGGGGCAGGGTCTCGGTGAGCGTCTCTTCGGTCATGCCGTACTCGAACCGTCTCTCGGTCGTCAGCTGCGCCAGCGGCCCAGCGCCATTTCCGCGGTGATGCCGGGTCCGAACCCGGCGAGGAGCCCGCGCGCCCGGTTCTGCGCGCCGCCCTCGTCGAACATCCGGCGCAGCGCGTCCAGCACGACGCCGGAGGCGATGTTGCCGTACTCGGTGAGGGTGGCCCGGCTGAACCGGAAGGCGTGCGGGTCGACCTGGAGGAACTTGCTCAGGTCGTCGAGGATGCGCGGCCCGCCCGCGTGGACGATGTAGAAGTCCAGGTCGGACGCGTCCCAGCCGTGCATGCCGGCGAGGTCCTGCAGCGCCGGGGCCAGCGGCTCCATGGTGGCCGGCACCCGCTTGTCGAGCAGGAAGTGGAAGCCGGTCGCCCGGACGTCGTACATGATCCACTCTTCGGTCTTCGGGATCAGGTACGAGCCGTTGCGTTCCAGCTCGACGCCGGTGCCGCCCTTGCCGCGGACCACGGCGGCGGCTATGCCGTCACCGAACAGGCCGTTGGAGAGCAGCGAGCCCACGCCCAGGTCGGTGGGCTGGTAGCACAGCGAGCAGAACTCGCAGGCCACGATCAGCGCGTTGGCGTCGGGGTAGGCCGTGCAGAAGTCGTGCGCGCGGTTGATCGCCGCGCCGCCGGCCGCACAGCCCAGCTGGGCTATGGGGAGCTGTCGGGTGGTCGGGTCGAAGTCCATCTCGTTGATCAGCCACGCCGTGAGCGAGGGCATCATGAACCCCGTGCACGAGACGTAGACGATCACGTCGATGTCGGTGGTGAGCAGTTCCGCGTCGTCGAGGGCCCGCTGGATCACCGCGGGAACCCGGGCCTTGGCCTCGGCCTCGTAGAGCTTGTTGCGCTCCTCGAAGCCAGGGTGCTTCAGGGTCTCCTCGATGGGCTGCACTATGTGCCGCGTCCTGACGCCCGTGTTCTCTATCAGCCGCAGTGCGAGCGGCAGTTGGGGGTGGTCCGCGTGGCGGGAGCGCGCCAGCTCCAGCGTCTCCTCCATCGTGATCACGTGTTCGGGAACCGACACCGAGGGTCTGCACAAAGTCGCCATGAACCGTGCCTGCTTTCGCCGTCCGGAAGGCTTGCGCCCGCCGGTCAGAGGGTCGTTCACCTCAGGAGGTGGTTCACCCACGATCACTCGACCCGGCGACGATCTCGCGCCGAACTACTCCAGACCGGGGACACCCGGTTTCGATCCGGGTAGGAAACCGCAGGTCCGCAGGAGGGAGAACACCATGACGGCACCGGCCGAGAAGCTGCTGGAGACGACCACCCGGGCACTCGCCCCCGACCCGGCCGCCAACCCGTTCGTCCCCCTGGTGGAACGCGGCGAGGCACCCCGGGAGAACCTGGCCCGCCTGGCCCTGGAACAGCAGTGGGTGATCCCCGCGGACCGCCGCTCCTTCGACCACCTGGCCCAGCGTGCCGACCCCGCCTCGGCGGCCTTCTTCACCACCCTCGCGACCGGCGAGGAACTGGCGGCGCGGCACCTGACGGCGTTCGCCCGGGCCTGCGGCGTGACGGAGGACCGCTCCCGCACCCACGTCCCCCTGGCCGGCTGCCAGGCCTACCCCGCCTTCGTCTCCTGGCTGGCCCTCAACGCCTCCCCGGCGGACGTGGTCCTGGCCCTCACCGCGAACTTCTCCGCGTGGGGCGGCTACTGCGGCCGCATCGCGACAGCCTTGCGGGCGCACTACGGTTTCGCGGACGAGTCCTGCGCGTTCTTCGACTTCTTCGCCGCACCGGCGCCGCTCCTCGACGAGCAGGCGACGGCAGCGGTCCAGGCGGGCCTGGACACGGGCTCCCTGAGCCCGGACAGGGCACACACCTACGGGCGCCTTCTTCAGGCGTACGAGGCGATGTTCTGGACGTCGCTGGGTTAGGGCGCCCCACTGCTGTGCGCGATGCACGCCACATCGATACGATCGGCCAGCTTGGCCAGCTCGATGGTCAACGCGGCAACCGTGTCCTCGTCCAACCCCTGCTCCCCGGCCTCGACAAGCCGCAGCCACCGCCCGCCCACGGTCCTCAGCAGCTTACTCACGTCGGCCGCAGCCACCTGCAAGGTACCGCGGTCGTCGACGATCAGAGGCAGGGTCACTTCGCGGTTCACAAAAGGGGATGGTAGCCGCGCAGCGCTCACGCACCCTGCCAAACCGTGGTGATGTTGCAGAACTCGCGGATTCCGTGCCCGGACAGCTCACGCCCGTACCCGGACCGCTTGACGCCGCCGAACGGGAAGGCCGGATGGGAGGCGGTCATGCCGTTGACGTAGACCGATCCGGCCTCCAGGTCGCGGGCGAACCGCTCGATCTCGCTCTCCTCCCGCGTCCACACGTTGGAACTGAGCCCGAACAGCGAGTCGTTGGCGATCAGGATCGCCTCGTCCAGGTCGCCCGCCCGGTACAGCGTGGCCACCGGCCCGAACGCCTCCTCCCGGTGGATGCGCATCTCCCGGGTGATCCCGGCCAGCACGGTCGGCGGGTAGTACCAGCCGGGACCGTCCGGGCGCTGCCCGCCGCACAGCACCTCGGCCCCGCCGCGCCTGGCGTCGTCGACCAGCTCCTCCAGGTCGGCCCGCCCCCGCTCGCTGGCGAGCGGCCCGATGGCCGTGTCCTCCTCCAACGGGTCGCCGACCTTGAGGGCCCGCATACCGGCGACGAACCTCTCGGCGAAGGCGTCGTAGACGTCGGAGTGCACGATGAACCGCTTGGCGGCGATGCAGGACTGGCCGGTGTTCTGCGTCCGCGCGGTCACCGCCACCTCGGCCGCCCGGTCGAGGTCGGCGGAGGGCATCACGACGTAGGGGTCGCTGCCGCCCAGCTCCAGCACCGTCTTCTTGATCATCTCACCGGCGGTGGAGGCGACCGCCCGGCCCGCCGGCTCGCTGCCGGTCAGGGTGGCCGCCTTGACCCGCTCGTCGCGCAGGATGTCGTCCACCGCGCCCGAGCCGATCAGCAGCGTCTGGAAACAGCCCTCCGTGAAGCCCGCCCGGTGGAACAGGTCCTCCAGGTACAGCGCCGTCTGGGGGACGTTCGAGGCGTGCTTGAGCAGACCCACGTTGCCCGCCATCAGCGCGGGCGCGGCGAACCGGATCACCTGCCAGAGCGGGAAGTTCCAGGGCATCACCGCGAGGACGGGGCCCAGCGGCCGGTACCGCACCCGGACCCGGGACGCGCCGGAGTCCCGCACGTCCGGCTCGGCGGGCTCCTCGTCCGCCAGCAGCCCCTCGGCGCGTTCGGCGTACCAGCGCATCGCCTTGGCGCACTTCGCGACCTCCGCACGGGCCTGCCTGATTGGCTTGCCCATCTCGGTGGTCATCACCCTGGCGACCTCCTGCTGGTCCTCGTCCAGCAGGCCGGCGGCCTTGTTCAGCAGGCGGGCGCGCTCGGCGAACGCGGTCGTCCGGTAGGTGCGGAACGTGGCCTCGGCGAGCTGGAGCCGGCGTTCCAGCTCTTCCTCGCCCATGGGCTCGTACGTCTTGAGCGTCTCGCCGTTCGCCGGGTTCACCGTCGCGATGGGCATGGCTGACCTCCCTGGGAGCGGGCTTGCTTAGACCTTCGCGCGCGGTACGGCCGCCCGCAACGCGTGGCGTCCCTTCAGGCCGAGTGCTCCTCCAGCCGGTCGAGAAACGCGGTCTGCGCCGCGATGATCACCGCGCGGGCCCGCTCCAGGCCGAGCCACTCCACGCGGTCCAGCTCCGGGAACTCCCGCATCCGGCCGGACCGCGGCGGCCACTCCATGGCGAAGGTGCCCGGGCTGAAGCCGCTCAGGTCCGGGTCCGCCTCGACGGCCCAGGCCGTGACGACCTTGCCGTTCTTCTGCGCCACCTCGCCCAGCGGTACGGCCTCCCCGTCGGGCGGCGCCAGCCCCAGTTCCTCCTGGAACTCGCGCAGGGCGGCCTCCCAGGCGGGCTCTTCGGGGTCGTACTCGCCCTTGGGGACGGTCCACGCCCCGGCGTCCTTCTTCGCCCAGAGCGGACCACCCATATGGCCCAGCAATACCTGGAGTCCCTCGTCGGTGTGCCGGAACAACAGCAGTCCCGCGCTGCGCCTGGTCGCACGCACCGTCATGGCCTGACCTCCGGGTGTGCCGCCAGCAGGGCCTGAACGGTATCGGCCTCCTCGGGGCGTTTGTCCTCCCGGTAGCGGACCACGCGGGCGAAGCGGAGGGTGACGCCGGCCGGGTATCGGGAGGAGCGCTGGAGGCCGTCGTAGGCGATCTCCACGACGAGTTCGGGGCGGACCCGGACCACCCAGCCGTCGTCCGCGACGGCGAGCTCCCGCAGCCGCTCGGTCTGCCAGGCGAGCATCGCGTCGGTCATGCCCTTGAAGGTCTTGCCGAGCATGGCGAAGCCGCCGTCCGGGGTGCGGGCGCCGAGGTGCAGGTTGGAGAGCTTGCCGGTGCGACGGCCGTGACCCCACTCGGCGGCCAGCACCACCAGGTCGAGGGTGTGCACGGGCTTGACCTTCAGCCAGGCCGCGCCGCGCCGGCCCGCGCTGTACGGCGCGTCCAGCGCCTTCGCCACCACCCCCTCATGGCCACGGGCCAGGGTCTCGGCGAGGAACCGTTCCGCCGCCGGAATGTCGCCGGGCCCGTCGGCCACCGTACGGCGCACCCGCATCGGCTCCGGCACCAGCCGCGCCAGCCGCGCGTGCCGCTCGGCGAAGGGCAGGTCGAGCAGGTCGGTGCCGTCGACCGACAGGACGTCGAAGAAGACGGGGGAGACCGGGGTCTCCTCCGCGGCCCTCGTCACGTCCGTCCGGGAGCCCACCCGGCCCGCCGTCTCCTGGAAGGACCGGGGCCGCCCGGCCGCGTCGAAGGAGATCACCTCGCCGTCCAGGATGAACCGCTCGGCCGGCAACTCCCTTGCCGCCTGGGTCACTTCGGGCAGCCGGCCGGTGATGTCGTCCAGGGTGCGGGTGTGCACCCGGACCGTGTCACCGTCCCGGTGGACCTGCACCCGGATGCCGTCCAGCTTCTCCTCCACCGCGCAGGCGCCCAGCTTCTCCACCGCCTCCGCCACCGAGGACGCGCTGTGCGCCAGCATCGGCAGCACGGGCCGGCCGACCGTGAGCCGGAACCGGTCCAGCGCCGCGGGGCCCTCGCACAGCAGGGCCTGGGCGACCGTCTGCAGCGACCCCGCGAGCATCACCGCGCGGCGTACGGCGGCCGGGTCGGCGCCCGTCGCCCCGGCGAGCCCCTCCACCGCGACCGCGTCCAGCGCGCCCTGCCGTACCTCGCCGGTGAGCAGGCCGAGCAGGAAACGCTGCTCCTCCTCGGTGGCCGCGCCCATCAGCTCGCCGACGAGCCGGATCCGCTCCGCCTGCGAGCCCGGCCCGGACACCTTGCCCAGGTCGGTGAGCAGGGCGTCGACCTCCTGGACCGTGAGCGTGGGCTCACCGGCCGGCGGCACCGGCCGGCTCAGCACCTTCCAGCCGACGCCCAGCCGGCCCTGCGGCAGCCGCCCGGCCAGGTAGGGGATGACGATCGGCACGTCGTCCGCCTCCGCCTCCCGGAACAGCTCCGCGAGCAGCGCCGTCTTGCGGGACCGGGCCGCCGTCGCGGCGACCTCCCGGGACACCTGGGCGAGCCGGGTCAGCAGCATGCAGCCATCCTGCACCGGGGGAGCGGCGGTTACACCCGGACGGAGTCGAGATCCGCCATCAGCAACTCCCCGTTGATCGCCGCCCCCGCCCGGTAACCCCGGCTCGCCGCGTTGATCACCTGTTCCGCGAAGCCGCTCGCGTTGCCCGCCGCCCACAGGCCGGGCACGGTCGTGAGGCCGCGCTCGTCGATCACGGGGTAGGCGCCGAACGGTGTCTCGCGCATCTCGGCGCCCAGCCTCAGGAGCAGGTCGTTGTGCGGGACGGTGCGCGGGGCGGCGTACAGGACCTCGCGGTCGTGGACCGTGCCGTCCGCGAGACGTACCCCCGTGAGCCGGTCGCCGGTGACGACCAGTTCCGCGACCCGGCCGGGCACGAGCGTGACGCCGGCGGTGGCCAGCCGGCGCAGGTCGTCGTCCGTCAGTTCCGGCTCGCCCACCTCGTGCAGGAAGAACCGCACGTCCTTCGACCACTGGGTGATCATGAGCGCCTGGTGCACGCTCAGCGGTGAGGTCCCGAGCACCCCGGTCGGCAGGTCGCGGGCCTCCCAGCCGTGGCAGTACGGGCAGTGCAGCACGTCCCGGCCGAACCGCTCGGCCAGCCCGGGGACGTCCGGCAGCTCGTCCTTCGAGCCCGTGGCGATCACCAGCTGCCGGGCCCGGACGCTCCGTCCGCTCGCCAGGGCCACCGTGAAGTCCTCTTCCCGGGCCGCGTCCACTGCCCGGTCCCGGACCAGCTCCACCCCGTACCGGGCGATCTCCTCGCGTCCGACGGCCAGGAACTCGGCCGGCGACATGCCGTCGCGGGACAGATAGCCCTGCAGGTGCGCGGACGGCGCGTTGCGCGGCTCGCCGGCGTCGACGACCAGCGTGCGGCGCCGGGCGCGGCCGAGGACCAGCGCGGCGGACAGCCCGGCGGCTCCGCCTCCGACGACGACCACTTCGTACTGCTCGGTCATGTGACCACCTCCGCCCCCGACCGTCGCGCGGCCGATGCGCCATTGACAAACCTGTTTGCCGAATCTGCAATACCGGCATGAGTACCGACGACGTTCTCGCCCAGGTGGGGCCCCGTCTGCGCCGTATCCGCAAGGACCGGGAGGTGACCCTGGCGGCGCTGTCCGAGGCCACCGGCATCTCCGTCAGCACCCTCTCCCGGCTGGAGTCCGGGCTGCGCAGGCCCAGCCTCGAACTGCTGCTGCCGATCGCCCAGGCCCACCAGGTGCCGCTGGACGAACTGGTCGGCGCGCCACCGGTCGGGGACCCGCGGGTGCGGGCGGAGCCGATCGTGCGGGGCGGGCGCACCCACTGGCCGCTGACCCGCCAGCCCGGCGGCCTGCAGGCCTTCAAGGTGCTGGAACCGCAGCGGAGGCAGGAGCCGGATCCGCGCAGCCATGAGGGGTACGAGTGGCTGTATGTGCTCTCGGGGCGGCTGCGCCTCGTCCTCGGGGAGCACGACGTGGTGCTGTCGGCGGGGGAGGCCGCCGAGTTCGACACGCGCGTGCCGCACTGGTTCGGGTCGACGGGGGAGGGGCCGGTGGAGTTCCTCAGTCTGTTCGGGCCGCAGGGGGAGCGGATGCACGTACGGGCACGGCCGCGGCGGAAGTGACACGGCCGACAGTTCCCCGATGGACAAGCGACCGCTTAGTATGTCCTCGGACCCGGTCAGACGAAGCAGTCCCGTGGAGGCCCGCATGCAGGCATGGCAAGTGCACGAGAACGGCGAGCCGAGCGAGGTGATGCGCCTGACAGAGGTGGAGCCGCCCACGCCCGGTGACGGCCAGGTGCGCCTGCGCGTGCGCGCCGCGAACATCAACTTCCCGGACGCGCTGCTGTGCCGGGGCCAGTACCAGGTGCGCCCGCCGCTGCCGTTCACGCCCGGCGTGGAGATCTGCGGCGAGACCGAGGACGGCCGCCGGGTGATCGCCAACCCCGCGCTGCCGTACGGCGGTTTCGCCGAGTACGCCCTGGCCGACGCCCGCGCCCTGCTGCCGGCGCCCGAGGCGCTGGACGACGCCGAGGCCGCCGCGCTGCACATCGGCTACCAGACCGGCTGGTTCGGCCTGCACCGCCGGGCACACCTGGAGGCGGGCGAGACCCTGCTCGTGCACGCCGCCGCCGGTGGCGTGGGCAGCGCCGCCGTGCAACTGGGCAAGGCGGCCGGCGCCACCGTGATCGGTGTCGTCGGCGGCGCGGACAAGGCCGCCGTGGCCCGCGAACTGGGCTGTGACGTGGTGGTCGACCGCCGCTCCGAGGACGTGATCGCGGCCGTGAAGGAGGCCACCGGCGGCCGGGGCGCGGACGTGATCTACGACCCCGTGGGCGGCGAGGCCTACGCGCAGTCCGCCAAGCTCGTCGCCTTCGAGGGCCGGATCGTCGTGGTCGGCTTCGCGAGCGGCACCATCCCCAGCCCGGCCCTCAACCACGCGCTGGTGAAGAACTACTCGATCCTCGGCCTGCACTGGGGCCTGTACAACACCAAGAACCCCAAGCTGGTCCAGCGCTGCCACGAGGAACTGACCGAACTGGCCGCCCGCGGCGCGATCAGGCCGCTGGTCAGCGAGCGGGTGCCGCTGAACGAGGCCGCCGTGGCCGTGCAGAAGGTGGCGGACGGCCTCTCCACCGGCCGGATCGCCGTGGTGATGGAGGGAGCAGCATGACCGACGCCGACGAACTGCGCCGCCGCACACGGGAGTTGCTGGCAGCACATCCGCCCGCGAGCACCGGCCGCCTGGACTTCCTGCGCGCCCGCTTCGACGCCGGCCTCGCCTGGGTGCACTACCCCGAGGGCCTCGGCGGACTGGGTGCGCCCCGCCACCTCCAGGCCGTCGTGGACGCCGAGCTGGAGGCCGCGGGCGCACCCGACAACGACGCGCGCCGCAACGGCATCGGCCTCGGCATGGCCGCGCCGACCATCCTGAAGTACGGCACGGACGAGCAGAAGCAGCGCTACCTGCGCCCGCTGTGGACGGGCGAGGAGGTCTGGTGCCAGCTGTTCAGCGAACCCGGCGCAGGCTCCGACCTCGCCGCGCTCGGCACCCGGGCGGTACGAGAAGGCGACGGCTGGGTGGTCAACGGGCAGAAGGTCTGGACGTCCGGCGCGCACAACGCCCGCTGGGCCATCCTCATCGCCCGCACCGACCCCAGCGTGCCCAAGCACGCCGGCATCACCTACTTCCTCTGCGACATGACCGACCCCGGCGTCGACGTCCGACCGCTGCGCCAGATCACCGGTGAGGCCGAGTTCAACGAGGTCTTCCTCACCGACGTCCGCATCCCCGACTCCTGCCGCCTCGGCGAGGTCGGCGACGGCTGGCGGGTCGCCCAGACCACGCTCAACAACGAGCGCGTGGCCATCGGCGGCATGCGGCTGCCCCGCGAGGGCGGCATGATCGGCCCGGTGTCGAAGACCTGGCGCGAACGTCCCGAGCTGCGCACCCACGACCTGCACCAGCGGCTGCTGAAGCTGTGGGTCGAGGCCGAGGTCTCCCGCCTCACCGCCGAACGCCTGCGCCAGCAGCTCGTCGCCGGCCAGCCCGGCCCCGAGGGCGCCGGCATGAAGCTCGCCTTCGCCCGCCTCAACCAGGAGATCAGCGGCCTGGAGGTGGAACTCAGGGGCGAGGAGGGCCTGCTGTACGACGACTGGACCATGCGCCGCCCCGAGCTGGTCGACTTCACCGGCCGCGACGCCGGCTACCGCTATCTGCGCTCCAAGGGCAACAGCATCGAGGGCGGGACCACCGAGGTCCTGCTGAACATCGTCGCCGAGCGGGTCCTCGGCCTGCCCGCCGAACCGCGCACCGACAAGGACGTCGCATGGAAGGACCTGGCCCGATGACAACAGCGGCGGACCTGCTGTACTCCGAGGAGGAAGAGGCGCTGCGCGCCGCCGTCCGCGACCTCCTCACGGACCACTGCGCGCCGGCGGACGTCATCGCCCGCGTCGAGTCGGACACCCCGCACGACCTCGCCCTGTGGAAGTCCCTCACCGAGGGCATGGGCCTTGCCGGGCTCCTGGTTCCCGAGGAGCAGGGCGGCCAGGGCGCCTCCGCCCGCGAGGTCGCCGTGGTCCTGGAGGAGCTGGGGCGGGCGGTCGCTCCGGTGCCGTATCTCACCAGCGCGGTCGTGGCCACGGAGGCCCTGCTGGCCTGCGGTGACGAGGAGCTGCTGGGACAGCTGGCCTCCGGGCGCACCATCGGCGCCCTCGCCGTCGGCCTGCACTCGGCTCCGGGCGCCGTTCATAAGGCCGTACGCCTGGAAAACGGCGCCCTGCACGGCGAGCTGACCGGCATCGCCGACGCGGCCGTGGCGGACGTCCTGCTCGTCCCGGCCGAGGACGGCGGCCTGTACGCGGTGGCCGCGGGCGACGCGACGGTCACCCCGCAGAGCTCCCTCGACCTGACCCGGCCACTGGCGACGGTACGGCTGGAGGGTGCACCCGGCCGCCGCGTCGGTGACGCCGATCCCGCCGTACGACGCGCCCTGCGCGCCGCCGCCGGACTGCTGGCCTCCGAGCAACTGGGCGTTGCCGACTGGGCGTTGACCGAGACGGTCCGCTATCTGAAGGAGCGCAAGCAGTTCAACCGGCCGGTCGGCGGATTCCAGGCGCTCAAGCACCGGCTGGCGCAGCTGTGGCTGGAGGTCGTGAACCTCCGCGCCGCCGCCCGGGCCGCCGCCGACGCGCTGGCCTCCGGCGAGGACACGGACGTGTCGGTCGCCGTCGCGCAGGCCTACGCGGCACCGGTGGCCGTCCATGCCGCCGAGGAGGCCCTGCAGCTGCACGGCGGCATCGGGATGACCTGGGAGCATCCGATCCACCTGTATCTGAAGCGGGCCAAGGCGGACTCGATCGCCTACGGCACGGCGGGCGAGCATCGCTCGGCGCTGGCCGGGTTGGTGGATCTCCAAGGGCCCTGACCACCGGCGCCCACAAGTGAACACAGGGCGAACTCCCCTCTGGGCGGGGGATGTTGGCCGTAGACCGAACGCATACTCCCTTGAGGTCCCCTCCGGCACCTCAAGGGAGTATGCGCATGGCCCTCACCACCCGTCGCAGAGCCCTCACCACCCTCGGCGCCGCCTGCGTGGGCACGCTCGCCCTGCCCACGGGCCGCGCCCTGGCCGGCGGACAACCGCGCGGTCCGCACCCGCTGTGGAACGCGCACGCCCACAACGACTACGAGCACCCCCGGCCGCTGTTCGACGCCCTCGACCACCGCTTCAACAGCGTCGAGGCCGACATCTTCCTCGTCGGCGACCAGCTCCTCATCGGCCACGACAGCTCCGAGCTGGACCCCTCCCGCACCCTCGAATCCCTCTACCTCGACCCGCTCGCCGCCCGGGTCCGGGAGAACCACGGTGCCGTGTACCAGGGCTGGCGGCGGCCGCTGCAGCTCCTGATCGACATCAAGACCGAGGGCTCCTCGACGTACCTCGAACTCGACCGCCGTCTGCGCCGCCACCCGCACCTGTTCACCCGGTACGCGCACGGCCGGGTCCACCCCGGACCGGTCACCGCCGTCATCTCCGGCGACCGCGCCGCCCGCCTCCCCATGGAGGCGCAGCAGGAGCGGCGCGCCTTCTACGACGGCCGGCTCACCGATCTCGGCGGACCCGCCCCGGCCACCTTCATCTCGCTGATCAGCGACAACTGGACGCAGAACTTCACCTGGTCGGGCGAGGGCGCGTTCCCCGACGCCGAGCGGCAGAAGCTGCGGAGCATCACCGCCGCCGCGCACGCCCGCGGTCAGCAGGTGCGGTTCTGGGCCACCCCGGACGCCGCGGGCCCGGCCCGCGACGCCCTGTGGACGGAACTGCTCGCCGCCGGTGTCGACTACCTGAACACCGACGACCTGGCCGGCCTCGAGACCTTCCTGGACGCCCGCCCCACCGGGTGACACCACTCGTTCGGGGGACATGTCAGCCACCCGGACAAACCCTCCGCTACGCCACACTTGCGGCCGAACGCCGCTCAAGGGGTGTGGCGGAGGAGGTTCCTGGTGGTCATTCCGGTCTCTGCGGTCGTGCTGCTCCTGATCCTGGCCGTGATCTTCATTCGCAACTGCTCGCTGAAGATCTCCCACGCTCTGGTCTGCATGCTGCTCGGCTTCTTCCTGGCCGGTACGAGCATGGCGCCCACCATCCACAGCGGGCTCATGACGACCGCCGACCTGGTGAGCAGTCTGCGGCCCTGAGGTCAGCCGGCCGAGAACACCCCGATGCCGTTCGCGACGGGGCGCTCGGCGCCGGTGCTCGGATGGTTGCGGACCGTCACGGCGCTCGCCCCCTCGTCGCGGGTGACCAGCTCCGTCGAGCCGCCGCCGTCGAGGTTGAACGCGTCGGACGCGCCCAGCGAGCGCATGGTGTCGGCCTCCTCCGCGACCGTCATACCGGTCCGGTACGCGGCGGCCCCGTCCAGCGCCAGGATCAGCAGCTGCCGGCCGCCGTCCCGGAAGCCCACGGCCGTGCGCACCGACGAGGCGGTGTTGTCCAGACCGGGCAGCGCCTCGCCGCCCTCGAGGACCGGGAAGCCGCCGACCGCGAAGGCGTACGGCACCCCCGACGAGGCCACCAGGTCGTGCGTGACCTTCACCGCGTCACCGACGGCGAGCTTGCGCAGCTGCTGCGCACCCTCCTCGCGGCCCACCAGGACCGTGGTGTCCGCCGGGATCGACCCGCTGCCCGGAGTGTCGGCGGCCGAGACCACCCGGCCGCCCCGGACCTTCACCTCGTAGGTGTCGGTGCTGCACGGCGCCGACCGCTGGGCGTCGGTACCGCACACGGCACGCATCCGGGAGGCGCTGCCCCAGCGGGCGGTGAAGGCGCCCACGGAGTTCTCCGGGAGCGCGTACTGGTTGAGGCCCTTCAACGGCAACGTGCCGTCCGGTGTGTCCACGCTGCCGGTGAGGGAGAGGCGGTCCAGCCGGGCCCGCCCGTCGGTGCCGACGCCGAAGACGTCCTGCGTGCTCGTGCCCGGCGGCAGCGCGGGTCCGAACCGCTGGCCGTTCGGCACCGCCGCCTTGAGCACCTGCCCGCCCGCGATCGCCGGTCCGACGCCGGCGCCGGTGGCGTCCACGCCCGGATGCTGGGTCTCGCTGATGTCGAAGAAGTCACCGTTGACCCCCGCGACCGCCCCGGCCGAGTCCGCCATCCCGGAGACGGTGGCCCGGGCCGCCACCGCGCCCGGGTACAGCAGGTCCACCCGGACGTGCGGGTCGGCCAGATCGACCGTGACCAGATGGGCGTGTGCCGGGCCCGCGGCCGCCCGGACGTCGAACTGCCGGTAGGTGACACCCGGCGCGATGCGGCTGCCGGCCGGTACGGCACCGGCCGGCGCCGCCCCCGCCAGGGCCGCACCGGCCAGCACACCGAACGCCGTGACAACCGTGAGTACCGCTCTGCCCGCTGCCGAACGCCTGCGACGTCTGATCACCGTGGCCCCCTGATGGGTCGTCAACTGTCCCTGCCGTACGGGCTGTCGTACGGCCGTCAAGGGCAGTGGACCAGAGGGCGGCGACCGCCGGGCCGACTAGGCGTCGACTACGCGAGAACGGGTGAGGAAACGCACCCCCTCGGGTGCCTCCAGCGAGAAGCCGCTGCCCCGTCCGGGTACCACGTCCACGATCAGCCGGGTGTGGCTCCAGGCCTCGTACTGGCTCCGGGACATCCAGAAGGTGACGGGCTCGGCCACGCCGTCCACCGTCAGTTCCGCCAGCAGCACGTCGGAGCCGCCGGTGCGGAACTCGCCGTCCGGGTAGCACATGGGCGCGCTGCCGTCGCAGCAGCCGCCGGACTGGTGGAACATCAGCGGACCGTGCTCGGCGTGCAGCCGCCGCACCAGGTCCGCGGCCTCGGGGGTGAGTTCGACGCGCGGGATTTCCTCATCCATGGGTCACCCTCCTGGAGAGCCGGGGCGCGGGACGTCGGACCCGGCCAGTCTCACGGATCGTCACCGGCCCGTCCAGAACGCCTCGTCGGCCCGGCCCGGTCGGGTCAGCGGTGACCGAGCACGTTCACCACCCGGCCGTTCGGATCCCGCACGAAGAACCGGCGTACGCCCCACTCCTCGTCCGTGAGCGGATGCACGATCTCCGCGCCGCGCTCGAGCATCGCCGCGTATGCCGCGTCCACGTCCTCGACCTCGATGCTCAGATCCGGGGCGACCGGCGCGGTGCGGTCCCCGGTCATCAGGCTGAGCTGCGCGCTCGGGTTCTGCCGGGAGGCCAGGGTCATGATCCAGCCATGGTTCATGACCTCCTCCAGCCCCAGCACACCGTAGAACTCCGCGCTCTGCGGCAGCGCGGTCGACCGGATGGTGGGCACGACGCGGCGTACGGGCATCTCGCGACTCTGCTGGTCGGTCGGCTGGTACGGGAGACGCCAGAGTAGCCCTGCTGTGCTTCGTCCGGGTGTGACCCTGCGGCCGTACCTCACCCGATGTCACGGACCCGGCGCCTCGGCAACGCCAGCGAAGCGCCCCCCGAAGCGGCGCGGGTAACTGCGCGGGCCTCGAACAGGAGGGGCAGCATCGACAGGACGACGACCACGGCGACCAGCGGCAGCAGGTAGTCGTCGACGTGGGGGGCGGACGTGCCGAGGCTGTAACCGGCGCCTCGGCAAGATCAGTGAAGCGCGCCCCGAAGCGGCGCGGGGAACTGCGCGAGCCGCCACGACGGCGCCGCGGACGCCGGGCGGCACAGTGCGGCGCACTGGGCGCGCGGCACTGTCACCGGCGGGCACGCCCTTCGCGGCGGGCGCGGCGGGCCTCGAACAGGAGGGGCAGCATCGACAGGACGACGACCACGGCGACCAGCGGCAGCAGGTAGTCGTCGACGTGCGGGACGGACGTACCGAGGCTGTAACCGGCGAGGACGAGCAGCTGCGACCACAGCACCCCGGCCACGGTCTGCCAGAGCGTGAAGGTCCGCACGGGCACCCCGAGGACGCCGGCCACAGGATGCAGCACCGTCCGCAGCAACGGCACGAACCGGCCGATGACCAGGGCCTTCCGGTAGCCGTACCGGGCCAGCAGCTCCTCGGCCCGGGTGGCCGCCGCCTTGACCCGCCGGCTGGAGGTGCGCGCCAGCAGGGCCCGGCCGCCGTGCCGCCCGATCAGGTACCCGACCTGCCCTCCCACCACCGCCCCCACCGCCGCGCACAGCAGCACCTGCCACAACGCCAGCCGGGGCGCCTGGTGGGCACCGCCGGCGCACAGCACACCGGCGGGGAACAGCAGGGTGTCACCGGGCAGGAAGAAGCCGACGATCAGCAGACCGGACTCCGCGAAGATCACCACCAGGACGCCGATCGCGCCGAAGGCGGCCAGCACCGAGGCGCTGTTCAACGGATTGACGGCTATCACCTGGCCGCGCCTCCCGGCCTGCTCGCAGGGCTGCTCGTTCACCAGCATCACCCGGCCACCGCGAAAGCGCCCACCCCGGTGCCGTACCGGTCTCAGCCGGTCCGGATGCTCGTCTGCATCTCCGGCCGGACGGCCTGCCGGGCGGGCCACCCAGCGGCGACAGCCCCGACGAGCCCGGCCGGCAGCAGGAACAGCACCATCCGGGCGAACGGCACGATCGTGGGGACCCGGCTGGACCATGCGCTTGACGCCTGCGCGGCCCATGCCGATCGCCCGCAGCGTGCCGATCTCGCGTCGGCGTTCCGGGTGGAGCAGGTTCAGCCCCGAGGTGATCGTGCCGCTGAAGCCGTCCTCCATGCCCTGCTGGTCGTTGATCCCGATGGCCGGGTTGTGGCCGGTGGCGGTCTGCAGCGTCTTCAGCGCGTCGCCGGCGCCGTGCTCACCGCTGACAAGGATGCTCCCGATGTACGGCTCCACCTGGTGCGCGGTGACGGCCGAGGCCGGGACCAGGACCGTGGACAGGACCTTGCTGTCGTCGAAGATCCCGCCGACGGTCACGGACCATTCGCCGCCGTCGGGATACGTGACCTGCACCGATGAGCCGACCGACAGCCCGTCGGCCGCGGCGACCTTGGAATCGACCAGGACCCGCCCCCTGCCCGAGACGGTATCGTCGACCGCTCCGGCCACGGAGTTCCCCACCGCCGTCATCGCGGTGATCATGCTGAGCCCGGCGGCGAGGGCACCGCCGGTCGTGGCCGTGCGCCGCGGGTTGCGTACGGCGTTGAGCCGGGCGAGCTTCCCCGGGCTGCGGCAGCAGCGGCGAGGCCACCGTGACGACCGGACGGGACAGCGTCGGCAGCAGGAACAGCAGACACAGCGCGCAGAACCCGGCGCCCACCGACATGCGCAGCAGCCCGGAAGCACCCGGAGCGGCGTCGAACGCCACCACACCCGCCCCGATCACGAAGAGCAGCACACCGAAGACGTCGCGGACCAGCAGACTCTGTCGCGTGGCCGGCCGGTCGCCGCTGCTCATCGCGGCCGCCGGGGGAAACGTGCGCGTCGCCTCGAACAGCCCGGCGCACGAGACGAGGCTGACCGGCACGGACGACGGCCGCGACCAGCGTCCGGCCGGGGCCGGCTACGGCATCGCCGGCATGCGCGAGCGCGTTCGGCCTGCTCAAGGGGCACTTCCGGGCGGCCCCCCGTCCCGAAGGCGGCTTCCAGGCGGAAACGGGGCTCCCGGCCTGACGACCCGCCTCGTCCTCGCCGACGACCAGCGGGGCTCGACCTCTTGACCTCCGTAGCCCCAGCCACTAGCTTGCGGTAGCCGATCCATGACTACCGAAAGGAGGCGACCAGCGGATGTACACCTGCTCTGATCTCGGTCGCCTCGCCCAGTGCACCGTCTGGGTTCCGGGTCGGATCGCGCACGGCTGCTGAGCAAGCCGTTCTGATGTGCCCGTCCGTGGCACATGCCGGGTTTCCCGTCACCACCTTCTGGCACGTCGCTGTCGCGTGCCCTTTTGCGCCCGCTTCTCCCACGTGGCGCGTCTGAACACAGAAAGCTGCCTGAAATTGGCGAACATGATGAATCGACCCAGCGCGCATCGGAACGAAGGCCCGTCATGGTAGCGGCGCGGATCACGGTCAATGGGACAGAAACACCGATTTCACCGGCTGCGCCCCACACCACAGTGCTGGACTTCCTGCGCGAACGTGGGCTCACCGGTACCAAGGAGGGCTGCGCCGAGGGTGAGTGCGGCGCCTGTTCGGTCCTGGTGGCCCGTCCCGGGGTGAACAAGCCGACCGACTGGGTGGCGGTCAACGCCTGCCTGGTCCCGGTCGCGGCGCTCGACGGTCAGGAGATCATCACCTCCGAAGGTCTCGCCACCGCCGGCGAACCCGGCACACCGCCCACCTTGCACCCGGTGCAGGAGGAGATGGCGGTCCGCGGCGGCTCCCAGTGCGGCTACTGCACGCCGGGATTCGTGTGCAGCATGGCCGCCGAGTACTACCGGCCGGACCGGTGCGCGCATGCGGACCCGGCCGGCAGTGCCGACGGCAAGCACAGTGCCGATGCCGAGCACAGCGGCGACGCCGAGCACGGGCCGAACGGATTCGATCTGCACGCGCTGAGCGGAAACCTGTGCCGCTGCACCGGGTACCGCCCGATTCGCGATGCCGCGTTCGCCGTCGGTGTGCCCACCGAGGAGGACCCGCTGGCGCAGCGCCGCGAGCAGTCCCCGCCCGCCCCGGTCGCCACCGAGTACACCCAGGACGACCAGGCGTTCCTGCGCAAGAGCACCCTGGCCGAGACGCTGCGGCTGCTGCGCGAGCGGCCCGACGCGGTGGTGGTCGCCGGCTCCACCGACTGGGGCGTCGAGGTGAACATCCGCTCCCGCCGCGCGGATTGCGTGATCGCCATCGACCGGCTGCCCGAACTGCGGGAGCTGCGCGTCGACTCCGACCACATCGAGATCGGGGCGGCGCTGACGCTCACCGAGATCGAACGCCGGCTCGACGGCGGGGTCCCGCTGCTGGCAGAGCTGTTCCCGCAGTTCGCGTCCCGGCTCATCCGCAACAGCGCGACCTTCGGCGGCAACCTGGGTACCGGCTCCCCCATCGGTGACAGCCCGCCCGTGCTGCTCGCGCTGGAGGCGTCGGTGGTGCTCGCCGACGCCGACGGTGAGCGTGAGGTCCCGCTGGCGGACTACTTCACCGGCTACCGGCAGAGCGTTCGCCGTCGCGGCGAGCTGATCCGCGCGGTGCGCATCCCGCTGCCGCTGTCGCCGGTCGTGGGCTTTCACAAGATCGCCAAGCGGCGCTTCGACGACATCTCCAGCGTGGCGGTCGCTTTCGCGCTCGACATCGAGGACGGAGTCGTCCGCAAGGCGCGCATCGGCCTGGGCGGCGTGGCCGCCACCCCGATCCGCGCCCTCGCCACCGAGGCGGCCCTGGAGGGCAGGACGTGGGCGGTGGAGACCGTCGAGGCCGCGGCCCAGGTGCTGCGGGCCGAGGGCACCCCGATGAGCGATCACCGTGCCAGCGCCGACTACCGCTCCGCGATGCTCGGCGAGAGCCTGCTGAAGCTGTACGCGCAGAACACCGAGGCGGTGTCGTCATGAGCCATTTGTCCGAGCGTCCCGAAAAGCCCGTCGTCGGTGTCCCGATGCCGCACGAGAGCGCCAACCTGCACGTCACCGGTACCGCGCTCTACACCGACGACCTGGTCCAGCGCACCAAGGACGTGCTGCACGCCTACCCGGTCCAGGTCATGAAGGCCCACGGGAGGATCACCGCGCTGCGCACCGAGCCCGCGCTCGCCGTGCCCGGTGTGGTCCGGGTGCTGACCGGTGCCGACGTGCCCGGCGTCAACGACGCGGGGATGAAGCACGACGAACCGCTGTTCCCCGACGAGGTCATGTTCTACGGCCACGCGGTCGCCTGGGTGCTCGGCGAGACCCTGGAGGCGGCCCGGCTCGGTGCGGCGGCCGTGGAGGTGGAACTCGACGAACTGCCCTCGCTGATCACGCTGCAGGACGCGATGGCGGCCGGCAGCTATCACGGTGCCCAGCCGGTGATGGTGCACGGCGACGTCGACGCGGGCTTCGCCGACTCCGCGCACGTGTTCACCGGAGAGTTCCAGTTCTCCGGCCAGGAGCACTTCTATCTCGAGACGCACGCGGCGCTGGCCCAGGTCGACGAGAACGGGCAGGTGTTCATCCAGAGCAGCACCCAGCACCCGTCGGAGACCCAGGAGATCGTCTCGCACGTGCTCGGGGTGCCCGCCCACGAGGTGACCGTGCAGTGCCTGCGGATGGGCGGCGGTTTCGGCGGCAAGGAGATGCAGCCGCACGGGTTCGCGGCCGTCGCCGCGCTCGGCGCCAAGCTGACCGGCCGGCCGGTCCGGTTCCGCCTCAATCGGACCCAGGACCTGACCATGTCCGGCAAGCGCCACGGTTTCCACGCCACGTGGCGGATCGGCTTCGACGCGGACGGCCGTATCCAGGCCCTGGACGCCACCCTGACAGCGGACGGCGGCTGGAGCCTGGACCTCTCCGAGCCGGTGCTGGCCCGGGCGCTGTGCCACATCGACAACACCTACTGGATCCCCAACGCGCGCGTAGCCGGTCGCGTCGCCAGGACCAACACGGTCTCCAACACCGCCTTCCGCGGTTTCGGCGGACCCCAGGGCATGCTGGTGATCGAGGACATCCTGGGCCGCTGCGCGCCGCTGCTCGGCCTGGACCCCATGGAGCTGCGGGAACGCAACTTCTACCAGCCCGGCCAGGGCCAGACGACGCCGTACGGGCAGCCGGTCACGCAGCCCGAACGGATCTCCACCGTCTGGCGGCAGGTCCAGGACGACGCCGCCATCGCCGATCGCAAGCGCGAGATCGCCGCCTTCAACGCAGCGCACCCGCACACCAAGCGGGCCCTCGCGATCACCGGCATCAAGTTCGGCATCTCGTTCAACCTCACCGCCTTCAACCAGGGCGGCGCGCTGGTGCTGATCTACAAGGACGGCTCGGTCCTGATCAACCACGGCGGCACCGAGATGGGCCAGGGCCTGCACACCAAGATGCTGCAGGTGGCCGCGACCACGCTGGGCATCCCGCTGCACAAGGTGCGGCTGGCCCCCACCCGCACCGACAAGGTGCCCAACACCTCCGCCACCGCCGCCAGTTCCGGGGCGGACCTCAACGGCGGGGCGGTCAAGAACGCCTGTGAGCAGTTGCGGACGCGGCTGCTGCAGGTGGCCGCCACCCAGCTGGGCGCGAACGCCTCGGACGTGCGCATCACCGAGGGCGTCGCGCGTGCCCTGGGCAGCGACAAGGAGCTGGCCTGGGACGACCTGGTGCGCACCGCGTACTTCCAGCGCGTGCAGTTGTCGGCGTCCGGTTTCTACCGGACCGAGGGGCTGCACTGGGACGCGAAGACGTTCCGGGGCTCGCCGTTCAAGTACTTCGCCCATGGCGCCGCCGCGACCGAGGTGGAGGTGGACGGCTTCACCGGCGCGTACCGCATCCGGCGGGTGGACATCGTGCACGACGTCGGCGACAGCCTGTCCCCGCTGATCGACATCGGCCAGGTCGAGGGCGGTTTCGTGCAGGGCGCGGGCTGGCTGACGCTCGAGGACCTGCGCTGGGACGTCAGTGACGGGCCGCACCGCGGCCGGCTGCTGACCCAGGCCGCGAGCACCTACAAGCTGCCGAGCTTCTCGGAGATGCCCGAGGAGTTCAACGTCACGCTGCTGGAGAACGCCACCGAGGAGGGCGCGGTCTACGGCTCCAAGGCGGTGGGTGAGCCTCCGCTGATGCTGGCGTTCTCGGTGCGCGAGGCGCTGCGGCAGGCCGTCGCCGCGTTCGGGCCGAGCGGGGCCAGCGTCGATCTGGCCTCGCCCGCGACGCCGGAGGCGGTGTACTGGGCGGTCCAGGAGGCCCGTCGGAGCGATGCCTCGCACAACGGTCACGCCCGCGCCGGGTCTGCCGCAGGCGGCCATCCCGGCAACGGTCGCGCCGCGGGCGGCAGGATCCGAACCGACGCAAAAGCGTTGAACAGTGCCTGACATGACGTGGATCGCCGCGGTCGCACGGTTGCGGGCACGCCGGGAGGCCGGCGTGCTGGTGACCGTCGCGACCGTGCGCGGTCATGCGCCGCGCGACGCCGGCGCGAAACTCGTCGTGGGGCAGACCCGGACGTGGGGCTCGATCGGCGGCGGCAATGTGGAGGCCGTCGCGATCGATCGGGCCCGGGAGATGATCGCCGTGTCCAAACCGGAGCCGGAGCTGATCGATTTCGCCCTGAACGACAAGGTGACCAACCAGCACGGCGTGCAGTGCTGCGGCGGTACGGTCTCGGTGCTGCTCGAACCGCTTCCGGTGGTACGGGCGGTGGCGATCTTCGGCGTCGGGCACGTCGGGCTGGAACTGGCGCGCATCCTGGCACGTCAGGACCTCGACCTCCACCTGATCGACACGCGCTCCGACGTCCTCACCGAGGAGCGGCTCGACGTGCTGGCCGACGCGGTGGCGCAGGTGCACGTGCATCACACGCCGCTGCTGCCCGAGGAGGTGCTGGAGGAGTTGCCGCGCGGCACCCACGTCCTGATCATGACCCATGATCACGCCGAGGACGCCGCTCTGTGCGACGCCGCCCTGCGCACCACCCATCTCGGTTCCATCGGGCTGATCGGCTCGGCGGCCAAGTGGGTGCGGTTCCGCAAACTCCTCACCACCGAGGGCGGTCACGACGAGGCCACCATCGACCGGATCAAGACTCCGATCGGACTGGCCGACATCACCGGCAAGGAGCCCGCGACCATCGCCGTGAGCGTCGCCGCCGATCTGCTGCGCACCTTCGAAACCGAGAGGAACTGACGCCGCCGTGCGAACCGCGCTCACCGCCGGGTGAGGCCGGGCGAAAGGCGCCTGACGGGGGAAAGCCAGGTCAGGCGCCTTTCCCGGGCGTCTGGAAGGCGCCTGCTGGGATGGCGGCGTAACCGGGCTGACCAGATCCTCTTGCCTCGGGATGATTGTCGGACTGCGGAGCACCGCCTGCCCTCATGCAGCATCCAGAGCCCGAAGCAGTCGTCGTCCTGGTCCCGAAGCAGAACCTGAACCGTTCCCGGGAAGGGCCAGGGCATCTGCTCCAAGTGAGGCAGAAGGCCTGTCCAGTTGCGTCGTCAGAAGTCGATGGCCCATGCGTCCATGCCAGGGATGGGTTCAAAGCACTGGTGCCACTCGCGATGCTCGTCGGGCTGGGTAAGAGGCTCCATCACCTCTTGGGCTCCGAAAGCGACTATGACTTCGCAATCTCTACTGGTGCGTGCCATGTTCGGGTTCGCGTTCTGAAGAGGTCAACGTCCGACCGCGTACAGGTGGCCCCGTCGGCGGACCTAAGAGCTGATCGGCAGCTCCTTCGCTCGCTGCCGTGCTCCGGCCCGTAGCTCCTCCAGTCGACCGTGGAACGCGTTATGGCGGTTCTGGGCGAGGTTCAGGGGGAGGTCGAGTGGGGAGATGAGCCGGGACTCCAGGGTCCACGGTTCGTTCTGCTCGATCCAGCACACTCGCGCGTTGTCCGCCATCCACTGACTCAGCGTGGCTTCGCCGGCCTTGCCGAAGGTCATCTTCTGGCCGTTGCCCACGCGGCGCAGCTCAAGTCCGAGCAGGCAACCGAGGGTGAGCCGCAGCGTCGAACTGGCCGCATTGCCCCGGTAGTGGTTCCGCACCCGCTTCCGCAGGTTTTGGGTGCTGGTCCGGTTCGCCATATATCGCGGGGCTATCCCGACATAGAGGAGGCGCCCAGCGTCCAGGTCCGGGTGGGGCGACTGCTTGAAGTGCCACCCATAGACCCCTGCCGCCGCCGGGACAGGGCTCGGGCGCACCAAGACCTCCTGCGCCGACCACAGCCGGTCGGGAGTGACGAGAGCGGTGGCTTCCACGAACCCTCCAGGCGTACCACGGGTGATCGCCGCAGGCTACTGGCCGACGCTGACAGAGCGCACCTTCCTTGGCGGCCGAGGGAGTCTGACGGCCACCCGTCTGCGCACTCGTAGCCCTTATACGTCCAGCGAACGGGCGACCAACACGCTTTCCAGGTGTGTTGGCCGGGGGAAGGGATGCGGCCGTGACCGTTCACCTGCGTTCATGGGCGAACGACGGCCGAGCTGGTCGTTGGCGGTGGACCGTCTGTACGGTGGTGAACGTAGCTGAATGAGACGGAAACGGAGACGGCCTGGCACGGGGCCAGACCGTCTCCACCTGGCGCGGCCTTCTGAACACTGTTGGACGGGGATGGTTGCTGCAGTTGTTGTACTCGGCTGCTGTATCGACCAAGTCCGTTGAGACGGAAGGCACAACGGAATCTCGTGTCAGCCGCCGTCGGCGGGATCATCTCGCTGCTGCTCGGCCAGGATTGCCCTGACTGACGCAACGCCTGCACCCGCGACCACAGCCACCGCCGTAGCACGCTCCGCGGTCACCGCGCCCAACAACACCAGGGCACATAGCAATCCGACACAGATGACAACGACAGCAACAAGCGGCTTACGGTAGCGCCGCGTTCGGCGGGTTAAGCGGATCTCGGGTGGGCTCTCGCCGCTATGCGTCCTAGCATGGTTCATGGAGACGGCTCCTCTCGCGGGATGTCGGCTTCACCAACCAGACGGCCTCCTGTGGCAGCAGGGGGCCGTCGCGCGTGCAGCGACGTCCCGTTCGGCCGTACGGGTGAGGACCTCCATGGAATACCTGAAATCCGCGTGGAGCAAACAAGGGCGCCCCACCTTACGCCGAATGGTGGGCGCCTATGCCCAGGGTCGTGGAAGACCACTTCTTGCCCCGCGCAGCAGCCTTCTTTGATCTGGACAAGACGGTCATTGCGAAGTCGAGCACGCTCACCTTCAGCAGAACCGTCCGCCAAGGTGGGCTGATCAACGGCAGGGCCGCGCTGCGTACCGCATAGGCCCAGTTCGCTCTACTGGCCGGCGGCCTGTATCACGATCAGATGGAGCGCATGCGCGAGTACCTGCCCGCGCTGTGCCGCGGCTGGAACGTACAGCAGGTGCGGGAGATCGTCGCCGAGACCCTGCACGACCTGATCGACCCGATCATCTACGCGAGGCCGCCTCGCTCACCGAGGAGAGCACCACACGGCCGGCCACAACGTCGTGATCGTGTCAACGTCCGGGGCCGGGGCCGAGTTCGTCGAGCCGATCGGCGAACTGCTCGGCGCAGACCGAGTGGGGGCCACACGAATAGTTCTAGGCCGTGTCTGGCAATCGTTCGTGAGCGGGTTGGCGGAGCCAAAGGATGAGTGAGGCGATGTGAGTCCGGCCCGGTAGCGGGTTGCCAGCTTGTCGAAGCGCTCGCGATGGCTCGGAATTGCTTGAGGCGGCTGAAGCAGCGCTCGACCACGTTGCGGGCTTTGCAGAGCTCGGGGTCGAAGGCCGGTGGTCTGCCACCGGCTCTGCCGCGGCGCTGGCGATTGGCCCTTTGGTCGGTCCGCACCGGGATGACTGCGCGGATGCCCCGGCGCCGCAGGTCCTGTCGGACCTCCCGTGACGAGTACGCCTTGTCCGCGATGACCGTGTCGGGTCTTTGCCGCGGCCGCCCGGCGCCTGCCCGAGGCACCCGCACAGATTCCAGCACCGCTTTGAACACAGTGCAGTCGTTGACGTTGCCGGGGGTGAGGACGACAGCCAGGGGCAGGCACCGGCCGTCGCAGGCGAGGTGGACTTTGGTGCTCAGCCCGCCGCGGGAGCGGCCCAGCGCCCGGTCGGCCGCCGAGCCTGCCGAACCTTCCAGCCCGCCGTTCGCGCCCGCCCCTTTTTCCGGGGGCCGGCCGCGTGCTGGTGGGAACGGTTGATGGTGGAGTCCACCGACACCGTCCATTCCACCGCTCCGACGGAGTCGTCGCGTGCCTGAACCTGCTCCAGGAGGCGGGCCCAGGTCCCGTCCCGCTCCCAACGGGCGAACCGCTCATAAACCGTCTGCCACGGCCCGTAGCGTTCCGGCAGGTCACGCCAGGGAGCACCTGTTCGCAACCGCCATAACACGCCGTTGAATACCTGCCGGTGGTCGCGCCACGGACGGCCGGGTCCATCGGTAGCCGGCAGCAGGGGCTTCAGCGCCTCCCATGCAGCGTCCGTCAGCTCGCCGCGTCCTGTCACGTGATCGGTCACGAACTGGGCCTCATGCAGCCGTGGTCGTCTGCGTCTTGGCCTGGCGCACCCCGCGCAGGGCGCCGGACCAGGCGATCACCTGGTCGAGCATGCCGCCCACGGCGGTGTCGAGGCCCTCCTGGGGGACGAAGGTGCCGGTGTGGAACGAGGGGTGTGTCGAGATGGTGGGCTGGGCGCGGACCGTGGCCACCTGGAGTTCGGCGAGGACGAGCCGCAGCGCCTCGGCGGCCCGGGCCCCGGCGACCCAGCCGCCGTAGCTGATGATCCCGGCGGCCTTGTCGTTCCACTCCCGGTAGACGTAGTCCAGGGCGTTCTTCAGGGCTCCGTGGTAGGAGTGGTTGTACTCGGGGACGAGGAACACGTAGCCGTCGAAGCTGTCGATGAGTGCGCCCCAGGCGCGGGTGTGGTCGTGCTGGTACTGCTGGAAGTTCGGGTTGCCGGGCTCGTCGAGGTTGCCCAAGTCGTGGTCGGCGAGGTCGATGAGTTCGTAGTCGGCGCCGCCGTGGGCACGGGCGGCCTCCAGTGCCCAGGCGGCGATCTGGTCGCCGCGGCGTCCGGGGCGGGTGCTTCCGAGGATGACTGCGATGCGAAGTGGCATGGCTTCCTTCCGGGAGAGTTGTCACGTCAACTCTAGGCCCGAAGGAGTTGAAGTGACAACTCTGCTGGTCGCGGTATCCTCGGCGACATGACGGAGACTCGATCGCTGGAACCCGAGGAGTGGGAGTTCTGGGATACCTGGATGCGCGCGCAGCGCCTGCTCACCAGGGAGCTGGAGCGCGGTCTACAGCGTGACTGCGACATCTCGAAGGCCGAGTTCAGCGTGCTGGTGACGCTGTGGCAGGCCGCCGGCCGGGAGATGCGTGTCGGCGAGCTCTCCGAGTCGCTCGACTGGGACAAGAGCCGCGTCTCACACCAGCTGACGCGCATGGAAAAACGCGGCTTCGTCAAGCGCACCCAGTACGGGGCGGATGGTCGCCGCGCGGGGATCGGGCTGACCGCCGAGGGGCGCCGGGCCGCCCAGAGTGCCATCCTCGTGCACGGCGGCAACATCCGCCGCCACTTCCTCGACTCACTGACCCCCGAGCAGGCATCAGTCATCCGGGCATGGAGCGAGCAAGCAGTCGATCGCCTGGAGCCGCACCGCAGCGAGGCTGCCAGCGGGGCGCGTCCTAGACCGCGTCCCACACCGCCTTCATAGACGCCGCCGATACGGCCCTGGGCATTGTCAGACAGGCCCTAGGTGTACTCGGTCATGACTTTGGTGACAGTCGGCTGATCGGGGGCTGGCCTGCGAGCGCGGTGTGTCGGCGTCGAGTGTTGTAGAAGGTCAGCCATGGCGCCAGTGCGCGGTCGCGTTCGGTGTTGCCGGTGAACACCTGGCGGTAGGCCCACTCGGTTTGCAGGGTGCGGTTGAAGCGTTCGACCTTGCCGTTTGTCCAGTGGCAGTGCGGGCGGATGAACCGTTGTTCGGCGCCCAGGTCGGCCACGGCCCGGCGGAAGACGGTGCTCTTGCGGTAGCTCCAGGCGTTGTCGGTGATGACCCGTTCGATGCGGTCGATGCCGTGGGCGGCGAAGAACGCGGCGGCGCGGGTGAGGAAGCCGGCGCAGGTGTCGGCCTTCTCATCGGCGTGGATCTCGGCGTAGGCCAGACGGGAGTGGTCATCGACGGCGGCGTGGACGTAGTCGTAGCCGGTCCGGGCCTGCCTTTGCGCGTAGGTCTTGCCGGCTTCCCGGCCGTGGGCCCGCCATCCTCCGCCGTCCGGGATCCGTCCGATCTTCTTCACGTCGACGTGGACGAGATCGCCGGGCCGGGCGCGTTCGTAGCGTGTTCCGCCGCACTCGGCGGCCACCCACCGATCAGCCGTGTGAACAACGCTTCAGGTCAATACACCTAGGACGGCTGCTTCACCAGAGAGGTGGAGTACCACGCCTACGGTCCGACGAAGGCCGAGGCGATCCGCGAGCTGGCCGCGTCCGAGGGCTACGACCTCGGCCGCTGCTACGCCTACAGCGACTCGGCGACCTACGTGGCGATGATGGAAGCCGCCAGCCACCCTCACGTCGTCAACGCGCACCGCGCGATGCGCCGGCGGGCATCCGTACGCGGTTGTCCGATTCTGAACACCACAGCCCGTGCTCGGCTGTGAACTGCGGCGGAGCGGGCC
Organism: Streptomyces puniciscabiei; assembly: GCF_006715785.1. Taxonomy (NCBI): domain Bacteria; kingdom Bacillati; phylum Actinomycetota; class Actinomycetes; order Kitasatosporales; family Streptomycetaceae; genus Streptomyces; species Streptomyces puniciscabiei. Next base: position 6,319,342 of record NZ_VFNX01000001.1, read on the forward strand.
GCCGGGCCTGACTGACCGGCGGCCTGGTCCCCGCCGTTCCCCGTGGTTCCCCGGACGATCTGGCACGTGTCTGGCACGGGATCGTTCCTTAGAGCTTGTGCGAAGAAGCTCCAGGAACGGACGGACGTTGAGGTCTGGAGTGTGTGTCAGGCCGGCATCCGACCGCCAAGGAGATGCCGGCGAAGACCGTGCCGACGCCCCTGTTCCCGGCAGTGTCCCTGTGGCACCACCTGGCGCAGGCAGCGTGCCGCATGCTATTGTCGCGCTTTTGCAGCGTCGCTATCTCGGTGCTCCGTTCGGTGTCTCTGGCTGGTGGCCGCGTCCCTGCCGCGCCTTCCTCGGTACGGTCCCCTTCGGAGGAAGGCTCTCTGTGAGCGAATCAGCACGTGCCGATGCCCGGCAGCAGGACGTTGTGTCCGAGACGCCGGGCGCCACTTCGGCAGTGCCCCCGGCGGCGTCCTTCGCGCAGCTGGGGTTGCCGGCCGAGATTCTGCGGGTGCTCGACGAGCGCGGTGTGACTGTGCCCTTCCCCATCCAGGCGGCGGCGCTGCCGAACGCGCTCGCGGGACGGGACGTCCTGGGCCGGGGCCGCACAGGGTCAGGCAAGACGCTCGCCTTCGGCCTGGGGATGCTCGCCCGGACGGCCGGACAGCGGGCGCAGCCGAAAGAGCCGCTGGCGCTCGTTCTGGTGCCCACCAGGGAGCTGGCGCAGCAGGTCGGTGAGGCGCTCACACCGTACGTCGAGGCGCTGCGGCTGCGGCTCGCGACCGTGGTGGGCGGAGTGTCCATCGGGCGGCAGGCCGCCGTGCTGCGGGATGGCGCCGAGATCGTCGTCGCCACACCCGGTCGGCTGCGCGACCTCGTCGAGCGCAAGGGCTGCCGACTGGGACGGGTGCGCATCGCGATCCTGGACGAGGCCGACCAGGTGTGTGACATGGGGTTCCTGCCGCAGGTCACCGAGATCCTGGACCAGGTGCGTCCCGACGGGCAGCGGATGCTGTTCTCCGCCACCCTCGACCGCGACGTCGACCAGCTGGTGCAGCGCTACCTGCGCGACCCCGCCGTCCACTCCGTGGACCCCTCGTCCAGCGCGGTCTCCTCGATCGAGCACCACGTCTTCGTCGTGCACGGCCCGGACCGGTACGCCGTGACCACGGAGATCGCCGCTCGGGACGGCCGCGTCCTGCTCTTCCTGGACACCAAGCACGGCGTCGACCAGCTCACGCGGCATCTGCGGACCAGCGGCGTGGCCGCCGCCGCCCTGCACAGCGGGAAGTCCCAGCCACAACGCACCCGGACCCTGGCCCAGTTCAAGAACGGGCAGGTCACCGCGCTGGTAGCGACGAACGTCGCCGCACGCGGCCTCCACGTCGACGACCTCGACCTCGTGGTCAACGTCGACCCTGCCACCGACCCGAAGGACTACCTGCACCGCGCGGGCCGCACGGCCCGGGCCGGCCGCTCCGGCACCGTCGTGACACTCGTCCTGTCGGGACAGCGCCGCGAAACCAGCCAGGTCATGGCGGACGCCGACGTCACCCCCAGGGTCACCAAAGTGCGGTCCGGCGAAGCGGAGCTGAGCCGGATCACCGGCGCCAAGGCCCCCTCCGGAAAGCCTCTCGACGGCGGGCAGGCCGTACCGCACCCCAAGAACCACAACGCCCCGTTCCGCGGCCTGGGCAGCACCAAGGACGCGAAGGGCGGCTCCGGCGGCAGGTCGTCCCGCAAGAGCAGCGAGGCCCGCAAGCTCGCGGAGGCCCGCAAGGCGGCCCGGGTGCGGCGCGGCGGCTGAGAACGGCTTCCCGGCCTGCCGGGAAGCGTCTTCGTCTACGCTGCTGGACGGATACGCGGGACCGGCGATCGGCCGGGGCGCACCGGACGGTGTCACGGATGGGTGACCGTGCGCAGGGGGAGGCCTGCAGGCGATGGAGAACGGCGCGGACCTGCCACGACGGATCGGTGTCTACACCGTCGAGCGAGAGCTGGGCGCGGGCGGCATGGGGACGGTCTACCTCGCCCGGTCACGGGGCGGTCGGGCCGTCGCGGTCAAGGTGGCCCGCCCCGAGCTGGCGGCCGACCCGCACTTCCGTGAACGGTTCCGCGCAGAGGTCGAGGCCGCCCGCAGAGTCGGCGGTTTCCACACAGCCCCGGTCGTGGACGCCGATCCCGACGCGGAGACGCCCTGGCTGGCCACCGCGTACATCCCCGGGCCCACGCTCGCCGAGCTGATCGAGCGTCAAGGTCCCATGGAAAAAGAGCAGTTGCGGTCCCTCGGGGCAGCGCTCGCCGAGGCGCTCCAAGCCGTCCACGCCTGCGGGCTCGTACACCGGGATCTGAAGCCGGGCAACATCATCATGGCCGACGACGGCCCACGCGTCCTCGATTTCGGCATCGCCCGGGCCGTGGAGTCCACCCGGCTGACCGCCACCGGGGCGGCGTTCGGCACTCCCGGGTACCTTGCGCCCGAGCAGGCGCAGGGCGGCGAAGTCAGCGGCGCCGCCGATGTGTTCGCGCTCGGGGCCGTACTCGTCGCGGCGGCCGGGGGCAGTGCGTTCGGCACCGGCACGCCCATGGGGCTGATGTACCGGTCGGTGCACGAGCCCGCGGATCTCTCCGCGGTGCCGGGGGAGTTGCGGTCGCTGGTTGCCGCCTGCCTCTCCAAGGATCCGGCCGGCCGTCCCACGCCCGAGGCGCTCCTGCGCTCGCTCGGGCCGGACCCGAAGCCGGGCCCGGACCCGAACACACTCGCTCTCGCCACCCCTGACCGACCACGTGTCGCACCGCCGGTACCGGTCGAGACTCCCGCCGATCCCGGCCGCGTCGACGAACCTCTCCCGCGTGCCCCGGCCGAACCCTCGCGCATGCCGCGCGTGATCATCCTGCTGATCGTGGCTGCGGCCGTGACGAGCGCGCTCGTGGGTGCCCTCCTCGCCCTCACACGGAATGGGGACGACAACAAAGGCGGCGGCCCGTCCGGCACCGCTTCGGATACCCGGCGGGTCACGTCGCACGCTTCCGCTCCGCCGTCCACGCCCACATCGTCATCGTCCCGGGTGAGCGCTGCTCCGAAGGACCGGGTCACGGTCGTGGTGAGCGCCAGGAGCGGGCGGAGCTGGATCTCGGCGAAGGACCACAACGGCCACATTCTGTTCGACGGACTGCTGGACAACGGCGAGACCAAGAACTTCACGGACAAGAACCAGATCACCCTGATCCTTGGCGATGCTTCCGTCCTCCAGCTCGTCGTCAACGGCAAGGAGGTCCCGAACGACTTCCAGCCCGGCCAGGTCGAACGTCTCACCTACGGCAGAAGCGACTAATGGCTGCGGGCGGGAAACCTCCCGCACATGATGTACGTCGCACGGAGCCTGCCCGGCGGCTGAGCGGGCCGCCGGGCCGGGCTGCCCTGTTGGGGACTCAGTCGAACAGCGGTGCCAGCGCGGTGTCGCCGGCCAGGATCCGCCAGGCGGGTACCCGCACCGTCCGGCTCACCGGGCAGGGCTTGGCCCCATGGCCTCCGGAGGGCAGTCCGGTGAGCAGGTCGCCCCGCGCGTGGATGAGCCGAAGGTGCCGCGCAGGGTCGCCGTCGGGCCCCGGGCCGGGGTCCATCAGCACCGCCGTGTTCATGCCGGCGTCGGTGAACAGCAGGTCCACCGGATGTCCGCCCACCAGCACCGTCCGCTCCAGATCGGTGATACCTCGTCCGGTCAGGTACCGCTGCAGGCGGTCGGCGAGGTCTTCGCGGACCGCGGTCACCGGGCCGGGCGTTTCGGCCTCGGCCGTCGTGCCGTCCTCGTCGGCTCCCAGCAGGGCCGAGCGCGCCGCGAGGAGGGCCGGCAGGCCGCTCTGACCCTGCCAGAAGGCGCGGCCGCCCACGGTGATCAGCTGCGACTTGGCCCGGGTGACCGCCACATTCCACAGGTTGACCTTGCTCGCGACCCAGTGCGTCGTCCGGGGCGGGGTGTTGTGCGCCGCCACCGGGCTGAGCACCATCACGTCGCGCTGTCCGCCCTGGAAGGTGTGGACGGTGCCGACCCGGACCCGGTCGTCGTCCCGCCACATCCGTGCCAGTGTCTCCTTCTGCGCCCGGAACGGCGTGACCACTCCCACCGTCGCGTCCGGCGGAAGCCCTGCCAGCAGCCCGTCGACCACGCGCCGCACGGCCTCAGCCTCCACCGCGTTCCGCCAGGACCGACCGTCGCCGCCGCGCGCCGATTCCCCCGACGGTACGTCGACCCAGCCGAGCACAGGTGCCGGGTCCGCCGCTCCCACCGGGTCGTGCGCCGGTGCCTGCCGCCGCACGTCCGTCAGCACCCGCAACCGGCCGCCGTAGCAGTGGCCGTTGACGATGTCCGCGATCCGCGGATGGCAGCGGTAGTGCTCGTCGAGGAGCAGCGCGCTGCCGCCGTGCTGTTCGGCCGCGTGGTACGAGGAGTGCACGTGGTAGGTGAGGCGGTGGTGCTCCAGTTGCGCGGCGCTCAGCCCGGCCCGCACCCGTGCCTGCCGCTCCTGCTGCGGTGACACGCCGGGGATGTGCCCGAGCTGCATGGGGTCCCCGATGATCAGTGCCCGGCGGGCCCGGAACAGCAGCGTCAGCACCGACGGAATGGAGCACTGGCTCGCCTCGTCGATGACCACGAGATCGAACAGCTTCGGGGTGAGTTCCAGCTGCCGCACCGAGTGGGTGCTGACGGCCCACCCCTTGATGTGCGTCATCAGGTTCTTCTGGCTGCGCTGGTAGCCGGATCGGCGGCGGAGCGCCTGGAGCCGCTGGTTCATGAGCCCGGCGGCCCGGCCAAGGGTCTCGGCGGACAGCGCGCGGGACAGTTCCGCCGACAGGCCGGACAGTGCCCCCGCCGTCACCAGCCGGGACTCCTTGAGCCCTTCCTCGTCCCATTCCCCGTGCCGGCGGACGAGCTCCCGCACCTCCCGCTCCACGGACACGATTGCGGCCAGAAACTCCAGCAGTTCGGACGGCACCGGTCGTTCCGTCGCCCACTTCGGCCACCCCGGTCCGGTCCCCTCGGAGTGTTCCGCCCCCGCCGAGACCAGCGCGGCGAGCGCGCGCCCACGCCGCCGTGCCCCCAGCTGCCACCAGCGAGCCACGGCCGTCTTCCGCGCCCTCGCCGCCCACCGGCCCAGCGATGCAACGCCGTCCGCGTCAGCAGCCCAGGCCTCTTCGAGCAAGGACAGGGGAAGCTCCAGGGCTGCGGCCCGCTCCTCACGGTCGTGGAGCAGTTCCAGCAGCCGTTCTTCCTCACCGACGTGGTGTGCCGCCTCCGCCCGCAGCCGGTCGGCCCTCGCCCGGGTGTTGCGCAGCTCGCCGCCCACGGTGGCCGATCCGCGGCGCGGCGCCTCGACCGGTTCGGCGAGCAGCCGTTCCAGTTTGGCCGCCTCCCGCTCCAGCGCCTCTGCGTTGCCCGTCCGCATCAGCAGACCGGGCGCGATGTTGTCGCAGCGCTGGGCCACGACGTCCACGGCCTCGTTGTTCGTGGAGGCGACCAGCACCGACTGCCCCGCGGCGATGCAGGTGGTGACGACCGCCGTGACGACCTCGCTCTTGCCCGTGCCGGGCGGCCCGGTCGCCACCGTCAGTGGCTGTGTCATCGCCGACGAGATGACCTGTTCCTGGCTCTCGTTGCACGGCCCCGGAGCGATGAGTGTCACCGGGCTTGATGCGGTGGCGGTCGTGGCCGGCGTCTGCCGGGCCCCGCCGTTCAGCAGCGCGTCCAGGGCGGTGTCCGCGATCTGCGCGGTCCGCGTCGAGATCTGGAGCAGGTTGTCCACGAGCGCCTGGGTGGCCATGGCCTCCGCGCCCGAGGGGACGAGCAGTACGGCCGCATTGTGCGCGCCGGGCCGCAGTGCCTGCATGACCGTGCGGTCGCTGAGCGCGGACGGGTCCAGCGGTTCGAGTTCCGGAAGCCCCAGCTCCTCCAGCAACTCCCTTATGGCGCGCAGCATCTGCGCGTCGTTGCCCTCCTGCCAGGCCGGCTGCCAACGGGCCACCAGGTCGGCGGCGTCGCCCGCGTCCAGGAGTTCCGAGACGACACCGCTGTGCAGGGACGGCACACCGCTGGGCCTGAGCACGTCCCGGCCGTCCTCGTCCGGCGCCAGCTCCATCTGCTGGATGAGCAGCGGCGCCAGCTCCACCGTCGCACGCCGCCCCCGGCCGCCGTCCCGCGCGGGCAGCGTGATCGCCGGATACCCGTACCAGTACTCCTGCCGCGTCCCCGCCTCGGTGCCCGGCCCGGTCCGCCCATCCTGTGGGCGGGGCAGCGATCCGGGCGCGACGATGTGCGGTCCGCGGCCCGACTGGATGGTCTCCTCGCCCTGGGCGAGCAGGAAGTACCTCTCGTTCCGTCCGCCGTCCCGGTCGGGCCGCATTCCGGCCGCCGCCTGCGCGGTGAGGCAGTCCGCGTAGTACCGCAGCAGCCGCTGCGCATCGACGCCGTCCCGTTCGTCCGCCTCGGCCAGTGCCCGGGCCTTCAGCAGCGCGGGGGAGCGCCGGGCGGCTTCGCCGGCGTCGCGGGGGAGCGAGGGAAGCCGCACCGGTCGTGCCACCGACCGGGCGAAGGGGAGGCTGCGGGTGGCCCTGATCGTGGACTTGGTGGGCCGCTGCTCCTCGGGCACGCCGTCGCGGGTCATCTGCGCGGTCAGGTAGTCGAAGAGGTCGTCCGGGGTGATCCAGCCGCCGTCCTTGATCCGGCCGTTGCGCAGCCCCTCGACGATCTCACCGGTGAACCGCGAGGTGCCGAGGCCGGAGCCGGGCGGCGCCATCGCGGAGGCCGCCTGGAGAGCGTCGGACGCGGTGATGAAGTACACGCCGGTCGGCCGCAGCAGGGTGCTCGGCACGGGCCGGTCCGGTTCCCCCGCCGGGCCCTTGGCGGTCCAGCCCTGGACGACGGAACCGCTGGAGCAGCAGTCCAGCAGGACCACTTTGGAGGCGGCCCGGCAGGACCCGAGCATCCTCTCCAGGAACTCCGCCGGTACGGCCGTGCCCGGCAGGTCGGCGGGGTCGGTGTCCCGGGTCAGGAAGTACAACTGGCCGTCCTGCTCGCAGTACTCGCCGTGCCCGCTGAAGTAGAGCAGCGCGGTCTCACTGGGCTGCCGGGCCTCCAGGAACGTCTCGACGGCGTGCAGCATCTCCGCGCGCGTCGGCTCGGCGGCCACCGCGCACTCGTTGTACATGCCGATCTCGGTGTTCTCCAGAACCGCCCGCATGTAGTGCAGATCGGCCCGCACGGCCGGGAGGTCCTGGTACGCCTCGCTGTCGTACGTGGAGACACCGACGAGCAAGGCGTGGCGGTCGTTGTCGGTCATCGCCGCTCAGCCCGCCGTCGCCCCGTCGCCGCCGTCAGTGAGGAACCGCTCGATCAGCGTGTCGTCCTCGCGGGCCTCCTTGCCGGTGATGTGCAGGGTCGCCCCGTCGGGCCGCTTGACGACGATGGTGCGCTGAGGGACCCGCGCCAGCCACGTCTGCACCAGCGCGACGACGAACGAACCGGCGCTCAGCAGCAGCCCGACGGTCTCGGCGGACGGGCCGCCCTTGTCGCCGGCCCCCGCAGGGCTGCCGGGTTCGGGAAGGTCCAGCCTGGCCGTGGAGTCCGCCGCGGCCAGCGCGGCGAGCAGTTCGCGTGCTTCCTTGCGGGCGCGCAGCGGGTCCTCGTCGACGACGGAGATGCGGAATCCGGAGTGGTTGTCGTGCATGGCGGTGTCGTGCTCCCCCTGGGCTCACCGGCTCCTTGCCGGGCGAACGACACTAGCGCCCGGCACTGACACCGAAGGCCCCGTTCTGCTGTGTTCTCCAGGCCGTTGGCCTGAAAGTGCTTGCCGATGGCCGGGCCTGTGCGTCTCATGTCAGGGGGATCGAGGCGCCTGGAGGGCAGATCCCCTCCAGGCAACCGATGCAGTTTGACCAGCGAAAACAGCTCCGATCGCCACAAGCTGCGGACGGCTGGTCCGGGTATGGTCCGGATCTTGGTTCGAAGGTTCGTGGTGATAAGCGCTGCGCGCATGTCGCGCTTGTACGACGATGACGGCCTCGGCACTGCTTCGAGAGGCGACGACGGGCCGCAGAAGACTGTCCTGAACGGGCTGCACCAAGGCTGGATCCGGCGCTGGCGGAGGCCAGCGGCGGTTTCTTCGGCCCGGCCCTACAACCGTGGCGCTGTCCTCGCAGGACCGCGACGACGCCGCGTTGAGAATTCGCCCCGTGGGGGCTCGGTTGGCCGAGGTGGCGCGGCGGTGGGTTGATCAGTGCCTACCAGTGCCTCCCGACCCTGTGACGCCCCCGGGTCATGGTCGCAGAACCACGGTTCGAAGGGCCGGCTCCGGCGCACTATGGCTGTGAGTGCGCTTCCGCTGCTTTTCGCCATTCGCCGGCAGAGCTCCGCTTGGCGTGACCGGGGCTGTTTCCGCAGGTGAGAGACGGACGGTCAGGCGCCGCGTGAGGGCTGGCGGAAAGGGCCATGGTGAACCGCTTGAGAGCTGAGAAGGGCATTCGCCCAGCTGAGCTGCCCCAGGCTCGCTGCCCCGTGAATGGGCCTGACGGTGTGGCCCTCCTGGCCTGATGGCGACTCGACCGGGACGTAGCGCCGTGATGACCCATCAGCTGCTGTCAGTGCCCACTGCTACACCCTTTTGTTGGGATGAGCCGCGCTCCGCGGCGCACCGACGGGAGGCGGAAACATGTCGAAGGTACCGGAGGGGTTCCACCGGGTACGCGGACACATCCGTCGCAATCCGAAGCCCAGGAGCGCCAAGCGCATGAGCGGTTGGATGATTGCCGGCTTACTGGCCGGCGTGTGGCTGTGGGGGCAGGTGTTCGGGTTCAGTGAGTCCACCGCCACCACACCGCCGACGGATCCGAAGCCGACGGCCAGCGCGACGGCCGACCGCTGATGGGACGGATACGTCTGCGGCGCCCTCGCGGAGCCGCGGAACTGGTCGCAGCGGCTGTGGTCGCCCTGGCTGTGCTCGTCCTGGTGGCGCGGACGGCGGCCACGGCGGTCGGCACACTGAAGGCGGCCTGGCCTGCCCTGCTGGCTCTCGCCCTGCTCACGGGAGCCGTCGCGGCGTGGCGGATCAGGCAGGCGACCACGATGCGGCGTCGGGAGAAGGAGCGGCTGGCCACTCTGCGGATCACGCTCGCGGAGTTCGACACCATGGACGACCGTCGCTTCGAGTACGCCCTGCGGGATCTGCTGGTCCGCGATGGATGGCCGGCCCGCAGAGTGGGTGGTGGCGGCGACCAGGCCGCCGACGTCATCGGTGACCATCCGCAGCGCGGCCGGATCCGTGAAGGGGACGGCCGGGCCGGTCCACAAAGCCGATCACGCTGTCGTCGTCACCAACGGAGCCTTCACCCGCGATGCCATGGCGTGGGGCGACCGGCACGGCGTCCACTGGATCGACCGGGAAACGCTACGGCGCTGGGCCGAGGACGGTGCCGCTCTGCACGAGCTCCTCGGATTGTCTGCGCGCTCCCGCCCGAGCCGACTCAGGCGTGCGGCATGACTGGCAAAGATCGTGATCGCTGCCCAAGTCGTCTGGGGGTGTGGTGTTCGACGAGGACGGGTCGCTCGACCCGCTGCTGAAGTTCCTGCTGTATGCGGTCGTCGCGCTGGCCGTCGGCAAGATGCTCTGGGAGTGGCTCACCGAGGACGTCGGTCAGTGGATCACCGTAGATCTACGGGGGCTGATAGCAGATCACCCGTGGTCGACCGGGCCCATCGTCGCCGGCGGACTCGCCGTGCTGCTCCTGCTCGGCAGAATCTTGTCATTCCTGTTCGACGTCAACACGTACGCCGACGCGGACAACACGTTCGTCGCTCCCTCTGGGGATGCGATCGAGTCGGACGCACTGACCTTCAAGATGAAGCAGCTCTCGTTGATGAGTGCGACGGGTTTCGAGCAGGCGTGTACTGATCTCCCGGCCCGGGACGGATTCCGGAGTCCCAGCCCCCGTCGGTCTGGTGGAGGCCATGTTGGGCACGCCGGGTGAGGAGACTCCCCTCCGTGGTCCCCTCTGCGGATTCTTCGGCGACCACTGGCAGCAGAGCTACGACAAGGTGTGCGGGACCATCGACGACCCGCGCGTGAAACCGATCTCAGGACGCGCAACCGCCGGTCGCAGCGCGCTGGGCAGAACCATCTACGACCGTGACCTGCGTGGTGAGGCGCACGAGGCACTAGGTCCGCTTCCTGCATTTTCGTGAAGATGTCACCCGCGGTGCTGGGGGCCCTGATCACCTGATGCCGCCATCTACCTTGCCCGCGTGCACCCAACTCTCGCCCAGCCCCGCTCACGCTGCATACTCATCTCGGGCCTGGTTAGTGGCCCGTCAACAGGAATGTGACGTATTTCCGGACACCGAGGTTGCGGCGGGTCTCCGTCCGTGCGGCGCTGAGTTCGCCCTTCACCCTCGCTCGTTCCGCCTCGGCGCCGCTCAACTGCTTCTGGCGTTGCAACAGGTCGGCACGCTTGCGCTGGGTCTCCATAGCGCGCTGCTGGCGGTCGGCCGTGAGCCTCTGCCGTTCGTCGGTGATCCGCTTCTGTAGGGCATCCCGGTCCTGCTGGGCCTTGCTCTCCGCCTGCTTTACCTCCCGGTCGTACTGCGCCCGCAGCGTGGCGATCTCTGCGCGGATCCTCGTCAGGGCTGGCCCAGGCAGCTTGGCGGGTGCGGAAGCCCTTGCCCGTTGCTCCAGGGACCGGCGCCATGCGTCGAGGGCGGTCGCCCGCGCTTCGCCCACGCCGGCCACGCGGACGTGGTGGCCGCCTGGGCGGACGAAGTAGGCGACACGGCTCCCGGAACCCTGGCTTTGGGAGTAGGACACCCCCGTGAAGTCGGCCGCGGTGCGGATACCAGCCTGCACCAAAGCCCCGACCGTCTTGGCGCCCATGTTCGGCAGCGACCGCGCTTCCTGGATCGAGGTGGCGCGCAGCTTCACCTCGACGTGCTGACGCACCGCCGGTTCCAGCGCGGCGGCGATCATGCTCTGCTCTCTGGCGGGAAGCTCCGCCTTGCGCTTGCGGGACTGGTCGGTGCGTCGGTTCAGCTCCATGGTGATGCGGGCCAGTCCGTCGCGCAGGTCGGTCTGGAGGGTCTGGATGCGCTTGTCAGTGGCCGCGCCGTCCTTGGCGGTGGCGGCATCCAGCTTCTGGATCTCCTGTTCCAGTCGCCGGTGTGCGCCCGCCGGATCCTTGAGTTCGCGGACCCGGCGACGTAGTCCCCGGACCCGTTGGTGGGCGGTTCGACACTCCGGCCTGAGCCGCCGGCCTACGCCGATCACGGCGGCCGAGGCGATCAGGGCGGCCCCCTGCGCGGCGGGAAGATAGCCTGCCGGCTGTCCGACAGCGACCGTGAGCACGCCGGGGGCGGCGGTGCTCAGTACGGCGGTGGCCGCGGCCGCCAGGTCGCGAGGGCGGCGCCCGGTGAAGCCCGCGGAGACGGGGGCCGGCGCGCTGGTCGGCACCGCACTGGCGGGGGCGGACGCCACGCGATCCACCAGCCAGGCTGGGATGCCACCGGAAGGTGCATGTGCCGGGGCCGCGGCACCCGTCGTAGCGCCGGTCGCCGTCGGAGCCGCGGCGCCGCCCTTTCGCTTGCGGGGTGGGGCGGAGAGCGTGAGCGCGTCGGCGGTCAGGCGGGGCAGCGTGGAGCAGGGTTGCCCGAGGAAGCCCCGGACGCGGGCGGCCTCCGCGCGGAGCCGTTGGTCGGAGTGGCCGAGGAGCACGGACCAGGCCAGTGACGTCGCCGGGTCCTTGAAGTCGGGCTCCGAGAGGATCAGGTACTCGCCCTGGCTGTCGTGAAGCTGAGTCCACAGGCTTGAGTCGGTAGCGACGGCGAGCAGGGAGAGGTGGATGAGCCAGGCCGAGAAGCGGTCCATGGCAGGCCCGAAGTCGGCGGCGCCGCGTTGCGGCGACTGGTAGTTGCGGTGGCCGTTCTCCGTCGCCGCCTCGCCCTTGAGAGCGGGGACGTACATGCCGTCGTAGTCGACAAGCCTCAGGGTGCTGTCGGCCGCCACGAGGATGTTGCCGTGCTGCAGGTCGCCGTGGGCGATGCCATGGTCCTCCAGGTCGCCCACCATCGCGAGGAAGCGATCGGCGAGGGCGTGGACGGCAGCCGAGTCGTGGCGGTGACGATCGATCCACGACATGAGGTCGGTGCCCTGCACCCACGCCATCCGGACCACCGGGAACCAGTCGCCGAGGGCCAGCACGCCCTGCTCCAAAAACTCGAAGCGCACAGGCCACGGTTGAGAGAGGCTGCCCGTGTCGAGCGCGCGCAGAGCAGTGCTGATCGCTGTGTAACGGGCACCGATGGCGGAGGTGTCCCGGGTGAAGCACTTGAGCGCGTAGCGCTCCCCGTCCGGCGCGGTGACGGAGAAGACGCTGGCAAAGTTGCCGGAGATCGCCTTGGGCCCGAGGACGGGGCTCTGCTGGACGGTTCCGTGCTGGAGATCAGGATCGCGGAAGCAGAGTTCGGGGTGTTGCAGGGCCTCAGCGTAGTTCGCGCCCGTAGGGAATTTCCGGACCCCACCGGTTCCGGTGGCGGGGCGACCGCCGGAGGACACAGCCATCACGCCTCCGTTCTCACCCGTATCCGGATAAGGGTCACGTCGTCGTTGCGCATGAGCCCGCGCACCCGCTGGTCCTCCACCCACTCCGTGAAGGGCTCATTGCCCAACTCGGCAAGCGTGGCCAGCACGGTGCCTGGCGCGCGGTGCTCGTGGTGAGGGGACAGCAGCCAGGCGGCCAGCGCGTCGCTGGCCAGCAGCACTTCGTCACCTGGCGCCAGGGTGCCGTGGGCGAGCTGCAGCCGCTCGGCCACCAGCGCCGTGTCGTGGTTACGGCTCCCGAGGAGCTGGGGGGTGATGCCGAAGCCCTCGACGTCCTCGAGGGGGAAGGCCCGCCGGACGACACCGTCCCGCACATGGAACAGGCAGCTGTCGCCCAGGGCGAAGGCGTGCCAAGACCAATCGGCCCTACAGTTCCCGGGCACGGTGGCTCGAACCTCCGCCCCCAACACGGTCGCGAACGCGCCCTTCTCCAGGCCGGGTTGCTCGTACCACGTGATGGGTCGGCCACGGGCGTCGCGCTCCGCCCGGTACCACTCGAGGTACGCCTCCCAGCGAGGCGCGGACCGCTCCATGAGGTCGATGACGAACGTGTCCACGTCGTCCCACCAGTCACGGCCGAGGGACATCGACTCGACGGCGTCCGCGACGAGGCGCTTCGCCCAGGCGCCCGCCAGTAGGCTTTCCGAGGCGCCGTCGGACACTGCCGCGTACAGCGGGAGGACGGTACGGCCCTCGTCGTCGGCCCGCGCGTCGCCGAACCAGGACAGTCCCGCGTCCTCGCACTCCTTGAGCGTGTTGCCCGCCTTGGGTACCCGCAGCAGCTGGCATTCCGGCAGAGCCGAAACGTCCTCCATGGTCAGCGCAGCTCCGTCTCGGTGGTCAGCGCAGCTCGGTGGCGCGGGTGCCGATGTCGAGGAACTCCACGATGGAGGTGATGTCCGCGTTGTAGACGAAGCCCCGGGTGGTCTCGCTGACACGGTGCCCCTGTGAGGCCGCGTAGGAGCGCATGTGGCTGGGCAGCACGCTGGACATCTGGAACAGCAGCCGTGCGTACGTGTCCGGCAGCCCCTCATCGCTGTCCGGGAAGGTGACCGGTGTGCCGCCGGTGCCGGACACGTGGAGGTTGAACAGGAGGACCGCGCCATCGGCGGTGGCGTGCGAGGCCAGCGCGATGGCGGCGCTGGTGGGGTCGCCGTCGGTGGACTCGCCGTCGGTTAGGTTGAGCACGATCGGCGGGAAGCCGCTCGGGTGCGCCTCGACCCAGTTCGCCACGAGGCTGTCAGCGTAGCCGAGGGCGCGGGTCATGGGCGTGCCGCCGTTGGTCACCGGGTCCATCCAGACCGGGAACTGCACCGAGGTCTCGACCAAACCTCCGGCGCCATCGGGCACCTTCTTGGTACGGCTCTCCACCCGCGCGGGGTTGTTGGCGACCTCGCTCAGCGGAACGAGGTCGCGCCCGGCCAGCGTCCCCTGGAATGCGGAGCCCACGTGATTGTGTCCGTACCCGATCACGGCCACGTGGAAGTAGTCCCGTACGCCTTCCTCTTTGGCACACTTGACGGACAGTTCGGTCAGCAGGCGGTTGATCGCGTCGGAGACGACCTCGGCCCTCTGCTGCGTGACCTCACCGGCGCCCATGGGATCGCTCATGGAGGCGGACTGGTCCACGAGGAAGATGAAGCAACCCGGATTGGTTCGGCTGATCTCTGCGGTGTACGGCACTCCGCCCCCCTTGCTGTGAAGGGAATCACCATATCGAATGACCAGTGCTTTCACACTGCCTTCACAGTCTCGGTGTCGGGGAAGTGATCGTCACTCACATGCCGTTCCACCGGCCGCCCGGCATGAGCCCCCGACGGCCTGCTCGACGACGTTTGGATCCAAGTGCTGCTCGGCGTCGTGGAGGAGGTTTTCGATGTCTCCGGAATCGAGGCTAGTGCCTTCACCCAGGGCAGATTCCCGTGGTCAATGACATGCGAGGCAGTCTGCTGGTTACGCCTCGTGCGGCCACTGGGGCTGCGCGGCGTTCGGAGTGATGAACACCGCAAGGCAGCGGAACTCGCCACTTGGACTCTTCAGTTGGGTGTACTGACGCCAGGCGAGCGTGTAGGCGCCGCGCAGCACTCGGGTGTTGTCCGGGAAGGAACCGCCGGCCCACAGCAAGGTACCGCTCAGTTCGCGCCCGTGGTGGATGCGGAACTCCTCGTCCCTGGTGGGCATCCTGCGTTGCCTGGGGCGCCACAGGGCCGCCTCGTTTGTGATGAGCAGGGCCAGCCCGTTCTGGTCCTCGCGGTCGCAGAAGCGTTCCAGCCTTGCTACGTCCCGCAGGAAGTCCCTACGTGCGACGTCCGGGGCGTTGTGTCCGCGCAAGGCGTACTCCTCGGGAGGCGTCCCTGCTGTACCCGACCATTGTCGGGTCACGTACTTGAACTCGATGGCCGTACGGCCCGCCGGCCCCAGGCACAGTAGGTCCAGGTACTCCGAGGCGTTGCTTCCGCGCACCGGGATCTCGAGACGGCACCTGACCTCCGGTGCGACCTCGCCTACAGCGAGGGCGAAACTGTGCTGGAGATCGGCCTCGGAGTGGAACACCGGCCGCCGCGCGCGTAGACACTCCAGGACTTCGTCCAGCGTGGCGGTACCCGCGATCGACTCCAGGGTGGCGGGCGGGGGCGGGGGTGTCGGCGTCGGCGTGGCCATGACGCCATTGAAGACTGTGCTGCCTGCCCATGTCAGCTGATAGTCGACTACCGTCCACGGGACGTCGGCCACATCGCTGGACGCCGAAGCGCCCATGATCCGCCGAACGCATCTTCAAAGGGGGCCGATACCGAGGATGCCGTCGGGCGGCAGCGATCTCCTGAAGAAGGTGCGTACGACGGAACCCGGGCTTGCTCGACTACTGGGTGCAGCGGCGGCGTGCATCGTGACCGACGGTTATCGAGTCGCGCCTCGGGAGCACGTTCCGCACGCGGTACGGCCTCCTCTGATGCTGGTCAGGGTGAGGGTGATGGCCGTGCTCGGTTCGGCCACCGGATCGGGGGCACTTCTTGCAGCCGGTGGTTCCCGACCGGACGGATGACAGGCGCGTCATGACCTCGTTTCCGCAGGAACAGCGGCAGCGCCAACGGTCCGCTCGTGCACGTCGGCAGGGCCGTTCTCGCCGCGAGGAGACTTCGCTCGCGGTACGGATTCGTTCAGGACGGCTATGAGGTCGAAGAGGTCTCCCAGTGCTGCCGACGGTTCGGCGCTGCTTACGGTATCGACGTATCGCCGCGCTCGTGAGCGGGCGGCTCGTGGGTTGTGTCCTTCGGAGCTCATTGGTCCGCGAATGGTCCGGCAGGAACTCTCCTGCCAGACGGTAGCTTTGAGAAGCCAATTGATTACAGTGGGCCGATCGCGTGCGAGCTGGTTGTTCCCGGTACCATCGGAAATCCCGCTCTTGGGGTCACAACTCGGTGAGTCCGAGTTGGCGCAGCATGCCGAGTTCGTCGCTGCTGCCCCAGCGTTCGACGAGCTTTCCGTCGCTGTCGAAGCGGCTGATCTGCATGCCCCGGTAGCTTGCCTTCCTGCCGGTCGCCGGCCGTCCCATCAGCGGCCCCAGATGCGTTCCGGTGATGGTGTAGGCAAAAGCCAACTCGTCGTCGGTGGCCACCAGATGCTCCACCGCGACGTGCAGGTCGGGAAAGGCTGCCCGCAGATCGGCGAACATGGCCTTGTACCCTTCGGGCCCCGGCAGCTGTCCTGGGGCTGGATCATGGTCGATCGAGTCGGGTGCGACGATCTCGTCGAGGGCCGCGAGGTCGCCGGTGATGACCGCCTCTGCGAAAGCGGTCTGTGCGGCGATGTTCGTTTGCTGAGACATGGGCATTCCTCGGGCTCGCGCCTGCCAGTGGTCTGGCGCCGGCCGCGTGAACGCGGGAAGACCGGTGAAACGACACCTGGTCGGTCAGCCGCGTGCGAATTCAAGGAGGTCGTGCAGACCTTGAAGGTCACGTCCTTGACCAGTTGCGACGATTTTTTCGCGGATGTCACGATGGGCATGATCTGGTCGTCGTCGCCGTGAATGATCAGCGTGGGAATGTCGAACTCCTTGAGGTTCCCCGTGAGGTCAGTCTCAGAGAAGGCTTTGACGCAGTCGTAGACGCTCTTGACGCCTACCGTCATGCTCCAGAGCCAGAACTCGTCACGGGTCCCCTGCGACACGGTCGAACCTTCGCGGTTGGCGCCGTGGAACGGAGCGCTGAGGTCCTTGTAGTACTGGGACCGGTCCGTCAGCACACCTTGCCGGATCTCGTCGAAGACCTCGATCGGCAGCCCCTCCGGGTTCGCTTCCGTCCTGAGCATTAACAGAGGGATCGCGCCGAGCAGAACCACCTTGGCCACACGCCTCGAGCCGTGCCGGCCGATGTAGCGCGTCACCTCTCCGCCGCCCGTCGAGTGGCCGACCAGGATGGTGTCCTGGAGATCAAGGTTCTCCAGGACCGATGCCAGGTCCAGGTCGTCGGCATACGTGTCCAGGTCGTTGCCCATCCACGGCTGGTCGGACCGTCCGCCTCCGCGTCGGTCGGGGGCGACGGCCCGGAAACCGCTGTCCGCCTTCAGCTTCAGCTGCGGATCCCACGCATCCGCGATCAGTGGCCAGCCGTGGGAAAACACCACCGGCTCACCCGCCCCCCAGCCCTTGAAGTAGATCTGTGTGCCGTCCTTGGCAGCGGCAAGGGCCATGATCGCCTCGCTAGCACTTGTTCGGAACACCGCCCTTCACGGCGATTCAGCGCCCGAGCCGGGCACGTGAATACCACGTCCGACCAGCAGTGAACGCCCGCGAGGGCGAGGGCGATACTGGTGAAGGCAGCCGTTCCGTACAGTCTCTTCCCCACGCTACTCGGGACGCCCCACTTCAGCACGCCGGGGCAGACCGCCGTGAGCACACACCCGTGGCTAGAGATCTTTAACGATGTGGGTCACGGCATTTGAATGGCACTGAGGGCTTCAGCGAGTGGGCGCGTGAGTCGGAGAGCGCAGCGGTCTGCCCCGACGGCGCGCCGGACGTTGGTATGTCAGTGGCGCCCGTTACGTTGCTGAGCATGACAAGTTGGATCAACCGTGGCGTCATAGCGTGGCTGGAAGAAGACTGATGTGGGGACGACGAAAGCGTCCTGGTCTACTTCAAGGGGACCGGCCTGGCCGCCATGGCCGATGGCCTGTCCGCGCACGACCGGCCGCCGTTCGCCTACGGCAACGGCACGGCATCCGGTGACTGGGGCGTGATCGTTCACCACATGTTCAACCCCGTCCATTGCCCAGGCCCACCGGCCCAAGGCGTACCACTACAAGGACGGCCAGATATCGTCCTGCATCGACTACGAAGGCCCCGACTACGTCGCAGACTACTGGCCCAACATGATGGCCTCCCTCATCACGGCGGCCGGACTGGACCACGAGAACGAGACCTACGAGGAGCAGCTGAACCAGCTGATCTGTGACCACCTGGGGCTGCCCGCACTGGATCGTGACTCCATCACGGTGGACCGCGACCTGGTGGCCTCCTACTTCCAGTACTCCGGCCGTAGATCGCTGGTGCGACGTCAGACCGACCGCGCCTACGGGTGCGTGTCCGTGATCGCGATGACCTCGTCGAGGCGGTCCAGGGCGGCCTGCAGGTCGTCGACCTTGGCCTGGATGCGGTCGCGCTCGGCGCGCAGCATGGCTCGTTGCTCGGCGTCGGTGTGCCCCGTGTCCCAGCATGGAAGGAGTTCCGCGATCCTTCGGCTGGTCAGACCGGCGGCGAACATCTGCTGGAAGAAGCGCACCAGGGTGACGGTGTCCTGCCGGTAGAGGCGCTGGCCGGACGGGCTGCGCTCCGCGATGAGCAGCCCCTGCTGCTCGTAGTAGCGCACGGCGCGTACCGAGACGCCGGCGCCGCGTGCCACCTCGCCGATGCGGACCAGCCGCTCGGCCGCAGCCTCCGTGACGGTCATGGTGATTCCTCTCGCCCCGGTCCTGACGGCCAGCACTTGCCTCTGACGTCAGCGTCAGGTTTTAGCGTACCGGGCATGGATATCAACAACTCCGTCGCCCTTGTCACCGGAGCCAACCGCGGCCTGGGCCGCGCCTTCGCCCAGCGCCTGCTCGAACGGGGCGCCCACAAGGTCTACGCGACGGCCCGCCGACCGGTGACCGTGGACCTGCCCGGGGTCGAGGTGCTGCCCCTCGACATCGCCGATCCCGCATCCGTGAGGGCCTCCGCCGAGGCCGCCCCGGACGTCTCGCTACTCATCAACAACGCGGGAATCAGTACGGGGACCGACCTAGTGACCGGTTCGCTGGACGCGGTGCGGCACGAGCTGGAGACCAACATGTTCGGCCACCTGGGAATGATCCGGGAGTTCGCGCCGGCACTCGCCAGGAACGGCGGGGGCGCGATCGTCAACGTCCTCTCCGCCATGTCGTGGTTCGGGGGCAAGGGCGCCGGTGCCTATCACCTGTCCAAGGCCGCCGCCTGGGCCATGACCAACGGCGTCCGCCTGGAGCTCGCCGAGCAGGGCACGCTCGTCACAGCGGTACACCTCGGCCTGGCCGACACCGACATGGCGGCGGGCTGGCCCGTGGACAAGATCGCTCCGTCGGACCTGGCCGACGCGGCGCTCGACGGTGTCGAGGCGGGCTCCGCCGAGGTCCTCGCCGACCAATGGAGTCGGGACGTCAAGTCCCGGCTGCCACTGACGCCGGAAGAGTTCAACGCCGCGATGGACCGCGCCCTGGCGGCGTTGATGGCGGCCTGAGGGGCCCTCGGGCCCCGCTGACGGTGTGTTGCTTCTTACGGCCGGTCAATTAATGCTCCGTCCGCAGTTGTGGATCTTCATGTTGTGGCCTCGCGTCGGCGGTGGTGGCGGTCGCGGGCGCGGGCCTGGTGTCGGACGACGCCATAGGGACCAGCGCAGGCGATGGTCGCGTTGGTCGTTCGGGTATGCGGCGGGCAGGGTGAATAGGCGCTGTATTTCGTTGCAGGTGAGGGGGATGAGTCCGGCGGGGGCGGGGTGTTCGCGGTGCTCGTCGGCACCGGATGACGGCCAGGAAGGCGTGGGTGAGCATCGCGAGGGTCACCCAGCGCAGCCAGGGAGTGTGGCGGCGGACCTGGTGCTCGTCCAGGCCGGCGAGGCCCTCGCCGGCCTGGAAGGTCTCCTCGAACCTCCAGCGGATTCCGGCGACCCGGACCAGGGCGGTCAGCGGTACTGGCCACGGGCTGAAACAGCGGTAATGGGCCACCTCGCCAGCAATCATCGACAGCAGGGCCGGGTTGCCGCCGTAGACCTCGTCGCCGGTGACCCAGCCGGCCGTGTGACCGCCGGCCCAGAACCTCTCGAGCATCGCGGCAGCGAACTGCGTCCTGGTGGCGAACCGCACCTCGTCAGGTTCCAGTCCCGCACTGCGGCACGGCTCGGGACCGTCGGTCCATGCTCTGGGCAGGTACCACTCACGGTCGACGGCGGCGTGTCCGCGCGGCGTGGCATGCACAAGATAGACGGCAACCTGGGAGTTCTCGATCCGCCGGCGGTGCCGGCGTACTGTCGCTGTGCCCCGACGGTCGCGTTCCCCTTCCTCACGTCGCCGGTCTCGTCGACGACGAGGACGGCCTGCTCGGTGCCGAGGCGATCGACAACGTACTCGCGCAGATCATCGCGGACCGCGTCCGCGTCCCACTTGGCCCGCTCCAATAGATGCTGCATGCCATCCGGCGTGGCCTCACCGGCTCACTCCGCGATCGTCCAGCAGTTCTTGCGGGGCAGATCAGCCAGCAGTCCGCGAACGAACTTCCCTACCCGACGCCGGGGTTCAGAACGGGCGAACCGCCGGCTATGCGCTCCATCAGCCCCTCGAACTCCTCGTCCCAACGGGCAAGGCCTCCGCTGTGGCCTACGGCCACCGTCTGATCTTCTGTCCTCACACCCGATGATCAGCGGGTGGCCGTACCCGTCGGCACCGCCTCACCTTCCAAGATCCACAACTACGGCTGGAGTACTAGGAGATCTTTACCGTTACGGAGAAGATTGGAGGTCGAGCGCGGTTTTGGCGATGAGTCCCTCGAGGAGGCGGGGGCGGTACTGCATCCGCTTCCGCCGCGTCTTCACCAACGCGGTGAGCTGGCCGAGGCTGTGGTTGGTGAGGTTGGCCAGCGACCTGTTCAGGTGTGACCACACGCCCTCGGCGGGGTTGAGTTCGGGGGCGTACGGAGGCAGTTGGTGGACCGTCAGCCATAGTCGGGCTTCGATCAGTTCGCGCATGTTGCGGCTGACGTGCGTGCTCAAGTTATCCCACACCAAAACGAGGGGGCCGCCGAGCTCCTGGTGCGCTGCATCCAGCAGGCGGGCATAGTCGGTCTTGGTGAAGCCCTTGCGGCGGCCCCTGGCGGGACCACGGTCGAGGTGGAGGCGGTAGGTCAGCCGAGGCCGATGACCGTCTTTGGTGCAGATCAGCGCAGCCATCGAGACGCGTTTGGTGCCCGCAGCGGTGACCCGCACCACCGGGGTGTGGCCCCGGCGGCCCCAGGTGCGGCCCTTGGGCGGCCTCAGGTCTGGGCCGGCTTCGTCCTCGAAGCAGACCCAGGCGCCCAAGTCCGCCGCCCTCTTCTTATGACGGGCCACTGCTCGTCCTTCCAGGCGGCGATCTTCGCCTCGTCCCGCTCGGTGGCCTTACGGGATGGGACCTGCACACTCCAGCCGATGCGGTGCAGCAACAAGTCCGGCCCGGCCAGGATGTACTCCACGCCGAACCGGCGGCGCACGATCTCGGCGATCCTCGCCAGCGTCCAGCACTGGTCACTCCAGCCGCACGCGGCCGGGCCAGTATCCAACACCTCCTGTAAAAACAGGCAGTTGTTCCGGGGCGAGCTTGCAGCGGGCGCCACTGGGGCCCTTGGAAGCCAGGGCTTGCCGACCGCCCGAAGCCAACGCCCGCCGCCGGCGATTCGCCGACATCCGGGTCGTTAAAGATCTCGACCTGGCCGCGGCACATCCCAGCGTGACCAAGGTCTGGGCCGACGGCGGTTACCAGAACAGCATCTTCAACCACGGCGCCCGGCTGGGCATCGATGTCGAGGTGGTGCAGCGGCCACGGGCGAAGGGGTTCGAGCCGCTGCCGAAGCGGTGGGTGCACGAGCGGACCTTCGGCTGGCTGATGCAGCACCGTCGCCTGGCGCGGGACTACGAAGCCCTCCCGCAGAGATCCCGCACGGTGATCCACTGGGCGATGGCTACTGACGACGGCGCTTTGATGTCGTCTCGCCGAGGTTCACCCTGCTGACGAACGGCCCTCACGGCGCAATGTAGTTGAAGTGAGATATGCGCAAGGCGGCGGGTTGGACGCCGGGGGGCGGGCACGCCGCGAGGCGTTGCGGTTGCAGGCTGCCGCGATGTTCGTCGAGGACGTCACGCCTTCGGAGATCGCCAAGCTGCTGCGGGTGACGGTGCGGTCGGTATACCGGTGGAGGGCTGACTTCGAGCGCGGCGGGACGGCGGCGCCGGCAAGCCGGGGCCCGCTGGGGCAGCGGTGCAAGCTCAGTACGAAGTCGCAGGTCAAACTGGCCGCGATGCTGGATGAGGGCCCGGCGGCGTTCGGCTGGGATGAGGACCAGGTGTGGACCGGGGCTCGGGTCGCCAAGCTGATCGGCCGCAAACTCCATGTCTCCTACAGCGCCGACGCGGCAGCCCGGTTGATCCGTCGGCTCGGCTTCACGCCGCAGATGCCGGCGCGACGGGCCGCCCGGCGCGACGAGCTCGCGATCGCCGCCTGGAAGGAAACAACGTGGCCTGCGGTAAAAGGACACCGGCCGCGCTCGGCGCCTTCGTTTGCTTCGAGGACGAGGCGGGCCAGCATCTGACGCCGCCGCGCGGCCGAACCTGGGGACGTCGGGGCCAGACCCCGATCGTGCAGGTGGCCGGGCGCAGCTCCGGGCGGGTGTCGATCGCCGGACTGATCGCGGTCCGTCCCGGGGGGCGCACGAGACTGTTCTACCGGCTGCGCGTCCACCGCGGCCGCAAGAACGAGCGACGCTCCTTGTCCGAACGCGACTGCATCGGGCTGATCGACGCCGCCCACCAGCAGTTGAGAGCCCCGATCATCCTGGTCTGGGACCGGCTGAACACCCACGTGTCGGCAACCATGAAACAGATGATCGCTGAACGAGCCTGGCTGACCGTCGTGCTGCTCCCGGCCTACGCCCCGGACCTGAACCCGGTCGAGGGCGTGTGGTCCCACGTCAAACGCAGCCTGACCAACCTGGCCGCGCTCACCGTCGATGCGCTGGAGACGCTGATCCGCAACCGACTCAAGCGCCTTCAGTACCGGCCCGTCGTCCTCGACGGCTTCGTCGCGGAGACCGGCCTGACCTTCCACCTGCTACCGCCATGACGTCGCGAAACGCCGTCGTCGGAAACTCGCCCGCCGCGATCGTCCGCCGCGCAGGCAATCCCCTTGCGCTGCCGACCCTGTCCAGCGATGCTCGACTGCCGTGAGCGGCTTCCAGATCAGCACCCTGACGGCCACCGAGGAGCGGCTCTGGCACGCTTTTCCCACCGGCGCCCTGGTCGACCTGCGCTCCGGACCCGACGACGGCCCCGGCCAAGCGACGTGGTGGCCGCGCACCCGCGACATTCGCGCCGAGGTGATCGCGGCGCTGCTGACCGGCAGCGGGCCCGATGCGAACGGCGGCGCGGGGGTCAAACTGGCCGGCGCCCGTGTCGTCGGGCGACTCACGCTCGCCCACACGCAAGTCCCCTACGCACTCGACTTCGAGCACTGCTGCTTCGACGACGGCCTGGACCTCGCCGAAGCCGAGACTCGCAGCGTGCGCCTGCGCGGCTGCTACCTCACCGTACTGGAAGCCAACCGCGCCGAGATCCGCGGCGAGTTCCAGATGGAGGGCTGCCGCCTCGACCGGCTCAGCCTCTACGCGGCACGCGTCTTCGAGATCGAAATCAGCGGGACCACGATCACCGCGCCCCCGCTCGAACCACCGGACCCTGACGCCGACTGGACGCCGCCGCGCACGGCCGTCAACGGCGACCTGCTCGTCGTCGACACCGCGATGTACTGCCACGACGTTGTCATCGACGGACAGTTCCGGCTTCCCGGCGCGCGCATCGGCGGCTACCTGCATCTGGACGGCGCCCGGATAACCCACGAGGAGCCCAACCGCCCACCCACGCCCGCCCTGCTGGCGCAGGGGCTGCGCGTGGACACCGGAATGTTCGCCCGCCGTGGCAACACCCGAGCGAAGAACCGGTTCACCGTCACCGGCGGCGTCGACCTCAGCGGTGCCGCGATCAAGGGCGGGCTCATGCTGGCCGACGCCGACCTGGTGGAGGACCACGGCCAAACGGCGCTGCGCGCAGACCACATCTCGGTCGAGGGCGGGGTCGACCTGTCGGGCGTCACGGCTTCGGGCGCGGTCCGGCTCAACTCGGCCCGTATCGTCGGGCCGCTGACACTGAGCGGTGCGCGACTGGGCACGCTCGACGCCTCCGGCGCGCGCGTCGAAGGGGCGATGTTCTGCAATGAGGGATTCACCGCGCACAGCTTGGACTTGCGGCGGGCACGGACTGCAACCTTTGAGGACGACGCCGCGTCCTGGCCCGACAAGCTGCGCCTGGACGGCTTCGTCTATGACGAACTGATGCCGTTGCCGACGGCCGGGATGCGACTGCCGTGGCTGGCTCGTGACGCGTATCAGCCTCAGCCTTACGAGCAGCTGGCCGCGCGCTACCGCGCGGTGGGGCGTGACGGCGAGTCGCGGCGGGTGCTGCTTGCCCAGCAGCGGCGGCGACGTGAGGCGGCTGGCCTGCCGGCGAAAGCATGGGGCCTTCTCCAGGACGCAACGGTCGGCTACGGGTATCGGCCGTGGCTGGCCGGGCTGTGGTTGTTGGGCCTGCTCGCCGCCGGATCGGTCTACTTCGCCTCCCACCACCCCGCACCGCTGGGTACGGGCGGACCGCATTTCAACCCGGTCGCCTACACGCTCGACCTGTTGGTGCCGGTAGTGAGCCTCGGTCAATCGGGCGCGTGGAATCCGAGCGGGTCCAGCCAGGCGCTGGCCTATGCACTGATCATCAGTGGCTGGACACTCGCCACGACGCTGGTCGCCGGGGTCACACGAATACTGGTGCGGCCCTGAGATAACAGGTCCCTCTCCGACTGGCGCGCCTGTCACGAAACGACATCAAACCGTCGTCCTCAGTAACAAAAGGTCCCGCGAGCTGACAGGAGAATCCACACCAACCTGGCGAATCGAAACGGACATCCCGCTCGCATCGGCGTGAAAACTGATCAGATACTCTCTTACACCCTAGGATGCCCTGAGGAGCAAGCGGTCGGCACCGCCTCCGCCGTCAGCTTCACGACGTCGCGCTGTGGTACCGCCACACCATATACAGCCGTCACCTCTGGAACGCTCCCCAGTCCCCGTAGTGCCTGCGCCTCGGTACATGGCGGCGAGGCCTCGGGTCGCCGCACGAAGCGTCATGTCAGAGGCATTCCCCGTCCCTTGCGGAATGCTGCAAGCCGGGCCATTTGCTCACCCATACCGCGTGCTCCGGCCAACGGCGTGTGGACGTGCGGCCAGACGGAGCGCACGAGGCTGATGTGTCGTGCACCGCCGAGGGCCACCACCGGGTCAAGGCCCACGATGTCACGCACGGTTGCCTGGTCCAGAAGGACCTGGCTCGTTACCGCGTCGGCTGCACCATGAGGTGTGTCGTACGGCTCGATGACGTCGTCGAGGTCGAGGAGCCCGTGGCGTGCGGAGAGAATGAGCAGCAGGTCAGGTTGCAGTGCGTCGGCGGCCTTGCGGCATGCCCGGTGGTAGGAGCCTACGTACATGTCTGCGGAGCGCGCGGGCGAGCCCAGTTTGCGGCTGCCGCACGGGATGACGACGAGTTGCGGCTTGAAGTAGTCGAGATGGTCGTTTGTGGTCATGTCTGGGGTCCTGCCTGTGCTGTGAAGTGAGCAGTGCTGGTCGTGTGCGCGCCCGGCGTGTTCTGGTGGAGACCCGCCTGCCGAGCGGTCGAGCAGGGGATGGCTATGGCGGAGCGGAGTTCGAGAAGAACAGGGTCATGCCGGATGACCGGCCTGAGGCGTCCACGCGAGGGGCAGGGGAGGCGGCCGATGGAAGCTCAGACCCGGCGATGCCGCCGTCGCACGAGCAGCTGGTGCACACTCGGCCTCTTCGAGCAGGCCCACCATGTCCCCTGACGCGCAGCGGCAGCACCGTTCCGCCAGGCCCGCCGCGGCCGCGGACTCTCGCTTTCGCCGCCGGCGGCGCGTCAGACCACGCGCTCCTTGGCGTTGGTCCTCACCGTCGGAGTCTCGGCCGGTGTCGGGTGGATTCCGGCGAAGCCGAGGAACGCACCGAAGGCCGTCATGCCGGCGGCGATGGTGAAGCTGAAGGCGTAACCGTGCGCGGCGGCGGTCACCTGGTCGGCGCCCGCACGCCGCAGCACGGCGGCGTGGCCGGTGCCCAGTGAGACCAGGGCAGCCAGGCCGATGGCGCTGCCGATCTGCATGGACGCATTGTTCATGCTGGTGGCGATGCCCGCGTCCTCACCGGTGGCGCCGTCCACTCCGGCGACAGTGGATCCGACGAGGACGAGGCCGCCTCCCAGCGGCACGAGGATCAGTCCGGGCAGTACGTCGGCCACATAGGTGCCGTGGCTGCTGAGGCCGGCAAGGAGGACGTAGCCGACCGTGGTGACCGCAAGTCCTCCTCCGTTCAGGGCCCGCAGACCGAACCGGGGAAGGAGGCGTGGTGCCATCACGGTGGCACTGAAGAGAATGACCAAGCCGAACGGTACAAAGGCGAATCCGGTCGCCAGCGCGGAAAAGTGAAGTATGCGCTGGACATACAGGCTCAGTGAGAAGAAGAGGGTGGCGAACCCGACGTAGTAGCAGATGCGCACGACGTTGGCGATGCTCCGGTTACGTGAGCGCAGGAATGCGAGGGGCACCAGGGGCTGGGCCACGTGAGCCTCCACCAGCACGAAGCCGATCAGGCAGAGCACACCGATCCCGACGCAACCCAGGACGGGGAACGAGAACCATACGTGACTGTCCTTCTCCAGGAGGCCGAACACGACCAGGAGCAGACCGAGGGTGACGGTGACGGCGCCGAGGACGTCAGGCCGACCGCGCTTGGTGGCCCGGCTTTCGGAGACGAGCCTGAAAGTGGCGAAAAACGCGAACGCGGCGATGGGTAGATTGATGAAGAATATCCAACGCCAGGAGGCGATGGTGGTCAGGATGCCCGAGAGCACGACTCCCAGGGCTACCCCAACTCCGGCCAGGCCGCTCCAGACGGCCATGGCCCGTGCCCTTTCCTGCCGCTGTGTGAACAGCAGCGTCACCAGGGACAGGGCTGCCGGGCTGACGAGTGCCGCGCCGACGCCCTGTACGAAGCGGCCGGCGATCAGTACACCGGCTTGCTGGGCCACTCCCGCGCTCGCCGACGCCAGCGCGAAGATCGCCAAGCCGGTCAGGAAGAGGCGTCTGCGGCCGAGCAGATCACCCAGGCGTCCGCCAAGCATCAGCAGTCCACCGTAGGTGACGGTGTATCCGTTGACGACCCATGCCAGGCCCGTGGTCGTGAAGCCGAGATCGTGCTGGATGGGGGGAAGTGCGACATTGACCACGGTCACATCGAGGAGCAGCATCACCTGCACGAGGCAGATGATCCCGAGCGCGCGCCACCTGCGCGGATCCGGTTCGGGAGTGGGACTGATCGGAGTCATCACTGATCGCCTTCTATACGGTCGGGCCGCCGCCGTCCCCGCGGACGCCGTCTCAGGAGGAGAGGCAGCAAGCGGGCCCGGCCCAAAGGACATTTCCTGAGGTTTTCAACTCGCAGGCGCCAGGTGTGCGTGGCCGCGGATAAGGACAACGAAGGCGCACATTCGGTCTTCGCTGCGGTTTCGTCGCAGACCCCGGCGCCGGTACCGGAGCGAGGCTGAAGCACCTCCGGGTGCCGCCGCCTCCGGGGAGCGGCGCCGGCACTCGTGATGTCCCAGGCCGGGGGAGGCTCAGCCCTTCGCCCGCCTCCGTTGGCGGGACCCCGGGTGCGCCCGATAGGCGCTGACGCTCGACTCGCCCAGCATCCAGAAGCGCCAGGGATGCAAAGCAGCAGGACCGCCCACCCCCGTCCGCGGCCCTCGGCCGACCCGCGCGGACGAGACACCCCCGGCGGGCTCCGCGAGGAACAACTCCGACGCTGCGTCGCATGCTGACTGACCGTCATGATGCAGATCGGCGATGCCCAACGCTCGCGCGAGGTTGGCCGGGCCGCGCGCCAGATCGCGCGCCCGTACCCCAGGCCCCCGGCGTTCTTGCGCGACGTCCGCTCCCTCCACGACGGTGCCGGCGCGGAGCAGCACCGAAGCGGGACGCCGCCCGGGCCCGCAGACGGCGTTCAGGCACCGATGCACCGCGTGCGTCCGGTACACGTAGAAGGTCCCCGGGGCCCCGAACTCCGCTCGATTGGTCCGGTTCGGACCCCGGAACGCGTGCGAGGCCGGGTCATCGGGCCCCTCGTACGCCTCCACCTCGGTGATACGCACAGCCGTCACGCCGCGCTGCGAGCGCGAGACCACGAGAGCCCCCAGGAGTTCGGGAGCCACCTCGAGGGCAGGCCGGTCGAAGAAGTGCTCGCGCAAGGCGGACCGCCCTGCCGACGCAGCCCCCGGCTCATCGAACGCCCGCAACTGCTCGTGATCAGTCCCGGCCACGCCCGGGACCGTCCGGTCCTCTGCCAAGCCGCTGCCTCCTGTCGAGATTCCGGGACGCCGGATCCGACGCCCCCACCGTCCCAGCGCTCTCCTTGCGTCGCCCCATGGCCCGAGAAACTGCCGTGAGGCACTCGGATACGGACCTTCGAGCCGAACGCCCACCAGGCCGTTGGAGGAAGGAACACGCTTCCGGACGAGGTGACATCGAGGCCGAGCACGCGATCCAGGCCGCGGACGCGATGCTGGACCATCCGCAGTCGGGCGAACGTTTCCCGGGCCGCGAGACAACACGGCGGGCATCCGGCCGACCGGCGGTTCACCCTCCTGCGCGTCACCGGCCACGCGCATGTATGGGTGAGCGAATGCCTCACCATCTACGACGGTGCGCCTTCGTACTCGGCGAGGTCATGGAATTCGCCGACCAGCAGGTCGTGCACGAGACGCAGTACTTCGCCGGTCCTTTCAACGCGCCCGCGTGGCGGGCCGCGCTCGCAGAGCCGGTGCTTGGGACGGACTGCCGAGGAGGCCTGACTGGCCTCGTCCGGCACGGCCGGCCTGTCGGGTTTCGGCGATTGTCTGTGCTCGCCGGATACCTTCAGGGCTCAGGCGCCCTTGCCGTCGACTCCGGTGTGCGTGGTGCGGAAGCGTGCCCGGTAGGCTCCCGGCGTGATGCCGAGGTTGCGCGTGAAGGCCCGACGCAGGGACTCCGGTGACCCGAAGCCGGTGCGCCGGGCCACCGTGGCCATGGGGTCGTCGCTGTCTTCCAGCATCGCCTGGGCGGCCTCCATGCGGACCTGCTCGACGTAGCGGGCCGGGGTCGTGTGCATCTCGTCGTGGAACAGGCGTGTCATGTGGCGGGTGCTCACGCCTGCCCGGCGCGCCATGGCGGCAAGGGTGTGCGGGGCGGACGGGTCCTCGGCGACCGCGTCCAGGACCCGGCGCAGCATCTCCTGTCTCGCGCGCGGGGTGTGGGTGCGGACACTGAACTGGGACTGGCCGCCCGGCCGCTGCATGAACACGACCATGTCCTTGGCCACGGCGCGGGCGACGTCGGCGCCGAGGTGCTCCTCGACCAGGGCGAGCGAGAGATCGATGCCCGAGGTGACGCCTGCGGAGGTCATGATGTGGCCGTCGCGTACGAACAGGGCGTCCGCTTCCACGGTCACCTTCGGGTAGCGCAGGGCGAGCTGGTCGGCGAAGCGCCAGTGCGTTGTCGCCTTCCGTCCGTCGAGCAGTCCGGCCGCGGCGAGGAGAAAGGCGCCGGTGCAGATGGACGCCGTGCGGCAGCCGCGTGCGTCGAGCCCTCTCATGGCGTCCAGCAGCGCGTCGTCCTTGATGAGGGAGGGCCACTCCGGGCCGCCGGGGATGACGACCACATCGCTGGCCGCCTGTACCTGCGCGGCAGCGAGGTCGACGCGCAGTCCGGTGCCGGCTGCGGTGACCACGTCGGCGCCGTCAGGGGAGACCGTGCGTACGCGGTAGCGACCGCCGAATTCGTTGGCTGTCGTGAACACCTCGATCGGTCCGGTGACGTCGAGCAGCCGTACGCCGGGGAAGACCAGCACGGTCACCAGGAGCGGCTTCCTGCCTGACGGCCTGTCCTTCATCGTGCGCCTCCCGGACGGACTGGGGCCCACATCGGAGGACACCATCATCCGCCCGGCGATGCTCTGCCGCTCCCGTGCCGATTGTCGTCCGCGTCCCTGCGGCATGCTGCTGCCTTCCGTGGTGTGGAACGAGGCATCGGGCTTCGGCGCCTCGCCCATGTTCAGCGGCCGCTTGCCGTCTCGTCATGGCCACAGGTGTGGCCACAACACGCTCGGACAAGGACATCGGGGCATCGGGCCGGCACCCGGCAACGGGCCTGGACGGTGCTCGATGTCCTGGTGTGAGGGCGTCATGGCGCGTGCTGTTCTGTGGCGGGAGCCGCGCTTCGCCATAGCGTCGAGGGCGCCAATGGGCCGACGGTCTCGGCCGCGCCCCTGAGCTGCTGGGTGTGGCCCGGCCAGTCGGCCGGCCCGTCACCGTGGCTGGTCGTGGACGGTGACGAATCCGACATCCCAAGAGAAGGCACTCCGCGCTGTGACACCCCACCCCAGTACCAGCCGAGCGGTCCCGTCCCAGGTCGGCCCGGCCCCGAGAGCGTCCGCGGTCTGCTCGGCCCCGAGATCATCCGCGCTTGTACGTGACCAGCCGGACGAGGCGAACGGCAGGAAGCGGGGCCGGCTCGGTCCCGGCTGGTTCGCCGCCGTCATGGGCAGCGGGATCGTCGCCGTCGCGGCCGCCACCCTGCCGCGCAGTTTCCCCGGGCTCGGCGAGGCCGCCACGGTGGTCTGGGCGGGGACCGCGCTGCTGCTGATCGTGCTCGCCGTCAGCTATACCGGGCAGCGGGCGCTGCGGGTGCATGCCGGTGATCCGGTACTGGCCCAGTTCTTCGGGGCGCCGCCGATGGCTCTGCTCACCGTCGGCGCCGGGACGCTGCTGCTCGGCCGGCGGCTGATCGGGGAGCGTGCGGCGGTGGATGCGGACTGGGTGCTGTGGTCGGCCGGTACGGTGCTGGGTCTTGCCACCGCCTGCACGGTGCCGTATCTCATGGTCGCGCGGCACCGTTTCACGCCGGACGCGGCGTTCGGCGGCTGGCTGCTACCGGTGGTGCCGCCGCTGGTCTCCGCCGCGGCGGGCGCGCTGCTCATCCCGCGGGCGCCGGCCGGGCAGGTGCGGCTGGCCCTGCTGCTGTGCTGCTACTCGATGCTCGGGCTCGGGTTGGTCGCGGTCCTGCTGGTGCTGGCCATGGTCTACAGCCGCCTGGTGCATCATGACGCGCCCGGCGGTGCGGTGGTGCCCACGATGTGGATCGGCGTGGGGGCGCTGGATCAGGCGGTGACAGCGCTGGGGACGCTGGCCACGGCGTCGCCGAGCGCGCTGCCCGCCCCGTACGCGCGCGGGAGTGGTGTCGTAGCGCTCCTGGGTGGGCTCGGGATCTGGGGCTTCGCCCTGCTGTGGCTGGTACTGGCCACGGCGCTGACCGTACGGGAAATCCGCAGAGGGCTGCCCTTCGCGGCCACCTGGTGGTCCTTCATCTTCCCCCTCGGTGCGTGCGTCACCGGCACCAGCGCGCTCGCTGCTCGTACGGGCTCGCAGCTGTTCGTCTGGATCGCCGTCGTCCTGTACGCCCTGCTCGTCGCCGCCTGGGCGGTGGTCGCCTGGCACTCCCTGCGCCATGCTGTCCGGCAGCGTGAGCGCGCCCGCCGCTGACAGCGCCCGTGTAACGCTCCGCATGACACGGACGCGTCGCGCGAACCCGGCTGTCTGCCGACGGGCAGCCGGGTTCGCGCCGCACCGCAACGCGTGCCTATGGCAGCGCCCCGGTTGCCGTCGAGGCCGGTTGCGGTCGCACGTCCCAGCTCATGCGTGGTGACCGCATACATGCCGACCGGGAAGACGAGGTTCCACCAGCCGAGCTCGTAGCGCAGCGGGATACGGCGCAGCGCGTGCCGCCAAACGCCCAGAGCCAGCAGGAGCGGGATCAGCCAGCCTGAGAACGCCCACAGGACGACGGACGTCCCGATGACGAGCGGGCGCGACATATTGCATCAGGCCGACGGCCCAGCACACCACTGCCAGGACGGCCAGTGCGTGTCCCGGGGTCACCCGGGCCAGCGATGCCGCCGCGACCGCCACCGACTCCGATCCCACCGACCACAGGAACCAGGTGCCGTTCACCTGGTCGAGCGAGGGGCCCCGCTTCAGCGTCGTGATGAGCGCGAGCGGGATGCCGTAGTCCAGCACCACCCACCCCAGCGTCCCGAACGCCAGGAACGCCCCGGAGACCGCGGTGTGTCCGGCCGGCACAAAGCGAGCAGCCAGCCGTTCGAGGAGATCGCGAGGGTGAGGAACGCGAAGGCACGCGGCCCGAGGAGATCCGCGACGAACCGCTCGCGCCGGCGCAGCAGCCGCCAGCCGTAGGCGGGCACCAGTACGGCACAACCGGCCAGGGGCACCCACAGCAGTACGGCGGAGGCGGTGTCGGCGCCGTTGACGTACAGGGCCGTGGAGACGGTGCCGGTGCCCATCATGAACGCGAGTGCGCGCGCGTTGAGATTGGCCACCGCGGCGGAGACCGCCGCGCGGTGTCCGGGCGGCCGGAACCGGGAGCGGCGCGTCCGTGCTCGGGACGGGCGGCATCCGGGCGCCGCTCATCGTGAGAGCCGGGTTCGGTGAGCCATTCGGCCAGGACCGCGGTATGGCTGTGGTCCATGTCCTGGGTGGAGGTCAGCAGGGTGAGTCTGCGGTGTTGGGCCAGGTCCCGAAGCCGGGCAGCTGCGTATTTGTGCCGTTGATCGCCCAGTCGGTGAGATAGCGGCGGCGGAACTCACCGAACCGCTGGCGGTGGCGGCCGTACCAGCGCTGCAGCTCGATGGAGGGTGCGACCTCCCGCAGCCACTCGTCGAGCGGTGCGCCTTGCCGGCGCAGACCTTTCAGCCAGACCCGGTCGACCAGCACGCGCTCGCCGACCTCGCCGTCCTCGCTCGGCGTCTGCTCGTCGATTCTGCGGCAGATGATCTCGGACACGACGCGTCCTCCGACGCAGGCCGGAGAACTCACCGGCCCGCCCCGTCACGATCTTGTGGACTGGAAGGCCGATGCCACGAGAGCCTTCTGCTCCACGCCGTGCCGGCGGGCCGAGCCGACCGCGGGCGCGGGCGCCTCGGGCCGGCTCACGCACTCCACGGCGCGCCGGGTCAGCCGGTGCAGACGCGGCGCGACGAACGACCACGCACCCTGGTTCTCCGGCTCCTCCTGCACCCACCGCACGTCCGCGGCCGCGGGGAAGTGGGCGAGTTCCGCCGCGAGTTCCTCGTCGGGGAACGGGTAGAGGCGCTCCACGCGGACGATCGCCGTGTCGGTCGAGCCCGCGGCGTGCCGGTGGGCGTCGAGGTCGTAGAAGACCTTGCCCGAGCACAGCAGCACGCGCGAGACACGGGCCGGGTCCGTCGTGTCGTCCGGCAGGACCGGGCGGAAGCCGCCCTGGGTGAACTCGGACAGGGCGGAGACGGCCGCCTTCGACCGCAGCATCGACTTCGGGGTGAAGACCACCAGTGGCCTGCGGCCGTCCAGCGCCTGCTGCCTGAGCAGATGGAAGTAGTTGCCCGGCAGGGAGGGCATGGCCACGGTCATGTTGTCCTGCGCGCACAATTGCAGGAAGCGTTCGATCCGGGCGGAGGAGTGGTCGGGGCCCTGGCCTTCCAGGCCGTGGGGCAGCAGCATGGTCACTGCGGAGCGCTGGCCCCACTTCTGCTCGGACGAGGCGATGTACTCGTCGACGACCGTCTGCGCGCCGTTGGCGAAGTCACCGAACTGGGCCTCCCACAGCACCAGGGCTTCCGGACGGGCCTGCGCATAGCCGTACTCGAAGGCCAGCGCCGCCAGTTCGGACAGCATCGAGTCGTACGATGCGAAGCTCGCGGCCTGCGGGCTGAGGGAGTTCAGCGGCGTGTGCTCCGCGCCGGTGCGCCGGTCGGTCAGTACGGCGTGGCGCTGGCCGAAGGTGCCGCGCCGGGAGTCCTGCCCGGCCAGCCGTACCGGGACGCCGTCCAGCAGCAGCGAACCGATCGCCAGTGTCTCCGCGGTGGCCCAGTCGACGGTGCCGGTGTCGAGCGTCGCCGTACGCCGGTGCAGCTGTGGCAGGACACGCGGGTGCACGGTGAAGCCCTGCGGCAGGTCGGTCTGCGATGCGATGACCTGACGGGCCCTCGCCTCGTCGATCGCGGTCGCCGTGCGCTGGGTGGCCGCCTGTCCGGCGTCGGCGCAAGGAAGGTCTTCGGCCGGTGCGGGAGCGGGCAGCGCCCGGGTCTCGGCGAAGGCCCGTTCGAGGTGATCCTGGTAGTTGCGGCGGGCACTGTCCGCCTGCCGCTCGCCGATGTCCCCGCGGCGTATGAGGGCCGCGGCGTACAGCGTGCGCACCGAAGCCTTGGCGTCGATGCGTTCGTACATCATCGGCTGCGTGATGGACGGGTCGTCGACCTCGCTGTGCCCGTGGCGCCGGTAGCAGACCAGATCGACCACGACGTCCTTGTGGAACGCCTGGCGGTAGTCGAAGGCCATCCGTGCGACGCGGTCGACGGCTTCCGGGTCGTCGCCGTTGACGTGGAAGATCGGGGCCTCCACCATCCGTGCCACATGGGTGGCGTACGTGCTCGAACGGCCGTTGGCGGGGAGGGTGGTGAAGCCGACCTGGTTGTTGACGACCACGTGGACCGTCCCGCCCGTGCGGTAGCCCGGCAGTTGCGACATGTTCAGGGTCTCGGCGACCACGCCCTGGCCGGCGAAGGCCGCGTCGCCGTGGAGGACGACCGGCAGTACGGGGAAGGGCTCGCCCTGGTCCCCGGCCAGGTCCTGCTTGGCGCGCACCACGCCCTGGGCCACCGGCCCCACGATCTCCAGGTGCGAGGGGTTCGCCACGACCGAGACGGCGATGGTGCCGCCGTTCAGGGCACGGTAGGTGCCCTCCGCGCCGAGGTGGTACTTCACGTCCCCCGAGCCCTGGACCGACCGGATGTCCACCGTGTCCTCGAACTCGTCGAATATCTGGCCGTAGGACTTGCCGATGATGTTGGCCAGGACGTTGAGCCGGCCGCGGTGCGCCATCCCGATGACGGCTTCTCGGACACCGTTTTCGATGGCGCGGAGCAACAGGGCGTCGAGCAGCACGATGGCCGACTCGCCGCCTTCGAGCGAGTACCGCTTCTGGCCCACGTACTTGGTCTGCAGGAACGTCTCGAACGCCTCCGCGGCCCCCAACCGGTAGAGGATCCGCAGCTGCCCGGCACGGTCCGGGCGGCGCTGCGGGCCCTCGACGCGCTGCTGGATCCAGCGGCGTTCCCGGGCGTCCTGGATGTGCATGTACTCGAACCCGGCGGTGCGGCAGTAGAACTCCCGCAATGCGCCCAGCACTTCGTCGAGTGTCATCGTGGCGCGCCCGGCGAACCCGTCCACGGCGAAGTCCTCCGCCCGGTCCGCGTCGTTGAGTCCGAACGCGGCGATGTCGAGCTCCGGATGTGCTGCGGCTGGCCGGGCCATGAGCGGATCCGTTCCGGCCATCAGATGCCCGCGCACACGATACGCGTGGATGAGCGCCGCGACCCGGACCGCCTTGAGGGCCACCTCGTCGGTGCCCTTGTGGTGTTGGGCCGAGGCGGTCAGGGAGGCTGCGGCGGCCGGGGACACCAGAGTGGCGAAGAAGTCCCTCCACGTCTGGTCGACCGAGCCGGGGTCCTGGAGGTAACGCCGCCGCTGCTCGTCCACGACCCATTCGTTGAGCCCGAAGTCCAGCCCGTGAGACGCTGCTCGAGCGGTGTCTGATTGCGACGCCATGGCGCGAACGCCTTCTTTCCTCTGTGAAGCCTTGGGATGGCGGACGCGGCTACGGCGGTCGTCCGCCTGCGTGTCAGGTGTTCGAGGACTTCGCAACCGTTGCGGAGACCGACCCGTTCGACCGAGTCGCACTGACGACGCTAGGACGCCGGGAGTGCGGAGACGGATGGTCGGGCGCGCCACGACGGCCTCACATCAGGACATCGGCCGGGTGACGGCCTGCTGCCTGCCGTCGTCGCACAGTCGGAGTGCGGGCGGGTGACGCCGTCCTGATCCGAGGGCGCCGGAGAACCGACCCCTGGGAAGGAATATGATCGACTACGATTTGTCGGACACCACGCGGTGGCAGTTTCCAGGGGTCCTGCGGACCTTGTCTCGTGCACGGTGAGTTGCGGGTGCAGCACGGACTGTCGCTCCATGACTACCTCATTCTCGGCGCGCTCGCCGAGGCCGCGAGCGGATCTGTGCCCGTTGCCAAGCCGGCGGCGTTCCTCCAGGACTCCGGGGACCGGTTGTCCTACCTCCTCCGGGGTCTGCAGGCGGCCGGACTGATTGATCGCCATCGTCGTGCCGGAGACCGCGGGACGGTCGAGGCCACCCTGACCGACGCAGGACGCTCCAGGTTCGCCGCCGCCGAGACGAGCGCGCAGGCGCTGATGCGCCAGCTCAGTCCCGGATGGCAGCAGTCCATCCGCGAACTCGCCGCGCCCGCACGGCCGCCCGACCGCTGCATCCCTCATGGCGATGGGCATCTCCGCCGAGGCCAACGCCTACCTGTGCGGCCGGCGTCCTACGGCCGCCCGGGGTTCGCTCGCTGCAGGTAGCCGACCGGTCGGTTATTTCGTACGCTGATGTCATGGGACGTACCTCCGACGCCAGGCGGAAGCTCCTGGACGCCGCCCGCTCGCTGATCGAGGAGCGCGGGTACTCGGCGCTCGGCGTGGCCGAGATCTGCAAGGCCGCCGGGGTGCCGAAGGGGAGTTTCTACTACTTCTTCGAGTCCAAGGAGGCCCTCGCACTCGCGGTCGTCGACGAACACTGGGCGGCCCAGAAGCGCGACTGGACACAAGCCCTGACCGGTGACGCGGAGCCGCTGTGGCGGTTGCGGCGGCTGTTCGAGGAGACGGAGGCCGGCCAGCGTGCCGTCCAGCTGGGCTGCGGCACCGTGGCGGGCTGTCTGTTCGGGAACCTCACTCTGGAGCTGAGCAACCAGACCGAGGCGGTCCGCGAGCGGCTGCAGGAGATCTTCGACGCACAGGTCGACATGGTGGAGTCCGTCATCGCCGAGGCCCGTGAGCGCGGCGAGGTCGGCGTGGCCGACACCCGTGAGGCGGCGCGCGCCGTCGTGGCCCAGCTGGAAGGCCAGGTGATGTTCGCCAAGCTGTACAACAACACGGACCGGCTCGGCCCCCTGTGGCCCAACTGCCTGGCCCTCCTCGGCGGACGGCCGACGCAGGAGGCCGTGACCGGCGTCTGAGGCCCGATCTTCGCCTGCGCGACGGCTCCTGGCGGCTGCGGCGGCCCGGGGAGGGCCCGGTCTCCTCAGGCCTCGTCCTCGTCCAGCACGGGGCAGGCGTACACCGGTGCGGACTGCCCCACCTGCCCGGCAGACCGTGCCGCAGGGCTCTGGTCCACGACCGGCATCGCGTGGGGGAAGCCGACGCGGAGCGCGGCGGCGGCGACCGCGCCGGCCAGGACCACCGCCGAGGCCAGGATCAGAGCCTGGTGGTAGCCGTGGTGGAGCAAGGGGGTGACGGCCAGCGGGCCGAGGATCTGGCCGACCGAGTAGCCGGCGATCAGCAGCGCGACCGACCGCGGAAACCGCAGATGAGCGCCCGCGGCAAGGGTGAGGGTGCTGATGCCGATGAACGTTGCGCCGAACAGGATCGCTGAGACCAGTGCGGCCGGCACCCCGGCGACGACGGCGGGCACGGCGATGCCGACGGCCTGGATGACCAGCACGGTGAGCAGCAGGCCGGGGCGGGACCAGCGATGCGCGAACCATGCCCACAGCGCCGAGGACGGCACGGCGGCCAGTCCGGCCAGCACCCAGGCGCCACTGCCGACCCAGCCCGGGTGAGCCTTGTCCGATCGCGGCGACGAGGAAGGTGCCGGCGACGATGTACCCGATGCCCTCCAGCGTGTAGCTGACGAACAGAGCGCTGAACCAGCGGTGTACCCGTGTCCTGGGATGCGAGCCCGCCCCGCCGCCGGAGGGTGCGGGCGTTTCCTCCGGACGCAAGGTCCAGCAGGCGACGGACGTGAGCGCGCAGAGCACGGCCGAGGCCCACCAGGCGGAGCGCCAGTCGCCGAACGCGCGCAGGAAGAGGACGACCAGACCGGACAGGGCGATCCCGGCGCCGACGCCTCCGAAGGCCCAGCCGGTCGGGTGGGCGGGGTGCTGCCTGAGGTGGCCGAGGAGGGAGTTGACCGCGATGACGAAGATCAGGGCGCTGGTGATCCCGGCGAGCAGCCGGAGCGCAAGCCACGCGCCGGTGCTGTGGACGGTGGACATCCCCGCCAGAGTGGCGGTCAGTACCACCAGGGAGACGCGAAGGAGCAGACGGGAGCGGACCGGCGCCGGGACGAGGATGCCCGCCGGCACGCCGATCAGACAGCCGACATAGTTGGCGGTGGCCAGGTTCGCACCGGCACTCGCGGACAGCCCCGCCTGCGCGTGCATCAGCGGCAGGATCGGGGTGTAGACGAAGCGGCCGACGCCCATGCCTGCCGCCAGTGCCGCGGCGGCCTGGCCGCGTGGCCGCCTGGCCGCGCGGCGAGTGCAGCGTGCGGTGCGGACGAACGGACGACAGGCCCAGGTCCGGCGAACTCATGTGGATATCCCTCTGACGCGGTGCAGACCTTGGTTGATGAAGACCTCGGTGCCGCAGCCACGGGTGACGGCGAGGGCCCCGGCACAGGCGCCGGTCACTGCGCCGCGCCGACCGTGCCCGGGTCGTTGGGGTGAGGCACCAGTGCGGTGACGGTGAAGGTCATCCAGGACCGGAGCGGCAGTGTGCCGAGTATCTTCTCGTGCAGCTCGGCTTCGTCGGCGGCCCGCCAGATGCCGATGCTGCGCAGCTCGCCGAGCGGACGCCACAGCCGGTACAGATGGCCGGAAGCGGCCAGTTCCGCCGCGCGGACGGCCTCGGCGGCTCGGCGCCGCCCGACCTCGTCCGCACCGACGCCCTCGGGGACGGTGGTGGTGATCTGCACCAGGAACTCTGGCATCTCCTCGCTCCTCTCGGATCCACGCCGGAGTCACTGGATCCGCGTCGTAGGGCCGTTCGGTGCCCCGTCCTCGCCTTCGTGCAGCCATCCTGGCCCTGCCACCAGGGACGTTGCCACGACCGGCTCCCTCCTTGCTGATAGGTGACACCTCCCAGCGCGCGTAGCATGACGGGCGTGGAGCTGCGCCAACTGAGGTATTTCATCGCGGTGGCCGAGGAGCTGAACTTCGGCCGGGCCGCCGCGCGGCTTCTGATCGCGGGCCCTTCCCTCTCCCAGCAGATCAAGGCCCTCGAACGCGACCTCGGGGTGCGCCTCTTCGAGCGCGATCGCCGCTCGGTGTCCCTCACTCCGGCCGGTGCGGAACTGCTCCCGCACACCCGCGCTCTGCTGGAACGGGCGGATGACCTCCAGCGCCGCGCCGGCCGGCTGTCCGGCTCCGAACCGGTCCGGCTCGGCTACGTCAACTGGCTGCCCGGAGATCTGACCGTTCGTACCTCCGCGGTGGCTCAGATCCACATCGACGCCTGGGTCGCCCCCTCCCACACCCAGGCAGCCCGGGTGGCCGACGGCAGCCTCGATCTCGCGGTGTGCTGGGTCCGGGCCGAGGACGTGGAACGGCACCGCCTGAACGCCCGGATCCTCGGCGCCGATCGGCTCTATGCCGTCGCCAAGGGAGACGACACCAGCCCCGTGCGGGCCCGGGACACCGCGGTTCTCCTCGACGACGACATCACGTCCTGGTCGTCCTGGAACGTCTACGCCGAAGAACTCGCCCGTGACACCGGAGCCCGAGCCGTGCCCATATCGGACGGCGGCATCACCGGCCCGGCCTTCTTCGACCACGTCCGCCGCAGCGGCCGTCCGATCATCAACTCGCCCAAGGGTCAGACCTGCGCGCTCCCGGCCGATCTGGTGCGACGCCCCGTCGTCGCCCCCGAGGTCTACTGGACCTGGTCCCTCGTCCGACGCGAGGACGAGGCACGCGCGGCGGTCATCGCTGCCATGGACGCCCTGTGTGACGGCGTCGTAGACCTCGGCATACGCGCCGCCGACGCCTGGCTGCCCGCCGGCGACCCGTACCGACAGTAGAGACGGAGTCCCCGCCGCCGGAAGCCGCCGTTCCCCGGCACCCACGCAACCCGTCGGGCCCGACGCGATCCCTCGGGGGCCGACGCAATCCGTGGTCCTCTACCTGCGACGTCCTCACCTGCACTGAGAGCCACGGCCTCCCGGACGGGAGGAATCGCGTCCCAGCGGAGGGGCCGCCAACCGTTGCCTCGCGGGCGCACGGCTGCCTATCGTCAAATAGTCGACCGGTCGGCTAGTAATTTTTTCACCGGTCCGGAACAGTCCTCCCACCTCGAAAGTGAAGATCACCGTGAGCATTGCGCAGCAGAAGGTCGCCGTCATCACCGGCGCGTCACAGGGCGTCGGCGCCGGACTTGTGGACGGCTACCGCGCACTCGGGTACGCGGTCGTCGCCACCTCCCGCACCATCGCACCCTCGGACGACACGGAGGTCGTCACCGTCCAGGGGGACGTCGCGGATCACTCCACCGCCGGCCGTGTCATCTCCGCCGCGGTGGAGCGGTTCGGCCGGGTCGACACCCTGGTGAACAACGCGGGCGTCTTCGTCGCCAAGCCCTTCACCGACTACACCCTCGACGACTATGCGGCCGTGATCGGCGTGAACCTGAACGGTTTCTTTCGCATCACTCAGCTGGCGGTCGAGCAGATGCTCGCCCAGGGCGGCGGTCACATCGTCAACATCACCACCAGCCTGGTGGACAGCGCTGACTCCAGGGTGCCCTCGGTGCTTGCCTCTCTGACCAAGGGCGGCCTGCAGTCCGCGACCAAGTCCCTCGCCATCGAGTACGCCCGCCATGGCATCCGCACCAACGCGGTGTCGCCGGGCACCATCAAGACCCCCATGCACCCCGAGGGGACCCATGAGTTCCTCGCTGCCCTGCACCCGGTCGGCCGGATGGGTGAAGTGAGAGACATCGTCGACGCCGTGCTCCACCTGGAGAAGGCGCCCTTCGTCACCGGCGAGATCCTTCACGTCGACGGAGGCATGAGCGCCGGACACTGACCGTACACCGAGTCCTGGACCAAGGAGTGGACATGACCGCCACGACCGACGACGCGGAGATCCTGAGCGGAGTGCTCGACCAGTGGAAGGCCGCGGTCGACGCGCACCAGCCCGACCGCGTCGCCGCCCTCTTCACCGAGGACGCCGTCTTCCAGGGGCTGCACCCCTACAGCGTCGGACGCCAGGGCGTCGCCGACTACTACGGCTCCCAGCCCCTCGGCATGAAGGCGGCATACCGGATCCTCGAGACCAGGCGGCACGCCGACGACCTCGTCCTCGGCTACCTCGCCGTCGAGTTCTCGTTCACGGACCGGCCCCCGCTCGACGTGAAACTCTCAGTCCTCGTTGTCCGCACAGGGGACGACTGGTCCATCGGCCACTATCAGGTATCCCGCCTGGATTAGCCCGTTCGGCCAGATCAACGACCTCGTCTCTGGCGCATGTTGACGCCCGCCCAACGGGCGCTTCGCACCCGGGTTGCGCCGCACCGTGCCCCTGAGCGGGGTGACCGGTGTGGCGTACCTGCGCTGTCAGCGACGCCTTCCCCCACTGCGGAAGCATGCCGGCAGCTCCTTCTCCGCGGTCCGAGTCAGCTACCGAGCCTATTTGCATGTGCAAGCGCCGCGGAGGCTCCCGACCCGAAGTGCCTCTCTCAGGTCCCGTTCGGTCGTGGGGTGGGTGACTCGCCTGCCGGGCGCCGTCGAGTTCGCCACGTGCTCGAATATCGCCTGGGGACGCCGCGTGGCGGCGGACTGGGAGGATCGTCGAGGCGTTCGCGTCGGCCGACGAGCTCGGCGGGCGCTATCGGGTGCAGCTCGCGTCCGAGGACGGGGCGGGGCTGGTCGCCTCCGCCGGGACCCGCCTCAGCGCTGACCTGCGTGTCGATGAGGTACGTGAGTCGTGCGACGTTCTGGTGATCACGGGCGGTTCCGATGGGGAGACGTTGATCAAGGACGACGTCCTCCTGGATGCCGTCCAGCAGCTGAATGAGAAGGCCCGTTGTACGGCAACGGTGTGCACGGGAGCGTTTCTGCTGGTCGGGGCCGGACTTCTGGACGGACGTCGTGCCGTGCCGGCGGAACTCGCAGCAGCTGGCTCTGCGTTTTCCGTCCGCGGAGGTCCAGCCGGGCGCCACTTCGTGCGGGACGGGCGGATGATGACATCGGCGGGCGTCAGCGCCGGAATCGACCTGTCGCTGACGCTCGTCGAAGATCACTACGGTGCGCAGGTCGCTCGGGCGGTCGCCAAGGACATGGTCGTCTTCATGCAACGACCGGGTGGCCCGTTCCAGTTCAGCGTCCGCTCCCGTGCCCCGCACAGCCGCCAAGAGATGCTCCGCCGGGTCCTGGACGCGGTCGTGGGCACTTCCGAGCCGGGGTCGGCGTAGTCCGTGACCGTCGTGCTGGTCGCCGGTGGAAGACCGCGGAGGCGGGAGGGCCCTGATCGACGGCGGCCCGGAGGGAGGAAGCCCATACCTGAGAAGAACCACGCCGCGGTCGCGGTTACCGGAGACACCATCGGCCCGCGGGCCCAGGGCTTCGCACCCTACGACTCGACTCCTCATGCCTAGGCTGTGGCCGCGGTGCGGTAGAACTCGGCCGCGGTGACCGTGGCAGGGACGCCGAGTTCGGCGGCGACCGCGGTGATCGCCTTGTCGCCGACAGCGAGATCGGCGTGGCCGTCCGTGGTGAAGTACGGCGCGATGAACGTGTCGTAGTGGGCTCGGGCCTCTTCCGCGGTCTGTCCGCCGAGGAACGTCTGCATGTGGCGCACCGTGGTGTCGGGGTCGTCGTGGATCACCTGAAGGGCGCGCCGGTGGGCTCGTACGACGGCCTGGACCGCAGGGTCGTCCGGTGAGATGTAGGTGGGGTCGACGGCCACGCCCACGGTGGGGATCTGGAAGTGGTCGCCGACCCAGGCCAGCACCTGCCAGCCGTGCTCGGCGGCCACCGCCTCCGGTGCCATGGTGCTGCCGACGTAGGCGGCGTCGATGCTGCCGTCGTTGAGCCGGCGCAGATCCATGCCGTAGTCGCCGGGCGAGCGGACGATGGTCTTCACGTCACGGTCCGGGTCAAGGCCGGCCTTTCGCAGCACGATCCGGGCGAATGCGCCGGGCGGGGTGTGCGGGGCGTGGACCGCCAGCCGTCGTCCGGCCAGGTCGGCCAGGGAGGTCAGGCCGGGGCGGGCGAGGAACCAGAACAGCGGGCGGTGGGTGTTGACACTGAGTGCGACCCACGGGGTGCCGTCGGTCAGTCGTGACAGCAGTGCCCGGCCGAGCCCGATGGTGGCGCAGCGGCGCAGCCGTTCCACGTCCCAGGTGCAGCCGTCGCGCAGCGCGACGTGGACACCCTCCTCGGCGTAGTAGTCCTGCTGGTCGGCGATGTAGGCGGCCAGCTCCTCGTGCAGGCCTCGTCCGACGTAGGCCAGGTCGATCGTGTGCATGAACGTCTTTCCTTGATCGTTTAAGGGTTCGGCCGTGTGTGCGGAGGTCAGCGGGGCGTCAGTACATGGCCATGCCGCCGTTGACCGCGGCCGTGGTACCGGTCATGAAGGAGTTGTCCTCGGCGGCGTAGAAGGCGACCGCCTGGGCGACATCGGCCGGGTAGGCCAGGCGGCCCAAGGGGGTGGCGGCCACCTGCCGCTGCCTCGTCGCGTCGTCGAGCACGGCATCGGCGGTGCGGGACTCCACCGGGCCGGGCGAGACGACGTTGACCGTGATGCCCTGCGGGCCGAGTTCCTGCGCGAGATACCGGGCGAACTGCTCGAGTGCGGCCTTGGAAACGCCCAGCGCGATCATGCCCGCCCGAGGCAGGCGGCTGAGTCCGGTCCCGATGTAGATGAGTCGTCCCCACCCTCGTTCGGTCATCGTGGGCAGTACGGCTTTGGTGACCGCGAACGCCGCGTGCATCTCGGCGTCGATCTTGCCGCCCAGTTCTTCCCACGTCATGTCCTGGAACGGCTTGACCGCATACGGGATGAGCGCGTTGTGCACGAGCACGTCGATGCCGCCCCAAGCCGCCTGGACCTGTCCGACCATGCTCTCGACGGCCGCCTCCTCGCGCACGTCGGCCTGCACGGCCATGGCCTGGCCGCCCGCGGCCTCGATGTCGGCCACGACCTCCTCGGCCGCCTTGGTGTTGCGGAGGTAGTTGACCACCACGCGCATTCCTCGCGCGGCCAGAAGTCGCGCCGTGGCCGCGCCGATTCCGCTGCTGGCCCCCGTCACCAATGCCACCCTGCCGGTCGTCCCGGTCACGGGCCCACCTCCTGATCGTCGTCGCGGGCCGTCGGGA
Organism: Streptomyces puniciscabiei; assembly: GCF_006715785.1. Lineage (NCBI taxonomy): Bacteria > Bacillati > Actinomycetota > Actinomycetes > Kitasatosporales > Streptomycetaceae > Streptomyces > Streptomyces puniciscabiei. The sequence continues at coordinate 6,363,687 of NZ_VFNX01000001.1, forward strand.
TGACCGCCCGGGGTTGTTCGTCGTCGATGCCCCGGCCTGTCGGGCGGATCGCCCCGTACAGCACGGTGTCGACGGTCGCCCGCAGCAGATCGGCCGCGGTCCAGTCCAGATCGCGCGGCAACTCCGACATGAGCAGCCGCTCCAACGCGCCGCGGGTGATCTCACTCAGCAGCTCGGGCGGCGCCGGCAGCAAGCCCTGCCGGTGTCCCTCCCGGAACAGCTCGTCGAGCCGCCGGTAGACCACCGCGTCCACACGCTGCTCCACGTACTGGCGCAGCATCGCGTCGCCCCGCCCCGTCGCGAGCTGAGGCGCGCCGATCCGCCCGAGCTCACTCCCCGCCGCGATCAGGAACCGCTGCACCCGCGCACCGAACGGCCGCCCTTCCGCCTCCTCGGTCGCCGCCTCCAACGTGCGCTCCACCGCGGCGAACTGGCGGTCCAGCACCGCGGCCAGCAGGCTGCGCTTGTCAGGGAAATGACGGTAGATCGTCTTCTTGCTCATCCCGAGCTCACGAGCGAGATCGTCCATGCTCACCCGCGCGAGACCCGCCCCGAAGAACAGCCGGCCGGCCGCCTCCACGATCACGTCCGCACGCCGCTCGCCACTGGGGGAAACTTTAGAAACTGGATTAGTTTCCATAGTTCCCATCGTTGCCCTCCGTCTCTTGGCTGTCAAGGCATGCCGTACGTCCCAAGTGCCGGCCGGCGAGGTCTGGCCGGGGCGCGCTACCCGGTGGTGGCAAGCCCGATGAGCAGCAGGGCGATGTCGTCCGTCCGGGGCGCGGTCTGCCGTGCATGGTCGATCAGGGTCGTGGCGAGCCGGTCCATGGGCTGGGTCGAGGCCCGGGCGAGCTGGGTGGCGAGCCCGGACATGGCGTCGTCCATGTCGACCCCGGGAGTCTCGACGAGTCCGTCGGTGTACAGGGCGAGGACGGTGCCGGGGGTCAGCGGGATCTCGGTGGGGGGATAGTCCGCGTCGGGGTCGATGCCGAGCAGCACGCCGGGTCGGAGCGCAAGGACCTCGGCGTGGCCGTCCGGGTGACGCAGAACGGGCGGGGGATGGCCGGCGGTGGCAAGGACGGCCCGGCGGCGTGCGAGGTCGAGCTGGGCGTACAGGCAGCTGACGAAGCGGCCCGGCTCCATGGCGACCAGCAGGCGGTTGGCCTGCGCGAGGGCCTGTGGAGGCGTGGCCCCCGAGGCGGCGTGGGAGCGGATGGCGGGGCGCACCCGGCCCATGAGCGCGGCAGCGGTGACGTTGTGGCCCTGGACGTCGCCGATGACCGCGGCTGCGGTGGTGTCGTCGACGCGGACCAGGTCGTAGAAGTCGCCGCCGATGTCCATGCCGCGGACGCTGGGCAGATAGCGGGCCGCCACATCCAGTCCAGGAAGGTCGGGCAGCGAGTCGGGGAGCAGGGCCGCCTGCAGGGTCTTGGCGAGTTCGTTGCTGGTGTCGTACAGGCGGGCCCGTTCCAGCGCCTGCGCGATCAGTCCCGCGAGCGCGATGAAGACGACCCGCTGCTGGCCGGGAAAGGGGTGGGGCCGGTCGAAGGCGAACACGCACGAGCCCACCGGATGCCCGGAGGCGATCAGCGGCAGAAACGCCCAGGCATGCAGACCCTTCTGATGCGGGGCGGGCGGGTAGGCCCGGGACAGCTCGTCGAAGGAGGCGAAGAAGCTGGGCACGCCGGTGGCGAGGACCCGGACCGCGGGTGCCGGGTGGGTCAGCGGCACGCCGTCGAAGTGTTCGAGCAGCGCGGGGTTGTAGCCGCTGCGGCCGATGACCCGCATTCTGCCGTTCTCGGCCGCGAGCAGGGCGACGGTCCGGGCTCCGAACGCCGGCAGCATCTCCTCGGTGACCAGATCTACCACGTCTGAGACGCCCACGGTTTCCGACAGGGCGGCGGCCAGGTGCAGCACCTGGTAGATCTCGCCCAAGCGGATCGGCTCGCCCCGGAACGTCTCCGTCCTGGTGGGCCCCGGCTGCGCGTCCCCGCCCGGACCGGTCGGCGATATGCGGACGCTCACCCCCGAGCCGTCGGGATAGAGCTCGAAGGCGAGCCACTGGGCCGGCGGGTGCATGGCGGTGTAGTAGCCGGGCTTCCGGCTGACCACGGTGGCGCGGAAGTGGTCCTCGAAGGCCGGGTCGGTGTGCCAGGGCAAGGACTGCCAGGGACGCGTGCCGATCAGGTCGTCGGGGCTGCTCGCGCCCAGTAGGGCGGCGGCGGTGGCGCTGACGTAGGTGAACCTGCCCTGGAGGTCGAGGGAGCAACTGCCCCAGGGCAGCCGCTCGACGAGGTCGGCCGCGGCGAGTGCCTCGGCCGGCCCCCGCTTGCCGGCGGGCGGCTGCGCCAGGGTGCGGGGTGCGGGTCCCGGGCCGACGGCGTGGCCGGTGCCGGCGGCGTCGCGCAGGAAACGCGCCAGACGCCGACCGGCGGCACGGACCCGTTCAGGGCTCGGGCCGTCGGTACTGGTGGCGCCGGCGCCGGGCCAGAACAGCAGCAGCGCGCCCCACACCGTGGTTCCGGTGAGGAGCGGTGCCGCGACCACCGCATGGTGGTAGGGCAGGGCGATCGCCGTGCGCGGATAGCGACGGGCGAGGTCCTCCGGGTCGCCGAGCCAGACGAGCCGCCGCTCGCGCACCGCATCGGTCACGGGAAAGCGGCTCGACAGCGGGACCCCGAACCAGGGCGCGAGATACTCCGCCGGCATGCCTGCGGTCACCTCCAGCCGCAGGGTCTGGCCGTCGGATGCCAGCAGAAAGACCGCTCCCGCGTGCACGCCCGTGTCGCGCACGGCGAGCTCCAGCAGCCGGTCCAGCTCGGCCCGGCGCAGTGACCCGGCGGTGGGTGAAGGGGAGCGGGGCCCGTGGGGCTGCGCCGCGCCGCCTTCCCGCATGGCGCACATATCAGTACCGTACGTCCGCCCCCGCCGACCCCGCGCGGAGGCCGCTGCCGATTCCCGTCCCGGACGCTGTTCCCCACGACGGTCTGCTCGCCCCGTTCGTGTCAGCGTTCGAGGACGAGGGCGAGGCCCTGGCCCACGCCGATGCAGAGGGTGGCCACGCCCGTGCCGGAGCCGCGGCGGGCGAGCTGGTGGGCGACGGTGCCGGCGAGGCGGGCGCCGGAGGCGCCGAGGGGGTGGCCGAGCGCGATGGCACCGCCCTGCGGGTTGAGGATCGCCGGGTCCAACTCTGGCCATTCGGCGAGGCAGCCAAGGACCTGGGCGGCGAAGGCCTCGTTCAGCTCCAGTACGTCGATGTCGGCGAAGGTCCGGGCGGCCTTGGCCAGGGCCCGGCCGACGGCCTCGACGGGGGCGAGGCCGAAGTAGTCGGGGTCGATCGCGGAGACTCCGGTCGCGCAGACGCGTGCCAGCGGCTCGCGGCCGATGGCCTTCACACCCTCCTCGTCGGCCAGCAGCAGGGCGGCGGCGCCGTCGTTGAGGGGGGAGGCGTTGCCGGCGGTGACCGTGCCCTGCTCACGGAAGGACGGCTTGAGCCTTGCCATCGCCGCGAGGGAGGCGTTCGGGCGTACGCACTCGTCGGCCGCGAACAGCTGGGGGTCGCCGTTGCGCTGGGGGACCGGGACGGGCACCAACTCGGCGTCGAACAGGCCCTGTTCCTGGGCGGCTGCGGCCTTCTGGTGGCTGTGCAGGGCGAACTCGTCCTGCTGCTCACGGCCGATTTTGTGCTTCTCGGCGATCAGCTCGGCCGACTCCCCGAGAGGGATGGTCCATTGCGGGTTCATCGCCGGGTTCACCATGCGCCAGCCCAGCGTGGTGGAGTACAGCTCGGCGTGGGCGGCCGGGAACGGTCTGTCGTTCTTGGGCAGGACGTAGGGGGCGCGGGTCATGGACTCCACGCCGCCGGCGATGGCGACGGAGGCGTCGCCGACAGCGATGGCGCGGGTGGCCTGGATGACGGCTTCGAGTCCGGAGGCGCACAGCCGGTTGACCGTCGCCCCGGGCACGCTGGTGGGCAGGCCGGCGAGCAGGGCGGCCATGCGGGCCACGTTGCGGTTCTCCTCGCCGGCGCCGTTGGCGTTGCCGAGGTACACGTCCTCGATGCGCGCAGGATCCAACCGAGGTAGACGGGAGAGGAGTTCGCGGATGGCGTGGGCAGCCAGGTCGTCGGGGCGCACCGAGGCCAGGCCGCCGTTGTAGCGCCCGATCGGCGTGCGCACGGCGTCGACGATGTAGACGGGGTTCACAGCAGGCCCTCCGTGACGGTCAGCTTGGCGTCGGTCTTGGCGATGATCTCCTCGACGTCGACGGAAGGTGCGCGCTCGACCAGCACGAGCCCCTCGTCGGTGACGTCGAGGACACCGAGATCGGTGATGATCCGGTTCACGCAGTGCTTCCCGGTCAGCGGCAGCGTGCACGCGGTGCGGATCTTCGGCGAGCCGTCCTTGGCTGTGTGCGTCATGACGACGATGACCGTGCGGGCGCCGTGGACCAGGTCCATCGCACCGCCGATCCCCGTGATCATCTTTCCGGGGATCGCCCAGTTCGCCAGGTCCCCCTGCTCGGAGACCTGCATGGCACCCAGCACCGCGACGTCGATGTGTCCGCCGCGGATCATCGCGAAGGACAGTGCGGAGTCGAAGAAGGAGGCGCCGGGCAGGACCGTGACGGTCTCCTTCCCGGCGTTGATCAGGTCCGGGTCGACCTCGTCCGCACCCGGGTAGGGGCCGGTGCCCAGGATGCCGTTCTCCGACTCGAGGATCACCTCCACCCCTGGCGGCAGGTAGGTGGGGATCAGCGTGGGCAGGCCGATACCGAGATTGACGTACTGGCCGTCGCGCAGCTCACGCGCGGAGCGGGCGGCCATCTCCTCACGAGTCCAGGCCATCAGCTGGTCACCGTCCGCCGCTCGATCTTCTTGTCCGCCGCCTGCTGCGGGGTGAGGGCCAACACCCGCTGGACGAAGATGCCGGGCAGGTGCACCGCGTCCGGGTCGATCTCGCCGGGCTCGACCAGCTCCTCCACCTCCGCGATCGTGAGCCTGCCGGCCATGGCCGCGAGGGGGTTGAAGTTGCGGGCGGACTTGCTGAACACCAGGTTTCCGTGCCGGTCGCCCTGCGCCGCCCGCACCAGCGCGAAGTCGGTGCGGATGCCGCGTTCGAGCACGTACTCGGTGCCGTCGAAGACCCGCACCTCCTTGGCCGGCGAGGCCAGTGCGACCCCGCCGGAGCCGTCGTAGCGCCAGGGCAGGCCGCCCTCGGCGACCTGCGTGCCCACCCCCGCCGGGGTGTAAAAGGCGGGGATGCCCGCGCCGCCGGCGCGCAGCCGTTCGGCGAGCGTGCCCTGCGGGATCAGCTCCACCTCCAGCTCACCGGACAGGTACTGCCGCGCGAACTCCTTGTTCGCCCCGACATACGATCCTGTCACCCGTCCGATCCGGCCCGCCGAGAGCAGTACCGCCAGGCCCGAATCCATTGCCCCGCAGTTGTTCGAGACGACCGACAGCCCGCCGACGCCTCGCTCGAACAGGGCCTGGATCAGCACGTTCGGCACACCACTCAATCCGAACCCGCCCACGGCCAACGACGCTCCATCCGGCACATCCGCCACGGCCTCCAGGGCCGTATTGACCAATTTCCCCATATTTTTCGGATCTCCAGATGCTCGCGTGAATTCTGTGTCCATCGCGGAGTGTTTTACGCCGCCGACATGTCCGCCCGATGTGCATTCAGCCTGCCGGGGCCGTCCGCTGAGACCTGGTTCCACGGTCCGATGCCACGGCGCGCTTGGCCATCCCGCAGATCGGCGATATCGGCTGCGATTCAAGGGCTGTGCCGTCGGCCGCTCTCGCACGAATCGGGTATTTCACATTCCTGCGGGAACGAGATGCTGACGTGACAGGCGGGCGACCCCGTACGCCACCAGCGCGAGCCCGAGCACCTGGAGGGTCAGCCACCAGCCACCACGCAGTCTTTCCCCGTAGAGGGTGACGCCGAGCGCCAGGCTCACCAGGGTGTCCCCGAGGGTCAGGGCAGGCTGGGAGGCGACCAGCGGTCCGGACTGCATGGCGTTCTCCAGCAGGAACAGGGCGCACACGCCGAGGGCTGCGAACGCATAGGTCTGCCATGTGGTGAAGAAGGCACCCATACCCCGGCGGCCGAGGGCGGCGGTCGAGGACTTCATGAGCGCGGCGGTGAGGGAGTAGGAGACGGCGGCGGCCAGGCCCATGCACGCGGCGCGCGCCGCGCCGTTGGGCAGCCTGACCGCGACGCTGCACAGCACCACCACGGCGAGCAGGCAGCAGGTCAGTACGGCTGTCCACCGGGCCGCGGGGATCCCGAGAGTGCCACCGGTCGGCGCGGCCGCGAACAACGCCAGGCCCAGGCCGCCCCCGATACTGCCGACGGGCACCCAGCCGGCCCGGGGCAACAGGCGCCCGAAGACGATGCTCGCCAGCAGCAGCACGAACGGCAACTCCAGCATGAAGAGCGGCTGTACGACCGCCAGGGCGCCGGTGGCCAGCGCGGCGCCCTGGAAGATCGCCGAGAGGACGACCCCACCTATGCCGAGCAGCCAGACCGGTGTGCGCAGCAGGTCCCACATCAGGCCGATGCGCAGACCGCTGGACTGCGGGACGACGGTGGCGGCCCGGCGCTGCATCACGGTTCCCAGTGCGTTGGTTGCCGCTGCGAGCAGAGCGAAGATCGGCGACAGCACGGTCAACATCGTGGTCTCCTGTCCCGGGATCGCTGTGATCGATGATCGATCGATCGTGGGTGTGGGTCAGTGCTCTGCGAGAAGGTGCATCAGTTGGGCGTCCAGCTCGACATGCACGTGCTCGGTGCCGGGTGACACCACCGCATCGGTGCGTTGCAGGAACTCCGTCACCGCCGGCCAGGGGAACATGAGGTCCGCCCGTCCCGCGGGCGGCGTGAGGACGATCTGCACCATGTGCTGTCCCTGGTGCCAAGCAGGGCGCAGGCGGACGTCGCCGATACCGACTGGCTGGAGCAGCCCCTCTCTCAGGAGCTCACGGGCGAAGAACCACTCGACCGCCCGGTCACCGCCGAGGCGGAAGGTCGCACGGACCGCGTAGGGATCGTCGGGACGATAGCCCAGTCGCGTGGACACGGGCACCGCCGAGCCGTCCGCCATGACGAGGAGTGCACACAGCTCGGCATCGACGGCACCGGTGCTGGGTCTCGGCATCTCTTCCTCACTCACTCGGTACGGGAGTCGAGCCCTCCGGCCCGGGGCTGTCCCGGACACCGGGCCGGAGGGCTGTCAACGGGTGTTCCATGCGCTCTTGGAACACCGCTGCCCCCTGCGTGCATCCCGCCTTCCGCCGCCGGCCCGGGTGACCTCGCTCACCAGCCCGTGGTGCGGACCCACTGCCTCGAACGTGACCCGCCGGGACGAGACGGTGCTCCTGGGCATAGCCCTCCAGCAGCGAGCGCAGCCGTCGGTGACCTCGGTGCAGTCGGGACAGCACGGTGCCGACGGGAGTCTGCATGATGTCGGCGATCTCACGGGTGGTGAAGCCCTCGACGTCGAAGAGGTACACCGCCGTCCGGAAGTCTTCCGGGACGGCTTGCAGCGCCGCCTTGACGTCCGAGTCGGGCAGGTGGTCGAGCGCCTCGGCCTCGGCGGAGCGCAGTCCCGACGAGGTGTGCGAGGCCGCGCGGGCGATCTGCCAGTCCTCGATCGCCGTCGTGTCGTCGCGTTGCGGCCGCCTGCGTTGACTGCGGCGGTAGTTGAGGAACGTGGTGGTGAGGATGCGGTACAGCCAGGCCCTGAGATTCGTGCCCTCGCGGAACTGGTGGAACGAGGCGTAGGCCCGGGCGTACGTCTCCTGGAGCAGGTCCTCGGCGTCGGTCGGACTGCCGGTGATCCGCACGGCGGCCGCGAAAAGCCGGTCACGGTGCACCAATGCCGGTTCGAAGCGGGCCTGCATGTCGTGGTCCGCCACGGCCTTCGCGTCCTCATCGGCATTCCCCGTCGCCGCCGGACTCAGCGGGATCTCGGGGTCGGCCTCGCGGTCGGGTCCGGTTCCGGTCATGGTGCCTCCTGGGGTGGGGACGACGGCCGGATCTCAGCCGTCGATCAGGTGCGCGCCGGACCGGTCCGCACCTGGTCCGGGAGACGCACGGAAAGCGGCCGTATTCCTGGGTTCGGCGCCCCCCGACCTGAACCCTCGCCGCTCGTGAATGCGGACCCCTCGGACGCCGTTCCGGTGACCTCGACCGGCATCTCCGCCTGACAGAGGTCCGGATCCACGATCCAGTCCCTGCACACCCACCGCATCGCGCAGACGAGTGATGTCCGTCGAGAGCCGGAGGCCCCGGGCTCGGAGCCTGTCGCACGAACGAGGTATTTCAACGCCGGTGCCCGTTATCCCTCGCGGATTACGTTGACCCCTGTCATTCAGGCATCGAAAGTCTTGGTTCCAAGCAGACGGCGGGACTGGGGAATTCTCATGAAGACATTCGTGCATCGGGGACAGATCACCAAGGTGGTCTTCGGCAGCGGTACGCGCAGCCGTATCCCTGAAGAGGCTGATGCCCTCGGATGCCGTCGGGTGCTCATCCTGTGCACACCCGGTCAAGCGGGCCAGGCAGCGGAGGTACAGGAGGTACTGGGTACGGCGGCGGTGGGAACCTTCATGGAAGCGGCTCCGCACACCCCCGTCGAGGTCACGGAGAAGGCGGTCGCGTATGCCAGAACCGTGGCAGCGGACTCGGTGCTCGCCATCGGCGGTGGCTCGACGATCGGCCTCGGCAAGGCGATCGCCCTGCGGACCGGGCTGCCACAGCTGGCGCTGCCCACCACGTACGCCGGCTCGGAGATGACGCCGATCCTCGGAGAGACCGAAGGGCGCCGGAAGACGACCCGCCGACTGCCGGAAGTGCTGCCGAAGACCGTGGTGTACGACGTCGACCTGACGTTCACGTTTCCCGCGGCGGCATCGGTGGGCAGCGGCATCAACGCGATGGCGCACGCGGTGGAGGCCCTCTACGCACAGGACCGGGACCCGCTCGCCTTCCTGATGGCCGGTGAAGCGCTCGAATCCCTCATCCGCTCCCTCCCGGTCGTCGCACAACGTCCGGACGACCGCGAGGCGCGGGCCGACGCCCTGTACGGGGCGTGGCTGGCGGGCACGTGCCTCGGTACGGTCGGCATGGCCCTGCACCACAAGGTGTGCCACGTCCTGGGCGGCACGTTCGGGCTTCCGCACGCCGAAACCCACACGGTCGTGCTGCCGCACGTCGTCGCCTACAACGCACCGGCGGCGCCCGAGGCCATGGCACGCATCGCAAGGGCGCTGTCGGCGGCCGACGCCGCGAAGGGACTCTTCGACTTCGCGGGGCGGCTTGCCGCCCCCAGGGCACTGCGGGACCTCGGCATGCCGGAATCGGGCATCGAGCAGGCGGCCGAACTCATCGTGCGCGACGGCTACTGGAACCCGCGACCAGTCGAACGGACGGCGCTACGCGCCCTCCTGACCCGCGCCTGGGCCGGACAGCCGCCGCGCACATCACCCGGCGACGGACATCCCCGGACCGAGTCCGCGGTCCACCACTCCACCACCACGGGAGCGCGTCATGCGTGATCTGACCAGCGACACCATCACCGAGGCCGTGATCTCGACCATGCGGGACACCAAGGACTCACGCGTCGCCGAGATCCTGGAATCACTGGTGCGTCACCTGCACGCCTTCGTCCGCGACGTCGAACTGACGCAGGACGAATGGGCCCGGGGAGTCGACTTCCTGACGCGCACCGGGCAGACGTGCACCCCGACACGTCAGGAGTTCATCCTGCTGTCCGACGTGCTCGGAGTCACCATGCTGGTCGACGCCCTGACCAACCGACGCCCCAGCCAGGCCACGCAGAACAGCGTGCTGGGTCCGTACTTCAGGGAGGACAGGCCGCAGCAGGCCGACGCCGCCGACATCTCCGGGGGTCTGTCCGGGACCCCGCTGTTCTTCGAGGGACGGGTCGTGGACCACGAGGGAGCGCCGGTGGCCGACGCGGCGGTGGACGTCTGGCACAGCGACTCGGACGGCCACTACGACATGGAGGTGCCCGGCCTGGACGAGCCGGCCATGCGCGCGCTGTTCCGCACCGACGAGACGGGGCACTTCGCTTTCCGTTCCATCCGCCCGTCCAGCTACCCGATACCCGGTGACGGCCCGGTCGGCGAACTCATGAGCGCGACCAGCAGGTCGCTCATGCGTCCCGCCCATGTGCACCTGCTGATCGAAGCGCCGGGATTCCAGCGCGTGACCACCATGCTCTTCCCTTCGGACGACCCGCACCTGGACACCGATCCGGTGTTCGGCGTCAAGGAGTCGCTGGTCGACCGCTACGACACCTACCCGGCCGAGGCCGGGCCCTGCCGGGGCATGGCCGACGTGCCGTACACCCTGCTGCGCCACACCTTCGTCCTCGAACCCTGCGTCACGGACTGATCCTCACGGCGTCACCACGACGGGAGCCGGTCATCCACGAGGACGGCCGACGTCGAACACTCCATCACACCGCGGGGTTCAGCCCCGAATTCACGGAGGTCCTCAAATGAGTGAAACCCTTGATGTCGTCTTCGGGTTCCGAGCCACGATGAGCCGGCTCGCCACGGGTGTCAGCGTGATCACCACATGCTCGGGCAGCACGCCCATCGGCATGACGGCGAGCGCCGTATCCGCGCTGTCGCTGGAGCCGCTCCAACTGCTCGTGTGCATCGGCAATCAGCTCTACACGCGGACCGCGATCGCGGAGCACGGTCGCTTCGCCGTCAACGTCCTCGGCGAGGACAGCGAGCACCTCGCGCGGAACTTCGCCGTTTCCAAGCCGGACAAGTTCGCGGGTGTGGAGACCATCGACGACCACGGCGTGCCGGTGCTGAAGGACGCCATCGCGGCTGTCGTCTGCGACGTCGCCGCGGCGCTGCCCGGCGGCGATCACACCATATTCGTGGGCGACGTCCGTCACTTCGAACACCGGATGGAAGGCCGGCCGCTGGTCCACTTCGGCGGAGACTTCGGCACGCTCAGGCCCCCCTGCTAGCGCGGCTGACAGGGGCCCGACGAAGGCTGCCGTATCCCTGCCCGGTCCACTACGGCCCCCGGCGTCCGGCTCCTGCAGGCGAGCCACGGGCGCCGGGGGCTTTACCAGTCCTTTCGACTCCACCGAAGGTGCCATGACCAGTTCCGTGCCGACCTTCAAGCTGCGTCCTGGGGACCAGCCTCCGCACCAGCTGACCCGCCCCCGGCTGCTGCGCCGGCTGGACGCGTCGACCGAGCCCGTGGTGGTGGTCTCCGCGCCCGCCGGTGCCGGAAAGACGGTGCTCCTGACCGAGTGGTCGCGAAGCCTTGCAACTCGGGGCGCGTGCGCCTGGCTCAGCCTGGACGCGTACGACAACGCCCCGGGCCGGCTCTGGGCCGGCATCCTGCGGGCGTTGCAGCACGTACGGCCGGAACTGCCCGTCCGCCCCCACAGCGGCGAGTGGACACTCGACGCGTGGCTCGAGGAGATCCTCCCGAGCCTCGTGAGCGGACTGGACGGACAGGGACCGCTCGCGCTGATCCTCGACGGAGTGGAATCGATCGCGGACGTCGATGCGGTCCGCAGCCTTTCGGATTTCCTGACAAGGCTTCCGCAGGGCTTTCGCGTCGTTCTGTCGACCCGTCACGTTCCGGGTGGACCCGTACCCACCCTGCGCGCCCGGGGCGCGATCGCCGAACTCGACCGGCACGACCTGGCCTTCACCCCCGAGGAGGCACAGGCCGTGCTCACCGATCTGCTCGGGTCCGCTCCGGCCCCGGACACGTTGAGCGCGGTGTACGAGACCACCGAGGGGTGGGCGGCGGCGCTGTGCATCATGGGCCGTACCCTCGCTCGCTCGTCGGACGACGCCGACACGGCGGCCGACCTGGCCCGCGGCAGGCGAGCGGTCACCGAGTACCTGGCCACCGAGGTGCTCCACCGGCTCACCACCGAACAGCGCGAGTTCCTGCTCCGCACCAGTGTGCTCGACGAGTTGAGTGCCGGGCCGTGCCGGGCCCTCGCCGGGGACCGCGCGGGCGTACTGCTGCGCGAGCTTGCACGGACCGTCCAACTGCTCGTGCCCGTAGCCGCCGATCCCTCGGCATACCGGCGTCACCGCGCACTGTCCGCGCTGCTCTGCGACCTCCTCGGATCCGAAGGGCGCGAGACCGCCGTGTCGTTGCACAGGACGGCGGCTCGGTGGTACTCACGGCAGGGCGAGACGACCGCGGCCGTACGGCACTGGGTGCGCGGCGGTGACGAGGCCGCCGCCGTCGCGTCGATACTCCACGACTGGGAACAGGCGATCTCGGCAGGCCGCGGTCGGGAGGTCAGGCAATGGCTGGAGCTCTTGCCGCTCCGCACGGTCGCCGCCGACGCAAGACTGTGCGTCGTGGCGGCGATGGCGGCCCTGTCGGGGGGTGCTCCGGAAACGGCCCGGCGCTGGCTGGACGTGGTCCGGCTCAGGGGGCCGGGAGCGGAGAAGGTCGGCGAAGGCAGCACGGTGTCCGATGCGGCGGCCGTCGCCCGGGCCGTGGCCTGCTGGCTGCAGGGGGAGGTCCTGACCGGCGACCGTCTCGCCGAAACCGTCCTCGCCGGCACCGTCCCGTTGACTTCCTGGCGTGCCCTGGCCTGTACGGCCCGCGGTACCGCTCTGCTGTGGACCTCCCGGTACGAGGAGGCCGAGGTGCTGCTCGGCGAGGCGACCCGTGACGCGCATGCCGCCGGGCACGGCCTGACGCTCGTCCGCGCGCTGGGGCTGCGGGCGCTGTGCGCCCTGCTGGCCGGACGCCATGAGCCGGCGCGCATGCTGAGCGACGAAGCCCTGGACGCGGCCGGGACGGCCGGGCTGGAGCGGCACTTCGTCGCGGCGCCCGCCTACATCGGCAGGGCCGGCCTGCTCCTCGATGAGGGACGGGCCGACGAGGCCGAACGGACCCTGGCCGATGCGGAAGCGGCGCTGGCGGACTCGTCCAGGACAGGCAGCGAACCCCAGATGCACGCCTTGTATCACGGCACACGGGCACGACTTGCCACTGCGCGACGCAACGCGGACGCCGCGCGGGAAGCCCGTGAGGCGGCCGAGCGGGCAGCGGCCCGGTGCGAGTCACCAGGAGTGCTCACGGATCTGCTCGGGGGAGTCGGGGAGGACACCGTCGTGCCGCTCGTCGTGTCCGGCCCCCAGGAGCTGTCGCTCGGCGAGCGCCGGGTGCTCCGCGCCCTGTGCGGTCCGCTGACACTGCGTGAGATCGCCGCCGAGTTCTATGTGTCCCACAACACCGTCAAGACACAGGTACGGGCGGTCTTCCGTAAACTCGGTGCGCACGACCGGAGCGCAGCGGTCGCCAGGGCCCGGGAGTGCGGCATGCTCTGACCCGGGCCCCGGCATCCTGCTACGAGGCGTTCTGACGAGAGGCGTCCTGGCGTCGGGCGTAGTCCGCCTGGGCCAGGTACGCGGTCCCCTGCTCCCCGTCGTTGCTCACGCTCTCGATGCCGCAGACCTTGCGCGCGAGGTCCGCCATGCTGCCGGTGGGGGACATCTCGGCACGTTTCATCGTGAGGCTTCGGATGGCCAGCAGGGGCGTGCCGTTGAAGTTCTCGAAGGTGCTGATGCGGTCGCCCCAGTCGGAGAGGAACATGTCGCGGATCACGCGGCTGATCTTCAGCCGGTCGTGCGGCCTGCCGACCGGCCCGGTCTGCAACGCCGCCAGCCAGGGCCGCAGTTCGGGCCGGTCCCACTGCCCCTCGGTGGGATAGATGAGCGCGGCACGACCGGACAGGTCGATGAGCTCGTGGGTCAGGTCGGTGATGTGCTCGATGTAGTACGCCCGCCCGAAGTCGAACATCAGGACGTTCGGCTTGTAGATGCCGCCGGGAGTGAAGAAGCCTTCGTCCTCCGAGGCGATCACATGCGCCTTGAGCGTCTGGAGGAAGCCGGCGAACCGGGCGATCCGCGCCTGGACGGGCGGCAGTTGGTAGGTGCCGATGTGCTCGGTGATCAGCAGGGCCAGACCGAGCATCAGCTCGGCCTTGACCATGGCACGCACCAGCGAGTGGTAGTGCAACCAGTCGAAGACGCGCTGCGGGTACAGCGAGGCGTGCTCGGGGTTGCCGATGTGGAAGACCCGGTTCCAGGGGATGAGCACGTCCTCGAACACGATGATGCTGTCCAGCTCGTCACCCTGCGAGGCGAGCGGGTGCTCCACCTCCTCGCCGTCTCGGACGTTGCTCTCGCGGCAGATGATGGTGACCCCGGGGGTGTTGGGCTTCACCGCCCCGTAGATGATCTGCTCCGACACGATGCCGGGGCGGTAGAAGACGCCGATGTGGATCCAGTCCCCGAAGGCCGCGCCGGTGCTGATCGACTTCACACCCCGCACGGTGATGCCCTCGTCCGAGGTGGCGACCACCCGCAGTGCGGGGGAGATGGCCTGTGCCGAATCGCGGGAGCGGTCCGCCTGCGGGTCGACGAAGGCCGGCGTCGCGTTGAGGTCGCCGTCCCGCATCACGTTCCAGAAGTCGAGGATCCCACCGGTGAGGTCCCGCCCGTCGGTCCCGACGGACTGGCTGCTCCAGGGTTCGGGGTCGTCGACGTAGGTCAGCAGGACGTAGTTGTTGACGTCCGGCGTGCGCGGGATCGCACCGCCGCCCAGTTCCCGCTGCACCGTCTCCAGGTAGCGCCGCTTGCGCAACAGGTCCTCCTTGGAGCGGTGCTGGAACCATGTCATGGACCGCCGGACACCGTCCTCGTCCAGGAACGTCATGACGTCCTGGAGGTCGGGACGGTGGTGCAGGTCGTAGAAGTCCGCGATGCTCCGGGCGTACGCCCTGGTCTTGGGGTGCGTGGACACGTCGTCGACGAGTTCGTCACCCACCCACACCGTGCGGCCGTCGTTCAGTGCCGCGAGGTATTCCTTGCCTGTACGCACGTCGTGCTCCTCTCGGGGGCAAGAGATCTGGACGCCCCGAAGGATGTGTCGTGGCGGGGTGAGCGGACGGCACGGAACCGGCAATCACCCGGGTGAAAGCGCCGGGCACACATGAACCGGCGTTGAGGGCGATGTGGCCGTGCGGCATGCTGGCCCCATGCGCAGCACAGACCCCGTGGGTGACCGGCCCGGTGGGCGTGGGCACCGGGCCGTGAACGGCCTGCGCCTCAGGGGACGGAGCCGCGAGATGGCTGCCGTCCGTGAGGCGCTGGACGCGGTGCGTGGCGGGCGGGGTGCCTGCGTCGTCGTGGAAGGCGCACCCGGCGTCGGCAAGAGCCGGCTGCTGTCGGAGCTGGACGAGATGGCACGGCGGTCCGGGTTCGACGTGGTGTCCGTACGGGCCGACGAGCTCGACCAGTACGCCGCCGGAGCCGCCCTGCAGTCCGCCCTGCAGTTCCCCGACGGTTCCGAACGAGCGGCCGCGGCCACCGACGATCAGCGGCTGTGGCTGCTGGACAGCATCACGGACGCTCTCGAGGAGCGTGCCCAGCGCGCCCCGGTGGCCGTGCTGGTGGACGATGCGCAGTGGGCGGATCCGGCCACGCTCCTGGTGCTGCGCACCCTGCCCCGGCGACTGGCGGCTTCGCGGATCCTGTGGGTGCTGGCGGTACGGTCGGAGACCGAGCGGCCGACCGTGCGAGGGTGCGGGAGGACCTCGAACGCCTCGGAGCCCGGTGGCTGACCCTCGGTCCCCTGCCGCAGCAGGAGCTGCAGCACATCGCGGCCGACGTCCTCGGGGCGAAACCGTCACCCGGTCTGGCCCGGCTCCTGGGGGGCGTCGGGGGCAATCCGTTCCTGGCGATCGAACTGGTGCGCGCCTTCGTCGACACGGACGCCGTCAAAGTGGAGGCGGGCGTGGCGAGCCTGCTGCACGACGGCATCCCCGTCGGCTTCCGGCGGAGCGTCGCCGCGCGTCTGGACCGGCTCCCGGAGGATGCCGTGCGCCTCCTCCAGACCGGGTCCGTCCTCGGCCGGGAGTTCGACCTCGGTACGGCCGCCCGCATGCTCGGCAGGCAGGTCGGCAGCCTGCTGTCGGGCGTCGAGGCGGCCCTGAACGCCGGTCTGCTCTCCGGCGACGGGCCGCGACTGGCGTTCCGCCACGACCTCATGCGGCAGGCCGTCCACGAGAATCTGGCGCCGGCCGTACGGACCGCTCTGCACCGGGAGGCCGCCGACATTCTGCGGGGCAACGGGGCACGATCGGCCGAGGTGGCCTGGCACGTCGTCCTGTCGGGCGGCCCGGTCGACGACGACGCCGTGACCACATTGGCCACCGCGGTACGGGAACTGTCCTCGTCGGCCCCTGACGCGGCTGCGGACCTGGCTCAGCAGATCGCCGGACTGCTGCCCCTGCACGACCGGCGGCGCATCGCCCTGCTGACCGACGCCGCGGAGTACCTCGGCCGGACCCGCCGGGTGCACCAGGCGCTCGACCTGGTCGACGCGACCCTGTCGGACCGGCTGGAGCCGGTGCAGGAGGCGCGTCTGCGGCTGGTGGCTGCCGAGATCCACCAGGCCGCGGGCGACGATGCCGCAGCGATGACACACCTCCAGCAGGCTCTGGTCCTTCCCGGGCTGCCGACCGACCTGCGAATCAGGCTGCTGAAGACCAAGGCGACGGGCCACGTGTACCTCGGGGACATCACCGCTGCCGAGCAGACCGACATCGGACTGGTCGAGGCCTCCTACCGCAGCGAGGACCCGGCCGTCGTCGTCAGCGCCATGGTGTTCCAGTCGCAGACGTTCTTCTACCGTGGGCGCCTGGCCCGCGCCCTTGAGCTCGCCGAGGAGGCCACGGCACGCGCCGCCGGCACGGAGTCCGGCGTACTCTACCTGCGGCCTCCGCGGATTCCCGCGCTGTGGCTGGCCACGGTGCTGACCGCCACCGACCGGCTCGCGGACACCGAGCGGGTGCTGCGGGAGGGGCAGCGCGAAGCAGAGACGCTGGGCCTGGGCTGGTCGCTTCCCCACTGGCATGCGAGCCGTGCCTGCGCGCTGTTCGAACAGGGGGCGCTGGACGACGCGGCCGTGGAGGCCGAGTCCAGTCTGATGGTGGCCGACGAACTCGAGATCACCCAGCCGAATCCGCAGGCCCGCTCCGTCCTGGCATTGGTGGAGATCAGACGCGGTGACCTCGCCAAAGCCAGGGACCATCTCCGCGCCGCCGAAGCCGGATCCGGCACGAGCACCCAACGGTTCGGCCTGTGGGTGTCGCTCGCACGCGCCTGCCTGGCCGACGCGGAGGGCCGGGACACCGCAGCGGCAGCGGCGATGGGCGGCAGCTTCACGGACGCCGAGCCGGCACGCCTGCTTGCGGTGCCGCCGTCCCACTGGCCCGGGATCGTGCGCATGGCGCTCCGCGGCAAGGACCCCTCGCTCGCGCAGGCCGTGTCCGGCGCATTGCGCACCCTGGCCGCACAGGACGGCGGCCAGCAGATCGTCGGGACAGTCCGTGCCCATGTGGACGGCCTGCTCCACCACGACCGGGGCGCACTGGCGTCGGCCGTCACCGGTTACCGGAGCACCGGCAGGCGGCTGGCCCTGGCCGCGGTCTGCGAGGACCTCGGGGACCGCGTGGCCGCGTCGGGCGACAGCACGTCGGCGATCCCGTATTTCGAAGAGGCGGGTGAGCTGGCGTCGGCATGCGGAGCCCTGCGCGATCACGAACGGATCATGCGGCGCCTCAGACAGTTCGGCGTGCGCACAGCTGCCCCACGGCACCACACGACCGGCGCGGCGGGATGGGAGAGCCTGACCGAATCCGAGCGGAAGCTCATCCCGCTCGTCGTGGAGGGCCTCACCAACCGGGCCATCGCCGACCGGCTCTACGTGTCCGTGCACACCGTCAACACGCATATGAAGCACATCTTCACCAAGCTCGGCATCAACACACGAGTCGAACTGACCCGGCTGGCGATCGAACGGGGCGGCATCGCCGACGGGGCGGACTGAGCGATGCCTGCGGCGGGGCGCGGCGGCGAGATCCCGTGAATGGGCGATGCAGGCGGCTGACGTACGGGTGATCCTGCTCGCGACGGCGCCACAGGCACGGTGCCGACAGCGATCCGATCACATGCGGACGGCTGAGCCCGGAGACCGACCGGGTCGTTCCCCTGGCGCAGACCGGTCCGCGTACCAGGCGCTCGAGAAGGAGTACCGGTGTGGGAGGACTATTCCCGGTGTCGCGGATGGATGGTCAACCGCGGCCCGGGTCGGTCGGCACCGGCGCGGTCGCCGGACGCGGATACCGCGGCCGGCTCCGTGCAGCCGTGGCCGCGAGCGCGGCGCCGCACGGATACACCCTGGCGCTGTGGACCGCCACCGCCGTGACGTCGTCCGATCGGGGCGCCCCAGGGACGGCCGAAGTCCTGGCACTCCTCGCCGGTGCGACGCTCGCCTTCGTCGGGCTGGGTGCCGTCGCGTACGGTGGCTCCCCCATGAAGCCGGAGAGGTCCGCCCCGGCCGGCACGTGGATATGGGCCGCCTTCCACCTGCCCATGGCGGCTCTCGCTGCGCTGGTCAGCCTGTTGCTTGCATGGTGCTGTTCCGGTCCCCTCCTGTGGGGGCTCGTCGGGACGACCACGACGGCTGTCCATCTGCTTGCTGTCAGCGCCAAGTTCCTCTGTTTCTCAGTTCGCCGAATCACCTGGATGCCAAAGCCGCACAGGCAGTGAGAGGTTCACCATGTCACTCGCACCCGACCCCGTAGCCCAGGACCTTCTGTTCCGGGAGGCTCGTACCGCCAACACCTTCACCGACGACCCGGTGACGGACGACCAGGTGAAGGCCATCTGCGAACTGGTCAAGTACGGTCCCACCAGCATGAACCAGCAGCCGCTGCGCATCGTACCGGTTCGTTCGGCCGAGGCGCGTGAACGCCTGACCGGACACCTGTCCGAGGGAAACCGTAAGAAGACCGCGGCCGCCCCTGGCCGCGGACAATGAGTTCCACGAGGAACTGCCGAGCCAGTTCCCCCACTTCCCGCAGGCAAGGGATCTCTTCGCCGAGCGTGCGGTGCGTGAGCGTTCCGCAAGGCTCGATGCGCTCCTCCAGGTCGGCTACTTCATCATCGGCGTCCGCGCGGCCGGCCTGGCCGCGGGACCGATGACCGGCTTCGACGCCGAGGGCATCGACAAGGAGTTCTTCAGCGACGGCGAGCATTCTGTTCTCGCCGTCGTCAGCATCGGCAGGCCGGGCGAGAACGCCTGGTTCCCGCGCTCCCCACGCCTGACGTACGCCCAAGTGGTCACGACCGTCTGATCCACTGCCAGGCATCTGAGCTCCGGAACCCCTCCGGTCATCCACGCGTCCGCAGGCCCGGGGGGAGGGTCTCCCCCTCCGGGACCGGTTCCGTCCGGCTCCCGGCGGTGTCACCGATGGCGATGTGCGCGGGCGGCCATGGCAGCAGGGCGATCAGGGAGTGTGCCCGGCGGATGAGGAAGGCGGCGAGCGGCAGTTCGGTGGCCAGGGCAAGGCCCCCCGCCATCCAGACGTCCTCAGTTCCGACATCGAGCGAGATGTCGAACCAGGTGTCGCAGATCAGCAGGACTGCTGTGGCGTGCGCGTACAGAATGACCGAACGGCTGCGCCGCCAGGCCAGGAACGCCGTGGACGCCAACGCGATGATGAGCAGCACGTCGAATCCGACCCAGGTGAGGCGCCACTGGTGCACGTGGTGGGACGACGGCAGCGTCAGCCCCAGCATCACGGTCCAGGGTATGAGACAGGCGGCGCACGTGGCGAGCAGCTCAGCGGTGTGCCTCCTGCGGCGGTCCGGCGCGAGGCCGCGGTGGCCGCTATGTTCCTTGGTCACTTGCGGTCCGTCCTCGTGCACTTCCTCCGACACCGGCAGGTTTCCCGGATTCCACATGGGCACAGCCGTAACGTCGTTCCGGATATTCCCGCGGTGTGCCACCGAACCTCTCGGGCCGCGGGCGATGCCGGTGTCACCCACTACGGGCGTGCCAACCCGAACGTCTTCAGCTGCTCCCAGATCCACGGGTAGAAGCGTTCGTACGTGGAACAGTCCCAGACGTGTCCGCGATGTCCGTCGTGGTGCCCACCGACGGTTCCCGTCTCGGCCACCGCACCCGCTCGGGCGGGGACGCGCGCGTCGGCCGGAAGAGCAGCCGCGTTCGCGGAACCCCCGGCGACGAGGAGGGTGCCTCCGGCGAATGCCAGAGCGGCGGCGGTGGTCGCTATACGCTGTACGAGCTTGTTCTTGGTGCGCAAAACAATCATTCCCTGGTTTCCGGGGAGCAGAAACTGCCAACGCGGCCAGTTTCGATCAGGAAGGTGCGTAGTGCATCGCATGATCTGGTGATTGACTGCTGCCCAGGTGGGGCCATGCTGCAGGTATGTATTGTGGGCCTGAGCCGAGACTTGGTAGTCACATGGATCGCCAGACTGTGCGATGTTCTCAGTTCCTTTCCGGTCTACTCTGCCCAGAGAGCTGATATCGCTCGAGTTTTCTTGACTCGGCGGTCGTCTGCCGAAGAAAAGTGGCGCACGAAACCAGATCGGGGTCGGGGGCGTGGAGGGCCAGGATGTCCAGGCGCAGTAGCAATATCGAGTTCGTAGGCTCGCAGGGCGTCCCGCTCGTGGCGCGCCTGGACCTGCCGGAGGAGACGCCTTGGGCGTACGCCGTATTCGCCCCCTGCTTCACATGCGGCAAGGACTGGTTGGCGGCCGCTCGGATCTGCCGGGAGCTGGCCGAACGCGGAATCGCGGTCCTCGGTGTGGACTTCACCGGCATCGGTGAGTCCGGGGGTGACTTCGCCGACAGTACATTCAGCTCCGATGTGGACGATCTCGTGCGCGCCGCCGACCACTTGCGCGAGAACTTCACGGCACCGTCGCTCCTCATCGGGCATTCGCTGGGCGGCGCAGCCGTGCTGGCCGCCGCGCACCGGATACCCGAGACGGCGGCGGTGGCCACGATCGGTGCGCCTGCGGAGCCGGAGCACGTCGTGCACATGTTCGGCGGCAGGCGGGAGGAGATCGAGCGGAACGGGGAGGCCGAGGTGAGTCTCGGAGGCCGCGTGTTCCACATCCGTCGGGAGTTCCTCGACGACATCGCCGCGCAGCCTCAGGCCGAGCGCATCCGCCGGCTGCGTCACGCGCTCCTGGTGTTGCACTCGCCGATCGACGAGACGGTGGGTGTGGAGAACGCCCAGCGGATCCTCGACGCAGCACGGCACCCCAAGTCCTTTGTCGCGATCGATGGCGCCGACCATCTGCTCACCGATCGTGCCGACGCCCGCTATGTCGCGACGCTGCTGGCCGCATGGGCCGGCCGTTACGCGCGCGGTTCGGTCCAGGCCGGGCCGGCGTGACGGAATTCGCATACCCCGAGCTGATAGGACTTCCGTGCACATACGCCGAATGTGCCGCATATCGCATCATGCAGACATTGTGACGCTACTGGGACAGGAGTAGGTTTCGCACGTGATTAGAATTGCATCGATCGCATTTATTGGAGTCCTCGCAGTCGCATTCGGATCCTTCGGGGCGACCGTATCTCCCTGGTGGTGGCCAGCCGCCGTGCTGTGCGCGGCGTTGGCGGGCGTGGGTACCTACGATCTCCTCCAAAAGCGCCACTCGGTGCTGCGCAACTACCCTGTGCTGGGACATGTGCGCTTCATGCTGGAGTCGATCCGGCCGGAGTTGCAGCAGTATTTCATTGAGCGCAATTACGACGGCCGTCCCTACGACCGTGATGTGCGCAGTCTCGTCTATCAGCGGGCCAAGGGCTTGGAAGCGGAGCAACCGTTCGGGACCGAACGGAACGTCTATGCCGAAGGCTATGAGTACTTCGAGTCGTCGATGAGGCCACGCCCGGTGCCGGCGGAGCAGCCGAGGGTCCGCATCGGTGGTCCGGACTGCACCAAGCCCTACGACATGGCCCTGTTCAATGAGCCTTTTCAGCGTGGCCACCGATCGGGTGATGACCTTGGTGCCCGCAACGGACAGGGCTCCCGTGCCGTTGGGTGAGGTGTTCGAAGTCTCAACCTGCCGGTCCAGGAGCCCTGTTGGTTCCCTATCCTGCCGCACTCGACCTGCCTCATGCGCTGGTCGAGTGGGTCACGATGCTTATCGTCACCCGCGAGGGTGACCGCCGCTGCAAGCTCCCGCCGCACCAGCGCGCCCTCGTCGCTCTCGCCTACCTGCGCAAGCACGAGACTCTCGCGCAGATCGCCGCCGGGTTCGGCATATCCGTCGGCACCGCCCACGCCTACACCACCGCCGTCGTGCGGCTCCTCGCCGACCGGGCGCCGGGCCTGCTCAAGACCCTGCGCGAGCACGACCCGGACTACGTACTCCTGGACGGCACCCTCAGCGAGTGCGACCGCCTGGGCGACGGACGCGCCGATTACTCCCACAAGCACCGGCGCCACGGCGTGAACGTGCAGGTCGTCACCGATCCCGTAGGCCAGCTTCTGTGGATCTCGCCGGCCTTGCCGGGCCGTGCTCACGATCTGACCGCCGCACGCACCCACCGCATCATCCGAATCTGCGAACGCCAGGGCGTCCCGATCGTCGCCGACCGCGCCTACATCGGCGCCGGCTCCTGGGCCACCACCGCCATCCGCCGCCCGCCCAACGGCGGAACTGTCACCGACCGAGCGGACGCTGAACCGGGCACTCGCCCAGGCCCGCGCTCCCGTCGAACGAGGTGTCGCCCGCCTGAAGTCCTGGCGGATCTTCCGCCGCAGCCGCTGCAGCCCGAACCGCATGACGGACATCGCCGCCGCAGTCCTCACCCTGGAGAGGCAACGTTGAAAAGGCTCAATGTCTCGGCGATGAGTTTCGGCTCGCTGTCCGCCAACGCCATCCTCGCCCTGAACCAGGGCGCCGCCCTCGGGGGTTTCGCACACGACACGGGTGAGGGCGGCCTGTCGGAATACCATCTGCGGCACGGTGGCGACCTGGTGTGGGAGATCGGTACCGGATACTTCGGCTGCCGCACCGAGGACGGCCGTTTCGACCGGGCGCGGTTCGCGGAAAAGGCTGCTCACGACAGCGTGAAGTGTGTGTCGCTGAAGCTGTCCCAGGGAGCCAAACCCGGCATCGGAGGAGTGCTGCCCGGGGAGAAGGTCACCGCCGAGATAGCCCGGGTACGCGAAGTCCCCGAGGGGCGGACCGTCATCTCGCCCCCGTACCACGAGGTTTTCAGTACCCCACGGGAACTGATCCGATTCATCGCCGAGATGCGCGAGCTGTCCGGGGGCAAGCCGGTCGGCTTCAAGCTCTGTGTGGGCTCCCGGCGTGAGTTCCTGGCGGTGTGCAAGGCCATGATCGAGGAGGGCACCGCGCCCGATTTCATCATCGTCGACGGAGCGGAGGGCGGTACCGGAGCCGCCCCGCTGGAGTTCGCAGACCATCTGGGCAGCCCCCTCACCGAGGGCCTCATCACGGTCCACAACGCTCTGGTCGGCGCCGGCCTGCGGGACCGGATCAGGATCGGCGCCAGCGGCAAGGTGGCCACCGGAGCCGACATCGTCAAGCGCATGGTGCAGGGCGCCGACTTCACCAATGCGGCTCGCGCCATGATGTTCGCGATCGGCTGCATCCAGGCGCAGAGCTGCCACACCAACACCTGCCCCGCCGGAGTCGCCACACAAGACCCGCGCCGCGCCCGCGCGTTGCACGTCGACGACAAGTCGGTCCGGGTCCAGCGCTTCCAGTCCGCCACGGTGAACAGCTCCCTGAAGATCATCGCCTCACTGGGCGTGAACGGACCGGCCGAGCTGCGCCCGCACATGCTGCGCCGGCGCGTGGATCCGGTCACGGTCCGCTCCTACGCGGAGCTCTATGAATGGCTGGACCCGGGGCAGCTGCTGATCGAGCCGCCGGAGTCCTGGGCGGTGGACTGGAAGGCCGCCGATCCTGATCGTTTCGCCGCTTGACTGGTCCCGCCGCGGTGAGCGGGCGGGGTGCGCCATCGACGCCGGCGCCCCGCCGCTCTTCGCCGTGCCCAAGTCGCGGCCCGTGCACGGCCCGCGCATCGATCACGTCCTCGCCCAGGCCCCGCCCGAGGCATGGCAGCATCTGTCGGCGGGTGCGGGAGCCAAGGGAGAACGGTCCTACGACTGGGCAGCCGCCGGCTTGCCCGCAGTGTGGGGGTTCGACGGCGACGAGCCGACCCGGCAGCGGCGGATGCTGGGCCGCCGCAGCATGAGCAGGCCCGACGAAATCGCGTACTACCTCGCCTGCGCCCCGCCGGCGGCCACTGTCGGAGAAGTACGAGGTCCGCCGCTACATGGGATGGTGCCGGCACATCACGCTCACCATGCTCGCCCACGCGTTCCTCACGGTGAGGGCCGTCCAGAAGTGAGAAAATGGGGTGACCCGGCCGACGCACCCGGCCTCGTGGACCTCACACCAGCTGAAATCCGTCGTCTGCCGGCAGCTGAGGCCCGCCACCCTCCTGCATGCCGCGACCACGCGGTGAACTGGTCCGGATGGCGGCGTCGCCACCAAGGACGCGCCCGCCGCTGTCACTAGATGCGGCGCGGCCACACGTGGGTGGGACAGCCCGTCCAAGACCGTCCCACCCATGCCAGCCCCTCGCTACGCTCCCCGGCTCTGACTGACTCACCGCTACTACACCATCCCCGGTTTGGTGCTTCCATGCTGGGCCGTGGCGGACGACGTTCAGCGGGAATCCTCCGCGAGCTCAAATTTCCATCTGCCGAGGGAGTCACAGTGCAGGCACCGTATTTCGGTCCAAGCCTGGTCAAGAATGAGGTGCTTGCGTCGTCCACGTTCGGCGGGTGTCTCTGCCCGTTCGGCGGCGATCCGCCGAGCCTCTTGCTGGTCCCTGGCGTTGTCGACCAGGTAGAAGCACCGAATTATGCGATCGGGGGCAACGTGGTAGCGGAATCCGATCAACCAGATGACCGTGTCAATCATTGTCGGCTCATCAGCTTCAACGAGGGGATGGGTGAATGGCATTTTATGTCAGTGATTCTCCTGGCCGACTGCCAGCCACGCTGAAAGCCAGGGCTCCAGTCCGTCTGTGAATGTTTGGCCTGGCTCATACTTCGGAGAGTCGAGATCGGTGGTGGCGCACTCCGGGGTGCACGTGTGACAAGACGAGTAAGGCTGGGACTCAGCTGGCGTAGAGCTCAGGGCACTGTCAATACCGCTCATCGTGCAAAACACCCCCGGCTTCTATCGGGAACTAAATACCAACACCATCAGTTTCGTGAGCTGGGCTTTTTCCCTGGTGTGCCGCGTCGAGTTCGCGCAGCACGCGGTAGGCGTGGATGAGGAGCTTGCGGCCTCACCGCAAGCTGGTGGCGCTCCTCCAGCCACAATGACGGGGACGAGGTTCTGGCCACGATGAGACTCCCTCTCCTCCACATGGGACTGGGCAGTGACCAGGTCTACACGCCGGCGCAGCGTGCGCTGGCACCATCAGCGGGGTCACATGCGGCCGGCGAAGCGATGATCTTGCGCCGTGGCGGACTGGAAGCGGTGGACTCGAGCCTGGTTCGTGGACGTTCGATGCGCCGGCGCGACGCGGGTCCTGGGGGGCGAGGCCGACGGGGCAGGTGTTGGTTCGCGTTGACGGACACCCCGGTCAGTTGACGTGTCCGAACTCCGTGAGCTGGTCCCAGACCCAGGGGTAGAAGCGGTCGAAGCGGTCGTAGGCGTAGCGGCCGCAGTGCCCGTCCGAGGACTTCCCGTGGTGGCGGTAGCCATCACTCCTGACTCCGCCGTACCCGCCGTGGTTCCAGCCGGTGGCTCCCGTCCCCGCAACCACACCTGATTGGGCGGAGGTGGGCGTGTCCGCCGGGAAAGCGGCCGCACTCGCCGAACCGCTGGAAGCGAAGAGAGCACCTGCGGCGACTGCAAGAGACGCAGTCGCGATCCCCATGCGATGTGCGAGCTTTTTCATGATTATTTCTCCTTGTTTTATCGATCGCTAACAGGAATCACTATGGATCGGAAAAGGGCGGGGAGCATCGCACGATCGAGTGATTGGTCGGCGTATGACCCGCCATCCCCCTTCGAGGCGTCCCTTTCGGGCTTGACCGCAGAAAGACCGACTCAGGGCGATCCCTGTGGGTGCCGTCGAGTATCTCGTCGCCATCGCACGGTCACCAGTAAGGAGGAGTTACTCGCGACAGGGGAGGGAACGGACGGACCGATCACCAGATCATGTGATGTGCCTCAGTTCCTTGCCGTGCCATTCTGGCCAGGCAGAAAACCAGTGGCCACGTTCCCCTCGCCCGCGCGGATGTCGGGTGTGTCCGGCAGCTCTTGCGGGCCTGCAGTGCGGGCGACGGCCGGCTCGCTGTCCGGCCCGTCAAGGACTTCGAGTCGCCGGTAGGAACCGAGCCCTCCGCACGAATGAACGGCCGCAGATGAGCGATCAGACGAAAGTGATGGTCCTGGGAGTGATCGCACTCGTCCTCGGTGTCAGCCTTGTTCTCGTACTGCAGCAGTCCTTCACGCACTGATGGACAGTGCTCCCGAGGCTCGCCTGGGCCTTCATGGGGGGACGCCTTGGGCGTACCCGTATTCGCCCCTGCTTTTTACGTGCGGCAGGGACTGGTTGGCGGCTGCTCGGATCCGCCGGGAGCTGGCCGGACACGGAATCGCGGTCCCCAATGCGAATCTCGCCGGCATCGGGGAGCCCTGGGCGACTTCGCCGGCAGCGGGTTCAGCTCCGACGATCTCGTGCGCGCCGCCGACCACCTGCGTGAGCACTTCGCGGCACCGTCGATTGTCGTGCGTCCCGCCACCCTGAGGCCGCACCTTCGACCACGCACCGCCTTAGAGGTCGTTTCTTTTGGTGTGGTCGCTCGTTGAACCGTGCATGACGGATCTGGTTGAGCGGTTGGTGCCGGATGAGTTGTGGGTCCTGTTCCGGCGGGTGGTCCCACCGACTGAGGTGAAGCGTCCGCAGGGCGGGGGTCGACGGCGGGCAGGTGACCGAGAGACTCTGGCGGCGATCATCTTTGTAGCCACCTCGGGCTGCACTTGGCGTCAACTGCCGCCCGTGTTCGGTCCGGCCTGGCCCACGGTCTACCGGCGCTTCGCCCAGTGGAGCCGGGCCAGGGTGTGGGCTCGTCTCCACCGGGTCGTCCTCGACGAACTCGGCGCCCGCGGTGAACTGGACTGGTCGCGGTGCGCGATCGACTCTGTCAGTGTCCGGGCGGCAAAAGGGGGCCACTGACCGGACCGAATCCGACCGACCGCGGCAAGAGCGGATCGAAAATCCACCTGATCACCGACCGGAACGGTCTGCCCCTGTCACTGGGCATCTCCGGCGCCAACATGCACGACAGCCTCGGCCTGGAACCGCTCGTGCGTGGGATACCGCCCATCCGCTCCCGGCGCGGCCCGCGCCGCCGGCGACCGGCCAAGCTCCATGGCGACAAGGGATACGACTACGACCACCTGCGCCGATGGCTCCGCAAGCGAGGCATCCGTCACCGCATCGCGCGCAAGGGCATCGAGTCCTCCACACGGCTGGGCCGCCACCGCTGGGTGGTCGAGAGGACGGTTTCCTGGCTGGCCGGATGCCGCCGCCTGCACCGCCGCTACGAACGCAAGGCCGAGCACTTCCTCGCCTTCGTCGGCATAGCCGCAGCCCTCATCTGCCAACGCCGTCTGGACAGATGATCCGAGCAGACAGGCTGGGAGCCGCGTCAGACCAGCATGAGGACTACGCCATCGCCTGCGGTGGCGGCAGCGGACAAGAACCGGGTCAGCTCCTCGTAGCGGTGCTGCAGGGTGTCCAGGTCCGAGGGGACCTCGGTTTCGGATTCCGGCAGGGGGTAGATCTCGGCGCTGCGCATGGCCGCCAAGTCGTAGTGTCGGGCCAACTCGTCAAACGGTGTGGTGGCGAGGCAGCCGCTGGCCCGGGCGACGTCCTCGGGGCTCAAATACCTGGCGGGGCCGAAGTCCATGTCGTCCTCCAACGGAAGCTCAGCCCCTCCGTGGATGACATCGACCGGCATGCCACCGTGGGCGGCAATGAGGTAGTGCAGCTTGTGCCACGACTTCTCGATGCTGAAGTAGGGCGCCTTCTCGGGTGGAAGCGGGTCCTCTTCGGCCCAGGCATCACCCAGCTCGTCGATGTGTTCCTGCGCCCAGGACGGATCGCTCAACGACCGCTGCAGCTCAGCAGGGGAGAGACGGACGTACTCGCAGTGGATGCCCATGGACGCGAACCCTAACCGCAGACTCTGACATCGCTCCGGTCACATCCGCCTACTGCCTGCCGATAGCCATAAGAAACGACGTCTTAGCTTCGCTTCCGCCTCAGCCCAGCGGTACCCCGGGCGGTGTTCGGCGCGGGCCACCAGGCTGCGTTCGAGATCGGGGTCGCCGGTGAGCCGGTGAGTCGAGGAACCACGTCGGTGACCACGGAAACCTCGCCCCTCTCGATCGCCTGATACCACGAGATCCAGGTCTCGATCTGTTCCCCGCTCATGCCCAGTCGCCAACGCCGTGCGAAGGCTTCCTCGAGGGTCTCGGGTTCGTAGCGGTAGGGCTGACCGGTGGCCGCGGCGATCCGGGTGACAGCTTCGTCGAGAGTCAGGGCCTCGGGCCCGGTGATCTCCAGGGTCGCGCCGTCGTGCTCGGAGCGGGGACCGTCCTCGATGGCGACGGCCGTGATCACGTCGGCGATGTCCTCGTGGGTGACGAAGGCGGCCCGGCCTGTCGGCGCGGGGCCGCTTACGACAAGTTCCTCGTTGGCGAGGGCGGCAGGCGTCGCCGCGTAGAAGCCCGCCCGGAGCACTGTGTGGCGGATCCCGGTCCCTGCCAGGAACTGTTCGGTCAGCCACTGGTCACGGGCGTTGAGGTAGGTGGCGGTGGGCGCCGCGCTGACGAGGGACACATACAGGACCCGGCCCACGCCGACCGCGATCGCGGCCTCGACCGCGGTGGCGTGTTCTTCCAGCCGGCGACCCGTACGGTGTCCGGAGACCAGGATGAGGGTCGACGCGCCCTCGAGCGCCCTGCGCATGTCTGCCGCGTCGGCGTAGGCGGCCGGACCGCGTCGCTGGGCGCCTGGCAGTTCGGGCATGCGGTCGGGACTACGTCCGACGAGGAGTTGCGGGACGCCGTGGTCGGCGAGTCGGGCCGCGATCCGGCTGCCGAGCGCACCGGTCACCCCGGTGACCGCCACCGTGGCGTGATTCTTGTCAGACATGCGTTTCCCTCCAGCCCGGGCCGTTGCCGATCCCGGCGTTCTTGTCTTCCGCTTACGTCCAGCAAAGAGAGCGATGGTTTCGGCCGCATCCTCCAGCCGTGCGATGGCGCCGGGGGCCACCGCCACGCGGCACGGCGGCTTCCCGGGAAACCAAGATCGTCGCGGTGTGCATCGAGCAGGGCGCATCGACCTCGTCGGCCCCGGCTGGGGCCATCCGTGTGGTCTCAGGATCCGTGTCTCGCGTGTCCGAGGTCGAGGCGTTGAGCGCCCGCGCGGACTGACGTGCCGTTGCGCCGGTCGTGCAGGGTGAAGTCGGCCCGGACGGCCACACCGGACTGCAGCAGCTTCTGGTGGACCAGGGGGTCCCGGCCGGGGTGCGAGACGACGACGCTGATGTATCCCTCGGGCAGTCCGGTCACGGCGTAGTCTCCGCGCGCGTTCGTCGTGGTGCGCACCAACTGCCGGCCGCCGGTGTCCATGACGGTCACCGCGGCATGGCGGACGGGCTGCTGTTCGCCGTCGTAGACGGTGCCCTCCAGCATCGGCAACGGCTCGCCGAAGTGGTGGGGGTGGACCGGTAGCGCGGTGGGTGTGGGCGTCTCCAGGGAGGGGTCCTCCACCGGCGGTTCGGGAATGTCCTGCGGCTCGTCCTGCGCTCCCCGTCGTACGGCCATGCGGTGGTGGTGCCAGGCGTCCAGGCCCAGCAGCGCCCAACCCGCGGTGATCCACGCGCACAGCGCGAGGACCGGCTTCAGCACCCCGGCGCCGTCGAAGTACAGCACTCCTCTCAGGGCGTCGACCGCGTTGCCCAGCGGCATGACGGCGTGCAGGCCCTGGAAGAACCCCGGCAGCAGCTGGACGGGGACCAGGCCGCTGGAGGGAACGCTCAGCACGACGTACAGGCCCAGACCCGCCAGGGGGAAGAAGTGCTTGACGAAGGGCGCCATGCCGAGGGAGAACGTGGCCACGGCTGTGGTGAGCAGGAAGGCTATCGCCAGGGCCGCGGGGTCGTTGGGGAAGAAATCCAGTCCCACGCCGACCAGGAAACCCACGGCGCTGAAGAGGCCGGCGGCGCCCGCGACCGTGATGAGCTTCTTGCGCCGGTTGAAGGTCACCGCCCGCAGCAAGGTCGTGGCGAGTATGTAGCCGGGAACGTTCCAGGCGATCCCGAAGTAGACCAGGGTCGCGCCGGACCCGTCCTTGCTGACCGTGGGGGCTACGTCCGTGACGGTGAGCTTCTGGTGGTTGTGCGCCGCGAGCTGGGTGAAGCCCTTGGTCAGCGCCTGCTCGAGGGACGCGCCGTTGGCCTTGGCCACGTAGAGCACGGCGGCATGTCTGCCCGTGACGGCGAAGCCTGCCGCGGCGTCCCGGTCCAGCACCGCCCGGCGGGCTGCCCGGGCGTCCGGGACGGTGGTGACGTCGAACCCGCCGGGATGCTGCCGCTGCAGTGCGGTCTCGACCCTGTATTCCACCGCGGGATCGGCGATCACGAGCTTGGCGTGGTGGGGCTGAGGCTGGTGGAAGGCCATGGGGAAGCTGAACAGCAGGCCGAGGAAGAGCACGGCCGGGATCGTGAGGGTCTCGACGAGGACTCTGGCCACGGATATGGCCCGGGGACGCGCGATCCGGTGTTTCACAGGACCACCCTCTGGCCGCCACGGCGGGCCATGCCGCAGAGACCGCGGCACACTCGGCCGACCGGATCCCCGGTCACCACTTGGCCGCCTCTCCGGTACCGGTGGTCCCTCACTGTTCGCGATCCAACCAGTTTCACGGCGCCTCCCTCGGCTGTGCCGCGCCTGACCGTCGCCATGGCGCCACCTCCATTAACGTACCGATCGGCACATTTACGTCTGCTGGACCTTACGCGTACCGGTCGGTACAGTCAAAGCGTGCCTCGCCCCGTCAACGCCGAGAAGCGCGCCGAGCTGCTGAAGCAGGTGGTGAACCACCTCCAGCAGCACGGCGTCGCGCAGATGTCGCTTAGTCCGCTCGCCGAGTCGATCGGCACCACCAAGCGCATGCTTCTGTACTACTTCGGCAGCCGTGAGAACCTGCTCGCCCAGGCGCTGGCCGCTTGCCGTCCCGACGCGCACGCGATGTTCGACGACGTCCGCGACAGCGCGGGGCTGCGCAAGGCGGCTCATACCCTGTGGGAGGCGATGACCGTCGGGGAGCAGTCCGGGCCGGTCCGCATGCTGCTGCAGCTGCTCAGCCTGGCCGCCACCGATCCCGAGCAGTACGGCGACATCGCGGCCGAGACCGTCGAGGTCATGATCGGCCCCATCGCCGCGGCTTACGTCCGGCTGGGTCACCCGCCACAGCAGGCGCGGACAGCGGCCACGCTCCTCGTCTCCGGCCTGCGCGGTCTGTGCCAGGACCGCTTGGTGACCCATGACGTCGCCCGTACCGACGCGGCCGCCCGCCGCCTCATCAGGGACGCGGTCACGACGGCCGACTGAGCCTGCGCCCCCGACCACTTCGGGGACTCGGTATCACCCCGGCACTCGGGAAGCCGGGCTGGTAGTCCGGTCCTGCGGGTTGGTCCATGGATGGCGCCCCGCTTGGTGGCGCAGCCGATCAAGACCAGGGCGCACGACCTGCAGACCACCGCCTTGGCTGACCTGTTGGCATGGTCCGGTGGTCTGGAGCCGATTCGAGCCGAGTTGCATGTATACGGAGAGGTACATACCGTTGCAGTAAGTTCATGACAGTGTCCACGGACGAGCGTTCGCACTGCCCGCGGCGCACACACCGAGGCGTGTGAGTATCGCGCCGGATCCCCGATGCACCCATCGCAGCCACTCTCGGAAGAGAGAGGTACGACCTGAGGAGATCCACGTGCCGGTCTTTTCCCGGGGGTACTCTCGGCGAAAGTTCATCGTCGCTTCCAGCGCTGCGGTGACCGCGGCGACCGTGGCGGCCGCGGGAGACCTCGGTTCTTCCGTCCGGAAGCCGGACACGGCGAGCAAGCGCGTCGCTGTCCGCCCCTTCCACATCAGTGTCCCGGAGCAGGTGCTGACCGATCTGCGGCGGCGCATCACCGAGACGCGGTGGCCCGACCGTGAGACCGTCACGGACCAGTCTCAGGGTGTGCAGTTGGCGACGTTGAAGGAACTCGCGCACTACTGGAGCACCGCCTACAACTGGCGGAGGACCGAGGCCAGGCTGAACACCCTGCCGCAGTTCCTCACCGAGATCGACGGTCTCGACATTCACTTCCTCCACGTCCGCTCGCGGCATCCGAACGCCCTGCCGATGATCCTTACGCATGGCTGGCCCGGCTCGGTCCTCGAATTCCTCAAAGTGATCGATCCGCTCACCGACCCGACGACCCACGGAGGGCGCGCGGAGGACGCCTTCCATCTCGTCATCCCATCGATGCCCGGTTACGGCTTCTCCGAGAGACCGACCACCACCGGATGGGGCCCCGACCGGATCGCGCGCGCCTGGGCCGTACTCATGGAGCGCCTGGGATACGACCACTATGTTTCCCAGGGCGGCGACTGGGGAGCGGTCGTGTCGGACAAGATGGCGGTGCAACGACCCGCGGGCCTGCTCGGCATCCATGTCAACTTTCCGGCCACCGTGCCCGCGGACATCGCGAAGAGACTCGCTTGTGGCGATCCGGCTCCGAAGACGCTGTCCGTCGACGAGAGAGCGGCGTACGACAAGCTCGCCGCCTTCTACAAGACAGGTTCCGGCTACTCCGCCATGATGGTGACCCGCCCGCAGAGCGTGGGATACGGGCTGTCGGACTCGCCGGTCGGGCTGGCCGCTTGGATGTACGACAAGTTCGCCGCTTGGACGTACAGCGGAGGCGAGCCCCAACGGGTGCTCACCAAGGACGAGATGCTCGACGACATCACGCTGTACTGGGTGACGAACACGGCTGTCTCCTCCGCCCGCCTTTACTGTGAGAACAACGCCAACAACTTCAATGCCGTGTCAGTCTCCATACCGGCCGCGATCACCGTGTTCCCCGGTGAGATCTACCAGGCGCCGCGAAGTTGGGCCGACCGTAGCTACCACAACCTCATCTACTTCAACAGAGCCCGCAGCGGGGGGCACTTCGCGGCCTGGGAAGTACCGGGGATCTTCAGCGAGGAGCTCAGGGCTGCCTTCCGGCAGCTGCGCCCCCGAGTCACCGTCGGAAAGTAAGGGCCACACACCTGTGCCGTCCGCGTGGCGGTCGCTGGTCACGGGGGGCTTGCGCATCCGGCGAACGGGGCTGTTGCATAGCGGAGTCGTACTGAACTGCTCGGGCCACGGGGTGCTCCTCGGTGCCGACTCGCCCACGGGTGCGGTCAAGAACGGACGGCGAGGTGCACCAGGCCGGTGCCTCCTCGGCGCCGTGGACGCCTTAGAGGGCATCTGATCAATGTTCACGGCGTTGTGAGCGGGATATCCGTTTCGCAAGGCGGCGGTGCTGCATCAGCCGGCCAAACGTCCTCTCGATCAGCGGCTCTGGTCCACTTCTTGTGGTCGCGTACGCAGCGTGACGGTCGATCTTCGGGCCATGGCGGTGGAGGTCGCCCGAACATCGTCACAGGCTTCTTTGACAACCTTCTTCAGCAAGGTCGCCGTGGCGGCCCAGTCCTCGGCCGCCGACTGCAGCGATGGCAGATTGACGTGGAGAAGTTCTTCGAAGGTCGGCACCGGTCCCCCGGTCAGTCACGGCGTCGTCGCCGTTGCCTTCCGGAGCTTTCCCCGGTCCACTTCGGACACATGACGGGGCCCTCCGCCTTCGGTGTGCGGGGCACCTCGTCATCTGAGGTGGCGGGTGGCACGTCCAGGTACTCGGAGATCCTGGAGGCGCTGACCTGCGCGGCAATGAGATCGTCATCCCGCCGGGAGGACTTCACCGAGTAGTCGAGATGGTTGGAGAGCTGAGCGCAGGCGTCGAGCAGTACCTGCAACTGTGCTTGCCAACCCTCATCAGCGTCGGCAGTAAGGAATCCTGGTGAAGGTCCGCACTCGGTGCCCGCTCAGCGGTCGTCGAAGTTCAGCGGCCCGAGGTCCCGCACGACTTGGGCGAGTGCTCGGATGGGCTCGTTCTCGGATTCGGTACGCCAGACCAGGGCGTAGCTCAGGGGTGGCATGTCCCGGATGGGCAGCCAGCGGATGTGCGACATGGACCAGTGCCGGGTGACGTGGGCGGGGAAGCCATGCACGATCTCGCCTGTCCCGACCAGGTGGATCAGGTCGTCGCTGTTGGTGATGCTCTGGCTGCGTTCGATTGGGCGGCCCCGCGGGGTCTGGAAGGGCAGGTACCGGTCCTCCCAGTAGTCGGGCATCAGGGGCGCCGTGACATGCCGGCGATCGGCGAGGGCCTCCAGGGTCACGGACGATCGGGCGGCCAGAGCGTCCTCGATGGAGACGGCGAGCAGCCGGGGGTCGTTGAAGAGGACGGGGCCCACGGTGAGGTCCGGGTGCTCCACGGGCAGAAACACGACCAGGACGTCCAGTTCGCCGTCGCGGAGTCTGGCGAACGGGTCGACGTAGGGAGCACGGCGGATCTGCAGTTCCCATTGCGGGTGGCGGGAACGGAACGCCCGCCAGCAGTGGTGCAGTTCGGCGATGTTGAAGGGGAGCATGCCGACCCGCAGGACCGCCGTCACTCCGCGGGCGGCCAGCCGTGCGCGCTCCAAGCCGGCCTGTAGTCCCGCGTACACCGGTCGCAGATCGTCACGCAGCTGCTGCCCCAACGGAGTCAGCCGGATCCGCCGACGGTTCGATCGGTCGAACAGCATTCCACCGAGCCGCCGTTCCTGCGCCGCGATCGCCTGGCTCACGCGCGCCGGGGTGACGTGCAGACGAGCCGCCGTCCGACCGAAGTGAAGTTCGTCCGTAAGCGTCAGGAAGATCTCGATGTCCCGCAGTTCCACCGGGCAGGTCTCCCTTCATAACGCGTGGGTTATCAGCACGCGCCCGAAGTTTACGTTGATCAGGGCCAGTATCCGGGGCCAGGGTTGGTCCCGGCAGTGGCCCGCCACTGGCAGTTGAGTCACTGGACCTCGAAATCCTCGCCTGCGGGTGGCAGCCAGGATCCGCAGGTGATCCGGCTGCGTGCCCGTCAGGTCAATGGCACCTCGGTGTTCGCGTCCGCCGCGCCTGCCTGACCGTGAGTGCCGTGCCGTGGACGGGTCAGTTCGAACAGTGCAAGGAGATTGGAGATGAAGATGAGCTACCGCGGCTTCTCCGAAGGAGGGTTGTGCAGGATCCGCGAGGTGCTGGCACGCCATGTCGAGTCCGGGAAGATCCCCGGGCTGGTCGCGCTGGTGAGCCGGGGCGACGAGACGCACGTCGAGGCGATCGGGACGATGCGCCACGACGGCGGCGCGCCGATGCGCAGGGACACGATCTTCCGGATGGCCTCGACGTCCAAGCCGGTCACCATGGCGGCGGCGATGGTGCTGCTGGACGAGTGCAGGCTTCGCCTCGACGACCTGGTGGAGCCGTGGCTGCCCGAGCTCGCCGACCGGCGGGTGCTGAAGCGGATCGACGGGCCGCTGGACGAGACTGTGCCGGCGCGGCGGCCGATCACCGTACGGGACGTGCTGACCTCCACGTTCGGGCTCGGCATGGATATGACTGTGCTGGGCACGCCGATCATGGACGCGGTCTTCGAGCAGGGGCTCACGCCCAACCTGCCGGAGCCGATGCCCGAGCCGGATGAGTGGATGCGCCGCCTGGGCACGCTTCCGCTGATGCACCAGCCGGGCGAGCGTTGGCAGTACCAGATAGCCAGCGATCTGCTCGGCGTGCTGGTCGCGAGGGTCACAGGCCAGTCGTTCGGTACGTTCCTGCGCGAGCGCGTCTTCGACCCGCTGGGGATGAAGGACACCGGCTTCCACGTGCCCGCCGACAAGTTCGACCGGCTGCCGACCCTCTACGCTCCCGACCCGCAGAGCGGTGAGTTCACCGTGTGGGACGAGGCGGAAGGGGGGCGCTGGAGCAAGCCTCCGGCGTTCGAGGGCGGCGGTGGTGGGCTGGTGTCCACCGCCGACGACTTCCACGCGTACTTCCGGATGCTTTTGAACGGCGGGATGCGCGGTGGCGAACGGATCCTGTCCCGGGCCGCCGTTGAGCTGATGACCACCAACCGCCTTACGCCCGAGCAGAACGCCGCCCGTACCGCCCTGGCCCGCGACAACGTCCACATCTCGTTCGGCCAGGGACAGCACGGCGGCTGGGGCCTCGGGATGGCGGTGCGCACCTACCGCGGCGACTACGCACCCATAGGGCAGTTCGGCTGGGACGGCGGAAGCGGCGCCTCGACCTACGCCGACCGGGACAACCAGCTCACCGGAATCCTGCTCACCCAGGTCGGGGCGTCCGTCCCGGATCCGGTGAGGCTCATGCACGACTTCTGGACCACGGTCTACCAAGCCGTCGACAACTGACGCCGAGCCCACCGAGGGGCAGATCTCCTCAGTGGGCTCCCAGTGCCTGACCGCCCTGGCCCGCCGCCGCGACTCGATGTCGGCGGGGCGGGCGGTGGCGGTCGCGAGCAGCAGCTGCTCCTCCTCGACCGCGCCTCGGCGTGGTCGGTGGTGATGGCCGGCGGCGGTGCCGCGGTGCGTGGCAACACTCCGGCGCGGGGCGGGAACCGGCTCGCGATGTCGCCCACGACCGTGGTCAGCGCGTCGGCCTCGGCGAGCACTTTCTCGACTGGGTGCGGGTGGGAGGCATCGTCGACGGTCTGGATGAGGCGTTCGGCGGCCGTCTGCAGGCGACGGCGGGCGTGTCCGGCCTCGACCATCCGGGCGTAGGCCGGTGCGTGGCGGGGCCAGGGGCAGACCTGGACGAGGGTGTGAAGGTAGGAGGGGGTCAGCCCGCGCGCCCGTTGGCGGCTCGTCGCGAGCACTTGATCGAGCCACTTGGTGTTCTTCACGTGCTCGGCGGGGTCGGGCGGAGGGAGGGTGCTGATGGCGGCGTACAGGGCGGCGTGCGCGGCGGTGGTGAAGGAGTCGGCGGCGATGCCGCTGACGTTGCTGAGACGGTGTGGATCGAGGAGGAGAGCGCCGAGGAGGGCCTGCTCGACGTGGAACACCGGCTTGGGCGGTGCAATTGTGTCGAGGTCGTCTTCTTCGGGTTCGAGGGTGACGCCGAGGTGCGGGGCTGGGAGGTGGCCGACGAGCAGCGGGGGTACGGCGTTTCCGATCAGCGAGAACTGCTGGCCCTTGTTGCGGGCCCAGGGTTATCTCTAGGTCGAAGTCGGGGGCTGGCACGTGGGTTTGGGACGACAGCGTCCAGCGGGTGACCGTTGACGAGGCGTACACCAACCACACCGAGGGCTCGGCCTACTTGCCGGGCTGCGAGCGGCGAACCGGTCGCCCAACACCGAGCGCGTCTACGGCGGCCGCGTCGCGCTTTACCTGACGTACTGCATGACGGTCGGCATCGACTGGTGCCGCCCGACGTCCTTGGACCTGGCGCGCTTCGCCCAGTGGCTGATCACCGAACCGCTGGCGCCGCGCGGGCCACGGTCCACCGCCGTGCGGTTCCGGACCAAGAAGTCCGCGAACCCCGTGCTGACCACGTTGTTCGAGTTCCTGCGATTCGGCACCGCGCACGGCTGGGTGCCGGCCGACGTGGTCGATCGACTCTCTGATCAGAAGTACCCTTCCTTCCTGCCGCCGGGCTACGACCCGGGTGAGGACGACGCCCAGTACCGCACGGTCAACAGCCGGACTGTCAAGTTCGTGGTGGCTGACGACGGCATCGAGTGGCTGGCCGACGCGCAGATCGAGCGATCGCTGGACCTCATGCCGCGGGCCCGTGACCGCTTCCTGGTGGCCCTGCTGCGGTGCACCGGGATCCGCATCGGTGAGGGCCTGGGGCTGCGACGGGAGGACATGCAGTCACTGAGCAGGTGGTCGGCCTCTACGTGGACTACCAGTACGAACGCGGCCAGGTCGCGGCGGCCGGGATGACCGACATGGTGTTCGTGAACCTGTTCCGGGCACCGCTGGGCCGGCCGATGACCTACCACAACGCCAAGGACATGTTCGACCAGCTCGCCCACCGGGCCGGGTTTGCCGCCCGCCCGCACATGCTGCGGCACTCGGCCGCCACGACACAGGAGCGACTCCTGCGCGCACCGGCGAGCTGAGCGACGATGTCCGCCCTCGACAGCGGGTTGCTGTCGCCTTGGCCAGGGCCTTGCCGAGGTCCTGGTCGACCAGAGCCGGTGAGCCGGAGACGACCAGGAGCAGGTTGCCGTCACGGATCGCGGTCTGCTTGACGACGCTGTCCTGCCCTCCGGCGGAGAAGGTCAGCAGCTGGCTGAACTACTCGTCGCCGAGCCGGGGCGCGGCTGTCTTGTGTGTCGTGACGCCGATGGCGGTGGTGCCCGAGAGGACTTGGTGGCTGAACCGGGGGTTTGGTCCGTGACTGGTCCGGAAGCACTGGTCAGGAGGGGTGCAGTCGTGGGAGGAATTGGGAGTCAGCACGCAAGCCGGGCCCGCTCGAGAGCGGGTTGCACGAAGGGCGCCTGACGGGTGAAAGCCCAGATCAGGCGCCTTTCCTCGTGTCTCTAGAAGAAGCCGAGCTTCTTCGGCGAGTACGACACCAGCAGATTCTTCGTCTCCTTGTGGTACACGACCTCACCCGCTTCTGACCTGCGGCAATGGGTGGAATCGCCCGATGCGAAGCCGAGTTGGTCCGCCCCTGGTCCGGATCTTGGTAGGTGATGCCAGCGGAGGATCTTCCCGCGGTACTACATGGCACATGTCGTAGAAACCGTCTTCGGGCGTCCACGTCAGTCCAGGACGGGCATGAAACTCCAGGTCAGAACGGTCTGGTCCGTGAGGGGCCGCCCAGTCGGTGATTGCTGCGTGATAGACGAGTGATACGGCGAGGCCCCGCGGGGGTCCTTCCTGC
The DNA here is from genome assembly GCF_006715785.1 of Streptomyces puniciscabiei. NCBI lineage: Bacteria > Bacillati > Actinomycetota > Actinomycetes > Kitasatosporales > Streptomycetaceae > Streptomyces > Streptomyces puniciscabiei. Next base: position 6,402,745 of record NZ_VFNX01000001.1, read on the forward strand.
CGGGACTCTACTCGGAGCCCTGAGACGGCGCAGCCGCACCGGAGCGATTCGGTGTGGCTGCGCCGTGAGATCGGCTGCGCTGTCGCGGACGATGCAGTCGGCGCCTCACGCAGTCTGGGTTCCTGCGACGATCTGGGAGTGCCTGATTTGCGATCGCACCCGCCTACTCGTCCGTAACGATCCGCGTAGCACATGGCGCGCCCCGGCCACGCGCGGGTGGGGGCGTGAATGACGAGGCGGTGGCCGTCGACCGCCTGCGGGACATCCTCTAGGCGCCGAGCGACTCTGCGGCCTCACGCATCACATCGAGGACGAAGTCAGGATGCGAGAGCATGGGAAAGTGACTGCTGTCCACGGGACGGATATTGGCGCCCATGCGCTCGGCGGCGGACCGCTCCAGGTCGGGGTGCACGGTGCGGTCGTTGTTGGCGACGATGCCAGCTTGGCTTCGTCCGCCAGGCGGTGCCGGGAACCTGCTGGTTGAACAGGTCCGCCACTGGCACAGCGCCTGTCGCCAGAACGAGCTTCGCTCCTGGCGGCTGCAACACCGCACTGGTTCGACCCTCACAGATCTCGCGCGGCGGATCAATCCCGTCGTTGCGGGGTGGCTCAACTACTACGGCCGCTACGGCCGTTGGGTGTTGATCCCGTTCCTTCAGCGCATCAACGCCTACTTGGTGCGCTGGATCCGCAGGAAGTATCGACGGCTGGCGCCGTTGCGGAGGGCCATCGCGAAGTTCCAGGAGATCGCCCAGCGGTATCCGCGGATGTTCGCGCACTGGCCGGACACAACGCTCGCCGCATTGGCCTGGTGATCAGGATGACAAGAGCGGAGTGACGAGAGATTGTCACGCTCCGTTCTGGGAGAGCCGAGGGGTGAGATTCCCCTCGGCTACTCGACCCAGCAAGGTGAGCGGGCCGGTGTTGGTCAGGTCCAAGGCGTGACAGCAGCCGCTCGTAAGGTCACCCAGCGCCCCCTGCACGACCTCGGCTGAGAGCCTCGACGACAGACAGCTCAGGGTCCCGGCGTCCAGAAGGACGCCGGGACCCTGCGTGCTCACACCGGATGGCTACTTCATGGCTGCCAGAGCCCCGTCGACGCCCGCGGTGGGGGAGCCAAGGCCGGTGACGGTGTCGTAGCCGGGGCCGGCTGTGCACTCCGCGCCGCATCGGCCGTTGGAGCCGGCGGTGATGTCTCGCAGGTAGCTGCTGCCGAGCGCGTAGACATCGGTGTGCGCCGTGTCGCCGTCCGGACCGTCGGAAGCCAGGTGCGGCTTGCCGGCGGTGGCCCGGAGCTGGTCGGCCGAGGCGATGATCGCACCCCAGATCGGGGCGGACAGGCTGGTGCCTCCCACCTTGAACCACATGGAGTGGGAGGCGCCGCCGTACGTCATCGTCAGGTAGACCGGCACGCCGGTGGCGGGGTCGGCCACGAAGCTGACGTCCGGTGTGGCCCTGAGTGGCGAGGGCTGCACGCCGTCCTGGTAGGCCGGGCGCGGCTCGAAGTAGCTCAGGCCGCCGCCGGTGGACCTCCACGCCGTCTCGTCGATGGTGTTGCCGTCGGCGTCCAGTCGGAGGTTGGTGCCGCCGATGGCCAGGGCGTAGGGGTTGGTGGCGGAGTAGCTGCCGGGGTAGCCGAAGTCTCCGGTGGACTGGACGCAGACCGAGTCGGCCAGCTTGCAGTGGCCGTCGTAGAAGGCCTCCTCGGAGAACTCGCCGGCGCCCCAGCTGTTGCTGACCGCGGCCGGGTGCAGCGCCGCGGCCGCGTCCTGGGCCCGGGACAGCGCTGCCATGGTCGGATCCTTGGCCTCGACCAGGACGATCTTGGCGTGCGGGGCCGCCGAGTGCGCCCACTCGATGTCCAGCGCCGCCTCCTCGTTCCAGCCGGTGTCCACGTCCGGCTGGGTACCGTCCGCGTAGACCTGCTGGAAGTCGAAGCAGTCCTCTCCCGTGCCGGCCGTATCGCAGGTCTGCGGCAGGTTGAAGTGCGCGGCGAAGTGGTTCAGGTCCGCCTTCGCCGTCGGGTAGTGGTACGCGTCGACGATCGCGATCGTCTGGCCCGTGCCGTCACCCTTGAGGCCCAGCCGTGCCTGGATCTGCTGCGGGGTGTAGCCGGGGGCGACCTCCTGGGCGTTGTCCTGGCCCGCGCTCAGCCTCTTGGCTGCCGGAGTCTTCGACTGGATCTCGATGGGGACCGAGGCGGTGCCGATCGGCATGCCGAGGTCCTTCAGCGGGCTCGCGCTGTGCATCCGGTCGCCGTTGAACTGACCCGCCTTGGCGGCGGTCTGCGGGGCCGCGGCCGACGTGTCGCCGTTCGGAGGAGTCGGAATCCGGGTGGGCTCGTCCTCGGAGAGCTTGTAGGTGGTCAGGCCGTGCGGGAAGTAGTCGATGTCGTTGACGGCGTCACCGATCGACTGCGCCGCGATGTTCAGAGCCCGCCAGTCGAGCGCGAGACCGATCAGGTCGTCGCCGGGGCCGTCGCCCAGCGCCGCTGTTTTCACCTGGCTCGCCCCCAGGGCGAAGTCCGTCGCGCTCTCGCGGAGGAAGCCGTCGTTGTCCGCGAAGGGAGTGTCGTAGGACCACAGGTTCTGGTAGGCACCGACGAACGCCTCGGTTCCGCCGACGGATCTGGCGAACACTGCGGAGTGGAAGCCGAGGAAGGTGGGTACGTCGTAGGGCTCACCGCCGTTCGCCGGGTACACGAAGTCGTTGAACTCGCGCATCTCGACCAGGCCGGTCTTCTTGGACGCGACGAAGCCCTGCGACGTTCCGGGGCTGTCGTAGTTCTTGATCACCGCGCCGGAGCGCGCATCGAGGATCTGGACCAGGTGGCGGTAGTTCCTGAAATCGCCGGTGTAGGCGAAGGCGACACCGTGCCCGTTGGCGCCCGGGACGTTCGGGTCGGCCAGGGCGGGGTTGGTCGGCACGATCGCGACGGCATCAGAGCCGGTCGGGGTCTCGGTCCAGTTCGGGATGCCGGTGGCGGCGTCCAGGCTGACCGCCGTCGGCGCCGGGTCGGTGGCCTGCGTGGGCAGGCCGATGCCGTGGTGTGTGCCGCCGTACTCGAAGAACAGGTGTCCGGCGCCGTCCGTGGTGACGCTGGAGAAGACCAGGCTCTTGCCCGCCGTACCCTTCGGCCGGTACGTCCACAGCCTCTTGCCCTGCTCGCTGTACGCGGTCAGGCTGCTGCCCGGGACGACGATCTCGGATCCGCCGCGGCCGTCGCCCACGACCGTGAGCGAAGCGGCATAGCCGCCGGTGTGCACGTTCCGGCGTACCTCACCGCTGTGCGTGTCCAGTAGAGCGAAGCCGTGGTCGGTCGCGGCCACCACGGAGTCGCCGGTCGCGTCCTTGCCGGGGTTCGGCAGGAGGCGCAGGGCGTGCACCGAGCTGTCGACGGTGGCCCGCCACAGAACGGTCGGCGTCGCCTTCTTCAGGGTTCTGCCGTCGACGGCGAAGACACCACGGCTCTGGCCGGCGACGACCAGGTCCTTGCTCCCGTCCCGGTTCACGTCCGTGGCGACGGCCGTGTACGGGTCGCCGGCCAGGGGAATGGCGTGCGACGCACCGCTGTGGGGGTTGACCGTGTAGGCGGTGTCGTCATAGCCGACGGTGAGGAGTCCGCCCTGGTATTGGGTGAGCGTGTCGCCGGAGACGGCGCCGTCCTTTCGCCAGTCGAGTTGACCGCTCGCGGCGTTCAGTCCGATGAGCTGGGTGTGCTCGGGACCCGCGGGGGTGGCGGCGGTGGCGGTCGTCGGGTCGGACAGCGAGGCGAACACCTCGCTGCCCTTCGCGTCGGAGGCCAGCTCCATGGTCGGGGCGTTCGGTCCGCCGATCGTGGATGCCGTGGAGTACGACCAGAGGGTGTGGCCCTGAGCGTCCCAGCCGGATATGGTGCTCTGGCCGTCGGACATGTCGGCGTCGATGCCGAGCTCCGCGACAGCGAACCGTGGCCGGCCGTCTTTGGCGTTCAGCAGGACGTGGAAGGCCTCCGGCACGGTGCCCTCACGAGAGGCGAGCACCGCACGCTCACCGCTGTGCGCGTCGATCGCGGTCAGGTCCCAGCGCACCTTGTCGAACGGGTCGTTCTGCTCGACCACCAGAACACGGTCCGCGCCCGGATCCTTCACCAGCATGCGCGGGTAGCCGGGAGTCTTGGTGTGCGCCATGACGCTGCCGTCGGAGGTCTCGAGCACCAGCACGTTGCCGTCCGCCGGGCGCGGGCTTCCCAGGTCCATCGGGGTGTCGGACCACGACGCGGCGATCCGGCCGCTTCCCATCGACGTCAGATCGCCCCAGTACGCCCAGGGCGCGTGCGTCGAGTAGGTCCAGTCGGCGGTTCCGGTGAGCTTGCCGTCACCGGCGTGGCCGAAGCTGTAGGCGGTCAGATTGCTGCGGCTGTCGCCCTGTTCGGGTACCGGATCGCCGCCCCAGTCCGGGCCGACCGTGTTGGCGACGATCAGCTTGCCGTCCTGGACCAGCATGTTGCCGACATAGCCGGGAATCAGCTTGCTCCACGCGGTCTTCCCGGTACGGCCGTCCAGGATGGTGATGAAGGTGCCGTAGTCCACCTTCGAATCGGGCGAAGAGAACGGCCGGAACGGCCAGTCGCCCACCGCGTAGGCGACGGCGACGTCCTGGACGCCGTCGCCGTTGAAGTCACCCGTCACGTACGGCTGCTTGCCGTTGGCCGACATCTGGTACGGGTTGTAGCCGGCATAGAGGTTCGGCAGATACGGGTACGGCTGGAACCAGTTGTCCGGGGTGACCTGCCAGTCCTTGTACAAGGAGGTGGCTCCGCGGCTCCACACCTGCTTGCCCTGGGCGTCGTACCGGGCGACGGTGCCGCCGCTGAAGACGCCCACCCAGTCCTTGGTGCCGCCGAGCGCCAGGCTCTCGGCGAAGCCACGGGCTGTCTCCCACCGACCGGTCCGCTGAAAACCCGGGGCGACGGACGAGGACGGGGTGTCCGTGTGCTCGCCCGGGCCGGCCATCACGCTGGGCTTCGTGCCCGGCAGCACCGGGGCGGCAGCCGCGGGCCCCTCCTGGGCGGCGACCTGCCCGGGCGTGCCGTCGATCCGGGGTTCGTACCGCCTGCTGAGCCTCTCGATCGCGGCGGCGGTCAGCCGGACGCTCTTCGCGCCCTGCTGAGGGACCGCCTGAGCCGACGGTGTGACCAGCAGGCCGGCGGCGAGCCCCAGCACGGTGGCGACCATGCCGGAGCGTATGCCCTTTCCACGCATTCTCAAGTGACCACGCGCCTCTCGGGTGGGAGCAGGGCGGTTGTGTCGAAGAAGCACTGGTGAACCGCCCTGCAGGGGATGCCGGTACTGTTCCAGCGCACCCGGCTCACCGGGAGACGAACGGCTGGCCGATACCGGTCAGCAGCCGGTAGCGGCCAGGCGCCGCCTCGGCCGGGACATACATGAGGAGGCGAACCTGTGCTGGAGTCCCTGGGTCTGGACGATGCGACCGAGCGCACCTACCGCCATCTGCTGGCTTCGCCGCCACTGACCGCGACCGAAATGGCCAGGCATCAGTCCTGCGGCACGGCACAGGCCCGCCGCATGCTCGACGACCTGGTCGCGGCGGGCCTCGCGGTCCCCTCGGCGGGACGACCCACCCGCTACGCCCCGCTGGATCCGCGCATCGGCCTGGCCGCTCTGATCCGCGCCCGCCGTCTGGAGCTGGAGCGCGCGGAGGCCGCGCTGGACGCCTACGGCGCCGAGTTCAACGAGCGCAAACTGAGCTCCGACCCGAGTCGGCTGGTGGAGATCATCGAGGGGCCGACAGCGATCAACGACTGGCTGACCGAGCTGATGGCGGGCGCCGAGCACGAGGTACTGTGCTTCGACACCCCGCCCTATCTGTCGGCTGACGCGAGTGCGTTGCAGTTCGAGGAGGACCTGCTGGCCCGAGGCGTGCGGGCGCGGGCTGTCTATTCGAGCCAGGTGCTGGCCGTCCCCGAGCGCGCGGAACTGCTCCAGCACCTCGTGTCGCTCGGAGAGCAGGCCCGGGTGTTGCCCCATGTGCCGTTGAAGCTGCTGGTCTTCGACCGCCGCGATGCCCTGGTTCCGCTCACCGCGGGCGCGGACGGCCTGCGCACCACGGCCGCCCTGGTCCACCGGTCACCGCTGTGCGACGCACTGGTCGACCTCTTCGAGGCGAGTTGGCAGCAGGCCACGCCCGTCTTCGGCAGCGAGGCCCGGGAGACGGACGACCATCCCGACCTCAGCGAGGCGGAGCGTGCTCTGCTCCACTTGCTCCACGCCGGACTGAAGGACGAGACCATAGCCCGCCAACTCGGCCTCAGCGAACGCACCTTGCGCCGCCGGATCACCGACCTGACCGTCCGCCTCGGGGCGACGAGCCGGTTCCAGGCGGGCGCGCAGGCAGTTCGCCGCGGGTGGCTCTGATCCCCGTCCGGGATGGTTGACAGCGCCGGGAGCGCCCGGTAGAGGGCGGCCAGGGCCTCGCACACGGCGGGTGCCGTGCTGCGGCCACCGCCGCAGACCTACGCGTGCACGGCGAGGTGCATGTCGCCGCCGTGATCTCCCCGCTCGGGAAGATCTTGGGAACCGAGCCCTTTCCGGCAACGACAGTCGGCTATCGGCAGCTTCTTGTCTGGGCCCGCAAGCGGGGTACGGTGCGCCGGGCCGGTGTGGAGGGCACCGGCACCTTCGGCGCGGGCCTGTCCCGCTACCTGCTGGCCCGGCAGATTCAGGTCTTCGAAGTGAACCGGCCCGACCGCTCGGCCCGCCGACTGCTCGGGAAGTCGGACCCGCTCGATGCTCAGGCCGCCGCGCGGGCCGTGCTCAGTGGCCGCGCCCGGGCCCGGGCCAAGTCCGGCGACGGTCCGGTGCACAGCGCCCGGATCTTCAAGCTCGCCAAGGACTCCGCGGTCAAGGCCCGTACCCAGGCGATCAACCAGCTCAAAGCCGTCCTGGTCATCGCCGATCCCGCACTGCGGGAACGACTGTCCAGCCTGGGCAACCGCGAGCTGTTCCGCACCTGCGCACGCCTCGGGCCAGGCGACGGCGAGGACGGCGAGAACGCGGTGGCCCAGGCCACCCACATGACCCTGAGAATGCTCGCCGAGCGCATCGAACAGCTCACCGGGCAGATCGATGAGCTGAACCAACGCCTGACCCAGCTCGTCGAACACCACGCCCCACAGCTGCTCGTACCGGTGGGCATCGGCCCGGACAGCGCAGTCACCCTGCTGATCACCATGGGGGACAACCCCGAGCGGCTGAACACCGAAGCATCCTTTGCTGCCCTTTGCGGAGTCAGCCCAGTCGAGTATTCGTCGGGCCGGCGGAGCACGCACCGGCTCAACCACGGCGGCGACCGCCAGGCAAACGCCGCCCTGCACCGCATCGTGTTCACCCGCCTGCGCCACGACCCGCGCACCCAGGCGTACTACGAACGCCGCACCCAGGAGGGCAAGACCCGGCGTGAGACCATCCGATACCTCAAGCGATATGCCGCCCGAGAGGTCTTCAACCTGGTCAGACCGGTTTCCCGCACCCCCGCGTTATAGGGGCGTCGGTGATACGGCGAGGCCCTGCCGGGGTCCTTCCTGCCGGGACTCTACTCGGAGCCCTGAGACGATCTGGGAGTGCCTGATTTGCGATCGCACCCGCCTACTCGTCCGTAACGATCCGCGTAGCACATGGCGCGCCCCGGCCACGCGCGGATAGGGGCGTGAGTGACGAGGCGGTGGCCGCGCTGTCCCCCCCACACGGCGATCTCGCCGGTCCGGGCGCTGACCTGACCAACCCGGTGGCTGTCGACCGCCTGCGGGACATCCTCTATAGGCGTCGAGGGACGCAGCGTCGCAACAGCGAGTGCGATGTCCTGGGGGAGCCTGTGCGCGAAAAAGGAGTAAAAAGAATATATGCGTCTGCGGGGTGTCTGGCGGGACCGGCTCCCGGAACAGCGGCGCGGTCTGTTGATGACGGCGCTGGCGCTGATCGTGGCCATCGCTGCGGTGGACATCGGTATCGGGACCAGTGTTCATCTGGGCCCGCTGCTGGTCATCGCGCCGACGTTGACCGCCGCCTTCGCCGGTCCGCGGCTTACCGCTCTGGTCGGGGCTCTGGCGGAGGTCGCCTTGGTGATCATCGCGATTTTCCACGGCGGGCTGACCACGACCAACCACGTGGCGCAGCTGATCGCCCTGGCTGTGCTGTCAGCTCTGGTGGTCTTCGTCTGTTATGTGCGGGAGCGGCATGCCCGGGAGCTGAGCCGGTTGCGGTCGGTGGCTGAGACGGCGCAGCGGGTTCTGCTGCGGCCTCCACCTCGCCGGATCGGGCCGTTGCGGGTGGCCTGGCTGTATCTGGCGGCCGAGGACGAGGCCCAGATCGGGGGCGACCTGTTGGCGGTCGCCCGCGCTGATCACCCCTGCACCCGGGTACTCATCGGCGACGTACGAGGCCATGGTCTTGCCTCCGTCGGCGAAGCATCGGTGGCGATGAGTGCGTTCCGTGAGGGCGCTCACCGGTACCCCTCCTTGCCCGAGCTCGCCACCGCCGTCGAAGAGAGCATCTGCCGGAACCTGGAGGAGGTCGCCGACACCGCGCACGATGCCGGCGAGCACTTCATCACCGCCATCATGATCGACATCCCCGATCAGGGCCCACCGGCTGAGATGCTCAACTGCGGCCATCCGCCGCCCCTGCTGATCCGCGGCGGCCAGGTGACTGCCCTGAACTCCCGCCGCCCCGCACCCCCATGGGGCCTGCATGCCCTGTGCGTACTCAACGACCGGACCGACCGGTTCGCCTTGGAACCGGGCGACATGCTGCTGCTCTACACCGACGGTGTGATCGAAGCCCGCTCACCGACCGGAGCCTTCTACCCGCTCGCCGAACGCGTCGCTTCCTTCCCCGCCTCAAGCCCCGACGCCTTGCTGCACCACATTCACCGCGACCTGCTCGCGCACTCCGGCGAGCAGCTCACCGACGACGCCGCTTTCCTGATCATCGAACGTATCCCCTCGCGTCATCTGCACCGGCCGCTCGTCGCGTCCCATGCCGACGGTCGCACTCGTCCACAGCCAGCTGGCCGTCACGGTCTGGCCCGCTGAACACGTTCCGCGCATTCCCTCATCCCGATGCGAGCGGGCGACCGCCATGCTCTTCCGCTGCACAGTCTGCGGCGCCCACCTCGCCTACGCCGGCGGAGGCGGTGCCCCCGGCGCCGAGGAGGGCTGCCGCGGCGATGGCGGCCGAGGTGGTCGCGAGAGCGGCCCGCTGCACGATCTTGTGCATGGTCGTCTCCCTGTCACAAGGGCTGGTCGTGGTGGGGCGGCCAGGGCCTGAAACCCCTTTCTATGCGCTGTATGGGGCCGCCCCCCGACCCCACCACGCGGTCCGCACCGCACTTCCTGCCAGCAACGCCCCGCCATGCGGGGAGCCGTCGAGAGAAGGGCGGACGCCACGGACGCCGTGCTCCTGGAGCTGTTGGAGGAGCATGGGAAGGCGCCTCCGTCAAGGGCGAGACCAAGCGGCTGAACGCATCGAAGGGCGAGGGCAGCACCGGCATGAACCTCTGATCGTGCTTGCGGCGCGAAGAGAGAGCGTCGCACGACACCAATGGCGCGCGAGCTACTCCGTTTCGTTTCGAAGCGCGGGTTGCGGACGGGCGCTGCTCACATGGGTGCGGTGAGCCCAAAGCAAGCGGAATTTTGAGTTCCGGAGACCAAGATCCCGTGCCGTGGTCGCGGGTTGACTGCTCTGTGTGGGTGGCAGGAGCCGGCCACTCGGCCTGGCCGCCGGGCCGTCACCGTGGTGCTGTGACGGTGTCTGCGCGGCCGGGCCGACGGAACTGAAGCACGGTGCGAGGCACACATGGACAGTTTGCTCGGAGCTTGGATCCTTGAGGACTTCTCGCTGACACGACAGGGGACGGTCGTCCGTCCGCTCGGGGAGCGTCCCAGGGGGGTGCTGCACTACGCCGCCGACGGCTGGATGAGCGCACTGCTGACAGTCCATCCCGATGACGCCCCGTTCGTATCCCTGTTCGATGAGGCAGCCGCCGGGACCGTGGCGTACGCCGGGCGCTGGGAGCGCGAGGCGGACGGGTCGGTCGTGCACCACGTTCAGGCCAGTCACTACGCACCCTGGACGGGGACGGACCTGGTACGCGAGGTCCGGTTCGGCCCGGGACGGCTGGAGCTGACGGCTGCCGGGGCCGACGACTCCCAGGTGCGCATTGTCTGGCGACGGGCCGACGCCTGACGACGTAGGGCGGGTCGGTCTCCCGCCACACAGCCGGAGCAGTGACAACGACCGTCCGACTGATCACCCGATCGTCCCGTTCCCCCTTTCCCTTTTCGCTTTCTGAACATGGAGGTGTTGTGCCGTGCGGACAGCCACGCTCAACAGCCGTCTCGTGCTCGTCTTCCCCGACGGCGCCGTAGATGTGGAGAAGGCCAGCGACGGCCTGTTCTCCTCGGACCCGCAGGCGGTCTTCGACCGCTGGGCCGAGTTCCGCGACTGGGCCCAGTCGGCGGCCGCGACCGGCCACGAGCGGATCGCCGTGGTGGAGCAGCAGCTGGGCGCGCCGGTGCCGCGCCCGCGGCAGGTCTTCGCGGTCGGGCTGAACTACGCCGACCACGTGGCGGAGTCGGGGGTCGCCGTACCGGAGCGTCCCGCTGTCTTCACCAAGTACGTCACGTCCCTGACCGGGCCCTACGCCACGGTCGAGCTGCCGAGTGCCCTGGTCGACTGGGAGGTCGAGCTGGTAGCGGTGATCGGTCGTGAGGCGCACCAGGTCGCCGCCTCGGACGCGTGGCAGTACGTCGCCGGCCTCACGCTCGGCCAGGACCTGTCCGAGCGCGGCATCCAGTTGTCGGGACCGGCACCCCAGTTCTCCCTCGGCAAGTCGTTCCCCGGCTTCAGCCCGACCGGGCCGGTGCTGGTCACCCCGGACGAGTTCGACAACCCCGACGACCTCGCGCTCGGCTGCGCGATCGACGGCGAGACCATGCAGGACTCCCGTACCTCCCAGATGATCTTCTCGGTGTCCGAGCAGATCGCCTGGATGTCGTCGATCTGCACACTGCTGCCCGGCGACCTGATCTTCACCGGCACCCCGGCCGGCGTGGGCGGCGCCCGGAACCCGCGCCGGTTCCTGGCCCCCGGCGAGGAACTGTGCAGCTGGATCGACGGCATCGGTGAGCTGCGCAACCCCCTGGTCGCCGGCCCCACCTACCCCGAAGGCACCCAGCCCGTCTGACGCGCGGCCTCACACCTGTCCGCGTACACCACCCGCACACTGAAGCTCTTTGAGGAGACTGCCATGGCCCTGCACCGCGTGGCGCACATCACGATCGGGGTGCCCAATGTGGCCGACACCTCGGCCTACTACGCCGATTTCGGACTGACCGACCTCGGCGACGGCCGGTTCGCCACTGCCGACGGTGGCGAACAGCTCAAGATCATTCACGCGGCGCGGCGCCGCCTGGAGGAACTCACCCTGAGCGCCGACGACCAGGACGACCTCGGGCGGATCGGCTCGGCCCTCGACCGGCTCGAGGTGCCGTTCGTCCGGGACACCCACCGCCTGCGCGCGGTCGACCCGGGCACCGAGGTGACGGTGACCGTCGAGGTGCAGCCGCGCATCGTGCAGCCCGCCGCCGCGCGGATGCCGTACAACGCTCCCGGGCGGATCGAGCGGACCGGCGAGCGTGCCCCCGGCGTGCTGCGTGAGGGTCCGGTGCGCGTCCGCCGCCTCGGACACGTCGTCCTGGGCTCCACCGACCAGGAAGCCTCCCAGCGCTTCTTCACCGAAGGGCTCGGCTTCAAGGTCAGCGACCTGGTACCGGGCGCGGCGTTCCTGCGGTGCTCCACCGACCACCACAACGTCCTCGTCCAGAAGGCCCCCATCTCCTTCCTGCACCACACCTCCTGGCAGGTGGACGACGTGGACGAGGTGGGACGCGGCGCCACCCGGATGCTGGAGGACCACCCCGAGCGCCACGTCTGGGGTCTGGGCCGCCACCAGCTGGGGTCGAACTTCTTCTGGTACCTCCGGGACCCGGCCGGCAACTTCTCCGAGTACTACTCCGACATGGACTGCATCGTCGACGACCAACTGTGGACCCCCGGGACGTGGGAGGACGCCCGCCTCGCCCTGTACAACTGGGGCCCGCCCGTACCGCCGTCCTTCCTCCGCCCCGAGGACCTCGCCGCGATGATGACCGGCGCGCACGACGCCGGCTGAACAGACGAAAAGGAACGCACATCATGAGCACCTCGACCGAGGGTCTCGCCGCGGAGACCTACGACGTGCTGGTCGTCGGCGCTGGTCCGGTCGGGCTGGCCACGGCCGTCCAGCTGGCCACCCGAGGCCGCCGCGTCGGCATCGTCGAACGCTGGCCGCAGCCCTACCCGCTGCCACGCGCGGTCGTCTTCGACCACGAGGCCGGCCGCATCCTGGCATCGCTGGGGTTGGACATGGCCGCTGTCAGCGAACCCGCTGTCGACTACGAGTGGCGCAACGGAGAGGGTCAGCTACTCCTCCGTTTCGACTTCTCGGACGACAACTACTCCGGCTGGCCCAACATGAGCGCGTTCAACCAGCCCACCGTGGAGAAGGCCCTGAACGAGCGCGTCCAGTCGCTGCCGGGGATCGACGTCCTGCGCGGCTGGGAAGCCGTGGCCGTCCAGGCGGGCCCCACGGCGGTGGAAGTCACCGTGGCGGAGAGCGCGGGAGACGAGCCCCTGCTCCGTGACGGGGTGCGCGCGCAGCGTACCCTCCGGGCCGCGTACGTCGTCGGCTGCGACGGCGCCAACAGCTTCATCCGCTCGTGCATGCGCACCTCGGTCACCGACCTCGGCTTCAAGTACGACTGGCTGGTCCTCGACGTCGTGCCCCATGACCGGGACCGCGCATGGACGCCACGGAACCTGCAGCTCTGCGATCCGGCCCGGCCGACCACAGCGGTGGTCGGCGGCCCCGGCCGCCGTCGGTGGGAATTCATGCGCCTGCCCGGCGAGTCCATCGCCGAGCTCCTCCAGGCCGAGACCGCCTGGAAGCTGCTCGAGCCGTGGGACCTGCACCCGGACAACGCCACCCTGGAGCGGCAGACCGTCTACACCTTCCGGGCACGCTGGGCGGACTCCTGGCGCGACGGCCGGCTGCTGCTCGCCGGGGACGCGGCCCACCAGATGCCGCCGTTCGCCGGGCAGGGCCTGTGCTCGGGCCTCCGTGACGCCATCAACCTGAGCTGGAAGCTCGACCTGGTGCTGTCCGGGAAAGCCGACGACAGTCTGCTGGACACATACACCACCGAGCGATGCCAGCATCTGCAGAACGCGATCGAGAAGTCCGTGATGCTGGGGAGGGTCATCTGCGAGCCGGACCCGGTCGCGGCCGCCGAGCGCGACGCCCGCATGATCGCCGATCAGCAGGCAGGCCGCGTACCACAAGGAGATCAGTTCCTGGGGACCTTCACCGGCGGACTGCTGGACCGCGACTGCACCGGCGCCACCGCGGAGCCGACCGGGCAGCTCAGCCGGCAGGGACGGGTGCGGTTCAGGGGCCGTACCGGCATGTTCGACGAAACCGTCGGCATCGGGCTCACCCTGCTCACCACCGGTGATCCGCGTGACGGGCTCGACGAGGACACCCTGGCCTGGTGCGAGCAGGTCGGGCTCCGCCTGCTGAGGATCACCGACGACCCGGCGGCGAACGGCCCCGACGACGTCGTCGATCTCGACCGCACCTACCTGTCCGACCTGGCCCGTTCGGGCATCGAGGCCATGCTGGTGCGCCCCGACTTCTACGTCTTCGGCGGCGCCAAGAGTACGGCCGACCTCCCGCGTCTGGTCACTGCGCTGCGCGGCGGGCTCACGGCGGCCCCCGCCCCGGAGGTCACCGCTTGAGCCACCGGCGCCACAGCCGGTGCCCATGGCCGGACGCGCCGAGCACAGCGACGCGCGGCACGGGGCGGCGCTTCACGCACCGCGCCGCGCCGCCGCGCGGGGTGAGCAACCCCTGCCGGTGAACGGTGCGACCGTGCAGGCCGGCGGCAGGACGCATCCTGCCGCCGGCCTGCACGGCGGCGCTCGTCGTCCTCAGCGGCGGGGTCCGCGGCTGCTCGACTCAGCAGGGAAGATATGGTTCCCTGACCTGGGTTGCAGCTGCGAGCGGCCCGCTCGCCCACCTTCCCCGCGACGGAGGGACGAGAAGCGTGAGGGGACAGTGGCTCCAGTGGTTGCGGCCGGACCCCGGCCGCCTGACCGAGCCCGTCCTGTCACCGGCGGAACTGGCCGTGGCACGCACGGAACTCGGCGCGGGCCCGGTCGAGTGGGCGCTCCAGAGCGCCGACGCCATCGCGGAGGAGGTCCTCAGGAAGGTGCCCGAGCACGGCGGCGGTCCCGCTGCCGCGACCACCCTGCGGCGTGTGACCCAGTCCGCGGTGCTGACGGGCCTGCACCTGATGGCCTCCGACATCGGCCGGCCCCTGCCCACCCTCACCGAGGATGCGCTGGAAGGATGCCGGGAGTTCGCGCGCCGCGGCATCCCGCTGGAGCTCGTCCTGCGGGGGGTGCGGCTCGGGCACGCGCAGCTGGCGCGCGGCCTGGCAGCAGCAGTCGAGGAGCACGTCCCGGCCGACCAGCGCCTGGCCGAGCTGCGCCAGATCGACGACCTGATGTTCACCTACGTCGACGCCCATTCGAGCGTGATGGCCGAGGAGTACATCGCCGAACGGGACCGCTGGCGCGGCAGTGACGAAGCCGCCCGCCGCGCCGTCATCGACGAACTGCTGGCCGCCCGCCCGGTCGACCGGGAAGCCGCCGCCCTGCGTCTGCGCTACGACCTGTCAGGCACGCACGTGGCCGCGGTGCTGTGGGGCGACGACACCGCCACCGCCGCGCCCGCCGCCCAACGGCTGCACCACGCGGCCTCGACCATGGCCCGCGCCCTGGGAGCGGCCAGGACGCTCGTCATCCCGGCTCACGACAACCATGTGTGGGCATGGTTCGCCGTCAGCGGCAAGACCGGCGAAGACCACGTCCGGCACCTGCGCAGCTCCCTGCCCGAGCCGGCAGGAGTGCGTGCGGCTCTCGGCCCGCCCGCACCAGGGCCCCACGGCATGCGCCGCAGCCATCTGGGGGCGTTGCAGGCACAACGGATGGCCTCGCACGCGTCGGGCTCCTGGCTCTGCGACTACCAGGACATCCGCCTGGCGGCCCTCGTCACGGCCGACCCCGAACACGCACGCTGGTTCGTGCAGGAGGTCCTCGGGCCGCTGGCCTCCGAGGGGGCCCGCCTGCGTGAGCTGCGCGAAACTCTGCGCGTCTACCTCGCCGAGGAACGCAGTCCCCGCGCCGCGGCCGAACGCCTGCACGTAGCCCGCAACACCGTCACGTACCGCGTCAAACGCGCGGAGGAACTGCTGCCCGTCACCACCACGGCAATCAGCTCGCTGGAAGTGCGCGTGGCGCTCGAAATCGCGGCCGCCTCGCCCCTCGGCCCATCGGTCAGGAGCTGAGCTCGAGTACAAGGTGCCGTGACGGACGGTCCGCCAGACGGAGTCGAGGGCCGGAGCGGCTGCTTCCGCCGCAAACCTTCACCCCCGTGGTGTGACCGGACCCATTGGCGAACCACGCCGCTTGCCGCACGGACGGCGCAGGCCCGCGCCGAGACCCGTCAGGCATTGATCCGTGCGGCCCGACAGATCCTCGCGGAGACCGGGGACACCAGCGCCAGCATCCAGGCCATCGCCGAGCGCGCGGATGTCGGTTTCGGCTCCTTCACAACCACTTCGAGTCCAAGACGGGGCTCTTCGACGCGGCGGTGACGGACGCGCTGGAGGAGTTCGGCCAGGTCATCGACGAGCGTGTGGAAGGGATCGAGGACCCCGCCGAGCTGGTTGCGGCGGGTTTCCGGCTCTCCGCCCGGATGGCGGACTCCCACCCCGAGCTCATGCGGATCCTGCGCGACCGCGGCCTGGCCCACATCCACTCCGAGAGTGGCCTGTCGCCACGAGCACGTCGCGATCTGGAACGCGGCATCGCCTCGGGCCGCTTCACCGCTGCCGACCCGACCACAGCCCTGTCCGCCCTGGGCGGCACCCTGCTGTCGCTGGTGGCGTTGAGGCCGGGACGCCCCGACCCCGACGGCGACGAGGCCGCCTCCGACCTGGCGGAGATGGTCCTGCGTATGCTCGGGCTCCCGCCGGAGGACGCGCACGAGGTCACTCGGCGCCCGCTGCCCGATCTCGTCTGAGGGTCCGGATTGGCGCGCCGCCGCTGGCCAAGTCGGCTGGGCCCGTGCTACGGCAGCGTTGCCCTGCAGGCCGGGGCGTAGGAGATCCACGAGGTCGTGGACACCGATGACACGTGGCGGCCCAGGCGTGCGACCCGTTGCGGTGTCATTGGCCAAGCTCCACGGCGTGATCGCCAGTCCGACGGGACATAGCGTCGCCACAGCGAGGCTCCGGCCGCCTTGGAATGAGCGCCCGCCCCGCTCGGCGGGATGCACGGCGGTGCGGGAGCCCTCCCATGGGTGCCGGGCGGCATGGGGCCAGCGCCGCCCGAGATGCACCCACGGGCGCTGTTGCTGGACGCGCCAGTCACCCCCGGGAGCTGCTCCAGTGCTCCTCGAGGGCGGCGGCGACCTCGGCCGGCTTCTGGATCGGCGTCCAGTGGCTGCTGTCCAGCCTCAGAAAACGGGTGGCGCGCACGGAAGCGGCCATCTTCTCGCCGAAGTCGACGGGGCAGACTGGGTCGAACGCCCCCCAGAACACCAGGGACGGTCCGGCCAGGTCCGCCAGATCCGGTTCCCACTCCGCACCGACCGTCAATGCGGAGCGGTACAGCTTGAGAATGCTGTCGCGCATGGTCTCGTCCACGCGGCCGGCCGTCTGTTCAGCCAGCTCAGCCGGGACCTGGAGGTTGTCGGTCAGGTCCTTGGCGAACGCGCCGGGGTCGTACTCCTTGGCCCAGCGGTCGCCCGCGACCGGGTCCTGCCACAGCTTGGCCAGCGGATGCCAGACGTACTCGGCGCTGACCGGACCATTGCTGCCGGCCCACGTGCGGATCAGATCCGGCCGTACGGAAGCCACGCGCGCGGTGAGGAGGCAGCCCCAGTCATGGCCGACCAGGTCGACCGGCTCGCCGATTGCCTCCAACCGCTCGATGAGCCAGGAGACGTACTCCTCCTTGGTGCAGTGGAAGCCCTCGGGGCGCGGCGAACCGAAACCGGGCAGGTCCCAAGCCTCCACGTCGCTGCGGGTCAGGTGCTCGCGCACGCCGTCCCACACGTGGTGGGTGTCGGGTACGCCGTGGATCAGAACGGCAGGCATGAATGAACTCCTACAAGGATGGATATTCCTATTGAGAAGCGAAATAACGGCACAGGGCGGGTAAAGAGGTCGAAGCCTCGTGCCGCGGGTCAGGGTCTTCGCTCCCACGTGGACGGGACCGAGTGGCGCGGCACTTCGTGCCTGAGGCGTTTCGATCCACACTGGTCAACGAGTCGGTACAGCTGCTCCGACCGGGGTGACCACCAGTACCGCGCAGCCAGGCGGCGTTCCGGTCATGTCATGGCTGCATCCGGCTGCAGCACAGACACCACTTGGTCATGCAACACGCCGCGAACCCGGCGTGATGCGGTCTGCGGTGCTACGCCGGCGGCAACGAGGCACGCGGTCGCCGCGGCCTCACCCGTGGGGTCCGCCCAGGTGGACGTGGTGTTCTCCGCGGCGAGGGCCAGCATCAGTGCTTCCAGCGCTTGTGCGAGGACGGGCGCGGGGACGTGGTTCGCGAACACGCCTTCGTGCTGGCCACATCGTATGGCCGCGATGGCCTCTTGGCGGGCAGGTGCCAGGGTGGCGCGGATGGCCTCCTCTCCGAGCTGGCGGCGACCGAGGGAGATGAGCATGCGGTACTGGTCGCCCACCGCCCATGCCGCCAGGGCCATCCGCGCCATCGCCTCCAGCGGATCAGCGCCCGGGATGCGTGTCATGGCGAACGCTTGGCGAAGCGCCTGGGCTGCTTCCTGCGCCAACTCGGTGATGAGCGCGTGCCGGTTGGAGAAGTGTCCGTAGAGGGTGCGCCGCGCGAGGCCGGCCGCCACAGCGATGCTGTCGAGACTTGCGTCGGGGTCGTCCCGCAGTTTCCGCCGAGCGGTGGCGAGGATGCGTTGACGGTTCGCGCGAGCGTCGCTGCGCTGCGGTGCGCGGCCAGGGGTGTCGGTCGTCTGCATGGTTCTGTCTCTCCACGGTGGCCGGAAAGCCGTGGGCGCCGGTGTTCCCTCACGCACCGGCGCCCACTCACCCCTGCCCAGGGTGGCTTGTTGTCCCGCTGACGGCGTCAGGGGACGAGGATGAGGCGGATCGGGTCGCCGATCTTGTTCTCCAGTCGGTGGACGGCGTCGGCGGCTTCGATGAGCGGGATGTGGTCGGTGATGGAGGGGGCCAGGTCGAGGCGGCCGGCCGCGGTCAGCTGCACCAGCTCGGAGACGGACTCGGGGAAGCCGCCGTAGTGGCCGCGCACCTGCTTTTGCAGGTAGTTGAAGGTCAGGCCCTCGGTGATGGTCAGTGGCCGGGGTGTGATGCCCACCAGGATCAGGGAGCCGCCCAGGCCGAGGACCGAGGCGGCCTGGTCGCGGACGGCGGGGACGCCGGCGCAGTCGAAGGCGAAGTCGAGGCCGCGTCCGCCGGTGGCTGCGCGGACCTGGTCGGCGAAGTCGGGGGCTGCCGGGTCGAGCGCGAGGTCCGCGCCGAAGGCCAGGGCGCGCGCGCGGGCGCTGGGCAGCGGGTCGACGGCGATGATCGGGGCGGCGCCGACCAGGCGGGCGAGGCGTACGTTGTGCGCGCCGACTCCGCCCACGCCCCAGACGCCGACGGACTGGGCGGCACGGACGCCGGCGGTGGCGACGACGGCGGCGTAGGGGGTGGAGACCGCGTCGGGGATGATCGCGGCCTGGTCGAAGGGGAGGCTGTCGGGGATGGGGATGAGGGTGTCCTCGCGGGCGATCACGTACTCGGCCCAGCCGCCGTCGTAGTCGATGCCGGCGGTGAGCATCTGGGTGCAGGGGCGGTGGCGCACGCATCCTGCGCACGTGCCGCAGGTCTTGCCGGCCTCCAGGGTGACGCGGGTGCCGACGGGCAGGCCGCGCTTGAGGTCGGGGCCGAGGGTGTGGATCACGCCGGAGACCTCGTGGCCGACGGTGACCGTGTCGGAGTCCAGGAAGAGCGGGGACAGGGAGCCGTCGAGGAGGTGGACGTCGGAGAGGCAGACGCCGGCGGCCTTGACCTCGATGAGGACCTCGCCCGGGCCCGGCACGGGGATCGGGACCTCTTCCACGGCGAACTTCTTGCTGTCCAGGTGGAAGCGTCCGGCGAGCATGGTGTCCATGAGTCTGCTTTCTATGAGCGGCACCGCCCGATGATCCGGGACGCTGGGTGCCATGGGGTGCGTGAGGGGCTGGTGGTGGCCGGGAGGCGTACGGCCGGCAGCGGGGGATGCCGCACGCCTCCCGGCGGCTGGGGGAGTGCGCCTTGCGGCGGTCAGGCGAAGACGTCCTGCTGGTAGCGCTCGTCGGCCTCGAGCTGGGCGAGCCACTGCTGGGCGGTGTCGTCGTCGCTGCCGGTCTTTTGGCGGTGGATGGCGGCGAGTGCCTCGCGGACGGCGGGGGCCATGCGGCGGCCGTCACCGCAGACGTAGATGTACGCGCCGTCCTGGATGGCCTGCCACACCGTGTCGGCGGCGTTGGCGATGGCGTTCTGCACGAACCGGGCCGGGTGGCCGGTCACCGCCGAGTAGGCGGTGTGCACCTGGGCGATGCCGGCCTGCTCCCAGTCCTGCATCTCCTGGCGGTAGAAGTAGTCGTGCTCCGGGTGGCGGCAGCCGACGAACACCTGGGACGCGCCCACCTGGGTGCCGTTGGCGTGCTGTGTCGCCCGCTCCTCCAGGAAGCCGCGCAGCGGTGCGATGCCGGTGCCGGGGCCGATGAGGATCAGCGGCGTGGCGGGGTCGGCGGGCGGGGCGAAGGTGGGGGAGGGGACGCGGACGTAGCCGTAGACGACGTCCCCGGGTTCGAGGCCGGCGATGTAGGCGGAGCAGGTGCCGCGGTACTGGCCGTCGCCGGACAGGGCCGGGCCTTCCAGCAGGCCGACGGTCAGGCGTACGTGGCGCGGGTTGGCGGACGGGGCGGAGGAGATGGAGTAGAACCGCGGGCGGATGGGGCCCGTCATCTCCAGGAACACCGCCAGCGGCAGCTCGACGGCCGGGAAGCGCTCCAGCAGGCCCAGGACGGAGATGCGCTTGCCGAGGATCTCCTTGCTGTAGCGCTCCTCGGCCTCCTGGGTGTCGGCGGTGTACGCCAGCAGCTGCGGCCGGGTCCACGGGCACTCGGTGTACTCGGCGAGCGTCTGGATCTGGGAGCGGGTGGCCACGTCCTGCAGTTCCAGGAACTCGGTGAGCAGGATGCCGGCGGTGACCGGGGTGCCGACCGGCAGGTGGGTGCGGCCACCGGCCGGCTGGTCGAGCCGGAGCACCTGGTCGTAGTCGACGCCGAGCCGCCTCAGTGCGCGTTCCACCAGGGCGAGTTCGTTCTTGGCGAAGACGGCCAGGTGGTTGCCGGTGTCGTAGGTGACACCCTCGGGCAGCTCGACGGTGATGGACTTCGCGGACGGGCGCGGCGGCTCGATGGCGAAGTCCCACAGGCCGGTCGCGTCGGCCACGAGCTCCTCGTTGGCGACCACGGTGAGCGGGTAGGCCTGCTCGGAGACGATGGCGGGGCGCACGTCGGACTCGGTGAGCAGCTGGACCTGGTAACGGGGGCCGCTCGCCTGGGAGGTGTCGGCGGCGTACTCCTCGGCCAGAGTGGCCCACAGGGTGTTCATCCACCGCGTGGCCATGCCGTCGAAGTCACCGGCGGCGTCCGCGATGCCGCGCTCGACGATGGGGGTGGCGCCGGCGGCCAGCAGACCTTCCTCGATCCGCTTGGGGAACGCCTGGTAGGTGGCCACCCACTGGGTGTTGCCCGCGCCCAGCAGCGCGTACCGCACATTCGCCAGCGAGCCCTCGGGCAGCCCGGCGGCGAGCAGGTCGTCGAAGCGCTGGGCGTTGTCGGGAGCCTTGCCGTTGTAGCTGGCGGCGACAACGGCGAGCAGGCCCTCGGTGGGCAGGTTGTCACCCAGCTCGTCCAGGCTCACCAGCGTGGTGCCGAACCCGGAGCGCTCGCCGCGGTCGGCGATGGTGCGGGCCAGGTCCTCGCAGGATCCGAGGCTGGAGCCGTAGGCGACGGTCAGGTTCACCCCGACACCGCTGACCGCTGCCGGCGCCTGCGTGTCCCCGGTCTGCACGTCCGCAGCGCCGAAGACGTTCCGCTCGTGCTCCTTGCGGCGGCGCACGACCAGTTCGAAGTCGCCGGGCTTGCGCGTCAGCGCCTCCTTGACGTCCATCTTGTAGTCGGCCGTGTCGGAGAACTTGAACTTCTGCAGCACCAGCGCAAGGACCAGGCGAGCCTCGGTCAGCGCGAACTGCCGGCCGATGCAGGCACGCACACCGTTGCCGAACGGCTTGTAGGCGTGCGGGTGTTGCTTGGCGCGGTTCTCCGGCAGCCACCGGTCGATGTCGAACTCGTCGGGACGGTCCCATGCCTTGGGGTGGGTGTGCAGGGGACCCTCGAGGATGTTGACCCGCGTGCCCTTCTTCAGCTGGTAGCGGCCGCCGATGACGGTGTCCTCATGCGGCGCCTTGCCGATCAAAGGGATGGGGGCCCACAGCCGCAGCGTCTCGTCCAGGATCCGCGGGATCACGTCCATCTGCATGATCGTGTCGTAGTCCGGGACCGTGTCACCGGGCATCAGCCGGTCCACCTCGGCGTAGGCCTGCGCCAACACGTGCGGGTTGCGCATCAGCGAGTAGGTGGCGAACGACAGCAGACCGCTGGTGGTCTCGTGGCCGGCGATCAGGAACGTCAGCACCTGGTCACGGACGTTGTCGTCGGTCAGCGCCTTGCCGGTGTCCGGGTCGGTGGCCTCAAGCATCAGACCCAGCAGGTCCTCCTCACCGCCGCCCTTCCCCTCGCGGCGCTCCTTGATCACGCTCTCGACCAGGTCCTGCATCAGCCGGATGTTCTCGCGGTACTTCCGGTCGTCCGCCTTGCGCAGCTTGGTCATCATCGGCAGCTCCTGCGAGCGCCGCAGCGACTCGATCAGCGTCTCCAGCAGCGCGTTGAGGAAGGGGTGCAGCTCCTCCTTGTCGAAGGAGTCGAACCGGTAGCCGAACCCCGACAGGGCGATCGTGTCCAACGTCAGCCGGGTGTAGTCGTCGGTGATCTTGACCCGCTTCCCCTCCCGGCGCTCCCACTTGCCCGCCAAATTCTGGGCGATCTCCAGCATCTGCCCGAAGTACGCCTTCATGGCCCGCTGGCTGAAGGCCGGCAGCAGGATCCGGTGCGCCCTGCCCCATTCCTCTTCGTGCTGGTGCGCGGTGAACAGGCCCGCGTTCAAGAAGTCCCGGACATGGGCCAGCGGCGTCTTGTCGATCTGCTTGAAGAACCGCGTCTCGTCGCTGACCTCGGCCACCAGGTCCGGGTCATAGACGAAGACCTGCTCGATGCCGGCGATGTCCATGCCGTAGATGCCCTCGGGGAACTGCTTGGACAGTTCGGCGAAGTACTCGAACGGGTTGGTGGCGGGGATCTGCGGCGTGTTGCCGAGCAGGGGGACCCCGCGCGGGGACCGGATGGGGCGAAGGTCGTTCGCGGACTGCGTGGTCATGTCTTGCTCCTCTGCGGAGGGGTGGAGGGGGTGGGCAAGGGCGCGCTGCACGGGTCGATGCCGTGGCGCCGTACGGAAACATACGCCGTATGGAATTTGAACCATACGCGGTACGGAAAGCGGAGTGCAACCCCGGGAGTCCAGGTGGGGCTGTGGTGAAGCTCATTTCCGTACGGTGTATGGCGCTGATACCGTACGAGGTATGGAAAAGAAGGTGAGGCGTCCCCCGCGGGGAACGAGGAAGAGGGACGTGCCTCTGACGGAGGCCGGGATCTACGCCGCCGCCCTGCGGCTCATCGACGAGGACGGGGTCGAGGCGCTCACCATGCGCAAACTCGCCACCGCGCTCGACGCGAACCCGATGTCGCTGTACCACCACGTGCCGAACAAGGAAGCCGTGCTGCGCGGCGTGACGAGAATGGTCGGAGCGCAGTTCCGCACCGTGACACTGGAGGACGCGCCCTGGCAGGAGCGGATCCGTCTGCTTGCCACGGACTTCCGGACCCTGGCGCACCGTCACCCGAAGCTGCTGGCGTACTCGTTCAGCCACCAGCCGGACTTCATCCAGCCCAACGACCCGTTCTGGACCGCCCTCACCGCCATCGTGGAGGCTGCCGGCGTGCCGCAGTCAAAGGTCTCGGAGATCGCCGCGCTGATGGTCGCCGTCGTCGTTGGTGTCCTCAGCGCCGAACTCAACGGCTCGCTCCACCAGTGGGCGAACATCACACCCCCCGGCCCCGACGCCGAGGAAGACGGAGCCGCGGATGCAGATCCTGGGCCTGAGGCTGCCGCGCATCAAGGCCCTGACCAGGACCAAATGTTCCGCCTTGGGATGGACACGCTGATCACGGGCCTCGAAAGCCGACTCACCGGCGATCGTGACGGCCAGGGCACCGACCGCTGACCCAATCATTTTGAGGCGCTGCGCCCCAGGCACTCGCCCCTGAGCCGCGCCCGCAGTCGGGCGATCCCAGGGCTGCGACATGACGGAGCCACCCCCGTGACATCGAGGAAGACCGCCCGGCGGGGTGGTTCTACAAGTTCTGCACGGCAGCCCTATGCCGACGCTGCATGCGAAGTGCGCGTGTTCGTGAACCCTCCTGAGGCGGAAAACCGTCAGCCTCGTCGAACTGCATCACCCGCGCCTCCGTTCACCGAGGCGGGCAGGCCGTCGGCTGCCCCTGCCCGTGAGCGCGAGGTGGCGCCTCGTACCGCGTGAGCCGTACCTGATCTCTCCATCCGTTCTCTTCTCTCTTACGCCATCCCCCACCTGCTGTCCGGAGAGCTGCCCTCATGTCCCAGAACGCCACCGCCGCTGCTCGCGGCGCCGAGACCACACCTGCGAATGCGCCCGACCTGTCGCACCGGCGTCGCTGGTGGATTCTGTTGGTCATTTCCCTGTCGATGCTGATGGGTGTCCTCGACGGCACCATCGTGAACATCGCCCTGCCGTCCGCCCAGCGCGACCTGGGCTTCTCGGACGCCGACCGGCAGTGGGTGGTCACCGCCTACGCGCTGGCCTTCGGCAGCCTGCTGCTGCTCGGCGGCCGGGTCGCGGACCTGGTCGGGCAGAAGGTCACCTTCCTGGTGGGTCTGGCCGGCTTCGCGACCGCTTCCATGGTGGCAGGCGCGGCGAACGGTTTCGCCATGCTCGTCATCGCGCGCGCCGTCCAGGGCCTGTTCGCCGCCCTGCTGGCCCCGTCGGCCCTGTCGGTCCTGATGACCACCTTCACCGATCCGCGCGAGCGGGCGAAGGCTTTCACTGTCGCGGGATCGGTCGCCGGTGCCGGCGGAGCCATTGGCCTGATCCTCGGCGGGGTGCTGACCCAGTACTTGGACTGGCGCTGGACCATGTACGTCAACGTGGTCTTCGCGGTGGTGGCGTTCGTCGGTGGGGCCGCTCTGCTGCACCGCACGCCGCGCGACACGTCCTCCAAGCTCGATGTCCTCGGCACTCTGCTGGTTTCCATCGGCCTGTTCTGCCTGGTCTTCGGGTTCTCGAACGCCGAGACGCACGGCTGGGGTTCGTCGGCGACCTGGGGCATGCTGGTGGTCGGCGCCGTACTGGTTTCCGTCTTTGTGTGGTGGCAGAGCAGGGCGGCGTCTCCGCTGCTGCCCCTGCGAGTCTTGCTGGACCGTAACCGCGGTGCCTCCTTCGCCGCCCTCTTCGTCACCGGCGCGGGCATGTTCGGCGTGTTCCTGTTCCTGACCTACTACCTGCAGCAGAGCCTCGGCTACAGCGCTCTGAACACCGGCTTCGCCTTCCTGCCCCTGATCGTGGCCTCGTCGTCCGCCTCCGCCGTGGCCAACAACGTCCTGGTACCGCGCATAGGGCCGAGGCCGGTGGTCCCGCTGGGCATGGCCATTGCGGCCGCCGGGCTGATCTGGATGACCACACTGGACCTGAACAGCGGATACGTGACGCAGGTACTGCCCCAGCTGGTACTCGTCGGCATCGGGCTGGGCACGGTCATCGCGCCCGCCATGAGCCTGGCGACCTCCGGCGTGGCGGCCGCCGATGCCGGCGTCGCGTCGGCCGCTGTCAACACCCTGCAGCAGATCGGCGGCTCCATTGGCATCGCCTTGCTCAGCACGATGGCCTCCGACGCCGCCACCGGCTACCTCTCCGGCCGCAACCCCAAGGACCCCGGCGCCCTGGCGCAGGCCGGTCTCGATGGCTACGCCACGGCCTACTGGTGGTCGGCGGCCGTCTTCGTGGTCGGCCTGGTCGTCACAGCCCTGCTCTACCGCCGGGGTGTGCCCCAGCAGGGCGAGAACGCCGCACCTGTCGTGCACATGTAGGGGGCAGAAAGTGCCGACGGTATCAAGCATCCCGACGGGATGCCCGGCTGGCCCGCGTGGAGCGTCGGAGATCATCTCGGCATGATGCCGCGCCCAGGGATCGACAGGTCCTACCTGTCGATCTCCTCGCCTGGCGTGCACTTCGGGGACCACGAGAAGGCCCCCGCCCTCGCAAGTGAGTTGCGGTTCGGTCTCTTCGCCTCCCTGCCCGTGCCGGACGTCGAGGGCTCGCTCGCAGAGGCCGCCCACGCGCTCGACGTCGTAGGTGCGGGCGGATTGGTGGTGGAACCAACCACCATGCCCACTACCTCGGTGACCCCGGTTCGAGCCGCTCTGGGAGGAACTCGACCGCCGCAGCGCCGTCGTCCACGTTCACCCCACCTCAGCGCCCCGCGCCGACGAGCTTGCTCTTGGCCGGCCACGACCGATGCTGGAGTTCCTCTTCGACATCGCCCGCACTATGAGCGACCTGCTCCTGCAAGGAGTCCTCGCCCGCCGTCCGCGGATCAGCTGGATCTTGACACACGGCGGAGGTGTGCTGCCGCTGCTCGCCGACCGGATGAAACGCTTCCGCGCGCACGTCGGCGGAGGCGTCGTCGACGCGCCGAGCGCCGTCCAGCAGCTCGGCCTCCTCTGATACGACGTGGCCGGCACGCCCTTTCCGCGCCAGATCCCGGCCTTCGACGCGGCCATCGGCACCGAGCGTCTCCTGCATGGCTGCGCCTATTGCTGGACACCCATCGACGCGGTGCTCGCTCAGGTCGCCACCGTCGACTCCGCGCTGCAGCCGTCCGCCACGTCACTACCTCACTTCACCACCGGCAACGCCCGCAACTTGTGCGGCACCGGTCATGAGCAATTGGGTCTGACGACCGCGGTCGCCACGACAGCACCGCGGTCCGCGCCGGGACGCCGCAACGGTGCACGACGCCGACGAGCACTTCATCACCGCTGCCCTGCTAGACATCCCCGATCAGGGCCCGCAGGCCGAGATGCTTAGCTGCGGCCATCCCCCGCCCCTGCTGATCTGTGGAGACCAGGTGACCGTCCTGTACTCCCGCCGGCCCGCGCCCCCGTTGGGCCTGTGCGCCCTCTGCGTCCGGAAGGACAGCACCGACCCGTTCACCTTGCAACCTGGTGACATGGTGCTGCTCTACACCGACGGCGTGATCGAAGCCCGCTCACCCGCCGGAGCCTTCTACCCGCTCGCCAACGGGTCGCCTTCTTCCCCGCCTCAAGCCCCGACGCGCTGCTGCACCACATTCACCGTGACCTGCTCGAGTACACCGCAGGGCGACTCACCGACGACGACGCTTTCCTGATCACCCAACGCACCCCCTAGCGTCATCTGCACCGGCCGCACCTCATGTCCGGTGCCGAGGGAACTGCTCCCGTGATGAGACCTGTTGGACGCCGGCCGCCATGGCCGAAGCATCCGGTCGCGCGAGAACCCTCAGTGCAAGGGTGAGTCGGCGGTGGGCGTCAGTGCGATCTCGGTGACGCCGACGATCTGGCTGAGGTCGAAGCCCTCCATGTCGGCGCGGAATTCCGGGCTGGCCAGATACGCCAGTAGCCGTTCCTGTACGTCGTCGCCGTCCCGGTAGGAGACGAGGGCGTACAGCTGGGGCGTCTCACTGCCGGGAGCCGCGGGCACCGTCCAGACACCGTGCGTGGTGATCCGGTGCTTCGCCATGCCGGGAATGTGCTTGGACCAGATGTTCTCGTAGGCGACGAGCGCCTTGCGGCTGCACAGCGTGTAGACACGAAGCTGGTACTGGGACATGAACAGTCGATCCTTTTCTGTCTGAGCATGGATGATCAGTGGTCAGCTTTGCGAGAGCAGGTATGCCAGTTCGGCGTCCCAGTCGATGCGCCCCGACTCGGTGCCCCGTGGCACCACGGTCTCCGTGCGCTCCAGGAAGGTCTTGACGTCGTGTACGGGGACCTTGACAAGGGCGGTGCCCGCGCGAGACCCCAGAGCGATGTACATCGCGGGGTCACCACGGTTGGCGGCCGACCAGATCCGGACGTCCCCATGACCTGCGCAACCGTTCAGGCCGTCGGCCAGAAGGTCACGCCCCAGGACCCATTCGACCGGCTCGTCGCTGTGGACGAAAAAGGCGGCACGGACGACGTAGGGATCAGCAGGCTCGTACCGCAGCCGCATGCACAAGGGCTGTGAGTAGGTGCGCGAGACGACGAGCTGCGCGGTCACGGCCCGAACCACGGTCCTCGAAGACTCCATGGGCATTCACTCCAAGGCACCCCCCTTGCCTCGGCTGCGCCCCGGCGCTCGTGGCGACAAGCACGCATCGAATCAGGAGGTGTTCAGCAGGGCCCGGGCGCCGGACAGCATCGGCGGACCGCGCGGGTCGTGGCGTCGCGACAGTTGGGCGACGCGCGCCTGTGGCACGAGGTGGTGCCGCAGGCAGGTTCAGAGGGAGCAGGGAGCAGGCCGCCCGGGCGGCGGGCAGGGGACCGCTGATCCGTGACCAGCGGTCGCATCCCCGCCGCCGACAGGCATCAAGGCGAGAGGTACAGCCTCCGCTCAGGGGCACAGACGGGACCTGTCTTACCGGTCACCGTGGTTCCGGCCGTAGTGGTCCCATCCGTAGGAGTCCCAGCCACCGTGGCTCCGGTCGTAGTGGTCCCAGCCGAAGTAGTCCCGGTCACCGCGGTTCCAGTCATGGTGGTCCCAGCCCCGGCCGTCGCTCTCGTAGCGGTTCCAGTCGTACCGGTAGGACCTGTCGGACTTCCACCCGCGCCCCTCGTCGTCCCAGCGGTAGCAGCGACCGTCGCGGCTGTGCCAGAGGGAGCCGGCGACATGGTCGTCGTGGTGCCAGCCACGGTTTGCGTCCCAGCAGTAGCCCTGCTCGATCAGGTAGCCCACGCCGTGGTCCCAGCGGTAGTCGGCGGGGTTGACCTCGGCCGACCGCTGGACGTGTACGGAGGCGGGAGTCGCGGCCGAAGCGGTGCCCCCGGCACCGACAACGGCGACACCCGCGACCGCCACGGAGGAAACGGCGACAGCAATCCGCTTCGTGAGCTTCTTCATGATCTTTCCTTCCGGTTGGTGCGGTCTGCACCAACGGCTGCTTTTGCAGGCGATGTGAGGCGCCTGGCGTTGTGTGGCGTTGTCCATCCAGCAGTTCCATACGTTGTACGGAATCGCCCTGCCAGGATAACCATACGACGTATGGAAATGGGACGGCGGTGACAGTGACTCGGGTCACTCGGACCACCTGGCCGAAGGGATGTACCTGAACGCTTCTCGGCAACTGGAAGGTGGTTGCCGGGAGTTCGTCTCCTTCCCCCTCACCCCGCTGGCCCGAATACCAGCTCTCCATCACAAGGCATGTAGGCACTCAGCTCTGGCCCCATGCTGGAGAGGAGGGGGGTGCGACAACGGAGGAAGAAGTGGTGGAGATGCGGACCGTTGTCGACCTCACACGCTGCCAGGGATATGCGCAGTGCGTGTTCCTCGCCCCTGAGGTGTTCGAGCTGCACGGGGAGGAGGGGCTGCTGTACGCCACTGCCGTCCCGGACGACCAGGTGGAGCGGGTACGCCAGGCCGCGGCGGCGTGCCCGGTGCAGGCGATCCTTCT
The DNA here is from genome assembly GCF_006715785.1 of Streptomyces puniciscabiei. NCBI lineage: Bacteria > Bacillati > Actinomycetota > Actinomycetes > Kitasatosporales > Streptomycetaceae > Streptomyces > Streptomyces puniciscabiei. The sequence goes on from NZ_VFNX01000001.1 coordinate 6,431,905, forward strand.
CGGGGAAGAGGTGAGCACCGGTGCCCGGTGACCTGAAAGACGGCCGCATCGTCATCGTCGGCGCCTCGCTGGCCGGGCTGAGAGCAGCCGAGGCGCTGCGCGAGGAGGGCTTCACCGCATCCCGAGCAGCTGGACCGGCTGCGCCGCGACCCCGAACTGCTGCCGCTAGCAGTGGAGGAACTGCTGCGCAACGAGCCCCCGGTCCACATGCGCGAGCGCATCCCGCACGCCGACATCGACGTCGCCGGCACCAAGATCCCGCAACACGCGTCCGTCATTCTGGTGCTGGCCTCAGGTAACCGCGACCCCATGCGGTTCCACGAGCCCGACCGGTTCGAACCCACCCGCCCAGGCAACCAACACCTCGGCTTCGGCAGCGGTATCCACCTCTGCTACGGCGGACCCCTGGCCCGGATCGAGGCATACATCGCGCTCAGCGCGCTGCTTCCCCACCTCGGCAGCGCCCGCCTGGTCGAGGAGCCGCCCCCCTACCGCCAGAACGCCATGCTCCGCGGCCCCCGCCACCTGTCCATCCAACTGTGAAGCCGCGTCGTCGGCAGACAGCACATCGTCTTCACGCCGCAGCGGGAAGGGGCCGCCGGGCGAGGTCACGGGCCTCGTCCGCGGAGACGCCAAGCATATGCAGGAGCGTCTCGGCCATCTTTGCGGCTGCATGGTCCCTGTCGGCCTCGGGCTGATGGAACCAGAGCTGCAGGAGTGCCAGCAGGCTGCCGTTCAGCACGGTCAAGGCGATCATCGGGTCGACCACGGTGAAGCGGCCAGAAGTCATGCCCTGCTCCACGTCGTGTCTCGCGCGCGGAGCCAGTCCGCAGCCGGCGCATATGCGGCCGAGCCCGCTGTGGCAGAGAATCCGCATGATCTCCGGGTGTGAGCTGGCCATGCGTGCGCTGAGCCGCATACCGGCGGCGAGGCGCTCGGCGGGGTCGTCGACGCCGTACAGATGTTTGTCGACGGCTCGGGCGAACTCCTCCAGTGCATCGGCCACGGCTGCGTCGAACAGGTCCGGCTTGGACGTGAAGTGGTTGTAGAACGAGCCGAAGCCCACGTCGGCGAGCTCCGCGATGGTCCGGATGCTGGCGCTCGTATCGCCCGAATCGGCCAGGAGCTGCCGCGCGGCGCGGACGAGTGCCTGCCGGGTCTCGGCCCGACGCCGTTCGAATCGATTCCTGGGTGAGGCTGACATCGGCATACACCGCACACAAGGTCACCAGTTCTGATGAATCCATCATCGCGCTGCCGCTGCGAATTGTCCAGCCTGAACCTCGCCGGCCCCCAACTTCGCCGCCCAGGGGCCAGTGATTGCAGCGGCGACAGAGGCCGCCCCACCTTCCCCGTCGCGCTGCATGGCCACATTTGATTGAACGATCAGTTTCGGGGGCCTTGACGATGAAGCGGTCGTATCTGACTATTTCATCAGAAGTGGGCAAAATGATGCAAAGGTGGCGGATGCCGGGCTGCGGGTCACAGGGCAGCGGCGGAGGCCACCCGCTGCACCGCAAGGCTCCCGCTACCCCCGGGGTCTCCGCCTCCTGCCCATCACCGTCCACCACGGCTACAGACCGGGCGGCCGCGCCCACATGCCGGCACTCCCTCACCTCCGAACTGAAGGGGATCAACCACGATGACGCATACCGACCACACGCCACTCGCCAAGCCGGTGAGCCCCGGCGAGATACCGGACTCGGCGATAGCGGTGATCAATGCGGACGGGACGGTGGCGGCCTGGACGCAGGCCGCTGAGCGACTTGTCGGGTACTCGGCCGCGGAAGTGGTGGGCCGATCCGCCGCGCACGTGCTACCGCCCCCTGAGGAGGCCCGAATGGCTTCGCTGTTCGCCGAGCAGCGCCGTGCCCAAAGCGGCTGGTCCGGCACCGCCGCGGTCCGCCACCGCGACGGCCACACGCTCAAGATGTCGCTGCGGGTCTCGCTGTTGTGGGGACAGGACGCCGGCACCCGGTGGCTGGTATCCGTGACCGACATAGGCGCCCTGTCCTCGGAGCCTGCCAACGGACCGGTGCGGGAGTCGCTCCTTGCCCATGCACCGATCGGGATCGTGGTGTATGACCCACAGTTGCGCTGTACCTGGGTGAACGACGCCATGGAGCGCCACGACGGCATTCCCCGTGACCGGCGCTTCGGACGCCGTCTGAAGGACTCGCTGCCCGCCGTGGAGGCCGAAGCGCTCGAGGTGGTGATGCAGCAGGTGCTGCAGAGCGGTACCACCATGGTCCACGAATACCGGGCGTGGCCGCTGTCGGACGGGCGCCGTGAACATGCGTTCTCAGCCTCGTTCTTCTGCCTCCAGGACGCGGACGGCACGGCAATGGGAGTGTGCTCCATGATCGTGGATGTCACCGGGAACCGGCGGGCGCGCGAACGCCTTGCCATCCTCAGCGAGGCGAGTACGCGCATCGGCAGCACCCTCGACGTCATGCAGACCGGGCAGGAACTGGCCGAGCTCGCCGTGCCCCTGCTGGCCGACCACGCCCTCGTCGATCTGGTCGAGTCGGTTCCCTTTGGCCTGGAACCCTCGGCACGGATCGGCACGACGAGCGGCCGCCCGCCGCTGCTGCGGCGTGCGGGTCTGGCCTCCATCGACCTGGGACTCCTGGAGTTGCCGTGGGTCCGGGAAGAGGTGATCCACGCCCACCCGAGCTCATCGTTCGCCGTCGCCCTGCGCACGGGCAGGTCTCACCTGGAGCCGGTGCTCGACACCCAGGCCGGTCCGTGGGTCGACCACGACCCGGTGCGGGCGCAGAAGGTGCGGGACAGCGGCGTCCACTCCTTGATGGTCGTGCCCATCCGTTCGCGGCGCTGCGTGCTGGGACTGGCGCTGTTCGGCCGTTCCACGGAACAGACGCCGTTCCAGGAGGACGACCTGCTCCTCGCCGAGGAGCTCGTCACTCGGACCGCGCTCAGCCTGGACAACGCCCTGCAGTATGCGCGCGAGCGCACCGCGGCCCTCACCCTGCAACGCGACCTGCTGCCCCACCGGGTGCAGGGCAGTGCCGCCGTCGAGGTCGCCTCGCGCTATGTGCCGGCCGACATGGACCACGGCGTGGGCGGTGACTGGTTCGACGTGATCGAGCTGTCCGGCGCCCGGGTGGCCCTCGTCGTCGGCGATGTGGTCGGACACGGCATCAACGCCGCGGCGACCATGGGCAGGCTGCGCACCGCCGTGCGCACGCTCGCGGACCTCGACCTGCCCCCGGACGAACTGCTGACGCACCTCGACGACACGGTCCGGCGGCTGAACGACGAGGACACCGACGACACCGACCAGGCCCCCGCGGTGGTGGGCGCCACCTGTCTGTACGCCGTCTACGACCCGGTCACCCGGCGGTGCACCGTGTCGCGGGCCGGGCATCCGCCGCCCCTGGTCGTCGGCGCACAGGGCCGGGTCACCGTCCCCGACCTGCCCGCCGGAGCCCCGCTCGGCCTCGGTCTCGGCCTGGTTCCCTTCGAGTCCGTGGAACTGGAACTGCCCGAGGGAAGCGTGCTCGCCCTCTACTCCGACGGCCTGGTCGAGTCCCGGGACGAGGACATCGACGCCGGCCTGCGCCGCCTGGGCGCCGCCCTGGCACAGCCGGGCGCATCCCTGGAGGACATGTGCTCGCGAGTGATGGAGACCTTGCGGAGTCACACGCCGGCCGACGATGTCACCTTGCTCCTTGCCCGGACCCGCGCGCTCGAGCCCACCCAGGTCGCCTCCTGGGACCTGCCGAACGAACCGGTCACCGTCACAACAGCCCGGCACCTGGCCGCCCGTCAGCTCAGGGAATGGGGGCTGGAGCCGCTCGTGACGCCCGTGGAGTCGATCGTCAGCGAACTGGTCACCAATGCCATCCGCCACGGCGGCGGACCCAGCCGCCTACGGCTCATCCAGCACCGGGTGCTGACGTGCGAGGTCTTCGACAGCCACACCGGCCAGCCGCGCTCCCGCCGTCCCGGCGATCTCGACGAGCACGGCCGCGGCCTCCACCTGGTCGCCCAGCTCTCGCGCCGGTGGGGCTCCCGCTGCGCAACGGACGGCAAGGTCGTCTGGGCCGAACAGGACCTGCCCGCCAGGGCCGGTGCCCTGTGACCCGTCGGCGAGCCGCGCGCGACAGGGGTCGTCCGCGCGTGTCGGTCTCTCGTAGCCGCAGGGCTCTTACCAGGAAGCCAGCGTTATGGATCACCCAGTGAATGGTGAAGACGCCGACTCGGTAGGCGCCTCCCAAGCAGCTATGAGTTGTCTTTGGTGCCGGTCCCGGCCGGGATGTCCGCCCTGGACGGCCGGCAGTCGCGGTGCTGGACGACCGAGGCGTGGTGGTGGGGCGGACCAGGACAGCAGAGGATCTGACGGGGTTCCACGCCGATGACGTCCACGGCCGCCCCGTGCGGCCCTGCTCTTCGCCGCAGTGGCCGCAGCCGTGGTGATGAGGCGACTTGCCAGGTCCTGAGCGTTGCCTCATCGCACGGTCCACCCGCCCTCGCCTGGCCGGGCGTAGACCACCGCAATCGTCGACCGGCTCACCAGTTCCGGTCGCTGCCGGCTCGGGAGCGTCGAAACTCACTTTGCTGGGGCGGTCGGTCATGTCCCCTGTGGTGGTGTAATCACTGGGCCCGAGGTGATCCGGTGTCGGCGACGGCTGAATTGTGAGCCACTGCCGACGCTTGGGTTCTAAGGTGGATTCGCATGATCATCGCAACGTTTCAGGCTCAGAGTGCCAGAGCCGCGGCGAATGCTTGAGCAGGGGTCTGCCAACTCAGTGTCTTGCGGGGTCGGTTGTTCAGCCGGTGGTCGATGACGCGAAGGTCGTCAGCGGTGTGCAGGGACAGGTTCGTGCGCTTGGGCAGGTACTGCCGGATCAAGCCGTTGGTGTTCTCATTCGTGCCTCGTTCCCAGGGACCGCCTGGGCGTGCGAAGAAGATCCCGTCGGTGAAGTAGGGCGCGAGTTCGTGATGGCGGGCCGTCTCGGAGCCCTGGTCCCAGGTGAGACTCCGACGTGCCTGTTCCGGCAGCGTGCTGAGGGTGGCGATGAGGGCGTCACGCACCTGGCCGGCCGAGTGTCCCTCGGGCAGCGGGACCAGGCGGAGATAGCGGGTGCGTCGGTCGACGAGCGTGGCGACGGCGGATTGGCTGCGTGCGCCCACGACGAGGTCGCCCTCCCAGTCGCCGAGTCGCTCACGCAGCTCGATGAACGATGGCCGGCGGTCGATCAGTACGGCTGGTGCAACGAAACGTGGCATGCGCTGGTCAGGGTGGCGGCGCTTCTTTCTCAGTGGCCGGCCGGTGCGGAGTTTCCTGGTCAGAGTCCTGCTCAAGCCGCCTTTGGCCCCTTGGTAGAGGGCTCGGTAGATGGTCTCGTGGCAGAGGTGCCGCTCGGGATGGTCGGGCCAGCGGGTCCTGAGATGGGCGGCGATCTGCTCCGGGCTCCACTCCATATCGAGCTTGGACTGCACCTCGGCTTTGAACTCGGGATCCGTGGACAGCTTGGAGCGTCTGGGGCGTCCGGCCCGTTCGCGGCCGCGGTGGTGGGCCAGGTCGGCGTCGTATCTGCCGTAGTCGTGCGGACGGCTGTTGCGCCGCAGCTCCCTGCTGACTGTCGACGGTGCCCGTCCGAGCAGGCCGGCTATCTCCCGGATTCCTAGGCCGCGGCCACGCAACGAGGCGATCCTCCGCCGCTCCAGCAGCGACAAGTACCGACCCGAGCGCGAGGCTTCCGGGAGATAGTCCGGTTGCAGGCCACCGTTCTCAGCCCGCCACCGGTAGCCAGTCTTGCGCCCGATGCCGAGTTGCCTGCACGCCTCGACGCTGCCCACCCCGGCCGCCAGAAGGCGCCAGTACTCGGCCTCGAGCTCCAGTCTGCGCCTGGTCAGCCCCCGAGTGGCCCCTGTGCGGCGGCCCCGGAATGTTTTCCCGGCCGATCCGTAGCCGCAATCTGGGTCCGGTCGGCCGGACTTGGCGGGTTCCTCGGGGTGGGATCAGCCGAGACCGAACCAGCCGAGGACGGTCTGGACGAGCAGGATGGTGGATATGCCTGCGACGCCGACGACCACGATGGTGGCGCCGATCCGGTAGCGAGGGCCGTTGGCCGCCGCACCGAGCACGGAACGGCGGTTGGTGAGGACCAGCAGGTAGACCGGCACGATGGGGCTGATCAGGCCCTGCAGGACCTGGGTGCCGATCAGGAGCTGGATGACGTTCACCGGGGTCATCGCCACCGCGGCGCCGAGCACGATCTGGGCGGTGAACAGGCCCAGGAACAGTGGGGCGTCGCGGAAGCTGCGGGAGACGGAGCGTTCCACTCCGGCAGCCTCGCCGACCGCGTAACTGGCCGACAGCGGTACGACTGCGCCGGCCAGGGCGCTGGCGCCGATCAGACCCACGGCGAAGAGGATTTCGGCGTTCTGGCCGGCGACCGGTTTGAGGGCTTCGGCGGCCTGGGCGGCGGAGTCCAGCGGACCGGTGTCGCCAATGGCGGCGACGGTGGCGATGATGATCGTCAGGCTGATGATGCAGGCGAACACCGCCCCGATCACGGCGTCCAGCTTGATCAGCCGGTAGTCCTCGGGCTTCGCGCCGCGGTCTACGACACCTGCGGCGGCGTAGAACTGCATGTACGGGCTGACGGTCGTGCCGATCAGGGCGACCGCGAGCAGGATGAAGCCCTTGTTGGGTTCCATGTGCGGGATCACCAGGTGCTTGCCGACCTCGCCTCAGTGCGGGTGGCCGAGGATCATCGCGATCGGGTAGGCGAAGAACGCCGGCGACATGATGAGGAAGATGCGTTCGGCCCATCGGTAGGAGCCGAACAGTACTAGCGACCACAGCAGGATCGCCGCTGGCGGGATCACTGCCCACTTGGGCACACCGAGCAGTTCGAAGGCGGCGCCGATGCCCGCGAACTCGCTGACGACCAGGCCCGTGTTGGCCAGCAGCAGGCAGAACACCGCCAGGCCGGTCAGGCGCAGGCTGAACTGCTCGCGGATCAGTGCGCCCAGGCCCTTGCCGGTGTGGGCACCGAGCCGGACGGCCATCTCCTGGACCATGACCAGGGCGATGGCGAGCAGCACCATGAAGAACAGCGTGCCGTAGGTGTATTGAGACCCGGCGGAGGCGTAGGTGGCGATGCCGGCGGCGTCGTTGCCGGCGTTCGCGGCGACCAGGCCCGGACCGGCGATCGCGGCGACCACGGCGAGACGGCCCAGGCCCCGCCGCCGCGTGGCGGGTGCGGCGGGTGCGGCCGTTGTAGTGTCCAGATCGCGGGTCACCGCAGGAACCTCCGGAAGTGCAGGCGCCCGCGCTCGGGCAGCAGGTAGTCGAGCAGGCCGTCGGCGAGGATCCGGCCGACGGGCCGGTCGGAGTCGTCCACCACCAGAAGTGAGGTGGCGCGGGAGTCGACCAGCTGGTCGGCGGCCTCGCCGAGGGCGGTGTCGGGGCGGACGGTGACCGGAGGGCCGAACTGGGACCGCCAGGTGACCAGGTCGGCCATCGGGGTGGTGTCCTCGGCGACGGCCAGGTCGAACAGCGCGCCTGCGGGGGCTGAACGGGGTGCGATGGGCCGAGGTCAACGCGGTCACCGGCCAGGTCCTGCTCTCGTTCGACGAACGCAGGGTCGGCCTCGACCGGCTCCTGGACATGGTCAGGGCCGTGGAAGAAGCCCAAGGGGTGCAGGACGAGGAGTTCGCCTGGGCCCAGCCGTCACTCCGGGCGACGACGCTCCCGTTGCGGCCGTGGCGGCCGAGTTGCTGGTCGACTGCGCGGCGGTCGCCGCCGGGGTCGTCCAGCGGGTCTTGCGGCTGCTGCCACGCGCGGTGCCCGCGGCGGTCGCCGCGCTGGAGCTCGAGCGGGAGCTGCGCCGACCGCTGATGCGGCGTGTCGGCCCCGTACAGACCGATCTGCTGCTGTCGCTGGCCGGTGCCACCGTCAACGGGCTCTGCGCCGGCATCGGCATGCCCGCCGTCGACGCGGCGCACCGGCTGCTGCTGCTCGGCGAGGTCCGCGCCCGGCGGCGGGTGTGGGAGCGGCGCGAGAGGGACCTGTGCTCGGGCCCGGAGTGCGTACCGCGCACACGGCCGGCGCGGCACCTGCGCGCCAGGACCCGGCCACCCGGGCCCGTGGAGCAATGGGAGAGACGGCTGGCGCCATCCGCCCCGCTCACCGCCGTCGCGGTCCTCGCGCTCAGGGGCAGTCCCAGGCGGGCGGCGGACGCGCTGCTCGCCACCGTACCCAGGGCCGCCCGCTACGGCCGGGAGGCGTTCGCCGCCATGGTCGGACGCGAACTGGCCCGGCACGCGTCGTACCGCTCGACCCGTCGGCGCGCTGCCTGCTGCCTGCGGCGCGGGTAACACGCTGCACGCCACGCAGCGGGTCATCGCCGAGTTGGAATTTTGTGACCCACCTCAGGGGATGACAGGCAGTCACTCGTTGTGGGTGAGCGGGGGCTCGAGTGGAGATCACCCACGGCATCCGGTACGTGATCCAGGTCCATGTCCGTGACGGGTGACCCACTTGGGTTCGGCCACAGGCAGGCTCGGCTGCTGGTTCCGGAGGTTGACGTCGACGATGTTCCGGAAGCCGGGGGCTACAGCCGCCGCCACGGACAGAGGTGTTGAGGGTGCGAAGCGTGTGCGTCGTCTGCTATGACCCTGCGGGTCCGAGGACATCGCGAGGCGGCGCCTTTGTGCAGGGGCTGTGCGGTTCACCTGATGGGTGACGTCTCTGCGCTACGTGTCCGGGGGACGAATAAATGGTCATCGTGGCGCTGTAGCTGGTTTTTTCCGGCCTGGCCGTCCCCGGTGGGACCGGGCGGATCCCCACCGCCGTCGCTGCCGGGGACGGGTGGCTCGCACCGAACCGTGCATTGTTCGATGCCCTGCCTCTGGCGATTGACTTGCCGCTTCCAGGTAGCCCGCTGTTTGGTCCGTGACTGGTCCGGGAGGGCGGCTCAGGAAGTCGGCGCCAGCGTTATGAATCGGGCAATTGCGACAAATGGGCCGCGCGTGATGAGGTTGAGGTAAATGGGCTCTGGTGGGGAATTCCCAGCTCAGCGCCCACTTCAAGCACCCTAGAAGAATCCAAGTTTCTTGGGCGAGTAGCTACAAAAGATGTTCTTCGTCTGCTGGTGGTACACGCCTGATCTCGCTTCTGACCTGCGACAAAGAGTGGAAACGTCGAGTGCCGGGCTGAGTCGGTCCGCACCTGGTCCGGATCTTGATGTCCACGCGCCGGCAGAGAGGCATCCTTCCTGTGTCGTCGCGTCGCCGGTAGAGGGGGCGCGGTACGTGAAGGACGGGCCGGGGCGTGCCGGGCGGTCCGCTCCCGGAGGGCGGCTGGCACCCAGGACGAGCTGGCTCGCCTGTTCGGCGCGTACGAAGCCGAGGATCGCCCCAGCCACTTCCGCGCCCGCGAGTTGGCGTACCGGCCGCGCAGTTCCGCGAGCAGGCGGCGCTGCCCGTCGAGCCAGGGCGGGTCGGGTTCCTTCAGGCTGGTGGGGTTGCGGACGTGGACGCCGATGAGCCGGGCGCCGATCGCCGCGGCCAGCGGCGCGGTGCAGCACGCGGTCGCTCTCCAGTTCTCCGGCCAGGGCCCCACCGTCACCCGGTGGATCAGGGCAAGGGACGGCTCATCTGAGACTCTGCAGCCCGTCCGGGACACACGTCGGAGATCAACGCCTGCCGTCACGACAAACCCACCGCCCACTTGCGCCCGGCCTCGGCGCCATCGCCGACCTGGGGTTCGTCGGCCTCGACGACAGCGGCCCGGACGCCGACCCGGCGGAGATCACCGGCTACAAGTCCGCCCGCTCACCCGCGGTCGGATTCCAACACCGCGCTTGCCGCGGTCGGGGCGCCGGTCGAGCAGGGCTTCGCGTACCCGAAGAACTGGCGCGCGCTCGGCATGGTCCGCACCGACCCGAAGCGGGCAACCGCGCTGGTGAGGGTCCTGCTCGTCCTGACGAAGCGCGAAGGTTCCCGCTGATCCCTGATCTACACCGAAGTCGTCCGCCCGAGACCAGCCCGAGCACACAGGAACCCGTGCACACCAGACCCGTGAACTGCGACTTCACGATGCACACGCCTCATTCGGAGAACGAAGTCCCCGCTTCACGCGTAGGAGGACCGAGCAGTCCGACTCGGCCCCACCGGTGTACAGGTGGGCCGCCGTCACGGCAGGTGCCCGCCCCGCGGCACGCCGGCAAGCCCTTGTCGGTGGTGAAGAGGATGGCAAGGCCGCCACCACCGTGTTGCTGACGATCAGCGAGGCTGAGTGTGAACTCCTGGCTCCGGACGGTCAGGGGGCGGCGACGCGTTCGCAGCCCGGTCATCACCCTTCCCGTCCGCCTGGCTGCGTTCCTGGCGCAGGACGTCGAGGACGACGGAGCCATCGACGGTCTCGCGGATGATCAGTTGTTCGGCCGGGCGGGTGGGACGGTGCCGGGAGGCAGGTCGGCGCCCGGCGATATGACTACGGGCTGCCGGTGACTTCCTTGGAGACCGCGGTGTGGACATCGTGGATGAGGTCCTGCTGTGCTTCGGTGAGGCCGCGCAGAAGTGGTTCCCCATTGTCGGGAGCCGACCAGCTGCCGCAGATGGCCAGGTTGCCGAATATGTACTCCTCCGGGCCGCCCAGGGCAGCCACGAGTGAGGTGGCGACATGGTTCGGCCGATACGTGCCGGCCAGGCGGGAGACGTCGCTGACGTGGCCGTGGAGGCCGTTGCCGCCCCACGCGGAGCGCTGAATGGTGAAGGCAGCCGGGGCCCCATGCTGCGGGTCCGCGTCCCTCAGCATCTGGTCCGGGACGCCGTCGCGGAACTCTAGCCGGCCGTCGGGACGGATCAGTGCGTAGAGACCAGTCATGCCGTCACCCGGATGCGGCGGTGGGGCCGGGCGGGCGGCCCCACCACAACGCTGCCTTCAGGGCTGGGCGATCTCGACGTGGTGCGGCTCGGCGGCCTGGGCCTTGGGGGAGGACGGTGACGGTCAGCATCCCGTCGGCCAGCGTCGCGGTGATCTCTTCGGCCTTGACGTCTGCAGGCAGCAGCGTCCGGTACTCGAAACGCCCGGTGCGCCGGGTACTGCGGCGCAGGACGCCTTCACGCTCGCGCTCCTTGTACTCCCCGGTGATGCACAGTTCCCCCTCGCCGACCTCGACGTCGATGTCCTCTCGTTTGATCCCGGGCAACCTCGCCTCGACCACATAAGCGTCGTCCGCCTCGTGCAGGTCGGCCATGGGAGACCACCCACGTACGCAGGGAGCAGCGCCAGCGGCCTGCTCCAGGAACCGGTTCATCCGCTCGCAGAGATCATCGAACTCGGCGGCGATCGGCGCGCCCCAGCCCAGAGAGGGGAAAGCTCGTTCCATGAAGCGGCCGGGCCGGTGGTGTGTGGGCAGGGGCATCGCGGTTCATCTCCGCCAAACGACGGCATTCGGTTCACTCCCATGGTGCGGGTATCCGCCACGGCCCGCGAACCTGGCCGCTGGCGACGGGCTCCGGTCCCCCGGCCGCGGTCTCATCTGATCTGCTCAGCAGTGCCTGTAATCCCTTCGGGCGGATCCACTCCACCGCCTTCGCGCCTGACCGGTGGTGTGCTCGTTGTTACCGGCAGGATGGCGGGCATGGGCCACTGGGTGTAGATCCGTCCGCTTCTTGCAGCCGATGTCGTCGACGGCGGCGCCCAGCGATCCTGACCACCGGAGTGCGCTGCGGCCGCCTGGCCGATGGCTTGCCCGCCGCGGAGCCTGTCGCTCGACTCCTCCCAGTTGCGCGAGGCGGGCCCGCGGCCTCCGCCTATGGGCTCCGTCCTCTGGATCGTGGTCGGACTGGCCGGTGTGGCTGAACAGGCGATCACCGGTCGGCTGTGCCACGACCAGGGACGGGCGGACGACGCGGCCGCGGATTTCGCTCTGGACGGGATTGGCCCCTGTGCCGCGGTGGAGTGATCTTCCTGGATGGGTAAGGCACAGGTAGTGGGCATGAATGAGCTGGATGTGCCGTACTGGCCTGCTTGCCTGGATCGCCGGGGTTTGTTTGCCGACGGGTACCGCGGCTGTTCCGTTTCGGGGTCCGATGGTGAGCGGCCGGCCTTCCACGCCTGCACCGGTCTGAAGAGGCGCGCAATGGATCCATGGCTGATGTGGTTGATCATTGCAGCCGTTCTGGCTGTGGCGGAGATCTTCACACTGACTGCCGCGCTCGGCATGCTGAGTGCGGCCGCGCTGGTCACGGCGGGTTCTGCTGCAGTCGGTCTGCCGCTGCCCTTCCAGTTCCTGGTGTTCACCGTCGTTGCCGTGGTCACCGTGCTGTTTTTGCGGCCCGTCGCGCTGCACCGTCTGCGGCAGCCCCAAGCGGCACGGTTCGGTGTCGACGCCCTGGTCGGCAAGTCTGCCTATGTCGTCGCGGAGGTGACGGGACGGGGCGGCAGGGTCCGTATCGACGGCGACGAGTGGACGGCCCGCGCCTACGACGAGACGCTGGTGATCCCTGTCGGAAAGACCGTCGATGTCATGGAGATCAGCGGCGCAACCGCGATTGTCTACCCACGGGACTGAAAGCATGGAAACCTCGGCGTTCTTGTTTGCCGGCCTGATCATCGCTCTGTTCGTGGTCTTCACGGTGGTGCGGGCGGTCCGGATCGTGCCCCAAGCGCGTGCACGTACCGTCGAGCGACTGGGCCGCTATCTCCGGACCCTGAATCCCGGCCTCAACTTCGTCATCCCGTACATCGACCGTGTTCGCCCGCTGATCGACCTGCGGGAACAGGTTGTCTCCTTCAAGCCGCAGCCGGTCATCACCGAGGACAATCTGGTCGTGGAGATCGACACTGTTCTTTATTTCCAGGTGACCGATCCGCGTGCGGCTTTCTACGAGATCGCGAATTTTCTTCAGGCGGTCGAGCAGCTCACCGTCACCACGCTGCGCAACGTCGTGGGGTCCATGGACCTGGAAAAGACGCTCACCTCACGGGACACCATCAACAGCCAGCTGCGCGGCGTGTTGGACGAGGCCACCGGCAAGTGGGGGTTGAGGGTCAATCGGGTGGAGATCAAGGCCATCGACCCTCCGCAGACCATCAAGGACGCGATGCAGAAGCAGATGCGAGCCGAGCGGGACAAACGCGCCGCGATTCTCGGGGCCGAGGGGCAACGTCAGTCACAGATCCTCACGGCCGAGGGCGACAAGCAGGCCGCCGTTCTGCGGGCGGAGGGCAACCGTACCGCTGCGATCCTCCAGGCCGAGGGCCAGTCCCGGGCCATCGACGAGGTGTTCCAGGCCGTACATCGCAACGACCCGGACCCCAAACTGCTCGCCTACCAGTACCTCCAGACGCTGCCCCAACTCGCGCAAGGCTCGGGCAACAACTTCTGGGTCATCCCCAGCGAGATCACCTCCGCACTCCACGGTGTGTCCCGCGCCTTCAGCGAGGTGCTGCCCCAGTCTCCGGCCACTCGCGAGAAACCCACGGACGGCATGGCCGCCCAGGCCGCCGACGACACGGCGCAGGCGGCGGAGGCCGCTGCCGAGGCCCTCGCCGACGCCGCCAGGGCCGATCGTGGCACCCTCGACCCCGGCCTCTCCCAGCCGCCACGCTGACAGCCGGGCACGCCGGCTGGATTTCGCCGGTTCCTGTACGCCACTTCCCAGGACGCAACCCGAGGGGTTGATGCGGGCATGACATTTGGTGAGCCGGATTGCTCCTGGTCGGTCGACGATGCGTCTACCAGGACCTGCCTGCGCTCAACCCGGTGGAAACAACCCCGGCGGCGGGCGATCGGGGCCTCCGCGCGATCCTGCAGGCCGCCCACCCCGGCATGTCGTAGCCGCTCGAGAAGCTCTGATCGACCACACTGCGCCGCGTGAAGGATGCGAAAAGTAGTCCAGGTGGCGAGTTGCCGGGGCTGCCTGGACCTGCCGCGCAGTTGGCTGAATTGGACGAGGAACAGTTGCGCGTCCTCCGCGGGGTGGGTCGCGCCTGGCGTCAGGTGTCGGTGTCTCCCGCGGAATGGCGTCGGGCTCTGCCTGTCGACCCCGACCTGGGCACGTTCCCCCCGGCGGCACAGCTCCGGCCGGCCCGGTTCGGGCGCCTGGTCCCTCTCTCACCCTTGCGGTCGTCTTCGCCGGGCGAGCACATCGACACTGAAGAACCGCCCACCGGTCGGCTGGACCGTGTGAGGGCAGGGGTGCGGCGACTCGTACTGGGTGTGCCGCTGAGGAGCTCCGCCCTGGTGTCCGAGCGGATGCGCAAGCTCGTGGCGCTGCCCGTGCTGTCGGCGGACGCGCTGTCGTCGGTCGCCTGCGGTCCCGAAGCCCTGCTCGCGGTCCTCGTGCTCGCCCTCCAGGCCGCGTGACCGCACCTGACCTGCCCCACCGTGCATCAGACCCGCACCCGCCTCGGAATCGATGACGAAGTCGTCAACAGAAACCTGGATACCCGCGGATTCCATATCGTGAAAAGTCGCTGAGCGGACGAGCGGGCATGGGGTGGATCATGATGCACCGCCGCCCTGGGCCGCGACTATGAGCCTCTTACCACCGGCTCCGAAGCCATGACCCATATCACCTCGGTCGGCAACCTCGCCAAGCGCATAACGGACGAGACCGCTCCCACCCGGAGAGGCGCGGGTCCGCGCCGGACGTCCACGTCATTCGAGCCCCCGAACCTGTCGTGTCATCGCTCAACCGCTGGCACCCGGCCAGTTCCACGGGCAGTGCGCAAACCACCAATGCAGGACAAGGATGGCCATAGTGAGTAAAAGCAGGTAAGGGATTAGATGGGCCACTATCCCGGTAGTGGTGCCAAAGGGGCCCAGCCTCTCATGGCGGCGGGTGCGCAAACGGGCGGCGTGCTTTTGCGGGGTGCGGCCGCCTCCGTCAGGTGAGCGGTCATGTTCAGGCACATGACTATGTTCCGTCCGGAGCGCAGGAGATGCATCTGCAGCGCCCGCACCGCCTTGTGATGATTGCGCACTGTCGTCGGCGCCCGACGAGGATGATCTCAGTGTGGGTGGGTGGCGTGCTGACAGTGGTCGCTTGTCGGCGAGTGAGGACGGTTGCTGAGGCGCTCATACAGTCTCGGATGGTCAGTTTGCACCTGCGGCGGGTTTCGGCGACGGCGCACGGGTGAGAGCGCGGAGATCCGGCAGGCAGCCCCGCCGAACCCGTAACGGGGTGGTTCCGTGCAGAGCGTCACCGGGCGGCTCGCCGTTGGCTGCACCCCGGGGGTAGACGGGCGAATGTCTCCCGCTGTCTCCCGCGCGGTCGGGATCTGGCGGAGCCAATTGACGTCGGCGGCTCCGGTCGGCCATGCAGGGGTGCGTGTGTCACCCAGGCGAGCGTTTCAAAACCCGTCCCGGCTCAGCCCGGGAAGCGTCCCGTCGATCGCAGTTGCCAGCGTCGTTCGGCGTAGGCGAGGTCGTCCCGCCACAGCCTCCCGGCCGCGGCGCGCACCAGGGGACGCAGCAGTGGCGCACAGCGGCGGGCGGCGGCGAAGCCCGGACGGTGCGAAACGGCGATCACCGCCTCGATCACTGCGGTGCGGGGCCGGCCGGTCCCGTCCGCGTCGAGCGGCGTGGCATGGGTCTCCACGACGGAGCCCACACCCTCGCCGTTCGTGATGTGCATGACGACCGTGCGCGGTTCCGGCGCGGTGAACACGGCGCGGACCGGCACCACCAGCCGGCCCGCCACCTTGAAGGACACGTCCACGGTCAGGGCGTCCGGACCGTCGTCCGCCTCGCCGGCCGAGCCACTGGGTGCGTCGACCACCGTCAGGTCGACGAACGAGTAGGGGTGGAACCACGCCCCGTGCCACGGATCGAGCCGGTTGGCCACCACGTCCTCGGGCTCGCAGACGCCCACTGCGGTGTAGACCGCCGTCAAAGCCCGCGCGGGTGGGGGGCGCCGCGGTACGACCGGTGCATCGAGCGGTTCCTCGCCGCCCACCGTGTCCAGCCGCGTCCACACGAGCACCCCGTCGTCGTGCACCGGCAGCGGCGACCAGCCCGCGTGCGGGCTGCCGTCCAGAGCCAGTCCGTGCCAGTGGCACACCAGTGTGCCGCAGCGCACCGGGCTGTCCCCGAGCGGTGCCCCCAGGTGCGGGCAGATCCCTGGTCCGCCGACGAGGCGCCCGTCGGGCCCGCGCCACACCACGACCTCCTGCCCCGCGACCGTCCGTGCCAGCTTGGCGTCCCCCCGCAGGGCGCGGGAAGGACCGAGGACGTACCAGTTCCCGGACGGGCGGGCCTGCGCCCGCTTCAGCGCCCCGGCGATCAGCCCGGGGCGCGCCTGATCCCAGGTGGGCTGCTGACGCTCCCAGGGCACGGCGTGGCGGCGCAGCGACAGCGGCAGGCGACGGCGGTTCACGCGACCTCCTCCGCGCGGCGACCGCCCGCCGTCGGCGAGAGCGGCGCCTGATGCAGGGCGCGGGCGCGAATCTGCGGCCGGTGTCCGTGGCCGGACCGTGCGTGCAGCCGGGCCCTCATCACCCTGGCCAGCCCGTCGGCGGCGACCACCGCCCTGCGCCGCCGCTGCACCACCGACCGCCGGTGCAGCACGGCGTACCCGTCGCGGGCGACAGCGTCCAGGATGCCGCCGTACAGGACGGCCGCGGTGCGGATGCAGGGCCGCGCCACCGGTTCGAGCATGGCGACACCGGGCATGGCCGCCCGGTAGACGCCGCGGGTCAGCGCCTCGAACTCCCTGAGCGCGGCGGTGATCCGGCCATCGGGCCGGCGCGTCGCGCGGCTCCAGGCGAGCAGCTCCCGGTCCACGTCGTGCGCGGCGAGCAGGTCGGCGGGCAGGTAGACGCGCCCACGGTCGAGGTCCTCGCCGACGTCCCGCAGGAAGTTGCTCAGCTGGAAGGCGACACCGAGCGCCGCCGCGTACGGCGCGGCTTCCTCCCGCGGCACCACCGTGCCCAGCACAGGCAGCATCTGCAGCCCGATCACCGCGGCCGAGCCGTGCATGTAGGCGCTCAGGTCGGCGTAGGTGGGGTAGGCCGTCACCACCAGGTCGGAGCGCATCGCGGTCATGAAGTCCCGGAAGTGGGCGTGGTCGATGGCATAGCGGCGCGAGGTGTCGGCGAGGGCGTGCACCACGGGCTCGTCGCTGCGGCCCCGCCGCAGCCCCTGCTCGAGTTCCTTCTGCAACCGGGCCAGCGCCCGGGCCCGCACCTCCGTGGCGGTGCCGGGGGCGGGGGAGTCGACGATGTCGTCGGCCCAGCGGGCGAAGCCGTACAGGGCGTGCACGGCGGACCGGCGCTCGAGCGGCAGTAGCCGTGTGGCGAGGAAGTAGGTCCTGCCGTGGCGGGCGTTGAGGGCGCGGCAGTGGCGGTAGGCAGCACGCAGCGACGGATCGGTGATCCCCACCGCGTCCAGCTCTCGATCGGTCATCCTGTCCTGCCTTCGGTTGCGGGGGCCGCGGGGTCGGCCGGTGGGTCTCCCGGCAGCGGAGATTGCCGTGCGGCGGCTGGCGGGTTCGGCGAGGCGGTCGGCGACTCCTGTACGGCGGTGAGTCCGGTGCGGGGTGCCTCGTACGACGGTGGGGCGGTTGCCGGTGTCGGCCTGAGGGTGGGGGCGGCGGGCTTGGAGCGACGCGAGTTGGAGCCCCGGCGCCGGGGTCCGCCGGTGACGCGGGCCGCGGCCAGCTTCCCCGACAGCAGCACGGTCGGCACGCCGACGCCGGGCGTGGTGCCGCAGCCGGCAAGGACGGCGTTCTCTACGCCGCGCACCAGGTTGCGCGGCCGGAACGGCCCGGTCTGCGCGAAGGTGTGCGCCGCGGAGAAGGGGGTTCCGGCCGCGTGTCCCTGGGCGTGCCAGTCCGCCGGGGTGACCAGGCACTCCTCCTCGATGGCCGATTCGATGCCGTGCAGCCCGCGCCGCCCCAGTTCCCGCAGCAGCGAGTCCCGGTAGCGCGGGCCGAGGTCGCACCAGGCCGCCGCGTCCGGGCCGATGTCGGTGTTGGGGCAGGGCGCGAGGATGTAGTGCAGGTGGCGGCCCGGCGGTGCGAGGCCGGGATCGGTGGCGGTGGGGCGGGTGACGAGCAGCGACGGGTCGCTCATCAGCTGTCCGGCCCGGGTGAGTTCGTCGAACGTGGTGTGCCACGCCGCGCCGAACGAGATCGTGTGGTGGGCCAGGTGGGGCCAGGTGCGGTCCGTGCCGGCGTGGAGCACGACCGCGGAGGGCGAGAGGCGCAGCCCGAGCGGTCTGCGCGGCCGGCGGCCGAGCAGCCGGTAGGCGACGGGCAGGTCCGGGGTGAGGACGACCGCGTCGCAGGGGATGCGATCGGTGCCGGTGGCGACGGCCGTGATCCGGCCGCCCGAGCGCTCCAGGCGGGTCACCGGCTGCCCGAACCGCAGCTCGGCGCCTGCCTCGGTGGCTGCCTGCGCCATCGCCCGCGGGAGGGCGTGCATGCCGCCCCGTGGGAAGTACACCCCGGCGACGGTGTCCATGTAGGCGATGACCGCGTAGGCGGCCAGCGCCCGCGCTGGGGGCACCCCCGCGTACAGCGCCTGGAAGGAAAACACCCGGCGCAGCCGCTCGTCGCTCAGGAAACGGCCGATCCGTGCGTCCAGGCGGCCGAAGCCGCCCAGCGCCGCCAGCCGAGCCAGGTCGGCGTTGAGCAGGCCGAGCGGTGAGTCGAAGTTGGCGTCGATGAACCGGCGCACCTGGGCCCGGTACAGCCGCTGAAGCCACTCGCGCAGTCGACGGTAGCCGGCCGCCTCGGCCGCCCCGGCGAACCGTTCCACCTCCGCGGCCATCGCGTCCGCGCCGGTGTGGACGTCGAGGCTGCTGCCGTCCGCGAAACAGGCCCGGTACGCCGGGTGCAGAGGAAGCAGATCGACCCGCTCGTACAGGCTGTCCCCGACGGCGGCGAACGCCTCGTCGGCCAGGTCGGGCATGGTCAGCACGGTCGGCCCAGTGTCGATCCGGTAGCCGGCCAGGTCGAGGCGTCCGGCCCGGCCGCCGGGCGACTCGTCGCGCTCGACGACGGTGACCCGGCGTCCGGCGCCCAGCAGGTGCAAGGCCGCCGACAGCCCGGCAAGTCCGGCGCCGACGACCACCACGTGGTCCGTGGGACCGGGCAGGGTGCGGGTCACCGGCCACCTCCCGCGCTGCCACGGGCACGCGTCGCGTAACGACCGTGCTCGGGCGGCGGGGGTGCGGCGGCGTCCCTGCCCGGTCGCGCCCCGGCCGTCGCGAGCAGCAGATCGCGCAGCGGGCCGGCGCCCTCCGCCTCGAGCCGGGCGCCGTCGAAGTGCCGCAGCCCCTGCGCGGCGAGCCGGTCGATCTTGGCCTCCACGGTGGCACGCGCCCCGGTCGCGACCAGTACGTCCCGCACCTCCGCCAAGCCGCGCTCGGTCAGCTCCGCGTCACCGAGCCACCGGTCCAGCACGGCCGTAGCGGCGCCGTCGCCGGCGGCCTCGGCGCGTGCGCGGGCGACCGCGACCAAGTACGTCTGCTTGCCCTCACGGATGTCGCCGCCGCACGTCTTGCCGGTCTGGCGCGGGTTGCCGAAGACGTCGTCGAGGTCGTCGCGCAGCTGGAACGCCATGCCGACACAGCGCCCGGCGTCGCACAGCCGGCGCAGCGTCGCCTCGTCCGCGCCCGCCACGGCGGCTCCCAGCGCCAAAGGCCGCTCCACCGAGTACAAGGCGCTCTTCAGACGGGCGGCGCGCAGCACGCGGAGCGGTGACCGCGGAGCAGTGACCGTACCCTCCACGTCCAGGTACTGGCCCGCGACCATCTCCGTGCGCAGGTCGCTCCACAGCCGCCGCACCGCCACTTGAACCCGGGGCGCCAGCGGTGTCTCGGCCACCAGATCGTCGGCCCAGGCCAGTGCCAGGTCTCCGGCGAGGACTGCCGCCGCCTGACCGAACCGCCCGGCACGCTCCTGCCCCACCTGGCCGGCGTACTTCCCGGTCAGCTCCGCGTGCAGTGCGGGCCGGCCGCGCCGCAGCGCGGCCCGGTCCATCACGTCGTCGTGGACGAGCGCACACGTCTGGAGCAGCTCCAGGGCGCCTGCGATCCGCAGGGCAGCGGCCGCGGACGCCGGGTCCCCGCCGGCGCAGGCCCGCGAGGCCCACCACACCAGCTGCGCACGCGTGCGCTTGCCACCCTGGAGAGTGAAGCGCGTGACCCGTTCGGCCAGTTCCTCGGCGAACCGGGGATCCGCCAGCCGTGCGCGGCGCAGACGCTCCGCCAGCACATGGTCAAGCATCCGGCCGACGGCCCCCGGCACGTCTGCGTCCACCGCCCGCACGTCGGCGGGGCCGGGGGAAAGCAGCCCGCTCATCGCCGTCCACGCGCCGGTTCCGTCCTGTCCGTCGCCCGTGGGTGTATGCGGAAATGACGCCCCGGGCGCCGCCGCGACCGGCCGCGGCGGCGCGGTCGCGGCATGGTCCTTCGCATCGGTGGCACGCCTCACGGTTTCCTCCGTCGTTTCCGTGTTCGCCATTGCCGTCACCCGTCTGCTTCGGCGTGGACAGCACAGGCGGATGCGCGAACGCCGCACACGATGGCTGCGAAGCATCAGTGATCCGCCCCCTCCACCGTGCCGTGTCCGGCACTCGGCCGCTCGCCGCCGAGGAGGTGCCCTGCATCCGCCGGGGTACACACTCCGGAAGACCGGTGCAGGGCATCCGGCAGCGGACGCCCGGCCCCAGGCCGCCGACCTGGAGTCCGTCACCGCCCTGCGGTCCCCGCCGCCCTGGGCCGCATCCGTCTCCGGACCGCATCGGAAGGCAACCGAAGAAGAGCGGAAGACCACCGAAGAAGGGAGACGCCATGCCGGACACGGACGTGGCCGTCGTGGGCGCTGGCGCGGCCGGCCTGTCGCTGGCCCACCGACTCGCCGGGCGCGTTCCCGGCCTGCGGACGCCCTCCGTGGTCTTGGTGGACGCGCCGCCCGGCCCGCTGCGGTCGCCGCCGCGGACCTGGTGCTACTGGACGGCGGGACCGGGACGGTTCGATGAGGCGGTGTGCCACGAGTGGCGGCGACTGAGGGTGCGCCCGGGCACCGGCGCCCCGGTCGAGGGGGACATCTCACCGCTGCGGTACCGCATGGTCCGCTCCGAGGATTTCGAGCGCCTCGTATCCCGGGACCTGGCCCTCAGTCGGAACGTGCGGCGCCTGGAAGCGACCGTCGAAGCGGTGGAGGATGTGCCCGGTGGCGCTCACGTACACCTCAGGGACTCCGACGGCCGAGCGCGGATGCTGACGGCCCGCTGGGTGTTCGACTCCCGTCCCCTCGGCAGCCTGCCGGCCGCCCGTACCACCCTGCTGCAGCACTTCCACGGCTGGTTCGTGCGCACCGCCCGCCCGGCCTTCGACCCGGCCGCCGTGGAGCTGATGGACTTCCGTACCCCGCAGCCCGTCCACGGACTGTCGTTCGGCTACGTGCTGCCGACCGGACCGTGCGAGGCGCTCGTGGAGTACACCGAGTTCTCCCCGCGCACCCTCACTCCGGACGGGTACGAGGCTGCCGTACGGCACTACGCCGACGAGGTGCTGCGGCTCGGCGAACGTCAGGTCCTGGCCACTGAGACCGGAGTCATCCCGATGACCGACGCGCCGATCGCCCGGCAGACCGGAGCCTCGGTCTTCCGTATCGGCGCCGCCGGCGGCGCGACCCGGCCCGCCACCGGCTACACCTTCGCCGGGCTGCAGCGCCAGACCAGGGCCGTCGCCGACGCCCTGCGCCGCGGGCGTCGCCCGGTGCCGCCCGCCGCCCATCCGGCCCGCTTCCGCGCGATGGACGCCGTCCTGCTGCGCGCTCTGGACAGCGGCCGGGCCGACGGCCCGGAACTGTTCAGCCGCCTGTTCGCCTGCGTGCCCATGGCACGGCTGCTGCGCTTCCTCGACGGAGGCACCCGCCTGCACGAAGACTTTTCCATCGGGCTGAGTTCGCCCGTCGGACCGATGCTGCGCTCCGCTCTGGAGCTGCCCCTCCTGCCCCGCCGCCCCTTCGACCTGCCCCTGTCACCGCTTCCGCCGACACGTCCCGCCACCTCGCTACGTCACGCCCCGGACGCATCCGACCCGCACTTCCCCCCGACGGAGACCGCATGACGCTGCTGCGCGACGACCACCTTGCCGCCGCCTTCGACCACGCCTCCCGCAGCTACGACACCCTCGTGGCCGCCAACCCCGGCTACCACGCCCACCTGCGCCGCTCCGTGCGCCGGCTGGGTCTGCCCGGACAGGGGCAGGGGCTGCGCCTGCTGGACCTCGGCTGCGGCACCGGCGCCTCCACCGCCGCGCTGCGGTCCGTGCTGCCCGCCGCCCGCATCACCGCCGTGGACGCCTCGGCCGGCATGCTCCGGCGGGCCGCAGCCAAACCGTGGGCGGACGGGGTGACCTTCGTGCACGCCCCGGCCGAGCGGCTCTCCGACGCAGGGGTACGCGGCCCCTTCGACGCGGTGTTCGCGGCCTATCTCTTCCGCAACGTCACCGATCCGGACGCCGTACTCGCCGCCGCCCACGCCCAGTTGCGGCCGGGCGGCCGCATCGGCGTGCACGAGTACACCCTGCGCGGGCGGCGCGCCGACCGCGCGGTGTGGACCCTGGTCTGCCGAGGTGTCGTGCTGCCCGTCGCGACCCTGCTGGGGGACGGACCGCTGTACCGGCATCTGTGGCTCAGCGTCCTGGACTTCGACACCGCCGCGCGTTTCGCGCGGCGGCTCGACGCGGCCGGCTTCGACCACGTCCGCACCCTGCCGCTACCAGGCTGGCAGACGGGCATCACCCACACCTTCGTCGCCCGCCGGCCACACCACCACCGGGAGGACGCATGAGGACCGCGCACCAGGGCGCCGCCCGCCGGGGACGCGACCGGCGGGCACGGATCCTGCCCGCCAGGCCCGGAACCCTGCGGGTGCAGGGCACCCCGCCATCGGTGGCGGTGGTCGGCGCAGGCATCGCCGGCCTGGCCGCCGCCACCGCGCTCGCCGAGCGCGGGGCATCCGTCACCGTGTACGAGAAGCAGCCCTACCTGGGCGGCCGGGTCGGTGGATGGCCGACCCAACTGCGCGACGGCACCACCGTGACCATGAGCCGCGGCTTCCACGCCTTCTTCCGCCAGTACTACAACCTACGCGGACTGCTGCGCCGAACCGACCCCGCGCTGGAACGGCTGACCAGCCTGCCGGACTACCCGCTGCTGCACGTCGGCGGGGCCCGGGACGGCTTCCGGCACGTCCCCCGCACCCCTCCCCTCAGCGCACTGGGCTTCGCGCTACTCAGCCCCTCCTTCAGCCTGAAGGACCTGCCGTCACTCGACCTGGTCGCCGCGCTGCCCTTGTGCGACGTCCGTCTGCCTGACGTATACAGCCGGCTCGACGACGTCAGCGCCCACGACTTCCTGGACGCGGTGCGCTTCCCCGAACGGGCCCGCCACCTGGCCTTCGAGGTCTTCTCCCGCAGCTTCTTCGCCGCCCCGAGGCAACTGTCGGCGGCCGAGCTCGCAGTGATGTTCCACATCTACTTCCTCGGCTCCGCCGAGGGTCTGCTCTTCGACGTCCCCCGCGCCCCCTTCCCGACTGCCCTATGGGACCCACTCGCCGGCTACCTGCGGCGGCACGGCGCCCTCGTGCGCACCGGCATCCGCGTCGAACACATCGAACCCACACGCGACGGGCGCTACCAGATCAGCACCGATAAGGACGAGGCACGACACGACAGTGTCGTCCTCGCCCTGGACGCCGCCGGGCTACGCCACCTCGTCGACCGCTCCGCCCGGCTGGGTGATCCCACCTGGCGCAAGCAAATCGCACGGCTGCGCACCGCCCCGCCGTTCCTGGTCACCCGCCTGTGGCTGGACCGGCCGGTCGCGCCGGACCGGCCGGGCTTCCTCGGCACCGCCGGGTTCGACGCGTTGGACAACATCAGCGTCCTGGAACGCTGGGAAGACCAGGCGGCCCAGTGGGCCACGCGCACGGGAGGATCGGTCGTGGAACTGCATGCCTACGCGCTGCCGAGCACGGTCACCCGGGACGTCCAGGAAAAGCGCCTCATCGCCGACTTGCACCGCGTCTACCCCGAGACCCGTGCCGCAGGGATCGTCGACGCACGCCATGAATGGCGCCAGGACTGCCCCCTGTTCCCGGTGGGCGGCTACCTCGACCGGCCGTCCGTGCGCAGCCCTGACCCGCGTGTGGTGGTAGCCGGCGACCTGGTGCGCAGCGGTCTGCCCGTGGCGCTGATGGAACGCGCGGCGACGACCGGGTTCCTCGCCGCCAACGCCCTGCTGGAGCAGTGGGGCGTCCAGGGTCAGACGCTGTGGACGGTGCCGGATCGCGGCCGCAACGCCGTGCTACGGGGCCTGACGGCGTGGCTGAGCGGATGAGGACAGGGCACCGAGGGCGCGGCATCTCCAGGCACGTCGTGCAGCGCGGAGCTGTCGGTGACATCGTCTTCGACGGCCAATGCCGCGGTGAGCAGCGAGCCGGCCGCGGGGGCGCCGGGCGGAGGTGCCGGCGGGGCCGCCGACGCCGTTGGAGGCGGAGAACACGGCTCTGCGGAAGAAGGTCCGTGAGCTGGAGGAAGAGCGCGAGATCCTGCGGAAGGCGGCGAAGTATTTCGCCGGGGAAGACGCGCTGGTGAACCGCTTCCAGTTCGTTGCCGACCACCACCGCCGCTACGGCGTGAAGCGGCTGTGCACCATCGTGGGCATCGCCCGCTCCAGCCCTGGCCGCACCCGGAAGCCCGGCGGCCAGCCGGGTCGCGCATCTGGGATGCGACCGGCAGCCCGATTGCGCGTTTGTGAATCACGGAGGTGTCTGTGCACATGGCGCACGGGCATCGGACGGTTGCACCGCTGGGAGAACGATGCACCGGGCGGGGCGGTCCCGCAGGATCCGCACAATCCGCGGAATGCGCAGGCGCCGTCGGGGAATGGGCCCGCCGCGCCGCCCGTCCGGGTGGTTATCCTGCGGCCCATCCTGTTGCCGGCCGGCTGCTGCAGGCCAACCCCGCACCGCCAAGGTGGCCGGGGCAATGGCATCTGAACCGTTCCGGGTTTGATCGAGACTCTAGGTTGTGACTGTGACCTGGGGTTTCGTGGTTTCGAGGTAGTAGTTGGTCTCGCATTCGGCGGGTGGGATGTGCCCGATCTCACCGTGCAGTCGGCGATGGCAGTACCAGTCGACCCATTCGGCAGTGGCCAGCTCGACCTCGGAGAGTGTCTTCCAGGGCCGGCGGGGCTTGATCAACTCAGTTTTGAACAGGCCGATCGTTGACTCCATCAGGGCATTGTCGTAGACGTCGCCGACCGATCCGATCGACGCGGCGATGCCTGCCCGGTCGAGATGCTCGGCGAGCGCGAACGATGTGTATTGCGACCCGGCATCGGAGTGATGTATCAACTCGCCTTTCTGATAAGGACGTTGATCTCGGCCGCGTTGCCAGAGGGCCATCTCGAGGGCGTCCAGGACGAGCCGGGTCTCCTTTGAAGTGGCGGCGGACCAGCCGACGATGCGGCGGGAGAAGGTGTCCACGACGAAGGCAACGTAGACGACGCCGGCGAACGTGACGACGTGGGTGAAGTCGGCGACCCAGCAGCGGTTCGGGGCTGGGGCGACGAAGTCGCGGTCCACGAGGTCAGGAGCCCGTTCCGCGCTCGCATCGGGGATCGTGGTGATCACCTACCTTCCGCGGACCGCTCCGGTAATGCTGAGCTCGCGCATGAGGCGCTCGACGGTGCAGCGGGCCACCGCGACATCCTGGCGGTTCAGGTGCCGCCAGATCTTCCTCGCGCCGTAGACACGGTAGTTGGCTTCGTACACCTCTGTGATGAGGATCTTCAGCTCAGCGTCGCGAAGAGTGCGGGCCGCGGGCGTGGCCTGGCGTTTGTGGTGGGCGTAGTAGGTGCACGGGGCGATCTTGCAGTCGTGGTCGGTGAGGACCCGGCAGATCGGCTCGACGCCGCCGAAGCGGTCCTTGTGCTCGTCGATGAACGCCATGAGCGTGTGTGTGGCCGGTCGAGCTCGGCCGCGAAGAAAGACGCCGCGGCTTTGAGGATCTCGTTGGCCCGCTTCAGCTCGGCGTTCTCCTTCTTCAGCCGCTTCAGTTCAGCGGACTCCTCCGTCGTGGTGCCCGGCCTGGCGCCGGCGTCGATCTGGTCCTGCCGTACCCACTTGCGCAGGGTCTCGGTCGTGCCGATGCCCAGCTTCTGGGCGACCGCTTTCATCGCGGCCCACTCGGTGTCGTACTCCGGCCGCACCTCGGCGACCATCCGCACCGCACGACGGCGCAGCTCAAGCGGGTACTGGGAAGGACGTGCCATGACTCGATCCTCTCAAACGATCGAGTCCCTACCGAACCCGGAACGGTTCATCTCCTGGTAGCCGGATAGCATCAGCGTGTCCCTATGTCGGGGCAGCAGGCTCATCAACTTGCGGGTTAATCGGCGCATGTGTGGGTCGAGGGTGTTCTCTGCGTCGCGAGGACCTGGCCCAGGGCGGGCCATTTGATCGCGTCGAACTCGGCTTCGTCCGGTCGAGCCTGGCCACCGTGCGCCTGGCCTTGCTGAAGAACGACGTCACGATTCGCCCCGCCAGGTGCTTCGCGCGCCGCCAGAGATGGGGGTGAGGCTGCCCAGGGCAGGCTCGCCGCTGCCTACGGCTGGCCTTCCGCGGACGTTCCGTCGCCACCCGGCCTCCTTTGAAGTGACCGCTCCCGGGGGTGAGGATCGCACGCGGCACTGACGACGGCCTTGTTCACGTCAGAAGCTTGGGAGCGGGCTTCTTACCCGGCCCTTTCAGGGCTGCTGTCCTCCTCGTGGTCTTCGGCAGTTTGTGGACGTCGGCAGGCCCGTTCTCGCCGCGGGCAGCCTTCGCTCGCGAAACGGATGCGTTCAGGGCGACCAGGAGGTCGAAGATCTCTTCCAGAACTGCTGGCTGTTCGGGCGCCGCTGCCGAGTGTCGGCGGGTCGCTGCGCTCGTGGGCGGGCGGCTCCTGGAGTGATGTCCTTCGGCGCTACTGGTCCGCGACTGGTCCGGCGGGAACTCCCTTGGATGGCAGAAAGTAACTCAAGGATACGAATTGATTACATTCGGTACCTGTCGTGTAGGACTGCCTGGAGGGCAACGATGCCTCCAGGCAACCCGACTTCAGGCTTTAGAAGAAGCCAAGTTTCTGAGGGCTGTAAGAACAAAGAATGTTCTTCGTCTGCTGGTAGTGCTCCAGCATCATCTTGTGTGTCTCGCGGCCGATGCCGGACTGCTTGTAGCCGCCGAACGCCGCGTGCGCGGGGTAGGCGTGGTAGCAGTTGGTCCACACCCGGCCCGCCTGGATGGCGCGGCCCGCGCGGTAGGCGGTGTTGGTGTCGCGGGTCCACACGCCGGCGCCGAGGCCGTACAGCGTGTCGTTGGCGATCTTGATGGCGTCGTCGAAGTCGTCGAAGGAGGCCACCGAGACGACCGGGCCGAAGATCTCCTCCTGGAAGATCCGCATGCGGTTGTCGCCCTCGAAGATGGTCGGCTGGACGTAGTAGCCGCCCTTGAGCTCGCCGTCGTATTCGATGCGCTCGCCGCCGGTGAGGACCTTCGCGCCTTCCTGCCGGCCGATGTCCAGGTAGGAGAGGATCTTCTCCAGCTGGTCGTTGGAGGCCTGGGCGCCGATCATCGTGTCGGTGTCGAGCGGGTGGCCCGGCTTGATCTGCCGGGTGCGTTCCACGGCCGCCTGCAGGAACTCCGCGTAGTGTCCGCGCTGGATCAGCGCCCGCGACGGGCAGGTGCAGACCTCGCCCTGGTTGAGCGCGAACATGGTGAAGCCCTCGAGCGCCTTGTCGCGGAAGTCGTCGTCGTGCGCCCACACGTCGTCGAAGAAGATGTTCGGCGACTTGCCGCCGAGCTCGAGGGTGACGGGCTTGATGTTCTCCGAGGCGTACTGCATGATCAGCCGCCCGGTCGTGGTCTCCCCGGTGAACGCCACCTTCGCCACGCGCGGGCTGGACGCCAGCGGCTTGCCCGCCTCCACGCCGAAGCCGTTGACGATGTTCAGCACGCCGGGCGGCAGCAGGTCCGCGATCAGGCTCACCCAGTAGTGGATGGAGGCCGGTGTCTGCTCGGCCGGCTTCAGGACGACCGCGTTGCCCGCGGCGAGCGCCGGCGCGAGCTTCCACGCCGCCATCAGGATCGGGAAGTTCCACGGGATGATCTGCGCGACGACGCCGAGCGGCTCGTGGAAGTGGTACGCCACCGTGTCGTCGTCGATCTCGCCGAGCGACCCCTCCTGCGCCCGGATCGCTCCCGCGAAGTAACGGAAGTGGTCGATCGCCAGCGGGATGTCGGCCGCCAGTGTCTCGCGGACCGGCTTGCCGTTCTCCCAGCTCTCGGCCACCGCCAGGGGTTCCAGGTGGGCCGCCATGCGGTCGGCGATCTTCAGCAGGATGTCGCTGCGCTCCGCCACCGGCGTACGGCCCCACGCCGGCGCGGCCTCGTGCGCCGCGTCCAGCGCCCGCTCGACGTCCTCCGCGGTACCCCGCGCGATCTCGGTGAACGGCTGTCCGTTGACCGGCGACGGATTCTCGAAGTACTGCCCGCGCAACGGCGGCACGTACTCGCCGCCGATGAAGTGGTCGTAGCGCGCCTGGTAGGAGACGATCGCGCCTTCGGTGCCCGGCGCCGCGTAACGAGTCATGCTGGTCTGCCTCCCGGTGCAGCGCTGCCCGCCGTTGGGCAGCTCTCGGGCGCGAGGCTAGGCGGGCGGACGTTGCAACCACGTTGCGCCGCGGGTCCGCCCCGGCGTCCGGCCGACCGGGGCCGTCAGCTCGGCCTCCAGCGCGGCGAGCCGGGCCCGCACAGGTGCCGTGGGCCGCACCGCGGCCAGCGCCCGCCACACCTCCAGGTCGTCCTCGCCCCACGGTGCATGCGCCCAGTCCGCCAGCAGGTCCGGATCGCGGTGTGCGACGAGTGCCGTCCGCAGCTCGTCGGCGAGACGGTCCCGCAGTCGTACGATCGCCGGCGCCTGCGAACCGGGCAGCAGCGGCCCGGTGTACGCCTCCGCCGCCGCCGTGACCGCCCCCGACCTGAGCCGCCGCTCCACCACGGTGACGTCCGACTCGACCGCGGCCGTCAGCCGGTACGGCCGCGAGCCGAGCAGGCCCGGACCCAGCAACCTGCGCAGCCGGGCCAGTTCCGCACGAAGGGTCACCGGCGTCACCGACTCGTCCGCGTACAGCGCGCACAGCAGCTCGTCGCCGCTCAGCCCCTCGGGATGCCGGGCCAGCAGCACGAGGATCTCGCTGTGCCGGCGGCTGAGCCGGACCCGGCTGCCGTCCAGGACCAACTCGGCCTCGTCCCGGCCCAGTGCGCCGAGCAGCGGCGTGTCCACCGCGCTCCCCGGCGGATCGAGCAGCGCGAGCTGCGTCTCCGCCGCCCGCGCCACCGCCTGCACGAACCCGAGGCTGTGCGGATGCGCCAGCCCGTCGCCGCCGGTGATGTCCACCGCGCCCAGGACCCGCCCGGTGCGCGGATCGTGCACCGGCGCCGCCGCACAGGTCCACGGCTGGACCCGCCGTATGAAGTGCTCCGCGGCGAACACCTGCACCGGCCGGTCCACGGCGACCGCGGTCCCCGGCGCGTTGGTGCCGACCGCGCTCTCCGACCAGCGTGCCCCCGGTACGAAGTTCATCCCGTCCGCCCGGCGCCGGGTCGCCGAATGCCCCTCGACCCACAGCAGCCTGCCGTGCGCGTCGCACACCGCCAGCAGATGCTCGCCGTCGGCGGCGAACGTGCCGAGCAGCTCCCGGAACAGCGGCATCACCCTGGCCAGCGGGTGCTCCGCCCGGTACGCGCCGAGGTCGCCGTCGGTCAGCTCCACGCCGGCGGTGCCGTCCGGGCGGACACCGGCCCGCGCACTGCGCCGCCATGACTCGGCCACCACCGACCGCACCGGACGCGGCACTGTGCCCACCGTGGTGAACGTCTCGTGCGCCCGGCGCAGCGCACGGACCCGCTCGGCGGGGTCGGCCCCCGGCTCCAGGGCCACCCACGGATCGGTCAACTCGGCCTCCCCGGACGGTGAAACAGTGACGTTCGTCCCGCGACCATCGTCTTGCGGCTAGGCGAAGTTGACCAGCCTCAGGTAGCGGACCCAGTCCCAGTACGGGCCTGGATCGGTGTGATCGGTGCCGGGCACCTGGTAGTGGCCGATGATGTGCTCCCTGTCCTTCGGGATGCCGTACTTGTCGCAGATCGCCGCCGTGAGCTTCGCCGACTCCTCGTAGAGCGCGTTGGTGAAATAGGCCGGCTGGTCCACCCACCCTTCGTGCTCGATGCCGATGCTGCGGGTGTTGTAGTCCCAGTCGCCCGCGTGCCAGGCGATGTCGGCCTCGTGCACGCACTGCGCGACGTGCCCGTCCGCCGAGCGGACCAGATAGTGCGCGGACACCTTTTTCTCCGGATTGCCGAAGATCGCCAGCGTGTTGGTGTACGTCTCCTGTGTGACGTGGATGATCACACGGTCGATGACGTAGCCGCCGGGGCGGTCGGACGCGGTGTAGTTGGAGGGGCTCGCCGGCCGCCACTCGGCGGGCGGGTAGTCGACGGTGCCGGACTGCGCACCGGCGCGCGGGTCGGGGAGCAGCGCGTAGGGGACGGCGGCGAGCGCCGCACCCATCAGCAGCCGGCGTCTGCTCACGCGCGGCCTGCCCTGTCTCGCCGGCTGCTCCGGCTCTCTTCGCTGTGCCGTTCCGGCCGGGTCCATGTCCATGCCCATGTCCATCGGCGGGTGCCTTTCGGGGGTGGGGGGCTTTCAGAGGTTGTGGGGGTGGGAGCGTCACGAGCCGGGAGCCGGGAGCCGGGAGCCGGGAGCCGTCGCCGGGGACGTGGTGCTGTCAGCGTCGAAGGGCCCGCGCGGTCTCCCGTAGCCGCGCGTGCATGCCCCGGTACGTCTCGCGTGCCGGCAACCACTCCTTGCGGAGCTTGGCCACACACGTGTAGTTCGTGTCGCACACGTTGGCCAACGGTGATTCGACCGCCTGGGTTGCGAATTGGTACGCGTCCGGCTCACTGAACCCGTAGTCGCGGGCCAGCCACTGCACCAGGTCCAGCTGCGATATGCGGAACGCGTCCTCCAGCGGGCGGGCCGAGCCGGTCGAGATGATGTGGGTGTCCGACTCCAGCCGGGGCCACGGCGTGGCGACGTCCTTGAGGAGCTCGACGACCACCACGGTGTTCATCGCGCACTCCACGGCCACGCCGCAGGTCTCGCCCTCGCCCTGCCGGGCGTGCCCGTCGCCGAGGCTGAGAAGGGCGCCCTCGACGTTGACCCCCAGATAGCAGGTGACGCCGGTCCGCATCTCGGGTGTGTCCATGTTCCCGCCGTGCGCGTCCGGCACCAGGGCCGAGCGCACCTCGAGATTGGCGGGGGCCACGCCGACCGTGCCGTGCATGGGGTCTATGGGCAGCTCCACCTCGATGTCGCTGTCCTGCGCCTGGAAGAGGGCGGTGCGCCGGGCGCGGTCCAGCTGCCAGATCCAGACGCGCTCCGGCAGCGGGGGCTGCAGCGAGGCCGTGGTGTGCGTGGAGGTGAGCGCGCCGAAGAGCGGGACCGTCGTCGACGCTGCCCAGTCGCGGGCCGGCTCGATCGAAACGAAGTGCACGGCCACCGTGTCGCCCGGCTCGGCGCCCTCGATGTGGAAGGGTCCAGTCTGCGGATTCAGGAACGGGAACTCGCAGACCTCGGAGACCAGGTCCTTCTCGGAGCGCACCCGGCCGGCGAAGCAGTCCTCCGTGTACAGGTCGAGAACCGTGCCGGGCGCGATCCGTGCCACGGGCGGTGCGCCGCCGAACGTCCAGGCGTATGCGTCCGGTTCCGGGCGCACGGTGAGGATCCGGGGGTCGGTCATCGTGGAGTGGTCCCTTCTGACGAGAGCGGTCGTGGGACGGGGCTTGCGCAGACCGGGGCCGGGAGCCCCCGCGCGGTGCCGGCGAGTCAGCGGGGGACGGTCCCGTCCTGCCGGGGACCGGCCGTGTCGTACGTGTCGAGGTGCACCCGAGCGGTCTCGGCCATGCGCTCGGGGTGGCGCCGTATCAGTACGACGAGCACGACCGCACCGGCCGCCATCCAGACGCCGACGATCGGGCCGGCGTAGGAGACCGGCGCGGTCAGTTCGGTGACGAAGTCGAAGACCGGGAGGCCGGCGGCCGTCAGCAGGGCGGGGACGAAGGCCGCGATGCCGAGCACCGGGAACAGCAGGTGCCGGACCGGCTTGACGGCGGCCCGGCCGGCCCGCAGGAAGTAGCCGGCGCAGGCGAGGTTCACGACGATGTAGACACCGACGACGACCGTGACGATCACCGTGGCGAGCAGCAGGAACGCGGTCACGGGCTCGTAGCCGAAACCGAGTCCCAGGACCGCCCCGACCGCTACGAGGGTCTGCAGTGCGATACCGGCGACGGGGGAGCGGTGCCGGGGGTGAAGGGTGGCGAGCAGGCGGGGCAGGACCCGGACGCGGGCCAGGGCGAAGGCCGTACGGGTCGAGACGTTCGCACACGCGTTGGCGTTGGCGATCGTCGAGTTGACCACCGCCAGGAAGACCAGCACCCAGAAGAGCCCGAAGGACGCCCGGGCGACGCCGTCCCAGGAGGCGGCACCCGAGGCGCCGAACTTCGCGAAGCGGTCCGGGCCGAAGTAGACGGTCATCGCGTAGGTCGTGATCACATAGAACAGGCCGATGCCCAGGGCCGCTCCGAGGACCGCGCGGTGCATCGTCCGCCGGGGATCGCGTGTCTCCTCGGCGAGCGGCGCTGCCGCCTCGAACCCCGCGAACGCCAGCACCGTGTACACGGACCCGGCGAACACGCCGCTGATCCCGGCGTAACCGTCGGCGGTGTGCGAAGTGCCGAACACCGTCAGGGTGTTGGCGCCGCCCGCCCTGCCGATGAGCAGGACCGCGAACACCAGGAAGACGAGGATCTCGAAGACGCCGAGGACGGTGCCGAAGCGGGCCGAGGCACGGATCCCCAGGTAACCGGCGACGGCGATCACACCGGCGCCCGCCAAGGACCACGGCCACCACAGGTCCGCCGGATACGAGGACCACTCCTCGTGCAGCGTGCCCGCCGCCGTGAAGCCCAGTTGGAGGAGCAGCAGTGGCGGGACCAGCATCTCCACGAAGACGTAACCCCAGCCGACGAGGAACCCGACGGCGGGGTGCAGCCCCCGCGCCGCATACGTGGCCACCGAGCCCGCCGCAGGCAGCTCCCGGGCCAGCTCGGCCACGCACGACGCAGTGAACAGACAGGCCACCAGGGCGATCAGCACCGCCAGCGGCAGGCTGCCGCCCGCGAAGGCGGCGCCGGCCGGGATCGACGCGGCCACGGCGGCCGCCGGGGCCATCGCCGTGACACTCTGGAAGAGCACCTCGCGCAACCCGATGGCGTCACGCCTCAGCGTCCCGGTCGTCTCCTGGTGCATGTGTCCCCCGATGTCTGTCAGCCCACTGCCACCCGGCGCTCGTGAAATACGGTCAACCGCTCGGCGACACGCCCTTGACGGGCCGTCGGCCGTGCCTCGCGTGAATCACGGTACGGCGCGGGCGGGTTGGGCAGAAGAGCGCACACCGCATCCGTGGAGAAGCCTCCACTTGTGGAAAACCCGGCCACCCGATCGGGTGAACACAGGCGGTCGCCGGCCCGTTCGTCCCCAGCCGGTTGCACAAGCCCGGACCCCGCTGGACCCGGCGAGGGACCTCAGGAACGTTCCGCCACCACCGCGGGATCGTCCAGCACACCCCGGACGACCGAGTGCGCCGCGCCCAGCAGGGGTCCCTCGGGCCCCAGCCGGGAGACCGTCACCGGGCAGGGCGGGCCCGCCGTACGGCTCGTCAGCTCCGTCTCCAGCGACGGCAGCAGCCAGGGGGAGAGGCCGGCCAGGGCGCCGCCCAGGACCACCGTCTCCGGGTCGAGGAGGTTCACCGCCCCGGTCAGGGCGATGCCGAGGGCCGTACCGGCGTCCCGCAGGGCTGCCCGCACGCCCTCGTCGCCCTGCTCGGCGCGCCCCGCGAGCAGGCCCACCAGGTCCTCGCGCGGCTCCAGCCCCGCCGCGCGCAGCACCGCCTCCTCGCCCGCGTACTGCTCCAGGCAGCCCCGGCCGCCGCACGGACAGGGCGGTCCGTCCGGCCGTACCGGCACGTGCCCCAGCTCGCCCGCGAAGCCGCGCGTGCCGCGCAGCAGTCCGCCGTCCACGACGACCGCGGCACCGATGCCGATCTCGGCCGACACGTGCAGGAAGTCACGCGCCGTTCCGTCACCCAGCCACAGCTCGGCGAGCGCGCCGAAGTTGGCCTCGTTGTCCACGGTCAGCGGCCAGGCGTGGGGCAGCAGGACGCCGAGGTCGGTGTCGTGCCAGTCGAGGTTCGGGGCCCGGACGACCGTACGGCCGTCCCGCGCCACGAGCCCGGGCACGGCGACCGCGAGACCGGCGGGCCAGAGCGCCTCCCCCTCCGCCTCCGCGACGACCCGGCGCACCAGTTCGGTCAGTTCCTCGACCACCGGCCCGGGTGGCCGGCCCCGGTTCGCTCCGTGCCGTACGGCCCGCGCCCGGACCACGCCGCGCAGATCGACCGCGCACACCGCGAGGTGGTCGACGCCTATCTCGGCGCCGATCCCAGCCGGCCCGCGGCCGCTCAGTGCGAGCGCCGACCCCGGCCGGCCCACCCGGCCCGGCCGCTCGGGACCCAGTTCCTCCAGCAGACCCCACCGGATCAGCTCGTCCACCAGCGTCGACACGGCCGCCCGCGTCAGCCCGATGCGCGAGGCGACGGCGGCCCGCGACAGCGAACCCTCCGCGCCGACGGCGTGCAGCACACGGGCCAGGTTGCGCCGACGCATGCCCTGCTGGGTGTCCGGCAGGGCGCGGCCGGCGCCCGGCGGGCGGGCCTCGTGCAGCGGTGCGGTCATGCCTGGAGTCAGTCCTCGGTGTCTGCGGCCCGGCTCATGCGCGCGGGGTGGTCTGCGTGCCCCGCTCCAGCAGCGGGGATGCGTCGGAGAGTACCCCGGTGATCCGCTCCAGTGTCTCCTGGTCCCGCTCCACGGCGTCCAGCACCGGCCCGGCAGCCGTGTTCCAGCGGCGGGCCACCGCGGCCGGGTCCTCGCCGGTGAGCAGGCCGGCGGCCTGTGCCGCGGCGCCGAGGGCGACCAGTTCGCGGGCCTCGGGGACCTGGACCGGCCGCCCGGACAGCCGCCGTACCGTCTGCTGCCAGGCCGTCCCGCGTGATCCGCCGCCGATCAGCAGCAGCGGGGTGCTGCGGTCCGCGTCCTCGTCCAGGACCAGGTCGAGTGCGCCGAGCAACGCGTGCACGGCGCCGTCGTACGCGGCCTGCAGAAGCTGCCCGGCGGTCGTGTCGTGACGCAGGCCGTGCAGCAGACCGGAGGCGTGCGGCAGGTTCGGTGTGCGCTCGCCGTCCAGGTACGGCAGCAGGGTCACGGAGCCGCCGGGCTCCACGGCCTCACGGTCCAGGCCCAGCAGCGCCGCGACGCGGTCCACGGCGAGTGTGCAGTTCAGGGTGCAGGCCAGCGGCAGCCAGTCCCCGTGCGCGTCGGCGAACCCCGCCACCGTGCCGGTCGGATCGGCCGGGCGGCGCCGGGAGACGGCGTAAACCGTGCCGGATGTGCCGAGGCTGAGCACCGGGGTGCCGGGCCGCAGGCCGAGCCCGAGCGCGGCCGCGGCGTTGTCGCCGGTGCCGGGGGCGACCAGCGTGCCCTTGGAGAACGGCAGGTCATGGCTGTCGCGCACGGTGCCGGCCACCTCTCCCGGCCGCACCACCCGGGGCAGCAGCGCCGGGTCGAGCCCGACGTGCGCGAGGGTCTCCGCGTCGTACGTCTCCGTGCCGGAGGCCCACCAGCCGGTGCCGGACGCGTCGCCGCGGTCGGTCGTGCCCTGCCCGGTCAGGCGCTCGGTGAGGTAGTCGTGGGGGAGCCTCACCGCCTTGGTGGCGCGGACCGACTCCGGCTCGTGCTCGGCCAGCCAAGCCCACTTCGTGACCGTGAACGACGCGCCGGGCACGCTGCCCGTGCGCTCCGCCCAGGCCTTCGGACCGCCCAGCTCCTCCACCAGCCGGCGGGCCTGCGGTGCCGAGCGGACGTCGTTCCACAGCAGCGCCGGACGCACCGGCTCGCCCCGCCCGTCCAGGGTGACCAGGCCGTGCTGCTGGCCGCCGATCGACACGGCGGCCGCCTCGTGCGCCGCGTCACCGCACTGGCGCAGGGCCTCGCACAGCGCGTCCCACCACTGCCGCGGGTCGCTCTCGCGGCCCGCGCCGGCGGACACGGTGTGCGGCGCCTGGCCGCTGGCCACCACCTGGCCGGTGGACGCGTCGACGACCAGTGCCTTCGTGGACTGAGTGGATGTGTCCACGCCGACGACGAGCGGACCCTCGGCTGCTGACATCGGGCTCTCCCTTTTCCGCGACGTTCCGCGACTTCGGTGACTTTCGACGGCTCTGCGGGACAAAGACATCTTGTCTCTTCCCAGAGGCGCGAGCGCATACTAATTTGTAAACGGCCATGACGAAATAGTCGCAACGCAGCAAGGAGCCGCGGCATGAGTTACCAGCCCACCCCCGAGGACAGGTTCACCTTCGGCCTGTGGACCGTCGGCTGGCAGGGAAGGGATCCGTTCGGCGACGCCACGCGCCGCGCCCTGGACCCGGTCGAGACGGTGCAGCGCCTGGCCGAGCTCGGTGCCCACGGGGTGACCTTCCACGACGACGACCTGATCCCCTTCGGGTCCTCGGACACCGAGCGCGAGTCGCACATCAAGCGGTTCCGGCAGGCCCTGGACGCCACCGGCATGACGGTGCCGATGGCCACCACCAACCTGTTCACCCACCCGGTGTTCAAGGACGGCGCGTTCACCGCCAACGACCGCGACGTGCGCCGCTACGCGCTCCGCAAGACGATCCGCAACATCGATCTGGCGGTCGAGCTGGGTGCGAGGACCTACGTGGCCTGGGGCGGCCGCGAGGGGGCGGAGTCCGGCGCCGCCAAGGACGTGCGCGTGGCGCTGGACCGGATGAAGGAGGCCTTCGACCTGCTCGGCGAGTACGTCACCACCCAGGGCTACGACATCCGTTTCGCCATCGAGCCCAAGCCGAACGAGCCGCGCGGCGACATCCTGCTCCCCACCGTCGGCCACGCCCTGGCGTTCATCGAGCGCCTGGAACGCCCCGAGCTGTACGGCGTCAACCCCGAGGTCGGCCACGAGCAGATGGCCGGCCTGAACTTCCCGCACGGCATCGCGCAGGCGCTGTGGGCGGGCAAGCTCTTCCACATCGACCTCAACGGCCAGTCCGGCATCAAGTACGACCAGGACCTGCGGTTCGGCGCCGGTGACCTGCGCGC
Organism: Streptomyces puniciscabiei; assembly: GCF_006715785.1. Taxonomy (NCBI): domain Bacteria; kingdom Bacillati; phylum Actinomycetota; class Actinomycetes; order Kitasatosporales; family Streptomycetaceae; genus Streptomyces; species Streptomyces puniciscabiei. Next base: position 6,469,259 of record NZ_VFNX01000001.1, read on the forward strand.
GGCGTTCTGGCTGGTGGACCTGCTGGAGAGCGCCGGCTACGAGGGCCCGCGGCACTTCGACTTCAAGCCGCCGCGGACCGAGGACCTCGACGGTGTCTGGGCCTCGGCGGCGGGCTGCATGCGCAACTACCTCATCCTCAAGGAGCGCGCCAAGGCCTTCCGCGCCGACCCCGAGGTCCAGCAGGCGCTGCGGGACTCGCGCCTGGACGAGCTGGCCCGGCCCACCGCCGCGGACGGACTGCAGGCCCTGCTCACCGACCGCACCGCCTTCGAGGACTTCGACGTCGAGGCCGCGGCCGCGCGCGGCATGGCCTTCGAACGCCTCGACCAGCTCGCCATGGACCACCTGCTCGGCGCGCGGGGCTGAAGGCACGGAGGGCCGGTGTGCGGCATCCGCCGCCCCGGCCCTCCGTCAGTCCAGTTTCCGGACTGTCCGGTCAATGAGCGTCAGTCACAGGTCCTCGGGCAGCCGGACGTACACGACGGTCGTCTTGATGCCGCTGTCGACCAGCCGGCCCTGCGCGTCGAAGGCGCCGGAGCCGTCGGTCATCCCGAAGTCGTTGTCATTGATCAAGGCGAGCGAGTCGTGGTCCACGCGCGCGATGCCCTCGATCTTCTGCGGCACGCCGTCGACCTTGTTCAGGTCGACCACGAGCCGCTTGGCGAGCACCGGCACGCCGGCGGTGGCCGGATCGGCCAGCTGCTCCAGGGACGGCGAGGTCGTGTCGTTGTCCCAGGGGCTGCCCAGAATGCTCGACCTGCGCCCCAGCCGCACCAGCTGCAGCCGGGCCGCCTTGTCCGTGCGCTCCTCGACCAGTAGCCGGTCGCCGCCGATGGCGACGATCGAGGACATCTTGAGTTCGGAGGTGTCGTTCTCGCTCGGGTCGACCACGTTCACCGGGTCGAACCGGTAGGCGTACTCTGCGGTGACGGCCTTCTCGCGCGGCGAGAAGAGCAGCAGCCGGGTGGTGCGCGAGGCGCCCCCGGCGTCCGCGTCCGGCAGCGACAGCGGGCTCTGAAGGGCCATCACCAGATCACCGTCGGGAAACTGCGCCAGCCCCTCGAACCCCCGGTTGATCTTGCGGTGCAGGAAGATCGACGGGAGCGCCTCCACCACCGGGTAGTCGGCGCCCGTCAGGCCGAGCCCCTCGGGCACGTACCGGGTGAGCACCTGCCCGCGCGCGGAGACGTGGACCAGCGAGGGGCCGTACTCGTCGACGAGCCAGAACGTACCGTCGGCGGCGCGCACGATGCCCTCGGTGTCGAGTCCGTTCGGGTTGTACGAGAGCGGCGTCCTCGCGTCGTAGGTGTACGGCGCCTCGTCACGGCTCTGCTGATCGGGGAGCCCGGTGACGGCCTTCCCCGAGGAGGTGGTCAACGGGATCGCGTCGACGACCTGGACCGAGTCCCCGCGGACCCGGATCTTCACGATCGCGGGGTCGAATCCCGGCACCGGGAAGGTACGGCGCTTCTTGCCGTCCACCTTGACCTGCCCGTTGGGGCCGCGGTCGGTCACCGTCCAGTACTCGCCGTCGCGGCCCGCCGGGTAGATGTCACTGCCGATGCCGCCGAGCTTCACCCCGTGGTCGTCGTCGACGCTGCCGGGCAGCAGTGCGTTGCTGAACGCGCCGAGCGGGATCTCGCCGAGCGTCGCCGTGCGGATGACACGGGCGTCCCGGGACGGCGCCGCCGTGGCCGTTCCCGCGGCCACGAGCGCGGCCGCCAGGGCCAGGGGCAGGGCCGTGGCGACGGAACGGGGGACGCGGCGCCGGCCGGGATCGTGCGGGAACATCGGGCCTCCTGAGGACAAGTACGTTGACGGCGACCAGATTTGGGCCCCATGAGGAACGTCGTACGACCGCGGGGTGAACGGCTCGCGTCGACCGCTCATCGGACAGCGGTGGGGCGCGCTGCACCGGCAGCTGGGGCGCGGGCAGGGTGCGGCTCGACGTCGCCGTCCGTCGTGGGCACAGCAGATCGAGGACGGCCCCGGCATACGGCGTCGCGATCCGGGTCACTTCACAATCTGTTCGACTGTTGGCCACTGGTCCACTAGGGGGCGTGCCTCAGGGACATCTCAGGGGCGCGTTCTGGAACCGCGCGGGGCGGGGCGCCGTTCTCAGTGCAGAGAGCGGCAGTGGCCGCGAAGGAGGCGACGCTCATGTCCAACTACGCGAAGATCGCCGTCGGGGGTGTGGCGGTCGGGCTGATCCTGCTGATCTGGCTGCCCTGGTGGGTGGCGTTCCTGATCGTGGTCGGGGTTCCGGTGGCCGCGTATCTGGCGCTGGACCCCTCACAGCGGCGCAGGCTGCGCAGGGTCTCGCGCAAGGAACTCGGCCGCTGACGGGGCCGCTGACGCCGTGGGCAGGCGCGCGGAGGTGACCGCGGGGCCGGAGCCGGACGGGCCTCGGGCCGCGCGGCGGCAGGCGCGCTGTACGGGTGGACGACCGCGCCCGCGGGCTGGGCAGCCGTGCCGGCCGACAGACCCCGTGGCGCGAGGGGTCGTGCGGGCTCGGGTGGCGCGGGCCTGCGGTCGTCCGGCTTCGGACGGCGAGTTCGCCAACGCCTGCCGTCCCTCGGACGGCGACCGTATGCGCGTCCGGCAACAGGCCCGGGCCTTGGGGAGGCCCGGCACCAGGCGGTGGGCCTTGGGGAGCCCGCGCCTCGTCTGCCGGCCCGCCCCGCCTGCCCCGGCGCCCTCCGGCCTCAGAGGGGCCGTACGGCCATCTTGTCGAGTGCCTCCAGCAGGCCCGGCAGCTCGGGGCCCCGGCCCACCGGCAGGACCTCGCCGGGCTCCTCGTCGAGCAGGACGAAGGCGATGTCGTCGGTGCGGGCCACGATCGACCAGCCGGGGCCGTCGGCGCGCAGCGTACGGGCGTCACCTGGGGCGAAAGAGGAGCGGACCCGGCCGAGCGGCGGCGGTGCCTCGACGTAGGCGCGGGCCTCCGCGAGCACCCGCCTGATCCCCTGGTGGCCGCGGTGCGGCGCACCCTGCCCGCCCTCCGGTGACGACTCCCCGGCCCTCTCCGGCTCGCCCGGCTGCGTCTGCCCGTCCGCCGAGAAATCCTCGTCGTTGATCTGCTCCCGCCATGCCGCCCACTGCAGGGCTATCTCGTCGGCGCCCAGGCGGCGCTGGGCCGGTCCCCAGGAGCTGGTGTCCGGCGGGCTCAGCGCAGGCCGGCCCGCCACCTCGGGAGCGGGGTCGTGCGGGGCGGGGACACCGGGAGCCGAGACGGCGACGGCCAGTGGCCAGCCCGGAAGGGCGGCCACAACGGCGCGCTCGTCCGGGGACAGTTCGTACTCCATGCCGCAGTCCCAGGACGCGATCGCCACGGCGACCAGCGAGACGTCGTCGATCACGACCGTCCAGCGCGCACCCTCACCGTCCTGCCCCAGCACCAGGCCGTATCCGTCGGCGAGCGGCGCCAGTCCCAGCGCCGCACACGCCTCCGGATAGTCGTCGCCCAGAACGCTCGGAAACTGCGCCGGCGTCAGCAGCACCGCCGTCAGTACGTACAGCGCATCGTCCGCGGCGGCGACGGCCTCATCGGCTGTCCCGGCCATCCCTGCCTCCCAGTGGTTCGTCCATCGGCGCGCACCCTAGTGCGAGCGGAAGCCGCTTGTCACGACTCCTCACACCACGCGGAGCTGCAGGTTTCCGCCTGGAGGGGGGCGAAACGACCACGATGGACGGGGAGCTTCCGGTCAGCCCGTGGGCAGCCCGAGGAGATCCCGGGCGACCACCGCGGGCGACTGGGCGCGCTCCCGGGCCAACGCCACGACGGCCCGGCAGGCGAGCTCGCTCACCCCGAACGACAGCGCCTCCGGCGGCACCCATGCCGCCGCCTCCTCGATCCGGTCCTGATCGTCCTCCGCACGGGCCACGACATAAGTGGCCGCCGCTTCGAACAAGTTGTGCGCGCGACTCTCCCCAGTGATCGCCGGCTGCGCCTGCGTGGAGGTGCGTAGTCTGGCTGCGTATTTGCGAATCTGGACGAACACGCGGACCATCCTTCCCCCGAACGGGGTCATTGTCGATCGTTCATCTGCTCTCCTTCAACGTAGAGTTGGACTTTCCGTGGCAGAAGGGGGACGGCATGGTGAAGCGCTTCGAGCGGCTCCGGCAGATCCGCCGGCTGGACCCGGTGGCGGACGCTCTGGAGATCTACCGGCTCAGTGTGGCGTTCGAGTTCCCCTGGGACTACACCCGCGCCCTGGAGCTGGCCCTGTACCGCACGTACGCAGTGCCGAGCATCGGGCGGCTGCTCGCGCGGACGGCAGAGCTGACCGAGCGCACCCAGAAGCGGTACGACGACACCGTGCTGCTCCTCGACACCGTTGTCGAGCACGGTTTCGCCACCGACGAGGGCCGCAGCGCGATCCGCCGCATCAACCAGATGCACCGCAGCTACGACATCGGTGACGACGAGATGCGGTATGTGCTGAGCACCTTCGTCGTGATGCCGAGGCGCTGGATCGACGCCTACGGCTGGCGGCGGCTGTCGCGGCACGAGATCGTCGCCGGCACCGAGTACTACCGCACCCTCGGCCGGCACATGGGCATTCCCGGTATCCCCGAGACGTACGAGGAGTTCGAGGCGCTCCTCGACGCGTACGAAGAGGAACACTTCGGCTGGGCCGAGGAGTCCCGGCGGGTGTCGGACGCCACGCTCGACCTGATGGCGTCCTGGTATCCGCGCCCTCTGGCGCCGCTGCTGCGTACCGCGACGCTCGCCCTGCTCGACGAACCCCTGCTGCGCGCCTTCCGGTACACCCCGCCCGGCGCGGCCACCTCCGCGTTGGTACGCGGGGCGGTACGCGCGCGTGGCCGGTGCGTCCGGCTGCTGCCACCCCGCCGTGCCCCGCACTTCGCACGGCAGAACCGGGAGGTCAAGGGCTATCCGGACGGCTACCGGGTCGCCGACCTGGGCACCCGCCCGGTCCCCGGGCTGCGTGGCTGCCCGGTGCGGAACCGGGACACCTCAGCCGCCGACGTCGCCGAGTGAGGCCAGGGTGTCGCGCAGCCAGGTCAGTTCGGCCCGGCTCGTGGCACGGGCGATGGTGAGGACACCGCGCCGGAACGGATCGTCCAGTTCCTCGGCGCGCAGCGGCCGGTCGCCGGCGTAGAAGAAACTCGCCGGCTCCTCCAGGAAGGCCAGCCGGCGCCGCAGCACGGCCGCCTGGGCGGCCGGATCCTCCAGGTGCCGCAGAAATGCGAGCAGCGTGAACCACTGGTTCTCATCGGTGATCTCACGCTGCGCGGGATCGGCGAGCCGGCGCCTGAGCTCACGCCTGCCCTCCTCGGTCAGCCGCAGCACATGACGCGGCGCGGCCACGGCGCCCGGCTCGGTGGCCCGGACCAGCAGGCCCGCCTTCTCCAGCCGCTTGATCGCCGGGTACAGCGTGCTCTCGGCGACGGGCCGCACATGACCGGTGAGGGCTGCGATGTGCCGGCGCAGGACGTAACCGTGCAGCGGGGCGTCGTAGAGGAAACCGAGGATGGCGAGTTCGAGCACGGCCGCATTCTCGCGCGCGACCGGGTACCTCGCCAAGTTGATACTCCCTTGACGCTATACCTCGCATCCGATGTATGGTCGGAACGCCGGATGACGTCAGGGAGGGCGACATGAAGCAGGCCGTGTTCGACCGTGAGGGCAGCCGGATCCGCTGGACCGAGACGCCGGGGGAGGAGCCCGCGCGGGTGTATCTGCACGGGCTCGGCTCGATGTCCGCCGTCTATCACGCCCACATCGCGGCCCGTGCCGAACTCGCGGGCCGGCGCAGCCTGTTCGTGGACCTGCCGGGACACGGCATCAGCGACCGGCCCGGCACCTTCGGGTACACGCTGGAGGAGCATGCCCGCGCGGTGGCGGTCGCGCTGGACGAAGCCGGCGTCCGAGGCGCCGAGTTGATCGCGCACAGCATGGGTGGCGCCGTCGCCATCGTGCTCGCTCACCGGCGGCCCGACCTCGTCTCGCGGCTGGTCCTCACCGAGGCCAACCTGGACGCCTTCCCTCCGCTCACGGCCGCCAGCAGCGGAATCGCCGCCTACGAAGAGGAAGAGTTCGTCGACGAGCAGCACGCGCGCGTGCTCGAGGCCGTCGGTCCGCTGTGGGCGGCCACCATGCGGCTGGCCGACCCGCGCGCCCTGCACCGCAGCGCCGTCGGCCTGTGCCGGGGCTCGGACCCGGTGATGCGCACGATCCTGGAGAAGCTGCCCGTGGAGCGGGTCTTTCTCCAGGGTGAGCTGAGCGGCGAACTGGCGGGGCGGGAGGGCCTGGAAGCCGCCGGGGTGCGCGTGGTGACGGTGCCGGGTGCCGGGCACAATGTCATGTTCGACAACCCCGACGCCTTCGTGGCGGCCGTCGCCGGTACGGACTGAGCTGCCCGGCTCCCAGCAGGGCGGCGTTCAGCCCGCGCGCACCGCGAGGGTGAGGAAACGGGCGTCCTCGTCGACGTAGGACGTCATGCTCCACCGCGAACGGGCCAGCAGCGGGCGGAGGTTGGCCTCGGCGCGCAGGTCGTCGGGTGTGATCTGCCGGCCCTGACGTGCCGCCAGGGCCGCGCGCCCGATGGGGTGGAACAGCGCGAGGATGCCGCCGGGTCGTACCACGCGGGCCAGCTCACGCAGGTTCTTCTCCGGATCTGGCAGATGGGCGATCAGGCCGGCCGCGAACACGGCGTCCAGCGCCCCGGACCGCAGCGGCAGCGCGGCGACGTCCGTGAGCAGCAGCCGTCCCTCCCGGTCCCGGCCCGCCCGTATGGCGGCCGCGAGCATCGCCGGCGTCAGATCGGCGCCCAGCACCACCCCGGACGCGCCGACGGCGGCGCGCAGCGGCGGCAGGGCGCGCCCCGTCCCGCAGCCCGCGTCCAGCACGCGGTCGCCCGGCCGCAGCCCGAGATCGGCGACGGCCGCCGCGTAGGCGGGGCCGTCGTCGGGGAACCGGCTGTCCCAGTCGGCCGCACGGGCGGTGAAGAACTCCTGCACGTGTGTGTGGTCGTCGCTCATGTTCCGCATAATTCCTCACCGTCGTGGGGGATACGTAGGTGCACATGTTCGGGCCGGAGTCGATCGTTCTGTCGCATCCAGGTGTCATATTCCAACAGCTTTCGAAATGCGCCCCCTTTGTGCGCCCATGCCCCCCTAGCGTCCCTTGGCCATGGGACACCTGGACCACGCCGCCTTCGGCTGGCTGACCCCCGCGCTGTCGTACGTCATGGCCTGCGTGGGCGCCGCGCTCGGACTACGCTGCACCGTCCGCGCGCTCGCCACCACCGGCCGCTCGCGCCGCAACTGGCTCGTCACCGCGGCCTCCGCCATCGGGACCGGCATCTGGACCATGCACTTCGTGGCCATGCTCGGCTTCCGCGTCAGCGGCACCGACATCCGCTACAACGTGCCGCTGACCATCCTCAGTCTCCTCGTCGCCATGGTCGTCGTCTGCGCCGGCGTCTTCGCCGTCGGCTACAGCCGCGACCGCACCCGGGCGCTCCTGCTCGGCGGACTCACCACCGGGATCGGCGTCGCCAGCATGCACTACCTGGGCATGGCGGCGGTCCGGCTGCACGGCGACATCAGGTACGACCCCGTCCACGTCGGAGTGTCGGTGCTGATCGCCGTCGTGGCGGCGACCGCGGCACTGTGGGCCGGCCTCAACATCAAGTCGCCCCTCGCGGTCACCGTCGCCTCCCTCGTCATGGGAGCGGCCGTCAGCAGCATGCACTACACCGGGATGTTCGCGGTGAGCGTGCATGTGCACCCCTCCGGCGAGACCCTGCCCGGGGCCACGGCGATGCAGTTCATCTTCCCCCTCGCCGTCGGCCTCGGGTCCTACCTGTTCATCACCTCGGCCTTCGTCGCCCTCTCGCCCACGGCCGACGAGCGGCAGGCGTCCGCCTCCGCGCAGCGTCCCGTCGAGAGCATCGCCCGCTAGCGGGAGCCCGGCCCGAGCGCCCCGACCCACGTCCCGAGCGAGGAGGCCATGCGCCCACCCCGTACCACCCCGAAAGCCGGCACCCCGGCCCACCCGCCGCGCGGCCGCCGCGCACACGCCGGCCCACCCGCCGACGAGGGAGCCGACCGCCCGCTCGGCACGCAGTCGGCCAAGGCAGGTGCGCCCGGCAGCCGTTGGCACCTGCGCCCCCGCACGGTGCGCGCCAAAGTGGTCAGCCTGCTGATGGTGCCGGTCGTCTCCCTGCTCGCCCTGTGGGCGTACGCCACCGTCACCACCGCCCAGGACGTGGCCCGGCTGCGGCAGTCCCAGCGGGTCGACGCCGAACTGCGCACCCCGGTGGCCGCGGCCGTCACCGCCCTCCAGGCCGAACGCACCGCAGCCGTGCGCTACGCCACCGCACCGGGCACGAGCGACGGCGGCGACCTGCGCAGTCTGGCCGCGCGCACCGACCAGGCGGTGGCCAAGCTGCGGCTCGGCGACCACAACACCGTGGCCGACAGCGAGGAACTGCCCCCCGGTACCCAGGGGCGCCTCGGCTCCTTCGTCACCGGCGCCGAGCACCTGCGCGCCCTGCGCACGGCCGTACTCGACCGCAAGGCCGGCTGGGAGGCGGTGTACGCGCAGTACACGAAGACCATCGGCGCGGCCTTCGCCGTGGACGGCGCCCTCACCAGCATCCAGCGTGCCGACCTCGGCTCCGACGCGCGCGTGCTGCTCGAATTCAGCCGGGCCGCCGAGGCACTGGCCCAGGAGGACACCCTGCTCGGCAGTGCGCGGACCGCCGGGCAACTGCAGGGCGAACGGCTACGGCTGTTCGGCGCCGCCGTCGCCGCGCGCCGTACGCTCACCGAGGCCGCCGTCGCCGATCTGCCCGCCGCCCAGCGCGCCGCCTGGCAGGACCTGGCCCGCAGCGACACCTATACGGCCCTGGGCGCCACCGAGGACAGGATCATCACCGCCGGGCCCGGCGGCAGGCCGGCCGACGCGGCACAGCAGGCCGTCTGGAACGCCGCCCACGCGCGCGTGCAGGACGGAATGCAGGGCATCGCGGCGGACACGGGCCGGGCGGTCGCGGGCCGTGCCGACCCGTTCGCACGTGGCCTGCTCAGCCCCGCCGGTGCCGCGGTGCTCCTGGGACTGGCCGCCGTCGCCGCCTCCCTCGTCATCTCCGTCCGCATCGGACGCGGTCTCGTGGTCGAACTCGTGAGCCTGCGCAACGACGCCCTGGAGATCGCCCGCCGCAAACTCCCCGAGGCCATGCGCCGGTTGCGCGCGGGCGAGGAGATCGACATCCAGGCGGAGGCGCCCGCCGGACCACCCGCGGAGGACGAGACGGGGCAGGTCTCGGAAGCGCTGACCACCGTCCACCGAGCCGCCCTGCGCGCCGCCGTGGAACGCGCCGAACTCGCCAGCGGCATCTCCGGCGTCTTCGTCAACCTTGCCCGCCGCAGCCAGGTGCTGGTCCACCGCCAGCTCAGTCTCCTGGACAGCATGGAGCGCCGCTCGGACGACCCCAACGAACTGAGCGACCTGTTCCGCCTGGACCACCTCACCACGCGCATGCGGCGGCACGCCGAGAGCCTGATCATCCTCTCCGGCGCCGCACCCGGCCGGGCCTGGCGCATGCCGGTGTCCCTGACCAACGTCGTACGGGCCGCCGTGTCCGAGGTCGAGGACTACGCGCGCGTGGAGGTACGTCAGCTCCCCGAAGCCCAGGTCATCGGGGCCGCCGTAGCCGACCTCACCCACCTGCTCGCCGAACTCGTCGAGAACGCCGCCCAGTTCTCCCCGCCCCACACGCGCGTGCGCGTCACCGGCGAGCCCGTGGGCAACGGCTACGCCCTGGAGATCGAGGACCGGGGACTCGGCATGGGCGCCGAGACCCTCGCGGAGGCCAATCGCCGCATCGAGCAGTCGGAGGCCCTCGACCTCTTCGACAGCGACCGGCTCGGACTCTTCGTGGTCAGCCGGCTCGCCTCCCGGCACGACGTCAAGGTGCATCTGCGGACCTCCCCCTACGGAGGAACCACCGCGGTCGTCCTGCTGCCCACCGCGCTGCTGCACAGCGGTCCGGAGGAACGTCCCTCCCGCCAAGGGAAGCAGTCCCCTCAGGAGCTGGAACGGGAGTACGCGCGCGTGCCCGGCGCCCGTCCACCTCAAGAGGCCGTCGCCGCACGGTCGGACCGGCCTGCCCTCGCGGCCACCGCGCCCGGCCCGTACGGCGTCGTCGACCAGCCGGGCCCGCAAGGCACAACCGGCGACGAAACCCCACCCCCCGGAGTCACCGCCTTGAGGCTGCACCGACCGCCGGACGACTCCGAGAGCTCCGAGGACCTCCCACGCCGTGTGCGCCAGGCGAGCCTCGCACCGCAGCTGCGGCAGCAGCGCACCGAAGCGCCGGCGCAGGAGACCGCACGGCACAGTGACGAACGGCGCACCCCAGAACTCGTACGGGACCGCATGGCGGCCTACCGCGACGGCTGGGCTCGTGGCGGTGGCAGACAGCCCGGGCGCGGCGCCGCCCCGGACCCCGGAACGGGAAGAGACAGCAGCGAAGGAGACCCGGCATGATCCAGGACCCGAACACGAGGGCCGGCCAGCGCTCCGGCGAACTGGACTGGTTGCTCGACGACCTGGTGATGCGTGTGAGCGAGGTACGGCACGCCGTCGTCCTCTCCAACGACGGACTGGCCGTCGGCGCCTCCAGCGGCCTCGCGCGGGAGGACGCCGAGCACCTCGCCGCCGTGGCCTCCGGATTCAACAGCCTCGCCAAGGGCGCGGGACGGCACTTCGGAGCGGGCGGCGTGCGGCAGACCATGGTCGAGATGGACGACGCCTTCCTCTTCGTGGCCGCCGCCGGCGACGGTTCCTGCCTCGCTGTGCTCACCGCCGTCACCGCCGACATCGGACTGGTCGCCTACGAGATGGCGCGCCTGGTCAAACGGGTCGGCGAGCACCTGTACACGCCGCCGCGGGTCGCCGCGCAGCCGCCCGCAGCCGGCTGAACGGGAACGGACGGCACAGATGACCGAGAACGAGAGCGCCGGTCCGTGGGAGCCGGGGAGCCAGTGGTACGACGGCGAGGCCGGACCACTCGTGCGCCCGTACGCGATGACGGGCGGGCGCACCCAGCCCGGTCCCACCGGGGTGCGCTTCGACCTGATCGCGCTGGTCACCCTCGATCCAGCGGCACCGGCACTGGAGGAGGCCGCGCTCGGCCCCGAACACCGGACCCTGATCGAGCTGTGCCGCACGGAGACGCAGTCCGTCGCCGAACTCGCGGCGGACGCCGACCTTCCCGTCGGCGTCGTCAGGGTGCTCCTCGGTGACCTCCTGGAACTCGGCTGCGTGGTCATCAGCCGTCCGGTGCCGCCGGCCCACCTGCCCGACGAGCGGATTCTGCGCGAGGTCATCGCGGGATTGCGAGCGCTGTAGATGAACGTTCCGAAGCCGCCGTACGCCATGCGGCATCCCGCTCCGTACGCGTTCGGGCACCGACCGGACGCGAGTCGGTCACATCAGGTGCATTCCGGTCCGACAGCCCCGAGGCGCGGCTCCGTTGTCATGATGCTGCCTTCGCGCCCGCAGCGGACGGGCGCCGACCGAAGCCGGCCCTCCCGAGAGAAGTGATCATGGTCACCGAGCACTCCGAAGCCGTCGGCGACACCACCGCCCTGGCGCTGAAGATACTGGTCGCCGGCGGATTCGGCGTCGGCAAGACGACACTCGTCGGGGCCGTCAGCGAGATCCGGCCGCTGCGCACCGAGGAACTCCTCAGCGAGGCGGGGCAGCTGGTGGACGACACCGACGGCGTGGACCACAAGGTCACCACCACCGTCGCCATGGACTTCGGCCGCATCACCATCCGCTCCGGGCTGTCCCTCTACCTCTTCGGCACACCGGGTCAGGACCGCTTCTGGTTCCTCTGGGACGAGTTGTCCCAGGGCGCCCTCGGCGCCGTCGTCCTCGCGGACACCCGGCGCCTGGAGGACTGCTTCCCCGCGGTCGACTACTTCGAGCACCGGCGCATCCCGTTCGTGGTGGCCGTCAACTGCTTCGCGGGCGCACGCACCTACGGCGCACACGACGTCTCACGTGCCCTCGACCTCGACCGTGGCACCCCCGTGGTGCTGTGCGACGCCCGTGACCGGGACTCCGGCAAGGAAGTCCTGATCCGGCTCGTCGAGTACGCCGGGCGGATGCACACCGCCCGGCTCCTGGACTCGGTCGGCTGACCCCGCCGCTCAGGCCGCCAGATCCTTCACGGCCACCACCTGGTCGACCGGGACCCGGACCAGCAGCTCACCCGGAACGCCGTTGCGGGCGCCGTACTCCTCGGCGCGGTCCTCACCCATGTACCGGGCGGCGATCCGGGTGGCCCAATGACGCAGCTCGTCCAGGTTCTCCGACAGCCGTGCGCGGCCGTTCATCACCACGAAGTGGAACGGCGGCCGATCGTCGTCCACGCACAGGGCGACTCGCCCGTCTCGGGCGAGATTGCGCCCCTTTACCGTGTCCTTGCCCGTGTTGAAGACCAGTTCGTCCCCGTCCAGCAGAAACCAGATCGGGGCCACATGAGGGCTCCCATCGGCGCGAACGGTGGACAGTTTGCCGGTACGGGTGCCGTGCGAGACGAATGCCCGCCATTCCTCGTCGGTCATCTTCTGTGCCATGCGCCCATCCTGCTTGCCCGGACGCCGGACGTGGGGAAGGCTGGCGGGCAGTTCCTCCAGCCAGGGGGAGACATCACACGGGGAGACGGAGATGGCGCAGAACCAGGGACTCGGCTGGCTCCTGGACGATCTGACCGAGCGAGTGGACGACGTGCGGCACGCGCTGGTCCTGTCGACCGACGGGCTGGTCACGGGCGCGAGCACGGGCCTGCGTCGTGAGGACGCCGAGCATCTGGCCGCGGTGGCTTCCGGGTTGCACAGTCTCGCCAAGGGATCGGGCCGCCACTTCGGCGCCGGCGGGGTACGCCAGACCATGGTCGAGTACGACGACGCGGTGCTCTTCGTGACGGCGGCGGGCACCGGCAGCTGTCTGTGTGTGCTCAGCGGAGCGGAGGCGGACATCGGCCAGATCGCCTACGAGATGACACTGCTCGTCAATCGCGTCGGCGAGCACCTCGGTGTCGACGCCAGACAACCCGAGCGCACTCCCACCGCAGACGCCTGACCTGCGCCTTCTCCAGGCGGCGTGGAGTTGTCCACAGGGTCACCACGCCATGCCGCGCATTGGCTACGGTGTGTGCACGGCGAGCGCGCAGGGCGTGAGCCAACGACTCCACGGGGGAGTACGACCCATGTCGGCAAGCACCTTCGGCCCGCCCCGGCCCACCACCTGTAGTCCGAGCCATGCCGCTCGGGAACTGGGGCTCAAACGAGGCGAGTTCGACCTCGCCGTGCACCTCGGCCACATCCGGACCCTGCCCGACGAGGGCGGCGGAGGAGGCCGCAGGGTGGAGCGCGCGGAGATCGACCGCCTTCGCGCACGGGAGGGCGGTCCGGACACCCTCCGTGAGCGCGTGCGGGTGGTCGGCACCACCGAGGGCGCCGCGCTCATGGAGATCTCGGCCGGACGGTTCACCCGTCTCGCCCGCCTGGGCCTGGTGGTGCCGGCGAAGTGGTACCTGAACCGGTACCGAGCCGTCGTCTGGCTGTATCTGGCCGAGGACCTGTGCAACTTCACCGCGGACACCAAGAACGCCCACCTGCTCAAGGGGCGTACGCCCGAGAACCTGCGGGGACAGCTGGAGGCCGGGGTGGACCTGCGCGCCCGCAACTGGCGGGGACGCCATCTCGGGTTCCTGATGCGGCAAGCAGAGGAGCCATGGGCTCGGGCCGGCGACGTGGCAGCGTTCCTCCCGCCCGTCGAGATCGCCGATGTCGTCAAGGATCCGTACGAGCGTGCCCATCTGCATCGGTTCCGGCCCGCGCCACCCGGACAGGGCACTCCGGGATCCCCTGCGGCGCACCTCGCCGAGCGGATCGCGATCGCGCAGGACGCGGATGAGATCGAGTGGTTCCGCAGCGAACTGGCCCAGGTGCTCGAGGAGGCCCGCGCCTTCTCACGGGCCCCGCGCCCGGCCGCCCGCCGCGCCGCACCGGCCGAGCGAGCTGTCGCACGGCCCATCCCACCCATGGCCCGCACGGTCACAAGGCCCCCCGAGCCCGCGGTGCCGACGTCGTCGGAGCCCGGGACGGAGCCGGCCGTGGCCCGGGCGGCCGAGCCGCTGCCAGGACCGCCCGGACGGGAGAGCGGGCGGGCGACGCCGGCGTCCGGGCCCGGTGGCGGACCGCCACCGGGGCTGCCCGAGCCGACGGACGCGCCCGTGGTCCGAGCGTTCGAGTGGCACGGCACACCGGTGATGCGCGCGGCCGCGCCGTCGTCGGCCCACCGCGGACACCGCAGCGCCGAGCAGTGCCCGAGCCGGACCAAGCGAGGCCTGCGCGCCTGGCTGCGGGGGAGAAGGCCGCGGCCCGCGCGGGTCTGAACTCGCTGGCGCAGGCCGGCCGTCGGCTCGCTACAGGGACCTGAAGAGTCCCTCCTGGACGACCGAGACGAGCAGACGCCCCTGCAGGTCGTAGATGCGACCGCGGGCCAGCCCCCGGCCACCGGTGGCGATCGGCGACTCCTGGTCGTACAGGAACCACTCGTCCGCGCGGAAGGGCCGGTGGAACCACATGGCGTGATCCAGCGAGGCAAGGTCGAAGTTCCGTGGGCCCCACAGCGGTTCGACCGGGATGCGGACCGCGTCCAGGAGGGTCATGTCACTGGCGTAGGTCAGCGCGCAGGTGTGCACCAGCGGGTCGTCGCCGAGCGGTCCGACCGCGCGCATCCACACGGCACTGCGCGGCTCGGCCCCCTGGATCTCCTCGGCGTTCCAGCGCAGCCGGTCGACATAGCGGATGTCGAAGGGCTGACGGCGCGCCATCCGCTCCAGCTGCTCGGGCAGCGCGCCGAGGTGCTTGCGGATCTCCTCGGTGACCGTCGGCAGCGACTCCGGGTGCGGCACCTCACGGGCCGGCGGCAGCTGGTGCTCGAACGGTCCTTCCTCGGGCTTGTGAAAGGAGGCGGTCAGATTGAAGATCGTGCGGCCCTGCTGCACGGCCGTGACCCGGCGCGTGGTGAACGACCGGCCGTCGCGGACCCGCTCCACCTGGTACACGATGGGCACGCCCGGGCGGCCCGGGCGAAGGAAGTACGCGTGCAGCGAGTGCACCGGGCGGTCGCCGTCCGTGGTGCGGCCGGCTGCGACCAGTGCCTGGCCCGCCACCTGGCCGCCGAAGACCCGCTGCAGCGACTCCTGCGGGCTTCGGCCACGGAAGATGTTGACCTCGATCTGCTCCAGGTCGAGGAGGTCGACCAGTCGCTCGGCCGGATTCGTCGTCATCGGTGGGATTCTCCTGGGGTCACAACTGATCACACAACTGGTCGTCAAGGGTTCACAGTTGACCGACATCGGTGACGCGGACGACCGCTCGGCCCTCGGCGTCCGAGGCGGCGAGATCGATCTCGGCGCTGATGCCCCAGTCGTGGTCGCCGTTCGGGTCGTCGAAGATCTGGCGGACGCGCCAGAGGCCGTTCTCCGGCTCCTCGTTGATGACCAGCAGCTTGGGACCGCGGGCGTCAGGACCGGTGCCGAGGTCGTCGTACTCGTCCCAGTACTTGTCCATCGCCTCGCCCCAGGCGTCGGCGTCCCAGCCGGACTCGGCGTCCATCTCGCCGAGCTCCTCGACCTGGTCGAGGGCGGCCAGCTCCACGCGGCGGAACATGGCGTTGCGGACCAGGACCCGGAAGGCGCGCGCGTTGGCGGTGACCGGCTTGACCTCGTCGGCCTTCTCCTGGGCCTCCTCGGCGGTCATCTCCTCCGGGTTCGCCAGCTGCTCCCACTCGTCCAGCAGGCTGGAGTCCACCTGCCGCACCATCTCGCCCAGCCACTCGATCAGGTCCTGCAGGTCCTCGGACTTCAGGTCGTCCGGGATGGTGTGGTCGAGGGTCTTGTAGGCGCTGGCGAGGTAGCGCAGCACGATGCCCTCGGTACGGGCCAGCTCGTAGAAGGACACCAACTCCGTGAAGGACAGGGCCCGTTCGTACATGTCGCGGATCACCGACTTCGGCGACAGCGGATGGTCGCCGACCCACGGGTGGCTCTTGCGGTAGGTGTTGTACGCGTGGAAGAGCAGCTCCTCCAGCGGCTTCGGGTACGTGATGTCCTGGAGGCGTTCCATGCGCTCCTCGTACTCCACGCCGTCAGCCTTCATGGCGGCGACGGCCTCGCCGCGCGCCTTGTTCTGCTGGGCGACGAGGATCTGTCGCGGGTCGTCCAGGGTGGACTCGACGACGGAGACCATGTCGAGGGCGTAGGAGGGCGATTCGGGGTCGAGGAGCTCGAACGCGGCGAGGGCGAATGTGGACAGCGGCTGGTTGAGCGCGAAGTCCTGCTGCAGGTCGACCGTGAGCCGGACGATACGGCCCTCGGCGTCGGGCTTGTCGAGCTTCTCCACGATTCCGCCGTCGAGCAGCGACCGGTAGATCGCGATCGCCCGGCGGATGTGCCGGAGCTGCTGCCTGCGCGGCTCGTGGTTGTCCTCCAGGAGGTGGCGCATCGCCTCGAACGCGTTGCCCGGGCGGGCGATCACCGACAGCAGCATCGTGTGCGTCACCCGGAAACGCGAGGTCAGAGGCTCCGGTTCCGATTCGATCAGCTTCTGGAAGGTGTTCTCCGTCCAGCCGACAAAGCCCTCCGGCGCCTTCTTGCGCACCACCTTGCGCCGCTTCTTGGGGTCGTCGCCCGCCTTCGCCAGCGCCTTCTCGTTCTCGATGACGTGCTCCGGCGCCTGTGCCACGACGAGCCCCGCCGTGTCGAAACCGGCTCGGCCGGCCCGACCCGCGATCTGGTGGAACTCCCGCGCCCGCAGGGTGCGCACCCGGCTGCCGTCGTACTTCGTGAGAGCCGTGAACAACACCGTGCGGATGGGCACGTTGACGCCCACACCGAGCGTGTCCGTGCCGCAGATGACCTTCAGAAGGCCCGCCTGGGCGAGCTTCTCCACCAGGCGCCGGTACTTGGGCAGCATGCCCGCGTGGTGGACGCCGATGCCGTGCCGGACGTAACGGGAGAGGTTGCGGCCGAACTTGGTGGTGAAGCGGAAGTTGCCGATCAGCTCGGCGATCTGGTCCTTCTCCTCGCGCGAGCACATGTTGATGCTCATCAGCGCCTGGGCCCGCTCCACGGCCTGCGCCTGCGTGAAGTGCACGATGTACACCGGAGCCTGCTTGGACTGCAGCAGGTCGGTGAGCGTCTCGGTGAGCGGAGTGAGCTTGTACTCGTAGGAGAGCGGCACCGGGCGGGTCGCCGAGCGGACCACCGACGTGGGGCGGCCGGTGCGACGGGTGAGGTCCTTCTCGAAAAAGGAAACATCGCCCAAAGTGGCCGACATCAGGATGAACTGCGCCTGGGGGAGTTCCAGCAACGGGATCTGCCAGGCCCAGCCACGGTCGCCCTCCGCGTAGAAGTGGAACTCGTCCATGACGACCTGGCCCACGTCCGCGTCCTTGCCGTCGCGCAGCGCGATCGACGCCAGCACCTCGGCGGTGCAGCAGATCACGGGCGCGTCGGCGTTCACGGAGGCGTCGCCGGTGAGCATGCCGACGTTCTCGGTGCCGAACAGCTTGCACAGCTCGAAGAACTTCTCCGACACCAGCGCCTTGATCGGGGCCGTGTAGAAGGTGACCTCGTCCCGGGCCAGCGCGGCGAAGTGCGCTCCCGCGGCGATCATGCTCTTGCCGGAGCCGGTGGGCGTCGAGACGATCACGTTCGCCCCGGAGACCACCTCGATCAGCGCCTCCTCCTGATGGGGGTAGAGGGTGAGGCCGCGCTCCTGCGCCCACGACTCGAAGGCTTCGTACAGGGCGTCGGGGTCGGCGGTCGGCGGCAGCTGATCGATGAGGGTCACGCCCCCATCTTGCCCGGCCTTGCCCCCGAGAGGGGAATCGGCTGCGGGCAGGAAGATCATGACCGCTACTCTGTGTCGCCGACAGGATGTCAGCGCACCAGGTCAACTGGACAGCGGTACACGAGGAATGGGGCGGGAAGCGGCCATGATGGGACCAGCACACTCACTGTCGGGGGCCGCGGCCTGGCTCGGCGTCGGGGCGGCAGCCGCCGCGGCAGGTCACCCGATGCCCTGGCCGGTACTCCTGTGCGGCGCCCTGATCTGCGCCGGTGCCGCGCTCGCCCCCGATCTGGACCACAAGGCGGCCACGATCTCGCGCGCCTTCGGGCCGATCTCGCGCTGGATCTGCGAGATCGTGGACAAGCTGTCGTACGCCGTCTACAAGGCGACCCGGATGAAGGGCGACCCGCGCCGCTCCGGTGGGCACCGTACGCTCACGCACACCTGGCTGTGGGCGGTCCTGATCGGTGCCGGCTGCTCGGGAGCGGCGATCGCGGGGGGCCGCTGGGCCGTGCTCGCGATCCTGTTCGTGCACATGGTGCTGGCGATCGAGGGACTGTTGTGGCGGGCGGCACGCGGCTCCAGCAGCGATGTCCTGGTCTGGCTGCTGGCGGCGACCACCGCCTGGATCCTCGCGGGCGTCCTGGACAAGCCGGGCAACGGCTCCGACTGGCTGTTCACGGCACCGGGCCAGCAGTACCTGTGGCTGGGGCTGCCGATCGTGCTCGGCGCTCTGGTGCACGACATCGGGGACGCGCTGACGGTGTCCGGCTGCCCGATCCTGTGGCCGATCCCCGTGGGCCGCAAGCGCTGGTACCCCCTGGGTCCGCCCAAGGTGATGCGGTTCCGCGCCGGAAGCTGGGTGGAGCTGAAGGTGCTGATGCCCGTGTTCATGCTGCTCGGCGGCGTGGGCTGCGCGGCGGCCCTCAACGTCATCTGAGGTACCCCGCGGGCTCAGGTCGCTTCGCCGGCCCCCGCCTCGCCGTACCGGCGCTCGAAGCGGGCGATGCGGCCCTCGGTGTCGACCGTGCGGGCCTTGCCCGTGTAGAAGGGGTGGCTCTCCGAGGAGATCTCCACGTCGATCACCGGATAGGTCCGGCCGTCGTCCCACTCGATGGTCTGCTCGCTCCGCGCGGTGGAGCGGGTCAGAAACGCGTAGCCGGCGGCGCGGTCGCGGAACACCACGGGGTGGTAGTCGGGGTGCTTGTCCTGCTGCATGGCGGCTCCTCGGGCGGGGCGGTCGGGCAGGGCGTGGGCGGGCCCGCCGGGGACGGCGGGTCAGCCGGGCAGGGAATCCTCGTCGACGATGTGCATTGCGGCCTCCTCCGCCGAGGCGGCCGCGCCGTCGATGCCGACGTCGGTGGCGACGAGGGCGGCCTCCTCGTCCTCGTGCGCTCCTTCGTCCGGGGCCACCAGCCGGCCGGAGCGGAGGTTGCCGACCTCGTTGTCGAGGAGTTCCCCGTCGCTGTCGCGGTCACCGATGTCGTCGCCGGCGGGGGCGACGAGGTCGGGCTGCTCCTCGGCCAGCCGCTGGTCCAGGGTCTCGCCCGCCTGGCGTTCGGCCGCTGTCACCCCGATGTGCTCCACCGCCCAGGGCCGCTCGGGAGGGGACCAGCCACGGTCGAGCGGGTCGGCGACGCCGTCGAAGTCCAGTGTGTCCTCGACGTCGAGCACCCCCGAGTCCTCCCGGATCTCCGAGGGATCGGGCTGGTAGACGTCGTCCCCCCAGCCGTCGGCGCTGTCCACGAGTACCTCCAGGTGGTGAGGACGGCCATGTGCCGCCGCGAGGGGCGGCGGGCCGCCGGCACGCGTGGCACGAGGACGAGGGTCACACGCCGTGAAGCGGGTGGTTCCGGGGCGTTCCTCGCGCCTGTGCCGTTTTCCAGACTTCCACCCCTGCTCGGCACCGCGCAACGGCACGGGCGCGGGTCATTGCCGGCGGTCTCCCACCGGCACCGATCACACCCCCTTGCGTGCCCTCGCGCCCTGTCCCGGCTGCCCGAAGTGCCGGGAGGGGCGGCTGTGTGCCGCTCCGTCGTGATGCGGCGGGGCCGAAGGCCGGCGCTGGCCCTCGTCGGGCGCCCGCCCTCGGCGGCCAGGCCGTCCGGGGGTCCGGCAGCCGTGCCTGCGGCACCCGGTGGTGCGCAACCGGTCACTGTCGGCAGCGGTGCGGTGATCGCGGGGAGCGGCCTTGCCGGCGGGCACTGCGCCGCGGCACCGATCACACCCCCCTTGCGTGCCCTCGCGCGCCCCGTGGCCCGGCTGCCCGAAGTGCCGGGAGGGGCGGCTGTGTGCCGCTCCGTCGTGATGCGGCGGGGCCGAAGGCCGGCGCTGGCCCTCGTCGGGCGCCCGCCCTCGGCGGCCAGGCCGTCCGGGGGTCCGGCAGCCGTGCCTGCGGCACCCGGTGGTGCGCAACCGGTCACTGTCGGCAGCGGTGCGGTGATCGCGGGGAGCGGCCTTGCCGGCGGGCACTGCGCCGGCGGTCTTGCCGGCGGGCGCTGCGCCGCGGCATCGGCCGCCCGAGCGCTCGCCGGCTCCTCAGCCGTGCCAGGACCGCCACAGCGCCGCGTAGGCGCCGTTCGCCGCGACCAAGGCGTCATGGCTGCCCAGCTCACTGATGCGGCCGTCCTCCACGACGGCGATCACGTCGGCGTCATGGGCGGTGTGCAGACGGTGGGCGATGGCGACCACGGTGCGGCCGTCCAGTACCCGGGCCAGCGAGCGTTCCAGGTGCCGGGCCGCGCGCGGGTCCAGCAGCGAGGTCGCCTCGTCCAGGACCAGCGTGTGCGGATCGGCGAGCACCAGCCGGGCCAGCGCGATCTGCTGGGCCTGTGCCGGGGTGAGCGCAAGACCGCCGGAGCCGACCTCGGTGTCCAGGCCCTCGTCCAGTGCCCGTGCCCAGCCGTCCGCGTCGACCGCGCCCAGCGCCGCCCACAGCTCGGTATCCGTGGCGGTGGTGCGGGCCAGCAGGAGGTTGTCGCGCAGGGAGCCGACGAAGACGTGGTGCTCCTGGTTGACCAGGGCGACGTGCGACCGGACGCGTTCCGCCGGCATCCGGGACAGCTCGGCGCCGCCCAGGGTGATCCGGCCGTCGCGGGGTGCGTAGATCCCGGCGAGCAGCCTGCCCAGGGTCGACTTGCCCGCGCCCGAGGGGCCGACCAGGGCCAGGCGGGTGCCCGGGGCGACGTCGAGGGACACCTTGCGCAGCACGTCGACACCCTCGCGGTAGCCGAAGTGGACCCGGTCGGCCCGCAGGTCCCGCCCGTCCGGTGCCAGCGAGCCGTCCCCGGCGTCCGGCTCGATGTCCCGCACACCGACCAGGCGGGCCAGCGACACCTGGGCGACCTGCACCTCGTCGTACCAGCGCAGGATCAGGTTCACCGGGTCGACGAGCATCTGCGCGATGAGCGCACCGGTGGTCAGCTGCCCGACCCCGATCCAGCCGCTCAGGACGAAGGCCCCGCCGACCATGAGGACCGAGCCGAGCACGATGATGTGCACGGCGTTGATGACCGGGAACAGCACGGACCGCAGCCACAGCGTGTACCGCTCCCAGGAGGTCCACTCCTTGATCCGCCGCTCCGACAGGGCGACGCGACGGGCACCGAGCCGGTGCGCCTCGATGGTGTGACCCGCGTCCACCGTCTCGGCGAGCGCGGCGGCCACGGCCGCGTACCCGGCGGCCTCGGAGCGGTAGCCGGAGGGCGCCCGCCTGAAGTACCACCGGCACCCGGCCACGAGCACCGGCACGGCGAGCAGTACGGCCGCCGCAAGCGGCGGAGCCGTGACGACGAGCCCGCTGAGCAGCAGCAGGGCCCACACGACACCGATCGACAGCTGTGGCACGGCCTCGCGCATCGCGTTGGCCAGGCGGTCGATGTCGGTGGTGATGCGAGAGAGGAGATCGCCCGTCCCTGCCCGTTCCAGCACGCCCGGCGGCAGGCCGACCGACCTGATGAGGAAGTCCTCGCGCAGGTCGGCCAGCATCCGCTCGCCGAGCATCGCGCCGCGCAGCCGCACCTGCCGGGTGAACACGGCCTGTACGGCCAGCGCGAGCACGAACAGCCCGGCGGTCAGGCCCAGATGAAGGACCCGAGACCGGTCGGACACCCGCTCGACCAGGCCGCCGAGCAGGTAGGGACCCACCATGGAGGCGATCACGGCCACCGTGTTGACGCCGATGAGCAGCAGGAACGCCCGGCGGTGCCGACGGAACAGCTCGGTGACGTAGACGCGCACGGTCGCGGTCGCGCCGACGGGCAGGGTGGTGGCGGTCGTCGGGGCCGCCGGGTCGTACGCCGGCGGCGCTACGCCGATCATGCGCTCTCCTCGATCTCTTCCAGTTCCTGGCCTGCGCCCACCAGGGCGCGCTCGTCGGCCGAGGCCGGCTCGTCGTCCGTCTCCCGGGTGACCACGGCCCGGTATCGCGGCTCGCTGTCGACCAGTTCGCGGTGCACGCCGACCGCCACGACCTCGCCCTCATGGACCAGGGCGACCCGGTCCGCGCGGTCGAGCAGCAGCGGGGAGGAGGTGAACACCACGGTCGTGCGGCCCGAGCGCAGCCGGCGCAGTCCGTCCGCGATCCGTGCCTCGGTGTGCGAGTCGACCGCGGAGGTCGGCTCGTCCAGCACCAGCACCTCCGGGTCGGTGATCAGCGACCGGGCCAGCGCGAGCCGCTGGCGCTGGCCGCCGGACAGGGACCGCCCGCGCTCGGTGATGCGGGCGTCCATCGGGTCGGCGGCGTCCAGCGATCCCTGGACGAGCGCGTCCAGGACGTCGCCGCACTGCGCCGCGGCCAGCGCGTCCGCGGCCCGTACGGCTCCCGAGGCGGGCACGTCGAGCAGCTCGCGCAGCGTGCCGGAGAGCAGCACCGGATCCTTGTCCTGGACGAGGACGGCGGTACGCGCGCTGTCCAGGGGGAGGTTGTCCAGCGCCACCCCGCCGAGCAGCACCGAACGGCCCGGCTCGGTCGGGTGGCCGCCCAGCCGTTCCGCGAGTCTGCCCGCCGCGTCCGGGTCGCCGCAGACCACGGCGGTGAGCCGGCCGGCGGGAGCGAGCAGACCGGTGCCGGGGTCGTACAGGTCGCCGCCCGGCACCTCTGCCTCGAGGGTGCCCTCGGTGGCCGTGGACCGCTCCAGCGACAGCACGCGGGCCGCCCGTTTGGCCGAGGGGCGCGAGAAGGAGTACGCCATGGCGATCTCCTCGAAGTGCCGCAGCGGGTAGTTGAGGATCATGACCGCGCTGTAGACGGTGACGAGTTCGCCGACGGTGATGCGGCCCTGCCGGGCCAGGTGGACGCCGTGCCAGACGACGGCGATGAGCAGCAGTCCGGGCAGCAGCACCTGGACGGCGGAGATCAGCGACCACATCCGGGCGCTGCGCACCGCGGCGTGCCGCACCTCCTGCGAAGCACGGCGGTAGCGGTCGAGGAACAGCTCCTCGCCGCCGATGCCACGCAGCACCCGCAGCCCGGCGACCGTGTCCGAGGCCAGTTCGGTGGCCCGGCCGGCCTTCTCGCGCTGCACATCGGCGCGGCGCGTCGCCCGGGGCAGCAGCGGCAGCACTGCGAGGGCCACGACGGGCAGTCCCACGGCGACGACCACGCCCAGGGCGGGCTGGTAGACGAGGAGGGCGACACAGACCACGACGACCGTGAGCGCGGCCGCGGTGAACCGGGAGACGGCCTCGACGAACCAGCCGATCTTCTCGACGTCACCGGTGGAGACGGCCACCACTTCGCCGGCCGCGACCCGTCGGGTCAGGGCGGAGCCCAGCTGGGCAGCCTTGCGCGCCAGCAGTTGCTGGACGCGGGCGGCGGCGGTGATCCAGTTGGTGACGGCGGCCCGGTGCAGGAAGGTGTCGCCGAGGGCGATTCCCGTGCCGCACAGCAGCATCAGACCACCCGTCAGGGCGAGCTCGGTGCCGGAGCGCTCGACGACGGCCTCCACGGCCTGACCGACGCAGAAGGGCAGGGCCGAGACGGAGACGAAGTGCAGTATGCCCCAGGCGAGCGACTTCAGCTGTCCGGCCAGCTGGTTCCGCCCGAGCCACCACAGGAATCGGGGACCCGAACGTGCGTCCGGGACGCCCGGATCGGAGTACGGAAGGTCTTGAATCTGCATGACGTCCCAGTTGCTCGTGTCAGGAGGGAAGGGGTGACGAGGGGATGGGGTGAAGGGAGGACGGGAGAGGAGCGGTGACAAGCCGTGAAAGGTTCGCGTCGCCGAGTGGTGGATTTCAAACGGTTTTCCCGACGGAGCGGCGAAATCCACCGGCTTCCGGCCACTGGCCGGGCGGTCGACGGAGCGCGAGGCCGTCACCCGAATGTCCAGAAGATCGCACAAACACCCGTTATGTGATGCCACGATGGGTGCGTGCGGATCCAGAGTGTGCGGCGAATGGCGGTCGCGGTGACGGCTTTTGGAACTCTGCTGGCGACTCTGTCGGCGTGCGGCACGGGCACCTCCGGGCCGGCCCGCGCCGGCGGGGCGACGGGTTCGCGCGGCGAGGCCGGGTCGAGCCCGTCGGTGCCGGCCCTCCCCACGGCCGACCCGACCCGCATCCCGGGCGTCGGTCACCGGCTCTACCGGCAGATCCCACGTGACTCGGACCAGGTCGTCGTGGTGTATGGCGAGGCCGAGGACTCGGCCGACTCCACGGTCGTGCTGTACACCCGGGAGGGCGCGCAGTGGCGGCCGGTGGCCGACTGGCCGGGGCACAACGGCCGGTACGGCTGGACCACGGACCATCACATGGGTGACGAGCGCAGTCCCGTCGGCGTGTTCGGTCTCTCCGACGCGGGGGGTGTGCTCGGCAACCCCGGCACCCGGCTGCCGTACGACCAGGACGAGGGCGCCTACGCGCCGCCGAACGACTGGGACGAGGCGCACCAGCACGACTTCGACTACGTCATCGCCATCGACTACAACCGTCTCCCGGGCACCCCGCCGCACGACCCCACGCGCCCGGAGGGCGACGACAAGGGCGGCGGCATCTGGCTGCATCTCGACCACGGCGACGGCACGTCCGCGTGCGTCAGCGTGTCCAAGGACGCCATGGAGTACCTGCTGCGCACGCTGGACCCGGTCCGGCACCCCGTGATGGTGATGGGCGACCGGGCGGAACTGCGCGCCTGAACGCACCGCCGCGTTGGCGCCGTCCGGCGGCCAGGACAGGCCCGGCCCCGATGGGGGCGGCTGGGCGCCGACGCACACGATGAGCGACTCCGCGCCGACGCGGCCGACGCGCCCGACGTACGATCGCGCCGTTGTTCCCGAGGCGTCATTGCGCCGGGTCCCGACTGGCCGTAGAACACCGGCCATGAGAAGACGGATAGTCATGTCCATGCTTGCCGGAGCGACCCTCCTGGCGAGTGCGCTCTTCGGCACCGGAGCCGCTACGGCCCAAGCGGCCGATGTTCCAGCCGAGTTCGGTACCGATTGGCACGACCCGGTCACCGCGGCGCCGCCCGTCGAGCGGCCGCACACCAAGTCGTGCCAGGTCACCCTCGCCGACGCCCAGTTCCGCGACTTCACGCCGTACCGGGGCGCGTACACCCCGCCCCAGGGCTGCGGCGACCACTGGAGCAAGGTCGTGCTGCGACTCGACGGCAAGGTGAAGGGCCGTCAGTACGACCGCCTCGGCTATCTGCACGTCGGCGGGGTCGAGATCCTGCGCACCTCCACCCCGGAGCCCTCGCCCGACGGCATCGCATGGCACGTCGAGAAGGACGTCACCCGCTACAGCGACACCTTCCGCAGCCCGCAGGACGTCGAGATGCTGATCGGCAACGTCGTGGACGACACCTACACAGGCGTCATCGACGTGCACGTCACCCTGACCTTCTACGCCGGCCGCCCCACGCAGCGGACCCCCGACCGCGTGCTCACCCTCGCCGACACGCCCGGCGGCACGACCCTCACCACCCCGCGCAACAGCGAGCGGATCGTCGCCGAGGTCTACGCGACCGGTTCGGGCGGCGGCTGCGAGGAGTTCTGGTACCTGACCGTGGCCGACCCGGCGTCGTACTCCTGCAAGGCCGATCACGGCCCGTACCGCGAGGTGCAGATCAAGGTCGACGGCCAACTCGCGGGAATCGCCGCGCCGTTCCCGAACGTCTGGACCGGCGGCTGGTCCAACCCCTTCCTCTGGTACGTCATTCCGGCGCCGGGCGCCTTCGACGTCCGGCCGATCGAATACGACCTCACGCCTTTCGCGGGCCTGCTCGACGACGGGCGCCCGCACCGCGTCGAGGTCTCCGTCGTCGGAGTGCCAGCGGGCCAGTCGGGCTGGAGCGCACCGGTGAACGTCCTGGTCTGGCAGGACGCGTACCGCTCCCACCTGACGGGGGCGCTCACCGGGAACAGGGCGACGGACATCGCCAACTCCTCCGTCTACACGCCCGGTACCGAGAACCGCGTGAACACCGAGGCCGGACACCGGCTCACCGTGTCCGGCTACCTCGACACCTCGCACGGCCGCGTGACCACCACCGTCACCCGGACGCTCGCCAACACCTCCGTCCACCGCTGGACCGACGGCGAGAACACCGACGGACTGGACGCGACCTGGTCCGACGACCAGACGGTCACCGTAGGCGGCCACGGTCCCGCCCGGACCACGCACACCGACCGGACGTACACGATGCACGGCGCGACGACCGTCGGCACGGACGACAGGCTGCGCACTGTCCTGACGCTCGGCGACCGCGCGTCGGTCGTGGAACTACGAGAGGGCCGGCGCATCGCGTGGTCCCGGCTCGACGACACCTACAGCGGTGACGCGGCGTACACCATCAACGTCCCGCGCGACCAGCGGCATGCGGTCGGCACGTCGAGCGAGCGCTATCGGCTGTACGGCTCCGACGGCTGCTACGACCGTTCGCTGACCACGGTTCAGGGAGTGCTGACGGAGGATCGCGAGCGCTGCTGAGCACGGCGCGATGTCAGGTGCGCCACGCGGCGGGTGATTTACACGGCTGTGACACGGGCGTCTCCATGGGGATCAACAACGCCTCCAGAGTGATCGACGCGGAAACTGCTTTCCGCATCACAGAAGTCCCGTCCGGCTTCCGTGAGTCGACGTCCCCTTCCAGGAGTGCCCGTGCCGCAGTCCGTACCGTCCCTGCCGCGACGCGTCGCACGCATACTGCGTACCTCCCTCTTCGCGCAGGTCGCCTGTGCGCTCGTGCTCGGCATCGTCGTCGGGAAGCTGTGGCCCGGCGTGGCCACGGACCTTCAGCCGCTCGGTGACGGTTTCACCCGGCTCATCAAGACGATAATCTCCCCGCTGGTGTTCTGTGTTGTCGTCGTCGGCATCGCCAAGGCCGGTGATCTGAAGGCGTTCGGCCGGATCGGGCTCAAGGCCCTGATCTGGTTCGAGGTCGCGAGCACGGCGGCCCTGATCATCGGCCTGATCGCCGCCAACGTCGTCCGGCCCGGCTCCGGCATGCACGTCGACCCGTCCGCGCTGAGCGCCAAGGCGGTCGACGCGAAGACGGGCGGCGGCTCGCTGCCCACGACGACCGAGTTCATCGTAAATGCGCTGCCCACCAGTTTCATCGGCGCCTTCGCCGAGAACTCCCTGCTCCAGGTGCTCGTCCTGGCCTGCCTGGTGGGCGCCGCGCTGCTGCACCTCGGGCACACCAAGGTGCCGCAGGTGCTGCCCGCCGTCGAGCAGGCCCAGGAGGTCATCTTCGCTATCGTCGGCTTCGTCATGCGACTGGCGCCGATCGCGGTGTTCGGCGCGATGGCCGTCCTGATCGGCCAGTACGGGCTCGGTGTGATCGAGACGTGCGCCGAGCTGATCATCCTGTGCTACGTGGCCGCGGCGCTGTTCATCGTGCTGCTCGCCGTCGCCCTGCGCATGCTCACCGGGCTCAGCCTGTGGAAGTTCCTGCGCTACATCCGCGAGGAGATGCTGCTCGCGCTCGGCACCGCCTCCACCGAGTCGGTCATGCCGCGCGTGATGCAGAAGCTGCGCAAGGCCGGCGCTCGCGACGACGCGGTGGGCCTGGTGCTGCCGACGGGCTACTCCTTCAACCTCGACGGCGCCTCGCTCTACCTCTCCATCGGCACGCTCTTCATCGCCCAGGCGGTGGGCGTCGACCTCGGCCCGGGCCGCCAGATCACGGTGATCCTCGTGCTGATGCTGACCAGCAAGGGCATGGCGGGCGTGCCCGGTTCGGCCTTCCTCGCGCTGTCCGCGACCGCGACCTCGCTGGGTGTCGTCCCGGCCGGAGCGGTCGCCCTGCTGCTCGGCGTCGACCGGATCATGGACTCCATGCGGGTCACCACCAACCTGCTCGGCAACTGCGTCGCCGTGTTCGCGGTCTCGCGCTGGGAGGGCGCGCTGGACATCGCGCGGGCGAAGAAGGTGCTGGACGGGGAGATCGCGTCCATACCCGACGAGGGTCAGGGGTCGGAGCCCGCAGTCGGGGTACGGCCGGCCGCCAAGGAGCCCGCGCCGGAAGCGCGCTGACCGTCGAGAGCTCGCTCCGCAACGTCGGCTGAGCGTCGAGGAACTCGTTCTGCAACGTCGGCTGAGCGTCGAGGAGCTTGCTCCACACGTGGGTGATCGCAAACCGGCGGGCCGTGCGTGCACCGAGGGCGGTGTGCGGCCCGCCGCGCTGTACACGGAGCCCGGTGCGCCGCGTTCAGCAGCGCTGGCCGCCGTCCCCCTCGATGAGGGTGTCCAGCAGCACGCCGAGCACCTGGCGCTCCTTCTCCGTCAGCGGAGCGAGGATCTCCTCGGCCGCCGAGCGGCGTGCGCCGCGCAGTTCGCGCAGGGTCGTGCGCCCTTCGTCCGTCAGCTCGATCCGGGTCACCCGTCGGTTCGCCGGATCCGCCACCCGCCGTACCTTCCCGCTCGCCTCCAGCCCGTCGACCAGCGTCGTCACCGCGCGCGGCACCACCTCCAGGCGCTCGGCGAGGTCGGCCATGCGCGGCGGCGAGGCGTAGTGCGCGAGGGTGCGCAGCAGCCGGGACTGGGCCGGGGTGACGCCCAGGTCGTGCCGTTCCAGATGGCGTTTCTGGATGCGGTGCACCCGGCGGGTCAGCCGCAGCAACTGCTCGGCGAGCAGGCCGTCGGAATCGGGGGTGGTCATGCGGGAACAATATCAGGATGCCGTTCATTGTGAGTATAGGTAACAATGAGCTACGATCCGTTCGTCATCGTCGGCCGACCCCGGCCGACGCCCGTTCACCTCCGTAGGAGCCCATGCATCCCGACCGAGAACCGTCCTGGACCCCGCCTGCCGACGCCAAGGAACAGCCCCGGCAGGTGCGCCGCATCCTGAAGCTCTTCCGCCCTTACCGCGGGCGGCTCGCGATCGTCGGCCTGCTGGTCGGCGCCTCCTCGCTGGTTTCGGTGGCCACGCCGTTCCTGCTCAAGGAGACGCTGGACGTCGCGATCCCCCAGGGCCGCACCGGCCTGCTCAGCCTGCTCGCGCTCGGCATGATCCTCAGTGCCGTCCTCTCCAGCGTCTTCGGCGTGCTCCAGACGTTGATCTCGACCACCGTCGGCCAGCGCGTCATGCACGACCTGCGCACCGCCGTCTACGGCCGCCTGCAGCGCATGTCGCTCGCCTTCTTCACGCGCACGCGCACCGGCGAGGTGCAGTCCCGGATCGCCAACGACATCGGCGGCATGCAGGCCACCGTCACCTCGACCGCCACCTCCCTGGTCTCCAACGCCACCAGCGTGGTCGCCACGATCGTCGCGATGGTCGCCCTCGACTGGCGGCTCACGATCGTCTCCCTGCTCCTGCTGCCGGTGTTCGTGTGGATCAGCCGCCGCGTCGGCAACGAACGCAAGAAGATCACCACACAGCGGCAGAAACAGATGGCCGCGATGGCGGCCACCGTCACCGAGTCGCTCTCGGTCAGCGGCATCCTGCTCGGCCGCACCATGGGCCGCTCCGACTCGCTCACCGCGTCCTTCGCCGAGGAGTCCGAGCGCCTGGTCGACCTGGAAGTGAGGTCGAACATGGCCGGGCGCTGGCGCATGGCCGTGATCACCATCGTCATGGCCGCCATGCCCGCCGTCATCTACTGGACGGCCGGCCTGGCCCTGCAGTTCGGCGGCCCCAAGGTCTCCCTGGGCACCATCGTGGCGTTCGTCTCGCTCCAGCAGGGACTGTTCCGGCCGGCCGTGAGTCTGCTCGCCACCGGTGTCCAGATCCAGACCTCCCTCGCCCTGTTCCAGCGCATCTTCGAGTATCTGGACCTGCCCATCGACATCACCGAGCGCGAGCGGCCCGTCCACCTCGACCAGGTCAAGGGCGAAGTCCGCTTCGAGGGCGTGGAGTTCCGCTACGACCATGACAGCGGGGCCCGCGCCGTCCTCGACGGCGTCGACATCACCGTGCCGGCGGGCGGCAGCCTCGCCGTCGTCGGCCCGACCGGTGCCGGCAAGTCCACGCTCGGCTATCTGGTGCCCCGCCTCTACGACGTCACCGAAGGCCGCGTCACCATCGACGGGGTCGACGTCCGGGACCTAGACTTCGACACCCTCGCCCGCGCGGTCGGCGTCGTCTCGCAGGAGACGTACCTCTTCCACGCCTCGGTCGCCGACAACCTCCGATTCGCCAAGCCGGACGCCACGGACGAGGAACTGCAGGCGGCGGCCAGGGCGGCGCAGATACACGACCACATAGCCGCGCTGCCCGATGGCTACGACACGGTCGTCGGCGAGCGCGGCCACCGATTCTCCGGCGGCGAGAAGCAGCGCCTCGCGATCGCCCGCACCATCCTGCGCGATCCGCCGGTCCTCATCCTCGACGAGGCGACCAGTGCGCTCGACACCCGTACGGAGGCGGCCGTACAGGAGGCGATCGACGCCCTGTCGGCCGACCGGACGACGATCACCATCGCCCACCGCCTGTCCACGATCCGCGGCGCCGACCAGATCGTGGTCCTCGACTCCGGACGGGTCGCCGAACGCGGCAGCCACGAGGAACTGCTGGAACTGGACGGGCGGTACGCCGCGCTGGTGCGCCGGGACGCGCAGCTCGAACCGGCGAGCTGAAGGCGGCCGGGACCGACGCGCTGACGCTGTGACCGACAGACCGAACAGATGCCGGGTTCATGGTGATATGCGTATTACCGTTCCCGCATGCAGACGAACATTCCGCCACGGAGCACGATCCGACTGACACGCCGGGGCAGACTCGTCCTCGTCGTGGCCGGCGCCGTCGTGGCCGGTACCGCCGTGGCGGTGCCGCTGCTGACGATGAACAGCGGACCCGAGCAGACACCGGCCGCCACACTCGTCGTCCCTGAGGGCTGGCGTGCGAGCCAGGTGTACGACGCGATCGACAAGGCCCTGAGGCTGCCTCCCGGAAGCACACGCAGGTCCGTCGCAAAGGCCGGTCTGAAGCTGCCGAGGGACGCCGCCGGGAACCCGGAGGGCTATCTCTACCCGGCGACATATCCCCTACGGAAGGGAGCGACCCCCGAGTCCCTGCTGCGCTTCATGGTCGACACCGCCGACAGCAAGTTCGACGCGGCGCCGATCGCGGCCGGGGCGCAGCGCAACGCGACGAACCTCTACCAGACCGTCACCATCGCCAGCATCGTCCAGGCCGAGGCCGCGACCAAGGCGGACATGGGCAAGGTCGCCCGGGTCGTCCTCAACCGGCTCGAGCGCGGGATGCCGCTGCAGATGGACTCGACGATCAACTACGCGCTGAACCGCAACACCGTCCACACCACCCAGGACGACACCCGCATCGAGAGCCCCTACAACTCCTACCAGCGCATGGGCCTGCCGCCCACACCGATCGACAACCCCGGCGAGGACGCGATGCGCGCCGCGCTCAACCCGACGCCGGGCGACTGGCTGTACTTCGTCACGGTCAAGCCCGGAGACACCCGCTTCACCTCCGAGTACGCGACGCACATGCGCAACGTGGCGGAGTTCAACTCCCTCCACGAGGGCACCGGCCGGCCGCAGAGCCCGAGCCGGACTCGGTCCTCCTCGCGGTCCTCGGCCCGCTGAGCCGGCGGTACGTCACGCGGCGACCGGCTGTTCCCCGGCCAGCAGTCGCCTGATGTCCCGGACGGCCGCGCGGCCGGCCCGGTTCGCGCCGATGGTGCTGGCCGACGGCCCGTAGCCGACGAGATGGACGCGCGGATCGGCCACCGCCCGGGTGCCCTCGACCCGGATCCCGCCGCCCGGCTCGCGCAGCCGCAGCGGACGGAGGTGATCCAGCGCGGCACGGAACCCGGTCGCCCAGAGGATCACATCGGCGGTGACGTGCCGTCCGCCGTCCCACTCCACACCGTCCGGGGTGATCCGGTCGAACATCGGCTGCCGGTCCAGTACTCCGTCCGCGAGCCCCCGCCGGACGGCGTCGTTGAGGGGCAGCCCGGTGACCGAGACCACGCTGCGCGGGGGCAGACCCTGGCGCACCCGCTCCTCCACTAGCGCGACGGCCGCGCGGCCCGCCTCCGGGTCGAACGAGCCCTCGCGGAACACGGGAGGCCGCCGGGTCACCCAGGTGGTCGCGGCCGCGTACGGGGCCAGCTCCAGCAGGTGCTGGGTACCCGAGGCGCCGCCGCCCACGACCACGACACGCCGGCCGGCGAACTCCTCGGGTCCGGCGTACTGCGCGGTGTGCAACTGCCGCCCACGGAAGGTCTCCTGGCCGGGATAACGGGGCCAGAACGGCCGGTCCCATGTGCCGGTCGCATTGATCAGGGCGCGCGTCGACCAGGTGCCGGCCGAGGTCTCCACGAGCAGCCGCCCGCCGTCTCCCTCCCGTACCGCGCGTACGTCGACGGGCCGTCGCACGCGCAGGCCGAAGGTGCGCTCGTACCGGTCGAAGTACTCACCGATCACCTCCGCCGAGGGGCGCGCGGGGTCGGCGTCCGTCAGCTCCATGCCGGGCAGCGCGTGCATCCCGTGCACCTTGCCGTACGTCAGCGAGGGCCACCGGAACTGCCAGGCGCCGCCCGGCGCGGGGGAGTGGTCGAGGACCACGAAGTCGCGGTCCGGCTCGAAACCGGTGCGCCGCAGATGGTAGGCGCTGGACAGCCCGGCCTGACCGGCGCCGATGACAACAACCTCGACCTCACTCGATTCGTTCACGATTCTACTAACCTGGTTCCGGGCGTGGATCTTCCCGAGTGCCCGATGGGCAGGGCCCCGGAGCCGGACAGGGCCCCGCCACGCCCCGGCTCAGCGTCCGCCGGAGACCAGCAGTGGCGTCTGGCCCCCTGCGACCGGAGTCGCCGTACGGTCCAGCAGGCCACGGGCCGACATGCCCGGGGCCCGGACCCCGGCGGCCTTGCGGGCGCCGGTGGGGCCGTAGGCATGCCGGTCGACCAGCGTGCGCCCGTCGCCGCCGGTCGGCGGGAACCCATGCGGTCGTACGGTCATGCCGATGTCTCCTTCCTCAGCCCTTGGCCGGGGTCGTCGACGGCGGCAGATCACCGTTGAACCGCGTGTCCACGAAGTTGCCGAAGTCCACCTTCTGCGGGATGAGCCTCAACTTGGCGAAGCTGTCGACGATCTGCTGCTCGGAGGCGACGAGCGGCTTGTCTACGGCGACCGCGACACTCCACCAGGTCCTCACCGACGCTGAACAGCCCCGAGACCAGGGCGAGTCCGGTACCGATCAGGGTCCCGAACAGCAGCCCGAACGCGACCCGCTGCAGCGAGGTGCCCAGGGCCGACGGCAGCGAACCGTCACTGACCAGGTCCCAGCCGACCTGACCGATACGGCCCGGTGACGCGAGCACATCCGCCGTCAGCACGCCAGCGGCGCTGAGGAGTTGCCACAGGGCGAGTAGCAGGACCGGGCCGGCGGTGCGGCGCAGCCAGCGGGGGATGCGCAGGCCGCGGAAGGAGGCGGGGACGACGGGCTGGAGGTCCGGGGCGGAGCGTTCGGAATGCGCCGCCCCGCGATCGTCGGAGTTGGGTATACCGGAAATATCCGGATCGGAAGAGCTGGGTGGGGCATGGCTGATGCTCATGGGCTGCTCCACGGAGGGGAAGAGCACGGGTGGGGAGTACGGGGGACTCGGCTCGTACGCCGACAGGTCATGCCCGCCTCAACGTGAGGTCACGGGCGGGGCAGCGGAGCCCGGGAGGGGGGAGAAACGGAAAAGGGCGTCAGCGGCCGCGGCGACACGCGGCGGAGGCCACCCGCAGCAGGTCGATATGACCGCGCGTGGTGAGCAGGGCTGAACGCAACATGCGGCAGAACGTAGCCAGATGCCCGGCCCACGGTCAATGGCGTCTCGATCTGTGGACCGGCGTCTCAGGACGTGCTCCTGCCACACGGTGCGGAAGCCGGCGTATGAGCCAGGATGGGGGCATGCCAGATGCCTTCACCACCCGCATGCTGCACATCTCCACCGGTTCCCGGGAGCGCGTCGTCGACCTCACCGCCGACTGCGAGGACTTCCTGCGCGAGGCGGCGGCCGGCCGCGACGGCCTGCTCAGCGTCTTCGTCCCGCACGCAACGGCCGGAATCGCCGTCATCGAGACGGGCGCCGGCAGCGACGACGACCTCCTTGCCGCCCTGCACACCCTGCTCCCCGCCGACGACCGCTGGCAGCACCGCCACGGCAGCCCCGGCCACGGCCGCGACCACGTCCTCCCGGCCCTCGTCCCACCCCACGCCACCCTGCCCGTGATCGCCGGCCGCCTGGAGCTGGGCACCTGGCAGTCGGTCTGCCTGGTCGACACCAACAGGGACAACCCCAGCCGCCAGGTGCGGCTGAGCTTCCTCGGCTGACGCATGTGCCGCAGCTGCGTCGTCCTGGCCCAGGTCGGGGCGCCGGCATGAGGTGGTCTCGCGGGGTGCGCGGCAGGCGACGGCAGGAGATCGTCTCTCGGACGATCCAAAATCGACTCGTGGGCCCGGGCACGCTTGGTGTGGCGCACAACGTGACGCTGCCGCCCCCGCGCCACGAGCGCCTCCCTGACTTCCGGGTCCTGGTCCTCGACAACCATCCGCTCATTCCGACCGGTTCCGCTGTGCGGACGGGCGTGAACCGGGTGGCCGACGCGCTGGTCGACGGCGGCACACGCGTCGAACGGCACAGTCCCCTGCTGCCCGACCTGAC
Organism: Streptomyces puniciscabiei; assembly: GCF_006715785.1. Taxonomy (NCBI): domain Bacteria; kingdom Bacillati; phylum Actinomycetota; class Actinomycetes; order Kitasatosporales; family Streptomycetaceae; genus Streptomyces; species Streptomyces puniciscabiei. The sequence continues at coordinate 6,504,251 of NZ_VFNX01000001.1, forward strand.
CGAAGCCGCCACGGTCTGGCCCGGCGGCTCCCGGTGTCCAGCCCGACCAACTGCCAGCCCTGACCGGCACGTTCGGCAACCGGGTCGCCGAGCTCGACCGGATGAACAGCCTGTGCGGCGAACCCGGCAGGGTGCGGCTCGCCGTCCTCGCCGGGCTGCCCGGGGTGGGCAAGACGGCGCTCGCCTGCCGCTGGGCGGACACCCGGCGCGCGTACAGCTGCGAGGCCGACGCGCGGGAGGAGCTCGCCGGCCTCGCGCGGCGGACCGGCCGCCACCGGGACCGGGTGCGCGCTTGGCCGACCCGCGTCCTCGGGAACCTCGAGACGAGCATCGGCTCGGCTCCGGCGGACCGCTCCACAGCAATGAATCGCGCAAGTCGCGCTCTGGCTCAGGGTGGACCGGGTGACGGCACCAGACCGAGTCGCTGGGCGCGCAGCACGGTGCCCAGCCGGTCGCGGGTGCCCAGCTTGCGGTAGATGTTCTCGACGTGCTTGTGCACCGTGCGGACGGAGATGCCGAGGCGACGGCCGATGGCGTCGGCGGTGAGCGCGTCGGTGAGCAGCAGCAGGACGGTCGTCTCGCGGGGCGTCAGCGCGCAGTCCGCCGCCCGCTCGTCCGGCGCTCCGCCCGGCCCGAGCCCGCGCCGCCACTCCTCCAGCAGCAGCCGCTGCCGCTCCACGGCCGCCAGCAGCGGCTGCGCGCGCTCCGCCATGGCGAGATGGTCGTCGGTGAAGTCCCTACCGGCGCGGTAGACCAGGCACCCGGTGACCGGGGTGGTGCTCTCGGGAAGCGGCACGCCCAGCACCTGATCGACGTCGAGCGCTTCGCCCAGCAGACGCGCCGTGGGACTGCCCGGCCAGCGCCGCCCCGCCGCCCGACGGGCGGTGACGGGCAACCGGTCGGTCCTGTCGGCATAGTGCCGGGCGAAGGGATATCCCGCGCGGAGCAGGGCCAGGTCCGATTCCCCGAGCCGGCCCAGCTCGGCGGCGGCAGCATCGGGCGCCGCACCGATCGTGCCCGCGTGCTCGCTCCAGTCGTCCAGTTTGTGGATCGCCGCCTCGCCGCCGCACAGATCCGTCAGGGCGCCGGCGAGCATCGGCCACAGGTGCGCGGGCTCCCGATCGTGCAGCGCCGCCACGGCGACCGCCGTCATGCGCTCATAAGCCTTGTCCAGCCCCACCTGTTCCTCTCCGGTCGCCTCGCGGCCCGTCCTCGGCCGTCCACGTACGTACTTGTACGCATACCCCCGCGGCCCCCGGCTGTCGCACACTGCAACCCGCGGCACCGGCCTGTGCGGACCTCCGTGCGGCGGGCCGCCGGCACGGGGGAACGGCGGCCCGTCCGGTGTCGCGTCCCTTCACCCCCGCACTCCGGCCGGGGCCCTCTCGCGCTATCCCGACCAGGCCGCGACGCACAGCGCGCGGTCCACCTCCTCGGTGTAGCGGGCCGCAGCCAGCCAGGCGCGGGCGAAGCGGTCCGGGTCCACCGGGAGGAGACGGCCGAAGACGTCCCGGGAGCGCTCCGCCGCCGACGCGTGCAGTTCCTCCAGCAGACCGCCCGCCGTGGCCAGCCCGGACCGGCTCAACCGCCGGGCGTCGGCGCCCGTGTCACCCGGGAAGGACAGCACCCGCCGGCCTCCCGAGACCGCCTGCTGGACGCGGCGGCGCAGCAGATGGAGCGGAGCCTCCTCGACGCTCGGCGCCTCCCGTACCGGGGACGCGGACGCGGTCGGCAGGTCCGCGCGCTGCAGCCGGTCCAGGCCCACGTCGACCCGGGTACCGGACCGCGCCGGATGCTCGGTGGCCAGGAGCTGGGCCCGGGGGTGCGGGGCCGGGACGAGCCGGGCGACGACCCGGAGCGTGGCGCCCCGGGCGGCGGCCAGCAGCCGCAGGTTGTCCCGGTGCGCGAGCGCGGGGTGGTCGTGGGCGGCGGTCAGCCGCAGTACGACACCGCCGCACCCGGCGAGCAGACAGTCGCCCGCCGCCTCCACCGCCGTACCGAGCAGGGTGACCTCCAGGAACAACAGGTCATGGCCGCCGTTCAGGGCGCGGATGAGCTGCTCGGCCATGGGGGCCGCCCAGAGCCGGTCCAGCGGCTCCTCGCGCCAGCCGGCACCCGACGCCCTCACCGCCCGCACGCCGGCGCCCGCCCCGAGCCGGCCGGTGGGGGAGACGGTGGCCCCCGACACCGCGAGGCCCGCGCGCGACAGCTCACGGTGGGTCAGGGCCGTGTCACCGAGCCGGACCGTCCGGTCGGCCGCCTCCACCGCACGCCCGGCACCACCCGGAGCGACATCGGACACCTGGTACAGCCGCCCCTCGGCGTCGGCGGTCCAGGTGACGGCACCCGCGTAGCCGCTCGCGGTGAGCACCGGCTCGGAGAACAGGCCGTACAGCCGCAGCGAGCCGTCCGGGCGGTACGGCTGCCGTGCGGTGCCGCGCAGGTCGGCCAGTTCGGCGCCGGTGGCGTGCGGGACGCGGTGCGCCACGGAGAGGACGTCACGCAGACCACCGACCAGGTCCACCAGACGGTGGGCGGGGTCGCCCGCGCGGGCCGCGCGCAGCGCGGTGACCACGGAGACGGCAGAGGCGGCCGCTCGGTGCAGGCCCGCGAGCCGCGCCGTGTGCGCGGCCCGCAGCAGCTCCGCCTGGAGCACCGCGCCCGCGCCGTCCGCACCGGCGTCGAGCACGGCTGCCGCGGCCGCACGGAGCGCGAGGACGGCGGAACGCCGCCCGGCGCCGGCCCGCTCACCCTCCGACACCTCTTGCTCGGCTCCCGATGTCGTCGGCTCGACCGCGCCTTGCCGGGCTCCGGCCTTCTCCTGGGCGCCCGCCCCTCGCTCGGTGCCGTCCGGCCTCCGCTCGACGGCCTCTTGCCCGGCGCCCGGCGTCTTCGGTCCGACCGACGCCTCGGCGGGGGGCGTCGACTCCTCGGAACTCTGCGCGGCAGCCCCGGAGTCGGGGTCGGCGATCGGTGCCATCGAGGCGGCCGCCGCACGGTGGAGGCAGTCCGGGGCCAGCAGGCAGCCGCAGCGGATGCCGTCCGCGTCGGTCACCGTGCCGTCCGGTGCGTGCAGTTCGAGGTCGGTGTCGTCGTCGACGGCTATGCACACCGTGTCGCCGTCTCGGCGGGTCGGCCGGTCCGCCAGCTTGGCGATGCCCGCGTCGAGGCGTTTGCGCAGCCGGGGCGGCAGCGCCGCGACGAGACCGGCGGTCACGGACGGGGCGACCGGTGGCAATTCCTGCCGCATGCCCTGGCTCATGCGATCTTCTCCCCTACCCAGCGGGCGAGTTCGAGCGGACTGAGAGCGGCCACGGACATGCCCGCCGACACCAGCTGGGCCGCCACCCCGGTGGAGTAGCGGGGCAGACCGGCGTCGTCGAGGCTCGCGCAGCCCAGCACATGGCAGCCGGCGCCGACCAGGGCGCGGACCTCGGCGAGCAGCCCGCCGACCGGGTAGCCCTCCTCGAAGTCGCTGATGACCACGACGAGCGTGCGCGAGGGCACGGTGACCAGTTCGCGTGCGTGCCGCAGCCCGGCGGCGATATGGGTGCCGCCGCCGACCCTGACCTCCAGGAGGAGGGAGAGCGGGTCCTCGACGTGGTCGGTCAGATCGATCACCTCGGTGGAGAACGCCAGGAAGTGCGTGGACAGGGTGGGCACCCCGGCCAGCACCGAGGCGGTGAGCGCCGCCCAGATCGTGGACGCCTCCATGGACCCCGACACGTCGGTGACCAGGATCAGCCGCCAGTCGGCCGACCGCCGGGCACGGCTGCGGAAGACGGGCCGCTCGGGCACGACCCGGATCGTGCCGTCCGGCATCCGGCGGGCGGTGGCCAGGTTCGCCCGCAGGGTGCGGGGCAGATCGAGGCCGCCACCGGGGCGTCGGCTGGGGCGGGGCAAAGCGGTGCCGTGCAGCGCGGGGCGCAGCCGGGTCGCCAACTGCCGGGTCAGGGCCTCCACCAGGCGCCGGACCAGCGGGCGCAGCGCGGCCAGCCGGGCCTCCGGCAGGCCGCCGGCGTGCCGCAGCACCGAGCGCAGCAGGTCGACGGACGGCCGTACGGCGTCCGGGTCCAGCTCGGCGAACACATCCTGGCGGCCGGCCGCCGCGGCCGCCGCCAGCACCTCCTCCCGGATGCCCGGACCGAACAGCGCCACGAGCTCCTCGGACCACTCCCGTACCCCTGGATACGGCGCCCCGCGCCCGCCGCGGGACCCCGCGCCCCCTCGGCCCGAGAGATCCCCACGGCTGCCCTCGCCGTGTCCGCTGCCGTACAGCTCGTCCAGAGCGGTGGCCAGGCGCTGCGCCGGGCCGGGCAGCCCGCTGCTCCTGCGGCCCAGCACCAGACGCCATCGGGCGGCCGGGGCGAGCCGGTGGTCGTCGTCCGTGAGCGGGAGACACTCGGGTTCCCCGGTGTTCGGTGCGACGGTGCCCTCCGCGGGCCGGTGGGACGGGAGGAGTCCCCAGGCGGCCAGGGTCTCGCGGGCCGCCAGGTCGGCGCGGGTCCACACGGCGAGGGCCGCGGGATCGAGGCCGCCGGTGTTGTGGGGACTCTCCACGCCCAGGCGCTGCTCGACGGTGTCCAGCAGCCGGTCCCGGGCGGCCGGGCTGAGCGTGTCGAACCCGCCGCGCAGCGCCGGCAGCCGGTCGAGGAAGTCCCGGTCGGACAGCTCGACCATCCGCCGCAGCAGCGGTTCCAGCGCGGGCGGCGCCGATTCCAGCAGTGGACCGGCCGCCGTGAGCAGACCGGTCAGCCGCGCGGTGAGCGCCGCCCGGGAGCCGGCGTCGCAGGCACCGTCCACCCAGGAGGCGACCCGGTCGCCGAACGCCTGTGCCTCCTGCTGTCCCAGCAGCACGCGTACGGCTCCGGCGGCGCCCCGCATCAGCGGGGAACCGCCGTCCGCCAGCCGGGTGAGCGCGTCGGTGAGCCGTATCCCGCCCAACGCATCGGCGCGGTGGGCGAGTTCCAGCAGAGCGTGTGCGTCGCCCCGGTCCTCGGAGCCTGCGAGCCCCTCGACCTGGCGCACCGCGGCGGCGGTCAGCAGTTCGGCGACGGCCGCCGCCCGCGCCGTACGTTCCTCGTCGCTGCCGAGTCCGGCGATGTGCCCCGCCCGAAGCCGGTCCAACAGGGCGAGCCCGGAGAGGAGTTCGGGCAGTGTGCCGGAGGCCGGCAGCACCTCGGCGGTGTCGGCCAGCCGCTCGTCCGCGAGTTCGGGCAGGCCGCACTCCGCCGCCCGTTCCAGCCCCCGCAGGGTCTGCGCCGCCGTGGGCCCGCCCTCGTCCCGCTCGACGCGCCGGGCTTCCCGCAGCACACCCTCGGCGGCCTGCGCCGACGTGACTCCGCGCAGGCCGGCCGCGGTCAGCATGGCCGCGGTGGCCGGCGTCCAGCGCACCTCCCACCGCGAGCTGAGCGCGTCGGCACCACCCGTGCCGGCGACCGCCCTCGGCTCGCCGTACGGCACCGCACACACGGCCAGGCGCCGCAGCAGCAGTTCACGGCGCCGGTCCAGGTCCGAGCGGAGCGGGTCCAGGCGCAGATCCCGCGCGGCATCCCGGCCCGAGTCCGCCGGACCGGGCAGCCCCAGCTCGGCGAGTTCCGCCTCGACCGCCGGTGCCAGGCCGCAGCGCGGCGCGGCCGGGGCCGGACGGCCGGTGCGCGTCCCGACGAGCACCCTCTCCATCGCCCGGGCCACGGCCCGCCCCCGACCGTACGGCTCGCCCTGTGCGAGCACCGTCTGCACCGCCTCGACCAGCTCACCCCGGCCCGCCGCGGGCAGCCCCCGCAGCCGGGCGAGATCGCCGGCCAGCCGCGCGATCTCCCGTGCGTCGGCGGGCCCGGACGGATGGCCCAGCGCCCGCAACTCGGCGCACACCCGCACGGCGGCCCGCGTCAACGCGTCCTCCAGCGCGAGCGGGTCACCGGCCGCGTCCAGCACCAGGTGCTGCCACTCCGGGTCACGGATGCCGGCCGGATAGCCGGACCGTTCGTCGAGCAGGGCGTAGCTGTAGGGGATGAGGGAGGTCGTCCACGCCGGGGCAGGGCCCGGTGCCTTCCCGGCAGGGGAAGCGGGCGCCGTCGCAACGGCGTCTCCGCGGTCCGGCGGTGGCAGAAGCGCCGGTGCGTGGAAGGCGCCGACGACTACGGCGGCCCGCTCGCCGTGCGCCGTGGCCGCGGCGAGGCACGACCGCATCCACCGCTCGCGCCGCAGGTCCAGCTCCGGCACCCCGCCCGAGGCCATCGCCTCCGCCCGCAGCGCCCACCCCGTCAACAGCGCGGCCCGCCGCAGAGCCTCCGGCGGCGAGCCGGGAGCGCCCGCCTCGACGAGCCGGTCCCACAGGTCCTCACCGGGGCGGCCGGTGAGCCGAGCACGCAGGCCGGAGGTGAGCCCGGCCGCGGTGGAACCGACGCGGGGCCCACCGGTCGCCACCGCCGGGACGCCGGGCGTTCGGGGTCGTTCGCCTGTGTGTGAGGTGGGGGTGCCGCGCGTCCCTGTGATCCAGTTGGCTTGCGCGGGTGGCGAGTTGGGTGCCCAGGCTCTTGCGTCGGATTCCGGCTCCTGCGCAGGTGCAACGGGTGCGCCGCGCTCCCCGCCGGCCGCCGGTGCCGGGGTGTGGGGCGATCCGGTTGCCTCCGCTTCCGCATCCTGGTCCTGTGGTGAGGCCGCCGGGTCCGGCCCGGCCGCCCCCGCCCAGGCCCGGTCCGCCAGCGGCAGGTCGCACGCGATCACCGGTACGCCGTGCCGCGCCGCCCAGCGCACGGCCGCCAGTTCCGGTGAGAAGTCGGCGAAGGGATAGAACGCCGGGCCGCCGGCACCGTTCCCGGGCGCGGCGGCGAGAGCGACCGGAGCCCTGGTCTCCTCGTGGGCGAGCCAGGGAAGCCACTCCTGCATCTCGGCGGGGAGCTCGACCAGCAGCACCTCAGGTCGGGCCGCGTCCAGCAGTGCGGGCACGGCCGCGGCCAGGGAGGGCGCGTGGTGCCGTACCCCGATGAGATAGGGCACCGCCGGGTCGGTCAGGGCGGCCACGGCAGCCTCGGGATCGGCAGAAGACACAGAACCCACCGTCGTCGCGGCGATCACCGCGTGCGCACCTGGACCGGCGACGGTCGCGGATCCCGCCTCCGGCCCGGGTTCCGGCGTGGTCGGCGTGTCGAGTGGGGAGACAGGGGAGGACACGGCGTCAGCCCTCCAGGACCGTGCGCAGATCCCACAGCGTGCGCCAGGTGGCCGAACCCTGCTCGGCGCGGCGTCGGACCGGGCCGTCCCAGTAGCCGCGCAGCCGCGCCGCGTCCGCCGGGTCGTCCTTGCATACGACACCGAGGAGATGCCCGGGCAGCAGCCCCAGCACGTCCCGGTCGCCCGGGAAGTACGCCGCGGCCAGCCCGAGTGCGCCCGCCACGGAGACGGCCTCCGCGGTGCTCATCACCGTGGACGGCCGCTCAACCTCCCAGCCCTCGGCCGACCGGCCCTCCCGCAGATCACGGAAGACGGTGACCAGGGCCTCCAGGACGGCATCGTCCACCTGGAAGGGCGCACCCGCGCGTTCCACCGACGCGCGGGCCTGGCCGCGCACCAGTGCCGTCTCGGCGTCGAGGTCCGAAATGGGGCCGACCGTCTCGAAGTTGAAGCGGCGCTTGAGCGCGGCCGACATCTCCGAGACGCCCTTGTCCCGCAGGTTGGCGGTGGCGATGAGGTTGAAACCGGGCGCCGCGTGGGCCAAGGCTTCTTCGCCGCCCGCCAGTTCGGGTATGGCGATCCGCCGCTCCGACAGCAACGACACCAGGGAGTCCTGCACTTCCGGCAGACAGCGGGTGACCTCCTCGACCCGGGCGATCGCGCCCCGGGCCATCGCGGTGAGCACCGGAGACGGGACGAGCGCCTGCCGACTGGGTCCCTGCGCGAGCAACAGGGCATAGTTCCAGCCGTACTTGAGCTGGTCCTCCGTCGTCCCGGCCGTCCCCTGCACGACCAGCCCGCTGGTGCCGCACACCGCGGCCGACAGCAGCTCCGACAGCATGGACTTGGCGGTGCCGGGTTCGCCCACGAGCAGCAGGCCCCGCTCACCGGCCAGCGTGACGACACACCGCTCCACCAGCGCGCGGTCGCCGACGAACTTGCCGGTGATCTCCAGCCGGCGCGGCACGCCCTCCGGCGCCTCCGCGTCGTCGGGCAGCCGCAGCGCACGGCCGCCGCTGCCCACGACGAACGTGACGACGGCCCGGGGCGTGAGCCGCCACGCGGGCGGCCTTGGACCGGAGTCCTGTGCGGCGAGGAAGGCCAGTTCGACGGCGTACCGGTCCTCGGGCGGGACGATCTGGCGGGTCGCGTCGGCCGCGAGTGCGGTGGTCGTCATCGGCAGGATTCCTTCGAAGCGTTGCGGGAGGAGGTCGGAGGGAGGACGCGGCCGGACGGCGCGACGAGAGCGTGGCAGCAGCCGGTGGCCGGGGAAAGGGCGCAGGTGGGCGCCGGCGTGGTGGGGCTGGACCTGGGCGGGTCCGATGGGGTGGGGCTCGGCGTGGCGGTGCTGGATCCGGTGGGGCTCGATGGGGTGGGGCTCGGCGCGGTGGTGCTGGATCCGGTGGGGCTCGATGGGGTGGGGCTCGGCGTGGCGGTGGTGGACCCCGTGGGGCTCGACCCGGTGGGGCCCAAGCGCGTGAGGCCCGGCGCGGTGGATGTCATCGGCGCCGCCCCCGTCGGTTCGCGCGGGTGGTGAGCTGTTCGTATGCCGGGGCGTCGCCCGCGCGGACGCGGGCCCAGGCACGCGCGAACAGCTCCGGCACCGGGACCAGCGGTATCGCGCGCTGGTGGCCCGGAATCGGGTACAGGCCCTCCTTCCAGGTCTCCACCGGCAGCGCGGGCGACTTCAGATCGCGCCAGCCGCACGGCAGGAACAGGGTCCGCCCGGCACGCGGCCGCTTGGCCTCCACCACCAGGTCCGTCGCCGCCAGTTCGGCGCGGGTCTTCTTCAGGCGCGCGGGCTTCCAGCCGGTCCAGCGGGCGCAGTTTCGGTCCGTCGGATCCGGCAGGGCCAGCAGCTGGAGGTAGAGCGCGGCCGCGTCCTCGCCCAACCCGTGCGCGGCGGCCACCTCGGTGACGAGCGCCGGAACGCTCACCGTCGGGTCCTGGGCGTACCCCGCGGGTCCCTCGGTGCCGGCCGCGACCGCGCGGCCCAGCTCCTCGCCGAGAAGCGTGCGCAGCGTGCGCAGGCCGTGGCCGCGCTGCGACCCCACCAGGCCTTCCAGCAGCCCGAACACCGCGTCCTCGGGCCCCGTCAGCCCGGCCGGCCGGACCAGGACGGTCTCGGTGTCGCGGTAGGAGGGGCGCAGGGCTAGGGCCTCGCCGACCCGGGTGGTGCCGTACGCGTCCGCGCCGCCGGTCGCGGGCAGCCCGTACACCTTCCGCAGTTCCACGGCGGTGGAGCCGCCCTTCTCGGTGAACTCCACGTCGAGGCCGAGCATCAGCTCCGGGTCGGACATCCGGCGGCGCACCGCGGCGAGGCCCTCCGGCAGGGCGGCACGCAGCGGATGGCCGTACGGCAGGACGTACGCCAGCGCCGAGAGCGCGCCGACGGCACCCGTCAGGGCGTAGCGGTTCGGCATCGCCTGGGGATCCTCCGGGACGAGGTCGCCGTCCTTGTCCGGACGCAGCACCGTGGTGCGGCTCAGCCATGGTGTGAGGGACGGGTTGAGCACGTCCCCGGCGCCTCCTGCGCCCAGGCCGGCCAGTTCCGCGCAGAGCTCCTCCGGCAACCGGACCAGCGAGCCGAACAGCTCGGTCCACGCGCGTCCCGCGGCCTCGGTGTCCGGTCCCGCCGTCCACAGGGCAGCGGGGTCTTCCGGCAGCAGGGCGCCCATCAGCGCCGCCCGCCGTTCCAGGCCCAGGCCCTGCAGCAGCGCGGCGCCGAAGTCACGCTGCCGGGGCTTCAGCCCGATCGCGGCGAGGGCCTCGGTGCCGGGCTCCTGCGGAAGCCCGGCGAGCAGCACGGTGGACTGCAACGGGCCCAGTGCGCCGCCGGTCGCCGCCTGAAGTGCCCCGGGTGCCGCGGGCTGCCAGGGCGCGGCACCCTTGCCGCGGACGAGGCGGATGACGGCAGCCGTGTCCTCGGCGGAGATCGTCGGGCCGTACCGGGTCTCCTGCTCCAGCGTGAAGTGCGCGACCGAGCCGAACGTCCCGGACGGATCGTGGTCCAGCGCCCGCCACTTGACGCGCTCCCGGTGGACGTCGACCCCGTGAGAGCCGAGGATCACCACCGTGCGTCCGGCCCGGCGCAGCACCTGCCCGGTGCGCTGCTGCTGCTCCTCCTGGGGCTCGCTCAGCACGACCTCCCGCAGCCTGCCGCCTGCCTCGACGAGCGGTCCCTCGGCCAGGGCCTCGGCCAGCAACAGCAGTGCTTCCCGCTGGGCGTCGGTGAGTACGGGCGAGGCGGCCCGGTACAGCAGCGCCCGCAGGGCGCCGAGGACGGGCGGCCACACCATGCCGATGGCCGGGACGGTGAACTCCTCGCTCAGCCAGCCGTCCGTGAGGGCGCCGATGCGCGCCAGGCCGGGCAGCGGCCTGCCGTCGGCGGGCTTGCCGGACAGCACGTGGTTCACCGCGCGGACCTGGCGGAGCACGCTCCACTGCTCGCCGTACCACCAGCCGTGCAGTCCGATGACGCCGGACAGGGCGTCGTACAGGGTGCGGTCGTCGCCGCGCGCGGGGCTGTAGTCGGCGAACATGCCCTCGGTCCGGTTGTGCGGCTGTCGCGGCCGTTCCTGCGGAGGGGTGGCGAAGGCGGTGGCCGAGTCGGTGATGCGCAGCGCCGACCTGACCAGCGTGGCCACGCCGATGCGCAGGCGTTCGTCCGTCAGGCCCGGGAGGACCTGTTCGACGGTCTGCAGGGCGACGGCGTCCGCGGTCGGCACGGCGGCCTTGGCCGCTTCGTCCGCGCCCGCTGCCGTCAGCTCCTCCTGACGCCTCGTCAGAGCTTGGGCGGTGAGCCGCAGCAGCTCCGCGGCCTGTTCGTCGGCGAGGGTGCGCAGCACCGCCGAGCCCTGTTCGTCGCGCGGACGCAGGGCGTGCCAGAAGGGCAGCGGGGGCACGAGCCGGGTACCGGCGGCGAACTCACCGCCGCTGCCGTTCGGCGTCAGTCGGCCCAGCAGACCGGCGGGAGAGGTGTCGTCCTCCGCGTACAGGCCGATCGCTCCGGACAACAGCGGGCGGTGGCCGCCCAGTTGGGCGACGACCGGCTCGGCGCCGCCGGGCAGCCGCAGCGCACCGAAGGGCACGCCCACCCAGCCGTCGCGGTCCATCGTGACCGACACGGTCCGCCCGTCCGGAGTCCCGGCCGTACGGCGCTCCTCGGCGCCCTCGCCCTCCTTGCGCACCCAGCGCCCGAGCACCGTGCCGTCGGTACCGAACGGGCTGTCTTGCAGGCCCGGTTGGAGCGGCAGCACCTCGCACACGCCGGGCAGCAGCTCGGCGTCCTCGCGGACGGCCGAACGCAGCAGCGCGGGCAGCGATGCGCGGCCGTGCGTCCCGGTGACCGGGTCGTACTCCAGCCACACCGTCTGCCTGCCCTGCCGGCCCTGGCGCCACAGGGTGGTGCCGTCGCCGATGATCGCGCGGCACGGCGGCAGGTCCGTGTCGCCCGCGTGCAGGGTGCGGCCACCGGTCGCACGTCCGCCGCCGGCCAGCGGGATCGACGGCACGACCGCCTCCTGGCCGGACCACCATGAGGGCAGCTGTTCGCCGCCGAGCTCGAACACGTCGGCGGGCCGCGCGGACCAGTAGCCGTACTGTTTGCTGCCGTGCCGCCACATCACGAGCAGTTCACCGTCCACGTACCGGAAGCGGGTGCGCTGCCAGCGGTCCAGGTCGTGGGGGAGGCGCAGGTCGTGATCGAGCAGGATCCGCTCGGGGCCGACGACGACCGCCTTCCGCCCGCGGCAGAGGATCAGCGCGGGCCAGGCGTCGTGCACCGCAAGCGCGTTGTCCTCGCCCTTGCGGGTCTGGCCGTCGAGCAGCGTCAGCGCCTCGTCGAGGGCGGGCCAGCCCAGCTCGTCGAGGATGCCCGCCCGCACGGTACGGCCGAGCAGGGGCGCCACCTCGCGGCCGGCCACCCGGGCCACCGCGTCCGGTGCCACCTCGGAGGCGATCACCCGGAAGGGGCGCAGCCGGTCCAGCGCCGCACGGGCGCCCGGCAGGCCCGCCGCGCGCGTGAAGTCGCCGACGGCCTCACCCAGCCACTCCCGCAGCACCTCGGAGAGAACCGGATGGGCGGCGATCGACTTCAGCATCCGCTCGCCGCTCTGATGGCCGCCGACCTTGTCCACGGCCTGGTGCAGCAACCGCCGCAGCCGCGGGTCGGCCGCGACGGCCGCCAGGTCACGGGCGCCGGCGCGGGTGTCCAGCAGCCACTCGGGCAGCGGCAGGTACACGGGGACATCGGGGCCCGGCAGCGTCAGCGGGACGCGCTCGGCCGCGCACAGGTCCAGCAGGTCGAGATCGGCGCCCGCGTGCCAGCGTCCGGTGCACAGGTCCACCGGACGGCCGGCGGCCCGCAGCAGCGGGGCCATCCGCTCGACCAGCGCGAGCGTGGCCGGGCAGCGGCGGGAGTACGAGCCGCCGTGCTTGCGGAAGGACGCCCAGCGGGTCAGCCAGTCCGCCGGATCGGCGCCGTGCTCGGCCGCTGCCGACTCGTCCGTCAGCAGCCGGTCGGCGCCGGTCTCCGCGAGCAGGGCCAGCCAGAACTCCCCGTCCTCGGCGTCCCGGCCCAGACCGGCGGGCATGATCTCCAGCAGCCGGAGCCGGATCTCGGGCCGTTCCTCGGCGAGGACCGACAGCACGGAGCGGTAGGCGGTCCAGAAGGAGCGCGGTGCGCGGACCGCGGCGGGGGAGGCGATCAGGTCGGCGACCAGGGCACACTCCTCGGTCACCCGGGGCAGGCCCGCCGCCTTGATCAGTCCCCGCGCGTCCTGCGGCAGCGAGGCGTACGGCGGCATCCCGGCCGCACAGCGCTCCACGATCAGCTGCCGGAACTGCGCCCAGGCCGCGGCCGGTTCGAGCCGCCCGGCCAGGTCCCGCACATGTTCCTTGAGGGCCTTGACGGTCAGCGCACCGGCGAAGGCGAACTCCAGGAAGACGGCGCGCTGGCGCTCCTCGTCCACCGGGAGCGCGTGCACCCGCTCGGCCTCGCGGGCCTTGCCGAAGAACGCGGCGGCGTACGTGGTGTTCTCGTGTTCCAGGAAGACGCGCGCGGCCTGTTCGTGGAACGTCGGAAGGAAGTGCGGCACGGCCCGGCCCAGCCGCTCGCCGAGCGCCTCGAAACCCTCCTTGGCGGTGCCCGGACGGGACTTGGCCTGCCGGGCGAGTCGCTCCACGTCCTTCACCAGGGCGAGCGCGTGATGCCCGTTGGCCGGGTCGTTGACCAGCGCCCAGGCCGGGAAACCCAGCGTCTCCCGGCGCACCTGCCCCACCTCGGGCGCCCGGGCCTCACGGGCGAGGCCCAGGAACTCCAGCGCCAGGTCCTCCGCCTCGCCCAGTGTGCCCGGCACCAGCCGCACCACCGGCCGGCCGTCCAGGGCGGGGTGCGTGTACGTGCGCACGGTGAGGCTGTCGGCGTCCTCACGCGCGGTGCTGCCCGGGGGCAGGACGGCGCCGGCGTCCAGCAGCGCGGCCACCGTGGTCTCGTCGTACGTCATGCCGCCCGCTCCTCGTCCTCGATGTCCCGCCCCGCGTACAGAGCCGCCGCCATGCGCATGCCCTCCGACCAGGCCACCGGCCCGACCTGACCGAGCTTCAGCACACGGCCGGCGGGGCCGGACCAGACCAGCGGGCCGGTCTCGGTCTCCAAGTAGCCGTCGTAGTCACCGACCCACACCCTGGCCTCGGTGCCCCGGCCGTCCTCCAGGACCGGGCAGACGGCGTATCCGCCGCGCACCCGGTAGCCGAGCTGGGTGGCCCGGCCGTGCAGGAAACGGAGCTCCTTGAACGAACCGCCGGCGTAGTCCTCGACCTCGGTGGCCTCGGCGTCGAGCGCCGCCGGCCGGTGCCAGACCTCGCGGAAGAGCTGCTGCGCCCCCTGCTCGACCCCCAGCTCGACGGCGAACTCCCGCAGTTCCTCCAGGTCTTCGAGGAGGACGGGGTGCGGGACGCGGACGAGGTCGGGCGCGATGCGGACGGTGTCGCCGTCGAGGTCGACCAGGCCCAGGCCGCGCTCGGGATCCGCGTCCCGCAGGAAGCCGGCGACCTGCCCGTCGGCACCGGTGACCACGAGGTCGCGCAGCGCCGCCTGCCAGGCCGGGTCGGGCCACACGCGCGTGACGACGGCGAGCGGTACCGGCAGCGAGCGGACCATCCACCGCTCGGCCGTGTCCAGGCACTGCCGTTCGTGCCGCTCCAGCCACTCGACGAGCTGCCTGAGGCCCACGACCGCGGGATCGTCGGCGATCTTCGGCGGCACCGACTTCAGCCGCCGACCGGACGCGTTGCGGCACACCACCTTTGCGCCGTCGAGGGCGACTTCGTAGTCACCTGCCGACACCCACCCCATACGTGCCTCCCGCACCCGTGTTGATCAAGTGACGGGAACTGTAGGGCAGGCCACTGACAACGCCCTCCGGCGGTCGGAGGGCGTTGTGGAGAAACGGTTCTGGGAAGGCCGTTCGGAGATCGGCGTTCGGAAAAGCCGTTCGGAAGGGTCGTTCGGGAAAGGCTGTTCCGGAAAACCGGAACAGTGGAGGAGGATCAGCCGCGCCCGGCGTCGCGCTCCTGCTTCTCCCTCTTCTGCTGCTTGATCCGCGCGCCCTCCTTGCGGACCTCGGCCTGGGTGGCGCGCTCCTTCTCCAGCCACTCGGGCCGCTCCTGCTTGAGCGCCTCGATCTGCTCGGTGGTCAGCGGCTCGGTGACCCCGCCGCGCGCGAGGCCGGCGATGGACACGCCGAGCTTCGCCGCGACCACCGGGCGCGGGTGGGGGCCGTTGCGCCGCAGCTCGCTCAGCCACTCCGGCGGGTTCGCCTGCAGCTCGTTCAGCTCGGCGCGCGTGACGACGCCCTCCTGGAACGAGGCGGGGGTGGCGGGGAGGTACACACCCAGCTTCTTCGCCGCGGTCGCGGGCTTCATCGTCTGGGTGCTCTGCTGCGAACTCATGAGGTCAAGGGTATCGGCCGCGTGCCGGGCCGCCGACCACGCCCGGTAACCTGGCCTGGTGACAGGCTCGGAGGAATCACCGTCGTTCCGGCTCGCGTACGTACCCGGAGTGACGCCCGCCAAATGGGTGAGGATCTGGAACGAGCGCCTGCCGGACGTCCCGCTCACCCTCGTCCAGGTCCCGGCCGCCCAGGCGTCCGAGGTACTGCGTGCGGGCGAGGCCGACGCCGGTCTCGTCCGGCTGCCGGTGGACCGCACGTTCTTCAGCGCGATCCCCCTCTACACCGAGACCACGGTGGTCGTGGTTCCGAAGGACCACCTGATCACGGCCGCGGACGAGGTCACTCTGGCGGATCTCGCCGACGAGGTGCTCTTCCATCCGCTGGACGACGTCTTCGACTGGGACGGCCCGCCCGGCGAACCCGCCTTCGAGCGCCCCGCGACGACCGAGGACGCGATCGAGCTGGTGGCCGCGAACGTCGGCCTCCTCGTCGTCCCGCAGTCCCTGGCCCGCCTCCACCACCGTAAGGACCTCACCTACCGCCCGGTCACCGACGCCCCCCAGTCCAGCGTCGCCCTGTCCTGGCCGGAGGAGGCCACCTCCGACCTGGTGGAGGACTTCATCGGCATCGTCCGCGGCCGCACCGTCAACAGCACGCGCGGCCGCGCCAAGCCTCCGGCGGAGCAGCAGCGGAAGCGCTCCGAAGCGAGCGGCACCCGGCAGAAACCGGCGCCGAAGCCGACGGGCCGCAACCCGCGGGCCCGCACGGCGGGGGGCAAGCCGACGCCCAAGCGGGGCAAGCCGCGCCGGAGGTCGTGAGCGGAGGGAGGCCGGCTTCCATCGCGCCGGTTCCCGACACCGACGGCGCCTTGTGGCGCGGTCGGGCGTGGCGGGGGCAGCCCCGGCGGCCGCGTGGCGGCGTGGACGCGACCCCCGGGAAGCGGGCCCCGGGCCCAGAGCCCGTCGGCACCGGTTCCAACGGCTTCCGGCTGCGGCAGCCGCGTCGGCCGGTCACGGAAATGGGTGCGGCTCGCCCCGCGCAAGGCTGCGGTCGGTGCCGTGCTGGGCGCGCGGGTGCTGATGCGGGACGCGAGCGCGTTTGGCGGGTGGGGGTTCGGCGAGGCGGGCCTCGGGTCGCGGCCCGGACAGTGCAGGGATCCTGGCATACGGCAACTTGTCCAGAGGCCATGCGCCCCACGCCCCGTACACACCCGGTGCCGTAGGCCCGATGCCGTACCGCCGCAGCCTCGACGTGCCGGCCCCGTCGCGCGACCGAGATCGACCGCCCTGCCACACGAGTCCTGGACACGCCCCGATGCCGGGGCCCGCCACCGCTCTCCGCGACCCCGCCCACTCCGTGCCGTGCCGTCACGGCCCGCCAGGCCCGGGCCGGCCACGGGCCCCTACACCCTCTCCCGCGCCGTCTCCCTGGGCTGCTGCGGCTGTGCATGGGCGCGGCGTTCGCGCAGGTCGGCGAAGGCCAGGCAGAGGGCCAGCAGGATGATGCCGACCGAGGTGAGCAGGCCGTACTGGAGCGCGGTCGCGGGGCTGCCATGGGTGGCCAGACGGGCGAAGTACACCGAGCCCACCACGGCGACACCGGCCGCCGAGCCGATGCGCTGCGCGGTCTGCAGTACGCCGCCCGCGGCCCCGCCCCGCCGTACGGGCACGAGGGACAGGGTGAGCGTGGTGTTGGGGGAGATGGTCAGGCCGGAGCCGATGCCGGCGAGGAGCAGCGGGACAGCGGCCGCCCAGGCCACGCCCCGCCCCGGTACCCAGTGCACGGCCGCGACGACCCCCAGCATCCCCGCCGCCACCGTGCACAGCCCGGCGATGACCAGCCTGCGCCCGAAGCGCACCACCAGTCGGCCGCCCACTGCGGCACCGGCCGCCGAGCCCGCCGCGAACGGCATGGACGACAGGCCCGCCGCCAGCGCGCCGTAGCCCATGCCGTTCTGCAGAAACAGCGTGTAGACGAAGAACAGCGTCGTGAAGCCGCCGAAGTACACCAGGCTCAGCAGCACGCCCAGTGAGAAGGAGCGCAGCGAGAAGAGCCGCAGGTCGACCAGCGGTGCCCGGTCGCGCCGTCCCTGGCGCCGCTCCCACGCCCAGAACGCGGCGAGCAGGCCGGCGCCCACCGGGAGCAGGGCCCACTTCAGCCGTCCTTGCCACTGCTGTTCCTGCACCAGGGGCAGCAGCAGGGCGAGCACACCCGAGCCGAGGAGCACGACACCCGGCACGTCGAAGTACTCACGCCGTCCCGGTGAACGGGGGGAGCGGGGCAGCAGCCGCAGCGCCGCGCAGAAGGCAGCCGCCCCGATGGGCAGGTTGACGTAGAACACCCAGCGCCAGGCGTCGGGGCCACCGACCGCCTGGATCAGCAGGCCGCCCGCGAGCGGGCCGACCGCCGTGGAGATGCCGATGGTGCTGCCCATCATGCCGAACGCGCGGGCTCGCTCCGCGCCCTGGAACATCTGCTGGATCAGCGCCGAGGTCTGCGGTGCGATCAGGCCCGCCGAGGCCCCCTGGACCAGCCGGAACAGCACCAGCCAGGCCGCGCCGGTGGACAGCCCGCAGGCCGCCGAGGCGAGCGTGAACAGCGCGAGCCCGGTCAGGAAGGTCTGGCGCCGCCCGCGCATGTCGCCGAGCCGCCCCGCCGGGACCAGGGTGAGGCCGAGGGTGAGGGCGTAGCCGGACATCACCCACGACAGCTCGGCCGGGCTGGCGCCCAGTCCGTGCTCCACCGAGGGCAGCGCCACGTTCACGATCGAGGTGTCCAGCAAGGTCATGAAGGCCGCGGTCAGGCAGACGGCGAGCGCTTGCCACCGTCGGTCGTGCGGGGCCGGCCCGGCCCGGTCTGTGGTCATGGGATCACGCTAGGCAGCCACCGCCGCGGGCGCACGGCAGGAACCACCACGGCGGGACGGCCTGCCCCACCCTCGCCGCCAGGAACTCACCGACCCGGGCGGGCGGTGCCTCCTTGCTCCGGACGGGTGCCCCGGCGCCAGGCTCAGCCGGACCGCGCCGTGGCCCGGCCCCCACGCTGAGCAGGCCCGCGCCGTGGCCCAGCCCCCACGCTCAGGCGGTGAGTGCCGTGGCCCGGAGCCACGCGTAGGCCGACTGGGCGGTGAACTCCGTCTGGCCGCCCCGCAACAGCAGGCTCGCGGTGGCGAACTCGGGCAGGTCGGCCTGGGCGGCCACGTAGGGGACGGCGATGCAGCGCATGCCGGCCGCGTGGGCGGCGGCCGCGCCAGGCGCCGCGTCCTCGAGGACGACACAGTCACCGGGGTCCGCGCCGAGCCGCCGGGCCGCCTCCAGCAGCACATCGGGGGCGGGCTTGCCGTGCGGCACCTCCTCGGCGGACACCACCGTGCGCAGGAAGGCGCCCAGGCCGGTGCCCGTCAGGATCGCCTCGATCGCCTCCGGGGAGGACCCCGACGCGACGGCCATCGGCACACCCTCGGCGGCCAGGAGCTCCACGAACTTGCGCATCTCCGGGTAGACCGGGGTACGCGCGCGGGCGAGTTCCAGATAGCGCTGGTTGAGCTCGGCGAGCAGTTCCCCGGCCGGCGCACTCAGGCCGTAGCGCTCCTTCCAGAGCCGCGTCGCGTCCTGGTTGCCGATGCCGACGTAGGCCTCGTTGTCCGCCCAGGTGAAGTCCAGGACGCCATGCCCGGCCAGGGTCTGCCGGCTCGCCTCGTAGTAGTTCGGCTCGCTGTCCACCAGCGTTCCGTCGAGATCGAAGATGACCGAGAGGCCGCCGAGATCGCTCATGCGCTCCAGCATGCCAAGCGTCAGGCGCGCGCCGCCCGCCCGATCGACTCCACCAGGGGCAGCAGCCGGTGCGGGACGCGCTCGCGCAGCGCCACCTCGGTACGCGTGCGCACGACGCCCGGCAGGCTGATCAGTTTCTGGATGACGTCCTCCAGATGGGCGTTGTCGCGGCCCACCACCCGGGCGAGCAGATCGCCACCGCCCGTGATCGAGAACGCCTCCACGATCTCCGGTACGGCGGCCAGCGCGTCCCCCACGTCGTCCAGGTGGCCCTGAGTGACCTCGATGTGCACGAACGCCAGCACTGGATGACCCAGGGCGGCGGGGGAGAGAGAGGGGCCGGTGCCCGTGATCACGCCGTCCCGCTCGAGTCGGTCGAGCCGGGCCTGGAGCGTGCCGCGGGCTACGCCGAGGATGCGGGCGTACTCGCGCACGCTGGTGCGCGGCTGTTCCAGGAGCAGTCGCAGGATGCGGGTGTCGAGTTCGTCCACGGCCATGATGGACGACTGTACCAATGGCTCAGCGGCCGCATCTGCGCCTGTGCCCTCCGACCTGGTCCGTTGGCTCTGCGCTCGGCGCGACCACAGGCGCGCGGCTGGACCAATGGCGCAGCGATTCGGGACACACTTGAGCCAGTGACGTCGGTGATGCTCTCATGGAGTCGTCGATGGCGCTGCGGACCTCCGCGGCGCCTTTTCCGTGCCGGTGCTCCATCCGGTTTTCATGGGGAGGGCAGTAGTGCTGAAGAGGATGTTCGTGGCTCCGGACCCGGGGCGGGCGCGGTTGCGCTTCGCCGCGCGGGCCGTCCTCGGCATCGGCCTCGCGGTCGTCGTCTGCTTCCTCGCCGGGCACTCCCTCGCCGGCGCGGTCACCGGTGGCCTCGCCGCGCTCCTCGCCCTGTTCACCGTCGCCGACCCGACCGTGCGCGGGCAGGCGGTCACCACCGCGCTGCTGCCCGCCGTGGGTGTGCCGGTGCTCGCCGCCGCGGCCGAGCTGCACGCCGTGCCCGTCGCGCGGGATCTCGTCTTCCTGGCCGTCGTCGGCGCCGGGGTGTACGCGCGCCGCTGGGGGCCGCGCGGGCACAGCCTCGGCGTGTTCGCCTTCATGACCTTCTTCGTGGCCCAGTTCCTGCACGCCACCCCGGCGCAACTGCCCGAGCTGTACGCCGCCGTCCTGCTGTCCGTGCTCAGTGCGGCCCTGGTGCGCTTCGGCGTGTGGTGCTACGAGCGCCGGCTGCCCCCGGCTCCCGTACCGGCCCCGCCCGCCGGGCGCGGTCTGGCCCGGGTGACCACGCGGCAGGCCGTTCAGGCGACCACGGGCGCGGGCTTCGCCCTGGTGGTCGGCCAGCTGGTGTCCGGACAACGCTGGTACTGGGCCGTCGGCGCCACCTGGTGGATCTTCGTGAACACGGCCTCGCGCGGGGAGACCCTGGTACGCGGCTTCCGCCGGGTCCTCGGCACGGTGATCGGCATCGTCCTGGGCTTCCTCGTCGCCGTCCCGGTGGGCGGCGCGCCGGTTCCGACGGCCGTCCTGGTCGCCGTCGCCGTCTTCGGCATCTTCTACACGGCAGCCGTCTCCTACACCTGGATGATGCTCTGCGTCACCCTGCTCGCCGAACTGCTCTACGGCCTCCTCGGGGTCCTGAGCCCCGGTCTGCTCGCGCTGCGTCTCGCCGAGACCGGCGTGGGCGCGCTCGGTGCCGCGCTCGCCGTGCTGTTCGTCCTGCCGGTCACCACCCACACCACCACGGACGCGTGGATCCAGCGTGCCCTGCGCTGCGTCCACGCCTGCACGGCCGAGGCCGCGGCCCGGCTCGCGGGCTCCCCCACGGCGGACCCGGCGCCCCGAGTCGCCGAACTGGAGCAGCTGCTCGGCCGGGTACGGCTGTCGGTGGCCCCGCTGGTGCACCCGCTGAACCCGATGCCGGCCCGCAAGCGGCGCGCCCGCCGGGTCCTGGCGCTCCTCGACGACTGCGCCCGTGAGGTGCGCGGCCTGGTGGCGGTCGCCGCCGATCCCGAGGCCTCGCACGACGCCCGCCTGGCCGCGGCCTGCTGGCGCGTGGAGTCGGCCGTCGAGGCGCTCACCGCGGGTCGGCCGGAGCCCGTCCGCAGCCCCGCCGAGCCGCCCGCCGAGCCCGCCCTCGCCCACCTGCACGGCCTGGAACGCGCTCTTGCCGACCTGGCCGAGCCCCTGCGGGCCCCGACGGGGTCGCGGCTGGTGGGGGCCTGAGGTATCGAGTGGGTGCGGTCGACGGGGCGGCGTGAGGGGCGCTCGGCTGGGGTGCGGCTGCTCGGTCCTGAGCCGTGGGCGTGGGGAGTGGCCGGCGGGGCCTGAGCCCTGGGCTTCGATGTGGGCCTGAGGGTGCTGCTGGTGACACTTCGACCGGGACGTCGCGGGTGTGTGGTGGGAGCCTGAGCCGGGACGTGCCGGAGCTGTGGCGAGGTCGGTCCCGAGCCGGGAAGTTCCGGATCTGTGTGACTTGTTCCTGAGCCGGGACGGGCGAGAGCTGTCTGGCTCAGGCCCGAGCCGGGCCGCTTCGTGGCCTGGCTGTGGGGGCCACCGGACGGGCGCCGGGTCGTGCCCGCGGCAGCGACTCGACCCGGGCAGCATCGGGAGTTGCGTTGACAAGGCCGGAGCCTGGGACATCAGGGACGGGGCTCGTGGGCCTGCGCACGCGGGCCCGAGAGGCACGGACACGCCGGAGGTCCCGACACGGGCCGCGAGGCGATGGCGCGGATCCGCGAGTCGATGGCACGGCCCCCGCGGCAACCGCGGGCCCTGCGCAGTCACAGGGCTCGCAGGGTAATGGCACCGCCCTGCGAGCAATGACACATCCCCTGCGGCAACCGCAGCCTTGCGGATGCGGGCCCGAGAGGCACGGACACGCCAGAGGCGCCGGTACGGGCTCGCGAGGCGATGGCACGGCCCCGGTCGATGGCGCGGACCCGCGAGGCGATGGCACGGCCCCCCGGCAACCGCAGCCTTGCGGATGCGGGCCCGAGAGGCACGGACACGCCAGAGGTGCCGGTACGGGCTCGCGAGGCGATGGCACGGCCCCGGTCGATGGCGCGGACCCGCGAGGCGATGGCATGTACCCCGCGGCAACCGCAGGCCCTGCGCAGTCACACGGCTGGCAGGGTAATGGCACCGCCCTGCGGAGCAATGACACAACCCCGCCAGGAAAAGAACCGCCGACAACCCCCGCCCCTTGGTCTAGACCGGCCATGATCGGCTGCTACCGTCGGCCCCGGACGGGCTCGACCGAGAGGGGACAGCGGTGGCACAGGACGGCAGGCCCGGCAGGCGTCGGGCCTTCATCGGCTCGTTCACGGCGGCGGGCGGCCCCGGACTCGTGACCGCCGAGGTCGCGCCGGACAGCGGCGCGCTCCTCCTCGGCACCGCGCTGTACGACGTACCCGACCCGTCCTACCTGGTCCTGTCGCCGGACGGGGAGATGCTCTACGCGGTCAGCGAGACGGCCGAGGGCGCCGTCGCCGCCTACCGCATCGCAGGCGGCCGGCCGGAACTCGCCGGGCCACCCGTCCGGGTCGACGGCAGCGGACCGACCCACCTCGGCCTGTACGGCGGGCATGTGCTGACCGCCAACTACGGCTGCGGCAGCGTCACCGCCGTCCCCGTGCGTCCGGACGGCTCGCTCGCCGCCAAGCCCTCCGGGCGGCTCCAGCACACCGGCTCCGGCCCGCACGACCGCCGCCAGCGCGGTCCGCACGCCCACCAGGTGCAGTCCGACCCGAGCGGCAGGTGGGCCGTCAGCGTCGACCTCGGCACCGACTCGGTGCGCATCTGCACCCTCGAGGACGGCGTGCCCGCCGTGCACCGCGAGTTCGCCCTGCGCCCCGGCTCCGGTCCCCGCCATCTGGCCTTCCACCCGGACGGCGCGCACGCCTACGTCGTCAACGAACTCACCCCCACCGTGACCGTGTGCCGCTGGGACGCCGGGGCCGGCTCCCTCAGACCGCTGGCCGAGGTCCCGCTGCTGTCCGGCGCCCCGGCCGGAGACGCCTATCCGTCAGGGATCGTGGTCGCGCCCGACGGCCGTTTCGTGTGGACCGCGACCCGCGGCGAGGACGTCCTGTCGATCCTCGCCGTCGAAGGCGAGGCGCTCCGGCTGATCGGCACGGTGCCCTGCGGCGGGCACTGGCCGCGCGCGCTCGCCGAGCACGACGGCTTCCTCTACGCGGCCAACGAGCGCTCCGGCGACGTGACGTGGTTCGCCCTGGACGAGGCGACGGGGCTGCCCCGCTACGAGGGCTCCGTGCCGGTCACCGCGGCCTCCTGCGTCGTCTTCGGCTGAGGAGCCTGCGGGCGGGGCGCCCAGCACGGCGCAAGGCCCGCTCCGGGGTGCGGAGCGGACCGTGTGTCGTACGGGTGCCGTGGAGGCCGGCGCGGGTCAGTGGACCGGCGTGCCCTGCGGCTGCGGCGGGACGATGCCCAGCGCCGTCGTGTACTTGGCGAGGGCGAGCTTGCCGATCGCCGGGTACGCGCCGAGCGCCTCGGCCGTGGCGCAGCCCGCCTCCTCGGCGGCCGCCGCCAGCAGCGCCGGGTCGATCTCCGGTCCGACCAGATACGGCGCCAGGGCCAGCTGCTGCGAGCCCGAGGAACGCAGCTGCTCGGCGACGGAGGAGATCGAGCCCTCCTGGTCCAGGGCCGCCGCCATCACCGGCACGGCGAGGCGCGCGGCGAGCAGCATGCCGGTGATCCCGGCCGCCTGTACGGCTTCCTCGCCGCCCACGGACGCCAGGATGATGCCGTCGGCTGCGGTGGCCACGGTGAACAGGCGCGCGCGGTCGGCACGGGCCAGGCCCGCCTCGGACAGCCGCACGTGCAGCGCCTCGGCGAGCAGCGGGTGCGGGCCGAGCACGTCGGTCAGATCGGCGGCGACCCGGCTGTCCATCACGGACTGGCGGATCTGCCGCAGCAGCGCGCTGTCCGGCCCGGCCAGCAGCGGGACGACGACGGCGACCGGGCCGTCGGGTTCCTTGACGCCTTCGACCCCGGCGGCGACGGCCTGCTCGTAACGGGCCGTGCGCTCCTCGGCCGCGCGCACCAGCACGGTCCGCAGCGTGGGGAACTCGGCGTCGTCCCCGTCCAGGAATCCGATCCGGGCGTCCAGGCCGGGCAGCTCGGAGCGGGCGATGCTCACGACCTCCTCGGCCAGGGCGCGCGTGGCGGCGCTGGGCGCACCGGGCACCGCGAGGGCGAGCGCGGGCGCGCCCTCGGGAGCAACCAGCGGTTCCGGCCGGCGGTGCCGTCCGGGCTGGCGGGGTCGCGGCATTCGTACGGGCAGGCCGGACGCGGGCCCAGTGGGGGTGCTCATGGCGCCGCATGTTACTGGCTTTCCGGGTTACTCCGTTCGGGGAGGGTGCAGGTGAGCGGTATCCGTCCGGATTTGTCTGATGAGTTGCGCGACGGAGACACGTGTTCCGGGCACGTGCCGGGTACATCGGCCGATAAAGGGTTCGTAAGGCGGAACAATCGGATTTTGCGGTGACCTCAATCGCCTTGTGCGGGGACCACGTAGAGCATGGTCGATTCACCCGGCAGGGTGAGCCGGCCGGCCGCCAGGTCGCTCGCGAGCCGTACCGAGCCGTGCAGGGGATCGCCCTCGGCGGGCACCTGCCGGGCGTGCGGCAGCCTGCGCGCCAACTCCTCCCGCAGGGGGGCGAGCAGGGGCTCGCCCAGCCGGAACAGGCCGCCCGTGAGCGCCGTTCGAGGTTCCCCGTCCGCCGGGCACACGGCCGCGACGGACTCCGTCATGTGCCGGGCCGCGGCGCGCAGGATGTCCGCGGCGACCGGGTCGTGCGCGGCGCACGCGGCCACCTGGGGGGCGAAGGAGGCCAGTACGGCGGGCCGGTCGGTGCGCGGGTAGAGCAGCCCCGGCAGTCCGCGCGCCGGGCCGAACTGCTCCTCCGCGCGGGTCAGCAGCGGTGCGGAGCCGCCGTCCCGGCCGTCGTGGGCGCGCAGCGCCGCCTCCAGCCCGGCCCGCCCGATCCAGGCGCCGCTGCCGCAGTCGCCGAGCAGATGGCCCCAGCCGTCGGCCCGGCGCCAGGCCGTGAGGTCGGTGCCCACCGCGATCAGCCCGGTCCCGGCGGCGAGCACAGCGCCCGGACGCGGACCGAGCGCGCCGACGTAGGCGGTGACGGCGTCGGCGGCGAGCGCCACCTGCCGTACCCCCAGCTCCCGGGCCAGGGCGCCCGGCAGTTCGGCGCGCAGGGCGTCGCCCAGGGTGGCGAACCCGGCGGCGCCGACGACGGCCGTCTCCAGCGGGCCGGTTCCGGCCTCGGCGGCGCACGCCCGCGCCAGCGGGGCGAGTTGGGCCATCAGATGGGCGGGATCGATGCCCCGCGCACCGGTACGGACCGGCTCCCGGGACTCCCGCTGTGCGGCGGGCGCCCGGCCGGGCACGCCGACGGCGACCCGGAGACCGGAGCCTCCGGAGTCCACCGCCAGATAACCGGCGACGGTCACGGCAGTCGCCAGTCCACCGGCTGTCCGCCCTGCTGGATCAGCAGGTCGTTGGCCCGGCTGAACGGACGCGAGCCGAAGAAGCCGCGGTCGGCCGACATCGGCGAGGGGTGCGCGGACTCCACGGCCGGCAGCCGGCCCAGCAGCGGACGCAGATTGCGCGCGTCCCGGCCCCACAGGATGGACACCAGCGGCTTGCCGCGCGCCGCCAGCGCCCGGATCGCCTGCTCGGTGACCTCCTCCCAGCCCTTGCCGCGGTGGGCGCCCGGGCTGCGCGGGGCCGTGGTCAGTGCCCTGTTGAGCAGCAGCACGCCCTGCTGGGTCCACGGTGTGAGGTCGCCGTTGGACGGCTGGGGCAGACCCAGGTCGGTGTTCAGCTCGCGGAAGATGTTGATCAGGCTGGGCGGCAGCGGGCGTACGTCGGGCGCGACCGAGAACGACAGGCCCACCGCGTGCCCCGGGGTCGGATACGGGTCCTGACCGACGATCAGGACCCGTACGTCGTCGAACGGCTGCTGGAAGGCCCGCAGGACGTTGGGTCCGGCCGGGAGGTAGGTGCGTCCCGCGGCGATCTCCGCCCGCAGGAAGTCGCCCATCCCGGCGATCCGTTCCGCGACGGGTTCGAGGGCCTTCGCCCAGCCCGGTTCGACGATCTCATGCAAGGGTCGTGGTGCCACGGGCGTCACCCTACTGCCGTACCCGGCCCGGTGATCAACCGATGGCCGGAGCCCGGCGGCGACGCCCGCCCGCGGCCCGCCCCGCCCGTGTCAGCCGATCACCGCCGCCCGCACGCACAGCACGTCCGGCAGATGGGACGCCAGCTGCTGCCAGCTGTCGCCGTCGTCGGCCGAGGCGAAGACCTCGCCGTTGCGGTTGCCGAAGTACACCCCCGCCGGGTCGGCGTCGTCGGTGCACAGGGCGTCCCGCAGCACCGTGCCGTAGTGATCCTCCTCCGGCAGACCCTTGGACAGCGGCTCCCAGGACCGGCCCGCGTCCGCGGTGCGGAAGACCCGGCAGCGGTGCTCTGCGGGCACCCGGTCCGCGTCCGCGTTGATCGGGAAGACGTACGCCGTCTCGGCGCGGTGCGGATGGGTGGCCACCGCGAAGCCGAACGTGGACGGCAGATCCCCGCCGATGTCGGTCCAGTGCGCACCCGCGTCGTCGCTTCTGTACACCCCCCAGTGGTTCTGCAGATACAACCGGTCGGGGTCGCCCGCGTCCTTGGCGATCTTGTGCACGCACTGGCCGAACTCCGGGTTGGGATCCGGCAGGAACACCGCCGACACACCGGAGTTGGACGGTGCCCAGCTGGCCCCGCCGTCGGTCGAGCGGAACACCCCGGCCGTCGAGACGGCCACGGTGACCGCCTTCGGATCGCGGGCGTCGGTGATCACGGTGTGCAGGCCCTCACCGCCGCCGCCCGGCACCCACTGCGAGCGCGTCGGATGCTCCCACAGCGGCCGGACCAGCGTGAAGCTCTCGCCGTGGTCCTCCGAGCGGTACAGCGCCGCCGGTTCCGTGCCCGCGTACACCACGCCGGGCTCCGCGGCGGCCGGGTGCAGCTGCCAGACTCGCTCCAGCGAGGCGCCGGTGTCCTTGGGGAACTTGACGGCCGGCTGCGGCGGTTCGGTCCAGGTGCGGCCGAGGTCGTCGGAGTGGAAGACGGACGGGCCCCAGTGCGCGCTGTCGCCGCCCGCCAGCAGCCGTGGCCGGTCCTGACGGGTGTCGATCGCGACCGAGTACACCGCCTGCGCGTTGAAATACGGACTGTCGTCGAACTCCCAGGCGCCGCCGCCCCTGCGCCGCCCGATGAACAGGCCTTTGCGGGTGCCCACCGCCAGCAGTACCTCGGTCATGCCGATCACCTCCGGGACGCCTTCGTCCAGGTAGTCGCGAGACACGTAGTCGTCGGTTATCGGCCAGTCTGCACCCCGCCACTGACACTCTGCCCTGATGTGCACGTTCCCGCAGGTCAAGGCGGTGTCGCCGGCCTGTGGCGGAGATCGGCCCGGGCTCGTTGCGGCATGCGCCTGCGCGGGCGGGGCGTGCCGTGCGACCGTCGGGGAGACGGCTCGTCGTGAGCAGCGGGGCGATCTCCCGCGTATGGGAGGGAGTTCCGGCCGGTCGGTGCGCTCGTGAGGAGGATGCCTTTGAAGGCGTTCCGTGGTCCGAAGGTGTGGCTGTGGCGCTGGCGGCGCAACCCGCTCAGGCGCCGGGCCGATGTGGTGGAGGCCTGGGTGGTGCTCGGCGCCTGGCTGCTGACCGTCCTGGCGGGGGTCGCGGCCGGCCTCGTGGCGGCCGGGACGGTGGAGCACGGACTCGCGAGAGAGCGCGCGGCCTGGCGGCCCGTCGTGGCCCACGTGGTGGAACGAGCCCCCGGAACCTCTCCCATGCACCGCCACGCCACGGCCGGGGAACGCGTCTGGGCCAAGGTCGGCTGGACCGTGGCCGACGGTTCCACCCACACCGGTCAGGTCCGGGTGGAGCCCGGCAGCAGGGCCGGCACGCCGGTCACGGTCTGGACCGACCCGCAGGGCCGGCTCGTCGGCCGCCCCGCCTCCGCCTCCGAGGCCGCCTTCCGGGGCAACCTGATCGGCTGTCTGGTGGGCGTGAGCGCCGCCGCCGTCCCCCTCGTCGGCGGCCTCGCCCTGCGCGGCCGCCTGGAACGCCGCCGCATGCGCGCCTGGGACACGGAGTGGGCACGGCTCGGACCGCAGTGGGGACGGATGGTCTGACCACGGCCGACGGCCCCGGCCCCCGGCCCGGCAGGGACCGGCACTGCTTGCGGAGCCGTCAAGTCCGGTGCAGAGGCCGCCTATTGTCACGATCCGATGACATCGTCCGAACCGAGGCAACCTCACAGGTTCTTCACCGGTCACACACGCGCAAGACACGGCATCCGGCCGGCCACGGGCCGGGGCCGCTGCCCACCGCACCAAGGAACGGAAACTCTGTGAGCACTGCCGGCTCCCCGGGACGCGTCCAGCCCGCCCACCCGGGCGACCCTTCCCGCATCGGCCCCTACCGGATCATCGGCCGGCTCGGCGTCGGCGGCATGGGCACCGTGCACGCCGGTCTGACCGCCGACGGGCTGCGGGTCGCGGTCAAGGTGATCCATCCCGCGCAGGCCGAGGACCCCGAGTTCCGTGCCCGGTTCCGGCGCGAGGTGCAGCTGTCCACCCGGGTGCAGGGCCCCTGCCTGGTGCCGCTCCTCGCGGCCGATCCCGAGGCCACCGCGCCCTGGCTGGCGACGGCCTACGCCCCCGGCCCCACCCTCAGCCAGTACCTGACCGACCACGGCCCGCTCACCGGCGGGAACCTGTACGCCTTCGCGACCGGCACCGCCGAGGCGCTG
This sequence comes from Streptomyces puniciscabiei, assembly GCF_006715785.1. Lineage (NCBI taxonomy): Bacteria > Bacillati > Actinomycetota > Actinomycetes > Kitasatosporales > Streptomycetaceae > Streptomyces > Streptomyces puniciscabiei. The sequence goes on from NZ_VFNX01000001.1 coordinate 6,532,996, forward strand.
GCCGCCATCCACGCGGCCGGTGTCGTGCACCGCGACATGAAGCCGCAGAACGTCATCCTCACCCCGGCCGGCCCGAGGGTCCTGGACTTCGGCATCGCCCGTGCCGCGGACGGCACCAGCGTGACCCGCACCGGGGTGATGACCGGCACTCCGGGCTGGATCAGCCCCGAGTACTACCGCACCAGCACCGCGGGGCCCGAGGGCGACCTGTTCGCCTGGGGAGCGCTCGTCGCCCACGCGGCCACCGGGCGGCTGCCGTTCGGAGCCGGCGCCCCGGACGCGGTCGCCTTCCGGGTCATGTCCGGTGAACCCGACCTGGACGGGGTCCCCGAGGCGCTGCTCGGCCTCGTACGCAAAGCCCTCGCCAAGGCTCCCGCCGAGCGGCCGACCGCGGCCTCGGCGGCCGAGGAGTGTGCCCGGCTCCTCGCCGGCCAGGCCACCCAGGTCCTCGGCGGCGCAGCCGGGGCGGAGCCCACCATGGCCGGCGAACTGGTCACGGCCCGGTGGCACATACCCGCGCCGGACGACCCCACCTGGCACGCCCCGACACCCCCGTCCCGCAGGCGCACCCTGATCGCCGTCCTCGCCGCCGCGGCCGTGCTCGGCGCTGCCGCGGGCGGCGTCGTCGCGGTCGGCCGACAGGGGCACGGTGCCGCGGACGGCAAGGGCTCCCCGGGCCGCGCCACCGCGGCCCGGGCCGGCGCCTCCACCGGACCGCGCGCCGACGCGAGCCCGCACGGCAACACCCCCACCGGGACCCCGGACGAGGCCACGCAGTCACCGTCCGACCCACGCCGGATCCCCATCCCCGTGGACCCGCTGGCCGGGGTGCCCGATCCCGCCTTCACCCGCGCCGGCGACGAGTCCGAGCCGACCTCCGACGAGTGGCGGGCCAGTGCCGTCGCGAGCACCCCGCAGGAGCGGGCCGTCGACCGGGCGGTCCGGGCCGAGGTGACGGACATGCTCGCCACCAAGGACATGGACTTCATGACGCCCACGGTCACCTTCGACAGGCGGGCCCAGACCGTCATGGTGACCGGCGGCCCGGTCTCCCAGATTCCCCCCGAGGACCAGGAAGTCTTCGCCCGGGCCGGGGAGATGGCCGCCTGCACCGCTCTGGCCCGCCGGCTGAAGGACGACCCGGCCACGTGGGCCTATGGCCGTTACGCCGTCGCCTGGAAGGACTACGACGGCGATCCCGAGGCGGAGATCCTCGGCTTCGGCGAGGCCACCGACGGATGTTTCCACCGGATCGCCGGGCAGTGGCAGGGCGGCGAGGAGGGCATCGCCACCGCCGGGATCCCGAGCAGTGACAGGGCCGAGATACGGGTCGCCGACGCCACCGACAAGGCCATCACGGCCGAGTGGAACTCCCGGATCGCCCAGGGGAACGGCCTCGCGCCGTTCGGCAGCGCCGACCCCATCGACCTGGGCTTCGACCCGGTGGAGAAGGCCGCCTATGTGTGGGCGCGGGACACCGACGAGGTCCTCGTGGGCCGGGCCCAGCGGTCGGACTTCCAGGACGCGGTGTCCAGGACCGTCTGCCCGAGGCTCACGGCCGAGTACCGGCGCAACCCTGCCTGGAACTACACCCGCTGGAGCGTCGCCGTCTACGAGGCCAACAGCCGCGTCCCCGAGTTCATCGGCTCGGGCGAGTGCCTGCCGTGACACCCCTACACCCTCGCCAGCACCTCCCGGCACGCGGTCAGCAGCGCCTCGTCCTCCGCGATGTGCCGCACACCGCCTCCGCCTGCCTGGGCCAAGTGGCGGCGGGGGGCGGCCAGTTCCGCTGCCGCCAGGTGCCGTAGCGGCGCGGCGGCCGGGCCCATCGTGGGCAGGCAGCGCGCGATCGCACGGCGGGTGTGCGGGTCCTGGGCCCAGGCCTGCTGGAACACCGGCAGAACCGGCTCCGGATCAGCGCTGATGTGCCACACCGCGCACGCCGCCGGTACCCGCTCCCCAGCGTGCCGCGACCGGGTCATGCGGTGCAGCGCGGGCAGCGCGGCGCGCGCGGCCGGACCCAGCCGGCCGAGCTGAACGGCGGCCGTGCGCCGGCTCGCCGGCTCTCCCTCGGTCAACTCCCGCAGCAGTACGGGGAGTACGACGGAGGCGTCCCGCTGCGTCGACCAGAGTGCACCGGCCGCCGCGGCGGCGAGCCGGGTGCCGAGGAGCGCGCGGAGGGCCGGCACCGCCCGCGCGGTGGCGCCCAGTGCCTCCAGCGTTGCGATGACCCGGCCCGCGACAGCCTCGCCCCGCGCCCCGGGTTCGCCGAGGGCCCCCGGCAGCAGCCGCAGCACCTCCGGAACGGCGTCCTCGTCCCCGATCGCGCCGACCGCCGCCAGCAGCGGGGCGGCGAGCCGGGCGGTGTCGGGAGAGGCCGGCGGGATCCGGCCGAGGTGGTGCCGCAGCGCGGGGGCGAGCGGGGCCGCGGCGGCGCCCAGGTGGGCCGCCTCGAAGCCCAGGTCCACCGGTGCGGCCGGTCCGGCCAGCAGGTGTGCCAGGGCCGGGACCGCCCGCGGATCGCCGCTCCTGGCCAGCGCCTTGAGCGGACCGCCCAGCGTGCAGGAGCCGCGCTCCACGCGGTGCGTCCACAGGTCGGGCCGGGCATACACCAGGGCGTACAGGTCGTCCGCTGCGGGTGCGGCCAGCGCGAACAGCTCCGCCAGCACGGCGACCGCCGCCTCCGGCAACCAGTCCTGCTCCGCGTCCAGTTGGGCACCGAGCAGCCGGACCGTGCCGCCGTGGTCGCCGCGCCAGCCGCGCAGCAGCGCCGCCGCCATCCACACGCCGTGGCACCGGACCACCGGGTCCGGGCCGGTCAACTGCCCGCCGAGGAGCGCGATCCGGTCATCCACGCGGTCGCCCAGCGCCGTGTGCAGGGTGCGCAGCAGCCGGGCGCCCTCCTCGTCGGACGGGCGCAGCCGCCATATCCGCCCGACCAGGGAGTCGGCGACGCGGGGCTCGCAGACCCGGGCGCGGTGCGCGGAGCGCTCCCGCAGCAGCCGGACCGCCGTCGGCACCAGGTCGGCGGGCAGCCGGGCGGGCGCGACCAGTGCGAGCTGACCGAGTGCGGCGAGCCGCAGCCCCGGGGCGTACGGCGGCGCGCTCAGTTCGGCCAGGAGGTCCACCGCGGCGTCGGCGTGCGCGGGGTGCCGGCGGACGAACAGGGCGAGTGCCTCCGGGAGGGCGAGCAGGACCCGGTCGTCCCGCTCCGCCCGCAGCCGCTGCCGTAACAGGTCCAGGACCCGGGCCGGCGCGGGCAGGAAGTGCACCAGGGCGGGGGCGGTCGCCCGGCGCACCGCGGGGTCCGGGTCCCCGACGAGACGGACGAACACCTCGGCACCCGCGCACACGGCCTCCCGTGCGCGTGCGTCCCCGTCCGTGCTCTCCGCGCCGATGCCGACCAGCAGTTCCACGATGCCGCCCCGGTCCGGCACCTCCTCGCGGGCCACGAGCGAGAGCAGGAACGGGACGCAGGCCAGCGTCGAGTCGTACACACACCCCTGGGGGTGCAGCGCGCCGTACATCCCGTCGAGCGCGGTCGCACGCTCGGCGGCGTCCGCGGACGCCAGCGCCCGTAACCAGCCGGGCACGTCCTGCGCGCTGCCGTGGGCGTGCCGCAGCGAGGCCCAGTCGACCTCGTCGATCCCCGTGAACACGTTGTCCTCCCCAGACGAGTGCCACCTGATCGCGAGTGTGCACCACGGCACTGACAACGGTCCGGAGTTGCGTGCTGACTGTGTGCGATCCGTCGGCTGTCACCGGCCAGGGTGCGAGCCGCCCGCGGCCACCCGCCGGGGAGGAGCACCGGCGCCCGGGGGAGGAGTCAGTTCAGGCCGGGCAGGGCACGCTCGAGGATCGTGTCGAGGTCGGTCCCGGAGCGCAGCGTGCCGAATGCGTGCCCCCAGTCGCCGCCCAGCCGGCTCGCGCAGAAGGCGTCCGCGACCGGGTGCGGGGCGTGCCGTACCAGCAGGGAGGCCTGGAGGGCGAGCGCCATCCGCTCGACCAGTCGGCGGGCGCCCACCTGGTCCGTTTCGGCCAGCTGGTCCTTGATCGCGGCCACCGCCGCGTCCAGGCGGGCGTCCGCCCCGCGCGCGAGGCCGAGCTCGGCGAACAGGGCCTCGGCGGTGTCCGGTTCGCGGCCGAGGGCGCGCAGCACGTCAAGCGCGTTGACATTGCCCGAGCCCTCCCAGATCGACAGCAGTGGGGCCTCCCGGTAGTGCCGCGGCATGCCGGAGTCCTCGACATAGCCGTTGCCGCCCAGGCACTCCAGCGCCTCCGCGGTGAACGCCGGGCCCCGCTTGGTGACCCAGTACTTGCCGACGGCGGTGGCGATCCGCCGGAAGGCACGCTCCCCGGCGTCCCCGCGCACCGCGCGGTCGGCCGCGCCGGCCAGCCGCAGCGTGAGCGTCGTCGCCGCCTCCGACTCCAGCGCCAGGTCGGCCAGGACGTTGCGCATCAGCGGCTGCTCGATCAGCCGGGCCCCGAACGCGCTGCGGTGCCGGGCGTGATGCCCCGCCTCGACAAGCGTCTTGCGCATCAGGGTCGCCGAGGACATCACACAGTCCAGCCGGGTGCAGTTGACCATCTCGATGATGGTCTTCACCCCGCGCCCCTCCGGCCCGACGAGCCAGGCCACCGTGCCGTCGAACTCCGGCTCCGAGGACGCGTTGGAGCGGTTGCCCAGCTTGTCCTTCAGCCGCTGGATGCGGAAGGTGTTGCGGCTGCCGTCCGGCAGCACACGCGGCACCAGGAAACACGACAGCCCGCCCGGAGCCTGCGCGAGAACCAGGAAGACGTCGCACATCGGGGCCGACGTGAACCACTTGTGCCCGCGCAGCGTGTACACGCCGGGCTCCGCGGTGGGCGTGGCCGCGGTGGTGTTCGTCCGGACGTCCGACCCGCCCTGCTTCTCGGTCATGCCCATTCCCGCGAGCAGACCCGGCTTCTCCGTCGGCACGCGCAGCTGCGGGTCGTACTCCCGGCTGGTGAGCAGCGGTTCGTAGACCTTGGCCAGATCCGGCTGGGCGCGCAGTGCGGGCACGGCGGCGTACGTCATCGACGTCGGGCAGCCGTGCCCGGCCTCCGTGTGCCCCCACACCAGCCCGCCCGCGGTACGGGCCACATGGGCGCCGGGCCGCGCGTCCGCCCACGGGGCGCCGGCCAGGCCCTCGGCGACGGCCGTCCGCATCAGGCGGTGCCAGCTGGGATGGAACTCCACCTCGTCGACCCGGTGGCCGTAGCGGTCGTGGGTGCGCAGGACCGGCTCGTGCCGGTTCGCCAGTTCACCCCACTCCTGCGCCTCGGCGCTGCCGGCGCGCGCCCCCAGGCGCCGGATGTCGTCCTCGGCCCAGCCGGCGCCCTCCCGGCGCAGCCCCTCCAGCAGGGCCGCGTCGTCGGAGGCGTCGTAAGGGGCCGACGGCGGGGGCTGGTTGGTGACCTCGTGTGTGGCGTACTGCGGCTGAGGCTGCGGCTGCGCAGGCGACTGCGCGGGAATCGAGACCATGGGAACATGTTGCACTCTCGCTGCGGTCGTAGCAATGCTGCAACAAGGAGGTGCACGTACAGTACGCGTCCATGCTCATGAACCCCTCGCCCGAGCCGGAGGAGGCAGGCCTGCGGCCGCTGTCCGCGCGGTCGGTCGTGCTGAGCCTGCTCCTCGGCGCGCACCCGGCGGAGCTGCCGGTGAAGGACCTGGTCCGGCTGGTGGAGCCCTTCGGTGTCGGCGGCTCCACGCTGCGGGCCGCGCTCAGCCGGATGGTCACCGCGGGGGACCTGCGCCGCACCGACGCCGTCTACCGGCTCAGCGACCGGCTGCTGGCGCGCCAGCGGCGCCAGGACGAGGCGCTGCGGCCGGGCACGCGCGCGTGGGACGGCGACTGGGAGATGGTGGTCATCACGGCGACCGGCCGCGGCCCCGCCGAACGCGCCGAGCTGCGCACCCGGCTGGCCGCACTGCGCCTGGCGGAACTCCGCGAGGGCGTATGGCTGCGCCCGGCCAACCTCGACCGTCCCCTGCCGCACATGCTGGGCTCCGTCGCCCGGACGTACACCGCGCGCCCCGACGAGCCCGCGCACGACCTGGTCGCCCGCCTCTGGCCGCTGGACGCCTGGACGGCCACCGCGCGGACCCTGCTCGCCCGCACCGCGACCGCCCGGACCCCGGCGGACCGCCTCACCGCCTACGCCGCCGCCGTACGCCACCTGCTCACCGACCCCGTCCTGCCCCCCGGGCTCCTGCCCGCCGACTGGCCCGGGGAGACCCTGCGCGCGGCCTATGCCGGCTATCAGCGGGAGCTGGCCGCGTCGGTGGGGCGAAGGGAGCGCGCCGCATGACGGCCGTGGCCCTCGAACGGTTCCTGCGCGCCCGGTTCCAGGAGGAGGAACGGGTGGCCCGGGACGCGATCGCCGGTGCGCCCGGGGCGGTCTGGGGCGTCATGGCCGACGAGATCGAGCAGGTGCTCACCTCCCAGGACGCCAGGACCACGCACACACCCATGGTGCAGTTCGGGGCGGAGGATCCCGTGAAGCTGCTCACCCATGTCGCCCGGCACGATCCGGCGCGGGTGCTGCGCGAACTCGAGGCGAAACAGGCGCTGTTGGCGGAGCACCGCACACGGGACGACGGCACGTGCCGCGCCTGCCGCGAGGCCGAGTGGCCCCGTTCACCGTGCACCACACTGCGCCTGCTCGCCGTGCCCTACACCGACCACCCCGGATACGACGACTCCTGGCGCCCGTAGGCCGCCGGTCGCCGACCTCGGCCGTGGGCGCGCCCCGGTGCCACCGTCACGCAGCGCTGTCGGTCGCCGCGCCGGTTCGGGCGGCGGGGACGTCGTACGGGAGCTCACCCGCCATCGCCGCCCGCCCGGCCGGTCGAAAGGCCCAGGCTGGTCCGTCCCTCCGCGACTATACGGCGCGCCATCCCGGTGTCCGACAGGTCGACGGCGTCCGCGGTCGCCACCGGGACAGGCCGTACCTGGCCCCTGCGGTGGCGGATGGGCCACCGCCTGCTGTTCGACGGTCGGCGGTCGGCTTGATCCGGGGCTCGCAGACGATCACGACGGAGGCGGGCTGGAGGCTGAGCCCGACGCCCGCCGCCTGGATCAGGGCTGAGCGGCACGGTCGTGGCCGCAGGGAGGGTCCGGGCGACGGTGAGGCGCCAACGGGCGCGCACCGGGTCTTCGTGGATGCGGTAGGTCACGGCTCGGTCGACGCGACGCTGGTGATCGACTTCGACGGCGCGGTGGGCGACCCCGCGGCACCGGACCGCTGCCGGCCGCCCTCCAGGCCGGCGACTGGCTGCATCTCGACCCCGAGGGGTACGGGTCCTCGCCTCGGCCGTGCCCGAGGGGCTGTTCCACGACAGGCCGCTGAGCCGCCCGGGAACGGGACGTCCGGGGCGGGGTGCTCGCGCGGCGCGGGTGGCGCGGGCGCGGTGCCGGGCGTTCCCTGGATAGTGGACATCCCCGGGCGGGAAACGGGGATGACCAGCCCGGTGGCGGGCACTCGGTGGGGCACGCAAGAGGATCTCACCCGAGGAGAGTCATGGCTGAGCAGAAGTCGTCGTCGGCCCTCACGGCGCCCCTGCGCGGCGCGGCCTCGGTACTGCGCAGGGTGCCCGGCGCCGGGATGGTGAGCAGGGCCGCGGAGGGAACCCTGGACAAGGTCGGCGCGGTCTCGCCCCGCGGGCGGCGCATCGCGGTGTACGCGGGGGCCGGAGTGCTCGGTGCCGCGGGCGTGGTGGAGTGGCCCGTGGCCCTCACCGGCGCGGCGGTGGCCTGGCTCACCCAGCCCCGGCCCGCACATCCGGCGGACGGCGGGGGCGGGGGAGAGCACACCGTCGAACCCGCCCATGACCTCGCCACCGCCGCCCTCAGGTCCGGCCACGGCAGCGGGGCCCGGGCCCCCGCCCCGGGTGGCGCGGCGTCGGCGGGAGCGAGGGACCCGGGCGGTCGCGGCGCGGGGGTCGCGGAGGCCGCCGAGACCACCGGCGAAGCCTGGGACGCCGGCGCCGCGGAGGCCGGGGTCGAGGCGGCGGGCGCCGCCGAGGCTGCCGCGGCGGAGAGCCCGCCCCCCGGTGGCACCGGAACACACGGAAGCGGCCGGGCAGCCGGCAGCGCGACAGCGTCACGGACCGGCCGGGAAGGCGGCGGCACCGCGACTCCCGGCAGCGCGACGGAGTCCCCGGCCGCCCGGGCGACCGGCGGCCTCGGGACGTCCGGCGACACCGCCGCATCCCGGACCGGCCACACATCCGGCGGGGGCAAGGCGACCGGCAGCGCCAGAACAGCCGGAAGCCACGGGGCCACCGCCCGCACCCGGACCGCCCAAGGCGCCGAGAGCGCGGTGGGCAAGGCGTCCACCGGACGGCTCGGTCCCACGGCGCGGCCCGACCGCACCACGCTCTGAGGAGGGCCATGGTGGTCCGACTGCTGACGGTGCCCTCGGCGGCCGTACGCCTGCTGCCCGCCGCACCGCGGCTGCTGGCGCCGGCGGTCGGAGCGGCCGCCGGCGCCGCCGCGGGAACGGCGCGCGCCGGAGTGCGCGGCGCGGACGCCGCCGTACGGGTGGCACGGGTCGCGCGCAACGCGCTGCCCGGCGCCGGCGACCACTGGCGCGCCGGGGCCCGTGCCCATCTCGCCCTGCGCCCGGCGGAGCAGGAGCGCGTCCGGCGCGCGGGCGGCACGGCACATCTGGCGCGCCGGGTGGCCGAGACGCTGGCGGAGCGCCCCGATGTGCTCGTGGCCTACTGGGACCAGGGGCTCGCGCGTCTGGTGGTGACGGCGACCGAGGAGGAGGCCACCGACCGGATCATGGACCAGGCCGCCGAACTGGCCGAGCGGCACGGGCTGCTGCTGGCCGCCGCGGACGTCGACGACACCACGCATCCCGCGGACCCGGCCGGGGTGCGCGCGGCCGTGGCCACGCTCGCCGCCGACACGGTGGGCATCGGCGTCGCGCTCACCGCGTACGCGCTCCGGCTGCCGCCCTCACCGCGCCTGGCCACCGCGGTGGTGACACTGCTGCGGGAGAACCCGCGCTTCCGCGGCTGGCTGCGCGCCCGGGTCGGGGACAACCGCATGGACCTCCTGCTCGCCTGCGCGAACGCCGCGGTCCACGGGGCCGGACAGACCCCCACCTCCCTCCTCCTCGACGGTGTCCTGCGGGCCTGCCAGGTGGCCGAGACGGTGGCGCGCGCCGCCGCCTTCGACGCGGTGCACGACCAGTTGTGCGCGCCCGGCCGGGTCAGTCTCCCGGCGGACGGCGCCCCCCGCCCGCCGCTCAAGGAGTCCCCGGCACAGGAGTACGCCGAGCACGCCTCCGCGGGCAGCGTGCTGGGCGCCGCTGCCACCCTGCTGGTCAAGCACGACGGGACCGAGGCGGCGGAGGCGGTCCTCGCCGGCTCGCCGAAGGCCGCCCGCTACGGCCCCGCCGCCTTCCACGCGCTGCTGAGCGCCGCGCTCGCCCGCGCGGGAGTCCTGGTCCGCGACCCGGACCGGCTGCGCCGCCTGGAGCTGGCCGGCACGATCGTTCTGCACCCCAGCGCGCTGCGCACCGCCGAGGGAGAGCCCGACCCGTGGGCCGAGCCGGTGCTGGACGCGGCCCGCCGGGCCGGACTGCGCGTGGTGCTCGTGGACGACCCCGCCCTGGAGGACTTCACCGGCCTCGCCGACCAGGTGGTCGACGCGCGCCGGCCGCTGGACGACGTGGTGTACCAGGCGCGCGGCGACACCGGCGCGGTGCTCGCCGTCGCCCGGGTGCGCACGGCCGACGAACGCGACGTGCTGGACGGGCTGCGCTGCGCCGACATCGCCCTCGCCCTCACCGACCACGACGGCGCCGTGGTCTGGGGCGCGGACCTCCTCGCCCTGCACGGACTGCCCGACGTATGGCGGGTGCTGACCGCGATCCCGGCCGCCCGCACGGTCGGCGGGCACGCCCAGACCCTGGCCCGCTCCGGTGCCGCGCTGTCCGGGCTGCTCGTGGCCGTCGGCGAGTCGGGCAGCGGTCGCGGGCGCCTCGCCGCGCTGCCGGGGCTGCGGCACGCCCCGGTCGACGCCGCCGCCGTGTCGGCCCTGCTCTCCGGGGGCCGGGCCGCGCTCGGCGTGGCGGCGGCCCGGCCCCCGCATCCGCACCCGCGCGTGCACTGGCACGAGCTGGACCCCGAGCAGGCCCGGGAGCGGCTGGAGCACGAACCGGCCGAGGAGATCGGCGCGTTCGAGGCGCTGACCGGCCGGGCGCGCAACGCCGCCGCCGGCGTCCTCGGGCACCCGGCCGCCGCACCCCTGCGCTGGACCTACCGGCTCGGGCGTGCCGTACGGGGCGAACTCCACGACCCGCTCACCCCGGTCCTCGCGGTCGGCTCGGCGGCGTCGGCGCTCCTCGGCTCGATGGTGGACGCCCTGCTCGTCGTCGGCGCCCTTGACCTGAACGCCCTGGTCGGCGGCATCCAGCGGCTGCGCGCCGAAAGGGCGCTGTCCGGACTGCTCGCGGAGCAGCGGCAGAAGGCGCGCCTCGTCCCGCCGGAGACCGAGGCGCCGGCCGGCGGCACGCGCACGGTGGAGGCCGGCAAACTGCATCCCGGCGATGTGATCCAGCTCAAGGGCGACGACGTGGTGCCCGCCGACGCCCGGCTGCTGTGGCAGGACGGTCTGGAGGTCGACGAGTCGGCCCTGACCGGCGAGTCCCTGCCGGTGGAGAAGCAGACGGACCCGACCCCGCACGCCCCGGTCGCCGACCGGCGCTGCATGGTCTTCGAGGGTACGACCGTGGTGGCGGGCCAGGCCCGTGCCGTGGTGGTCGACATCGGTGACCACACGGAGGCCGCCCGCGCCGTCCACCTGGCCGCCCGGGTGCCCCCGGCCGGTGGCGTACAGGCCCGGCTGCAGGAACTCACCCGCAAGGCATTGCCGTTGACCCTGGCCGGCGGCGCCGCGGTCACGGGTCTGGCGCTGGTGCGCGGCACCGCCATCCGGGAGGCGGTCAGCGGTGGGGTGGCGGTGGCCGTGGCGGCCGTGCCCGAGGGCCTGCCGCTGGTGGCCACGGTCGCCCAGCTGGCGGCCGCCCGGCGGCTGAGCCGCGACGGAGTCCTCGTGCGTACCCCCCGCACGCTGGAGGCGCTGGGCCGCATGGACACCTTCTGCTTCGACAAGACCGGCACGCTCACCGAGAACCGGCTGCGCCTGGTGCGCACCTCGGACGCCGACGGCACGGTGCGCCCGGTGGGCGACGCCGGCTCCGCGGACACCGTCCGGGCCGCCGCCCGCGCCTGCCCGCGCATCGACGGAGATTCCGAGCAGCCGGTGCACGCCACCGACGAGGCCGTGCTGGCCGCGGCCGGTCCCGACCCGGAGTGGACGCAGCTGGCGGACCTGCCCTTCGAGGCGGCACGCGGTTACGCCGCCGCCGTCGGCCGGAGCGGGGACGGCCCGCCGGTGCTGGTGGTCAAGGGCGCCCCGGAGACCGTGCTGCCCGCCTGCGCCGGGCTGCCCGAGCACGCCGCCGAGGCGGCCCACACGCTGGCCGGGGACGGCCTGAGGGTGCTGGCCGTGGCCGAACGGCGGCTCGGCGCCGGCGAGCAGGAGGCCGACGTCCTCGAACAGCCGCTGGGCGACCTGGAGTTCACCGGGCTCCTCGCCCTCTCCGACGTACCGCGCGAGACCTCCACGGCGCTGGTGGCGGGGCTGCTCGAGGCAGGGGTACGACCGGTCATGCTCACCGGGGACCATCCGCAGACCGCGCGGGCCATCGCGGCCGAGCTGGGCTGGCCCGAGGACACCGTCGTGGTCACCGGCGACGAGCTGGCGGCGGCGGACCGGGCGTCCAGGGCCCGGATGCTGCGCGACGCGGGCGTGGTGGCCCGGGTGGCGCCCGAGCAGAAGCTCCAGGTCGTGGAGGCGCTGCGGGACGCGGGCCGGGTCGTCGGCATGGTCGGCGACGGCGCCAACGACGCCGCGGCCATCCGCGCCGCCGACATCGGCGTCGGGATCAGCGCGCGCGGTTCGGCCGCCGCGCGCAACGCCGCCGACATCGTCCTCACCGACGGTGATCTGACGGTCCTGATCGACGCGGTGGGCGAGGGCCGGGCGCTGTGGCACAGCGTGGCCGACGCCATCGCCATCCTGATCGGCGGCAACGCGGGCGAGGTCGGGTTCGGCATCCTCGGCACGCTGCTGTCCGGCCGGGCGCCGCTGTCCACTCGGCAGATGCTCATGGTGAACCTCTTCACCGACCTGTTCCCGTCGATGGCGGTGGCGGTGACCGAGAAGGAGGACGCGCCGGTACCGGGCCACGGCGGATCGCCCGAGGGCGGCGAACCCGGCGCCGTGCGTGCCCGCGGCGGATCGCCGGAGGACGCCTCCGCCGTCCTGGGCGCGCCCCTGCTGCGGCAGATCCGGCACCGGGCGCTCACCACCTCGCTGGGTGCGGTGACGGCCTGGCTGATCGGCCGCTTCACGCCCGGCAGCGCGCGCCGCTCCAGCACGATGGCGCTGTGCGGGGTGGTCGGCACCCAGCTCGTGCAGACGTGGCTGGACCGGCGCGAGAGCCGCCTGGTGCAGATTACCTGCCTGGGTTCCGCCGCCGCGCTGGTCGCGGCGGTGCAGATCCCCGGCGTCAGCCACGCCGTCGGATGCACCCCGCTCGGCCCGGTCGCCTGGACCGGCGTCCTGGCAGCGATCGCCCTGGCCCTGGCGGGCCAACGGGTCCTGCCCCGCCTGGAGGAAACGGTCGGCCGCCTGCTGCCCCGCTGACCGGCCTCTCGGCCGTGGCCGTACCGGCCGGCGGTGACCGTGGCGGCCGGCAGGTGCCGGGCGGTCGCGCTGCCTGGCCGGTGGGTGGCCGTGTGGCCGCGCTCGGACCGGGCTGGTGGTGGCTGGGGGCGGTGGTCGGGTCGGCTGGTGGTGGCGGGGTGGTCGCGCTGCCCGGCCGGTGGGTGGCCGTGTGGCCGCCGCTCGGAGCGGGCCGGTGCCGGCGGTCGGGTTGGCCGGTCGCTGTGGTCGGGCTGGGCGGTCGGCCTGCCGGGCCGGTGGTTGCCCGGTGGCCGGCCACCGACCGCGCCAAGGGTGGCCGGTTGCGGCCGTTGCCGGTGTCGGCGGTCGGGTTGGCCGGTCGCTGTGGTCGGGCTGGGCGGTCGGCCTGCCGGGCCGGTGGTTGCCCGGTGGCCGGCCACCGACCGCGCCAAGGGTGGCCGGTTGCGGCCGTTGCCGGTGTCGGCGGTCGGGTTGGCCGGTCGCTGTGGTCGGGCTGGGCGGTCGGCCTGCCGGGCCGGTGGTTGCCCGGTGGCCGGCCACCGACCGCGCCAAGGGTGGCTGGTTGCGGCCGTTGCCGGTGTCGGAGGTCGGGGCGGTCGGCCGTGGTCAGACCGACCGGTGGTACGGGTCCGGGACCCGTACCTCGCCGCCCAGTTCGCGGGCCGCGTGCCGGGCCCAGGAGGGGTTGCGCAGCAGCTCGCGGCCCAGCAGGACGGCGTCGGCCTCGCCGTTGGTCACGATCTTCTCGGCCTGCTCGAACTCGGTGATCAGGCCCACGGCGGCGACGCGCAGCGGTGTCTCGGCCTTCACCCGGGCGGCGAACGGCACCTGGTAGCCGGGCCCGGTCGGAATGGTCACGCCGGAGGCGTTGCCGCCGGTGGAGACGTCGAGCAGGTCGACGCCGTGGGCGTGCAGATCACGGGCGAGCCGGACGGTGTCCTCCGTGGTCCAGCCGCCGTCCTGGAGCCAGTCGGTGGCCGAGATGCGGAAGAACACGGGCTTGTCCTCGGGCCACACGTCCCGTACGGCGTCCACGACCTCGAGGGCGAACCGGGTGCGGTTCTCGTAGGAGCCGCCGTAGGCGTCGGTGCGGTGGTTGGAGTGCGGGGACAGGAACTCGTTGATCAGGTAGCCGTGGGCGCCGTGGATCTCGGCGATCTCGAAGCCGGCGGCGAGTGCCCGGCGGGCCGCTGCGGCGAACCGGCCCACGATCTCCTGGATCCCGTCCACCGTCAGCTCGGTCGGCACGGGGTGGTGCTCGTCGAAGGGCACCGCGCTCGGAGCGACCGGCTGCCAGCCGTGCGCCTCCGGTCCGACCGGAGCGCCGCCCTTCCACGGCTGGTCGGTGGACGCCTTGCGGCCACCGTGTGCCAGCTGGATCCCCGGGACCGTGCCCTGGGCGGTGAGGAAGCGGGTGATCCGGCGGAAGGCCTCCACCTGGGTGTCGTTCCACAGGCCGAGGTCGTAGGGGGAGATCCGGCCCTCCGGCGAGACCGCGGTGGCCTCCACGACGATCAGGCCGGTGCCGCCCGTGGCGCGCGCCGCGTAGTGCGCGAAGTGCCAGTCGTGCGGGGCGCCCGCGCGCGGACCCTCAGGCTCGGCCGAGTACTGGCACATCGGGGGCATCCATACCCGGTTCGGGATGGTCACTTCGCGCAGGGTGATGCTCTCGAAGAGCGCGCTCACGTCAGACTCCGTTCGCCACGGGACCTCTGGTCGACTCATACGATAGGACTCGTACTACGAGAGGTGTCAAACTACGACGCCTCTCGTATAATGGTCGTAGCCGAGACGTTCCGCGACGAAGGGCAGCCGCCGTGACCGACATCGCCCCCGCCGGCCGCGCGCTGCCGCATCCGGAGCGGGAGGAGATCCGCCTGGAGGCCGTGCTGCACGCGCTCTCCGACCCCATGCGGCTGCAGATCGTTCGTGAACTCGCCTCGCGGGAAGCGGAGTTGGCCTGCTCGCAGTTCGACCTGCCGGTGACCAAGTCCACCACCACGCATCACTTCCGGGTGCTGCGCGAGAGCGGGGTCGTCCGGCAGGTCTACCGCGGCACGGCCAAGATGAACGGCCTGCGCCGGGACGATCTAGACGGGCTCTTCCCGGGTCTGCTCGACAGCCTCCTCGCGGCCGCCGACCGGCAGGCCGGCCGACTTGGCGACGGCACCTGAACCCGACTTCCGCGGAAGGTGGTTGAAGAGCAGGTTGAGTACGATCGCGGACAGGCAGCCCGCGCTGATCCCGCTGTTCATCACCGTCTGGAACCAGTCCGGGAACTTCTCGTAGACCGTCGGCACCCCCACCGGCAGCATGCCGATCGCCACCGACACGGCCACCACGGTCGGATTGTGGTTGCCCCGGAAGTCGACCCGGGCCAGCGTCCGCAGCCCGCTCGCCGCGACGGTACCGAACATGACCAGCCCGGCGCCGCCCAGCACCGGCGCCGGGACCGCCGCGACCACCGCGCCCAGCTTGGGCAGCAGGCCGAGCAGCACCAGGATCCCGCCGGCCGTCGCGACCACCCAGCGGCTGCGCACCCGGGTCATCCCGACCAGGCCCACGTTCTGCGCGTACGCCGTGTACGGGAAGGTGTTGAACACCCCGCCCAGCACCGTCGACAGACCGTCCGCGCGCAGGCCGTCGGCGAGCGAGCGCGGCTCGACCTTTCGCCCGGTCAGCTCGCCCACGGCGATCAGGTCACCCGTCGTCTCGGTCATGGTGACGAGAGCGACGACCAGCATGGACACGATCGCGGAGGCCTTGAACTGCGGCGCCCCGAAGTGGAACGGCGTGCTGATGCCCACCCAGTCGGCGCCGGAGACCCCGCTGAAGTCGGTGAACCCGAACGGCACCGCGACCGCCAGGCCCACCGCGATCCCGATCAGTACGGCGATGCGGCCGAGGGTGGCGGGCGCGAACCGCTGCACGGTCAGCACCACCGTCAGCACGAAGGCCGCCAGCGCCAGGTTCCTCGGCTCCCCGAAGTCCTTCGCGCCGGCGCCGCCCGCCGCCCAGTTGCCCGCGACCGGCAGCAGCGAGATCCCGATGACCAGGATGACCGTGCCGGTCACCAGCGGCGGGAAGAAGCGCAGCAGTCGGCCGAAGACCGGCGCGAGCAGCACGATGGCCAGGCCCGCGACGATCACCGAGCCGTAGATCGCGGGCAGTCCGCCGCCCGTCGTCCCGATGAGCACCATCGGCGACACCGCAGCGAACGTACAGCCCTGCATGATCGGCAGCCGGACGCCGAACCGCCAGAAACCCACGCACTGGATCAGCGTGGCGATCCCGCACACCAGCAGGTCGGCGGTGATCAGATACGCCAGGTCGGCGGGCGACAGCTTCATCGCGCCGCCCACGATCAGCGGCACGGCGACGGCACCCGCGTACATCGCGAGCACATGCTGCAGCCCGAAGGCCGCCAACTGCCGTGCCGGTGGTATCTCGTCGACGGGGTGGACGTCTGCGGTGGTGGCCATGGGGACTCCAGCGGTGCGCGGGCGGGGAGTGGCATCCGAACAGGACGAGACCGTAAGCTGCTTGAACAGTTTGTTGATTTCCGGTCTGTTGCTGCTGTGTGTCCTGGTGTCCTGCCCGCCCGGCCGGTACGGAATCCCCGGCTCCACCGGGATGCCCGGCCACCGGGCCTACGCCGACCGTGCCGCCGTGAGCAGCGCGTCCCAGTCGGCCAGCTTGACCACGCCCCGCCCGAGCCGCGCGCCCAGCTCGGCCTCGGCCCGCTCGATCGCCAGCCAGCCCGTCCAGGTCACCGGTTCGATCCCGGCCGCCCGCAGCGCGGGCACCGGATCCCCGGGCACCTGCCGGCGCAGCAGCGCCGGAGCGTCCGCCAGCAAGGAGGTCACCGTCTCCTTGGCGCAGGGCCGGTTGGTGCCGATGACACCCGTCGGCCCGCGCTTGATCCACCCGGCGACGTACTCGCCGGGGCAGGGGGCACCCGCGCGTACGACACGCCCCGCCGCGTTCGGCACCGTGCCGCTCGGCGCGTCGAACGGCAGCCCGTCCGGCGGCACTCCGCGATAGCCCACCGAACGCAGCACCAACTGCGCGGGCACGTCCACGAACCGGCCCGTGCCCGTCACTCCGCCCTGCCCGTCCGGCGCCGTCCGCTCGAAACGCACGGCGCCCACCCGGCCGGCGTCCGCGAGCAGTTCCACGGGCCGCAGGAAGAAGCGCAGTCCGATGCGGCGGACGGCAGGGGCCGAGGACCGGGCGGCCCAGCCGCGGAGCACCTCCAGGTTGCGGCGCTGCACGGCGGGCAGGGCGGCGGGGTCGGCCGGATCCAGCGCCAGGTCGGCCGGATCGACGCCGACTTCGGTGCCGGGCAGCGCGCCCAGTTCGCGCAGCTCCTTGGTGGTGAAGCGGGCCTGTGAGGGGCCGCGCCGGCCCACCATGTGCACCTCGGTGATCCCGCTCGCCGTCAGCGCCTCCAGCGCCGCCTGCGGCATGTCCGTCGGGCGGAGCTCCGCCGCACCCCGGACCAGCATCCGCGTGACGTCCACCGCCACATTGCCCACGCCGATGACGACGGCCGACCGCACTCCACGCAGAAAGCCCGCGTCGGCCGCGTCCGGATGCGCGCTGTACCAGGCCACGAAGTCGGTCGCCGACCAGCTGCCGGGCAGCTCCTCGCCCGGAATCCCGAGCCGGCGGTCGGTCGCGGCGCCCACGCAGTACACCACCGCGTGGTACAGCTCCCGCAGCCGCTCGACGGGCAGCCCGCCCGGGCCGCCCACCCGGACACCGCCGAGGAACCGCACCCGCTCGTGCTCCAGCACCGTCCGCAGGCTGCCCTGCAGGGACTTGATCTTCTCGTGGTCCGGGGCGACGCCGTACCGGACCAGCCCGTAGGGACACGGCAGCCGGTCGAGGACGTCCACGCACACCTCGGGATCCTGCTGAACCAGACTCTGGGCGGTGTAACACCCGCTCGGACCCGAACCGACGACGGCGACACGCAGCACAGCGGTACTCCTCGGACGACGGAGGTGACGAAGGAGGGGCGTGCGGACCGTTCCAGCATCGCACTGCCGGGCGCCCGGCGGCAGGGGC
The DNA here is from genome assembly GCF_006715785.1 of Streptomyces puniciscabiei. Lineage (NCBI taxonomy): Bacteria > Bacillati > Actinomycetota > Actinomycetes > Kitasatosporales > Streptomycetaceae > Streptomyces > Streptomyces puniciscabiei. Next base: position 6,550,824 of record NZ_VFNX01000001.1, read on the forward strand.
TGGCGGGGTGACCTCGACGCGTGTCCGTTCGTACGGGATGTGATCACACGGGTACGTTGCGTGTGTGCCCGAAGCATGCTTTCTTCATCTTTCCGATCGGAACGCGGAGGACGGCGCGGTGTCCGTGTGGCCCGCGTGGAAGGTGCGGGAGCAGGGCGACGCCACGTCCTGGTTCTATGTGCGGCTCGCTTTCCCGGACGGCGCACGCGTCGACGCGCTGGCCGTCGTGCGCGAGGACTGCGTGTCCATCGAGGACGTCACGGCCGAACCGGCCCTGTCCCTCGCCGACCTCACGGTGCTCGCGGACTGGATCCAGGGGCCGCTGTTCGAGGCCTGCGGGGTGGCGGCGGAGCGGTCGTACGAGGGCGACGGCGAGGGCGGAAGCGTCGGCGACGGCCGGCCGGAGGCGCGGCACGAACCGGAGACCGCCGACCAGGACGAGCGCGAGGCGGAGAAGCCGGGCGAGGCGGAGTCCGCCGCGGAGGAACACGCGGAGCGGCCCACCGAGGATGCGGGCGACGGGCAGGCCGGCGACGAGAGGGCCCGCGACGAGAAGGCCGGCGACGAGTCGGCGAGCGCGTTCTGCGTGGGCCCGCGGCGCGCCCGGGCCGTCTGGCCGCGCGGCATCGAGGGCCGTCGGCTGGTCGCGCAGGAGTACCGCGCCGCACAGGAGGAGGGCGGCGACCCGGTGCTCGCCGTGATGAGCGCGACCGGACACAGTCGTCGCCGCGCCCTCAGACTGATCGCCCAGGCGCGCGACGCCGGTTTCCTGACCCCGCGTCACGTACGCCGCGACTGAGGCGGATCGCCGCCGTACCGCCCCACCTGTCCGTCACGCGCTGCTCGGGCGCTCCTCCGTGGCGAAGAACCGGGACAGATCCCGCTCCCGCCCCTTCCTGCCCGTCTCGCTCTCCGGTGGCACCCCCGACTCCCAGTCGAGCCCGTAGCGCTGGAACAGTTCGGCCCGCAGCACCGGAACGGGCATCGGCACCCCGGGGATCAGCGCCGCATACACGGCCCCCATCAACAGGGCCCGCAGCATCGGATAGTCGGCGGCGACGTCCTGGGAGCCGTACCGGTTGACGGTGTCGGTGAGCAGCTCCGCCAGCCGGCGCTGTTCCGGGCACGCCACGAACCCCTCGGCGTGGAGCAGCCCCGCCATGTGCTGGCGCATCAGCACCGGCCGGTCGTGGGCCAGGCCCAGGATCGCGTCGATGGCCCGGGCGAGGCGCTCCCGGCCGTCCTCGGTGCGCGGTTCCCGCTCCAGCGCCTCCTCCAGCGTGCGGTGCATCAGCCGGTGCACGGCGGACTGCACCAGCTGGCGCTTGCCGGGGAAGTAGTACGACACCAGTCCGCGCGCCGAACCGGCACGGTCCGCGATGTCGCCGAGCGTGGTGGCCTCGAAGCCGTGCTCGTCGACCAGTTCCACGGCGGCCTGCAACAGCCGCTCCCGGGAACGGCGCCGCAACTCTTCATTGACCGAGGCGCTGCGCGGGGACATCCTGTAACTCCTGCGTTGACTGGCTGCCAGCCAACTATACTCACCGCAGTGGGTACCGTCTTGCGCGGGCCCAGTCCAGGGCTGCCGTCCGTCTGGGGCGACGCGGGGGATCGTCTCAGGCGGACGGCGTGGCGGCGAGACCTTTTCCCGGGCGTCGCCGACCCTGTCGCCGCAGTGCCGCACCGAGGCCGGCCGCCGGGCTCAGCTCACCAGGTCCAGCACGGGCAGCAGCGCGTCGGGCCGGTCCGTCACCGGCAGGTGGTCGACGAAGTGCACCCGGCAGCCGAGCGCGGCCGCGCCACCGTCGGCCTCCTTGCTGTCGCCCACCATCACCACCTGCCGCGGATCGGCGCCCAGCGCCGCACAGGCGACCGAGAACAGCCGCGGATCCGGCTTCTGCACGCCGTGCTCGTACGACAGGACGTACGCGTCCACGTACCGGTCGAGCCCGTGCTCGCGGAACACCGGGCGCAGATTCCAGCCGATGTTGCTGACCACGCCCACGCCGATGCCGCGCTCGTGCAGCGTGCGCAGCACCTCGGGGGCGTCCGGGTACGGGGCCCAGGCGGCCGGGACCTTGTGCCGTTCGTACAGCGCGTCGTGCAGCCCGGGGTCGGGCAGCGGAACCCGCCGGGACAGGCCCGTGTAGGCGGCCCGGTGCAGCTCCGCGCTCTCGTCCCGCACCGCCCAGACCCCGGCCAGGTCCGCGGGCAGCTCCACCGGATTCGCACCGCCCGGCAGCGCACCGGCCGCCTCCAAGGCACCTGCGGCCGCCTTCAGTTCGGGTTCGGGCAAAGTGTGCCCCGTCTCGGCCAGTACGGCGCGCAGCCAGGACTCGGTGGACTCGACGCGGAACAGCGTCCCGGAGAAGTCGAACAACACGGCAGTCATGCACCCGACCCTATCCGGCCGGTGCTCGGCGGAGTCGGCGTGACCGGGCCGCGGCCACGCGTGGACGATCACGGCCAGGACCACCACCAGCGCCCCGAACAGCCGGCCGCCCAGCGCCTCCGAGGGCCGGTGGAGACCCAGCCACACCCGGGTCACGCCCACCCTCACCACCGAGACCACCGCCACCGCCACGGCCGTACACCACCGGACGCGGCCCCGCCGAAGCGGTGCGGCAGCCACAGCAGCAGGCCGCACACCATGGTGACCGTCATGGCGTGACCGGACGGGAAGGCCGCGTAGCGGGCCCAGTCGACGGGATCCGGCCACACCGGCCGGGACCGGCCGACGGCGATCTCCACCGGCCGCTGCACGACCGCCGCCAGGGCCACGGTGACCGCCGGCCACAGCACCGTCCACCAGACGGCGTGCCGCCACACGAGCAGAGAGGTCGCCGTCCACGGTGAGCAGCGGGTACCGGCGGATCACGACCAGGGGCGTCAGCCGAGTGCCCGCAGGCCCGGAACCAGGGCCACCAGTACCGGGATCACCGGCGCCAGCGCCGCGAAGGCCGTCAGACGCAGCCGGTGCAGAACGGGGAGCCGGTCCGGGGGAGTGAGCAACCGGTGTACGCGCTGCGGCACATGGGCCTGGGGGGTGGGGCAGGGACCGAACACGCCCCGCTCCTCATTGAGTTCGAGCAGCGCCAGCGCCGTCGTGAGCCGGCCGAAGCGCCGGGAGGCCATGTCGTCGGCGGCCAGCTCGACCAGCCGGTGCATCTCGGCGCGGAACGCGGCGAACACCGGTACCTGCGGGAACCCGCCCGCCAGCGCCGCCGAGCAGTGCAGCAGCCAGTCGTGCCGGGCCTGTGCGTGGCCCTGCTCGTGGGCGAGCAGCGCGTGCAGTTGACGCTCTTTCAGGCGCCGCAGCGCGGCCGTCGTGATGACCAGGCGGGGTGCCGCACCGGGCAGCCACCAGGCGTCGGGGCGCTCGCCCTCCAGCACCACCAGCCGGCCGCCCGTCGGTTCCTCTCCCGGCAACAGCGGTGCACGCGCGAGGAGTTCGGCCCTTCGGGTACGCCGCCGGGCCCGGGCCCGTACGACCTCGCGCACCAGCATGGCGAGGCTCCACAGGCCGCCCGCGGCGAGAGCCACGGCGGTGGGCGCCGCCCACGGCCCGGCCGTACCCAGGGCGTAGGCGTCCACGACCGCGCGCGGGGCCCGGGCGAACAACTGCCCCCGCACCTGCTGCCAGGCGGCCGACGCGCTGAGCGTCATCGACAGCGCGCAGCACAGCAGGACGGCCGCCACGACGCACTGCCACACCCACAGGGCGACGACCGGTTCGCGGTCCGCCCAGTCGGCCCGGGCGAGCAGCCGCGGGGCGAGGACGGCGGTGAGGGCGCCGAGCAGCAGCAGGGTCACGGGGACCATCATGGTCAGCACCCTATGAGCGCGAGGCCGCTCCCGGGTACGGCCCGGGCCGGCGAAGTGACGCAGGCAACGCACCCCGGCAGACGCCGCTCACATCGTCAGCAGCATCGCCACCATGCCGATCCCCATGGACAGCCGGCAGGCCCGCGCCAGCTCCGGCCGGTCGCCCCAGCCGACCGGGCCGCCGCCCGGCCCGGCCACCGCGACGGCGGCCGGCACCAGACGGGCGCCGGCGAGCAGGACGTAACCCGCGAAGTACAGCAGCAGCACACTGGTCAGCAGGGGCACCCCCGAGCCGCCGTGCACGTGATGGGCGCCGGGCGGGGCCGCGGCCATGGCCACCGCCATGTAGGCCATCGCTGAGGTGCCCACCAGGTGGTGCAGGTGGTGCGGGGCCGCGCGCGCGGCCCACAGGGCGCGCAGCGCCGCCGCGCCGAACACGGCCGCGTACACCGGCCACGCCCACCTCGGCGGCGCGAACACCGCCGCCGGTACGGCCATCACGGCCATCCCGAAGCCCATGAGCGCCTCGCCGCCCGCGGCCCGGCGCTGCTCCTCGATCCGGCTGCGCATCCGCAGCAGGCAGTAGACCCCGGTCGCCGCGCACAGGGCGACCAGCAGCCACGCTGCCGGTACCGGTCCGTGCACGCGCACCTCCCCGTTCGACGGTCGGTCGAGGAATGCGATGCCCACGCCATGCGGAGCGCACGCGAGCGCAAGGGTGTACACGGGGAGCATTCGGCGGAGCACGCCTGGTGAGCGCGCCGTCTCCGGACCTCCGCCAGGAATTTTACGAGTAAAACACATGCTAAATTAGTGTGATGCGCAGTGCCACCCTCCACCGACTTCCCCTCGCCGGGGTGCTCCGCCTCGGGCGGCCCTCCGACATCTGGTTCAAGCCCGCGCTCAGCGTGGTCGCCGCGGTCGCGCCGCCCAACCTGATCCTGCTGGGACTCGGCCGCCTCGACCTCGCGATGTACACCATGGCCGGGGCGCTGTGCGCGCTCTACGGGCACAACCGGCCGTACGCCGCCCGCGCCCGCGTCCTGGCCTGGGTGGTGCTCGGCATGGTCGGCGGCCTCGCGGTCTCCCTGCTCGCGGCGTCGCTCACCGGCAACGCCGTCGTCCTCGTCACCGTGGGCGCCGTCATGGCGGCCGTGCAGAAGACCGTGTGCGACGCCACCCGGCTCGGACCGCCTGCCAACGTGGTCCTGACCTTCATCAGCTCCGCCTCGCTGTTCGCGCCGCAGATCCTCGGCCAGGTGCCCGGGCACGTCGGGCTGGCCCTCGCGGCCGGCGCCTGGGCCTGGCTGGTCGGCATGGCGCCCGGGCTGCTCCGCCCGCACGGCCCCGAGCGCCGCGCCACCGCCCAGGCCCTGAGCGCGGCCGCCGCCTACGCCGACACCCGCGGCACCGCCGACGGGCACGCCCGGGCCCGGGCCGCGAGCGCCGCCGCGATCCACGCCGCCTGGCAGTCGCTGCTCGCCGCCGGCACCCGCCCCGACCGCACCCGGCGCGCCCTCGAACGGCTCCTTGTCCGCGCCGAGGTCGCCCTCGCCGCCCCCGCCGACACCGACCCGGCACGACTGCGTTCCTGGGCCCGCGGGCTGCGCGGCACCGGGCGGATCCCGCGCGTCGAGTCCCCGCGCGAGTCCGTCGACGAACTCCTCGGCATCGACGCCGAACTCGCCCTCCCCAGGCGGCCGTTGCGGCACCGTCTGGCCCCCCTCGCCCCGATCGCCGCACGCACCGCGATCGGCTGCGCCCTCGCCGGTTACGCCTCCCTCGCGCTCGGGGTGGGCCGTCCCTACTGGGCTCTGGTCACCGCGGCCTCCCTCTACCAGGCCAACGTCACCCTCACCTGGAGCCGGGGCGTCCAGCGGGTCGTCGGCAACGTCCTCGGCGTCCTCGCGTTCGCCGTCGTCGCCCCGCTCGCCCATCTCCACCCCGTCGCGCTGGTGCTGAGCTGCCTCGTCCTCAACTTCGGCGCGGAGGCGCTGATCGCCCGCAACTACTGGCTCGGCAGCGTCTGTGTGACCCCGATGGCCCTGCTGATCACCGAGTTCGCCCGCGCCCAGAACCCGGCCGAGCTGATCACCGAGCGGGTCCTGGACACCCTGGTCGGCGCGCTGGTCGGCTTCGTCGCGGCCGTCGCCGTCACCAACCGGCGCGTCGGCGACCGGCTCGAACACGCGCTGACCGCGGCGGAACGCGCCCGCGAGAACGCCGCCCGGCTGCTGGCCGAGCCGCACCCGGCACCCCGCGCCCTGGAGGCGGCCCGTCGCGGCCTCGCCGCCGCCCTCGCCGACCTGCGCGCCACGGCCGACGCCGCGTCCGGCGAGTGGTGGCAGCGCGCCCTGCCCGAGGAGCGGGTCGTGCTCGCCGAGCAGTCCGGACACCGTACGCTCGCGGCGACGGTGCGACGCCAGGGGTTCGTACCGCACGACCAGCAGCAGGGTCAGGTCCAGGACCCGGGCAGGACGACGGAGGGCATACGGCCATGACGGCGACGAACCGTGGACACGCGCCGAAGGGCGACACGGCCGACGCGGCCCCCCGCGATTCCGCCGCGCGGCCCGCCGGCGCCCGGCCCAAAGGAGGCGCGCGCCCGGGGAACAGCGAGGCCATGGCCGGCACGGGGAAGCGCCGTGGCGGCCCGCGTGCGGCCGGGACCGAGCCTGCCCCGGGCCGAGATGCCGGCGAAGCCGGCAACCCCGGCGAGCGGACGACCGGAACCGCCCGCAGCGCCGCCGCCGTGAGCGACGCCACCGCCCCGCGAACACCGCGTGGCACATCCCTGTCCGGGTCTGTCCCCGCCTCGCCCGAGTCCGGCATCGATCCCGATTCGCCTCCGCCCGGAAGTGTCTCGGCCTCGGCCTCGTCCGGTATCGGCCCCGTCTCGGCACCGCCCGGAGCTGCCCCCGCTTCGGCCTCGGCCGGGTCTGTCCCCGCCTCGCCCGAGTCCGGCATCGATCCCGATTCGCCTCCGCCCGGAAGTGCCTCGGCCTCGGCCTCGTCCGGTATCGGCCCCGTCTCGGCACCGCCCGGAGCTGCCCCCGCTTCGGCCTCGGCCGGGTCTGTCCCCGCCTCGCCCGAGTCCGGCATCGATCCCGATTCGCCTCCGCCCGGAAGTGCCTCGGCCTCGGCCTCGTCCGGTATCGGCCCCGTCTCGGCACCGCCCAGAGCTGCCCCCGCTTCGGCCTCGGCCGGGTCTGTCCCCGCCTCGCCCGAGTCCGGCATCGATCCCGATTCGCCTCCGCCCGGGACTGCCCCGGCCTCGCCCCCGCCCGGTACCGACCCCGGCGCTGACCCGGCCGGCACCGGACGCCCCGGGGCCGCCGGCTCCGCCGTTCACCACGACAGCGTCGCCTCCGTCGTGCGGCAGTGGCGGGCCGTCCACCCCGAGCTGGACACCGGGCCCATGGAGGTCATCGGCCGGATCAACCGGTGCGCCGCGCTGCTCCAGCAGGCCGAGGACGCGCCGCTGCGCCGGGCCGGGCTCAGCCGTCCCGAGTTCGACCTGCTGGGCGCGCTGCGCCGCACCGGCCACGAGCTGACCCCTGGGGAGCTGGCCCGCGAGACGTTCTCCTCCGGGGCCGCCGTCACCAAGCGGCTCAAGCAGCTGACCGAGCGCGGGCTGGTCGAGCGGCGCGGTGACACCCGTGACCGCCGCGTCGCCCACGTCCGCCTCACCGACGCGGGCCGCGACCTGGTCGACGGCATCCTCCCGGAGCAACTCACCTACGAAACAGCCGTGTTGAGCGTGCTCGCCCCGCACGGGCAGCGCGAACTCGCCGGACTCCTCGGCGAGTTGCTCGGTCGCCTGGAGGGCCGGATGGGGGCCCTGCGGGCGTAGGGCAGGGGCGTCAGAGGACGTCGTGCGCCGTACGACGGTACGTGGAGCGGCGGTCGACGATGTCGGTCCAGCGGTCGCCGAGTACGTTCCGCGTGATGAGCGGCTCCCGCAGGAAGTCGTGCGGGAAGCCGAGCGGCACCGCGCTTGCCTCGTCCAGTCGCTTCACCGCGTCCGCGTCCAGCCGGACCCCGGTGCTCGCGAGGTTCTCGGCCAGTTGCTCCGGCTTCGTGCCGGAGACGATCGGTACGACGTTCCCGGGCCGGCCCAGCAGCCAGGCCAGGGCCACCTGCGCGGGGCCCCAGCCGCCCTGCTCGGCGACCTCCAGCACGACGCTGATCACATCCTCCTCCCAGGCGGCAGGCCTTTCACCCGAGGCGTCCAGCCGTCCCGTCTCCCCGCGCCGGTACTTCCCGGTGAGCTTCCCCCGCGCCAGCGGCTCCCAGGCGAACACGGCGAGGTCGAACGCCCGGGCCTGCGGCAGCAGTTCGCGCTCCGGGGTGCGCTCCAGCAGGCTGTATCGCAGCTGCGAGCCCGCGAAGCTGGTCCAACCCCGCAGCCCCGCCAGGGTGTTGGCCTGGGCGATCTCCCAGGCCGGCCAGTCCGACACGCCGACGTACAGCACCTTGCCGGAGCGCACGACGTCGTCCAGGGCGCGCATCACCTCCTCGACCGGGGTGAAGTTGTCACGAGCGTGCACCCACAGGACGTCGAGCCGGTCCGTGCGCAGCCGGCGCAGGCTGTCCTCGACCGACCGGACCAGGTTCCCGCGGTGGTTGCCCGCCGAGTTGGGCTCCCCGTCCCGGGTGCCGCACGTGTACTTGCTCGCCAGGACGAAGCGGTCCCGGCGGCCGGCGAGCAGTTCGCCGAGGATCCGCTCGGAGCTGCCGTCGGTGTAGTTGTTCGCGGTGTCGACGAAGTTTCCGCCTGCCTCGGCGTAGACGTCGAGGATGCGCGCGCTGGTGCCCTTGTCCGCACCCCAGCCCCAGTCCTCGCCGAAGGTCATGGTGCCGAGCGCGAGTTCGCTGACGCGCAGACCGGTCCGTCCGAACAGCGTGTAACGCACGTGTGCTCCCTTTCCGAGTTTCCGGGATCCCCGGGCGACGGGTGGTGCACAGGACGCTAGGAGTTGAAGCGCACGCCAAGGCAAGCAAGCGGCACGGACGGCAAACCGAGCCCCCCTCAGCCCTCCTCGCCGGCCCGGTGCACCCCGAACGCCGCGCCCTGCGGGTCCCGCAGCACCGCGATGCGCGGGCCGTCGGGCACCGACACGGGTGCCAGGACGATCGCCCCGCCCGCCCGCTGCGCGACCTCGGCCGTCGCGTCCACGTCGTCCACGGCGAAGTACGGCAGCCAGTGCGGCGGCACCTGAGGCGGGAACCGGTCGCCCATGTCGGCCATGCCGCCGAAGTCGTCGCCGTCGATGCCCCACTGCGTGTACCACTCCGAGGCGTTGACGCTCCAGCCGAACACCGTGGTGTAGAAGTCCCGGGCCCGTTCGGTGTGCCGGGTCGCCAGTTCCACCCAGCCGAGGGTGCCGGGCGCGTTGAACAGCCCGGCGCCGGGGAAGGACCGCGCCTGCCACAGCTGGAACACCGCGCCGGTCGGGTCGAGGGCCACGGCGAACCGGCCCACGTCGAACACGTCCATCGGGCCGAGGATCACCGTCCCGCCGGCCTCCTCCACGCGCCGTACCGCCGCGTCCGCGTCGGTGACCGCGAACGAGACGTTCCAGGCCACCGGCTGGGACTCCTGGTACAGCGGGGTGAGCGCGGCGACCGCCGCGTCCCCCAGGTGTGCCACCGTGTACCCGCCCGCCTCCGGCCGCGGATCGGTCTCCGGCCGCCAGCCGAACAACTCGGTGTAGAACCGCTTGGCCCCCTCCAGGTCGCTGGTTCCGAGCTCGGTCCAGCACGGTCCGCCGGTCACCGGCCTGTCGAACTTCATGAGGTTTCCTTCCGGCCGGGGCCGCCGTACCGCACAGAGATCTCCTCCGCACGCTAACGCCGGCTCCCGGCCCCGGCCATCCGGGACGGACCCCGTGGCGGCGAAATCGGTTGATCGCGGCGCGCGGGCCGCGGGAGGGTTCCGGCCATGGACCCCGAGGACACCACGGCGCCCGCGCTGGCCGAGGAGATCGCCGAGTACTACGGACGCGACCGGGAGGACGCCCGGCTGCGCACCGGCGCCGGACGGCTGGAGTTCTGGCGTACCCAGGACGTCCTGCGCAGGCTGCTGCCGCCCGCACCGGCGCGGATCCTGGACGTGGGCGGTGGCAGCGGTGTCCACGCGGAGTGGCTGGCCGCCGACGGCCACGACGTGGAGCTCCTCGACCCGGTACCCCTGCACGTCGAACGTGCGGCCCGGCTGCCCGGCGTCCGGGCACGCCCCGGCGACGCCCGCGCCCTGGACGCCCCGGACGCGTCCGTGGACGTCGTGCTGCTCCTCGGCCCGCTCTACCACCTGCCCGAGCGTCCGGACCGGGTACGGGCCCTGGCCGAGGCGCGCCGGGTGGTGCGGCCCGGAGGGCTCGTGGTCGCCGCCACCATCAACCGGTTCGCGGGGCTGCACGACACACTCGCCAAGGGTGTGTACTTCGACGCCGACCGGCGCCCGCACATCGAGGCGGCCGCCGGTGACGGCCGGCTGCGTCCGGGCCGCGGGCCCGAGGCGCTGTTCACCACGGCCTGCTTCCACGCACCGGAGGACGTCCCCGCCGAGTTCGCGGACGCCGGCCTGACGGCGCACGGGCAGTACGGCCTCGAAGGCGCGGCGTGGCTGATGGGCGACCTCGTCTCCTGGCTGACGGATCCGCGGCAACGGACGCTGGTCCTGGCGGCGCTGCGGCGGACGGAGTCCGTGCCCTCGCTGCTCGGGGTCAGCGGCCACCTGCTCACCGCCGGCACCCGCACCGAGGAGGCGTCCGCAGGTTAGATCCCCGGCCGGTACCGCAGCGGATGGTCCCCCGGGACCTCCACCAGTGCGATGCGGATGCCGTCCGGGTCGGCGATCCACATCTCGACCAGGCCCCACGGCTCCTTCACCGGTGGCCGGACGATGTCGACGCCCCTGTCCCTGAGCTCCTCGTGTGCGGCCGTCACGTCGCCGACCTGCCACCACAGCCGGACCGCGGGCGACGGCGGGGCCTCGGCCCTCCCGGAGACCTCCAGGAAGCCACCGCCGAGGAAGTAGACCGTGCCGCGCTCGGGCCCGGTACCGAACTCGCGGTAGACGGACAGCCCCAGCTGCTCGCCGTAGAAGGTCCGGGAGCGCTCGGGGTCGGTGGGGGTGAGCAGGGTCCGGCTGCTGAGTACGTGCACCATGCAGGCGGAGCCTAGGGCAGGGTTACGCTCGACCCTGGTTCTGCCACGCCCGACACCGAAAGGCCGCCCATGGAAACCGCCGCCACCGGACCCACCTTCCGCGACGCCACGGACGCCGACGTCGACGCGCTGGTCGCGCTGATCGAGTCGGCCTACCGCGGGGACTCCAGCCGGGCCGGGTGGACCACCGAGGCGGACATCCTCCAGGGGCAGCGGACGGATCCGGAGGGCGTGCTGGAAGTGATCAAGGCGCCCGAGAGCAGGCTGCTGGTCGTCGAGCAGGACGGCCGGATCGTCGCCTGCTGCCAGCTGGAACACCGCGGCGACCACGCCTACTTCGGCATGTTCGCGGTCAGCCCCACGCTGCAGGGCGCGGGCCTCGGCAAGACGGTCATGGCGGAGGCGGAGCGCCAGGTCCGCGAGGCCTGGGGCGTCGCCGAGATGCACATGACGGTGATCTCCGTAAGGGACGACCTGATCGCCTGGTACGAGCGCCGTGGCTACCGCCGTACGGGAAAGATGTCCCCCTTCCCGTACGGCGACGAGCGCTTCGGCATCCCGCAGCGCGACGACCTGCAGTTCGAGCTGCTGGTCAAGAAGCTCGTCTGACCGGGTCAGGCCGTGAAGCGCCCGGTGCGCTTGATCTCCGGGAAGTCGGTCGTCGCGCCGTCCAGTTCCAGGGCGCGGACCAGCCGCAGATGATCCTGGGTGTTGACGACCCAGCCGATGATCCGCAGCCCTGACGCGCGCGCGTGCTCGACGACCTCCAGGGTGAGCCGGCGGATGTTGAGACACAGGGTCGCCGCGCCCACGGCGACCGCGCGCTCCACCACGTCCGTGCCGTAGCGGCCGGCGATCAGGGCCGTGCGCACGCCCGGCACCAGCCGGGCGATCTCGGCGATGGCGTCGTCGTGGAACGAGGACACCTGCACGCGCCCGATCAGGTCGCGCTCGTGCATCACCGCCGCCAGGGCCCGTGCGGCGGCGACGTCCTTGATCTCGGCCTGCAGTGGTGTGCGTACCGCGTCCAGCACCTCCTCGAACACCGGCACCCGCTCCCCGCGGCCCGCGTCCAGGGCGCGCAGCTCGGCCAGGGTCTTGTCGGCGATCGGCCCGGTGCCGTCGGTCGTGCGGTCGACCTCCGCGTCGTGCATGACGACCAGGGCGCCGTCCTTGCTGAGGTGCAGATCGAGTTCGATCAGGTCGAGGCCGGCGTTCTGCGCGGCGACGAAGGAACGAAGGGTGTTCTCGGGCTCGACACCCATGACCCCGCGGTGACCGATGGTAAGGAAGTTCAAGGTTCGACTCCGTTCCGTCGACGGCGGCTCGGCGCGCGCGGAACGGGCGGACGCCGTCGTCCGCGCGGGCAGAGTCGCAGCCTAACGGCCGGGCCCCGCGATGAACCCGCACGTGCGTGAGGCATCCGGGTTGCGTGGCGGTCGCGGATTGGCCGGTATGCGCTCCCGTCGTCACCCTCGCGTGGGCGCGTCACCCGCACCCTTGACGACCGGACGGGACTCCGCTCACCACGCGGTGGCACACCGGGCGAAGGCACGGGCTGCTCGATGGAAGTGAGCGCCGTCACGGTTTACGGCAGGAAAAACATCGGTGACCAAGGGGTCGGACAGAATAATTTCCCGAGCAGCCTCTTGCTGGCTGAAACCGGGTATGCATACGGTGTCCTTACGCGAGCTTCTCCCGTGGAGGATGGGACATGACGGAAATTCTTGTGCAGGCGGGTACGGAGGGACGGATTCCTTCGTCGACCAGGGTGGTTGAGCACCCGGCCTGGCCCGTGCTCAAGGATGCCGTGGAGCAGATCCGGCCATGGCAGTCCAAGGACGGATCGATCGACTTCGACGCCGAGGGCGCTCCCGCCCGGGCGGACGCCGAGGCCGCCGTACGCAGTGTCGTGGCCGCGGTCGAGGAGCTCTCCCCGCTGCTCCCGCACGACGAGGCCTACCACCAGGCCCTGGTGAAGGATCTGCGCCGCTGGGCCGAGGGCGGCTTCCAGGTGCCGGACTTCCTGGACTCCCTGCTGGCCTTCCAGCCCGCCGCACACCGCGCGGACGGCCTGCAGCACCTGGTCGTCTTCCCGATGTACACGCAGAACGGCAACCCGGACCGCAACCTGGAGGCGGTCGTGCTGCGCATGGTCTGGCCGGACTGGCTGGCCGAGCTGGAGCGCACCCGGTACGACAACCCGCTGTTCTGCGGCATCACCTTCGAGGACTTCACGTCCGGCTACGACACGAACTCGGCCGTCCTCTTCCCGGAGACCATCGCCGTGCGTGAGGCGCCGGAACGTTTCTCCTGGGGTGGCATCTTCTGCGACCGCGAGGCCGCCCGCTTCCGCCGGGTCACCGAGGCCGCCGTCGACATCCTGGGCCTGCAGCTGCCCGAGGACATCGCCGCGATGGTCCACGACCAGAAGCGCTGCGAAGAGGCCTTCGTGCTCTGGGACATGGTCCACGACCGCACCCACAGCCACGGTGACCTGCCGTTCGACCCGTTCATGATCAAGCAGCGCCAGCCGTTCTGGATGTACGGCCTGGAGGAGCTGCGCTGCGACCTCACCGCCTTCAAGGAGGCCGTGAAGCTCCAGGCGGACGGCGTCCCGCAGGCCCGTGACGTGCAGTACGCGGTGCTCTTCGACCGGATGTTCCGCTTCCCGGTCACCGGCGACCGCAACCGCAACTACGACGGCCTCGGCGGCCAGCTGCTCTTCGCCTATCTGCACAAGCACGACGTCCTCCGGTGGACCGACAACAAGCTCTCCATCGACTGGGAGCGCGCCCCGCAGGTCACCAACCAGCTGTGCGCCGAGATCGAGAAGCTCTACAAGGACGGCATCGACCGCCCGAAGCTGGTGCACTGGTTCGCCGGCTACGAGCTGGTCTCCACCTACCTCGCCCCGCACCCCGGCTCCAAGTGGGCCAAGGGCCCGGACGCCCTGGACCTCACCCAGCCGCCGCGCAAGCTCGTGGACGACGTGCTTCCGGACGAGTTTCCGCTGAGCATGTTCTACGAGGCCCTGTCGAAGAAGCTGAAGAATGTGATCGCCTCCACCAAGGGCATCACGGCGGACAGCGCCGAGCGGATCGCCGCGTGAGCGACCGCAGCGAAGAGAACACTGCTTCAGAGGGGAAGAACGTGGCGAACAACGGGTCTCTCAGCGGTGCGGTGATCGCGGTGGCCGGCGCGGGCGGACCCGCCGGACACGCGGCGCTGGTCCGGCTCGCCGAGGCCGGCGCGGTCGTCGTCGGCGCCGACAACAACCCCGAGCGGCTGGCGGAGGCCGTGGACGCGGCCCGCTACGCGCGCGGCGGTGCCACGGTCACCGGGGAGACGGTCGACCTGCTCGACCTGGACTCGACCCGGGCCTGGGCCGACCGTATCGAGAAGGAGCACGGCCGGATCGACGGCCTGGTCCACCTGGTCGGCGGCTGGCGCGGCAGCGCGACCTTCGAGGAGACGAGCCTCGCGGACTGGGACCTGCTGGAGAAGCTGCTGATCCGCACGGTGCAGCACACCTCCCTGGCCTTCTACGACGGCCTGCAGCGCAGCGACCGCGGCCGGTACCTGCTGATCAGTGCCGCCGGGGCGTCGAAGCCCACCGCGGGCAACGCGGCGTACTCCGCGTCCAAGGCCGCCGCCGAGGCGTGGACGCTGGCCATGGCCGACGGCTTCCGCAAGGCGGGGGGCGAGGCCGGTCCGCGTGCGGCTGCTGCCATCCTGGTGGTGAAGGCGCTGGTGCACGACGCGATGCGCGCCGAACGCCCCAACGCGAAGTTCGCGGGCTTCACGGACGTCAAGGACCTCGCCGCCGAGATCGAGGGCGTCTGGAGCAAGCCCGCCGCGGAAGTGAACGGAAACCGCCTGTGGCTGACCGAGAAGCCGTGAACCCTCCCAAGACCGACGCGCGTCGCCATCACGACCCCGAGGTCCGCGGTTTCGCCAGTGACAACTACGCCGGGGCCCACCCGGAGGTGCTGGCCGCCCTGGCCCTCGCCAACGGCGGCCACCAGGTGGCGTACGGCGAGGACGCGTACACCGAGAACCTCCAGCGGATCATCCGCAGCCACTTCGGGTCCACGGCGGAGGCCTTCCCGGTCTTCAACGGCACCGGTGCGAACGTCGTCGCGCTCCAGGCGGTCACCGACCGCTGGGGCGCGGTGATCTGCGCCGAGAGCGCCCACATCAACGTGGACGAGGGCGGCGCGCCCGAGCGCATGGGCGGCCTGAAGCTGCTCACCGTGCCCACGCCGGACGGCAAGCTCACGCCCGAGCTGATCGACCGGCAGGCCTGGGGCTTCGAGGACGAGCACCGCGCCATGCCGCAGGTCGTGTCGATCACCCAGAGCACGGAGCTCGGCACCCTCTACACGCCGGAGGAGATCCGCGCGATCTGCGAGCACGCCCATGCGCACGGCATGAAGGTGCACCTGGACGGCTCCCGGATAGCCAACGCCGCGGCCTCCCTGAACGTCCCCATGCGGACGTTCACCGACGCGGTCGGCGTCGACATCCTCTCGCTGGGCGGGACCAAGAACGGCGCCGTCTTCGGCGAGGCGGTGGTGGTCCTCAACCAGGACGCGGTGCGCAAGATGAAGCACCTGCGGAAGATGTCGATGCAGCTGGCCTCCAAGATGCGCTTCGTCTCGGTGCAGTTGGAGGCGCTGCTGGCGAAGGACCTGTGGCTGCGCAACGCCCGGCACGCCAACGAGATGGCCCAGCGCCTCGCCGAGGGCGTCCGCGCGGTGCACGGTGTGGAGATCCTCTACCCCGTGCAGGCCAACGGCGTCTTCGCGCGGCTCCCGCACGACGTGTCCGAGCGCCTGCAGCAGCGCTTCCGCTTCTACTTCTGGGACGAGGCCGCCGGGGTGGTGCGCTGGATGTGCTCCTTCGACACCACCGAGGAGGACGTCGACACCTTCGTGGCCGCGCTCAAGGAGGAGATGGCGCGCTAGCCCCGAGCTATTGCATAGATATGCGGCCACTCGAAAAGTCATTGACTGTCGAGTGGCCGCGTTCCTATCCTCTGCGGGCATGGAGCTGATCCAGAACACCGCCGATCTGTCCGCGTACCTGGCCGCGGACGAGGCCATCGACCATCACCATCCCGTGGTCCGGGAGACGGCCGAGAGACTGGCCGCCGGGGCGGCCGACTCGTATGCCTATGCGCGGGCCGCCTATGAATTCGTCCGGGACACGATCCCGCACTCCCAGGATTCCGGTGACCCGCGTGTCACCTGGCGCGCATCCGACGTCCTCGGAGGACGCACGGGCATCTGCCATGCCAAGGCGCACGCGCTGACGGCCCTGCTACGCGCGGAGGACATCCCGACGGCCCTGTGCTACCAACGGCTGACGCATGACGACGGAAGCGGACATGTGCTGCACGGACTGGTCGCCGTCCGCTTCCACGGCGCCTGGCACCGGCAGGACCCGCGCGGCAACAAGCCCGGCGTGGACGCCCGGTTCTCGCTGGACGGCGAGCGGCTGGCCTGGATCCCCGACCCCGCGGCCGGTGAACTGGACTATCCGGCCCTGTACGCCGCACCGCACCCGGTCGTCCTCGACGCCCTGAAGGCGCCCCCGGACCGGCCGCACCTGTGGAAGACGCTGCCCGACGCGCTCTGAGGGCAGGGGGCACCCCCGCCCGGCGCCGTCGCGATCGCACTCGCCAACCTCCCCGCCATGAGCAACGGGGGAGCGGCAGAAGGCGACATCAACGGCACGGAACACGGTTCGGCGGACGGGCAAGGCGGCGTCGGCTCCGGTGGCCGGCTCGCTCGGCTGCGGAGGCACAGGGCGCTCGCCTCGGCCGTGGTGCCGGCCCTGGTCGCCGGTGCCGTCGCGGTGCCGCTCGCGCTCGGCGCGTGGAACGACCCGTGCAAGGAACTGCCCGCTACCACACGCGAGTTGGCGAAGGAGGCCCCGGCGGTGGCGACCCGGGCCCTCGATCCCCGGGACGACATCGCGCTACGACGCCGTGGCGCGGCTCCTGCCGTCCGGCAGGCTGTGCGGTGACGGCGGCCGGGTGCTCGGGCAGGTGCTGGACGCCGCCACCGGCGCCGCATCCACGAGCCCCCGTGCAGCGATCGGCACACGAGAGCCGTGGCGACTCTCCCGTCACGCTCGCGAACCCTACCGACAGCCCCGCTGCGCGCATGTCGCCGGGTGCTGCAGCCCGCTCAGGGGCGACGCACGTCAGCCTGCCGCCCGCAGCTCCTCCACCGTAGGTGCCGTACCCCCCAGGTGGGCGGGCAGCCACCAGGAGTCCTCGGGGCCCTTGGGGCGGCCCGGGTAGGCGCGCTGGGCAGCCTCCAGCAACTCCTGGACGCGCTCGCGCAGTCGGCGGGTTATGGCGCCCGCGTACTGGTCGCGGGGTGCCTCGACCGCCTCGCCGACACGAATGGTGACGGGCAGGTGGTTGCGCTTGAAGTTGCGGGGGTGCCCCTTCGTCCACAGCCGCTGGGTGCCCCACACGGCCATCGGGACCAGCGGGACGCCGGCGTCCTGGGCGAGCCGCGCCGCACCGGACTTGAAGCTCTTCAGCGTGAACGACTGCGAGATGGTGGCCTCCGGGAAGACCCCGACGACCTCACCGGAGCGCAGCGAGTCCAGCGCGTGCGCGTAGGCCGCCTCGCCCTGGCCCCGGTCCACCGGGATGTGCTTCATGCCGCGCATCAGCGGACCGGAGATCCGGTGGCGGAAGACGGACTCCTTCGCCATGAAGCGCACCAGGCGCTTCTGCGGCAGGGCCGCGAGGCCGTTGAAGACGAAGTCCAGGTAGCTGATGTGATTGCTCACCAGCACGGCGCCGCCCGAGCGCGGGATGTTCTCCGACCCCTGGCAGTCGATCTTCAGGTCCCAGACCTTGAACAACGTCTTGGCGAATCCGATGACGGGACGGTAGACCAACTCTGCCATGGGCGGGACAGACCCTTTCTGCTCTGCTCGGGAAAGGGGGCTCCCGGCGGGTAAGTTACGCAGCCGTAGGTTTACGGCGTCTCGCAGATCGTGCCCGAAGAACGGACGGGTAGCCAGTCCTGGTGCCCGGCGGGGGCGAGATTCTCGTCACGTCGGCCTACATCCGACCTCGACTCTTTAGTGATCCTTTACTCCGCCCGTGCCGTGACCCTCTTCAGAAGCAGGAACATTTCGCACCCCAGGCAGTAGCCGAACGCCGCGTTCAGGAACGCGGCGGCGAGCGCCGCGCCGGTCGCGACCAGCCCCAGCCACTGCGGTCCCACCGTGAACCCGACGAGACCGAGCCCCGCGAACACCAGCCCCACCGCCTGCGCGAACCGCGGCGGCTCGGGCGCCTCGAACTCCTTCGGAGGCCCGAGCCGCGGCCGCACGGCCGTGCGGAAGGCCCAGCCGTACGGCGAGCGCTGCACACCCGCGGCCGCCCCCAGTGCGAACGCCAGCGTCTGCCAGCCCAGCACCCAGGCGTTCTCCAGGCTCAGGGCCACCGCCAGAACGGCCGTCGTCACGGCCGCCCCGAAGCGCGGCCCTCTCACGTCGATGTCCATGAATCCAGCATTCCGCAAGGGAAACTCCGGCGGGAGGCGGGAATCTTTGCAGTCTGATGAATGCTTGTGCAGGTGATGACTGGACTGGTGGTGTGCGTGGCGGTGCTCGTCGTGGCGAGCGCCGCCGGAGTGCTGCACAAGCGGCGGAGCGGGAGAGTACGGGTGCGCGGGAGGGACGAGGGCAAGCGGCTCGGAGCCGCGGAGCTGGGCGGCGAGCTCGGCGAGCGGGCCACGCTGGTGCAGTTCTCCAGTGCCTTCTGCGCGCCCTGCCGGGCCACCCGGCGTGTCCTCGGCGAGGTCGCCGAAATGGTACCCGGCGTGGCCCATGTCGAGATCGACGCCGAGGCCCACCTGGACCTCGTACGCGAACTCGACATCCTGAAGACACCCACCGTGCTGGTGCTCGACGCCGAAGGACGGGTCGTACGGCGGGCCACCGGGCAGCCCCGCAGGGCCGACGTCATCGCGGCCCTGGGGGAGGCGGTGTGAGGGGGCCTCAGGTGACGGTACGGCGCCTTCCGTATCCCGGACCCTGCTTGACTGGGCGCACCAACTATCGTCAGCCTGACCGTATGCCGATCGAACTCCTTCTCCACGGGCGGGTCCACGTGGACCTCGCCCGCACCGCGAGCGCCATCTGTCCGCAGTGTTGAGCACCGACGGACCAGCTCGCGACCTCCAGCAGAAGGACAACTCCATGACGGCCTCGCCCGACCTCGGTACCGTTCAGCTCGCCTCGCCCGACCTGTTGCGCTCCACGTTCCGCCGGCACGCCGCCGGTGTGGCGGTGATCACCGCGCGTGGTGCCTCCGGACCGGTGGGCTTCACCGCCACCTCCCTCACCTCGGTCTCCGCCGAGCCCCCGCTCGTCTCCTTCGGCATCGGCACGGGCGCCTCCAGCTGGCCCGCGGTGGCCGAGACGGAGCACATAGGCGTCCACATACTCGGCGAGCACCAGCGCGAGCTGGCCGCCACCTTCGCCCGCAGCGGTGCCGACCGTTTCGGCGCGCCGACCGCCTGGCGCGAGGGCCCGGAAGGCGTACCGGTGCTGGACGACGTGCTCGCCTGGCTGGTCTGCCGGATCGTGGGCCGGGTCCCGGCCGGTGATCACCGGATCGTGCTCGCCGAGGTGGTGCTCGGCGACCCCTCCGGCTCCGGCCGTCCGCTCCTCTACCACCAGGGCCGCTTCAACGCTCTGCGGGACTGATCACACCGCGGCTCTCCTGCGAAGCCGTCGAGTTCCGGTTACGCTGCGTTGCGAAGGTCACAGTTCAAAGCGCTTGCTTAGCGGGCATGGACTGGGTGTACTGACGAGTAATATTTCGGTCGGAGCGCGCGGACGCCCCGACCGGGATCGGCCGCTTGAGGCGCCTATGCTGCCTGCAAGAGGCAGCCCGGAAATGACGATGCAGTAGGAGAGCCGGCGTGAGCTTGAGGATCGTTGTCACTGTGAAGTACGTGCCCGACGCCACTGGCGACCGGCACTTCGCCGATGACCTGACCGTCGACCGCGACGACGTGGACGGTCTGCTCTCCGAGCTGGACGAGTACGCGGTCGAGCAGGCCCTGCAGATCGCGGAGAACGCGGACGACGCCGAGGTCACCGTCCTGACGGTCGGCCCGGAGGACGCCAAGGACGCGCTCCGCAAGGCCCTGTCGATGGGTGCCGACAAGGCCATCCACGTCGAGGACGACGACCTGCACGGCACCGACGCCATCGGCACCTCCCTGGTGCTGGCCAAGGCGATCGAGAAGGCCGGCTTCGACCTGGTCGTCTCCGGCATGGCCTCCACCGACGGCACCATGGGCGTCGTACCGGCCCTGGTCGCCGAGCGCCTGGGCGTCCCGCAGGTCACCCTGCTGTCCGAGGTCTCCGTCAAGGACGGCGTCGTGAAGGGCCGCCGCGACGGCGACGCCGCCTCCGAGCAGCTGGAGGCCTCCCTCCCGGCGATCGTGTCGGTCACCGACCAGTCCGGCGAGGCGCGTTACCCGTCCTTCAAGGGCATCATGGCGGCCAAGAAGAAGCCGGTGGAGTCCTGGGACCTGTCCGACCTGGACATCGAGGCCGAGGAGGTCGGCCTGGACGGCGCGTTCACCAAGGTCGAGGCCGCGAACGAGCGCCCGGCCCGCACGGCCGGCACCATCGTCAAGGACGAGGGCGAGGGCGGCAAGCAGCTCGCTGAGTTCCTCGCGAGCCAGAAGTTCATCTAAGGGCTCGCCCCCGCTGACCGCCCCTCAACTTCGTTACGCAGGAGAGCAATCCCATGGCTGAAGTCCTCGTCTACGTCGACCACGTGGACGGTGCCGTCCGCAAGCCGACCCTCGAGCTGCTGACCCTGGCCCGCCGCATCGGCGAGCCCGTCGCCGTCGCGCTGGGCAACGGCGCCGCCGACACCGCCGCCACGCTCGCCGAGCACGGCGCGGTGAAGGTCCTCACCCACGACGCCTCCGAGTACGCCGACTACCTGGTCGTACCGAAGGTGGACGCCCTGCAGGCCGCCTACGAGGCCGTCTCCCCGGCCGCCGTGCTGGTCCCGTCCTCCGCCGAGGGCAAGGAGATCGCCGCCCGCCTGGCGCTGCGCATCGGCTCCGGCATCATCACCGACGCCGTCGACCTGGAGGCCGGCGACGAGGGCCCGGTGGCCACCCAGTCGGTGTTCGCCGCGTCCTTCACCACCAAGTCCCGCGTGATCAAGGGCACCCCGGTCATCACGGTCAAGCCGAACTCGGCCGCCGTCGAGGCCGCCCCGGCCGCGGGCGCCGTCGAGGCCCTGTCCGTCTCCTTCTCCGAGAAGGCGACCGGCACGAAGATCACCGCCCGTACGCCGCGTGAGTCGACGGGCCGCCCGGAGCTGACCGAGGCCGCGATCGTGGTCTCCGGCGGCCGTGGCGTCAACGGCGCCGAGAACTTCTCGATCATCGAGGCGCTGGCCGACTCCCTCGGTGCGGCCGTCGGTGCCTCGCGTGCCGCCGTCGACGCGGGCTGGTACCCGCACACCAACCAGGTGGGCCAGACCGGTAAGTCGGTCTCGCCGCAGCTGTACATCGCCAACGGCATCTCCGGCGCGATCCAGCACCGCGCCGGTATGCAGACCTCCAAGACGATCGTGGCCGTCAACAAGGACGCCGAGGCCCCGATCTTCGAGCTGGTCGACTTCGGCGTGGTCGGCGACCTGTTCGACGTCGTCCCGCAGCTGACCGAGGAGATCAAGACCCGCAAGGGCTGAGTCTCGTCCAGGCACTCCGAGGCCCCGGTGACCGACGCGGTCACCGGGGCCTCGGTGCATCCTGGTGACGATCCGCCGGGCGCCGACCACGGTCCGGACGGGGTGTTGACCATCGAGAACCACCCGGATAACTTCATTCTACGGATTGTTGATTCCGTACAGCGGAAAATTGGAGGGTGTGGGATGGGTCAGCAGGAGAAGGTGGCGACGAGCCTCGCGGGCGCCGTGAGCGAGGAGATCAGCGCCTCCCTCGCGCCGGTCGACGCGGAGCTGGAGCGCCGCTACCCCGGGGACCCCGGCACCCGGCAGCCCGTCCACACCGTCTACGTCCCCGGTGACGCCTTCGCCGCCGACACCATCCGATCCTGGGGCGACCAGGCCCTCGCCGCCCTCGACGAACACGCTCCGGACGCCCCCTCCTTCGCCGCCGTCCTCGGCCTCTCGGACGAGCTGGCCGAGCCGGTCCACTCCCGCGTCCGCGCCAAGCTGGAACGCGAGCCGATCGAAGACCTGCGCGTCGACTTCGAGGACGGCTACGGCCCCCGCCCCGACGCCGAGGAGGACCGGGCGGCGGCCCGCGCGGCCCGGCTGATCGCGGAGGCGTACGAGAACGGCACGGCGGCGCCGTACATGGGCATCCGCATGAAGTGCATGGAGGCGGCGGTGCGCGACCGGGGCATCCGTACCCTCGACGTGTTCCTCACCGGCCTGATCGAGTCCGGCCCCCTGCCCGAGGGCCTGGTGCTGACCCTGCCGAAGGTGACGTACCCCGAGCAGGTGACCGCGTTCGTGCGCCTGCTGGAGGCCTTCGAGAAGGTGCACGGTCTGGACGCCGGGCGGCTCGGCTTCGAGATCCAGATCGAGACCAGCCAGTCCATCCTCGCCACCGACGGCACCGCCACCGTCGCCCGGATGATCCAGGCCGCCGAGGGCCGCGCCACCGGGCTGCACTACGGCACCTTCGACTACAGCGCCTGCCTCGGCGTCTCCGCCGCCTACCAGGCCAGCGACCACCCGGCCGCCGACCACGCCAAGGCGGTCATGCAGGTCGCGGCGGCGGGCACCGGGGTGCGTGTCTCCGACGGCTCGACCAACGTCCTGCCCGTCGGCCCGACCGCCAAGGTCCACGACGCCTGGCGCCTGCACTACGGCCTCACCCGCCGCGCCCTGGCCCGCGCCTACTACCAGGGCTGGGACATGCACCCCGGCCACATCCCGACCCGCTACGCCGCCGTCTTCGCCTTCTACCGCGAGGGCTTCGAGCAGGCCGCCGGCCGCCTCGCCCGGTACGCCAACCGGGCAGGCGGCGACGTCATGGATGAGCCCGCCACCGCCAAGGCCCTCAGCGGCTACCTGCTGCGCGGCCTGGACTGCGGTGCCCTCGACATCGCCGAGGTCGCCCGCCTCACCGGCCTGACCCGCGCCGACCTGGAGGGCTTTGCCGCTCCCCGGCGCGGTGACCTGACGGCCTCCGCCAAGTAGAGGTCGCGGACCGGTCGCTGCCCCCGGCCGGGGGGAGTGGGCTGTCACCGGCGCCCCGTACGCTGGACGCCACGCAGCGACCAGGCGGACGAGGCAGAGGACGACACAGGGACGGGGCGGGGGTGTCGTCGGGGGAGCAGGGGCCGGAGGAGTACGGGAACACGGACGGCGGGGCCGGCGGGCTGCCGGCCGGGCGCCACCGCGTCACCGCGCGGCTCGGGCGCGGCGGCATGGGCGTGGTCTGGCGGGCGGTGGACGAGGTCCTCGGCCGCGAGGTCGCCGTCAAGGAGCTGCGCACCTACACCGACGCGGCCGGACCGGAACTGTCCGGGCTGCGGCTGCGCATGCGGCGCGAGGCCCGGGCCGCCGCCCGGGGCCGCCACCTCGGTGCCGTCGCCGTGCACGACGTCGCCGAGGTCGACGGACGCCCGCTCATCGTCATGGAGCTGATCGACGGCTCCTCCGTCGACGACGTCCTGCGCGAGCGCGGCACCCTCGGACGAACGTGTGGTGGGCGAAGACCGACGACGACAGCGGCAACACCGGCGTCTACGTCAGCGACGTCTACCTCAAGGGCGGGAACAACGACCAACCGGTGCGCGGGCTCCCGGTCTGCTGACCGTCGGCGTACGGCTCGAGGCCCGACTCCGTCACCCACTTGTGCTCGGCGAACAGCCGGGTGCCCCGCGCGCAGAGCCCGGGGTCACGGCGGGCCCGGGCGCAGAACTCCTCCGGCGTGACCCCGAACAGCTCGCGCAACGGAGCGGAGTCCAAGAGGAGTTCGCCGATCAGGACACGCTGGTCGCCGGGATGGGGGCGCGGCGCACCGCTGCCGCCCAGCAGCACGCCGTGCCGGTTGACGTAGGCGTACGCACCGGTGAGTCCGGAACCGTCCGGCAGCTCGATCCGCACCTCGGGCGCGGGCAGCCAGGCCCGCCGGAAGTGCGACTCGCCGGCGTCGAGCACCTCCAGCTGCGGCCGGTCCAGCCAGATGACGAACAACTCCCGTAACGAGCGCGGTGATCTGACGGGAGACGCGGAGACATAGCCCAGGCGGCTGACGTGCGCCGAGATGCCCACGTCGATACCGGACACCCGTGACCGCAGCATCGGCACGGGCGAGTCGATCCCGAACTCGTCCAGCTTGTGCCGCAGTTGCCCCGGACAGGCGTTGGAGCCGACGGCGAGGACCGGCACCCGGTCGTCGTACACCAGGCGCTCCAGCGGCAACATCCGGTCACCGTGCAGCAGCCCGGAGTCCGCGGGCCAGGCGCCGGGGTAGGTCAGCGGATGGTCGCGGGGAGCGCCGGCGAGGCCGAGCTCCGCCAGGGTGCGGCCGGTCACGGGCGGCTCAGTCGGCCGGCGGCAGCTCGCCCGAGCCGCGCGTGATCAGCCGGGTGGGCAGCTCGATGCGCTCCGGTGCGACGAGGCTGCCGTCCAGCTGACGGAACAGGCGCTCGGCGGCGGTACGGCCGAGGGCGGCCGCGTCCTGGGCGACGACCGTGACACCCGGCTGGAGCAGATCGGCCAGCTCGATGTCGTCGAAGCCGACGAGGGCGACCCGGCGTGACTGCTCGGCCAGCACCCGGATCACGGTGACCGTCACCCGGTTGTTGCCCGCGAAGATCGCGGTGACGGGGTGGGGCCCGGCGAGCATCTCCTCCGCCGCCCGGCGCACCCGCTCCGGGTTCGTCTGCCCGAGGGACATCCACGCGTCCTCGACCGGTATCCCCGCGTCCTCCATGGCCGCCCGGTAGCCGCGCAGTCGCTCGGCGGCGGTGTGGATGCGCGGCATGTCGCCGATGAAGCCGATCCGGCGGTGTCCGTGCGCGATGAGATGGGCGACGCCGTCCCGGGCGCCGCCGTAGTTGTCGGAGAGGACCACGTCGGCGTCGATGCGCCCGGCCGGACGGTCCACGAACACGGTCGCCACGCCCGCCCTGATCTCCGGTTCGAGATAGCGGTGGTCGTCCCCGGCCGGGATGATCACCAGTCCGTCCACCCGCCGTGCGCACAGGGCCAGCGCCAGCTCCTGCTCGCGCTCCGGGTCCTCGGCGCTGGAGCCGTTGATCAGCAGGGCGCCGTGGGCCCGGGCCACCTCCTCGACGGCGCGGCTGAGCGGGCCGTAGAAGGGGTCGGCGAGGTCCTCCAGGACCAGCCCGATGCTCGCCGTACGGCCCTTGCGCAGGACCCGGGCGCTGTCGTTGCGGCGGAAGCCCAGCGCGTCGATCGCCTCCTGCACCCGGCGCTCGGTGTCCGGGGTGACGCCGGGCTCGCCGTTGACCACCCGGGAGACCGTCTTCAGGCCCACACCGGCCCGCGCCGCCACGTCCTTCATGGTCGGGCGGTTGCCGTAACGGGTCCCGGAAAGGCTGTCTGTGCGGCGGGTGGTCTCGGGCACGATGCGGGGTCCTGTCCTGTCGTACGACTTGTCCGACTTGTCAACGGGATGGTGCGTCGATCCTCGGTTTGTATGAGGATGTGGCGTCGAGCATAGAGCCTGGACAACGTTGTCAGCTGCGAGAGACACTGTCCAGCGCTGTCCCCGGCCTGCGCCCCCAACGCTTGACCGGCCTCCTTTCCTTGGTTTGCAAGCTTCAACGGGGAGTCTGACTCTGATGCACACCGACCTCGTGGCGGCCCTGGACATCGGCGGTACCAAGATCGCCGGCGCGCTGGTGGACTGCGACGGACGGATACTGGCGCGGGCCCAGCGCGGCACACCCGCCCAGCAGGACGGCGAGACGGTCATGGGGGCCGTCGAGGAGGTGCTCGCCGAGCTCGCCGGGTCACCGCTGTGGGAACGCGCCGGTGCCCTCGGCATCGGCAGCGCCGGCCCGGTGGACGCCTCCGCGGGCACGGTCAGTCCGGTGAACGTGCCGGGCTGGCGGGACTTCCCCCTGGTCGAGCGGGTCCGCGCGGCCGTCGGCGGGCTGCCGGTCGAGCTCATCGGCGACGGCGTCGCGATCACGGCGGCCGAGCACTGGCAGGGGGCCGCGCGCGGTCACGACAACGCGTTGTGCATGGTGGTGTCGACCGGGGTGGGAGGCGGCCTGGTCCTGAACGGCCGGCTGCACCCCGGGCCGACCGGCAACGCCGGGCACATCGGTCACATCAGCGTCGACCTCGACGGCGACCCGTGCCCGTGCGGCTCGCGCGGCTGTGTGGAGCGGATCGCGAGCGGCCCGAACATCGCCCGCCGCGCCCTGGAGCAGGGCTGGCGTCCCGGCCCCGACGGCGACACCTCCGCCGCCGCCGTGGCCGCCGCCGCCCGCGAGGGCGACCCGGTCGCCGTGGCCTCCTTCGAGCGGGCCGCGCAGGCGCTCGCCGCCGGTATCGCGGCCACCGCGACCCTGGTCGAGATCGACATCGCCGTGATCGGCGGCGGCGTCGGCAAGGCGGGTGACATCCTCCTCACCCCCCTGCGCAAGGCACTGACCGACTACGCGACCCTCTCCTTCGTCCAGCGACTGACGGTCGTGCCCGCGCAGATGGGCACGGACGCGGGGCTGGTCGGCGCGGCGGCCGCGGCGCTGGCGCGGAGGCCGGACGCCACGGCGGGGGTCTGACCCAAGTGCGGTGCCCTGGGGGCGCCCCGGCGGATGGGCGCCCCGGCGTCAGCAACTCACCTGCACCTTCGCCCAGTCCGCATGGTCGGAGTCGTTGCCGTCTCCGGCGTCGGTGACGACCAGGTCGATCACCTGGGCGCCGGTGATGTCGGCGGTGACCGGCTGGGCCGGCATCGTGTTGGCCAGGACGCCGGTCGAGGCGACCTTCGTGCCGTCGGCCCAGATCTCGAAGGTGACGGTCCCCTTCGTGCCCTTCTCGTCGTCGACGCCGACGTCCGCGGTGACCTTGTCGCAGACCCTGCCGGTGTAGAACGAGACATCGCTCGGGGCGTGGACACCGAGGCCCTTGGCGTACACGGCGCCGCCGATGGTGATCGGGTGACCGTCACCCGCGGCGCTCTCCCCGTTGCTGGTGTCGCGTTCCACCGGCCCCCAGCCGCTGGTCGCCGACAGCCAGGGCAGGTCGCTGAGGTACGACGTCCCGGTGGGCGGCCGGACGACGACGGACGCGTTCAGCGGGAGGCTGCTGGTGACGCGTTGGCCGGACGGTGAGAGATAGCGCGCCTGGAGAGTGAGGCCGTAGGACCCGGTCGCCGTTCCGGGCGGTGCGGCGACGCTCCAGCCGGTGCGCAGGGAGCCGCCGGTGCCGAGGGCTGTGGCCGTGGTCGGCGATGTGGGCCGTACCGTCCACCCCTCGGGGCCGGTCAGGGACACGGACACCTGCCGCGCGGCGGTGCGGCCGAGGTCGGTCACGGTGCTGGTCAGCGTGGCCGGAGTCCCCGCCTCCAGCAAGGGGCTGCCGCCCAGGCCCAGTTCGGCGGCCGGCGGGTGCGTGGCCCAGTGGGGGTCGGCCGAGACGCGCAGCAGCACGGTGCCGTGGGCGGGGACGGTCGCCGCGACGGTGCCGGCGGTGTTGTAGCTCTTGTGCTGCCACAGGTCGCGCAGGGTGTACGCGGAGGCGTCGGGGAGGCCGACGGCGGCCGCGGTGGTGGCGATCCGCTGGGCGGTCCCGGACTCGTTGAACAGGGCCACGGTGCGGCTGCCGTCCTTCATCTCCTTGGCGATCACCCAGCGGCCGCCCGCCGAGGAGAGGACCGTGCCCTGCTTGCCCAGCGGGTCCTGGTCTACGGCGATGACCTCCTTGTTGTCCAGGATGTCGAAGGTCGCGGGTGAGGCCTTGCGCAGGTCGGTGCCGATCAGCAGCGGCGCGGCCATGGCCGACCAGAGCGAGAAGTGCGAGCGGTACTCGGTGTCCGTCATCCCGCCGTTGCCGACCTCCAGCATGTCGGGATCGTTCCAGTGGCCGGGTCCCGCGTACGGCGCGAGCGGCAGGTTCTGCTTCAGGATGGACAGCATCGAGCCCCAGCTGTCGCTGATGTCGCCCGTGGTGCGCCACAGATGGCCGACGCCCGAGGCCCACTCCCAGGGTTTGTTCTCGCCCCATTCGCAGATGCTGTACACGATGGGCCGCCCGGTCGCCTTGAGCGCGTCCCGCATGGTCGTGTACCGCTGTTTGGCGTCGACGCCCTGGTTGTTGCAGTTGTCGTACTTCAGGTAGTCCACGCCCCAGTCGGCGAACTGCCGCGCGTCGCTGTACTCGTGGCCGAGCGCACCGGGGAAGCCCGCGCTGTTGCAGGTCTTGGTGCCGGCGCTGGTGTAGATGCCGAGTTTGAGGCCCTTGGAGTGGACGTAGTCGGCGACGGCCTTGATGCCGTTCGGGAAGCGGGCCGGGTCGGGCACCAGCTTGCCGGCGGCGTCGCGCTGCGGCAGGGCCCAGCAGTCGTCGAGATTGACGTACTGGTAGCCGGCGTCCTTCAGACCCTTGGCCACGAAGAGGTCGGCGATGCCCTTGACCATCGTCTCGTTGAAGTCGGCGCGACAGTGCGTGGAGTTCCAGTTGTTGAAGCCCATGGGCGGGGTGAGGGCGAGACCGTCGGCCAGGGCGGGGGCCGCCGCGTCCCGGGCGGGGGCCGCCAGCGCCGGGCCGGCGAGGGCCGCCGCGCACAGCAGGCCCGCGGTGAGTGCTCCGACGACTCTTCGGCGGGTTGTGCGGGTTGTGCGGGTTGTGCGGGTGTGAGGGTGACGCATCGTTGACGTTCCTCCCGACTCGCGAAAGGTGGCTGACGGCAGGGCGGTGCCCGGGCGTCATATAGGTGTCAGCTGTGCGCGATTACGGTAGGACGTGTCTGACTCTGTTGGAAGAGGTGGGAGTCGTCTGTTCGATAACCCGTCAGATCTCGTCAAAGGGGTTGACGTCGGGATGGTTTGACTCGTGGACTGCTGTCCGGTGTTCGGATGTGTTCGCTTCCGGCGTTCACCTCTCGTCGTCGACGCGGCCCCAGCCGGGCAGCGGCGGCTGCGGCCATGCGGGTGGGGCGGGGAGCGCAGGGGCCGGACCGTCGACCGTCAGCACATCGGCCGGGGTTCGTCCGCTGAGCCAGCCGAGCACCTGGTGCCCGGCCCCGGCGACCGAGGGCCCCTCCGCCGCCATGGACCAGCGCCGGCCGAGATCCACGGCCGTCACCGAGGCCAGCGGAAAGCCCTGGGTGCGCAGCGTGGTGAGGGTGTCGTCCAGGGCCCAGGAGACATAGGTGTCGGGCCACCGCGCGGTGCCGTGGCCGACGCCCAGGTCGAGGTGATGCGTCTCCAGCTCCCGCAGGCAGCGCAGCAGGAGGTACCAGGCGGGGTGCCGCCAGCCGGCCAGCGCTGGGACCGGACGGTCCCAGGCGGGGGCGGGCAACGCGCGCGCCTGCGCCGCGAACCGGTCCAGGCTCTCGCACAGCCGGGTCGCGAGCCGCTCGGCGGACAGCGCCGCGTCCCGCTCGATCGCGGCCGACAGCGTCGCCGCGTCCGCGCGCGGCCCCGGTTCGCGGCCGGTGTGCGCGAGCCGCAGCAGCCAGACATAGGCGTCGACGCTGTGGGCGACGTGGGCGAGCACATGGCCGCGCGTCCAACCCGGCAGCCCCGACGGGGCCCGCAGCCCGGCGTCGGACAGGCCGGACGCGGCCCGCACGAGCCGGTCGCCCGAGCGTACGACGTCCTCGACGTGTTCGCCCGCGCTGTGGGCGGCCGGGTTCACCGGAACTCCCGCACGACTTCGATCCGTCCGACGACATGGGCGTTGAACTCGTCCAATTCCTCGGCGGGAACCCACAGTTCGAGGATCGTCTCGCCGCCGGCCTGCCGGACCGGATACCGGGCGAGGAACTCCGTGTCGACCTCGAACCGCGTGACGAAACCGGCGCCGTCGTGCCGCACGTTCCAGTCCCGGGCGATGCGGATCGCGTAGTCCTCGTTGAGGACCGGGTAGAAGATCGGCTGCTCCGGGAGCCGGGGCGGCCAGGCCCGCCAGTCGAGCGCGCGTACCAGCTCCAGTTCCTCGGGGCCCGTCGGGCGCCAGAGGGTCGTCGTCAGGGGCGGGCTGGTCATCGTCGGGTCTCTCCGGTCGGGGCCTGCCGCGGCCGGCGGCCGGGTCGGGACGTCGGACGTTACCGGGCGCATCGAGAAGCGGACCAGCGGATTTCGGCAGGGCCGGCAGCCTCACGGCTCCGCGAACCACCGTGCCGGGTCGCGGTGATGGGCGGTTGCCCGGTCCCCCCGGGCCTGGTCGACGGGCGGTCCGGTCAGGCCCGGCCGGTCTCTCGACCCGGGCGGCGAGCCGCTGGTACCGGTCCCGGGCCTGCCCGGGGCACGGCAGACACGTGGCGTGCCCGCAGCACGGCAGACACGTGGCGCGCTCGGAGTGCGGCACACACGTGGCGCGCTCGGGGTGCGGGGACGCGAAGGCCGGGGCACCCGCGGTCCACAGCCCGTGGTGGCCTCCGCAGGGAGCGTGCCGACCGGTCCGAACGTGTCGGCCGGCATGGTGCGGGCGGCGGCCACGCCCTGCGCCTCGACACGGAGGGGACCACCGGACTCGTCCATGCGCCCTCCCGCCGGAACGGTGGCCCGGCCCTCCCACCAGGGCGGCAACCCGGCCTCCCCACTCTGCCTCCTGTCCCTGCCGGCAGTCCCCGCTCGTCCGCTCGCAGGTATCCGCGTGACCCCTGGCCCGGTCGGCAGTTGATCAGCGCATGAAGAAGCGCAGCATGCTCGCCATCGCCACCCTGGCCACCGGATTCGTCGTGGCCGCCGTCACCCCCTCCCACGCGGCGGACAAGGGCTCCACCGGGCTGCCCGTCGACGGCCTGAACGTCTCGGACACGCTCGACTCGGCCGGCGGCCACCCGGTCACCCTGGACAGCTTCACCTTCGACGACCAGCCCCACGGGCAGCAGTAGGCCCGGCGGTCCACGGCGCGCGTGCCGGTGTCCCCGATCCGCGGGGGCACCGGCACCGCCGTTCCGGCGCCCTCACCGGGGCGGGGTTTCCGTGGCAGGGTGGAGCGGGCAAGCCTCAGGGGGCCAACACAAGAGGGGGAGTCCGTGACCGTCGTCTGGATCAACGGCGCGTTCGGTGCGGGGAAGACCACCACCGCACGGGAGCTGATCGAGCTGATCCCGAACAGCACGCTCTTCGACCCCGAGGTCATCGGCGCGGGGCTCACGCACCTGCTGCCGGCCAAGCGGCTCGCCGAGGTGGGTGACTACCAGGACCTGCCGATCTGGCGCCGGCTCGTGGTCGACACGGCGGCCGCGATGCTCGCCGAGCTGGGCGGGACCCTCGTGGTGCCGATGACCCTGCTCCGCCAGGAGTACCGCGACGAGATCTTCGGTGGCCTCGCGGCCCGCAGGATATCCGTGCACCATCTGCTCCTGGCCCCGGCCGAAACGATCCTGCGCGAGCGGATAGCCGGCCGGGAGGTGCCGCCGGACCTGCCCGACGGCGAGCTCCGGACACGGCAGTGGGCCTACGACCACATCGAGCCCTACCGCGCCGCCCTCGCCTCCTGGCTCACCACCGACGCCCACCTCGTGGACACCAGCGCCCTCACCCCGTACGCCACCGCCGTCCGTATCGCCGACGCCGTCGGCAGCGGCGCCGTACCGCCCTGCGACATCGTGCAGACCCCCGAGCCGACCGCCGAGACCCTCGCCGCCGGGGTGCTGCTCTTCGACGAGCACGACCGGGTGCTCCTCGTGGACCCCACCTACAAGCCCGGCTGGGAGTTCCCCGGGGGCGTGGTGGAGCGCGGCGAGGCACCGGCCCGCGCGGGGATCCGCGAGGTCGCCGAGGAGACCGGGATACGGCTGCGGGAGGTGCCCCGGCTGCTCGTCGTGGACTGGGAACGGCCGGTGCCGCCCGGCTTCGGCGGGCTGCGGCTGCTGTTCGACGGCGGCCGGCTGGAGTCCGGCGAGGCCTCCCGGGTGCTGCTGCCGGGACCGGAGCTGCGCGGCTGGCGCTTCGCCACCGAGCAGGAGGCCGCCGGGATGCTGCCGCCGGTCCGCTACGAGCGGCTGCGCTGGGCGCTGCGGGCCCGCGAGCGCGGCACCGCGCTCTATCTGGAGGCCGGGGTACCGGTCGGCTGAGCCGGTCGCCGGTCGCCGGTGGCCGTGCGGTCAGCGGGCGCCCGCCGCATCGCGCAGAGCGGCACCGGCGCCTCCCACGACCGGGTCGCCGTGCCCGAAGCACGCCACGTCCGCCTCCAGCTCCGCCAACCGGCCGAGCGAGACGAGGAGTTGGGGCCGGTCGAGGTTGAACACCCCCGGCCTCACCGAGCCGTCGACCGGTGAGGCCGCCACCGTGTCCCCGGTGAACAGCACGCCCTCCTCGGGCAGGAACAGCGCGATGCTGCCGTCGGTGTGCCCCGGCACGTGGATCACCCGGGCGCCCCCGCCGAAGTCCAGGAGGTCGCCGTCCGACACGCCGGTGACCGCGGCGGGCGGCACCGGCGTACCGCCGGGGAGGTGCTGGGCCACGGCCGCGTGGACCGGCACCTCCCAGTCCTCGAACCGCGGGGCCGGACCGGGGAGTTCACCTCGTACGAACGGTGCGTCCAGCTGGTGCGCCAGTACCTCGGCCCCGCTGAGCGCGGCGAACTCGCCCGCCCCGCCCGCGTGGTCCTCGTGGAAGTGGGTCAGCACGATCCGCCGTACGTCCCCCGGTGCGCGCCCCAGTGTCCCGACCGCCTCGGCGATCGCACGCCCGGCGCCGATCGTGCCCGCGTCGATCAGCGTCAACTCCTCCTCGTCGTGCCAGAGGTAGGCCTGTCCGACGGGGAAACGCAGAAGATGGAGCCGGGGGAGGAGTTCGATGACGTCCATGCGGCGACCGTAGGCGGCGCCCCCGCCCATGGGCGAGGGCGCTCTGCCGACGGCAGAAGGGCTCAGCCCGCCGCGTAGTTGCGCAGGAACAGCGCCTCGGCGACCGACAGCCGCTCCAGCTCCTGCGGGTGCACGCTCTCGTTGACCGCGTGGATCTGCGCCTCCGGCTCGCTCAGGCCGATGAGCAGGATCTCCGCCTGCGGGTACAGGCCGGCGAGGGTGTTGCACAGCGGGATGGAGCCGCCCTCACCGGCGTACTGCATCGTCTCACCCGGGTAGGCGACCGCCATCGCGTCGGCCATCGCCTGGTAGGCGGGGCTGGTGGCGTCGGCGCGGAAGGCCTGGCCCTGGCCGATCTGCTCGGTGGTGACCCGGGCGCCCCACGGGGTGTGGGCCTGGATGTGCGCCTGGAGCAGCTTGGTCGCCTCCGCGGCGTCCACGCCCGGCGGCACCCGCAGGCTGATCAGCGCGCGGGCGCTGGAGTGCACGGACGGGGTGGCGCCGACGACCGGCGGGCAGTCGATGCCGAGGACGGTGACGGCCGGGCGGGCCCAGAGGCGATCGGCGACCGAGCCGTCGCCGATCAGCCCGACCCCGTCGAGCACCTTGGCGTCGGCGCGGAACTGCTCCTCGGTGTACTCCAGGCCGTCCCAGGTCCCCGTGGCGTCGAGGCCGTCGACCGTCGTCGAGCCGTCCTCGGCGCGCAGCGAGTCCATGACCCGGATCAGCGCGGCGAGCGCGTCCGGGGCGGCACCGCCGAACTGGCCGGAGTGCAGGTTGCCCGCGAGGGTGTCGATCCGCACCCGGACCAGGGTCATTCCGCGCAGCGTGGTGGTCACCGTCGGCAGGCCGACGCGGAAGTTGCCCGCGTCGCCGATCACGATGGTGTCGGCCTCCAGCAGCTCGGGGTGCTCCTCGGCGTACCGCTCCAGGCCGCCCGTGCCCTGCTCCTCCGAGCCCTCGGCGATCACCTTGATGTTGACCGGGACACCGCCGTTCGCCTTCAGGGCGCGCAGGGCGAGCAGGTGCATGATCACGCCGCCCTTGCAGTCGGCGGCCCCGCGGCCGTACCAGCGGCCGTCGCGCTCGGTCAGCTCGAACGGCGGGGTGGTCCACCCGGCCTCGTCCAGCGGGGGCTGCACATCGTAGTGCGCGTACAGGAGAACCGTTTTCGCACCCTCCGGGCCCGGCAGGTAGCCGTAGACGGACTGCGTGCCGTCCGGGGTGTCCAGCAGGGCCACGTCGACGAATCCCTCGGCGCGCAGCGCGTCGGCGACCCAGCTCGCGGCGGCCTCGCTCTCGCTCCTCGGGAACTGGGTGAAGTCCGCCACCGACTTGAAGGCGACCAGCTCGGCCAGCTCCGCCTTCGCCCGGGGCATCAGCGAGGCGACGGTCTCGGCGACCGGATTCGACGACATGGGCACGCTCCTCGTGGGTGCGACGTTGAACAGCTTGAACAGGGTAGGTACCCCCGATACTCCCACAGTGGCCTGCGACGACGGCCGCCGTAGGATGCGGGGGACACCACGGCAGCGGCTTGATCGGAGCGGTAGACCAACGTGAGCGGCGAGAACTCTTCGGCGGACGGCGTGCGGCGGGTGTGGGACGTCGTCGTGGTGGGCGCGGGACCCGCGGGGGCCTCGGCCGCCTACGCGGCGGCGGTCGCGGGACGCCGCGTGCTGTTGCTGGAGAAGGCCGAGCTGCCGCGCTACAAGACCTGCGGCGGCGGGATCATCGGGCCCTCGCGCGACGCGCTCCCGCCCGGCTTCGAGCTGCCGCTGCGCGACCGGGTGCACGCGGTCACCTTCTCGAACAACGGCCGCTTCACCCGCACCCGCCGCTCCAAGCAGATGCTGTTCGGTCTGATCAACCGGCCCGAATTCGACCAGCAGCTCGTCGAGCACGCCCAGAAGGCGGGCGCCGAGCTGCGTACGGGCGTCACGGTGCAGCGGGTCGAGCAGCACGGTTCGGCGGTCCCCGACCGGCGCACGGTCGCCCTGATCCTCCAGGGCGGCGAGACGGTGCTGGCCCGCGCGGTCGTCGGCGCCGACGGCAGCGCCAGCCGCATAGGAGCGCACGTCGGGGTGAAGCCGGCCCAGGTGGACCTCGGTCTGGAGGCGGAGATCCCGGTGCCGGAGTCCGTCGCCGAGGACTGGAAGGGGCGGGTGCTCATCGACTGGGGCCCGATGCCGGGCAGTTACGGCTGGGTGTTCCCCAAGGGCGACACCCTGACGGTCGGTGTGATCTCCGCGCGCGGTGAAGGCGCCGCCACCAAGCGGTACTTGGAGGACTTCGTCGCCCGGCTGGGCCTGTCCGGCTTCGAACCGGCCATCTCCTCCGGGCATCTGACCCGCTGTCGCGCCGACGACTCGCCGCTGTCCCGGGGCCGGGTGCTGGTCTGCGGTGACGCGGCCGGGCTGCTCGAGCCCTGGACCCGCGAGGGCATCTCCTTCGCGCTGCGCTCGGGCCGGCTCGCGGGGGAGTGGGCGGTACGCATCGCCGAGGCGCACGACGCGGTGGATGCCCGACGCCAGGCCCTGAACTACGCGTTCGCGATCAAGGCCGGGCTCGGCGTCGAGATGAGCGTCGGCAAGAGCCTGCTGACCGTGTTCGAGAGGCGACCCGGCCTCTTCCACGCGGCCCTCACCGGCTTCCGCCCCGCCTGGAAGGCCTTCCGCGACATCACCCAGGGCTCGACCTCCCTGGCCGAGATCGTCCGCACCCACCCCTTCGCCCAGCGCGCCCTGACCGCACTGGACCGGGGACCGGCGGTGCCGCTCGAGGAGCCGGCCGGGTCCTGAGCGGGCCGGGGAGGGATGTGCGCGGACCGCGCCGGTGGGGGGGGACGGCGCCGGTCCGCGCCCGGGTGCGCCGACCCGTCGGAGCATCCGGTCGGGTCGGAGCTTCCGGTGGGTCGGAGCCTCCGGTCAGTCCGTGACCGTGATCCGGAAGACCGGGTGGTCGGGGGCGATACGGCGCAGCTCCTCGTCCGGGGAGTCGGGGCCGACGCCGTCGAAGAAGACACCGACCTCCGCCTTCCAGCGCTCGAGGTAGGCCCGCAGCAGCGGGACCTTGTCGTCGTCGGCGATCTCGGTGACGGTGAAGACGTCCACGTTCTTGCCGAGCCGCAGCTCACCGCCGCCGGCCGCCCGCATGTTGTGGGTCCACTGGACGTGCCCTCGCGGGGCGAGCAGGTACTGCCGGCCGTCCACCGTCAGCAGGTTCACCGGAGTGGTGCGCCACTGACCGCTCTTGCGTCCGCGCACCGCGAGGACCCGGGAGCCCCAGACGCTGATCCCGCGTCGGGTGAGCCAGGCGACCGCCCGGTTGAAGACGTTGACGGTGAACCAGCCCGGCTTCTTGACGTGTGTCGACATGGTGACCCCCACGGTTTGGAGAGCAGTGCTCTCGCCTGACTCCAGTGTGGGGGAGACAGGTGCTCCAGAGCAAGAGCGGTGCTCTCTTTTGTGGGCGCCGCTCTCTGTTCGTGGCACACTGCTGGCATGAGCACCGCACGCGGCGCCCGGGCAAGGGCCAGGATGGAAGTCACGGCAGCCATCAAGGAAGAGGCGCGCAGACAACTGGCCGAGGAAGGCGCGGCCAAGCTCTCGCTGCGGGCCGTCGCGCGCGAGCTGGGCATGGTCTCCTCGGCGCTGTACCGCTACTTCCCGAGCCGCGACGAGCTGCTCACCGCCCTGATCATCGATGCCTACGACTCCCTCGGCGAGGCGGCCGAGGCGGCCCACGCGGCGGCCGCGGGCGCGGATCACGTGCGGCGCTGGACGGCCGTGTGCGAGGCCGTGCGGGCGTGGGCACTCGCCCATCCGCACGAGTACGCCCTGATCTACGGATCGCCGGTGCCCGGCTACTCCGCCCCCGAGGCCACCATCCCTGCCGCCTCGCGCGTCGGCCTGCTGCTCATCGGCATCGTCCGTGACGCCTTCCGGGGTCGGCGCCTCGCGGATCTCCCGCTGCCGGCCGAGCTGCGCCCCGAGGCCGAGCGCATGGTGGCGGACTTCGCGCCCGACCTGCCCCCCGAGGCGGCCCTGGCGCTGGTCGCGGCCTGGGCCCAGCTGTTCGGGCTGGTCGGCTTCGAGCTGTTCGGGCAGTTCCACCGGGTGGTGGAGGACCGGGAGACCTTCTTCCGGCACGCGGCGGCCCGGCTCGCCCGGGACGTGGGGCTGGTCGACCCGTGACGCCCGGGGCCGGGCCAGGCTCGGGGCCTAGTCACCGGGAACGAGTACGACCTTCCCGGTCACCGTGCCGGACTCGGCCAGCCGCATGGCCTCCGCGACCTCGGTGAGCGGCAGCCGGGCGGCGATCCTTGCGGTCACCTCGCCGCGTTGCAGGGCGTGGAACACCTCGGTGAGGTCGGCGCGCAGCCGGGTCCGGAAGCGGTCCTTGTTCAGGGCGCGCCCCGCCCAGACGTTGAAGAAGCAGGCGCGGCGGCCGTTGGGCAGCGCGTTCCACCACCACACCCGGCCGAGGATCTTCAGGACCGGCCACTGCTTGGAGCCCGAGTCGTCCCGCGTGGTGGCGCTGCCGTAGGCGACGAGGGTCCCGCCGGGGGCGAGCAGCCGCCAGGAGTCGGTGACACTGCGCCCGCCGAGGTGGTCGAAGACGGCGTCGACTCCGTCGGGGGCGAGTTCCCGGACCCGGGCCGGGACGTTCTCGGTCCGGTGGTCGACGGGGGTGACGCCCAGCTCGCGCAGGGCCTCGTGGTGGCGCGCGGACGCCGTGCCGATCACCTTCAGGCCGGCCGCACGCGCGAGCTGGACGAGGACCGTGCCGACGCCGCCGTTGGCGCCGTGGACCAGGACCGTTCCGCCGCTGCGCACCCGGGCCCTGCGATGCAGCATCTGCCACGCGGTGATCCCGTTGACCACCAGGGTCTCGGCCTCCGCCGCGCCGATGCCGGCGGGCACCTCCACCGCGTCGGCCGCGTCGAGCACCACATGACTGGCCCAGCCGCCGACCTTGACCAGCGCCGCCACCCGCTTGCCGACCAGGCCCGCCCTGACGCCCGTGCCGGCCGTGAGGACCGTGCCGACCAGGTCGTAGCCCGGCACGAACGGGAAGGGCGGCTGGTCGTAGTAGCGGCCCCGGCGCATCTGCTGTTCGGCGAAGGACACCCCGGTGGCCTCCACCCGGACCACGACCTGCCCGGCGCCGGGAAGGGGCACGTCCCGGTGCCGGAGCTGCAGCTCCTCCGGCTCGACCGTGCCCGGCAGGACGACCTCGACGAGTTTCTTGCTTTCCATGACGACCTCCGGGTCGGAGAGAGGCGCTGGTGCGCCGTGCGGCGATAGAGGGCACTTCGCTTGCGTTAGAAGTTATAACTAAAATGACGCTAGCTAGCTCCAGTGTCAAGGCCTCACTCGCAGTGCTGTTATGGGCTCTCTCGGTGGTGATAGGGTGAAACAAGCGGAAAGGAGCGTGAAGGCGATGGCGGCAGGCGCGGCGAGTCCCCGGGAGCGGTACCGCAGTCAGGTGCGGGCCGAGATCAAGGCGAAGGCCTGGGAACAGATCGCCGTCTCGGGCGCGTCGGGGCTGTCCCTCAACGCGATCGCCAAGGAGCTGGGCATGAGCGGCCCGGCGCTCTACCGGTACTTCGGCGGGCGGGACGACCTGATCACCGAACTGGTCAGGGACGCCTACCGCAGCCTCGCGGACACCTTCCGTGCCGCGGCCGACGCGGGCGCGGGGCCGTCCGGCCTGGCCCGGGAGCTGCGCCGCTGGGCGCTGGAGGACCCCCAGCGCTACTTCCTCGTCTACGGCACGCCGGTCCCCGGCTACCGCGCGCCGGACGACACCACCGCGCTCGCCCGGGAGATCATGGCCGCGCTGCTGGACGTCTGCGCGGCCGACGAGCCCCGGGCCGCGTCGCCCGATGTGCTCGAGACCCACCTCGCGGACCATCGCGGCTGGGCAGGCGACCACCCCGCCCCGCCGGCGGTACTGCGCCGGGCCCTGGCGTTCTGGACCCGACTGCACGGGGTCCTCTCCCTGGAACTCGCCGGCCACTTCACCGGCATGGGCTTCGACCCGGAGCTGCTCTTCACCGCCGAGGCGGACGCCCTGGGAGACGGGGACTGAGCGGACGGGCGCCCGTACTCCCCCGGGAGTAGAGGTGATCACCGCGTCCGGCTGACGCCCGGGCCGTCCGGCGCCGTCTACCGTGGCCTGCATGGAAGAGCAGCGCGCCCCCGGTCCGGGGTGGTGGCACGGGCCGCCGTGGCGGAGTGCCCCGGACGAGGCGGAGCCGCACCGGGTCCACCGGCCGTGGCGCAGCACCGTGCTGCTCACGGTGTTCGTCCTGATCGGCACCAACTTCGCGGCCCACAGCCAGCTCCATCGCGCGCCCCTGGACGGCTACGCGCGCGTGCTGCTGCTCGTCGCCTCGGTCCTGCTGCTGTGGCGGCACCGGCATCCGGTGGCCGTGGCCTACGGCACCGCGGTGGCGACCCTCGGCTACCTGGCCGCGGGCTACCCCTACGGGCCGGTCTTCCTGACCGTCGCCGTCGGCTGTTTCAGCGCGGTCGTGGCCGGGCACCGGCGGGCCGCCTGGGGGGCCCTCTGCCTGCTGTGGGCGGGGCACGCCCTGCTCGCCCTGTGGCTCTACCGCTGGCTCCCGCCCGCGGGC
The DNA here is from genome assembly GCF_006715785.1 of Streptomyces puniciscabiei. NCBI lineage: Bacteria > Bacillati > Actinomycetota > Actinomycetes > Kitasatosporales > Streptomycetaceae > Streptomyces > Streptomyces puniciscabiei. Next base: position 6,590,487 of record NZ_VFNX01000001.1, read on the forward strand.
GACAAGAGCGGGAACGTCTACCAGGAGATCGGTATCGGCGCCTGGGTGCTGGCCGTCGTCGCGCTGGCCGAACTGGTCCGGGTGCGGCGCGAGCAGTGGGCGCGGGAGCGCGCCGACAGGGCGGAGGCCGCGCGGCGCCGCGGGGACGAGGAACGGCTGCGGATGGCCCGCGAGCTGCACGACGTCCTCGCGCACAGCATCTCCGTCATCAACGTCCAGGCCGGCATGGGGCTCGCCCTGCTCGACAGCGACCCCGAGCAGGCGCGCACCGCGCTCACCACCATCAAGGCCGCCAGCAAGGAGGCGCTCGGCGAGGTGCGCCAGGTCCTGGACACCCTGCGCGCCCCCGGCGCCGCCCCGCGCACCCCCGCCCCCGGCCTGGACCGTCTTGCGGAGCTGGTGGAACAGGCGGCGGCGGCCGGACTCGCCGTCGAGATCGAGGGCGAACCACCCCGGCTGCCGCCCGGCGCCGACCTCGCCGCCTTCCGCATCGTGCAGGAGGCGCTGACCAATGTCGTACGGCACTCCGGATCGCGGCACGCGCGCGTGCGGTTCGCCCACGACGGCGACGCGCTGCGGCTGCGCATCGACGACGACGGCCCGGCCACCGGCGCCGACGCCGGGGGCAGCGGCAACGGGCTGGCCGGCATGCGCGAGAGGGCCGCCGCGCTCGGTGGCACCATCGAGGCGGGCCCGCGCGCCGACGGCGGCTTCCGGGTGCTCGCCGTACTGCCGTCGCACACCAGGGAGGACCAGTGATCCGGGTACTGCTCGCCGACGACCAGTCGCTCGTGCGGGCCGGTTTCCGCGCGTTGCTCGACGCCCAGCCGGACATCGAGGTGGCCGGGGAGGCGGCCGACGGCGAGGCGGCGGTGCGCCTGGTGCGGGAACTGCGGCCGGACGTCGTCCTGATGGACATCCGCATGCCCCTGCTGGACGGCCTCGCCGCGACCCGGCGGATCACCGGCGACGGAGAGCTGCCGGACGTGAAGGTGGTCATGCTCACCACCTTCGAGCTGGACGAGTACGTCTTCGAGGCGATCCGCTCCGGCGCCTCCGGCTTCCTGGTGAAGGACACGGAGCCGGACGAACTCCTGCGCGCCGTCAGGGCGGTGGTGCAGGGGGACGCGCTGCTGTCGCCGGGCGTCACCCGCCGGCTGATCGCCGAGTTCGCCGCCCGCTCCAAGGAGCCCGCGGCGGCGGACGCGCTCGGCCGGCTCACCGAGCGGGAGCGGGAGGTGATGGCGCTGGTCGGCATCGGGCTGTCCAACGAGGAGATCGCCCGCCGGCTGGTGGTCAGCCCGCTCACCGCCAAGACGCATGTGAGCCGCACGATGGTGAAGCTGGGGGCGCGGGACCGCGCCCAACTCGTCGTACTGGCCTACGAGTCGGGGTTGGTACGGCCCGGCTGGCTGGGCTGACCCGCCTGCCGGAAGCGCACCAGCACGCTGATCACCCGGGCCACGAACACCACCGGTGCGACCACCGTGCCGAGCCGCAGCAGGGTCAGGGACAGCAGGTGCGGCAGGTCGAAGAGGAGCGCGGGCCCGGCCACGGCCCCGAACAGCACCGCCGCCGCGAAGGCGGCGCTCACCAGCGCGTAGCCGGTCTCGACCGTGGCCGCGTCCTGCCGGGCCCTGGTGCGGCGTCCCCCGTGTGCGTCCATTCCCCCAGCTTCACAGACGCGCGCCCGGCGGGGCAAACGGCCCCGCCGGGCGCGCTGTTGGAGGCTTCCCCCTAGTCACGGACCGCCACGCGCTCCGTCCCAGCCTCCTCCACGGTGGACCTGGCGACGACGAGGGACCGCTGCGTACGGCGGCCGCGCAGACCGGTGAGGGTGATCAGCAGACCGGCCGCCGCGATGCCCGTGACGACCATGAAACCGGGCCGGTAGCTGTCCAGGACGGCCTGCGGGGTGGCGTGCGCGGGGCCGTTCGCGGTCACCACGGCCGTGACCACCGCCAGGAAGATCGCGCCGCCCACCTGCACCGAGGTGTTGAGCAGACCGGAGACCATGCCCTGCTCGTGGTCCTCGACCCCGTTGGTGGCCTGGATGTTGAGCGACGGGAAGACCAGTGCGCAGGCCGCGCCGATCAGCAGCATGGACGGCAGGATCACGGCCGCGTACACGGGGGCGAGGTCGACCCGCAGGAACAGCGCGTAGCCGAGGACCATGAAGGCGAAGCCGGTGGCGATCAGGCGCGGGGTGCCGAACTTGTCGACGATCGCGCCGACCTTCGTGGAGGACACCGCCACCAGCGCGCCCGCCGGCAGGAACGCGAGCGCCGTGTGCAGCGCCGACCAGCCGAGCAGGGACTGCATGTACAGCGTGGTCAGGAACTGGAAGCCGACGTAACTGCCGAAGAAGGCGATCGCGCCGAGCTGGGCGCGGACCTGGCTGCCCGAGCGCAGCACGCCCAGCCGGATCAGCGGGCTCGGCGAGCGCCGCTCGACCAGGACGAAGACGGTCAGCAGCACCGCGACGGCGAGGAAGGACAGCAGCGTCCGGGCCGAGGCCCAGCCGGCCTCGGGCGCCTGGACGACGGTGAAGACCAGCAGCAGCATCGCCGCGGTGCCGAGGACGGCGCCGGGGATGTCGTAGCCGTCGTGGTTCTCCTCGCGGGCGCTGCGCGGCAGCAGCCGCAGGCCGGCCAGGAGCGCGAGGAGGGCGATCGGCGCGGGCAGCAGCATCGTGAAGCGCCAGCTGGCCTCGGTGAGCAGGCCCGAGAGCACCAGGCCCATGGAGAAGCCGGTGGCGGCGCAGGTGGTGTAGATGGAGAGGGCGCGGTTGCGCAGCGGGCCCTCCGGGAACGTCGTGGTGATGATCGACAGGCCGGCCGGAGCCGTGAAGGCCGCGCTCAGGCCCTTGATGAAACGGCTGGCGATGAGCAGCGGGCCCGAGTCCACGAGTCCGCCGAGCAGCGAGGCGAGCGCGAAGACACCGAGGGCGACGAGGAACACCTGACGCCGGCCGAGCAGGTCGGCGGTGCGGCCGCCGAGCAGGAGAAGGCCGCCGTAGCCCAGGATGTAGCCGCTGACGATCCATTGCAGCGTCGACGTGGACAGGTGCAGGTCGGAGCCGATGGAGGGCAGTGCGACGCCGACCATCGACACATCCAGCGCGTCCAGGAACATCGCCGCGCAGAGCACCAGCAGGGTGCCCCACAGCCGGGGGGTCCAGCGAACCGCCGGGGACGGGGACGCGGGGGTGGTGAGCGGAGAGGTCATGGCGACGACGCTACATGCATACGCATCGAATGCAAATGCATTTAATTCCGATGCAATAATCTTGTTTCTCTGCTACGGTGCGGCCATGGCGTCCAACAAGGCCGAGCAGGCGCTCGTGGAGCAGTGGCGGGACATCCTGTCCCTGCACGCCCGCACCCAGTGCGAGCTGGACCGGGCGCTGCACGGACACGGCCTGTGCGCCAGCGACTTCGAAGTCCTGGACCTGCTGGCGGAGGGCGCGGCGGCGGACGGCGGCTGCGCCTACCGCGTGCAGGAGATCTCCGAACGCGTCCACCTCAGCCAGAGCGCGCTGTCCCGGCTGATCGGGCGCCTGGAGAAGGACGGCCTGGTCGAGCGCGCCATGTGTGCCGAGGACCGGCGCGGGGTGCGTGTGGCGCTCACGGCGAGGGGGCGCGCGCTGCACGGCGAGGTACGGCCGGTGCAGCGCGCGGTACTGACCCGGATGCTGGCCGAGGGCGATTGACGAAGGCGGCTGACGAAGGCGGCTGGCCCGAAGAAGGGCCGACCTGGCGTCAGATACCGCTGTTCTCCCGCCAGAAGGCGGCGAGGGAGGGGTCGCCGGACACACTCGGCACGGGCTTCCGGTTCCACAGGGCCAGGTACAACTCGTCGGCGGGCCCGGCCAGTTCGGCCTCCGCCTCGCCGACCGCGTCCGGTACGGTCACCGGCGGCTCGGCCGTGAGCCGTACGGTCCACACCGCGTCCGGCCCGGCGTCCGTCCCCGCGCCCAGCGCCCGCACCCGCAGCACGCGCGGCTCCCCGGTGCGCAGCCGGCTCTTGGCGCGGGCGTGGAAACCCCTCAGCAACTCGTCGATGCCGTCCACCGCGAAGTCCGGTGCGACCGGCGACGCCGTACCACCCCGCGCGGCCTCGGCGTCGTACCGGTGGACGGTCGTCTCGTGCGCCTGCCGGCGGGTCCAGAAGGCCAGCGGTGAGGGGTTGGGTGCCGAGTGGAAGGTCCAGCACTCCAGGTCGGCGGGCGCGGCGGCCAGGGTGTCGACCAGCAGGCGGTGACTGTCCCGGTACCAGTCCACCAGTTCGTCGCCGTCCAGGTCCGGCGCGTCGCCGAAGGGGCGGGGCTCCCGGTGCCCGTCGGCGACGAAGGCGGTGGCCCACCGGTGCACCGCGCCGGTGTGCCGCAGCAGGTCACGCACCTGCCACTCCGGGCAGGTCGGAACCTTGGCGTCGGTTCCCGCCGCGGCGGCGGCCGCCGCGAGCAACCGGCCCTCGCGGTCCAGGATCCGAAGGAAGTCGGCAGTGTCCATGGGGTGAGTGTGCCGGACGCAGGGCGCCGATCCGTCGGCAATTCCGGTGCGACGGGTGACCGGCTCGCTCCGGCCGCCGCCTCACGCGCCCATCGTCCGCCGGGTGAACACCCCGATGGCCGTGGCGACGGCGGCCAGTGCCGCGACGCTGGTGAGCGCGGCCGGCAGGGAGAACCAGTCGGCCATGAACCCGATCGCGGGCGGTCCGAGCAGCATGCCGCCGTAGCCCAGCGTCGAGGCGACGGCCACGCCGGACGGGCCGGTCAGCGCACCCGCCCGCTCCACGGCGACCGGGAAGAGGTTGGCAAGCCCGAGCCCGGTGATGGCGAAGCCGGTCAGCGCCGCCCACACGGACGGCGCCAGCGAGCCGAGCAGCATGCCCACCGCCGCGACGGTGCCGCCCGCGATCACCGTGCGGGCACGGCCGAGGCGCTCCAACAGGGTCGTGCCGGTCGCCCTGCCCACGGTCATGGCCAGCGCGAAACACGCGTACCCGGCCGCCGCCACACCGGACGACGCCGCGAGGTCCTGCTGGAGGTGGAGCGCGCCCCAGTCGGCCATGGCGCCTTCGCCGTAGGCGGTGCACAGTGCGATCAGCCCGAAGACGACGACCAGTCCCCGTCCGCCGGTCCGCCGTGCCGCGGCACGGTGTGTCTCCGGGGGTGAGGAGGGGTTGCGCTCCGCCAGGGCGGGCGGCTCCTGTCGCAGCAGGGCGCGCCCGGCGACGGCCGTGACGAGCAGCCCGATCAGGCTGAGGCCGAGCAGATGCCGCGTGGGCGAGAGCGCACCGGCGACCAGTCCGCCGAGACCGGCGCCGATCATGCCGCCGAGGCTGAACGCGGCATGGAACGACGGCATGATCGGCCGCCGCAACGCGGCCACGAGGTCGACTGCGGCGCTGTTGAAGGCCACGTTGATCCCTCCGTAGGCGGCCCCGAAGAGCAGGAGTACGGCGCCGAGGGCGGGCGCGGAGTGGGTCAGCGGGGGCAGGCTGACGCTGAGGGAGAGAAGGACGGCGCAGACGACGGTGACCGGATGGCTGCCGTAGCGGCGGCACAGCCGGCCGGTCAGCGTCATGGTGATCACGGCACCCGCGGAGACGCCGAGGAGAGCCAGACCGAGGGCGCCGGCAGAGGCGTTCGTCTGCTGCTTGATGGCCGGGATACGGACCACCCAGCCCGCGAAGACGAACCCGTCGAGGGCGAAGAAGGCGGTGAGCGCGACGCGGAGCCGGGAGAGATCGCGGCTGCCACCCGGCACGACGCTGTGCGAACGGGGTTTGTTTATTTGCGGCACAAACTCAGGCTAGGCGGGTGCGCGGGGTGGGGCAAGGGATGTGCTCGGGCGACCGCCTTGGGATCGGGGTACCTTCGCGCCCGCACCCGGATCGGCGCCACGGTCGCGCCCCCGGGCCGGTCCGGCATGGAACATGCACCCTTCGGGCGCCCCGCCTGTGGACCTGAAGTTCTCACACTGCGAGACGACCGGGTCTGCGCCGTCAGCCCGCCTTGGCGTCAACGGCATCCTGTCCCGCTTCGGCCGCCGCCGCTGCGGGAACGAGGCGCGCTTGGCCGAGAATCGGCCGATGTGTCCTTGGCCTGCATCGACTTGTGCCGGCTAGCGTCGGTGGCGGCATCAACGCGGGGGAGAATGCGCCGCTTTGGGCATGTAGTGAGGGTGTCCAGGCGTGTTCTGCGGCCGGATACAGGTCGGTTAATGCTTGCTCACGAGCTGGTTGCCGAGGGGTGAGCGGTCCATGATGGGCCCATGACGTTGGCCTCGCGCGCGCTCGCGCAACTGGCGACCTGGCCCGACCTGAGCCGGGCGGTCCCGAGCTGCGGCCTTGGACAGGCGGTGAGTTCGGCCCAGGGCGAGATCGCCCACTTCCACTCGGACCGCGATGTGGACCTGCGGCTGACCGACCGGGCGATCCGGCGGTTCGCCAAGGACCTCAGGGGCTCCGGCGCGATCAGGATCGTGCCCGGCTCGCAGTGGGTGACCCTGCGCCTGGACGCGGCGAGCGACGTCGACCTGCTGCTGACCCTGGTGAGCGTGGCGCTCCAGGCCCAGGAGACCTGGCCCGACCCGCTCGACCGGCCACCGGCGGGCTGCAACGACCAGCGCGGCGCGGGCTTCGTGAAGGCCGACCTCGGCGGCATCTGAGCGGGCCGAGGAGGCGGTCGCGGGGACGTGTCTGAGCCGGTGCCCGCACGGATCCGCCGAGCCGGCGTCCGCGAGGACCTGCTCCGGTCGGTGTCCGCACGCAGCTGCCCGGCCATGCATGGGCCCTTGGCGGTGCCGTCGTCACACCGTGAGGACCCTGACGCCCGCCTCCTCGAAGCGGCGTACCGTCTCCTGTGCCACCGCTGTGTCCGTCACGAGGGTGTCGACCAGCTCCGCTCCGCAGATCCGGGCGAAGGCCCGCTGGCCCAGCTTGCTGGAGTCGGCGGCGACCACCACCCGCTCGGCGCGCTCGCACAGCAGCCGGTTGATCGCGGCCTCCGCCTCGTCATGGGCCGCCGCGCCGTGCGTGACGTCGAAGGCGACGACCCCGAGCACCGCCACATCGAGCGTGATCTGCCCGAGCACCCCGTCCGCGAGCGCGCCGATGAGCTCGTAGGACTGCGGGCGCGCCACGCCACCCGTCACCACGATCTTGAACTGGGGCCGTACGGCGAGCTCGTTGGCGATGTTGAGCGCGTTGGTGACGACGGTCAGCGCGGGCGATCCGGTGGACAGATCGCCCCGTACGGCCAGGGCGCGGGCCACCTCCGTGGTGGTCGTGCCGCCGGTCAGCCCCACGGCCTCGCCCGGAGCGACGAGTTCGGCCACGGCCTTGGCGATGCGCTGCTTCTCCGAGGCGCGGCGGGCCGTCTTGTAGCGCAGCGGGAGTTCGTACGACACCCCGTGCACCACCGCGCCGCCCCGGGTGCGCACCAGCATCTGCTGCTCGGCGAGCTGGTCGAAGTCCCGGCGGATCGTCGCCGCCGACACCGCCAGCTCGGCCGCCGCCTCCTCCACGTCCAGCCGGCCGCGCTCGACGAGTAGTTCCAGCAGCGCCTTCCAGCGGGCGTCCCGGGACATCCGCAGCCTCCGTTCCGAAGTGTTCCCGGTGACCCTAGCGCACCTCGCTCTGCGCACGAATGCTTGATAGTGCTCGAAAGATCGCTATATCTTGCAAGAACAATCAGCAAGGGGAGGGTGTGGGCATGACCCATGTCGAGAACGAGCTGAACAGCCAGCCGGAGTGCTGGATACGGGCGGCCGAGGAGGCGGGGCGGTACCGGGACGCGCTGCCGGGGCCGGGGGAGCGGGTCGCGATCGTGGGGTGCGGGACCTCGTACTTCATGGCGCAGGCGGTGGCCGCCCTGCGCGAGGGCGCGGGCCAGGGCGAGGCCGACGCGTTCGCGGCCTCCGAGTTCCCGTACGGGCGCTCGTACGACCGGGTGGTGGCCCTCACCCGCTCCGGCACCACCACCGAAGTGCTGGAGCTATTGGGCGAGTTGAGGGGCAGGACCCGGACCACGGCCGTCACCGGCGACCAGGACACCCCGGTGGCGTCGGCCGCCGACGACCTCGTGGTGCTGGACTTCGCCGACGAACGCTCCGTCGTGCAGACCCGGTTCGCGACCACCGCCGTCACCCTCCTGCGCACCCATCTCGGCCTGCACACCGACGCCGTCGTCACCGATGCGCGCACGGCCCTCTCCACCCCTCTTCCCGAAGGGCTGGTCGCCTGCACCCAGTTCACCTTCCTCGGGCGCGGCTGGACCGTCGGGCTCGCGAGCGAGGCCGGGTTGAAGATGCGGGAGGCCTCGCTGTCCTGGACCGAGGCGTACCCGGCGATGGAGTACCGGCACGGCCCGATCAGCATCACCACCGAGGGCACGGCCACCTGGATGCTCGGCGAGGCACCGGACGGGCTCGCCCACCAGGTCCGCACCACGGGCGGGTTGTGGATCGCGGGCGGCCTCGATCCGCTCGCCGAACTCGTCCGGGTCCAGCGCCTCGCGGTGGCCGTCGCCGCCGCGCGCGGACTCGACCCCGACCAGCCGCGCCATCTGACCCGCTCGGTGATCCTCGCCCCCTGAGCCCCGACCCGCGCCCGGAAGGACACCACACGTGCCCCTTGCGTCCACCGGCGAGCTGGTCACCCCAGCCGCCGCAACCCGCTCCGCCGTCGCCGCGTTCAACGTCATCACTCTGGAGCATGTCGAGGCCGTCATCGCCGGCGCCGAGAAGGCCGGCGCGCCCGTCGTGCTCCAGGTCAGCGAGAACGCCGTCAAGTTCCGCTACGGGCGGCTGCTGCCGCTCGCCAGGGCCGCCGTCGCCGCAGCAGAACGCGCCACCGTGCCCGTCGCGTTGCACCTGGACCACGTGCAGAGCGACCACCTGCTGCGCCAGGCGGCCGACGCCGGGTTCAGCTCGGTGATGTACGACGCGGCCCGGCTGCCGTACGCCGAGAACCTCTCCGCCACCCGGGCCGCCGCCGACTGGGCCCATGCCCAAGGGCTGTGGATCGAGGCCGAGCTGGGCCAGATCGGCGGCAAGGACGGCAGGCCACCGCTGGACGCCCACGCACCCGGCGCCCGCACCGATCCCGACCAGGCCCGTGACTTCGTGTCCGGCACCGGCGTCGACGCGCTCGCCGTCGCCATCGGCAGCGTGCACGCGATGACCACCCGCTCGGCCACCCTCGACCAGGCCCTGCTCAAACGGCTCTCCGCCGCGCTGTCCGTCCCGCTCGTCCTGCACGGCTCCTCCGGCGTCCCGGACGAGGGACTGGTCGCGGCGGTCGCGGGCGGCATCGCCAAGGTCAACGTGGGCACGGCGCTGAACGTGGCCATGACCGGTGCGATTCGGGAGTTCCTCGCGGCGCATCCCGAGGCGGTCGACTCCCGCACGTACCTGAGTGTGGGGAGGGAGGCGATGGTCCAGGAGGTGCGGCGGACCATCGGGGTTCTCGTTCGGTGAGGCGCCCCGGTGTCAGACCCTCTTGACGGCCCTCAGCACCACGAACTTCGGGTCGCTGGCAACCAGTTCACAGTTCCCGAACAACCGCCTCAGCTTCACGTGGTACCCGAGGTGCCGGTTCCCGATCACCCACAGCTCACCCCCGGGCCGAAGCGAGCGCCGTGCCCCCGTGAACATGCGCCACGCCGTTGCGTCGGTCGTGGCCTGGTGGGAGTGGAACGGCGGGTTGTTCAGGACCAGGTCCACACTGCCCGGCGCCACCCCGGCCAGTCCGTCCCCGACCCGGAACTCGGCGTGCCCGGGCACGCCGTTGGCCTTGTAGGTCGCCTCCGCCGAGGCCACCGCCTGGAAGGACTCGTCCACGAACAGCACCTCGGCCGACGGGTCCGCGAGCGCCATCGCCGTACCGACGACGCCGTTGCCGCACCCGAGGTCCACCACGCGGCCCGCGCCCGGTGCGGGCAGGTGCTGCAGGAAGAAGCGGGTGCCGATGTCGAGGCGGTCGGCGCAGAAGACGCCGGCGTGGTTGACGACCGGGCGCCCGGAGACCGCCCCGAGGCCGTCCGGCAGGGTGTAGCCGTACGGCCACGGGTTCGCCGGCCGCTCCAGCGCAGGGTCCGGGGTGCAGAAGATCAGCCGGGCCTTCTGGCGGGCCAGTGAGGTCCGGGTCGGGCCGAGGATCCGCTCGAACAGCTCCAGCGTGGAGGTGTGGATCTCCTTCACCATCCCGGTGCCGACGACCACCGTGCCCGCGTGCACGGCCGGCGCCAGCCGCAGCAGCTGGTCCTCCAGCAGCGCCAGGCTCTTCGGCACCCGTACCAGAAGCACGTCCACCCGCTGCGGCGGCGGATCCTGGGTGGTCAGCAACCGCACGGCACCGGGCTCCACACCGGCCCGGGCCAGATTCGCCCGGGTCGCCTCCTGGCTCAGGAACGAGTCGGTGATCTGCGTCGGGTGGTGCTCCGCGAGCGCCGTGGCCAGCGCGCCCCAGCGGTCCCCGAGCACCACGACCGCGCCCGTGAGCGGCACCCCCTCCTCGGCCAGGTGGCGCAGCAGGTACGCGTCGGAGGCGTCCCAGGCGCGCAGCCGGTCGCGGGGATCCTCGGGGAAGCGGGACAGCTCGACCTCGCCCCACGGTGTCGTCATACGGTCGCTCATCGTGCCCCCAGGCTAGCCGAGCCGCAGCTCAGGGCTGGTGGGGCGGGCCTGGGGCAAGATGGAGCGCGTGGACGCGGAGCTGTTTCCCCGGGAGCGCACTCAGGTCGCGCCGGGCGCCGTGCACGTCCCGGACTGGCTGGACGCAGACGCGCAGCGCGAGCTGCTCGCCGCCTGTCGTCAGTGGGCGCGGCCACCGGCCGGACTGCGCACCGTGCGCACACCGGGCGGCGGCACCATGACCGCCCGCCAGGTCTGCCTCGGCTGGCACTGGGGTCCTGTACGCAGGTGCCCGAACTGCGGGCGGGCGGTACGGGACAATCCCGAGTGCCCCGGCCGGCACTGGTACCCGTACGCCTACGCCCGTACGGCCGTCGACGGCGACGGCGCCCCCGTGAAGCCGTTCCCGGCCTGGCTCGGCGAGCTGGGCCGGCGGGCCGCCGTCGCCGCGCTGGGCCCGCAGGAGCCGTACGCGTACGACATCGCGCTGATCAACTTCTACGACGGCGACGCCCGTATGGGCATGCACCGCGACAGCGACGAGAGCTCGGACGCGCCGGTGGTGTCGCTGAGCCTGGGCGACACCTGTGTCTTCCGGTTCGGGAACACCGCGACGCGGGCCAAGCCCTACACGGATGTCGAGCTGCGCAGCGGCGACCTGTTCGTGTTCGGCGGGCCGTCCCGGCTCGCCCACCACGGGGTGCCGCGGGTGCACGGCGGCACCGCGCCGACCGAGTTGGGCCTGTCCGGACGTCTGAACATCACACTTCGGGTCAGCGGCCTGTAGGGCCTGTCCGGGAGCCCATGGCGTCGACGCCCTCCTGCGCCCTGCAGCTGGACGCACCAGCCCCGGCTCACCCACGCTGATGAGGTGCTGTCGATTTCCTGCGACCTGATGCGCCGGACCGGCGCTGGGCCGCCGCACCTGCGGATCATGGGAGACTCGCCCTCATGAGCGGCAAGGCGGATCCCCGGAGTGCGGGGGAGAGGACCACCTCGAGGGCGCGGCTGGACCGGGGGCGCGGAGCGCTCGGACCCGCGCTGGAGCTGGTGCACACCGGGCGGGCGCCGACCCGGGCCGTGCTCACCGCGGAGCTCGGGGTCACCCGGGCGACCGCCGGCGCGGTGGCCGCCGAGCTGGAGGCGCTCGGGCTGATCCGGGTGGATGCCCGGCCCGGCGCCGCGGCCGGCTCCCAGGGCCGCCCCTCGCACCGGCTCCAGGTCGCCGAGGACGGCCCCGTGGCGCTTGCCGCGCAGGTCCACGCCGACGGCTTCCGAGCGGCCCTGGTCGGACTCGGCGGGCGGATCGTGGCGACCGCGCCCGGCTGCGAGACCGTCGACGCCGACCCGGCGAAGGTGCTCGGCTCGGTCGTCGAGGCGGGCGCGGAACTGCTGCGCACGACCGGCCGCCGCTGTGTCGGCGCCGGACTCGCCGTACCGTCCGCCGTGGCCGAGCCCGACGGTCTCGCCCTCAACCCCCTCCACCTGGCCTGGCCCGTCGGCGCCCCGGTCCGGCGGATCTTCGCCGAGTGCGTGCACGCGGCGGGCATCATCGGGCCCGCCTTCGCCGGCAACGACGTCAATCTCGCGGCCCTCGCCGAACACCGGCACGGCGCGGGGAGGGGCGCCCGGGACCTGCTGTGCGTGGCCACCGGACACCGCGGTGTCGGCGGCGCCCTGGTGCTGGACGGCCGTCTGCACACCGGCAGTTCGGGGCTCGCCCTCGAGGTCGGCCACCTCACGGTCAACCCGGAGGGCCGCCCCTGCCACTGCGGCAGCCGCGGCTGCCTGGACGTCGAGGCCGACCCGCTGGCCCTGCTGATCGAGGCCGGCCGCGAGCCGGGCCCCGAGGTGTCGTTGCTCCAGCAGGCCAACGACCTGCTGCGCACCCAGTACGACGACCCTGCCGTCCGTACGGCCGCCGAGGCCCTGATCGACCGCCTGGGCCTGGGGCTGGCCGGACTGGTCAACATCCTCAACCCCGACCGCATCATCCTCGGCGGCCTCCACCGCACCCTCCTGGACGCCGACCCCGGCCGGCTGCGGGCGGTGGTCGCCGACCGCAGTCTGTGGGGGCAGAGCGGTGGGGTGCCGATCCTGTCCTGCACGTTGGATCACAACAGCCTGGTCGGGGCGGCCGAACTGGCCTGGCAGCCGGTCCTGGACGACCCGCTGGGGGCGCTGCGCTGACGGCGGTCCCGTTGTCCTCTGCGGGATCTCGCCGTCACCCGGCAGCGCCGCTCGGCAGCTCGTCCGGGCGGGACCGCAGCGCCCAATGGGCCGCCGACAGGCCCACGCGGCGGGTGAAGTGGAGGGCGGCCGTCAGCGTGAACACACTGCTGCCGAGCATGTTCACGAAGCCGGCGGCGGCGAGGGTGCGCCGAGGGCCTCGCTCCAGCAGGATGCCGTGCGCGACCAGCCAGGATTCCCGGCGCTCACCCTTGGCTGCCTCTGTGCTCATCAAACCCCCGGGTTCCGGCCGGGCGAGTATGCGGAGCTCGGGGCGGCCACGAAAAGCCCTGGCCGACGGGGCAGGAGTCACATCCGAAACGGGAACGATCGCCCTCGCGCGCAGCGTTGGAACGGACGTGAGGGCCGCCGTAGAAGCGGGAGGATCCAGGACATTACGGAATCTCCGCCCTGCGCGCACGCAGCCCGATCGGGAAACAGCTGCAGCCGCCGAACAACAGAGCCACGCCGGCGTTGGAGCAGAGGACGACTACCGCCAGTCAACGGCAAACGCCCGCCCCGGATTCTCGGTAAACATCCGCGCCACCAACTCCGCACCCAACTCCACCTCAAGCCGCGGCCAGGCCCTGCGCAGCAGATACGGCATGCCGGGCCCACCGTCGACCGAGCGCCCCCCGGCGACCACGGTGTCCCCGCCGAGCAGCAACCGGTCACCGAAGCCGGCGTCCGCCAGATCCCGGATCGCCGCCGGCATCCGCCAGTCGGTGGCGTGATGCGCGCGGGAGGGCCCGTCGAAGGCCAGCCAGCACCCGGACTCGGCGGCCTGCCGTTGCACCACCGGGTCGGGGAAGCGGTTCAGATGGCCCAGGATCACCCGGTGGCCGGGGACGCCCAATTCGCCGCACAGCAGCTCGAGTACGTCCAGTGCGGCGGTGCCCATCTCCAGGTGGACCGCGATGGGCGCACCCGTGGCGTGGTGCGCCTCGGCCGCCGCCGTCATGGTCCAGCGGGCGTGCGCGTCGAGCGCGTGGAAACCGCCCGCGACCTTGATCAGCCCGGTCCGTACCCCGGTCGTACCGATGCCGTCGGTCAGCTCGGACACGAAGAGCCCGGCGAGGCCGCTGCCGCGCAGCTTGTCGAGCAACTCGGGGTCGTAGTGCGCGGCTTGGTGCAGTCCCGTGGCGCACACGAGCCGCACACCGGTGGCCCGGGACAGCTCCGGCAGGTCCGCCGCCCGCCGTCCCATGCCGTACGGCGTCCACTGCACGACGGCCACTCCGCCCGCCGCCCGGAACGCGGCCAGCTCGGCCCGCGCGGCCGGCAGGTCGTTCAGCTCCTGGCCCGGCAACCGCGGGCTGCACAGGAAGAGATGGTCGTGCGCGTCGCACACGCCCAGCTCCTCGGGCGGGATGTCGCCGAGGACCGTACGGACCCGGCTCACCACTGCCGCCCGCGCGGGAGCCGGGCGCGGCCGGGCGCGGAGAGGTGCAGCACCTGGTAGAGGTCGCCGTCGGCCTTGGGCGTGTCGTGCTCCCAGAGCGAGAAGTGGACCAGCTCCCACGCGCGCGTGTCCACGGCCGCCGCCGCGAGAACGGCGCCGTCCTCCGCCGCCAGCCGCCCGGTCTCGGCCGCCGCGTCCGCCATGAAGGCGGCCAACTCCACGCCCTCCGGTACTGGTTGCCGTCGGCGCACGGCGAAGGCGGGTCCGGACCCGCCGGCGGTGCCCTCCTCGAACGCCAGGCCGGTCCACTGCCGGATCGCCGGCCGCCCGAAGTCGTCGACCGGCCCCTGGAAGGCACCTCCCCACAGGAAGCTGTTCATGCCCTCCATGGTGTTCCAGAGGTAGAACGGCCCGTACTGGTTCACCGGCGAGCCGTGCATCCCGCGCTCGCGCAGCACGTACGTCTTGATGCCGAGGCCGTCCCAGTCGTCCAGCAGATGCGCGACACGGTCGACGCGGGAGCGGATGACGCCCATGTCGTAGTCGGCGGGCAGGGTGAACTCGTACTGCATGGCGTGCATGTCCTGCATCCCTTCTCAGGCGGGGTAGTCGTCCACGTGCGCGTGCCACTCGGTCGTCGTGCCGTCCTCGGCGGCCTCCACGACCGCGAGGTGGGTCATGAAGGTGCGGGGCGCGGCGCCGTGCCAGTGCCATTCGTCCGGCTCGATCCACACCGTGTCGCCCGCGCGGATCGCCTCCACCGCACCGCCCCTGCGCTGCACCAGCCCCTCGCCCTCCAGAACGTGCAGCACCTGGCCGTGCGGGTGCCGGTGCCAGGCCGTGTGGGCGCCCGGGGCGAAGTGGACGTTGAACACGCGCAGCCGGGACGGCGCGGGGGGTGCGGCCAGCTCGTCCAGCCACACGGTGCCGGTGAAGTTCTCCGCCGGGCCCTGCCGGGTGTCGGGACGACGTCCGGTGATGTGCACGTGACTCAGTTCTCCTGTCCGGGAGTTCGGGGTGCGAGCAGGGAGAGCAGACCGCGCACGCCGGCGTCGAAGGCGGCGGGGGAGCCGGAGGCGCGGGCGAGGACATAGCCGCCTTGAACGGTGGCGAGGACGGCCGCGCCGATCTCCTCGCCGTCGAGCGAGGGCGCGAACTGCCCCTGCCGCTTGCCCTCTTCGACGATCCCGGCGATCCGCTCCCGGATCCACGCGATCGTCTCGTCCACCGGTGCGCGCAGCTCGTCGCCGGCGATGATGTCCGGGTCCATGGTCAGCCGCCCGATCGGGCAGCCGCGCAGCACGTCACGCTCGCGCAGCAGATACGCCTCGATGCGCTCGTACGGGGTGCCGGGGCCGCCCAGGACCCGCTCCGCGGTGGCGCGCAGTTCCTCGGCGGTCCGCCGGATCGCCGCCAGGGCGAGGTCCGGCTTGCCCTTGAAGTGGTGGTACATGCTGCCCTGACCGGCACCCGCGCGCTCCAGGATGGCCTTGGGGCTCGTGCCCACGTAGCCGCGCTCCCACAGCAGCTCACGCGTGGACTCGATCAGTCGTTCCGAGGTGCTCATGCCTCCACTGTACATACTAGTAGTTACAGCGGGCCGCCAGGAAGCCGCCAGCCGGTCCCCGGGGAGCAGCCCGCCGCCCCCGCCGTACTCCCCGGGAGGTACCCGCACTGCCGCCGGCCGCACGACGCCCCGGACCCCCTCCCGCCGGGACCCTCGCGGCATCCCCGCAGAGAGAAACGACAAGGGAGATGACCCGAGATGCAGACCCTGGCCAACTGGGACGGCGGACCCGGCCCGTGGATCCTGTTCTTCCCGCTGATCTGGGCGGCCGTGGTGGTCGGCGCCGTCACGTTCCTGCGCCGCACCGGGTGGCGCGGCCGCGGCGGCCCCTGGCGGCCGACGGACGGCGGACGCCCCGCGGGAGACTCCCCGCTCGCGGTCCTCGGCCGCCGCTTCGCCTCCGGCGAGATCGACGAGGACGAGTACTGGCGCCGCCTGTCCGTCCTGGAGGAGCAGTTCGGCCGTACGGGCAAGGGGGGCGCGGCATGACCACGACCGCACTGCGGGCCGCGGCCCGTGTGGTGGACGCGGTGAAGGTGTACGGCGGTGGCGACACCGCCGTACGCGCCCTCGACGGCGTCGACGTCTCCTTTCCCGCCGGACGCTTCACGGCCATCATGGGCCCCTCGGGCTCCGGCAAGTCCACCCTCATGCACTGCGCGGCCGGCCTCGACACGCTCACCTCCGGCGCCGCCTGGATCGGCGACACCGAACTCGGCGCGCTGGACGACCGGCGCCTGACCCTGCTGCGCCGCGACCGGGTCGGCTTTGTGTTCCAGGCGTTCAACCTGGTGCCGACGCTGTCCGTCGCGGAGAACATCACACTGCCCCTGGACCTGGCCGGACGGCGCGGCGACCGGGAGTGGATCGACGCCCTCGTCGACGTCGTCGGCCTGCGCGACAGGCTGCACCACCGGCCCTCGGAACTCTCCGGCGGCCAGCAGCAACGCGTCGCCGTGGCCCGGGCGTTCGCCGCGCGGCCAGACGTGGTCTTCGCCGACGAGCCGACCGGAAACCTCGACTCCCGCTCCGGCGCGGAGGTCCTCGGGCTCCTGGGCTCCGCCGTGCGGGAGATGGACCGCACGGTCGTCATGGTCACGCACGACCCGGTGGCCGCCACGCACGCCGACGAGGTGCTCTTCCTCGCCGACGGACGGCTGGTCGACCGGATGGAGTCGCCGACCGCGGACCGGGTCCTGGACCGCATGAAGGCCTTCGAGGTGCGGACATGAACGCCTCGCTCCGGCTCAGCCTCACCTCCCTGCGCGCGCACCGGCGCCGGTTCGCCGGCACGTTCCTCGCCGTGTTCCTCGGCGTCGCCTTCCTGACGGGCACGCTCGTCATGGGCGACACGCTGCGCGCGAGCTTCGGCAGCATGTTCGGCGAGGCCGCCAGCGGCACGGACGCCGTCGTACGCGGCGCCGACGCCATCACCACACCCGGCGAGGCCCAGGGCGTTCGGCGGCCGGTGGACACCTCGCTGGTGAAGACCGTCGAGCGGGTGCCCGGTGTGGCCGCGGCGGTACCGAACATCCAGGGTGCCGGCCAGCTCGTCGGCTCCGACGGCAAGCCGGTCGGCGGCCAAGGACCGCCCACGCTCGCCGGCAACTGGATCACCGACCCGCGGCTCAACCCGTACCGGCTCGCCGAAGGCCGGGCTCCCGCCGAGCCGGGCGAGGTCGTGGTGAACCGGGGTGCCGCGAAGAAGGGCGGTCTGAAGCTCGGTGACACCACGACCCTGCGCACCCCGGACCCCGTGAAGGTCACTGTCGTCGGGCTCGCCACCTTCGGCGGCCAGGACGGCATGGCCCAGGTGACGTTCACCGGCATGACCCGGGCCGACGCCGAGAAGTACCTCACCGCGCGGCCCGGCCAGGCCGCGTCCATCGCGGTGCGGGCCGAACCGGGAGTCAGCCAGGAGGAGTTGGTCCGGCGGTTGACTCCGGTGCTGCCCGAGGGAGTCGAGGCCATCACCGGTCAGCAGTCGGCGCAGGAGAACACCGACATGATCTCCAGCCAGTTCCTGACCCTCTTCACCACCTTCCTGCTCGTGTTCTCCGGTGTCGCCCTGCTCGTCGCCACCTTCTCCATCCACAACACCTTCGCCATCGTGGTCGCCCAACGCACCCGTGAGAACGCCCTGTTGCGTGCCCTCGGCGCGGCCCGCCGGCAGGTGACCGCGGCCGCCCTCGCCGAGGCCTGCCTCGTCGCGCTCACCGCGTCCCTCACCGGACTCGCGGGCGGCATCGGCATCGCCGCAGGGCTCCAGGCGCTGTTTCCGGCGATCGGATTCCCGTTCCCCGACGGCGACCTGGTGATCAAGGCGCTGTCGATGGTGCTGCCGCTCGCGGTGGGGATCGTGGTCTGCGTGGGCTCCGCGCTCCTGCCGGCCCGGCGCGCCGGACGGACGGCGCCGCTCGCCGCCCTGCGCGAGACGGCCGTCGACACCTCCGGTGCCTCCCGCGCCCGTGCGATCGCCGGGGGTGTCCTCGGCGCGTCGGCGCTCGCCGCGACCTTGACCGGTGTCCTCGTCTCCCCGTCCGTGTGGCTGGCGGGAGTCGGCGCGCTGCTCGCCCTGGCGGCGTTCGTCGTCCTCGGCCCGGTCGCCGCCACCACGGCCGTACGGCTGCTCGGCGGCCCCCTGGACCGGCTGCGCGGGGTCACCGGCTCCCTGGCCCGGCGCAACGCCCTGCGCAGCCCGAAGCGGACGGCGGCCACCGCGAGCGCGCTGATGATCGGCGTGGCCGTCGTGTCGCTGTTCACCGTCTTCGGCGCCTCGCTGAAGGCCACGATGGACCGGACGGTGTCCCGGTCCTTCGCCGGTGACATCGCCGTCAGCAGCCCCTCCTTCGGTGCGGGCGGCAGCGGACTCAGCCCGCGGCTCGCCCCCGCACTCCAGCGGCTGCCCCAGGTGGACACGGCCGTGGGACTCGGCCGCGGGGTCGCCGAAGTCGACGGCAGCGGAAGGGCGTTGACCGTCACGGATCCGGCCGCGCTCGCCCGCACCTTCGACCTCGGCACGGTCACCGGCTCGCTGCGCGACCTCGGCACCGACGGCATCGCCATCACCCGCAAGGAGGCGGACCGGCAGCATCTGCGCACCGGCGACACGGCCAGGCTGACCTTCACCGACGGCCGGACGGACGACTTCACCGTCCGTGCCGTGTACGGTCAGTCGGAACTCGTCGGCGACTACGTCATCACCCGCGCCGCCTGGGCCCCGCACCGTACCCAGGACGCGGACTCGCTCATCGCGGTCACCTTCAAGCACGGGGTGGGCACGGACGCGGGCAAGGCGGCGGTGAAGAAGGTCGCCGCGCAGTACGGCAACCCGTCCGTGCAGACCCGGGACGAGTACGCGCAGTCCTCGGCGGGCGGCATCGACATGATGCTGACCCTCGTCTACGCGCTGCTCGCCCTCGCGGTGGTCATCGCCCTGCTCGGCATCGCCAACACGCTGACCCTCGCGCTGCACGAACGCACCCGGGAACTGGGCCTGCTGCGAGCCGTCGGCCAGACCCGCGCCCAGCTGCGGGCCATGGTCCGCTGGGAGTCGGTCCTGGTCGCAGCGTTCGGCACGGTCGGCGGTCTCGGACTCGGCGCCTTCCTCGGCTGGGTGCTGGTCAAGGCCTCCGACGGCGCGAGCGACACCGCGTTCGCCTTCTCCCTGCCGGCCGCCCGGCTCGCCGTGGTCGCCCTCGTCGGCCTCACCGCCGGCGCTCTGGCGGGTCTCCGCCCTGCCGGCCGTGCGGCACGGCTGGATGTCCTGCGGGCCATCGCGACGGAGTGACTGCGTCGCTTTGGCCGGGGCGCCTACGAGGGTGGGGCGAGTGGAGCCGTGCGCGGGTGCGGGTGCGTGGGGCTGGTCGCGCCGTTCCTCGCGCCCCTGGGGGTGTGGGTGCCGTTTGTCGGGCTGGTGGCGTGTGCTGGTGGGGTGCCTACCCGGTGGGCTGGTGCGGACCGGGTGCGGGTGCGTGGGGGGCTGGTCGCGCCGTTCCTCGCGCCCCTGGGGGTGCGGGTGCTGCTTGCCGTGCTGGTGCCGTGCGCCGGTGCGGCGCCTACCCGGTGGGCGGGTGCAGACCGTCTGCGGGTGCGGGTGCGTGGGGGCTGGTCGCGCAGTTCCCCGCGCCCCTTTGGGGCGCTGCAGTGCCGTCGGCTGTCGAGGGCCGCTGCGGGCATCCGATCAGTGTCGGGAGCGCCCCAGTCCCGGCCGGCGCCGGCGCCCGTACCCTGCCCGCGCCGGTGAGTAAAACCCTCGTTGCACAGCGACAGCGCCCCGTACCCTGCCGGCGCCGGTGAGCGAGACCTTGTCGCTCACCGGCGCGGGCAGGGTCACCGCCCGGTCAGCCGGGAACGGTCGACCGGGCGGGAGTCTGGGCGCCGGCGCCGGCGGGAGCGGGCGTCGCGGTCGCCACGGTGGCCGCGCTCGCCACCGGCGCTGCCGTGACGGGCGCTTCGGCGGTCAACGTGACCCCGGCCCCGACACGCGCCCCCGCCGGTGCCTTGGCCGCCGTTCCGACGCGGACCGGCTCCGGCGCGGGCCGTACCGCGGCGGCACGGCGCGGGCCATGGGCCGGATGCGGCCGTACCACCGCCGGGGCGGACAGCGTGAACCAGACGACCTTGCCGTTCTCGCCGTCCGGCCGGGCGCCCCAGCTCTCGCTCACCGCCGCTACCATCGCCAGCCCCCGCCCGCAGGTGGCCAGCGGACCGCCGTCCGGCAGGTCCACGACGTCGGCCGGCACCGGAAGCCGTGGATCGTTGTCGCGCACCGAGACCGTGAGCCGGTCCGGCGCCAGCTCGAGTTCGACCGTGCACGACTTGTCGGGCCTGGCATGCCGGTGGACGTTGCTCAGCAGCTCCGTCACACCGAGCGCGGCTCGGTCTATCAACGCGTCCATGTGCCAGTAGCGCAACTGCGCAGATACGATTCTGCGGACCTGGCCGATCCGCGACGGCAGGGCTTGGAGCTCCACCGTGCAGTGCCTGCTTGGGTGACTGATCACGGCTGCGACTCCCCGATGTAGAGGTCCGACGGGACCGGAAGAACACGGAGAACAACGGATCCAGCAGGGTGCTTGCGTCCAAACGTCCGCCTGCTGCATGGCCGGCGGGCTGGTTCGCAGCGTTATCGCCGGTAAACCCAGAGTGACGTGAGACCAGCGTGACGCAGCGGATGCGGTCCCGCAACTCGCCGCGACGGACCGCTGCTCGGAGTAACGCGACCGGCTGCTCCCCGGCCGACGGCCGTACGGGCTGTCAGCCGCCGCGCCCGGCGGCCCGGCGCACCGCCTCGATGAACCGGCGTGCCGCGGGCGGTCCCGGCTCGCCCGGAGCGGGGTCCTGCTCGCCCAGCGTCAGCAGGTACCGCTTGCCGTTGAGGTCGGCCAGCGCCTTGTCGTCCGGCCGGAACCACGGGCGGGACGCGCGCACCGCCTGCACGGGCGCACTGTCGATCTCGCTGCCGTAGCTGGTGAGCAACTCCAGCCTGCCGTCGTTGATCCGGACCTGACCGGCCCGGGTGAGCGAACGCAGCCGCTTGCCGATCCGCACGCCCGTGGCTGTGAACTCCGGCTCCGCCATCCTTCGCCGCCCCCTTGCCCATGTGCTTCCGCGATCCAGTGTGCGCCCGCTCCCGGTCCAGTGTGCGCCTGGGTTCGGGACGATCGTCCCGTCGCGTGCAGTCTGCCCCGATGCGGCCGGGAGCACCAGTACGCGCGAGGCGCCCGCCGAAGCAGCCCGGAGCACTCCCGCCAATGCGCCCCCGCATGCCTCGTACGCCTGTGCCCCAGTGCGGCTTTGGGTGGCTCAAAGATGCGTTTATGCAGGTGGGAAGCGGTGCGAAAGATGCCTATGCTCGAAATGCCGGCCGCGCGAGGTGTCGTCGGCGCCCAGCGTAAGGAGCACCGCCGTGAGCACCACACACCAGACCCGGACCGGCGCCACCCTCGACGTCGACCGCAGCGACGCCGCCTACCGTGACTGGCTGAAAGAGGCCGTCCGCAAGGTCCAGGCCGACGCCAACCGCTCGGCGGACACCCACCTGCTGCGCTTCCCCCTCCCCGAGCACTGGGGCATCGACCTCTACCTCAAGGACGAGTCGACGCACCCCACCGGCAGCCTCAAGCACCGCCTCGCCCGGTCCCTCTTCCTCTACGGCCTCTGCAATGGCTGGATCCGCCCCGGCCGCCCGGTCATCGAGGCCTCCAGCGGCTCCACGGCCGTCTCCGAGGCCTACTTCGCCAAGCTGATCGGCGTGCCCTTCATCGCGGTCATGCCGCGCACGACCAGCGCCGAGAAGATCCGCCTGATCGAGTTCCACGGCGGACAGTGCCACTTCGTGGACGACTCCCGGAAGATGTACGAGGAGTCCGCCCGCCTCGCGGTGGAGACCGGCGGCCACTACATGGACCAGTTCACCTACGCCGAGCGGGCCACCGACTGGCGCGGCAACAACAACATCGCCGAATCCATCTTCCGCCAGCTGGAGTTGGAGCGCTTCCCGGAGCCGACGTGGATCGTCGCCACGGCCGGCACCGGCGGCACCTCCGCGACCCTCGCGCGCTACGTCCACTACATGCAGTACGACACCCGGATCTGCGTCGCCGACCCGGACAACTCCTGCTTCTTCGAGGGCTGGACCTCCGGTGATCCCGAGGTCACCTGCGACTGCGGCTCACGGATCGAGGGCATCGGCCGGCCGCGCATGGAGCCCAGCTTCGTGCCCGGGGCCATCGACCGGATGATGAAGGTCCCGGACGCGGCCAGCGTCGCCGCCGTACGCGCCCTGGAGCGGGCCATCGGCCGCAAGGCGGGCGGCTCCACGGGCACCGGGCTGTGGAGCGCGCTGAAGATCGTCTCCGAGATGGTGGCCGAGGGCCGCCGGGGCAGTGTCGTCACCCTGCTGTGCGACCCGGGCGACCGCTACCTCGACAAGTACTACTCCGACGCCTGGCTCGCCGAGCAGGGCCTGGACATCGCGCCGTACACCGCGGCGATCGAGACCCTGCTGGCCACGGGGGTGTGGCCGGACTGAGCCGGTCCCCGCCCCTTCGGCGGCCGGTGCCCAACGGGCGGGTGACGCGGTTGTGAGGGTTTGGTGACGTCTCAATTGAGGTTGTGGGCAAGCGGGTTGTGCCTGTGTGACTGATAAGATCATCCCACTTTTCGGTGGGCTGACGGCGTGTCACCAACACGCACGGGGGGACAGTCTCAAAGGCACCATCGCGCTCGCACGCTCCTGGCGCGATGCGACTTGAAGAGAGTCTCATGACGTCATTGACCACGGATCCACTGCTGTGGATCTTGCTGGTGGTGCTCGTCGCTGCGGTCGTCGCAGTGATGCGTGCCCGGAGAACCAACATGGAGCTCCGAAGAACGAGAAAGGACCTCGAGGCAGAACTGGGACAGGCCCGCGGCGACATCGGGCAGCTCCACACGCACATCGCCGCGCTGACCGCACAGCATCAGCGTGACCTCGCGGACGTGCGCGCCGACGCGGAGGCGGCCACCAAGGCGGTGCTGAAGTCCGCCATGGGCACACTCCAGTCGCTCGCCGAGGAACAGCAGGTGCTCCTGGACAGCCTGCTGAAGAAGTACGGCGACACCACGGAGGTGCTGGCCGACCTGATGACGGTCGACCACACCGGCAGCCAGTTCGGCCGCCGCGCCAAGGGCATCTCCGTGCTCTGCGGCGGATGGCTGGGCCGGCGCGAGGGCGCCGCCACCGTCTACGACGTCGCCCGCAGCGCCCAGGGCAGGATCAAGGACTTCGAGCGGGTCGGCGTCCACTCGCAGGTCAACGTGTCCCTCGTCGGCAAGGCGGTCGAACCGGTGGCCGTCGTGCTGGCCGAACTGCTGGACAACGCCACGAACTACAGCGCACCCGGAACGCCGGTCGAGATCAACATCCAGGCCGTGCCCACCGGTGTGTGCTTCATCGTCGACGACGCCGGGCTGGGCATGGACCAGGAGACCAAGGACCGGGCGGCTGCCCTGCTGTCCGTCGACGGTCCCGTCGACATCACCGGGCTCGGCGATCCGCCGCGGTTCGGCTTCGCCGTGTGCGGCATGCTCGCCGCCCGCTACGGCTTCGCCGTCTCCGTCGGTTCCGTTTCCCCCTACGGCGGAGTGCGTGCAGTGATTCGTGTGCCCGAAAGCCTGCTCTCGGCCGACACTCCTTCCCCGGCGGCCGACGACCAGGACGCCGCGGCCCCGGAGGCCGCCCCCCAGCGACTGGCGCCCGTCCCGGTCGTGGGCCCCTCGCACGTGGTGGGAACGACCTCGGGAGGTCTGCCCAAACGCCGCCGGCGCAGCGGCCCCGTCACCGTGGTCCCGTCCCCCGGCAACGACGGCCAGGAGGGGTCTTTCGAGTCGGCCGGCGAGGTGACGGCGTCGCGGATCGGGGCGTTCGCGCGCGGTACTCAGCTCGGGCGGACCACGAACACCACGGAAGGACCTGACAACCAGTGAAGATCGACCTGTCCTGGGTGCTGAACGACGTGCTCGAGGTACGCGGGGCCCGGCACGCGATCCTCGTCTCTGGAGACGGCCTGCTGCTGCAGCGCTCGGACGACATCGGACGCGACGACGCCGAGACGAACGCCGCCGCGATGAGCTCGATGCAGTCACTGAGTCGCGCCGTCGCGGGATTCGTGGGAGCGGGACACGGCATCTGGAAGCAGACGCTGCTGGAGTACGACGGCGGCTGGATCTTCCTGATCGCCGCCGGCCAGGGCTCGTACCTCGCCGTCTCGGCCGCGCTGGACGTCGACATGGAGGCCATGTCCTTCCGCATGCAGAAGACGGTGGCCGCGCTGAGCAAGGCGATGAGCGTGGCTCCGCGCTCCGACAACGGCGTGGGCGTATGACCAAGCCCGGCGAGGAAGCCTCCGTCACCAGCGAGTTCGTCCGCTCCTACGTCATCACCGGTGGCCGGACCCTGCCGGCCTCGGACGACCTGGCGCTGCACACCCTGGTCACCCTGGCTCCCGAGCGGACCCCGCCGCTGGGGGCCGGCCCCGAGGTGATGGCGATCTGGCGACTGTGCGCGGGCGGCTACCTGTCGGTCGCCGAGGTCGCGGGCCATGTGGGACTGCCGGTGGGGGTGGCCCGGCTGCTGCTGACCGATTTATTCGAGCAGGGCCACCTCCTGCGCCGCGCCGAGCCGCCCCGGGCTCAGAACGTTGACAGAGCGACCCTCGAGAAGGTTCTGAATGGACTCCAATCCCTCATCGGCTGAGACGGCCCCTGGATCCATCTACGTCTCCAGCGCGGTGACCAACGCCGCCAAGATCCTTGTCGTCGGGCACTTCGCCGTGGGCAAGACGACGTTCATCGGCTCGCTGTCGGAGATCGCCCCGCTGCGCACCGAGGAGAAGATGACGCAGGCGTCCGTCCACGTGGACGACCTCAGGGGCGTGGCGGACAAGACCACCACCACCGTGGCCCTGGACTTCGGCCGGCTGACGCTCAGCGACGATCTCGTGCTCTACCTGTTCGGCACCCCGGGACAGCAGCGTTTCATGCAGCTGTGGGAGGACATGGCCCGCGGCGCGCTGGGCGCACTGCTCCTGGTCGACCCGGCCCGGCTGGAGGAGACCTTCCCCGTCATCGACCTCGTCGAGCGCTACGGCCTCGAGTACGCCATCGCGGTCAACGGCTTCGACCGGAACCACGTCTACGAGGAGGCGGAGGTGCGCGAGGCCCTCGACCTGCTCCCGGACACCCCCGTCGTCTACTGCGACGCCCGTGACCGGCAGTCCTCGGCCCACGCGCTGATCGCGCTCGTGCGCCACCTGCTCACCCGAGCCGCCTGATCCGACCGTCCCCGGACCATTTCCCCCCGGACCCCACCCCGGGACCCCACCCCCGGACCAACCCCCGGCCCGCCTCCCCCGGATCCGCGGCCGGAGCCAGCAGAAGGAAACCCATGGACCGCCAGTCAGTCCCCGCGCCCGCCAGATGCCCCATGCACGACGCCGCGTTCGCCGCCGACCCCCACGAGGTCTACGACCGGTTGCGCGCCCACGGTCCGGCCGGACCGGTCGAGCTCGCACCCGGCGTCGACGCCACGCTGGTCGTCGGGCACGAGACGGCCCTGCGCGTGCTGCAGAACACCACGCTCTTCGCCCGGGACTCCCGCCGCTGGAAGGCCCTGGCGGAAGGGCGGATCGGGCTGGACAGCCCGGTGCTGCCGATGATGGCGTACCGGCCCAATTGCCTGTTCACCGACGGCGCCGTGCACCTCAGGCTGCGCAAGGCCGTCACGGACAGCCTCGCCCGGCTCAACATCACCCGCATCCGCCGTGACGTCGAGCCCATCGCCGACTACCTCATCGACCAGTTCTGCGAGCGCGGCCGTGCCGACCTCCTCAACGACTACGCCAAGCTGCTGCCGCTGCTGCTGTTCAACAAGCTGTTCGGCTGCCCGGCGGACATCGGTGACTCCCTCACCAGCTCCATGTCGGCGATCTTCGACGGCAAGGACGCCCTGCGTGCCAACGAGGAGCTCACCGCCTGCCTCATGGAGCTGATCGCCCTCAAGCGCCGCCGGCCCGGCGACGACGTCACCTCCTGGCTGATCCAGCACCCGGCGGGACTGACCGACGAGGAGCTCAAGGACCAGCTGGTCATGCTGATGGGCGCCGGCGTGGAACCCGAGCGCAACCTGATCGGCAACGCCCTGCTCCTGCTGCTGTCCCCCGGCACCAGCGGACGCGACTCCGGGCTGCTGGTCCAGGAGGCGATCGATCACGTGCTGTGGAACCAGACGCCCATCGCCAACTACGCCACGCACTACCCGGTCCAGGACGTGGACCTCGGGGGAGTGGTGGCCGAGGCGGGCACGCCGGTCGTCATCAGCTTCGCCGCCGCCAACACCGACCCCGCGCTGGCCGAGGCCCGCCGCAAGCACAGCACGGGCGCCCACCTGGCCTGGGGAGCCGGTCCGCACGCCTGCCCGGCCAAGGACCCGGCGCAGGTCATCGCCGTCACCGCGATCGAGAAGCTGCTCAATGCCCTGCCCGACCTGGTGCTGACCGTCCCCGAGAAGGACCTGGACTGGCGGCCGGGCCCGTTCCACCGGGCACTGGTCGCGCTGCCCGTGGCCTTCAGCCCGGCACCGGCCACCCATGTCGCCGCCGCGCTGCAGAGCCGTACCGTCCCCGCCGCGGGGGAGCAGCCGCTGCCCGCGGCGCCGGTCGCCGCCGCGCGTCAGGAACCGGCCAGGAAGAAGG